>NZ_BDAC01000006.1 GCF_002091635.1 Pseudomonas indica NBRC 103045 | reverse complement strand
TTTGCGGAGTTTGTTTAGCCCCCCCGCACCCTCAACTCCTTCGGCATGGAGAACGTAATGTTCTCCTCACGCCCGCTCAGCTCCGAAACCTCTTCCGCACCCCATCCGCGCAGGCGTTCGATGACGCCTCGTACCAATATTTCCGGGGCAGAGGCGCCAGCGGTGATGCCGATGTTGCGGACACCGTCGAACCAACCACGTTGCAGGTCTTCGGCGCCATCGATGAGGTAGGCCGGTGTTCCCATACGTTCGGCCAGTTCGCGCAGGCGGTTGGAGTTGGAGCTGTTGGGGCTGCCGACCACCAGCACCACATCGCATTCGTCGGCGAGCTGTTTGACGGCATCCTGGCGATTTTGCGTGGCGTAGCAGATATCGTCCTTGCGCGGTCCGCCGATGTTGGGGAAGCGCTTGCGTAGCGCGTCGATGACGCGGCTGGTGTCGTCCATCGATAAGGTCGTCTGGGTGACGAACGCCAACGAGTCGGGGTCCCGTACCTGCAGACGCTCGACATCCTCTTCGTCTTCGACCAGATAGATGGCGCCGCCATTGCGCTCATCATACTGACCCATGGTGCCTTCCACCTCGGGGTGACCGGCGTGGCCAATCAGGATGCATTCACGGCCGTCGCGGCTGTAACGTGCCACTTCCATATGGACCTTGGTTACCAGCGGACAGGTGGCATCGAAGACTTTCAGGCCGCGTCGCTCGGCTTCCTGACGCACAGCCTGAGAAACCCCATGCGCACTGAAGATGACGATGACGTTGTCCGGCACTTGGTCCAATTCCTCCACGAAGATGGCACCGCGGGAACGCAGGTCTTCGACTACGAATTTGTTATGCACCACCTCATGTCGCACATAGATGGGTGGCCCGAAGACTTCCAGGGCGCGGTTGACGATTTCGATGGCGCGGTCGACGCCAGCGCAGAAGCCGCGGGGGTTGGCGAGTTTGATGAGCATGGCGTTGTCTCGGCGCGCAGAGGCAGGTTTTGCGGAGTTTAACGCGTTTCCTCTCCCAGCATGGGGAGAGGAAACATGGCATCAGAGTGGACGTACTTCGAGAATATCCACTTCGAAGTTCAAGGCCTTTCCGGCCAGGGGATGGTTGAAATCGATGGTGACCTGCGTTTCGTCGAAGGCTTTGACGATGCCGGGAAGCTCGGTGTTTGCCGCATCGTTGAAGATCACCAGCAGTCCTTGCGACAGCTCCATGTCTTCGAACTGGCTTCGCGGCATGATCTGTACATTCTGTGGATTGGGTTGGCCGAAGCCCTGCTCCGGCTCGATCGGCAGCACACGCTTGTCGCCAGCCTTCAGGCCGTAGAGTGCCTGCTCGAAACCGGGCAACAGGTTGCCGTCGCCCACCTTGAACGTCGCAGGTTTCTTGTCGAACGTGCTATCCACCACCTCGCCGTTTTCCAGCTTGAGGGCGAAGTGTAGAGTGACTTCCTTATCCGGGCCGATACGCTGTTCAGTCATGGGCGGGTTCTCCGGATTTCTTGCTCTTTAACATGTCCAGCGCCAGCATGACGGCGCCAACGGTGATGGCGCTGTCGGCCAGGTTGAACGCCGGGAAATACCAGCGGCTCTGCCAGTGCACCAGAATGAAGTCGACTACGTGACCATAGGCGATGCGGTCATAGAGGTTTCCCAAGGCACCGCCCAGGACCAGTGCCAATGCGATTGCCAGCCAGGTCTCGTCCGTCTTGAGGCGCTTGAGCCAGACCAGTAGCACGGCACTGACGGCAACAGCGATCAAGGCGAACAGCCAGCGCTGCCAGCCAGACTCTCCGGCGAGGAAGCTGAAGGCCGCACCGGTGTTATAAGCCAGGGTCCAACTGAAATAGTCAGGGATCACCACGATCTGCTGATACAGGCGCAGCGTATCCTCGAAATAGAACTTGCTGGCCTGGTCGAGCACGACGACCAGCACGGTGAGCCAGAGCCAGGACAACTTGCCGAAGCGAGACGTCATACCGTCACCTCGACACCCGCGAAGCAACGCGCCTCAGGCATAGTGCCGTACCTCGCCCTGCCCTTCGATGTTCTCGACGCAACGGCCACAGATTTCCGGATGGGCCGGGTTGATCCCTACGTCCTCGCGGTGATGCCAGCAGCGGCCGCATTTGGCCTGCTCGGACTTGCGCACCAGCAACTTGAGCCCAGCCAGCTCGCTATCTACCGCATTCGCCGGTGCATCGGCCAGCGGCGCCAGGGTCGCCGTCGACGTAATCAATACGAAGCGCAATTCATTGCCCAGTTTGGCCAGATCCGTGATAAGCGACTCTTCAGCGTACAGGGTGACCTCCGCCTGCAGGTTGCCGCCGATGGCCTTGGCGGTGCGCTGATTCTCCAGCTCCTTGTTCACGGCGGCCTTGACTTCCATCACGCGCGCCCAGAAATCGCGGCCCAGCTCTGCATCGCTCGGCAGCTCGCCAAGCCCCTGGTACCAGGTATTTAGCATCACCGACTCGTTACGCTCGCCCGGCAGGTACTGCCAGATCTCCTCGGCAGTGAACGCCAGGATCGGCGCGATCCAGCGCACCAGCGCCTCGGCGATATGGAACAGGGCCGTCTGACAGGAACGCCGGGCGACGCTGTCGGCCGCCGTGGTGTACTGACGGTCCTTGATGATGTCGAGATAGAAGCCGCCCAACTCCTGAACGCAGAAGTTATGGACCTTCTGGTAGACGTTCCAGAAACGGTAGCTGCCGTAGGCCTCTTCGATCTCGCTCTGCAGCAATGCCGCGCGATCCACGGCCCAGCGATCCAGCGCCAGCATGTCGCCGGCCGCGAGCAAATCCTTGGTCGGATCGAAGCCGTTCAGGTTGGCCAACAGGAAGCGGGCGGTGTTGCGGATACGCCGGTAGGCGTCGGCACTGCGCTGCAGAATCTGCTGGGAGACCGCCATTTCGCCGGAGTAATCGGTTGCCGAAACCCACAGACGCAAGATGTCCGCCCCCAGGCTGTCAGTGACTTGCTGCGGAGCGATCACATTGCCCAGCGACTTGGACATCTTGCGGCCGTTCTCGTCCACGGTGAAGCCGTGGGTCAGCAACGCCTTGTATGGCGGATGCCCGTCGATGGCGCAGCCGGTCAACAACGAGGAATGGAACCATCCGCGATGTTGGTCGGAGCCTTCGAGGTAAAGGTCGGCGCGCGGCCCCTGGGCGTGGCCAAGCGGGTGCGAACCACGCAGTACATGCCAATGCGTCGTGCCCGAATCGAACCAGACATCCAGGGTGTCGCTGATCTTGTCGTATTGCGCAGCCTCATCACCGAGCAACTCGGCAGCATCGAGTTTGAACCAGGCCTCGATACCCTCTTTCTCGACACGTTGGGCTACCGCCTCCATCAGTTCCGGCGTACGCGGATGCAGTTCGCCGCTGGCCTTGTGTAGGAAGAAAGGGATCGGCACCCCCCAGTTGCGCTGACGCGAGATACACCAGTCCGGACGACCGGCAATCATGCCTTGCAGACGCGCCTGGCCCCAGGCAGGAACGAACTCGGTCTGCTCGATGCCGGCCAATGCACGCTGACGCAGGGTATCGCCCTGGTTCGGCTGCTTGTCCATGCCGACGAACCACTGCGCCGTGGCGCGGTAGATCAACGGAGTCTTGTGGCGCCAGCAGTGCATGTAGCTGTGGCTGATGCTCTCGTGCTTCAGCAGGCAACCGACCTCGGCAAGCTTTTCGACGATCTGCGGGTTGGCCTTCCAAATGAACTGCCCACCGAAGAACGGCAGGGAGTCGACATAGACGCCATTGCTCTGCACTGGATTGA
Source organism: Pseudomonas indica NBRC 103045 (assembly GCF_002091635.1). Classification (GTDB taxonomy): domain Bacteria; phylum Pseudomonadota; class Gammaproteobacteria; order Pseudomonadales; family Pseudomonadaceae; genus Pseudomonas_M; species Pseudomonas_M indica. Next base: position 249,359 of record NZ_BDAC01000006.1, on the reverse strand, counting down.
GGATGTCGTCGTTGTGCATCCCGTAGCGCTTGCAGGTGACGAAGTCGTCCTCGCCATAGGCCGGCGCCGAGTGAACGATCCCCGTACCGGCATCCAGCGCCACGTATTCGGCCAGGTAAACCGGCGACAGACGCTCGTAGAGCGGATGACGGAAGTTCAGATTCTCCAGGCGCTCGCCCTTGGTCGTGGCGACGACCTGCCCCTCGAGGCCATAGCGCTTCAGGCTGGCCTCGACCAGCTCGGCTGCCAGCACCAACAGCTTGTCGCCAACGTCCACCAGGGCATAGTCGAATTCGGGGTGTGCGTTCAGCGCCTGGTTGGCCGGGATGGTCCAGGGCGTGGTGGTCCAGATCACGATGCAGGCGGGCTTGCCCAGGGACTCGAGACCGAATGCCTCTGCCAGAGCCTTGTCGTCGGCACTCGGGAACGCCACGTCGATGGCATCGGACTTCTTGTCCTGATACTCGACCTCGGCTTCCGCCAGTGCGGAGCCGCAATCGAAACACCAGTTGACCGGCTTCAAGCCCTTGAACACGAATCCCTGCTTGACCATTTCGGCCAGCGCGCGGATTTCCCCCGCCTCGTTGGCGAAATCCATGGTCTTGTATGGATTATCCCAGTCGCCGAGCACACCGAGACGAATGAAGTCGGCCTTCTGCCCTTCGATCTGCTCGGCCGCATAGGCACGGCAGAGTTCGCGGGTCTTGTCGGCGGGCAGGTGCTTGCCGTGGGTGGTTTCCACCTTGTGCTCGATGGGCAGGCCATGGCAGTCCCAACCCGGTACGTAGGGTGCATCGTAACCGGCCAGGGTCTTCGAGCGGACGATGATGTCCTTGAGGATCTTGTTGACCGCGTGACCGATGTGGATATTGCCGTTGGCATACGGCGGACCGTCGTGCAGAACGAACTTCGGGCGTCCCTCGCCGATCTGCCGCAGCTTCCGGTACAGGTCAATGCTGCTCCAGCGCTGCAGCATCTCCGGCTCGCGCTGGGGCAGGCCGGCCTTCATCGGAAACGCCGTTTCCGGCAGGTTGAGGGTCGCTTTGTAGTCGGTCATGTCGTTCAGGCTCTTTATTGAAGCGGTTGACCGAGCCAGTAGGCCCGGGCGGCGGCGATGTCCGCATCGATCGCCGTCTTCAGCGCCTCCAGGGAGGCGAAACGCTGCTCGTCTCGCAGCTTGTGGTGGAATGCCACCGTCAGGCGCCGGCCATACAGGTCGCCGGCAAAATTCAGCAGATGTACTTCCAGGTGGGCCTGTCCGTCGCCCTTCACGCTCGGGCGAACACCGATATTGGCCACGCCCTGCAGGCGCCGCCCGTCGTCCACCCTGGCACTGACCAGATAGACGCCGGACAACGGAACCCGGCAGCGCTTGAGCTGCACGTTCGCGGTCGGTGCGCCCAACTGACGACCGAGCTTCTGGCCATGCAGCACTCGGCCGGTGATGCAGTACGGCCGCCCCAGCAAGCGCTCGGCCAAGGCGAAATCGCCCGCCGCCAGCGCCTGGCGGACGCGCGTACTGCTGACACGCTCGCCATCCAGTTCGACGGTTGCCGCCGCTTCGACCGTGAAACCCTCATCGGCACCGGCCTGCTGCAGAAACTCGAAATCGCCGGCACGATCGCAACCGAAGCGGAAATCGTCACCAACCTCCAAATGCTTCACCCCTAGCCCTTCCACCAGCACCGCATGCACGAACTCGGCCGCGCTGAGTTCACGCAAACGTCGGTTGAAAGCCAGGCATAGCACCCGATCGACGCCCTCGGCAGCCAGCAGCTCGAGCTTGTCGCGCAGGCGCGTCAAACGGGCCGGAGCGCTATCCGGAGCGAAGTACTCCCGCGGCTGAGGCTCGAAAATCACCACGCAACTGGGTAAGCGCAACTCCGCCGCACGTTCGCGCAGTCGCTTAAGGATCGCCTGGTGACCACGGTGCACCCCATCGAAATTACCGATGGTGGCAACACAGCCCCGATGCTGGGGAAGCAGGTTATGAAGACCTCGAACCAGCTGCATAACACGCATCTTGCTCACAAAGTGGCCGATTATACGCACACCCGAGGCCCGGTAACAGTTCGGCCAGACCTCGCATCAAGCAGGCACTACGGCGAGCAGGATCAGGAAACCGCTCGCCGGGAAAAATCCCTGATCCGGAAGCCGAGCAACAGCAACATACCGAAGTAGGCAAATACACCGATTGTCACCAGCCCACCGAGGCGCAGCAGGCGCATCAGCATCACACCCTCGTCCCAGGCCGGCATGACCAGCATTAACCCGAACAGTGCCGCAGCCATGACCAGCACCGCCACGACCAGCTTCATCAGGAACAGAACCCACCCCGGCTGCGGCTGGAACAGCCGCTGCGCGCGCAGTTTCCAGTAAAGCAGGCCCGCATTCAGACAGGCGCCCAGGCCAATGGCCAAAGCCAGCCCGGCATGCTGCAAAGGGAAGATCAGCGCTAGGTTCAGCAGTTGCGTTACAACCAAGGTGAATACGGCGATACGCACCGGTGTCCGGATGTTCTGCTGGGCATAGAAGCCCGGCGCCAACACCTTGACCAGAATGATACCCAGCAGGCCGACCGAATAGGCAATCAGGGCACGCTGGGTCATCAGGGCATCATGAGCCGAGAACTTTCCATACTGGAACAACGAAACCGTCAGCGGCTCGGCGAGCAATGCCAGAGCGACCGCACAGGGCAACACCAACAGGAAGCACAGCCGCAGGCCCCAGTCGAGCAGCCGCGAATATTCCTTGCGGTCCTGGCTGGCATAGGTCTTGGCCAATGACGGCAGCAGAATGGTGCCCAGCGCCACCCCCAGCACGCCGGATGGCAGCTCCATCAGTCGATCGGCGTAGTACATCCAGGATACCGACCCCGCCACCAAGAATGACGCGAAGATGGTATTGATGATCAGCGAAATCTGACTGACCGAAACGCCCAGGATCGCCGGCAGCATCTGCTTCAGAACACGCCAGACGCCCGTATCGCGCAGATTCAGCCGAGGCAGGACGAGCATGCCGATCTTCTTCAATGACGGCAGCTGATACAAAAGCTGGAGCAGTCCCCCGGCCAGCGCAGCCCATCCCAGTACCATGACGGGAGGGTCGAAATAGGGAGTCAGAAAAAGGGCGAAACCAATCATGCTGACATTCAGCAATGTCGGCACGAACGCCGGCACGGAAAAGCGGTTCCAAGTATTGAGGATGGCGCCGGCCAGCGACGACAGCGAAATCAGCAGAATGTAGGGAAAGGTTACCCGTAGCAGCGAGGTCGTCAGTTCGAACTTCTCCGGCTCGTCAGCGAAACCCGGCGCACTGACCCAGATGATCCAGGGGGCTGCGAGCACGCCCAACAACGTAACCAGCGCCAGCACGAGCGTGAGCAGGCCAGAGATATAGGCGATAAACGTACGCGTCGCCTCTTCGCCCTGCTGGGTCTTGTATTCCGCCAGGATGGGCACGAACGCCTGGGAAAATGCCCCCTCGGCGAAGATGCGCCGCAACAGATTGGGCAACTTGAAGGCGACGAAGAAGGCATCCGTCGCCATGCCTGCACCAAAAATACGGGCGATGATGGTGTCGCGCACGAAGCCCAACACCCGCGACAGCATGGTGATGGAGCTGACGGCTGCCAACGACTTGAGTAGATTCATGGCATTGATCGCTACTGTTTTCTGGCCACTCGGTCGACGGAAAAGATGGACGCCGGAGCGAAGCCGCCGAGTGTAGAGGTCGCCCACGAATAAATCATCCAGCGCCAGCGGACACGCTCGTCGAACGGCACTTGAGAAGAATGCCGCCACCCTTGACAAGCCAGGGTGAGGTCGGCATGATTCGCGGCCTTATTTGTTTGTATCCCTGTTTTCGAGGAGCTTGACGGTGGCCAATACACCTTCTGCCAAAAAACGCGCCAAACAGGCTGAGAAGCGTCGTAGCCATAACGCCAGCCTGCGCTCCATGGTTCGTACCTACATAAAGAACGTGGTCAAGGCGATCGACGCCAAGGACCTGGAAAAGGCTCAAGCCGCCTACACCCTGGCTGTGCCGGTGATCGACCGTATGGCCGACAAAGGCATCATCCACAAGAACAAGGCAGCTCGCCACAAAGGCCGTCTGAATGCCCACATCAAGGCACTCAGCGAAGCCGCTGCCGCCTAAGCGCGACGGATGCTGAACAAAAAACCGGCCAATGGCCGGTTTTTTATTGCCTTCTTCTTTGCGGATCGCCAGCGACAATCCGCAAAGACCGTCACTTCCAAGGCAGGATCGGAATGGCCGTCACCGCATTCTGCGGACTACCCTCTATCACCCGGTCGCTATAGACCAGATACACCAGGGTATTGCGCTTCCTGTCGAAGAACCGCACGACCTGCATGGTCTTGAAGACCAGCGAAGTGCGCTCCTTGAACACTTCTTCCCCTTCCTTCAGTTCGGCTCGAAAGCGGATAGGCCCCACCTGACGGCAGGCTATGGAGGCCTCCGCACGATCCTCGGCCAACCCCAGCCCACCCTTCACACCACCCGTCTTGGCGCGTGACAGATAGCAGGTTACACCTTCCACCTTGGGATCATCGAACGCCTCGACGACGATCTTGTCGTTCGGCCCCACCCACTTGAAAACGGTAGACACCTCGCCTATCGGCTCAGCCGCAGCCACAAGCGGCAACAGCAGCATGCCGCACAGCAATCCCTTGAACGCCCGCATTACAGCCCCCTGAGAAATCAGACCAGAATCAGATTGTCGCGATGAACAAGCTCCGGCTCATCCACATAACCCAGCAACTTCTCGATGGCATCGGAGGGCTGCCCGATAATCTTCTGAGCCTCGACGGCACTGTAGTTGGCGAGCCCCCGCGCAACCTCGCGACCATCCGGCCCCACGCACACCACCATTTCGCCACGCCGGAAGTTGCCCTGCACACCCTTCACCCCAACCGGCAGCAGGCTCTTGCGATCCTGCGCCAGCGCCTTCACAGCCCCGGCATCCAGAGTCAGCGTGCCGCGAGTCTGCAGATGCCCTGCCAGCCACTGCTTGCGTGCCGCCAGCAGGCCCCGCTCGGGCGCCAGCAAGGTTCCCAGGCGCTCGCCCGATTTGAGCCGATCCAGCACCCGCTCGATCTGCCCACCGACGATGATGGTGTGCGCCCCGGAACGCGCCGCGAGGCGCGCCGCACGCAATTTGGTCTGCATCCCTCCCCGACCGAGCGCACCGCCGGCACCCCCCGCCACCGCATCCAGCGCCGGGTCATCGGCACGCGCCTCGTGGATCAGCTTCGCATCGGGATTGGTCCGCGGATCGGCATCGAACATGCCGTCACGATCAGTGAGGATGACCAACAGGTCCGCCTCCACCAGGTTGGCCACCAGCGCCGCGAGGGTATCGTTGTCACCGAAGCGGATCTCATCGGTGACGACGGTATCGTTCTCGTTGATCACCGGAACCACCCCCAGCTCCACCAGGGTGCGCAGAGTGCTACGCGCGTTCAGGTAGCGCTTGCGATCGGACAGGTCGTCATGGGTCAGCAGAATCTGGGCAGTATGCTTGCCGTGCTCGGCGAAACTGGATTCCCAGGCGCGAATAAGGCCCATCTGACCGATTGCGGCAGCAGCCTGCAGCTCGTGCATCGCCTTCGGGCGAGACGCCCAACCCAGCCGACTCATGCCCGCCGCCACAGCACCGGAAGACACCAGCACCAACTCGACGCCGGCCTCACGCAGGGCCACCATCTGCTGAACCCAAACCGCCATGGCTGCCCGATCCAATCCACGTCCATCGGCGGTCAACAGGGCACTACCGATCTTCACCACCCAGCGCCGCGCGCCGGTCACCTTGTCCCGCATTTCTCAACCCCAAGCCAGTTAGAACAACGCCGCTATGAAAGCGGCGCTGAACGATACCTCATTGTCAGTCACGGACGTAGATGATCTCGGGACCATCCTCGTCATCCTCGAAGTCGTCATCCCAATCGTCATCGCCAATATCGTCGACGCTCTTCAGGCCGGCGCGGCGCAGGGCACGGCGATCATCCAGCGCCTGCAAACGTGCTCGCGCCTCGTCTTCGATACGCCGATCCAGCTCGGCCAACGCCTCCGCATAAGCCGGCTCTTCCACCTTACGCAGCTCGCGCTCATCGAGATAACGCATGATCGACTGAGTGAGCGATTCGGTCCCTTCGCTTTCCAGCGCCGAAATCACATGGACAGGGCCTTTCCAATCGAGCCGCTCGACCACGGAGCGAACACGCTCTTCGCGCTCCTCTTCAAGCAACTGATCAGCCTTGTTCAATACCAGCCAGCGGTCCCGTTCAGCCAGCGCCGGGCTGAACTTTTCCAGTTCACGAATGATGACTTCCGCAGCCTCGGCCGGATCGCTGCCGTCCACCGGCGCCATATCCACCAGATGCAACAACAAGCGGGTACGCGCCAGATGCTTGAGGAAACGAATCCCTAACCCAGCCCCCTCGGAAGCGCCTTCGATCAAGCCCGGAATGTCGGCGACGACGAAACTCTTGTAGCGACCGACACTGACCACGCCAAGGTTCGGCACCAGCGTGGTGAACGGATAATCCGCCACCTTGGGCTTGGCTGCGGAAACGGAGCGGATGAACGTGCTCTTGCCGGCATTCGGCAAGCCAAGCAGGCCGACATCGGCGAGCACCTTCAATTCCAGCTTGAGATCGCGCGCCTCGCCCGGCTTGCCAGGAGTGGTCTGCCGCGGCGCACGGTTGGTACTGGACTTGAAGCGGGTATTACCCAACCCATGCCAACCACCCTGAGCGACCAGCAGGCGCTGACCCGGCTTGGTCAGGTCACCGATGACTTCCTGAGTCCCCGCATCGATCACCGTCGTGCCAACCGGAACGGGCAGAATGAGGTCATCCCCTTTGGCACCGGTACAATCGGTGCTGCCACCCTTTTCCCCGTTCTTGGCCGCAAACCGACGCGTATAGCGGTAATCGACCAAGGTATTGAGGTTCTCGTCGACCTCCAGGTAGACGGAGCCGCCATCGCCCCCGTCGCCCCCGTTGGGGCCACCTTTCTCGATGAACTTCTCGCGACGGAAGCTCATCATGCCGTTACCGCCGTCGCCGGCCTTTACAAAAATCGATACTTCATCGACGAATTTCATGGAACGCCTCCCGCCCTAGGGCGGGCTGAGTAAAAACGAAGAACTATAGGATACAGAAACAAAAAAGCCCCGTCGCATGACGGGGCTTCTTCAGCAAGGCCGGACTCAGACAGTCACGACGCTCACGTATTTGCGACCGAAGGCGCCCTTGGTCTCGAACTTGACCACGCCATCCACTTTCGCGAACAGGGTGTGATCCTTGCCCAGACCAACGCCGTAACCGGCATGGAACTGAGTACCGCGCTGACGCACGATGATGTTACCGGCCTTGATGGCCTGGCCGCCGAACATTTTCACGCCAAGGCGTTTACTTTCTGAGTCGCGACCGTTGCGGGTAGAACCGCCAGCTTTTTTGTGTGCCATGAGTTCAATACTCCAAAAAGGGGATCAGGTAGTGCTTACGCCTGAATACCGGTGATTTTGATCTCAGTGAACCACTGACGGTGGCCCTGACGCTTCATGTGGTGCTTACGACGGCGGAACTTGATGATGCGCACTTTGTCGTGACGGCCTTGGGAAACCACTTCGGCCACAACCTTGGCACCATCGACGACCGGAGCACCGATCTTCACGTCATCGCCATTGCCGACCAGCAGCACGCGGTCGAAAGTGACGGCTTCGCCGGTGGCGACTTCGAGCTTCTCGATCTTGAGGAACTCGCCTTCGGCGACTTTGTATTGCTTGCCACCGGTAACAATTACTGCGTACATGGAATATCTCCGTTGATCCTGCTCACCCAGCGCTTTATAGAAAGAGTGATCGGCTGGCATGGCTGCATGGGGCCGGATGGGACGCCCGTGCATTTGCGTAAGGCAGGGAAATGCCCAGGGAAGTTCAGGGGCCGCGATTGTACGCAAGGCGCCGCATCTCCGCAAGCGCCGCAGGGCTTTGCCTTGACAGCCCCTACCCTGCCCCCTAGCATGCCGCGCAACCTACGAGGAGCACGTAACGCTGATGCAACCCCAGGCCTTCTATAGCGTGGTGGCGGACGATTTTACCGCTGTCGATGGCATTATCCGCAAGCAGCTCGTTTCGCGCGTTCCCCTCGTGGAAAAGATCGGGGACTACATCATCTCCGCCGGCGGCAAGCGCCTTCGCCCCTTGCTGGTGCTGCTCTGCGGCAAGGCACTGGGCCGCCAGGACGACGACCTGCGCCTGCTCGCCGCCACCATCGAGTTCCTGCATACCGCTACGCTGTTGCATGACGACGTGGTCGACATGTCCGGCATGCGCCGTGGCCGCTCCACCGCCAATGCGCTGTGGGGTAATGCCCCCAGCGTCCTGGTCGGCGACTTCCTTTATTCGCGCTCCTTCGAAATGATGGTGGAGCTCGGCTCCATGTCGGTGATGCGCATTCTCTCCAAGGCCACCCGGGTGATCGCCGAGGGCGAGGTCCTGCAGCTCTCCAAGGTGCGCGATGCCAGCACCACCGAAGAGACCTATATGGAAGTCATCCGCGGCAAGACCGCCATGCTTTTCGAGGCTTCGACCCACAGCGCCGCCGCCCTGGCCGGTGCCAGCCATGAGCAGAGCGAAGCGCTGCGCACCTTTGGCGATCATCTGGGCATTGCCTTCCAACTGGTCGACGATCTGCTCGACTACCGGGGCGATGCCGAGACGCTGGGCAAGAACGTTGGCGACGATCTGGCCGAAGGCAAGCCCACCCTGCCGTTGATCCATTGCATGCGTGAGGGCACTCCTGAACAAGCCGCCTTGGTTCGCCAGGCAATCCAGAAAGGTGGTATCGAGGATCTGGAAAGCATCCGTGCCGCAGTGGAGGCCGCCGGTGCTCTGGATTACACCGCCCGCCTGGCTCGCGATTACGCCGAGCGCGCCATTGCCTGCCTCGACGCGCTACCGGCCAGCGAATACCGCGACGCCCTCGTCGAATTGAGCCGTTTCGCCGTCGCTCGCACCCACTGATTTCCCTGCCTGAACGGCCCGCACTCACACGGGCCCTCGCCAATAGCTCTTCGGATAACCACAAGGCACCCGCTCATACAGCGAGTGTAAATGTCACACCTTTCCCGTCGACCGACAAAAGGTCAAATCAGAGCTTGCCATTTCACGAATAAGAATTATTCTCAATAAAACTTATTCAAGGAGATGCGCCATGACCTATCTGATTGACGCCTGGCTGGACCGCCCACACCCTTATCTGCGCATCCTGAACCGGGATACCGGGGAGGTATGCGCCATGCTGGAAGAAGATGCCCTCGACGAACTGCGCGACCTCGGTGAGCTCGATTTCGCCGGATTGAGTTCCAGCGAACCCGGTGTGCTCAAGGAGCTGGTACGCAGCCTGTTCCTCTTCTGTTATGCGCGGGCATTGCGCCCGGCCGGCCACGATCCGCACTGACCGAGCAAACGGTGCAAGGAAGCGCCATGGCAGCCGGTCGCCCGGGAGCCGGCTGCATGACGGGGGCAACGACGCTCTCGCGCCGGTCCTCGAGCGGAAACGGACTACCGCTCGAGGGCCACCCTTTGGATCAGAGGATTTCCAGCAGCTCGACGTCGAACACCAGCACACTGTGCGGCGGAATGCTGCCCACCGCCTGGCCGCCATAGGCCAGCTCGCTGGGAACATGCAGACGCCATTTGCTGCCGGTATTCATCAGCTGCAGGGCTTCGACCCAACCGGCGATCACACCGCCAACCGGGAATTCGGCCGGCTGGCCGCGCTCGTAGGAGCTGTCGAACACACTGCCATCGATCAGCGTGCCATGGTAATGGGTACGCACATGATCCTCGCGGGACGGCTTGGCGCCTTCGCCGGCCACCAGCACCTCATATTGCAAACCGGACGGCAGCACCGTGACGCCTTCACGCATGGCGTTCTGTTCCAGATACGCCCGCCCTTCTCCGGCCACCGCCTCAGCCTTGGCCTGAGCCTCGGCTTGCATGCGCTCGCGAATCACACGGAAGCTGGCCGCCAGGGCGGTTTGGTCGACCCGGCTCGGCTGGCCGGCGAAGGCGTCGGCCAACCCTGCGAGTACGGCGTCCAGGCTGACGCCCGGAGGCGGGTTGTCGCGCAATTGGTCGCCGAGCTGACGGCCGATACCGTAACTGACACGGGTTTCGTCGGTAGAAAGGTTGAGTTCGGACATCGTCTCGGCTCCGCAGGACAAAAAAGGGCCGCCAGACTAGCACAGTCCTCCGCCAGCCATGGCCGGCACACGCACCGAGGCCGAAATCAGCCAGGCAGCGAAAGCGAAATGGGGACGCAAACGATCTCGCCGTTATCCTCGCGGATGCCGCACATCTCATCGTGCACCATGGTGTGGACCAGATTGCAGGGCAGTGTCGGCAGCGTGTGCAGCAGTTCCCTGGCATGCTCGACGGAGCGCAGATGCATCGTGTGCCCCTGGTTGTCGCTGAGCGGATGGGCGCCATCGTCCATCCGTGCCTCCAGGATGTAGATACCGCCTTCCAGGGAAATCAGATTCAATTCCTGGACATGCCCGGCGCGGGCATGGCTGGACAGATCATGCAGGTTCATAACGTCACCTCGCACCGATTCTCGTCGGTTTCTACAGTCTTCGTAGAAAACCCCGGGAAGCACAAGGCCAAAGGACACCCGCCCGTCCATTTCCGGACAGGCGGGTCAGGAGGAAGCGAGGCGGGTCAATGCTTGGTCAGCTTGTCCAGATAGCCCATGGCGAACGCCGAGGCCACGAACGTCATGTGAATGATCACGTACCACATCAGCTTGGTGTCATTGATGTTTTGCGCATCCATGAACACCTTGAGCAGGTGGATCGAGGAAATCGCCACGATGGAAGCGGCCACCTTCATCTTCAGGGAGCCGGAGTCCATCTTGCCCAGCCAGTTGAGCTTCTCCTTGCCCTCATCGATATCCAGTTGGGAGACGAAGTTCTCGTAGCCGGAAATCATCACCATCACCAGCAGACCGCCCACCAGCGTCATATCGATGAGGGACAGCAAGGTCAGGATCAGGTCGGCTTCCTTGATCGAAAAAATCGCAGGGAGGACATGGAAGACCTCTTGGAAGAACTTGATCGCTAACGCCAGTAGGGCGAGGGACAAACCGAAATAGATCGGTGCCAGCAACCAACGGGAGGCATACATCGCGTTTTCGATAAAACGTTCCATGGGATCTCGCAGTTGAGTCGAACCGGCGCGGGAGTATACCAGCGTGTCGTGCAGGACCAAGACCGGACCAGAGCTGGAAATACGTGTTAAAGATTGCGAATCGAGTTATCCCCGGAGACTGTGGATAAAGCTGTGAATCAGCGCGGGAAGAATCTCTGCCACCGTTCAACCACGCAGTCTTCCTCGGATTGCACAAAAGCTGAGCAGACTCGTTTCAGCTCTCGGGCCGGAACTGGTAGTCGCCCAGATGCCGGCAGCGCTCGCCGTTCAGGCGACGCAGCTCGGCCTGCAGATGCAGGCGCCAGATCATGGGTTCGGAGCAAGCCTCATAGCCTTGAACAGCCAGGCTTTCGGCAATCGCATCGAGTACGCCTTCGGCTACGAAAGGCCCGTGGAATGGGCCTTGGGACTTGATTGCGGAAGGTTGGGAGCCGGACATGCCGGCCGCGCAGAGAAGGGTCCAGAGCCCTCGCTCGCCGGCCAGAGGCAACACCACACACTCGATGCGCGTCACCAGTCCCAGGCATTGGCGGGTAAGACAGAGGCTGCGCGGCATGGCGGCGTTCCTCACGGGGTCCGGTCTCCAGCCTACACCCCGACAGGCTGCCGAGGGAAGGCTCGGGTTATCCCCGGCAACTGTGGATAACTCTGTGGACGGCGCGGGGGTAGATCGCCGCGCGCGCCGTCCAGCGTGGCTGCCTTGCCGCTGCTCACTGGCTGACCAGCCGGCAGCGGCATCGCGCCCCATGGCTCATGCCGCCCCGGAACCCTTCGGCTTGGGCGTGCCCGGTTCCTTGGCCGGACCTTTGCGGGCGGGCTTCTTCGCTGCCACCGCCGTGTTGATTTCCTCGGCGATGGCCTTGGCCGGCCCCTTGTCTTCCTCTTCCATGCCCATCTCGGCGATTTCACGCAGGCGCTGCACCACCCGGGCATTCACGCTGCCCTCGGGAAACTGCCCCTTCTCATCCGGCGTACCGGCCGCTTCGCCCACCAGCAGCCCGAGCGCCTCATCGACCTGGCGCACCGCGTAGACGTGGAAGCGCCCTTCGCGCACCGCCTGCAATACGCGATCGTCGAGCATCAGGTTGGTGACGTTGGCATAAGGGATGATCACCCCCTGCTCGCCGGTCAATCCTCGTGCCTCACAGAGACGGAAGAAGCCCTCGATCTTCTCGTTGACCCCACCGACTGCCTGCACCTCGCCGAACTGGTTGATCGAGCCGGTGATGGCGAAGCACTGCTTGAGCGGTGTGCGCGACAGCGCGGAAATCAGCGTGCAGACTTCACCCAGCGAGGCACTGTCGCCATCGACGTAACCGTAGGACTGCTCCAGGGCGATGCTGGCGGAAATCTCCAGGGGAAACTCCTGGGCGTAGCGGCTACCGAGGTAGCCGGTCAGGATCATCACCCCTTTCGAGTGGATCGGCTGGCCGAGGTTGACCTCGCGTTCGATGTCGACGATGCCGCTACCGCCCGGATAGACAGTGGCGGAAATCCGCGCCGGCACGCCGAACGCCGAATCACCCACCTCCAGCACGGTCAGGCCGTTGCATTTGCCGATGGCGGCGCCTTCGGTGTCGATCAGGATGATGCCTGCCAGCATGTCGTCGAGAATCCGCGCCGACACACGTCCCGTCCGGGTGGCCTTGGCCTTGAGCGCACGCTCGATATGGCCGACGTCGGTCACCGTGTCGCTGGCCAGTTGACGGACGAAATCGGCTTCGCTGACCAGTTGGAAGAGATCGCCGATGCGCGCCGACAAGCGCCCCTGGTGCTCGGCCAGACGCGCGCTGTAAGTCGCCAGCCGGGCAACGGCGGCGGACGTCAACGGTGCCATCCCCTCCTCCGAGGTGCGCGTCGTCAACAGCTGGGCGAACTGCTCCAGGCTGTCTTCCGCCAGCGGAATCTCCTCATCGAAGTCCACGAGGACGCGGAACATCTCCTGGAAGTCCGGATCGAGGTCCTGCAGCGTGTAATAGAGCTGGCGCGAGCCGATGATGATCACTTTGATCTGCAACGGAATCACCTGCGGCGTGAGGGTCACCGTCGCCAGGCGTCCCAGTTCGGCCAGCGGCGATTCCATTTTCAACTGCCGCGAATGCAGGGCACGCTTGAGGGCATCCCAGACGAACGGCTCGCCGAAGAGTTTCTCCGCTTCCAGCACCAGATAGCCGCCGTTGGCACGGTGCAGCGCCCCCGGACGTAATTGCCGGTAACTGGTGTAGAGCGCGCCCTGGTCGGTGCTGTATTCGATACGGCCGAACAGATTGTCGTAGGTCGGGTGCGATTCGAACACTACCGGAGCCCCACCGCTGGCGTGGTGACCGACGATCAGGCTCGGGCTGTACTGGTCCTCCAGCATCTCGCGGCGCTGGGCATCCGGCTTATCGTCCAGCAACTGGTCGACCACCGTTTTCAGCAAATTCACCTGCATGGCCTGGAGATAGGCGCAGACTCCGGCGCACTCGGCATATTTTTCCGACAGCGGCGCCAGCAACGGCTGAAGCGCCAGGGTGATGGTCTCCTCGTTGAGCTGGCGCAACTGATTGCTCGACTCGCGCTTCCACTGCGGCAGGCTGGCCAGCTCTTCGTTCAAGCGCTCTTCCAACGCCGCGATATCGACGTGGAAGCGTTCGCGTTCGGCCTCCGGCAACTGGGCGAACTCGGCCTCGTCCAGCGCCTTGCCGTCCTTCATCGGGGTGAAAGCGATATTCGCGCTGTCGCGGTAAAGAGCGATGCCCTTCTCCAACGACAACCGTTCGATCACGTCCAAAGCGCGGTCGTAGCGCTGGTTGAAGGCGCGATCGATGGCATTCTTGCGCTGCTGGTAGGTAGGGTGCTCGAACACCGCCGGGAAGGTGGACAGCAGGTTGTCGATCAACTGGTTGACGTCGGCGATGAAATCGCTCGCGGTACCGGCCGGAAGCTCCAGTACCTTGGGCTCCCGGGGCTCGTCGAAATTGTTCACATAGACCCAGTCGACCGGGGTCTCCAGGCGCTTGGCTTCCGCCTTCAGGTAGCGCTGGACGAACGAAAAGCGGCCGGTTCCCGGCTCGCCCATGACGAACACGTTGTAGCCGGGGCGCGGCATCGCCACGCCGAACTGCAGCGCCTCGACCGCGCGTTCCTGGCCGAGCACGCCACGGAAGGGCTCCAGATCATCGGTGGTGGTGAAGGCGAACTGGGAGGGATCGAAGGGGCGGGTCAGGGCGTCGGGTGCCAGGCGCAAGCCGGCAGCGAAAGGATCGGGCATCGGACATCCTTGAATCGGGCGGCAACAGCCGCGGGGGTGTTGCCTGCATTCTGGCGCTGCCCGTGCGCTCCTGGCAAGGCGTTCACTCAGCCGGCCCGATCCGCGCATTGCAAGCAGAATTCAGCCGTCGGAAGAGCCGCCAGCCGCCGCTCGTCGATGGGTTCGCCGCAACGCAGGCAGTATCCGTAGCGACCTTCGGCAAGGCGCAGCCTGGCCAGGCCGACCTGACGCAAACCGGCCTCGGCTTCCGCCAACAGGGCCTCCAGCACCTCGTCGTTCTCTCGCTGCGTCGCCTGCTCGGCGAAATCGGGCGAATGGCTGCGCGCCAGGTCGCGGCGGATCGCCGCGGCGCGGGCCGCATACTCGGCAGCCAGGCTATCCAAGGCGGATCGAGGGTCGAACGAGGTCATGTCAGGGCTCCTGGGAACGATGGCCCGGTCGGCCGGGCGCTTCGGAAACCAGTGTGTCGCCTCCGCCACAATGGGCACTGATCCACATCAAGGTGGACGCAGGCCATCTGCCACTCGCTTGACAGCCCCGCTGACCTATCCAAAGCTCGACCGGACCAAGAGAGGAAGAAGAGTGACCTTGAAACGGATTTTGCCGTACCTCGCACTGAGTCTCTGCCCTCCGCTGCATGCCGCTTCCCTGCCCTCCGGCGACCGTCTCGACACACTCGCCGAAGCGCCCTATTGGCTTGCCCTCGGCCATTACGAACGTGGCAAGCTGGGCGGCTGGCGCAGTTATGTGGACGACACCGATTTCTTCCTCGCCGCCGAGGGCAACAGCGACCCCGCCGCCGAACTGCGTGCCACCGTCAAGGCACTGTATGCCCCCGCCAACCTCGGCGACAAACACGCGCAGTGCATCTATCCGGCCCGCACCCGCTGGCTGCGCGAACAGCTGCGACTGGCTGACCTGCCTGAAGTGGCATGCCCGGAGTACCGCGCCTGGTACCAAGACGTGAACCCGCACAGTGCCGTGCTGGTGTTCCCCGCTGCCTACCTGAACAGCCCGTCGTCGATGTTCGGCCACACCCTGCTGCGCATCGACCAGGCCGACGTCGACAGCCATGGCACCGCCCTGCTCAGCTACGCGCTGAACTTCGGCGCCTATATCGAGGGCATGGACAACAGCCTGCTCTACGCCTGGAAAGGCCTGATGGGTGGCTATCCCGGCCTGTTCGCCCTGGTTCCCTACCGCGACAAGCTAGGCGAATACAGCCGCCTGGAAAACCGCGACCTCTGGGAATATCGCCTGAACCTGACGCCCGAGGAGACCGGACGCATGGTGGAGCACGTCTGGGAACTCAAGCAGGTCCGCTTCGATTACTACTTCTTCGACGAGAACTGTTCCTACCGCCTGCTGGAACTGCTGGAGGTCGCCCGCCCCGGCGTCGAACTGACCGACGACTTTCCCCTGACCGCCATTCCCACCGACACCGTCCGGGCCGTGGTGGACGCCGGGTTGGTCGAGCGGATCGACTACCGCCCCTCGCGCGAACGCGAACTGCTGGCGCGCGCCGAGCCGCTCGAGCGCGACGAGCAAGGCTGGGTCCTGCGCCTCGCCGACGACGAATCGCTGCTGGACGACCCCGCGTTCCTGGCCTTGCCGCAGGCGCGTCGCGCCCTGGCCCAGGACGCCGCTTTCCGCCTGGTGCGCTACCGGGCGACCGGCGAAGAGCGCAACCGCGCCACTGCCACGCGCAGTTTCCGCCTGTTGCAGGGCATCAACCGCAACCCACCGCCAACGCTGGATATCGAGCGCCCCGGCCTGCCCGAACAAGGTCATCGATCGCGGACCTGGCAGCTCGGCCTCGGCAGCCGCGACGAGCGGGCCTTCGCCGAGTACGGCCTGCGCATGGCCTATCACGACCTCAACGACAACCTGCACGGCTTTCCCCTGGGCGCGCAGATCGAGATTCTCCAGCTCAAGCTGCGCCAGTACGAAGGCAATCACTGGCAGCTACAGCGCCTGGACCTCGCCACCATCCGCTCGCTGACGCCACGCAATCACCTGCTCCAGCCCTGGTCCTGGCAGGTCGCCGGCGGACTCGAACGCGTGCCCGGCGAAGACGGCGACGAGCGACTGGTCGGCCACTTCAATGGAGGTGCAGGTGGCACCTGGAAGTTGAATGAAGACCTGCTCGGCTTTGCCCTCGCCACCGCGCGCATCGAGCACAACCCGGACTTCGCCGCCGCCATCGCCCCGGCCCTCGGCTTCGATACCGGCGTGCTCTGGCGCAACCCCGTCGGCAACCTGACTCTGGAAGCCAAGGGCGACTACTTCCACAACGGCGAAGTCCGTCGCAGTCTCGGCCTGACCCAACAATGGGAGGTCTCCCCCCGCCTGGGCTTGCGGCTGAGCGCCGAACGCCAGTTCAGCAGCCTGACGCCCCCGGAAAACGAACTGATGCTGCAACTGCGCTGGTATCACTACTAACTCAGCCGTCAGGATGCGAAACCACGGCGCTCCACTCCAGCCCGAACCGCGCCAGGTACTTGCGCAACCGATCAGCGTCGTTGGGATTGGCCTTGCCTTGGCGCGACACGGCGAACAGTCGCCGCCCGGCATCCGACAGGCTGCGCGCCTCGCGGCAAACGCCGATCACGGATTCCAGTTGCAGCCGGTCGAAGAGGTCCAGCCCAACCATTACCTCGTCGTCCAGCAACGTACGCAGCGGGGTCACGTCGGGCCCATCGCTTTGCCAGGCGCGTCGCAACCGCTGCAGCTCCTCCTCCACCAGTGTTTCGTCGATCCGGCCGCTGTCGGCCAACGTCGCCATCCGCGTGACGGAGGCTGATAACTCGCGGAAATTTCCGGCCCAGCGCGCCTCGCTCGAAGTGGCGAACGCCAGATAGCGCCGCCGCGCCTCGACGTTGAAACGCACCTGCCGACCCAGCTCGCGGGCATGGCGCTCCAGCTCGAAATCGATGTTCGGCTCGATGTCCTCGCGCCGCCCGGCGAGACCGGGCAGCTCGAAGGTCCATAGATTGATACGGGCGAACAGGTCCTCGCGGAACAGCCCTTCCGTCACCCGACCGCGCAGGTCGCGGTGTGTGCCGGCGATCAGGAGGAAGTCGCTTTCCATCTCACGATCGCTGCCCAGCGGGAAGAAGCGGCGCTCCTCGATGGCCTTGAGCAGCATGGCCTGCTCGTCCAGGCCCAGTTCGCCGATCTCGTCGAGAAACAGCATGCCGCCGTCGGCCGCCCGCAACAGGCCATCGCGCGCATTCTGCGCTCCGGTGAAAGCGCCTTTGACATGACCGAACAACGCGGACATGGCGCCGTCGCCGCGCAAGGTCGCGCAGTTCACTTCGACGAAGCGTCCCTGGATCTGATGCCGTGCACGCTTCAGCTCGTAGATTCGCCGTGCCAGGAACGACTTGCCCGCCCCCGTGGGTCCCACCAGCAGCATGGGCGCCCGGGAGCGGATGGCGACCCGCTCGATCTGCTCGACGGAACGGTTGAACGCCGCGTTGCGCGTGGCGATACCGGACTTGAGAAAGGCCAGCGTCTCCTGGCGCTCGCGACGGAAGCGCGAGGCGATGCGGTCGTAGCGCGACAAGTCGAGATCGATCAGGGTATGGATGCCACTAGCCTTCCGCTCGGTATCCAGGCGCCGGGCCGGTGACGTCTGGATCAGCCGTGCCGGCAGATAACGCGCCTCGGTGAGCAGGAACCAGCAAATCTGCGCCACATGGGTCCCGGTGGTGATATGCACCAGGTAATCCTCATACTCGGTATCGAAGGCGTAGCCCGAGGTGAAGTCGTGCAGGGCACCGTAGACCTCCTCGAAATCCCAGGGGTCGCGCAGTTGCATCGCATGCAGACGCACGTCGGTTTCCGGCGACACCTGGGCGATGTCGTCGCGGATGCGCTCGGCCAGCCCCCGGTCGCGGGCATCCTCGCAGTGAATCAATTCCAGACGATGGACCAGCAGGTCGGGCTGCTGGCACAAGCCGACCGTGGGGCGCCATTTGTTCCAGCGCTCCGCGCCCTTGCCCACCCGGTCGAGGGTCGTTCCGAGAAAGCCGATGGCCACGGTTTTCCTTTCCACCATATCGATATCTTTAGATAAACAGTGATACAAAAATATAGTGTTTTATTGCCACCCTCGATACAGACGGATTACGTAAACCTCGCCTTATCAATAAATACTTCTTTAATTTCAAATAGATAAGAAAAAAGCGAAGCGGCAGAGCGATCCTGGCACGCCCCTCGCTATATCCCTTCCGACCGCATCGCCATGCAGGCCGACGGGCCGGGAGTTCCTCCCGCCGGTGCGCGGGCCCATTCCGGTGTTGGCGCCGCGTATGCCGCCGCAGCAACGATCGGTCGATGCCTGGTAGCTCAGTCGGTAGAGCAGTCGCCCTAAGCGACCGTCGCAGGTTCGAGTCCAGCCCAGGCCATTCGATAGCTCAGTCGGGTAGAGCAGCCCTCGCAGAGGGCCTGTCGCGGGTTCGAGTCCCGCTCGAATACCTGCCCTTCCAAGGCAGTTCACACATGAGCAATACCCGCTGGCGTGGCAAAGGGAAGGACCCGATGCCAGCGCCGATCCGCCCGGCACCGAAGCCGCGCGACGGGCAGGACACGCATCGCAGCCGCAGGACGCGGCGCCGGATCAGGATGATCGCGATGCGGGCCGCCCCGACGTGCCGCGACGGCTGCCCGGCGGATCGGCGAACGCCGGCACTGAAAGGAGAAGAAGAATGAAAATGCTGAAGCGCTTTGTAGTGAAGAAGGACGAACGCGGCCTGCTGTTTTCCGAGGGCGATTTCCAGTCCGTCCTGGAGCCCGGCCTGTACCTGCGCTTCGACCCGTTCAACCGGCTGACGGTGGAGACCTGCAGCCTCAACGCCCCGCTATTCGAGCACCGCATCGCCGGCTACCTGCGCAAGAACGAACATGCCCTGGTCGAGCGCCACTTCGAGCGCATGGACCTGGGCGAGCATGAAGCCGGCCTGCGTTACGAAGACGATGTGCTGGTGGAGATTCTTGCGCCGGGTGCCCGTCGTCTGTACTGGAAAGGCCAGGCCGACCAACGCCTGGAGCGCATCGACCTGCGCCACGGCTACCGGTTGGATGCGGCGCTGGTCGCTGTGCTGACCCAACCCGGTCTGCGCAGCCAGGGCCTGGCGGGCTTCGACGCAGTACTGCTGGTTCAGGTGCCGGCGTTCCAGGTCGGCGTACTCAAGGTCAACGGCGACGTGGCCGAGCTGCTTCCGTCCGGTCAGTACGGCTTCTGGCGCTTCAACCGGCAGATCGGTGTGGAATTGGTGGATACGCGGCTCCAAGCACTGGAAGTCAGCGGCCAGGAAATCCTCACCCGCGACAAGGTCAGCCTGCGCCTGAACTTGGCCGCCAACTGGCGCTACAGCGATGTGCTGCTGGCTCATGCGCGTCTGGCGAAGCCGCAGGAACACCTGTATCGCGAGCTGCAGTTCGGTCTGCGTGCAGCGGTGGGTACCCGGACGCTCGACGAATTGCTGGAGAACAAACAGATCATCGACGAGACCGTGAGCGCTCACCTTGCCCGAAAACTGGCGGATACCGGCCTGGAAGTCAGCGGCCTCGGCGTGCGTGACATCATCCTGCCCGGCGAGATGAAGGCCCTGCTGGCCCAGGTGGTGGAAGCCGAGAAAGCGGCCCAGGCCAACGTGATCCGTCGGCGCGAGGAAACCTCGGCGACCCGCTCGCTGCTGAACACCACCAAGGTGATGGAAGAAAACCCGACGGCACTGCGCCTGAAGGAGCTGGAAACCCTCGAGCGGGTGGCCGAGCGGATCGACCGGATTTCCGTTTTCGGCGGCCTGGACCAGGTGCTGAACGGTCTGGTGAATATTGCACCGCGCTGATCAAAGGCTGTAAGGGGCGACGCCATTCACCCACACGAACATCCGACGGGCTGGTCGATCCAGCCCGCGCAAAGAAGGACATGAACATGAAAGAACACAGCTACCAACTGCTGGAAGTCGCCAACGGCAAGCCGATCAAGCTTTGGACCCAGGGTGTGCCGGTGGAAGAGGACGCCAAGCAGCAACTGACCAACACCGCGAAGATGCCGTTCATCTTCAAGCACCTGGCGGTCATGCCGGACGTACACCTGGGCAAGGGCTCGACCATTGGCAGCGTGATCCCCACCGTCGGCGCCATCATTCCGGCCGCCGTCGGCGTGGACATCGGTTGCGGCATGATCGCCGCCCGCACCTCGCTGGTGGCCGCCGACCTACCGGACAACCTGCATGCCCTGCGCAGCGCCATTGAGAAAGCCGTGCCCCACGGCAAGACCTTCGGCAAGCGCGACCAAGGCGCCTGGTCCGACGTGCCGGACCAGGCCGATCACGCCTGGAAGGCCCTGGCGGGCCGCTTCAAGGCGATCACCGACAAGTACCCGAAGCTGGAGAAGACCAACAACCGTAACCACCTGGGAACCTTGGGCACCGGCAACCACTTCATCGAGGTCTGCCTGGACGAGGCACAACGCGTCTGGTTCATGCTGCACAGCGGCTCCCGCGGTGTGGGTAACGCCATCGGCAACACCTTCATCGAACTGGCCCAGGCCGACATGCGCCAGCACATCGCCAACCTGCCGGACCGCGACCTCGCCTACTTCGAAGAAGGCAGCAAGCACTTCGACGACTACGTGGAAGCGGTCGGCTGGGCCCAGGACTTCGCCAAGCAGAACCGCGCGGTGATGATGCACGCGGTGATCGACGCGGCGCGCAAGGTCATCGGCAAGCCGTTCGAGGCCAACCTGGAAGCGGTGAACTGCCACCACAACTACGTGCAGAAGGAACGCCACTTCGGCCAGGAGGTCCTGGTCACCCGCAAGGGCGCGGTGTCGGCGCAGAAGGGCGAGCTGGGCATCATTCCCGGCTCCATGGGTGCCAAGAGCTACATCGTGCGCGGCCTCGGCAACGAGGAGGCGTTCTGCTCCTGCAGCCACGGCGCCGGCCGCACCATGAGCCGGACCAAGGCGAAGAAGCAGTTCACCGTGGAAGACCAGATCCGCGCCACCGCCCACGTCGAATGCCGCAAGGACAAGGACGTGATCGACGAAATCCCGATGGCCTACAAGAACATCGACGCGGTGATGGAAGCCCAGCGCGAACTGGTGGAAGTGGTGCATACCCTGCGGCAAGTGGTGTGTGTGAAGGGATAGGCAGATGACGAATCCAAAGAACTGGCTGGAGCGGCTGAAAAGCCGCCCCGCCACGGGCAACTACTGGCAGGACTATCGCCAGCGTGAGGCCGTGGCGGTTCTGGAGGCCAATGAAAACAATGGCGACTGGGCCGCCTTGAGCACCTATGGCAACGGTTTCATACGTGAAGCGGCCGTGCGCAGGCTGCTCGAAAGCCCTTCGCCGCAGGCCCTGGCTGCATTGTTGGAACGCCTCAATGATTGGGTTCCACAGGTTCGTGAGTTGGCCATTGAAGGCGTACGGCCATATCTGGTGCCGACGCAGGTGGAAGCGCTGCTGTACTCCTTGAAATCCTTGATGGCCTTGGCCAAGCGTCAGCGTACCGATCACGCCCCGACCCTGGCGGCAGCCCGTGCCGCGCTGCTAGCGCCGGAGGTACGCGTCACCCTGGAGAACGCCTGGCGTGACTCGCGTGGCTCGGAAGCACGCTTCTTGTTCGAATTGCTAGTGGAAGATCTCGAAAACCGCCCGCAATTGCTTCGACGTGCCGTGTCCCACGCTGACATGAGCGTACGACGGATGGCCGTTCAGGCCTGTGACGAACTGTCGGCCGAGCAAGCCGTGCCACTCCTGCTCCGAGCGCTGGAGACACCCGGCGCCAGTGTACGTGTCATGGCCTTGCGCGCCCTACTGGGACATTCCACCGAGCCGCACCCCTATCTGCAAAAGGCTCTGCTGGATGCATCCGCGGCCGTGCGCGCTCTGGCGCTCTGGGCGGCGCCGCGCTGGAACCTGGATCCCCGCTCAGTGCTACGTGAACGTCTGCGACTGGCGCCACCACAGACCAAGCGAGCCTGGCTCGGCGTACTCGGCCTGGCGCATGACCTGAAAGAAACGCTGGATGAAATCTGGCTAACTGCAGCTCGAAACGCCGGTCCGGTAGCCGTACGTCTGGCTTCGCTCGAGTGGCAGGCGGATAACATCCCAATGCTGGTCACAGCACTGAACGACGGCCCGAAAAAAGTCTTTCTGCGAGCAACGGAACTGCTGCGAAAACAATCATGGGAGGAAGTGCAAACATCGCTGGACGAAAGGCTGGTCGAAACCTTGGACAGCGATCGCCGGGACGCCCTGGTCCGCCTGAGACCGGGCTGGCAGCAACTCGCCTACCTGTTGCGCCGTCTGGATGCCGCTTCCCCGCAAGACCATGCAAGCACGCTGGCGCGTTTGGGCGACTGGTGCCTGGGGCAGTATCTGATCGTTGATCCGATGACACCGAAACCCCAGCGCGATGCCCTGCTTGCCCGTGTAAAGGAATTGGAAATGAGCGGCGCCCTGCCCACCGGTTGCACCGAACGACTGAAGTAAGGAGAGACCTATGCTGGTCGTTACGAAACAAGCACACAGCGAAGCGCTGCGCGAACGGATGGATACAGGCGGTTGTGCATTCCAGTTCGTCGTACTCGCCCTCGAGGGCGACGCGACAGTGGACGAGACTCTGCACCGCCAGGCTCTGTGGGCCATGCACGAACAGTTGATGGCCGAATTGCACGCCTGGCACCGACAACTTGTGGCGAACCCTGCCTACGCCAACCAGCCGGCCCCGAGCATCGACTGGCACCCGGAGCGCGCCCTTGCGCGCCGACTGGCTGATGATGAAGTTGCTGGCCTGAGACGGACCGGGCAGTCGTTCTATCGCGCCTTTCGCAAACCGCCCTACGACACGCGGTTCGCGGGCGGGGAGGCCGAAGCCCAGGCCTTGTTCCATGAATGGCTGGACCTGCTCGGGCTTGTGGATGGCGAGCAACCGGAAGTCATCGACTGGACTTCGAACCTGTCCGCCGACGGGATAAGCAAGGCCCTCGATGCCGCATCAAGCGAACCCTGGAGCGACTATTTCGATGCAGGCCTGGAGTGGTGGGGCGTTTGGTGCCTGACCATCTGGAATCCACAGCACAGAACCCTGAGCGTCGTGGTCGCCAGTACGACCGACTGATGGAAGACACCAGATGCATCAAGAACAAACGATTTGGATTGGACGATGAAATGAATAAGGAAGAACGGCATCCGCTACCCGCCCCGATGCGAGAGCGGGTGCTGGAAGAACTGGCGCGCCTGGAACGCGAATGCGACGTCAGCGTGCTCTACGCCTGCGAGTCCGGCAGCCGCGCCTGGGGCTTCGCTTCGCCGGACAGCGACTACGACGTGCGCTTCGTCTATGTGGCGCGGCCCGAGTGGTATCTGCGTGTCGATGAGCCGCACGACGTGATCGAGCGCCCGCTCAGCGACGAGTTGGACGTGAGCGGCTGGGAGCTGCGCAAGGCCCTGCGGCTGTTGCGCAAGTCCAACCCGACGCTACTGGAGTGGCTGGACTCGCCGCTGGTCTACCGCAGTGAAGAACGGACGACCGCCGAACTGCGCAGACTGGCCGAAACCTTCTACTGCCCGCGGGCTACCCGGCAGCATTACCTGTCGATGGCGAAGAAGAACTTTCGCGGCTATCTGCAAGGCGAGGAGGTGCGCTACAAGAAGTACCTCTATGTGCTGCGTCCGTTGTTGGCCGTGCACTGGATCGATCAGGGACGCGGCCGGCCGCCGATGGCTTTCCACGCGCTGCTGGCGACCCTGGACGATCCGGTGCTGCTGGCGGAAATCGACGAGTCGCTCGCACTCAAGCGCCAGGCCGCCGAAACCGCCTATGGCCCTCGGCGCCAGGCGCTGCATGCCTTCATCGAGAAACAACTGGCCCGAGCGGGACAGGACTCGGCACCGGCGCGTCCGGATCAGGACGTCGCCCTGCTCGACCGCTTCCTGCGGGAAACCGTACTGGCCCATGCGGGAGAACAACCATGACGGGCGACTACCTGGAAATCGACGGGTCCATCGGCGGCGGCCAGATCCTGCGCAGCGCCCTGAGCTTGTCGATGGTCAGCGGGCGGCCGTTCCGCATCCGCAACATCCGCTCCGGTCGCAGCCGGCCCGGCCTGCTGCGCCAGCATCTCACCGCCGTGCTGGCAGCGACGGAGGTGTGTGGAGCGGAGGTGGACGGTGCCCAGCTCGGTTCGCAGACGCTGGACTTCCAGCCCGGCGAAATCCGGGCAGGCGACTATCGCTTCAATATCGGTAGCGCCGGCAGCGCCACCCTGGTGTTGCAGACGCTGTTCCCGGCGCTGCTGCACGGGCCGGCGAGCAGCCGGGTGCGGATCGTCGGCGGCACCCATAACCCGGCCGCGCCACCGGCGGATTTCATCGAGCGCAGCTGGCTGCCGCTGCTGCGCCAGATGGGTGCCCAGGTGGACTTCCGCCTGCTGCGCCATGGCTTCGCACCAGCGGGTGGCGGTGAGATCGAGTGCGAGGTGGCACCCGCCCGGTTGACGCCGCTCCATCTCGCAGCACGCGGCGAAGTACTGGAGCAGCGCGCCCTCGCCCTGATCGGCAACCTGCCCGGCCATATCGCCGAGCGTGAGCTGCAACGGGTAGCGCGCCGACTGCGCTGGCCGCAGGAGCAGTTGCACCAGCGCGCGGTGGCGAGCGCCGGACCGGGCAATATCCTGCTGCTGAAGATCGCCTGCACCGATGTCTGCGAGCTGTTCAGCGCTATCGCCCAGACCGGCGTTCGTGCCGAGCGGGTGGCCGACCAGGCCATCGACGAAGCCCGCGCCTGGCTGCTCAGCGAAGCCGCGGTGGGCGAGCATCTGGCCGACCAGTTGCTGCTGCCCATGGCGCTCGCCGGTGGCGGCAGTTTCACCACGCATCGAAGCAGCGCGCATCTGGAGAGCAACATCCAGGTCATCCGCCAGTTCCTGCAAACGGATATCCGCGTGGAGCCATTGAGCGATACCCGGCTGCGGGTGACGATCGGTAGCACCGCTTGACGAATTTCTCACACTCGCTGATCTAGAGTACGCGGCATCCCGTCTTCCGGACGATGCCGCATGCCACGCCCGCTTTTCCCCCTGATCGCCCTTCTCGCCCTGCTGGGCGGATGCCAGTCTTACCATGACTACCTGCTCGCCCAGGGCTATCCGCTCGCCTATGCCGACGGCTTCCAGGACGGTTGCGGCAGCGGCAAGCAGGCCGTGGAGGGCATCGGCCGCTTCCGCAAGGACGTGCCGCGCTACCTGCGTGACCCGCTCTACGCGGAAGGCTGGGGCGATGCCTTCCGCCAATGCCAGACGGAAGCCGAAGCGGCCGAACGGCGCACCTATCTGGAACAGCGGAGCGAACGCGACGAAGCGTGGGAGGAGCACGAACGCAACGCCTTCGCCCACGCGCTTACCGGGCGGAGGTAGACCGTTCGGCCATACCGGATGACGTGTCCGGCCATCGAAAGAACTGCGCCTCACACCATCCAGCCCTCTTATACTGTTAACTACGCCACAACTCATCCAAGACAGACATCGCTGTGAAAAACTTTCGTTCGGCTTCCCGCCTGCTGGCCTTATGCGCAGGCTTAGCCCTTTCGTTGCATGCCCAGGCAGCGGACCCGGTAAAAAAACCCAAAGCCCTCGAACTGGCCTCCGGCAGCGCCCTGGTGGTCGATCTGCAAAGCAATGAGATTCGCTTCGCGCAGAACCCCGACCTGGTGATGCCGATCGCCTCGATCACCAAGCTGATGACCGCCGTGGTGACGCTGGATGGCAAGCAGCCGCTGGACGAACAGCTCAGCGTTTCCAACCACGAAGCGGCGGCGTTGCGCAGTGTGTTCTCGCGGGTACGGGTCAACAGTCAGTTGAGCCGCCGCGAGTTGCTGCAACTGACCCTGATGGCCTCGGAAAACCGCGCCGCCGCAACCCTGGCCCATCACTACCCGGGCGGCACCGCCGCTTTCGTCACGGCAATGAACGCCAAGGCCA
This sequence comes from Pseudomonas indica NBRC 103045, assembly GCF_002091635.1. Classification (GTDB taxonomy): domain Bacteria; phylum Pseudomonadota; class Gammaproteobacteria; order Pseudomonadales; family Pseudomonadaceae; genus Pseudomonas_M; species Pseudomonas_M indica. Next base: position 222,863 of record NZ_BDAC01000006.1, on the reverse strand, counting down.
AGGCCCTGGGCATGGCCAGCAGCCATTTCGTCGAACCCTCCGGGCTGGACAGCGGGAACGTATCCACCGCACGCGACCTGCTGCTACTGCTGAAGGCGGCCCGCCAGTACCCGCTGATCCTGCAAATGAGCACCACGCGCCAGCAGCAGGTCACGTTCAGCCACCCCCGCTACAGCCTCGGTTTCTCCAATACCAATCCGCTGGTCAGGAACGGCACTTGGGATGTCCAGCTGAGCAAGACCGGCTTCCACAACGAGGCGGGACGCTGTCTGGTGATGATCACGACCATGGCCAACCGGCAGGTGGCCATGGTCCTGCTCGATGCCTTCGGCAAGTACACCCACGTGGCCGACGCCAACCGCCTGCGCCGCTGGCTGGAAACCGGCGTGAGCACTCCGGTACCGGCGGCGGCCAGGAACTATCGGCAGCAGCGCGACCTGTTGATCCGGCAGCAGACGGCCCAGGCGCCCGAATAAGGGCGCCCTTTCAGCGCTCGCCACGGAAAGGCGATTTTGTGAAGCGGCGCTCAGAAAGATATCTCCCGCCGGCGGGCTGAACGCTGCGTCCGAGCCCTCCAGCCGCTATGCTCGCGGCCTCCCTGCCCCGAGCGTGCATATGGATATCCGACGCGAAAAAAACCTGCCCTTTTCCGCCTGGCTGCCGTTCCTGGTTGGCGGAGCCTATGGCTTGCTGCTACGACTGCTGTTTTCCGGCCTCGGCCCGATGCCTGAGGCGATGGCCGGCGCCTTCGTCTATGGCATGCCGTTAGCCGTGGGGGCCGTCACCGTCTACCTGGCGGAGCGACAAAGCCGTCGCGGCTGGCTGTATTACTTCTTCGCCCCCTGGCTGTCGGTGACCCTGTGCGTCGCCGGTGCCGGCCTGACGCTGATCGAGGGGCTGATCTGCATCGCCATGGCCCTGCCGCTGTTCGTCATGATCGGCTCGGTTGGCGGTCTGGTGACGGGCCTGCTGTGCCGCCAGCTCAATCGCCCGCTGCGCTCCGTGCAAGGGCTGACCCTGCTACCGCTGCTGCTGGTGCTGGGCGAAGGGTTGATTCCCGGCGGCAATGGCCTCGACCGTATCGAGCGCAGCGTGCATATCGACGCATCGCCTGATGCGGTCTGGAAACTGCTGCTCAACCCCAGCGACATCCGCCCGGAAGAAGTACGAAGCGGCCTGGCCTATCGCATCGGTGTTCCCGTCCCGGTGCAGGCCCGAACCCTGGATGAGCGGATAGGTGGCATCCGCCGTTCGACCTGGGCGCGCGGCGTGTATTTCGACGAAGTCATCACCGACTGGCAGCCCGGACGGCAGATCGCCTGGCGCTACGCGTTCCACCCGGACTCCTTCCCGCCCGGAACCATGGACGATCACGTGGTGATCGGCGGCCAGTATTTCGACCTGCTGGACACGACCTACCGGCTCACCCCGGAGAAAGGCGGCACCCGGCTGGATATCGAAGTCAGCTTCCGTACCAGCACCAAATTCAATTGGTACGCGATACCGGTGGCCAAGCTGATGATCGGCGACACCGCGGAAACCCTGCTGGGCTTCTACAAAGGGCGCCTGGAAACGAAGTGAGTCACGGATAGACACGCCCCTTTCCCGCCAGGGAAAGGGGCTGTTCGGAGCGGCGGTTACGCCAGCTTCTTGTAGCGCACCCGGTGCGGTTGCGCGGCGGCGTCGCCCAGGCGCTTCTTCCGGTCCGCCTCGAACTCGGTGTAGTTGCCTTCGAAGAAGTACACCTTGGAGTCGTCCTCGTAGGAGAGGATGTGGGTGGCGATACGGTCGAGGAACCAGCGGTCGTGGGAGATCACGATGGCCGAACCGGGGAAGTCCAGCAGCGCTTCTTCCAGCGCGCGCAGGGTTTCCACGTCGAGGTCGTTGGACGGTTCGTCGAGCAGCAGCACGTTGGCGCCCTGCTTCAGGGTCAGGGCCAGGTGCAGGCGGCCACGTTCACCGCCGGAGAGGTCCTTGACGAACTTCTGCTGGTCGGCTCCCTTGAAGTTGAAGCGGCCGACGTAGCCACGCGACGGCACCTCGTAGTTGCCCACCTTGATCATGTCGAAGCCGTCGGAAATCTGCTCCCACACGGTCTTGTTGCCGTCCAGGCTGTCGCGGCTCTGGTCGACGCTGGCGACCTGCACGGTCTCGCCAATCTCGATGGTGCCGGAGTCCGGCTGCTCCTTGCCGGTGATCATGCGGAACAGGGTCGACTTACCCGCGCCGTTGCCGCCGATCACGCCGATGATGGCGCCCTTCGGCACGCTGAAGCTGAGGTTGTCGATCAGCACGCGATCGCCGTAGCCCTTGGTGACGTTGTGGAACTCGATCACCTTGTCGCCCAGGCGCGGACCAGCCGGAATGTAGATTTCGTTGGTCTCGCTGCGCTTCTGGAATTCCTGCGATTGCAGTTCCTCGAAGCGCTGCAGGCGGGCCTTGGACTTGGCCTGGCGACCCTTGGCACCCTGGCGCACCCACTCCAGTTCGGCCTTCATGGCCTTGGCGTGGGAGGCTTCCTGCTTGGCTTCCTGGGCCAGGCGGGCGGACTTGGATTCCAGCCAGCCGGAGTAATTGCCCTCGTAGGGAATGCCGTGGCCACGGTCGAGTTCGAGAATCCAGCCGGCGACGTTGTCGAGGAAGTAGCGGTCGTGGGTGATCGCCACCACGGTGCCGGGGAAGTCGTGGAGGAAGTGTTCCAGCCAGGCGACCGAGTCGGCGTCCAAGTGGTTGGTCGGTTCGTCCAGCAGGAGCATGTCCGGTGCCGACAGCAGCAGGCGGCACAGCGCCACGCGGCGCTTCTCGCCACCGGAGAGGTGTTCGATCTTCGCTTCCCACGGCGGCAGGCGCAGGGCGTCGGCGGCGACTTCCAACTGACGTTCCAGGTTATGGCCGTCAGCGGCCTGGAGGATGGCTTCCAGCTTGGCCTGCTCGGCGGCCAGGGCGTCGAAGTCGGCGTCCGGCTCGGCGTAGGCCGCGTAGACCTCGTCCAGGCGGGCCTGGGCCTGCTTGATCTCGCCCACCGCCTCTTCGACGATGTCGCGCACCGTCTTGCTCGGATCGAGCTGCGGCTCCTGCGGCAGGTAGCCGACCTTGATGCCGGGCATCGCCCGGGCTTCGCCGTCGATCTCGGTGTCGACGCCGGCCATGATGCGCAGCAGGGTGGACTTGCCCGCGCCGTTCAGGCCGAGCACGCCGATCTTGGCGCCGGGGAAGAAGGAGAGGGAAATGTCCTTGAGGATTTCACGCTTCGGGGGCACGACCTTGCTGACCCGATGCATGGTGTAGACGTATTGAGCCATGGATGACCTTGGTTCTGTGACGAAAACATGAAAACGGATGGCGGGGACGCTGGCGGCGCTCCCGCGCGCGTGCGGCAAAGCTACCGGAATGCGCCCCGGAGGGCAAACGACGCTCGTCGGCAGAGCTGGCACTTTGCCAGTTTTCTAGGCATGCTAACTTCCCCGCGCGTGATTCAGGCACGTGCGTCATGCCGTTACGCAGGACTCCGTTTTCCGTGCCGAAGTCTCCGTCCACACTACCGCGAACCCCCGACGAGACTCCGTTCCCTGCGCGCGGATCGGTCAAGGGTGTGTTGGTGGTCCTGCTGCTGCTCATGCTGGGCCTGTTGCTTTGGCAACTGCAGCAGGAATTCGGCCAGCAGCGCGAAAGCCGGCGCCAGCGCAGCCTGGAATACAGCAGCCAACTGGCCGGCCACCTGTCCCTCACCCTGGAACTGAAAGCCCATGCCGCCCTCGCCCTGCTGCGCCAGAGCGCCTTGCTGCCGCCCCCCCAGGGCGAGAACCGCGAAGCACTGATCCGCAGCCTCCGCCACCTGTTCCCGGGGCTGCGCAGCCTGGCCTGGCTGGATGCCCAAGGCCGGCCGTTCGTCGATAGCGCCACCGGGGACGACGACGTCGCGTTCCTCGCCGCACTGGTCGAGCGCAACCGGGATCACCCCTACCACTTCGCCTTCGATAACCGCCGCGACGGGCAGTTCTACCTGCTCCTGCGCCAGTCCTCGAAGAACGGCGCCAGCGACTACTGGGTGCTGCGCCTGCCGGCACGCTCGATGGCCGATTGGCTGCGCGACCTGCACAGCCAGGCACACCGCTGGCTGATCGAAGACCGCCTGAGCCAGCGTGTCATCGCCCGCCTTCCGCAGACGCCGGGCCAACCGACGCTCGCCACGGTCACCGCCGAAGAGCAGGCGCAAAGCATCTTGGTATCGCCGCTGGACGGCAGCGACTGGCAACTGCGCGCGCTGTTCGACGAACGCAAGCTCGGTAGCGAGGTACTGCCGGGCCTGGCCGGCAAGCTGCTGCTGTTCCTGTTCTGCAGCGCCCTCGCCTGCGTCGCCCTGTTCGGCCTGCAGCGCGAACAGCGCATCCTGCATGAACTGAATGCCGCCTCGCGACGCTCGTTGCGCTATGCCGCCAGTGCCCTGCGCGCCATCGAGGAACGGGTCCTGGTCACCCGTGTCGATGGCCTGCTCATCTACCTCAATCCGCAGGCCGAGCAGTTGTTCGGCCTGAGCGGCGGCGAGATCCAGGGGCACCACCTGCTCGACCTGCTGCCCGACCTCGACCCGCTGCTCTTGCACGGTGCCACCTTCCACAGCAACCTCGACCCGGACCTGGTGGAAGTGACCCAGCACGGTATGCGCCGGCTGTTCGCCGTGACCCGCAGCGATCTCGGCGACGACCATGCCCGCTCGGGCTACGTCTGGGTGCTGCGCGACGTCACGGAAAAACAGCAGGCCATGCGCGTGCTGCACGAAACCCGCCGCCGCTACCAGGACATCTTCGAAGGGACCGGCATCGCCCTCTGCGTGCTCGACCTGGCCGGCTTGCGGCGCTTCCTGCTGCAACAGGACCTGCGCGGCAGCGAAGCGCTAGCCAATTGGCTGGCCGCCCATCCGCAGCGCCATCAGGAATTGCTCCAGCACCTGCGTTTCACCGAGGCCAACCAAGTGGCACTGCGCCTGCTCGGCGTCTCCACCACCGAGCAGGTCTGGCATCACCTGGTGGACAGCGGCCCGCTGCACCCCGGCGGCATCCGTTTCCAGTTGATCGCCGCCGTGCTCGGCGAACAGAACCATCTGGAAATGGAAACCCGGATCGTCACGCCGCAGGGTGTGGAACGCCACCTCTGGCTGGTCCTGCGCCTGCCGGAAATGATCCAGGACTACCACGCGGTCACCCTGAGCATCAGCGATATCACCAGCCGCAAGCGCATCGAACTGTCGCTGATCGAGCGCGAGCGCTTCTGGTCGGAAGTCGTCCGCGCCGTTCCGGACACCCTCTACGTGCACGACATGAGCAGCAAGCGGGTGATGTTCAGCAACCATCACCTGGGCCTGCGCCTCGGCTACGACAAGGACGAGCTGAAGGAGATGGGCGAGCACTTCTGGGAGCGCATCCTGCACCCGGACGATTTCGAGTACTACCGGCGCATCCGCAACCTGCAGCAGGTGGTCGGCCAGAACGTGCTGCTCGAATCCATCCTGCGCTGGCGCCACAAGGACGGCAGTTGGCACTGGTTCAGCATCCGCGAACAGGCGCTGTCGCGCGACGAGGAAGGCCGGGTCAGCCGCCTGATCGGCGTGGCCAAGGACATCACCGAGCAGATCGAGGCCAGCGACTCGCTGCGCGACAGCGAGCGCCGCTACCGCATGCTGGCGGAGAGCATCAGCGACGTGATCTTCTCCACCGACAGCGAACTGGAGCTGAACTACGTCAGCCCCTCGGTGCAACCGGTCCTCGGCTACAGCGCCGACTGGGTGCTGGCCAACAGCTTCCAGCGGCTGGCCGCCAATCCGCGCCAGTTGGCGGAACTCTACGCCATGCTCAACCGCGTGCGCGGCGCCCTGGGCGACCCGCAGCGGATGGCCGAACTGCGCAACCAGTTGCCGACCGAGCCGCACCTGTTCGATTGCCTGCGCGCCGACGGCCGCAAGGTTCCGGTGGAGCTGCGCCTGGTCCCGATGTGGGACGAGCACGGCCGCTTCGAGGGCATGCTCGGTGTCGGCCGCGACGTCAGCCAGCAGCGCCGCGCGGAAAAGGAACTGCGCATGGCGGCCACCGTGTTCGCCCATTCCACGGCGGCGATCCTGATCACCGATCCGGCGGGCTACATCGTGCAGGTCAACGAGGCGTTCTGCCGGATCACCGGCTACGACAGCGCCGAAGTCCTCGACCAGTTGCCGAACCTGCTCACCGCCGACCGTCAGCAGGCCAACCACCTGCGCTATATCGTCAAGCAGCTCGACCAGCGCGGCAGCTGGGAGGGCGAGATCTGGCTCAAGCGGCGCACCGGCGAAAGCTATCCGGCCTGGGTCGGCATCACCGCCGTGCAGGATGGCGAAGGCGACCTGGTCAGCTACGTGTGCTTCTTCAGCGACATCAGCGAGCGCAAGGCCAGCGAGCAGCGCATCCATCGCCTGGCCTACTACGACGCCCTCACCCACCTGCCCAACCGCACGCTGTTCCAGGATCGCCTGCACACCGCCCTGCAACATGCCGAGCGGCATGACGAATGGGTGGTGCTGATGTTCCTCGACCTCGACCGCTTCAAGCCGATCAACGACTCCCTCGGCCACGCCGCCGGCGACCGCATGCTCAAGGACGTGGCGCTGCGCCTGGCCGCCTGCGTCGACGAGGACGACACCGTGGCACGCATGGGTGGCGACGAGTTCACCCTGCTGCTGCAACCGCGCGCCACCCGCGAAGGCGCACTGAACCGGGCCATCCACGTCGCCGAGCAGATCCTCGCCAGCCTGGCGCGGCCATTCATCCTCGAGGGCCGCGAATTCTTCGTCACCGCCAGCATCGGCATCGCCCTGGGCCCGCAGGACGGCCAGGAACTCAGCCATCTGATGAAAAACGCCGACACCGCGATGTACCACGCCAAGGAGCGCGGCAAGAACAACTTCCAGTTCTACCAGGCGGAGATGAACGCCAGCGCGCTGGAGCGCCTGGAGCTGGAAAGCGACCTGCGCCACGCCCTCGACCTGGGCGAATTCCAGCTCTATTACCAGCCGCAGTTTTCCGGCGACGGCAAGCGCCTCACCGGTGTCGAGGCGTTGCTGCGCTGGTACCACCCGCGCCGCGGCCATGTGCCTCCAACCGACTTCATCCCGGTGCTGGAAGAGCTCGGCCTGGTGGTCCAGGTGGGCGACTGGGTGCTTTCCGAAGCCTGCCGCCAGCTCAAGCGCTGGCACGCGGCGCGGGTACGGGTGCCGAAGATTTCGGTGAACATCTCCGCGCGCCAGTTCGCCGACGGCCAGTTGGGCACCCGTATCGCCCACATTCTCCAGGAAAGCGGCATCCCGCCGGCCTGCCTGGAGCTGGAACTGACCGAGAGCATCCTGATGCGCGACGTCGGCGAAGCCATGCAGATCCTCGCCGGCCTCAAGCGCCTGGGCCTGTGCATCGCGGTGGACGACTTCGGCACCGGCTACTCGTCGCTGAACTACCTCAAGCAGTTCCCCATCGACGTGCTGAAAATCGACCGCAGCTTCGTCGATGGCCTGCCCTACGGCGAACAGGACGCACAGATCGCCCGGGCCATCATCGCCATGTCCCACAGCCTGAACCTGGCGGTGATCGCCGAAGGCGTGGAAACCCAGGAACAGCTCGACTTCCTCCGCGAACACGGTTGCGACGAGGTACAGGGCTACCTGTTCGGCCGGCCGATGCTCGCCGAACAATTCCAGAACCACTTCGGCGGCGCCGCCCTGTTCGTCCTCAGCTGACCGCTCTCCGCTCGCTTGCCGCTTGCCGCTGCTTTTCTGATGAACCCCGCTTGTCTGTCACATGACCGACCTTCATATGCCTGCCAGCGACGGATGGGGTAGAATCTGCGCCCTCTCACTACCGCCCAGCTGATTCTCAGGGGATTGCCATGTTCAGCCGTGATTTGACCCTCGCCCGCTACGATGCCGACCTGTTCGCCGCGATGGAGCAAGAAGCCCAGCGCCAGGAAGAGCACATCGAGCTGATCGCCTCCGAGAACTACACCAGCCCGGCGGTGATGGAAGCCCAGGGTTCCGTCCTGACCAACAAGTACGCCGAAGGCTACCCGCACAAGCGCTACTACGGCGGCTGCGAGTACGTCGACATCGTCGAGCAACTGGCCATCGACCGCGCCAAGGAGCTGTTCGGCGCCGACTACGCCAACGTCCAGCCGCACTCTGGCTCCCAGGCCAACAGCGCGGTGTTCCAGGCGCTGGTCAAGCCGGGCGAGACCGTCCTCGGCATGAGCCTGGCCCACGGCGGCCACCTGACCCACGGCGCCAGCGTCAACTTCTCCGGCAAGATCTACAACGCCGTGCAGTACGGCCTGAATCCGGAAACCGGCCTGATCGACTACGACGAAGTGGAGCGCCTGGCCGTCGAGCACAAGCCGAAGATGATCATCGCCGGCTTCTCCGCCTACTCCCAGGTCCTGGATTTCCCGCGCTTCCGCGAGATCGCCGATAAAGTCGGCGCCTACCTGTTCGTCGACATGGCCCACGTGGCCGGCCTGGTCGCCGCCGGCGTGTACCCGAACCCGGTACCGCTCGCCGACGTGGTCACCACCACCACCCACAAGACCCTGCGCGGCCCGCGCGGCGGCCTGATCCTGGCCAAGGCCAACGAAGAGATCGAGAAGAAGCTGAACTCCGCCGTGTTCCCCGGCGGCCAGGGCGGCCCGCTGATGCACGTGATCGCGGCCAAGGCCGTGTGCTTCAAGGAAGCCCTGTCCTCCGAGTTCAAGGCCTACCAAGAGCAAGTGGTGAAGAACGCCCAGGCCATGGCCCAGGTGTTCGTCGACCGCGGCTTCGACGTGGTCTCCGGTGGCACCCAGAACCACCTGTTCCTGCTCAGCCTGATCAAGCAGGACATCACCGGCAAGGATGCGGACGCCGCCCTCGGCCGCGCCTTCATCACCGTGAACAAGAACGCCGTACCGAACGACCCGCGCTCGCCGTTCGTCACCTCGGGCCTGCGCATCGGCACCCCGGCCGTGACCACCCGTGGCTTCAAGGAAGTCGAGTGCCGCGAACTGGCCAACTGGATCTGCGACATCCTCGACCACATGGGCGATGAGTCCGTGGTCGACCGCGTACGCGAGCAGGTTCGCGCCGTCTGCGCCAAGTTCCCGGTGTACGGCAAGTAAGCGAAGCGTTGAAGAAAAAAGCCCGGCCATGAGTGCCGGGCTTTTTCATTCGCGATCGGTGGATACCATCAGGCAGGCTGCCTGGCGTAACGCGCCAACTGCTTGTCGCGGCTCATCACATCCAGCGTAGCGGCCAGCACCTGCTCACCGGTGACATCGGGGGACGAGAAAATCCGGTCGAAATTCTCCTGGGTCACCTTGGCGAAGTGAGCCCGGTCGGCCTGCTCGATCCCCAGCAGCGTGGCATAGGCATCCAGCGCCTCGCCCTGCCCCAACGCCATGTCTTCGGCAATGTTGTCGAGCATGCCGTTCATGGCCAGGATCGAACGTCCGCCGTAGCCCAGCTTGACGTTGGTGTCGCAGCCATTGGTGCCGGAGGTCATGCCGAAGGTGGCGTTGCCCGAAGTGCCGTTGGTGGTGGTGGCCAGCAAGTGGGGGATCAGGCCGCGCTGGCCCTCGAACAGCATGTTGCCCCAGCCGCAGCCGTTGCCGCCGGCCGCATCCGCGTGGGCCGCCACGCTGGCCATGCTCATCAAACCGAAGATCAGGCCCTTGCCTAACAGTCGCTTGTCCATATTGCGCTCCGTCATTTTTAGGAAACAAAACCGCCTAACAGGCCGTTGAAAAACGTAGGCGAGGCAGCCGAGACAAGGCAAAAACGGCCGAAAAAGCGGAGTTTACATGCTGTAAATGAGCATTTTGACTGGGCTCGCATCCGAGGTCGTTTTTAACGCAGTATCGGCAACGTAGGTAGTTTTTCAACGGCCTGGTAAGGAGCTTTGGCGACACTCCCCTCCCTGTCAAACCGAAGCCGGAAGGCCCTACACTGCGCCTCATGTCATCGCCAGGAGGCCCCCCATGGCTGTCCGCTCCGCTGGAGTCACCCTCGCTCCGCCGCTGATCTACCTGATTTTCGTCCTCTTCGCCTGGGCCCTGAGCCGTCAGTTGCCGATCCCGCTGCCGGACAACGATTGGACCCGTTACGCCGGCTGGGGACTGATCGATGCGGGGCTGTTGCTGATGATCTGGGCCGCCTTGCTGATGGCCCGCCACAAGACCACCATCAACCCGTTCCGCAAGCCGCAGCAACTGCTGGAAAAAGGCCCTTTCCGCTTCTCGCGCAATCCCATCTACCTGGGCGATACGCTGATCTATTGCGGCATCGGCCTGCTGCTCGCCAACCTCTGGCCCTGGCTGTTGCTGCCTTTGTTGATCGTTTGCATGAACCGCGGGGTCATCCGCTACGAGGAAAGCCTGCTGACCCGGCTGTTCGGCGATACCTACCGGGCTTATCAAGCCCGCGTTCGCCGCTGGCTGTGAGAGCCTATTCACGATCTGCTGCGCGTCGGCCCTACTGCGTTGAAAACAGGCTCGGAATGCTCATTTACAGCTGTAAACTCCGCTTCCTCGCCTGTTTTCGCCTTGCAGGGCTCTAGCTCGCGAGATCGTGAATTGGCTCGCACGGCCAAACCTTGCTGCCGGGTAAAGGTCCCATGTTTTGCGGAGCGAGCGCCGGGTGGGTCTCGACCAGCTTGGCTATAGTGGATAGAACCCGCAGAGGAACCCCGTGATGAACGAGCCTGCCAATGAGCGTCGACGCTTCCACCGCGTCGAGTTCGACGCCGATACCGAACTGAGCCAGGGCGACCGGCGCTGGAAGGTCGTCCTGCACGACCTGTCGCTGAAAGGCCTGCTGGTGGAACGCCCGCAGGGCTGGAACGGCGACCCGAACCAACCCTTCCTGGCGGACATCCGCCTGAGTTCCGATATCCACGTACGGATGGAAGTGGTCCTGACCCGGACCCAGAACGAGCAGCTCGGCTTCGTCTGCCGCCACATCGATCTCGACTCCATCAGCCATCTGCGCCGGCTGATCGAACTCAACCTGGGCGACGAAGACCTGTTGGAACGCGACCTCGCCGCTCTTGGGGAGACTTGAAAGCAGCGGCAAGCTTCAAGCTGCAGAAAAAGCAGCACGGTGAAGACCTTACCCCAACGTCAGGCACCACTCGGCTTTCTTGCCGCTTGAAGCTTGCAGCTTGCCGCTGTTTTTATTCAAAAAGCGCATCCAACGCCTGTTCCAGGCGTGTCACCGCAATCACCTGCAAACCGGCCGGAGCTTCCTTGGGGGCGTTGCCCTTGGGCACGATGGCGCGCTTGAAGCCATGTTTGGCGGCTTCCTTGAGACGCTCCTGGCCGCTCGGCACCGGGCGGATTTCGCCGGACAGGCCGATCTCGCCGAATACCAGCAGGTCGTGCGGCAACGGCCGGTTGCGCAGACTGGAGATCACCGCGGCCATCAGCGCCAGGTCCGATGCGGTTTCCAGCACCTTCACCCCGCCGACGACATTGAGGAACACGTCCTGATCGTAGGTGGGGATACCGCCATGCCGGTGCAGCACGGCCAGGAGCATGGCCAGGCGGTTCTGGTCCAGGCCCAGGGTCACCCGGCGCGGGTTGGCCAAGTGACTGGTGTCCACCAGCGCCTGTACTTCCACCAGCATCGGCCGCGAACCTTCCCAAGTGGCCATGACCACGCTGCCGGGCACCGACTCCTGGGCGCGGGTGAGGAAGATCGCCGACGGGTTGGAAACCTCCTTCAGGCCCTTGTCGGTCATGCCGAACACGCCCAGTTCGTTGACCGCGCCGAAGCGGTTCTTCACCGCCCGCAGCAGGCGCAGGCGGCCATCGGACTCGCCTTCGAAATACAGCACCGTGTCCACCATGTGCTCCAGCACGCGCGGCCCGGCCAGGGCGCCCTCCTTGGTCACGTGGCCGACCAGGAACACCGCCGTGCCGCTCTGCTTGGCGAAACGCACCAGCAACGCCGCGCTCTCACGCACCTGGGCGACGCCGCCGGGAGCGGACTGGAGCTGCTCGGTGAAGATGGTCTGGATCGAGTCGATCACCATCACCTTGGGCTGCTCGCGCCGGGCGGTGGCGATGATGGTTTCGATGCAAGTCTCGGTCATGACCTTCAACCGATCTTGCGGCAGGTCCAGGCGGCGGGCGCGCATCGCCACCTGCTGCTGGGATTCCTCGCCGGTGACATACAGCGCCGGGAAGCGCTGGGCGATGTTGCAGAGGGTCTGCAGGAGGATGGTGGACTTGCCGATACCGGGGTCGCCGCCGATCAGCACCACCGAGCCATCGACCAGGCCGCCGCCGAGTACGCGGTCCAGCTCACCGGACGCGGTGGAAAAACGCGGCACCTCTTCGACGCTGACTTCCGCCAGGGTCTTGATCTGCGCCTGGTCGCCGGCCCAGCCGGTGCGCCCGGAGGGCGTCGCCCCCTCCACCACGGTTTCCACCAGGGTGTTCCACGCACCGCACTCGCCGCACTGGCCGGCCCATTTGGGGAAAGTGGCGCCGCACTCGGTGCAGCCGTACATGCGCTTGGCCTTGGCCATCGCGAACTCCTGTCGGAAAAACGAAAGCTCGCATGATAGCCGCAGGCGGCGCGGGGATCAGCCTCCGCAGCAGCCGCAGCAGGCGCCACCGGCCTTTTTCTTCAGTTTGCGCGCCAGTTCGTCCTTGAGCAGCACGCGCTGCTGCTTGAGCGCGGACAAGCCGGCATCGTCGAGCGTTTCGGTGCCCTCCTCGATGCGGCAGATGCGCTTGTCCAGCGCTTCGTATTCGTCGGCCTGCTGGGCGAAGTGGCTGTCGGTTTCACGCAGGCTGTGCAGTTGCTCGCGCAGCTCGGGGAAATCCTTGATCAGCGGATGGTGTTCGACGTGCATGGAAAAGCTCCTCAAGCGAAAGAGCCTCCAGCCTAGCCGCGCCTTCCGCCGCCCCCATTGACGCCGATCAAGCGCCCCTCACCCACCGGCCTGCTTGAGACAGGCGGCGATCTCGTCCTTGAGGATCACCCGCTGCAGCTTCAGCCCCTGCAGCGACAGGTCGTCCAGGGTCTCGCGACCGTCCTCGATCAGGTAGATGCGGCGGTCCAGCGCCTGGTACTCCTCCGCCAGGCGGGAGAAGTTGACCGATGTCTGCAGCAACTGCCGCATTTCGCTGTGGTATTCCGGGAATTCGCGCGACAAAGGATGATGCTCGAGTGGCATTGGCTGTCCCTCCGGTCCATTGCAGTACTCAGCCTAGCGCAGCGACGGCGGGATGGCCTGCGGCTATCGGTTTGGCCCTCCGCTTTTCCGCCGTGTGGCTTCAGGTGCGCGGTCCCGGAGACCTTTGCAGCCCCGCGCATGAAGCCGTGCGAGATTCCATGGGGAAACGGGAGGTACGACACGGCGAGACGCGGCCGTTTCGGGAACCACGCCGGGGCGTCCGGGTCATTAACTCGGGCCGACGTGCTGGCAGCGAGCCGGCAGACCGCGTCCGGCTGGATTAAACTGCCCGGCATCTTCAGTCAAAAACAGGGAGTACCCGCATGAGTCTGCTCAGTGAATTCAAGGCCTTCGCCGTGCGCGGCAACGTGGTCGACATGGCGGTCGGTATCATCATCGGCGCAGCCTTCGGCAAGATCGTGTCGTCCTTCGTCGGCGACGTGATCATGCCGCCACTGGGCATCCTCATCGGCGGCGTGGATTTCTCCGACCTGGCCATCGTGCTCAAGGCCGCCGAAGGCGACGTCCCCGCCGTGACCCTCTCCTATGGCAAGTTCATCCAGACAGTGGTGGACTTCATCATCATCGCCTTCGCCATCTTCCTGGGCGTGAAGGCGATCAACCACCTCAAGCGCAAGGAAGCCGAAGCCCCCAGCGCCCCGCCGGCGCCGAGCAAGGAAGAACTTCTGCTGACGGAAATCCGCGACCTGCTGAAGGCGCAGAACGACCGCCAGGGTTGACGGCCGTACTCCACGCGCCTACCAGTAGTTCTCCACCGCCACCTGCCCGGGCCGCCGGGTCAGGCTGAGTTGCATGCCGCGGGTTTTCAGCAACGCGCGGCAATCCTCGATCATCTGCGGATTGCCGCACAGCATCAGGCGCGAATGCTGCGGGTCCAGCGCCAGGCCAGCGGCGCGCTCCAGTTCGCCGCTCTCGATCAGCGTAGTGATCCGCCCGTGCAGCGCACCGGACACTTCTTCCCGGGTGACCACCGGCAGGTAGGCCAGCTTGCGGCCCGCGCCCTCCAGGTAGTCGCGCGTGGGTATCTCCCGGATCAGCGCCTGATAGGCCAGCTCGCTGGCGGTACGGGCGCTGTAGACCAGCAGGATGCGCTCGAAGCGCTGCCAGACTTCCATGTCCTGCAGGATCGAGAGGAACGGCGCCAGCCCGGTGCCGGTGGCCAGCAGCCAGAGGTCGCGTCCGTCAGGGAAGCGGTCCAGGGTGAGGAAGCCGAAGGCCTGCTTGTCCACCAGCAGCGGATCGCCAACGCGCAGGCGGCTCAGTTCGCTGGTGAACTCACCGCCCGGGACCACGATGGAAAAGAACTCGAGGTAGTCGTCATGGGGTGCCGAGACCATCGAATAAGCACGCCAGACCACGTTGCCGTCGGCCTTGCGCACACCCAGGCGGGCGAACTGGCCGGCACGGAAGCGGAACCCGGAGGCCCGCGTACAACGCAGGCTGAACAGGTTCGGCGACCAGCTATGGACGTCCAGTAGCGTCTCGCCGGTGTACTTGTCTTCGCTGGCTGTCATGTCCGCCCCCAGGGGATTCGACTCGACGGTGGCACGACCGGCAACGCTGCCGGCCATGCCGCGCCCATCCAGTGTCCCCCAAAGCACGCGCAGCAAACACCCTCGGACAGCAGGGCCTTATCAGCGGCGGTTGACGATCCGGGCCGCGCGCAGCACGTCGGGGCCGATATCCGCCTCGTACTTCTGCCAGATCGGCTCCATGACCTGGCGCCAGGCGGTGCGCTCCTGCTCGGTAAGCGGGATGACCTTGGCGTGGCCAGCGGCGATCACCTGCTCACGGCTCTTCCGGTTCAGCGCCTCGGCTTCCTTGTTCACCGCGAAGGTCACTTCGTCGATGATCGCGTCCAGCTCCACGCGGGTCTGGTAGGGAATGCTGGCCCAGAACTTGGAGTTGCTGATCAGCATGTAGTTGAGCGTGCCGTGGTCGCTTTCGGTGATGAACGGCTGCACGGTATCGAACTTCTGGCTGCTGATGTTCGACCAGGGGTTCTCGGTGCCCTGCACCACTCCCGTCTGCAAGGCCTTGAAGGTTTCGGCGAAGGCCATCTTCTGCGACTTGGCACCGACCGCGGCGAACTGCGCTTCCAGCACACTGGACGGCTGGATACGGAAGTTCAGGCCACGGGCATCGGCCGGCAGGTGCAACGGCCGATTGGCCGAAAGCTGCTTCATGCCGTTGTTCCAGAACGCCAGCCCCTGGATGCCGTGCTTGCCCATGGAGCGCAGCAGCTCGCGACTCTTGTCGCGCTTCATGAAGCGCTTCACCGCTTCCAGGTCATCGAACAGGAACGGCAGGTCGAACACCTGCAACTGCTTGGTGTAGGGCTCGAACTTCGACAGCGACGGCGCCAGCAGCTGGACCTTGTTCTCCAGCAGGGCCTTCATTTCGTCGGCATCGCCATAGAGCGTGGAGTTCGGGTAGACCTCCACCTTGACCTTGCCGGCCAGGCGCTCGTCCACCAGCTTCTTGAACAGCAGCGCGCCCTTGCCCTTGGGCGTGTCGTCCGCCACCACATGGGAAAACTTGATCACGATCGGGCCATCGTCGGCCAGCGCCGGTCCAGCGGCCAGCACGGCAGCGATAGCCGCCGTGGCGATAAGCTTCAGCATTGGGTATCCCCTTTTTCGCAAGGCCGACACCACAGGCTTGTGGCCCCCGGGTCGGAAGAAAAACGAAAATGACCCGCGGCGGAGCGTTACGCTGCCGGCCCGGGACTCATCAAACCGGCACGGTGTTTCCGTCCTTGTTTATTATTGGTGTCTTGATCCGGCAGGACCGTCCGGGCGCCACCCGGCACCTGAACGATCGGTCGGATTCTTCGGCATGCCTCATCGATGCACAAGCGTGCAGGCTTGAAGTGTTTCTCAGTTCGGAACATTGGTCATGCCAGTTCTAACCTTTCGTCGGAAAACCCCGATCCAGACGCCACAGAGCCCTCGATGCCCCTACTCACCTCACCGTTCGCCCAGCTCGACCTGATCCGCCAACCCGAGCAACCGAACGATCCGCTGCAAGCCTTCGACGCCGCCGACGAATACCTGCTGAGCCAGCTCCATGCCCAGGCGCTACCCGCCGACACGCGCGTCCTGGTGTTGAACGACAGCTTCGGCGCCCTGGCCGCATCCCTCGCCGCGCAGATGCAGGTGACCAGCAACGGCGATTCGCACCTGGCGCATCTGGCCTTGGCCAAGAACCTCGCGCGTAACGGCCTGCCCGTCGATGCGGTGCGTTTCGTGCCGGCCAGCGAAATCCCCGCCGGCCCCTTCGACCGAGTGCTGATCCGGGTACCGAAGACCCTGGCGCTGCTGGAGGAGCAACTGATCCGCCTGCACGGCCAGTTGGCACCCGATGCGCAGGTGGTAGCCGGTGCCATGATCAAACACCTGCCGCGCGCGGCGGGCGATCTGCTGGAAAAGTACGTCGGCCCGGTCCAGGCCTCGCTGGCAGTGAAGAAAGCGCGCCTGTTGCAGGTCACGCCAGAGGCAAGGCCGGCACCGGTCTCGCCCTACCCCAGCCGCTACCGCCTGGAACAGCCGCGCCTCGAACTGCTCAACCACGCCAACCTGTTCTGCCGCGAAGGCCTGGACATCGGCACCCGAGCCTTCCTGCCGCATCTGCCGACCGATCTGGGGGACACCCGGGTGGCCGACCTCGGCTGCGGCAACGGGGTGATCGGCATCGTCTGTGCGTTGGCCAATCCGAACGCGCGCCTGACCCTGGTGGACGAGTCCTACATGGCGGTGCAGTCGGCCAGGGAAAACTGGCAGGCCGCGCTGGGCGACCGTCCGGCGGATATCCGTGCCGACGACGGGCTGGCCAGCCAACCGACGGACTCGTTGGATCTGGTGTTGTGCAATCCGCCGTTCCATCAACAGCAGGTGGTGGGAGACTTCCTGGCCTGGCGCATGTTCCAGCAGGCCAAGGCGGCGCTGGCGAAAGGCGGCGAGCTGCGTATCGTCGGCAACCGCCACCTGGGTTATCACATCAAGCTCAAGCGCCTGTTCGGCAACGTCGAACAGGTCGCCGCGACACCCAAGTTCGTCATTCTCGGCGCCCGCAAGCGCAACTGATCAGACGAGCGCCGCTGGCGTGTCCGCATCGCGCAACACGCCGGGATCATCCACCTCGAGGCCGAACCAGGCTTCCTCATGGTCTTCCAGCACCCGGCGCGCGCCCTGGTCGCCGGTGAGGGTCATCATTTCCTGCCAGTAGCGACGACCGAACAGCACCGGATGGCCGCGCTGGCCGTCGTGCAGGGGGAAGACAATACGGTCGACGTCGGCCGACTCGGCCAGATGGCGCAGGCTGGCGTCGGCGATCCAGGGCATGTCGCCGAGCATCACCGCCATGGCGCGGAAGCGCTCTGCCGCCAACACTGCGACACCCGCCGCCAGACTGTGGCCCATGCCGAGATCGGCATCGGTACAGCGGATCACCCGCACGCCGGACGGCACACCCAGCGCCTCGGCCTCATCGTCGGAGCGCAGCACCACGGCCACCTCGGGAAAATTGCGCCGGGCAAGCACCAGGGTCGCGGCCAGCAGCGACTGGCCGTCCGGTAGCCGGGCGGCGCGCTTGTCGCTGCCAAAACGACGCGAACGCCCGGCGGCCAGGACCAAGGCGATGACCTGCGGCGAGGCATGCATATCGGATCTCCGGAACGTGAAAACGCTACTAAAGCCTAGCCGAACGCGAGATGTCGATGTCTCGCTGTGTGGAATGGCTTGGGTCGAATTCATTCGACCGAACCCATCATCGCCGGACGGATGAATTCGCCACGGCGCCCACTGGCTTTTTCGTAGGAGCCAGCTCTGCTGGCGAAGCGTTTGCGCAGCCCAATTCGCGAGCAAAGCTCGCTCCTACAAGGAGGCCGGGTCGCCCCCAAAAAGATTGACCGTTCGATCAGCGAACGCTCTGTTGCGGGTATGCAACCTCAACCCTCATCCGGGCGTGCTAACCTCGCCGGCTCTCCTTCCCGGCCCCGAATCCACCATGTCCACCCACGGCAAACTGCTGCTGCGTCATCACCGTCCGTTCCTCGCGTTCTGGCTCGCCCGCGTCTGCACGGCGAGCGGTTTCCAGATGCTCACCGTGGCCATCGGCTGGCACCTGTACGCATTGACCGGCAGCGTGCTCGACCTCGGCCTGGTCGGGCTGGTGGAGTTCGTGCCGCGCGTGCTGTTCATGCTGCACACCGGTCACGTGGCGGATCGCTACGACCGGCGCCGGATCGCCGCGCTCTGCCAGGGCGCCCAGGCGCTGATCGCCATTGCGCTGGTGCTGGGCAGCGCCAGCGACGCGGTGACCCGCGAGATGATTTTCATCCTGGCCTTTCTCCTCGGCGCGGCCCGTGCCTTCGAGATGCCGACCACCCAGGCGCTGCTGCCGAGCCTGGTGCCGGCGGCCCTGTTTCCCGCCGCCGTGGCCGCATCGGCCTCGGCGATGCAGGCGGCGACCATCGTCGCTCCCGCCCTGGGCGGTCTGCTCTACGCCTTCGGCGCCTTCTGGGTCTATGTGCCGACGGCGCTGCTTTACATCCTCGCCTGCGCCCTGATGCTCGGGTTGCCGAACCATCACGTGCCGCGCAAGGCCGAACCCGCCACGCTGCACAACCTGCTCGGCGGCATCCGCTTCATCCGCAGCCGGCCGGACATCTTCGGCGCCATCTCCCTGGACATGTTCGCCGTTCTGCTCGGCGGCGCCACCGCGCTGCTGCCGGTGTTCGCCAAGGACATCCTGCTCACCGGTCCCTGGGGCCTCGGCCTGCTGCGTTCGGCGCCGGCGGTGGGTGCGTTGCTGATGTCCTTCTGGCTGGCGCGCTTCCCCATCGAGCGCCAGGTCGGGCGGACCATGTTCATTTCGGTGGGCGTCTTCGGTGTCGCGACCATCGCCTTCGGCCTGTCCACCAGTTTCTGGTTCAGCCTGCTGGTGCTGGCCATCCTCGGCGCGGCGGACATGATCAGCATGGTCATCCGCGGCGCCTTCGTGCAGTTGGAAACACCTGACGAGATGCGCGGCCGGGTCAGCGCGGTGAACGGCCTGTTCATCGGCGCATCCAACCAGCTCGGCGAGTTCGAGTCGGGGGTCACCGCCGCCTGGTTCGGCACCGTACCGGCGGTAGTGCTGGGCGGGGCCGGTACACTGCTGGTAACCGGCCTGTGGATGAAGTTGTTCCCGACCCTGGCACAGCGGGATCACATGCACCGCCCCGAGGCGGAGCGGACGGACTGAGCCTTCGCTACAACAACTTATCCAGGGTGATCGGCAGCTCCCGCACCCTTCGCCCGGTGGCGTGATAGACGGCATTGGCCACCGCCGCGGCAACGCCGACGATGCCGATCTCGCCGACGCCCTTGGAGCCCAGGGCGTTGACCACCAAGTCCTCTTCCTCGACGAAGAGCACCTCGATTTCGCCGATGTCGGCATGCACCGGCACGTGATACTCGGCGAGGTCGTGGTTCATGTAGCGACCGAGCCGGTGGTCGATCAGGGTTTCCTCCTGCAGCGCCATGCCGATGCCCCAGACCACGCCACCGAGGATCTGGCTGCGCGTGGTCTTCGGGTTCACCACGCGGCCGGCGGCGACCGCGCTGACCACCCGGCTGACCCGCACCCGGCCGAGCGCCTCGTCCACCCGCACCTCGACGAACACCGCCGAGTGGGTGGCGCTGGAGAATGCCTCGCGGCGGGGATCGGGCTTGGCGTCCACGCGCGCCTCCAGCGGGGCGCCGCTACCGATCAGGTCGCTCAGTTCGATGGCCTGGTCCGGATCGTCGCGGCGGCTCAACCGGCCTTCGGCGAAACACACCTGCTCCAGTGTCAGCCCGGCGAAGGCCGAACCGGGTCGCTGGCGGGCGATGTCGAACAGCTTGCTCTTCAGCGCCACGCATGCCTGCTGCACCGCCGTACCCACCGACGACACCGTGGCGGAGCCGCCTTGCAGCGGCGCGGTGGGCAGGCTGGAGTCGCCCAGGCGGAACGCCACGCGCTCCACCGGCAGGCCGAATTCGGCGGCGGCAACCTGGGTCATCGCCGTGTAGGTGCCAGTGCCGATATCGGTGGTCGCGCTGCTCACCCGCAGGATGCCGTCGCCACCCAGGCTGGCCTTGGCACTGGCCGGCATCTGCAACGCCTCCCAGACGCCACCGGCCATGCCCCAGCCGATCAACTCATGGCCATCACGCAGGCTGCGTGGCTCCAGCGGGCGCCGGCTCCAACCGAAGCGCTCGGCGCCCTGCCGGTAGCAGTCGCGCAGGGCCTTGCTGGAAAACGGCTTGCCCTCGTTCTGGTTGGCGTCGGCGTAATTCAACAGGCGCAGTTGCAGCGGGTCGATGGCCACCGCGCAGGCCAGTTCATCCATCGCGCATTCGAGGGCATACAGGCCCAGCGCGGCACCGGGGGCGCGCATGTCCAGCGGGGTGTGAACGTCCAGCGGCACCAGGCGGTAGTCGAGGTGGACGTTGTCGCACTGGTAGAGCATGCCGGACCACTCCACCACATGCTCGGTGAAATCCTCGAAGCGCGAAGTCTGACCGATCGCCAGATGGCTGAGCCCCTGCAACCGCCCATTGGCAGCCGCCCCCAGGCGCAGGCGCTGGACGGTGCGCGGCCGGTAGCCGAAGGTAAACATCTGCGGCCGGCTGAGCGCCACCCGCACCGAGCGGCCGAGCTTGAGCGCAGCCATCACCGCCAGCGTCAACTGATACTGCGGCCGCAGCCCGGAGCCGAACGCGCCGCCAACGAAAGCGGCACAGACCCGGACGCGCTTCGGGTCCAGGCCGAACACCTGGCAGATGTAGCTCTGGCTGTTCTGCGTGCCCTGGGTCTTGTCGTGGATCAGCAGGCTGCCGTCGGGCTGCACCAGCACCGTCGAGGCATGGGGTTCGAGCGGGTTGTGGTGCTCCACCGGCGACAGGTACTCCACCTCGATGCACAGCGCCGAGCCGGCCAGCGCGGCGTCCGCGTCGCCACGAGCCGGCGGCAGCTTGGCCGGTGCGGCGTGGGCATGCTCGAGCAGGCCGCACAGGTCGGTCTCGTGGGCCTCTTCTTCGTATTCCACATGCACCAGGGAAGCGGCGTAGCGCGCCAGCTCCGGGGTATCCGCCACCACCAGCGCGACCGGTTGCCCGCTGTAGAGGATGCGTTCGTCATACAGCGGGCGGAACGGCGAGCCCTCAGCGGCATCGGCGTCCTCGTAGCTTTCATCGTCAGCGGCCATCCGTGGGCGGTTGCGGTGGCTGAGCACCAGGTGCACCCCGGCGACGTCCATGGCGTCCTCGGCGTCGATGGCGAGGATGCGCCCCCGGGCGATGCGACTGCCCAGCACACAGCCGTGCAGCAGGCCGGGCTCCGTGAACTCGGCGGCATAGCGCGCCTGGCCGGTCACCTTGCTCACTCCATCGACACGATCGAGGGGCTGCCCCAGGGGCGAACGGACGACAGTCATGGGCGGCCACCTCCAATGGCATCGCTCAGGGCGCGGACGATGCAGCGCCGCGCCAGTTCGATCTTGAAGCCGTTGTGCGCCAGCGGCTGCGCGTCGCGCAACAGGATGTCGGCGGCGGCATGGAAACTCGCCTCGACCGGCGGCTGGCCGATCAGCGCGACTTCCGCCTCGCTGTCACGCCAGGGCTTATGGGCCACCCCGCCGACGGCGATCCGCGCCTCGCGAATGAGCCCGCCGTCCAGCTCCAGCAACGCCGCCACCGAGACCAGGGCGAAGGCATAGGAAGCCCGGTCACGCACCTTGAGGTAGGCGCAATGCGAGGCGAAGCCGGTCGGGGGCAGCTCGACCGCGGTGATCAGTTCCCCGTCCTCCAGGTTGTTGTCCTGGTGCGGCGTATCGCCGGGCAAGCGGTGGAAATCGGCGAACGGGATGCGCCGCTCACCCTCCGGCCCCGCCACTACCACCTTCGCTTCCAGTGCCGCCAAGGCCACGCACATGTCCGAGGGATGGGTGGCCACGCAGTGCTCGCTGGCACCGAGGATCGCATGGATGCGGTTGAGCCCGTCGCGCGCCGCACAGCCGCTGCCGGGCTCGCGTTTGTTGCAGGGCGTGGCGGTGTCGTAGAAGTAGTAGCAGCGGGTGCGTTGCAGCAGGTTGCCGCCGGTGCTGGCCATGTTGCGCAGTTGCGGCGAAGCACCGGCCAGGATCGCCCGGGACAGCAGCGGATAACGCCGCAGCACTTCGGGGTGCCGGGCCAGTTCGGCGTTGCTCACCAGCGCGCCGATCAGCAGGCCGCCGTCGCCGGTGGGGGCGATGCCGCGCAACGGCAGGCCGGTAATGTCGATCAGCAGCTTCGGACGCAGCACGTCCTGTTTCATCAGGTCGAGCAGGTTGGTGCCGCCGGCGATGAAACGCGCGCCGGGCCCGGCCAGGGCCAACGCTTCGTCCAGCGCGGCGGGTTTGCGGTAGGCGAACGGGCTCATTCCGGCCTCCGCTCGTCGTCGGCCAGCACCTGCTCGATGGCGGCGAGGATATTGGGATAGGCACCGCAGCGGCACAGGTTACCGCTCATGGCCTCGCGGATCTCATCCGCGCTACGCGCCTCACCTTCGACGATCAGGCCGAGCGCCGAGCAGATCTGCCCCGGCGTGCAGTAGCCGCACTGAAACGCATCGTGCTCGATGAACGCTGCCTGCAACGGGTGCAGGGCATCGCCCTCGGCCAGCCCTTCGACGGTAATCACCTCGGCGCCTTCGTGCATCACCGCCAGGGTCAGGCAGGCATTGATCCGGTGGCCGTTCACCAGCACCGTGCAGGCGCCGCACTGGCCGTGGTCGCAGCCCTTCTTGCTGCCGGTCAGCCCGAGCCGCTCGCGCAACAGGTCGAGCAGCGTGACCCAGGGCTGGATCTCGACCTGCCGGCGCTGGCCGTTGACGGTCAAGGTGACGGCGTGAGCGGCGAAGCGGCCTTCGTCCTCGTCCGTGGCGGTCGCGTTCATAGGCACCTCGGCATAGGGCATCGGTACGGCGACAAGCCAACCAAGCGCCGGCAATCGCCCCTAAGGTACGACTGCCCGAGGAAAACAAACGTTCAGCCCAGGGGATAACAAGACGGCAACCCCCGAGATAGAGGGGCTGCGGATAAAACGGAATGGAACGACAGTACAGGTACTACGCCAACAGCCCCTTGGCGACCTCGTTGCGCTTGGCCTTGCCGGCCAGCCGCTCGACCAGGGCGAGGGCGAAGGCCATGGCGGTTGCCGGGCCCTGGCTGGTGATGCAGTTGCCGTCCACCACCACCGGCTCGTCGACGAATACGCAGCCGGACAGGCGGTCGCTGAACGACGGGTAGCAGGTCATCCGCCGCCCCTTGAGCACGCCATAGGTCTGCAGGGCCAGCACCGGTGCCGCACAGAGAGCGGCGTAATCCTTGCCGGCGGCGGCCTGCTGGCGCACCCGCTCGGCCAGTGGCTGATGGCCGCCGAGGCGTTCGGCGCCGGTTCCGCCGCCGGGCAGGACGATCAGGTCGAAGTCCTGGGCCAGCACGTCGAGCAGCATGGCATCGGCGGTCAGCCGCGTACCCCGGGCGCAGGTGATCATGCGCCGGTCCTCGATGCTGGCCACCAGCACCTCGATCTCGGCGCGGCGCAGCACGTCGAGGATGGTCACGGTTTCGATATCTTCCACGCCGTCGGCGACGGCGAGCAGGGCTCGGGCGGTCATGGCAATTCCTCCATCGGTAAACGTTTGCTGCTCGTCCGGTCAGAAATTCTCCGCCACCGGGTGAGCTGGTATCATGCGCCGCTTTTCGCAGCCCAGAAGAAGATTGGCACTCGCTGTGCTTTGCTAATGCTGTCCATTTACGGCGCACTGCGCCACGGGGGAGTCACCATGCTGGAAAAGCTGTTCCAACTCAAGGCGCACCACACCACCGTGCGTACCGAGGTCCTGGCCGGTATCACCACCTTCCTGACCATGGCCTACATCCTCTTCGTCAACCCCAACATGCTCGCCGAAACCGGCATGGACAAGGGCGCGGTATTCGTTGCCACCTGCCTGGCGGCGGCCATCGGTTCGGCGATCATGGGCCTGCTGGCCAACTACCCGATCGCCCTGGCACCGGGCATGGGCCTCAACGCCTTCTTCACCTACACCGTGGTCATGACCATGGGCTACAGCTGGCAGACCGCCCTGGGCGCGGTGTTCTTCTCCGGCGCGATCTTCTTCCTGCTGTCGATCTTCAAGATCCGCGAATGGATCATCAACAGCATCCCATTGGCCCTGCGCTCCGGCATCGCCGCCGGCATCGGCCTGTTCCTGGCGATCATCGCGCTGAAGAACGCCGACATCGTGGTCGACCACCCCGCCACCCTGGTCAGCCTCGGCAACCTCTCCGCCGGCGGCCCGTTGCTGGCCTGCCTGGGCTTCTTCCTGATCGCCGCGCTGGCCTACCGCCGCGTGACCGGCGCAGTGATGATCGGCATCCTGGTGGTCACCGGACTGTCCATCGTGCTCGGTCTCTCCGGCCTCGACGGCGTGGTGTCGATGCCGCCATCGCTGATGCCGACCCTGCTCCAACTGGACCTGAAAGGCGCGCTGGACATCGGCCTGGTCAGCGTGATCTTCGCCTTCCTCTTCGTCGACCTGTTCGACACCTCCGGCACCCTGGTGGGCGTGGCGCAGAAAGCCGACCTGCTGGACAAGGACGGCAAGATGCCCAAGCTCGGCCGCGCCCTGCTCGCCGACAGCACCGCCACCATGGCCGGCGCCGCCCTGGGCACCTCGACCACCACCAGCTACATCGAATCCGCCGCCGGCATCAGCGCCGGGGGCCGCACCGGCCTGACCGCCTGCGTGGTGGCCCTGCTGTTCCTCCTCAGCCTGTTCTTCTCGCCGCTGGCCGGCGCCGTACCGGCCTATGCCACCGCGCCGGCGCTGCTGTTCGTCGCCGTGCTGATGACGAGCAGCCTGGCGCAGATCGACTGGGACGACCTCACCGTGGCCGCGCCCGTGGTGGTCGCCGCCCTGGCCATGCCGCTGACCTTCTCCATCGCCAACGGCATCGCCTTCGGCTTCATCGCCTGGACCGGTATCAAGCTGCTCGCCGGGCGCTGGAAAGACCTGAACCCGGCGCTGGTGATCCTGTCCATCCTGTTCGTGATCAAGCTGGGTTTCTTCAGCGCCTGATCCCCTCCGCGCGCGGGTCACGTTGCCCGCGCGCCGTTTCGATGAGTGTTCCATGAGCCGTCCGCATTTCGACCCCGCCGCCTACCCCGCCCAGCTCGCCGACAAGACCGCCCGCCTGCGCGACCTGCTGGCGCCCTTCGACGCCCCCGAGCCCGAGGTCTTCGACTCGCCGCGCGAGCATTACCGCCTGCGCGCCGAATTCCGCCTGTGGCGCGAGAGCGGCAGCGAGAAGCGCGACTACGCCATGTTCGAGCCGGGCGACAAGTTCACCCCGGTACTCATCGACAATTTCCCCATCGCCAGCCGCCGCATCAACGAGCTGATGCCGCGCCTGAAGGCCGGCTGGCAGGCCAGCGCCGCGCTGTCGTTCAAGCTGTTCCAGGTGGAATTCCTCACCACCCTGGCCGGCGACGCGCTGATCACCCTCGCCTATCACCGCCCGCTGGACGCCGCCTGGCAGGCCGATGCCGAACGGCTGGCGGCCGAACTGGACGTCAGCCTGGTCGGTCGCTCGCGTGGCCAGCGCATCGTGATCGGACGGGATTACGTGGAAGAGGAGCTGGAAGTGGCCGGGCGTCGCTTCCGCTATCGCCAGCCGGAGGGCGCCTTCACCCAACCCAACGGCGCGGTGTGCCAGAAGATGCTCGGCTGGGCCTACGAGGTGCTGGGCGAGCGTAGCGACGATCTGCTGGAGCTCTACTGCGGCAACGGCAACTTCACCCTGCCGCTGGCGACCCGGGTACGCAAGGTACTGGCCACCGAGATCAGCAAGACCTCGGTGAACGCGGCCCTGGCCAACCTGGCCGACAACGGGGTGGAGAACGTGACCCTGGTGCGCCTCTCCGCCGAGGAACTCACCGAGGCCCTGAACGAGGTGCGTCCGTTCCGCCGCCTCGCCGGCATCGATCTGAAGAGCTACGCCTTCGGCAGTGTCTTCGTCGACCCGCCCCGCGCCGGCATGGACCCGGACACCTGCGAGCTGACCCGCCGCTTCGAGCGCATCCTGTACATATCCTGCAACCCGGAAACCCTGGCGCAGAACATCGCCCAACTGCACGACACCCACCGCGTCGTGCGCTGCGCGCTGTTCGACCAGTTCCCCTACACCCACCACATGGAAAGCGGCGTCCTGCTGGAGCGCCGCTGAACGGAGCGCTTTCTTCGCCGCACTAGCTGCGCGGCTCGCTCCAGTTATCCGTCAGACCGGGCCTGACTTCGACTTCCGAGGTCTCGGCCAGGTCCGTCCGCGTCACCCGTTCCAAGGGCAGTTCGCGCACGTTGAACTGCGGCGCAGGCGGCTCGTCGAAATCGCTATCGAAGGCCGCGCCATCCAGCGTGTCGGCCGCCTCCCGCTCGGCCTCCGTGCGCCGCTGGCGGGCGAGCAGGTAGAGCGCCAGCAGCGCCAGGCCGGCCGCGGCCAGCTTGTAGACCAGCGAAGTCAGGTCGAAGCTCTGCAGGGCGCCGCCATCCAGCCACAACGCCCCGAGGCGTGCCAGCGACAGCGAGAGCTGGATCAGCACCAGCAGCACCAGCGCCGGGCTGGCCCGCTCCGGCCGGCGCATGCTCCACAGCAGGAAGATCGCCAGGCCCAGTTGCAGGCCGCCGTAATACACACGCATGTTGCTCACCGAGACGGTTTCCATCAGCAACATGCCGTTCAGATTGGCCATTTCGTAGGGCCAGAGCCAGTAGGCCAAACCGAAACCGCCCATGACCAGTGCCTGGATGGCCAGGACGATGCGGGCAAAGAACATTTTCCATACTCTCCATGCGAACAGGCTTCGCTCGAGGGCAGGCCAAGAGCGCGAGCCCCGCGACGCGGCGGGGACGATCTAGCAGTGACCGCCAAAGTGCCATTTCGTTCGCTCGCCGGGGTGCGACGATGCGGCCTTGGGTGGCCGCTCGCATGACGCTATGCTGGGCCCTCGTTTGACCGGAGGAATTTCCATGCGCCGTCTCGTTCTGCTCGCCGCCCTCTTCGCCGGCACCGCCCAGGCCGCCGAGCCCATCGCCATCGAGGTCTACCGTGCCGCTGGCTGCAGCTGCTGCGAGAAGTGGATCGACCATCTGGAGGCCAATGGCTTCAGCGTCACCGACCATCCCGACCAGGACATGAACGCGGTGAAATCCCGCCTCGGCGTGCCGCATCGCCTGGCGTCGTGCCACACCGCGGTGATCGACGGCAAGTTCGTCGAAGGCCACGTACCGGCCGCCGATATCCTCAAGCTGCGCCAGCGTCCCGACCTGCTCGGCGCCGCCGTGCCGGGCATGCCCACCGGCTCTCCAGGCATGGAAATGGACGGCCGCCAGGATGCCTACCAAGTGATCGGCGTCGCCCAGGATGGCAGCGAACCGGTTCTGGCCGAATACCCTTAGGGATCGTCATGCACTACTGGCAAATGGATGTTTTCGCCGAACGCCCGCTGACCGGCAACGGCCTCGCCGTATTCGACGATGCCCGTGGCCTCTCCACCGCGACCATGCAGGCGCTGACCCAGGAGCTGCGCCAGTTCGAATCGCTGTTCCTGTTGCCCGGCGAAGTGGCCGGCGAGTACGCGGCACGCATCTTCACCGTCGAGGAGGAATTGCCCTTCGCCGGCCATCCGATCCTCGGCGCCGCTGCCCTGCTGCACCACTTGTACGAGCCCGGCGACAGCGGCCACTGGCGCCTGCGCCTCAGCATGAAGACCGTCGAGTTGCGGACTCGCCGCCAGGGCCAGGGCTTCTACGCCGAAATGGACCAGGGCGAAGCCGAGTGGGGCGTGCGCCTGAGTGGGGAAGACGCGCGCATCTATGCCGAAGCCTTTTCCCTTGCGGCCGACGATCTCGACGTCCGCTACCCCGCCTGTGTGGTCAGCACCGGGTTGCCCTACCTGCTACTGCCGGTAAGCAGCGCCGCGCTGGCCCGCGCCCGGCAGAACCGCGCTGACCTCGACCGTTTGCTCGCCGGCATTGGCGCCGTCTTCGTCTACCTGCTCGATGTCGACGCCCTCGAAGGCCGGACCTGGGACCCGCTCGGCGTGGTCGAGGACGTCGCCACCGGCAGCGCCGCCGGGCCGGTGGCCGCCTACCTGGTGGAACACGGCCGCTGTGTGCGCGACGAGCCTTTCGTGCTCAACCAGGGCCGGTTCGTCGGGCGGCCGAGCCGGATCGATCTGCGTGTCGGTACGGACAATCGCGTCCGCGTCGGTGGCGCCGTGCAACTGCTTTCCCGGGCCGAGCTGCTGGTGAACCCCAGCCTGCTCGCCTGACCCATCACTTTTCGAGGGAAAACCCATGCGCTGGCAGAGAGCACGTCGCAGCGACAATCTGGTGGATGCCCGCGGCAGCGGCCGCGGCATGCGCGTCGGCGGAGGTCTGAGCCTCGGCGGCATCGCCGCGGTGGTGGTAATCAGCCTGCTGTTGGGCGAAAACCCGCTGGAGATTCTTGGCCAACTGGCCGACCAGCAGGGTGCGACCGTCAGCAGCCAGACCACCCGCCCGGTCGGCGACGACCCACAGGTGGATTTCGTCCGCGCCATTCTCGGCGACACCGAAGACACCTGGGGCCAACTGTTCGCCACCAACGGCGGCCAATACCAGCAGCCCCGCCTGGTGCTGTTCGACGGCGGCGTGCAATCGGCCTGCGGCTTCGCCTCGTCGGCGGTCGGTCCGTTCTATTGTCCCGGCGACCGCCAGGTCTACCTGGACCTGGGGTTCTTCCGCGAACTGGAACAACGCTTCGCCGCCGCCGGCGATTTCGCCCAGGCCTACGTGATCGCCCATGAAGTAGGGCATCACGTGCAGACGCTGCTCGGCGTCTCCGCCAAGGTCAACGCAGCCCGCCAGCGCGGCGAGAACATCGAGGGCGCCAACGGCCTGCTGGTCCGCCAGGAACTCCAGGCCGACTGCCTGGCCGGCGTCTGGGCCCACCACGCCCAGCGGCGCCTGGACTGGATGGAGCCCGGCGACCTGGAGGAAGCCCTCAACGCCGCCACCGCCATCGGCGACGACCGCCTGCAACAACAGGCGCGCGGCCGCGTGGTACCCGACTCCTTCACCCACGGCACCTCGGAACAGCGCGTGCGCTGGTTCCGGACCGGCTTCGACAGCGGCTCGCCGGGGCGGTGCGATACCTTCAAGGCGGCGCGGCTTTAAGGCCGACGTCACAGCGATCTTTCGGCCAGGCAGCGACAATCCCTGCTCTTTCACGAAGCAGGGATCGCTCGATGACACTCTCCCACGCCAAAGACCTCCGCAGTCGAATGACCGATGCGGAGCAATGCCTCTGGCATCACTTGCGCGCCCACCGTTTCCTCGGGCTCAAATTCAGGCGGCAGAAACCGATGGGCCACTACATCGTCGACTTCGTTTGCCTGGAGCGGTTTCTCATCATCGAACTGGATGGTGGGCAGCACCAACTGCAGGCGAACGCGGATGCGGTTCGGGATCGCTATTTCCAGGAACGCGGCTTTCACGTACTGCGCTTTTGGAATCATGAGGTGTTGGGCGATACCGAGGCGGTGCTAGAGCGGATTCGCCTGAGCGTGGAGGGTGGTTGGCAACCCTGAATAGCCCCTCTCCCCAGCCCTCTCCCATAAATGGGAGAGGGAGCTTGGCCAGCGCTGCTTGGTGGTTACATGCCCATCTGAGCTACGGATTGCCTGATGCATCGAAATAGCCAAGTTCAATAGCCACTAGATACGACTGCACTGCCTTGGTATCGAACTCGAATGGTTCATATCGAATCAGTCGTCGCAACGGCAGATCGCCCTGCTGGTGAGTCTGATACTTACGATCGGAACATCGGACCA
The DNA here is from genome assembly GCF_002091635.1 of Pseudomonas indica NBRC 103045. Taxonomy (GTDB): domain Bacteria; phylum Pseudomonadota; class Gammaproteobacteria; order Pseudomonadales; family Pseudomonadaceae; genus Pseudomonas_M; species Pseudomonas_M indica. The sequence goes on along the minus strand of NZ_BDAC01000006.1, from coordinate 192,676 downwards.
CCCCTCTCCCATTTATGGGAGAGGGCCAAGTGGCCAAGCACCAACTCAAGGCTCAAAGCCCACCCAGCATCCCCCTCAACACCCCACAATCCCGCGCAAACCCATCACTCAATTCCGGCCAGGGATTTTCCGGCAGATTCACCAGCACACTAAAGGCCCCAGCCGCGCGGGCGCATTCGAGGTCGAAGCGGTAGTCGCCGACCATCACCAGCTCGCCAGGCACCACGCCCCAGCATTCGGCCAGGTGCAGCAGGCCGCCCGGATGCGGCTTCGGCGGAGCCTCGTCGCGGCCGAGGATGTCGGCGCTGGCGAAGCAGTCGCCGAGACCGATGGCCTCCAGCGTCACCAGCGCCAGCTCATGGGCATTGCGGGTCAGCACGCCGAGGCGGCAGCCCCGTTCGCACAGGGCGCGCACCAGCTCAACGGCGCCCGGAGCCGGCTGGGCGGCGTAGGCCAGCTCGCGTTCGTGCTCCAGCAACCAGGCGCGTTTCGCCGCTGCCTCCGTGGCCGGCAGGCCGGCGAGGTGGTGGAGGATGTCGTCCTCCGGCGGGATGTCCAGCGCCCGGCGGATGGCCGGGAAATCGTGCACGGCGATGGTCAGGGTGCCATCCATGTCGAAGACCCAGTGGCGGGCCTCGCTCAGCCTCATTTCCAGTCCTCGCGCAGACGGACCAGCCCTTCCTGGGCCACCGAAGCGACCAGCTGCCCGGCGCGGTTGTAAATGCTGCCGCGGGAGAAGCCCCGGGCATTGCCGGCCCAGGGACTGTCCATGGCGTAGAGCAGCCAGTCGTCCATGCGCAGGTTGGCGTGGAACCACAGCGCGTGGTCGAGACTGGCGACCTGCATGAACTTCTGCCACACGGACACGCCGTGGGGCAGCATCGAGGTGGTCAGCAGGTTGAAGTCGGAGGCATAGGCGAGCAGGTACTTATGCAACTGCGGCTCGTCCGGCAGCATACCGTCGGCACGGAACCAGACGTACTTCACCGGCTCGCCCGGCTCCGGGGCGAAGGGATTGGCGACGGTCACCGGGCGGATCTCGATGGGCTTGTCGCTGATCGCCCGCTCACGCATGCGCTCCGGCAACTGATCGGCGATCAAGCGCGCCAGCTCGGTCTCCGATTTCAGGTTCTCCGGCCCCGGAACGTCGGGCATGGCGGCCTGCTGGTGATGGAAGCCTTCCTCGTCGTACTGGAAGGAGGCGCTGCAAGTGAAGATCGGCTTGCCTTTCTGGATGGCCGTAACCCTGCGGGTGCTGAAGCTGCCGCCGTCGCGCACCCGGTCGACCTGGTAGACCACCGGCAGGGTCGCGTCGCCGGGGCGCAGGAAGTAGCCGTGCAGGGAGTGTACGTGGCGTGCTTCCTCCACCGTCTGGCTGGCGGCGGAAACACACTGGCCGAGCACCTGGCCGCCGAAGAGCTGGCGGAAGCCCAGGTCCTGGCTGACCCCGCGGAACAGGTTTTCCTCGATGGGTTCCAGGCTCAACAGGGCGACCAGATCGTCCAGAACTTGACTCATTGATTTCTCCTCAGACGGGCGGCAGGCGTGGTTCGGGATAGGCCGGCGAGGTGCTCAAGCGCTCATCCCATACCGCGCGGCCTACTGTGAAATGGTAAAGGCTTTGCCAGCGGCTGTCGGCAAGCCCGAGCAGTTCGTGCACCGCTTCGTCGAAAAAGCAGCCGATGCCGGTACCGGAAAGCCCCGCCGCCTCGGCCTCCAGATACAAAAGCTGACCAATCTGCCCGCACTCCCAATACAGCCGCGGATAACGCCAGGCACCAGCCTCCAGCGCCTCGTCGAAACGCGCCAGCATGGCCACGGCGAGACAGCCGTCGCTGGCGATGTCCTGGCCGCAGGAAAGAAATTCGGCCAGCCCACGGGCATCGCCTTCCAGCAGGCGGTAGAGCGGCAGCACGTCGTCTGCCCGCTCCCAGAGGAAGTCCTCGCGCAGCCCCTCGGCCAGTGCCTCCGGGTCCAGGCCGCTGCGGCTCAACCAATAGAGGCCAGGCGCCAGGCCCTGAACGCGGTGGACGAACAGCAACAGGTCGACCTGAGCGGGTTCGCCGGTCACAGCGAACGGCACCGGCGAATGGTCCGGCAATAGCCGGGCCAGCCAGGCGCGCAGCAGCGAGACGTCGATTCCGCCGCGCCCATCCATAGCTTGCGCGCTGCGGCGCCGATGCAGCAAGGGACGCAACGGCAGACCGGGATTGTCCGCCGAAGCGCAACCGGGCGCCATCTCCCAACTCAGCGGCGACAGGGCCGGCGCGCGGCACAGCGGGTGGACGCGCGCCAATTCGGGCCATTCGCGATACTGACGGGACAGCCGGTTCGGACGGCCGTCCAGCTCCAGCGCCGCCAGCCCATCCAGCAATGCCTGGGGCAAGACGGGCTCGTTCGCCTGAGCCGGGCCGACCCAGAGCAGGCAATCGATGTGCTCAGCTTCGGCGAAGCCCTCGCGGTCGAGGCCGAACGGCGCATCCAGCCCGGCCTCGGCCACACCGCGCAACAGGCGCACCTGCCAACCCAGCGCGCTGGCGGCGATGGCCAAGGCCGCCAGGGCATGCCCGAGGTCGTGCTGGCAGTAGCGATAGGCGCGCTCGCCGTATTTCCAGGCTTCGCGCCAGGGGATGCTGGCCAGCGCCAACAGGCAGCCGTCGGCCGAAAGCACCGTGTGCAGACTGTTGCCCAGGGCGGAAGGTAGTTCGGCACGCACTTCCAGGACATGTGCATCGGCGGTGTAGTGCACCAGCAGGCCCCGCTCCTCCAACGCACCCGGTGGCAGCATGAGATAGGCCTCGGTGGGATGCAGGTTGCCGGACGAGGGATTGACCCGCAGCGCCCAGCGACTGCCACCCGCCTCCTTCCAGGCCGACAGCGCCAGGCTGTCGTAGAGCAGTTGGGACAGGCTGGCGCGGTTCAACGGCGCCGGATTGCCCAAAGGGCCGGCGAACACCGCGTCGTAGGCCGGTGACTCCTCCAGCGGACGCTGCCACAGCTCGATCAGGCGCGCCCCGGCATAACGGCGAAACGGCGCCGGCTGGGTCGCCCAATCGAGACGGCCCGGCCCCGGTGCGAAACGCTCGGGGTGGTGCTTGCTGAGCGCATGGTAGGCGCGCACGGCATCGAGGTCGGTCATGGGCAGCGCTCCCGCCATTCGTCCAGGCGCAGGCGGTACAGCAGGTGGCGACGCAACGGATGGCCCTCCGCCAGTTTCGGGTGATCGAAGTCATCGGCCGGATCGCGGTGCATGCCGATGGCCTGCATAACCCGCTGCGAACGCCGATTGCTCAACGCGGTGAAGGAAGCGATTTCGGCGAACCCGAGCCGCTCGAACCCCGCCGCCAACGCGGCGAGCGCCGCTTCACGGGCGAAACCCTGGCCCCACTGGTCGCGGGCCAGCCGCCAACCGATCTCGACAGCCGGGGTGAAGTGCGCGTCGAAACCGGTCCAGCCGAGTCCGGTGAATCCGATCAGCTGGCCCTCGTCCTTGCGCTCCAGCGCCCAGAGCCCGAAGCCATGGGCCGCAAAGTGATCGCGGATACGCCGCAGCATGGCCGCCGCCTCGTCACGGTCGAGAGGTGCCGGGAAATGGCGCATCACCTCCGGGTCGGCGCTGATCGCCGCCAACACGGCGAGGTCCTCATCGCACCAGGTACGAAGCCGCAAGCGCGGTGTTTCCAAAGTCAGGATGTCAGCCATGGATGCCTCATGAACAGGGGCCTGGGTTACTCTTGCCTGCGCATCGTCCCCAGCCGGATCGCATTATGCCGCTACCCCTCGTCTATCACGACGACTACAGCCCGCCGTTCCCGGCCGGGCACCGTTTTCCGATGGAGAAGTTCCGCCTGCTGCGCGACCACCTGGTGGATACGGCTTTGACCCGCGACGAGGCGCTGTTGCGTCCGGAACTCTGCCCGGTGGAGATCCTCGCCCTGGCCCACGACCCGGTCTACATCGAGCGCTATTGCAGCGGCGCCCTCGGCCGCGAGGAACTGCGCCGCCTCGGCCTGCCGTGGTCACCGGAACTGGCGCGGCGCACCGTGCGCGCAGTGGGCGGTTCGCTGCTGGCGGCCGAACAGGCCCTGCAACACGGGCTGGCCTGCCATCTGGCCGGCGGCACCCACCATGCCCATTACGATCACCCGGCCGGCTTCTGCATTTTCAACGACTTGGCAGTGATCGCCCGCTACCTGCTGGAAAGCGGCCAGGCCGGACGCGTGTTGATCTTCGATTGCGACGTGCACCAGGGCGACGGCACCGCCCGCATCCTTGCCGACACACCGGATGCCATCACCGTATCGCTGCACTGCGAGCAGAACTTCCCGGCGCGCAAGGCCGACAGCGACTGGGATATCGGCCTGCCGCGCGGCATGGGCGATGCGGATTACCTGAAGGTGGTCGACGAGGCGCTGAACTACCTGCTGCCGCTCTACCAGCCGGATATCGTGCTCTATGACGCCGGCGTCGACGTGCACCGGGACGATGCCCTGGGCTACCTCGCCCTCACCGACGCCGGCCTTGCCGCACGCGATCGCGCCGTGCTCGATCACTGCCTCGGACGGGACATCCCGGTGGTGGGAGTGATCGGCGGCGGCTACGACACCGACCGTGCCGCCTTGGCCCGACGCCACGGCATTCTCCATCACTGCGCCGATCAGGTCTGGCGGGCCCGGGGACTCTAGCCTGCCGTGCGTCGGCCAGAGAACGACACTGGAAGCGAACGGAAGTCAAAAACCGCCAACATCGCCGAATGGGTTGCCACCTACCCCTTATCGGCGAAACAGGAACCGCCCGAAGCACCCCCGAGTCAGAATCAGAGAAGGCGCTCGAATGGTCGGCCTGGCCGACACGCCCTTAACCTGACTGAGCAGCATGGCTGCGGTGGGAGGAAGAGATGACATTCCGCTGTCTTGTTTCCGACTGCCTGTGGAGTGACGGAACACCATGCAGGCTGGGCAATGAAGATGTTCTCGAGCAGCACTGTCTGCGCTGCGGGGCCTTGCGTTACATACAACTGGCCTGCCCCCTGGCCTGACATTCGCGCAGTACGCGTGCCTCTTCGTCGAAGAGGCACGCGCGGCGATCACTGGATCTTGCCGGCCCCGGCATTCGCCAGCACATCGGAAATCACCGCCGACGCCTGCAGCTTGTTGACCGTGTAGGGCGGCGTCCAGCCGATGGCGGTATTCCAGCTGCAGCTCAGCGGCGCGCCGTTCAGCAGGGAACCGTTGTCGCGGAAGACCTTACCCTTGAAATCCTTGGCGATATCGATGCAGCTCTTCACGCCCTGGATATCGAAGACGTTCGCCTCGGACAGAATCTTCGACTCGTAACCCACGCCCTGCGCATAGCTGAAGCGGTAGTACTGATAGCTGCGGCTGGCCGTGTGGTAGTTGTTGTAGGTGTGAACCTGGCCGAAACGCACGCGCGGACCGCGCTCGCTGTAGTCCTGGAACAAGGTGTTGTGGATGGTGACCTTCAGCTTGCCGGCGTCGGTACTCGAGGCGCTGTCGCTGGAGCCGATCAGGATGTTCTTCTCGTGCTGCTTGAACACCGAGTAGGAAACCGTGACGTAATTCGCACCCTTGTTGATATCCAGCGCACCATCATGATGCTGGATCAGTTGGCCATTGGCGGAGCCCGCCTGATCGTCGGTGCGGCGACCGTCGGTGAAGGTCATGTGATCGAGCCAGACGTTGCTGGCGCCGCTGATGGTGACGCCATCGATTTCCGAGTTCCATTTGCCGGACGAACCGTCGTTCGGGTCCCACACGGGAACCGGGTCCCAGGGGTTCTCGATGGTCAGGTTGCGCATGATCACGTTGTTGGCGCGGATCATGAAGAAACCGTCGCGGATCTCCGCATTGGTGCCCACGCCAACGATGGTCGTCTTGGCCGGAACATCCAGGCGGGCGCGGGTCTTCATCTCGGCGGTGGTCGTGTAGGGCTTGCCTTCGCTGACATCGATGACCCCGGAAATCCGGATGATGCGGCCGCCGCTACCCGCCGAGGCCTTCAAGGCCGTGCGCAATTGCGCAGCGGTGCTGACGGTGTAGACATCCGCCGTCGCGGCAGCGGAGCCACCCTGGGTACCACCGTTCTGTGTGGCCCAACCGGTCTTGGCGACCTCGCGGGCGATATCCGCCGCCTGGACCCCCATGGTTCCGCAGGCCAGCATCACCCCTGTGGCAATCGCATGCATTCTGTTCATTGACTACTCCCTGATCGACTCATGACATCAGGCCCGGCGGCCTGGCCGAGCGAGGTTTCTCCCTGGGAGCGGTGTTTTTCAATGGCTGCACGGAACCTTGTTCAACTCTGCGGCACATCGCACATCGACTCTTCGTACGAATACTCATCTCCTCTGCGAAGCGTTACCGAAGCGCCGATAATGCCCGGCCGGCGCCAGAGCGGCTGCCGGCACGGATCGAAATCACCATGGGGAAACAGGGAGCCGCATCTGTCGTACGCCAACGACGTCGAGAGTACGGCCCCGATAGAGCGGAGCGGTCCAGCGGGCCGCCCCGCCCTCGCTCAGACGAACGTGGCGCCGCGCGTGTTGACGTACAGCGCATAGAGCGAGTGACTGCTCGCCATGAACAGCCGATTGCCCTGGCGGCCGCCGAAACACAGGTTGGCGCAACGCTCGGGCAAACGGATATGGCCGATCGCCTTGCCTTGCGGGTCGAACACTTTCACACCATCGAGGCCGTCCGGCTTGGCCACCTTCGCGTCGCCGGTACCCCAGCCGCACCAGAGATTGCCGTCCTCGTCGCACTTGATTCCGTCCAGCGCCCCGTGATCGTCGGCCTCGATATGCTTGCGTCGGTCGCCCAGAGTGCCGTCGTCCTTTACCTCATAGGCCCAAACCAGACGGTTCGGCTTAGCTCGTCCCTCGACCACGTAGAGCACCTTCTCATCGGGTGAAAAGCACAGGCCGTTCGGACCGGAGATGCCCTCGATGACGCGGGTCACCGTGCCGCGCTCGCCGTCGATCCGGTACACCGCGTCCGGCATTTCCGGCGTGATCTTGTGGCCTTCGTAGAAGTTGGCGGTCTGGAACGGCGGGTCGCTGAACCAGATCGACCCGTCGCGCTTCACCGCCAGGTCGTTGGGCGAATTGAAGCGTTTGCCCTCGAAGTTGTCGGCGAGCACCGTGACGCTGCCGTCATGCTCGGTGCGCGTAACCCGCCGCCCCTGGTCGTTGGTGGTGGAGCCTTCGCAGACGATCAGCCGCCCCTGGCGGTCCCGGGCCAGACCGTTCGAATGATTCGCCGGCGCGCGATAGACGTCGAATGTCCCGCTGATCTCGTCCCAGCGCATGATGCGGTTCTCCGGGATGTCGCTCACCAGCAGGTAGCGCCCGTCGCCGACCCAGACCGGCCCCTCGGCCCAGCGCATGCCGGTGGCGAGGCGCTCCACGCTGGCGTTGAACAGGCGGTACTGGGCGAAGCTGTCGTCGAGCACTTCGACCAGGCTGTCCGGGTAGCGTTGGGTCAGGGGCTCGGCATCGGCCAGTCGCGGCAGCCCTACCGCGGCGCCTGCGCCGAGGAGCAGGGAACGGCGCAGGAAGCGCCTGCGGCTGGTTTCCGGTTGATTGTCATCGAGCGTTTCCAACTGAGTCATAGGACGACTCCTTTTTTTTCGAGTGAGAGGGCGAACGCTCGCCACGGCCATGCAGCTTCTCGCGACTTTCGCCAATGCCACATGGCGGATGAGCGTTTCCAGGGATGTCAGAAATCGGCTTGACCCTTGACGGATCAGCTATCCACCAGGATTTTCGTTGATGGAAGAGAAATGGGAAGAAGGGCAAGCATCCCTTCGAAAAAGGGCATGAACGCATAGCAGCATGGCGAGGATTCCTGTTGTTATTGTTGTTGACGTCATATGACGACTGATGAGTATCGACAAGTTCCGAGGCTTGTCAATTCACAGGGCATGCCGCCCTGCCCAAGCACCGCCGTGCCGCGACCATCGCGACCGCAGCCCCTATAATGCGCGTCCCGTTCACTACACCAGGCTGCGCCCAATGACCGACACCTCCGCTCTGCAGATCGCCATCATCGGTGGAGGCCCGGCCGGGCTGATGGCGGCGGAAGTGCTCAGCCAGGCGGGCCTGTCGGTGGACCTCTACGACGCCATGCCGTCGGTGGGCCGCAAGTTCCTCCTCGCCGGCGTCGGCGGCATGAACATCACCCACTCGGAAGCCGCCGAGGCGTTCCTCTCCCGCTATGGGGAACGTCGCGACGCCATCGCCCCGCTGCTCGCCGACTTCGATGCCGGCGCATTGCGCGAGTGGATTCATGGGCTGGGCATCGAGACCTTCGTCGGCAGTTCCGGGCGCGTTTTTCCTCGCGACATGAAGGCCGCGCCGTTGCTGCGCGCCTGGCTCAAGCGCCTGCGCGAGGCAGGCGTTGCCCTCCACACGCGCCACCGCTGGCTCGGCTGGAATGACAATGGCGACCTGCGCCTGGCCACGCCGAACGGCGAACGGCGCGTGCGGGCCGACGCCGTGCTGCTCGCCCTCGGCGGCGGCAGCTGGGCACGGCTGGGCTCGGATGGCGCCTGGGTGCCGCTGCTGGAAGAGCGAGGCGTCGTCATCGCCCCGCTGCAACCGTCCAACTGCGGCTTCGAGGTGGCCGGCTGGAGCCCGCTGTTCCGCGACAAGTTCGCCGGAGCACCGCTCAAGCACGTGGCGATCCGTCTGGATGACGAGGAACCCCGGCAAGGCGAGTTCGTAATCACCGCCACGGGCGTCGAGGGCAGCCTGATCTATGCACTGTCGGCGCGGACTCGCCAGCGAATCGCCGAGACGGGCAGCGCCATCCTCTATCTCGACCTGCTGCCCCGGCACAGCCCGGAGAAGATCGCAGCCGCCCTCGCCCGACCACGCGGATCGCGCTCCATGGCCAAGCACCTGCACAGCCAGCTCGGCATCGACGGCGTGAAGGCCGGTCTGTTGCGCGAACTGACGCCCGCCGAGACCTTCGCCGACAACACCCGCCTCGCCGCCGCGATCAAGGCGCTGCCCTTGCGCCTGGAGCACCCGCGCCCGCTGGACGAAGCCATCAGCAGCGCCGGCGGCGTGCCCTTCGAGGCACTCGACTCGAATTTGATGCTGAGAGCCCTGCCCGGCGTGTTCTGCGCAGGCGAAATGCTGGACTGGGAAGCCCCTACCGGCGGCTACCTGCTCACCGCCTGCTTCGCCAGCGGCCGCGCAGCCGGCCTGGGCATGCTCGACTGGCTGCGTGAAAGACGCTGAACAAGCCTGTAGGGGCGAATGAATTCGCCCCTACAGACACAGCCCTTTGTAGGAGCGAGCTCTGCTCGCGATAGAGGGCCGCACAAAAGCTTCGCCAGCAGAGCTGGCTCCTACGGAACAGCATTCAGGCTTGTGCAGGAGCATAGGATCTACAGGCGTACGACAATGCTCCGCCGGGCGAATGAATTCGCCCCTACAGCTCCCCCTTTGAACGGCCCTTCCAGGCCGACGGTCTATGCTTGCACAGAGCCGGCACGCGCCGGCGTCCTCTGTCCAGCCATGGGATGCCTTCGACCGTGATTCCCCTCCTGGTCTGCGATGACTCCGCAATGGCGCGCAAGCAGCTGATCCGCGCCCTGCCGGCGGACTGGCCGGTGTCCATCACCCAGGCCACCCAGGGCGAGGAAGCGTTGCAGGCGATCCGCCAGGGACTCGGCCAGGTGGTGCTGCTCGACCTGACCATGCCGGTGATGGACGGCTACGAAGTGCTCGCCCACCTGCGCGACGAAGGGCTGAAGGCCAAGGTCGTGGTGGTCTCCGGCGACGTACAGGAAGAAGCCGTTCGCCGGGTAAGCGATCTCGGCGCCCTGGCCTTCCTGAAAAAACCCGCCGACCCGGATGACCTGCGCCGTACCCTGGCCGGCCTCGGCCTGCTCGTCCCCTCCACCGCAAAAGGCCCGCAGACACCGCCCCGAGCGGAGCCGGTACTGACGGTAAATTTCCGCGATACCCTGCGCGAGGTCAGCAACATCGCCATGGGCCGCGCCGCCGCCCTGTTGGCACGGGTGCTCGGGGTATTCGTGCAACTGCCGATCCCCAACGTGAACATCTTCGAGGTCAGCGAACTGCACATGGCCCTGACCGATGCCCAGCGCGGCGAACGGCTCAGCGCGGTGTGCCAGGGCTTCATCGGCGATGCCATCGCCGGCGAGGCGCTGCTGCTCTTCCACGACTCCGAAGTGGCCGACATGGCGCGCCTGATCGGCGTGCAGCCGAAAGGCGAACGCGACACCTCGGAAATGCTATTGGACCTGGCAAGCCTGCTGATCGGCGCCTGCCTGACCGGCATCGCCGAGCAGATCGACGTGCGCTTTTCCCAAGGCCACCCGCAACTACTCGGCCAGCACGCCTCCATCGAGCGGCTTATCCACCTCAACCGCACGCGCTGGAAGAAGACCCTGGCGGTGGAAATCAGCTACAGCCTGGAGGGCCATGACGTCCACTTCGACCTGCTGCTGCTGTTCACCGAGGATTCGCTGGCGCGCCTCACCGACAAGATCAACTACCTGATGGGCTGACCATGGCTGCGCAGATCGACATCGATGAAGTCCACTGGCTGCTCGACATCGTCCAGTGCCTGGACGTCGGCGTGATCGTGCTGGATCGCCAGTACCGGGTCGAAGTGTGGAACAGCTTCATGGAGAACCACTCGGGCATGGGCCCGAGCCAGGTCTACGGCAAGACGCTGTTCGAGCTGTTCGGCGAAGTGGATGAGGCCTGGTTCCGGCGCAAGGCGGACAGCGTGCTGCAACTCGGTACCCGCGCCTTCAGCCTGTGGGAACAGCGCCCCTACCTGCTGCATTTCAAGAACTACCAGCCGATCACCGGCCACGAAGACTTCATGTACCAGAACGTCACATTCCTCCCTCTGGTAGGTGCCAAGGGGGAAGTCGAGCATCTGTGCGTGGTGATCTACGACGTCACCGCCGTGGCGATCCTGAAGAAGCAACTGGCCGCACGCGGCGGCCAGTGAACGCGGCTTGGGCCGGTGACTCAACGAAGCTGGGTGAACGCCAGCTTGATTCCCAGGCCGACCAGTACCGCGCCCATCATCCGGTCGAACCAGTGCCCCAGGCGGGCGAAACCGGCGCGCACCCGCTGCTGGCTGAACAGCCAGGCGACCATGCAGAACCAGAGCGCCGTCGCGCCGGCCAGGTAGACGCCGTAGCCACCCTGGATCGCCAGCGGCGTGTGCGGATCGATCACCACGGTGAACAGCGAGAGGAAGAACAGCGTGGCCTTGGGATTCAAGCCGTTGGTCACGAAACCGGTGACGAAGGCGCCACGGGACGAACGGGTCGCCTCGTCCGCTTGCAGCTCGGCGGCAGCGGGATCAGCCGGACGGGCGCGCAAGGCCTTGATGCCAATGTACAGCAGATAGGCCGCGGCAACCCATTTCAAGGCGTTGAACAGCACGATGGACTGGGAAACGATCAGCCCGATCCCCAGCAGCGAATAGGCGACATGGACGAAGATGCCGGCACCGACACCCAGGGCGGTCCAGACACCGGCGCGGCGGCCATGGGCGACGCTCTCGCGCACGACAATGGCGAAGTCCGGCCCAGGGCTGGCCACCGCGAGAAGATGGATCAACGCGACGGTGAGAAATTCCGTCCAGTACATAGAAGAGTTCTCCAGAGGCGGTCTGTTAGGCTCGCTACCTTACGCCTTCCCTTTACCGCGAACAAAGGTACAGCTGATGAACGACAGCCGCCGCGCCGTTTTCCTCGATCACGCCTCCCTCGATCTCGGCGATCTCGACCTCGCCCCGCTCCGCCTGGCCTTCGACGAACTGGTGCTGCATTCGGGCAGCACGCCCGACGAAGTCGTCGAGCGCCTGCAAGGCGCCCAGGTGGCCATCAGCAACAAGGTGCCGCTGAATGCCGAGACCCTGGCCGTCTGCCCGGAGCTGAAACTGATCCTGGTCGCCGCCACCGGCACCAACAATATCGATCTCATCGCTGCCCGCGAGCGCGGCATTACGGTCAGCAACTGCCAGGGCTATGGCACGCCCTCGGTTGCCCAGCACACGCTGATGCTGCTCCTCGCCCTGGCGACCCGCCTGCCCGATTACCAGGCAGCCGTGCGTGCCGGCCGCTGGCAGCAGGCCGCGCAGTTCTGCCTGCTCGACTTCCCCATCGTCGAATTGGAGGGCAAGACCCTCGGTCTGCTCGGTCACGGCGAACTCGGCGGCGCGGTGGCCCGGCTGGCCGAAGCCTTCGGCATGCGCGTGCTGCTCGGCCAGTTGCCCGGCCGGCCGCCCCGGGAAGACCGCCTACCGCTGGACGAACTGCTGCCCCAAGTCGATGCCCTGACCCTGCACTGCCCGCTGACCGAGCAGACCCGCGGCCTGATCGGCGCCGCCGAACTGGCGCTGATGAAGCCCAACGCATTTCTGATCAATACCGCCCGTGGCGGTCTGGTCGACGAGCAGGCACTGGCCGACACCCTGCGCCGCGGCCACCTGGGCGGCGCCGCTACCGACGTGCTGACTCAGGAACCACCGAGGGACGGCAACCCCCTGCTCGCCGGGGATATCCCCCGGCTGATCGTCACCCCGCACAGCGCCTGGGGCAGCCGCGAGGCGCGGCAGCGCATCGTCGGCCAACTGGCGGAGAACGCCACGGCCTATTTCGCCGGTGCGCCACGGCGCCTGGTCGGCTAAGCTTCGGCGTTTTTTCAGGTCAGGAGAGCCCATGGACCCGCGAAGCGAAGTACTGCTGCGCCAGCCCGAGTATTTCGGCGGCGATCTGCTGCTGGCCGGTCTGCCGGCCGACGACCTGCTCGGCCACCTGCCCGCCGCCCACGGCTGGAGTTGGCACGCCGGGGAACAGGCGGCGCTGACCGCACGTTTCGCCGGACGCAGCCACTTCGGCGTGACGCCACCGGAAGGCGCGTTCGAACGCGCCCTGCTGTTCCTGCCGAAGTCCCGCGAACTGGCCGACTACCTGCTGGACAGCCTGGCCGCGCGCCTCGCCGGTCGCGAGCTGTTCCTGGTCGGCGAAAAGCGCGGTGGCATCGAGCGGGCGTCCAAGCGGCTGGCGGACTATGGCACCCCTCGCAAACTCGACAGCGCGCGGCATTGCCAGCTCTGGCAAGTCACCGTCGAGCGAGCACCGGACACGCCCGACCTGCATGGCCTCGCCCAACGCTACGAGCTGTCCCTGGCCGACGGTCCGCTGAGCGTGGTCAGCCTGCCCGGCGTGTTCAGCCACGGCCGCCTGGATCGCGGCACCGCGTTGCTGCTCGAACACCTGGACGGCTTGCCGAGCGGCCCGCTGCTGGACTTCGGCTGCGGCGCCGGCGTGCTGGGGGCGGTGCTGAAACGGCATTATCCAGATAACCCCGTGACCCTGCTGGATGTGGATGCCTTCGCCGTCGCCAGCAGCAGCCTGACCCTCTCCGCCAATGGCCTGGATGCCGAAGTGATCGCTGGCGACGGCATCGACGCCGCGCCTTCGGGCCTGGCCGCGATCCTCAGCAATCCGCCGTTCCACCAGGGCGTGCACACCGACTACCAGGCCACCGAACACCTGCTGCGCCAGGCGGTCCGGCATCTTGCCCCCGGTGGCGAGCTGCGCCTGGTGGCGAACAGCTTCCTCAAGTACCCGCCGCTGATCGAGCAGCACCTGGGCCCCTGCCGAACCCTCGCCGAAGGCGACGGCTTCCGTATCTACCGGGCCGCGCGGCGCTGAACCCGACCATCCGGACGATTTTCGGCTTGCCCGGCGGGCAGCGCTTCGGCACAATGCGCCCCGTCCTAGGGGAGTAGTCTCCCGCGGGCGCATCGACCGTGAATGCGCCCGCCCGGCAGCCGTCAACATACTTGGTCCACAGACCATGGCGGCTGCGACCCAAGGTCCGCGCAGTCGGGCCGGCGGTTTGACAAGACCTATGACACGTTCACCTGACCCGGGGCGGGCAGGTAGTACGTGTCATAGAGAAAAGTCGACCCGCCCCTTAGGAAGCCTGATGGAATCCCTGTTCGTCCCCACCTTGATCGTTGCCCTGGCCGAAATCGGCGACAAGACGCAACTGCTCGCTCTCCTGCTCGCCGCGCGTTTCCGCCGTCCCTGGCCCATCATCTGGGGGATCGTCGCCGCTACCCTGGCCAATCATTTCGCCGCCGGCGCGGTGGGCGCCTGGGTCGCGAGCTTCTTCTCCGCCGCCGTACTCAGCGCGATTCTCGCCGGCTGCTTCGCCGCGGTGGCGATCTGGACGCTGATCCCGGACAAGCTGGACGACGACGAGGACTCCAGCCTGAAACGCTACGGCCCCTTCCTCACCACCCTGATCGCCTTTTTCCTTGCCGAGATGGGTGACAAGACCCAGGTCGCCACGGTGATGCTGGCCGCCCAATACCCGCATTTCATCCTGGTGGTCCTCGGCACCACGCTGGGCATGCTGATCGCCAACGTGCCGGTGGTGCTGGCCGGCAACTTCGCCGCCGAGCGCCTGCCGCTGACACTGATCCGTCGCCTGGCCGCCGCTGCCTTCGCCGCCCTGGCCCTCTATGCGGGCTATCAGGCGCTTTCGCTGGGCGGGCTGATCTGAGAGCCTGTCTACGATCTGCTACGCGTCGGCCCTGCTGCGTTGAAAACAGGTCGGGCCGCGTAGGTCGGGCCGCGCAGGTCGGGCCGCGTAGGCTGGATCGCCAGCCCGGTCGGACTGCTCAGCTCGTAAAGTCGAATGCGACCCCAGCCGCTTCCTCGCCTACGCGGCCCGACCTGTTTTCGTGGGGCCGCCGAGGCCTTGCATGGCTCTAGCTTGCGAGATCGTAATAGCTCTGACAGACATACTGGCATTTCGGCCAATGCCGCTCCCCGGCCGGCTGCTAAAGTGCGCAAGACGTTGCGCACTTTGCGCGCCAGAAAGGAGTAGTAGGCGATGTCACTGGAAGACAGGAAGAAGCTCGTCCTTCACCATATCGATCTGTCCTGGAACAAGGGCCGCCTGGCCCTGGCCGAGCAGTTGCACAGCAAGGACTTCCTCTACAAGAGCGCCTTCATCGGCAACCCACTGGGCAGCAATGACTACGCGAAGATGATCCAGGACATCCGCAGCGCCATGCCGGACCTGGAAGTCGTGGTCGAGGAATGCATCGCCGAGGGCTACAAGGTGGTCACCTGGAGCACCCTGATCGGCACCATCGAGAAGCCCGCCCTGGGCTACCCGCCGAGCGACAAGGTGCTGAGCATTTCCGCCATGGCGTTCTGGACGCTGACCCCGGCCAACGAAATCCAGGAAATCTGCACCATGTTCGACATGGAAAGCTTCCGCTCGCAGCTTGGCCTGGAGAACAGGCGGTTCGCCGAGATCGCCCTGCCCTAAAAGACTCAGAGGTAGCCGTTCTCGCGAAACCAACCAATCGCCCGGTCGAGGGTCACATCGAGCGGGATGCGTGCTTCGAAACCAAGCTCCTCGCGGGCCTTGCTGCCGTCGAGAAACTGCCCGCCGGCCATGACCGCGATGGTGGTGTCGTTCAACTGCGGCTCGCGCCCGGTCAGCCGGTAGCGCAGCCGCCCCAGCGCGGCGATGCCCTTGGCCAAGGCCAGGGGCATCGGTTGCGGCGCCGGCACGCCCAGCTTCGCCGCGATCCGCGCGGTCAACTCACCCACCTCGATGTTTTGCCCCGTGAGCAGGTAGCGCTCGCCGACCCGTCCCTTTTCCAGCGCCAGCAGCAGGCCGCGACCGGCATCGGCGGCATCGATCAGGTTGCGCCGGCCCGGTACGTAGTAGCGCATGGTGCCGTCGCCGATGGCGGTGATGAGGCGCCCGGTACTCGGGCCGATATCGAACTCACCGAGGGTCATGCCGGGAATGCCGATCACCACCGGCAGTCCGTTGCGCGCCTGCTCACGGGCCTGCTCGTCGAGCGCCCACTTGCACAGCAGGTAAGGGTTGCGCCAGCGCGGCATGCCTTCGTAGAACAGCCCCTCATGTCCGGGTAGTCCTTCGGGATGACGCGGCAAGGCTATGGAGGCGCCGACGTAGAGAATGCGCGGCACCTGCGCACTGAGGCAGGCGGCGTAGAAATGGTTGGTCTGGTCGAGCGCGCTGGCCACCTCCTCCTGCCAGCGACGCGGCCGGCGCGGGTACTGGCCGGCACAGAAGATCGCCCCGTCGAGCCCTTCCAGGGCCCGGCTCAGGGCCGGGTGATCGAGCAGTTCGGCGGACCGGCATTCCGGCTCGAGGTATTCGAGGCGCTCGATGCGCGAGGCGGAACGATGCACCACCACCAGCTCGTGGCCGGCATCGCGCACCGCGCGCGACACATGGTGGCCGAGCAGGCCGGTGGCTCCGATAACGGCGATTTTCACAGGAGCTCCTTGCGCCAGATGAAAAGGCCGCGTCGAGGGTTCGACGGGGCAGTCAAGCAGCCTGGCGTGCCGCTGTCCATTCCACAGCGGCACACCGGGCGTCACACGATCAGCGTCCCTTGGCCTGCTCGTAGAGCGGCATCACCTTGGGAATCGCCGCCTGCAGGGAGGCGATCCGCGAACTGGACGACGGGTGGGTGCTCATGAACTCCGGCGGCGCGCCGTTGCTGGCCTTGGCCATCTTCTGCCAGAGGCTGATCGCGGCATTCGGGTTGTAGCCGGCGCGGGCGGCCAGCTCGAGGCCGATCAGGTCCGCCTCGTTCTCGTTGCCGCGGCTGTTCGGCAGGGTCAGGCTGTATTGCACCACGGTGTCGGCCAGCGCCAGGCTGTCCTGGCCGAGGCCGAGCAGCGCACCAGCGCCCTGCTTGGCCATCTCGATGCCGTAGGCCTTGGACATCGCTTCACGGCTGTGCTCGCGCAGGGCGTGGGCGATCTCGTGGCCCATGACCGCAGCGATCTCGTCGTCGGTCAGCTGCAGTTTCTCGATCAGGCCGCTGTAGAAGATGATCTTGCCGCCGGGGCCGCAACTGGCGTTCAGCTCGGGGCTCTTGATCAGCGCGACTTGCCACTGCCACTGCGCGGCATCCGGGCGGAACAGCGGCGCCTTGGCGATCAGCCGCTGGGCGATGCCGTTCAGGCGCTTCGCATTGGCGCTGCTCTGGTCCAGTACGCCCTTACTCGACGCTTCGCTCAGCGTCTGCTGATAGGACTGGGCGTACATCTGGTTGACCTCTTGGGTCGACAGCATGCTGAACATGTATTGCTTGCGTTCGACACCTACCGCGGTGCCGCTGGTGGTGTTCACGGCTTGGCATCCTGCCAGCAGCAAGGCCGTCGTCAGGCCGGCGATACGAAACAAATTGGCCATTTCGGTTCTCCATCAAATGAGGCCCGTATGCTAGGCCGAGCCCTGTCGGCGGGCAACAACGCGCCTTGTGGAATACCGGGCCGACCGCGTTATTGAGACAAGCGTCGCCCTCTTCCCGTTGCGCTTTTCCATCGTGGAAGAGGCAAAGGCGACAGTCCGTCCCGGGCAGCAAATGTGAAACGGTTCTAAGTTTTCCCCATAACCCGCCGATACCCAAGGATGGGCGACCTCTTTGCCTGGAGCTTCCATGAAATTCAAGTCGATCCAGTTTTCCATCGCGGCGCTGGCTGGTGTCAGCGTCCTCGCTGTCGTGGCGGCGCTGGTGCTGTATTCGCTGCTCTCTGGGGCGCGGACCCAGGTGCTGGTGGAAGAGCGGACCCGCAGCCTGCTGGAGAAATTGATCAACGAGCGACTGGTCACCCTGACCCAGGCACAGGCCAGCCAGATCCAGCGCGAGCTGGAAATGCCGCTGCTGGTCACCGCCGGGCTGGCGCGGGTCAATGCCATGCTCGGCAAGCGCGACGCCACCGGCAACCCACTGCTGAGCATGAGCCGGGAAGAGCTGTCCAACCTGGTCAGGGAGACCACCGCGGGCAATCCCAAACTGCTCGGCAGCTACATTGGCTGGGAGCCCAATGCCTTCGACAACGACGACGCCAGTCATGCGGGAGTCAAGGAAAACGGCTACGACGGCAGCGGCCGTTTCCTGCCCTGGTGGTTCCGCAACGCCGACGGCAGCCTGGGGGTGGATGCCATCGGCTACATGGAAAGCCAGACCCTGCTGCCCACCGGCGTGCGCGAAGGCGAGTACTACCTGTGTCCGAAAGAGCGCAAGAAGTCCTGCGTGATCGACCCGGCTCCCTACGAGGTTGGCGGCAAGATGGTCATGCTGGCCTCCTTCACCACACCGATCCTGGTCGATGGCGAATTCCGCGGCATCGCCGGTGCCGATCTCGCCCTCGACTTCATCCAGGACCTGCTCAACCAGGCGGATCGCCAGCTCTATGACGGAGCGGGCGAGATGGCGCTGATCGCGTCCAACGACCGCCTGGTCGCCTACACCCGCGACACCAAATTGCTCGGCGAACCGGTCTCCAAGGTGCTCGACGCCAACGAACTGGGCAACCTGAAGCACCTGAGCCCCGGTCAGCCGCTCTACGATATCGACGAGGATCACGGCCACATCGAGCTGTTCCTGCCCTTCGAGATCGCCGACACCGGCGCCCGCTGGACCCTCATGCTGCAACTGCCGCTGGAAGCGGTGATGAGCGAGCTGAACCAGTTGCAGGGCGAGCTGAGCGCCCAGCACGACGCCAATGTTCTGGGCATGGCCCTGGTAGGCCTGCTGATCGCCGTGATCGGCCTCCTGGCGATCTGGTTCGTCGGCTACGGGATCGCCCGGCCACTGCGGCAGATGGTGGTCATGCTGGACGACATCGCCCAGGGCGAAGGCGACCTGACCCGTCGCCTGGAGGTCGATCGCGCCGACGAACTCGGGCAGATCGCCAAAGGCTTCAATACCTTCCTCGCCAAGCTGCAGACGATGATCGGCCAGGTCGTCACCTCGGTGCAGAAAGTCAGCGACTCCTCGGAGTACACCGCCGACATCGCCATCCGCACCAACCAGGGTGTGCAGAAGCAACTGGCCGAGATAGAACTGGTCGCCACCGCCGTGCACGAAATGACCGCCACCGCCCAGGATGTGGCGCGCAACGCCACTCACGCGGCGGAAGCGGCCAACCATGCCGACCAGGCGGCCAACGAGGGCAAGCGCATCGTGCAGAGCACCTCCGAGGCGATCACCGCCCTGGCCAACGAGATTGGCCGCGCCGTCGGCGTGGTGCAGAGCCTGGCCAAGGACAGCGAGAATATCAACGCCATCCTGGTGACCATCCGCAGCATCGCCGAGCAGACCAACCTGCTCGCCCTCAACGCCGCCATCGAGGCGGCGCGGGCCGGCGAACAGGGACGCGGCTTCGCCGTGGTCGCCGACGAGGTGCGCAACCTGGCGCAGAAGACCCAACAGGCCACCGAAGAAATCCAGACCATGATCCAGCAGTTGCAGAACGGCACCCGCGACGTGGTCAGCGTGATGGAGAACAGCCAGGCGCGCACCGACGACAGCGTGCAACAGGCCGCCGAGGCAGCGCAGGCACTGGCATCGATCACCGAGGCGGTTTCGGTGATCAACGACATGAACACCCAGATCGCCAGCGCCGCCGAAGAGCAAAGCGCGGTCGCCGAGGACATCAATCGCAACGTCACCACCATCGGCCAGGTGGCCCAGGAAGTCGCCGGCGGCGCCGACGAATCCAGCCAGGCCAGCGCCGAACTGACCAAACTGGCCGAGCAGCAGCGCCGGTTGATCAATCAGTTCAAGGTGTGAGGGGAAAGCGTGAGGAGTGAGGGGCGATTCGTGAGGAGCACTCGCTCCGAACCTCAGCTCCCGCAGAAAGGCCGCGTACTACCCGCTTTTCGTAGGAGCCGGCTCTGCTGGCGAAGCTTTTGGCGTGGCTGCATTTCGCGAGCAGAGCTCGCTCCTACAAGGGATCGGCTGGCTTTGCAGGGGCGCCCAACGTCCACCCCGCCTCACGCCGGCGTCAGGCACTCCGGCGCATCGAGCTTCGGGTCGTTGACCAGATTGGCCAGCACCCGCTCACGCAGAGTCGGCTGGGGAGAAGCCAACAGCTCCAAGGCACGCGGCAGCGGCGTGTCTGCCGCCAGCCAGTCCTGCTGCGCCTGCTCGTCGAGGATCAACGGGCGCCGCTGGTTGGCCGCCGCCTGGGTCACCAGGGCGACGCTCAGGTAGTTGTGCCCCCCCACCGGATAGATTTCCCAGATCGCGGCGAAATGCAGGACCGATGCATCCCCCGTCAACCAGTACGGGCGCTTGCGGACACTACCGCGCCATTCGTAGAAACCGTTGGCCGGCAGCAGGCAGCGCCGTTGACGGAACGGCTCGCGAAACATCGGCTGGTCGGCCAGGGTCTCCGCCCGCGCCTGCGCCGGGGTGCGCGACAGGTCGGTCAACCAGGCCGGCGTCAGCCCCCAGCGCGCCAGGGCCGCCTGCCGCTCGCCCTCCACCTCGCGCAGCATCAGCACCTGGGCGCCCGGTGCCAGATTCCAGTGCGGCTGCTGATCCGACGGGAAACCGGGCAACGCCGCCAACGATGGCGACCAGCGAAACAGGGCATAACGACCACACATGGGATTCGGACTCGCGAAGGGATTGAGGCAGGCAGCGCAACGCGGTGCTCTCAGCAGAGCAGCACGCCCGGAACGTGCTCCGGCTCCTCGCCGGGCAACGGCAGGGCCGCATTGTACGCGGCGATGAGTTGGCGCGCGCGCTCGGCGTCGGAGTCTTCCACCAGCAGCCCGAACAGGCCGCTGACCGGCAGTTCGCCCACCGCACCGAGCAGGTGGCGGCCCGCCAGGTGCGCCTCGATGCCCTCGCTGGCGAGCATGCCTTGCAGCAATTCGGCTTCCAGCAGGTCCGCCGGCTCGTAGATGCGCTGCATCAGTCGTCCTCCCGCCGCACGTCCAGGCTCCAGTCCACGCCGTCGCTGCGCAGGTCGAACAGGATGGGCCGGCAGCAGACCGGGCAATCCTCGATATACGTCTGGTCGCCACCGGACAGATCGAGCACGACCTCGGCCAGCTCTCCGCAATAAGGGCACTGGTACTGCTGGGTTTCCAGCATCGCGGTCTCCATGTGACTTGTAGGTATAATTGCCGGTCTATGTGTGGGCCTCCGCCCCTGGCAAGCCGTTGAAAAACTACCTGCGTTGCTGATACTGCGTTAAAAACGGCCTCAAAATGCTCATTTACCGTATGTAAACTGCGCTTTTTCGGCCATTTTTGCCTTGTCTCAGCTGCCTCGCCAACGTTTTTCAACGACCTGCTAACCTTCCGCAGCCGTTCCAACAACAAGAGAGCATGATGGGCGAATTCGAAGCCATCCGACCCTACGCCGACGCCGAAGTGCCCGCCGTTCTGACGCGCCTGTTCGCCGACAAGACTTTTCTCGACGTACTCATGCGCTTCCGCTTTCCGCGCATGGCCGGTGCGTTCGGCTGGGCCCTCAAACCTCTTATAGCCCATCGGCTGCGCCAGGAGTTCGCCGGCATCGACTCGGTCAGCGCCCTGCAGGACAAGATCGAACCCTACGTCGACCGCACCATCGAGCGCGCCACCGACGGAGTCACCTATTCCGGCCTCGACCAGCTCCAGCCCGGCAACGCCTACCTGTTCCTCGCCAACCACCGCGACATCGTGATGGACCCGGCCTTCGTCAACTACGCCGTCTACCACGCCGGCCTGCCGACCCCGCGCATCGCCATCGGCGACAACCTGCTGCAGCGCCCCTTCGTCAGCGACCTGATGCGCCTGAACAAGAGCTTCATCGTGCACCGCTCGCTGAGCGGACGACGGGAGAAGCTCGCGGCCTACCAGTTGCTCTCCGCCTACATCAATCACTCGATCCGGGTGGATGGCCAGTCGATCTGGATCGCCCAGGCCGAAGGCCGCGCCAAGGACGGGGACGACCGCACCGATTCGGCAATCCTCAAGATGTTCCACATGAGCCGCAAGGACGAGCCCTTCGGGCAGGTCATCGGCGAGCTGAAGCTGACACCGGTCTCGATCAGCTACGAATACGACCCCTGCGACCAGGCCAAGGCCCGCGAGCTGTACATCCGCGCCACCACCGGCCGCTACGAGAAGGCACCGGGCGAGGACGACGCCAGCATCGCCCTGGGCATCACCGGCTACAAGGGACGCGTCCACGTCGCCTTCGGCGCTCCGGTGAGCGGCGGCTTCGAGGACGCCAAGCTGTTGGCGGCGGAGATGGACCGGCAAATCCTCGGCTCGTACCGACTGTTCCCGGTGCACTACCTGGCATATGAAATGTGGAGCGAGCGCGACCCGGCACTGAACGTCCCGGCCGCCGCGGAGCTGTTCCCCACCGCCGAACTGGAGCGTGCCCGCGCCGAGTGGGAAAAACGTCTCGCCGCCTGCCCCGGCGTGCAGCAACCCTATCTGGTGCTGCAGTACGCCAATCCGGTGCGCAATCAGTATCGGGTCAAGGCCGGTCTGCCGCTCTGAGCAGCGGCCTCGCCTGGTTCAGACGCGGGTGCTGAACCAGGACACGGCCAACGCCAGCGACAGGCAGGCATAGCCGAAACGATTGAAGAACTGGTTGAGCCGGCGGGTCGGCTCATCCATCGCTGGTGCGTCCCCCTCCACCGTTTCCAGTTCGCTTTCAGCCACCAGCCGCGCCATTGCGCGCTGCTCGCGCAGCCGGGTAGCGATCAGCAGCCAGCCGCCGGCCAGGCCGAACAGCAATGCCAGGGTATTGATCGATTGTTGGGGATAGGCGACGACCAGCGACCACAACGCCTGCAACGACATCGGTAAGCTCCGCATCGGATTGGCGCAGGCGCCCGGCCTGCGCACCATTAAGAGGAAAAATCCGGTCCTCTCAGGCGTGCGCTGCGGAAAATCGGCCGCTCATCGCGGCGCGGCCGCCGGATTGGCCGGCCAGCCCTGCGGTTTTTCGCCTCGAAAAAGGCCGTCCGTCGCCTTTCATGCCATCGGAAAGAGCCCGGACAGCCCGAAATACAGCGGCGAAGTGTACTGAAACCGGGGCCTTATACGTTTCGTTTCCGACGAACGCAGCCGTCTATCTCGAAACTGTCTGACAATCGTCATATCCCTGGCCTAAGGTTTGAATCCTCCCCCGTACGCCAACCGCCGCTTCTGGCTTGCGGGGAGCGTATTCACACTGTCCACGGAGGAACCGTCATGTTGCACGCACAACCCCTCGACCGCGATTACCTGATCGACTCACTGGATGAAGTGGAAGAGCTGATCGACGGCCTGTCTTTCAACGTGCATGACCATCATTGGCTGGTCTATTGCGCACTCGGCGGTCATGAGCATTACGACCTGCCGGACATCGACCAGCACACCGGCTTCAGCCTGCCGGAGCTTTACGCCGAAGCGGCCTAACGACGCGCAAGGATGACGCGCAGAAAAAAGCCCGGCATTGCCGGGCTTTTCCATTTCCGGGCGGTTACTGCGCCAGGATCTGGCCGATGGTCGGGTCCTTGAACAGACGGGTCAGCGCATCGCTGAGCACATCGCTGACCAGCTTAGTGTTGGTCTCCTGGTTCGGCGCCATGCCGAAGCGCTGGTCCAGGGAGGCGCCGTAACGGCCGCTGTAACGACGGGTGCTGTTCTGCACATCGGCACGGAAGGTGGCGCCGATCTTCGCCTCGGTGACGTACAAGCCTTCTTTCGGCGACTGGTACTTCAACTCGGCCAGGGTCACGGTCAGTTGCGGCGCGTTGTAGGCGTTCGGCGACGGCGTGAAGCCGAGCAGACGGACGGCCGCCTCGGCCTGGGCCTGCAACTGGGGCAGGATGTTCTGCGCGGGCACGTTGATGACGCTGGTTTCCGGATACAGGCCGCCGCGGGTGCCGAGAGTCGGCGATGGGCGACCGTCCACCACCCGCACCACCACCGGCTGGCCCTGGCCGACCGGCGTCAATGCGGACGTGAGTTTCGGTTGCGGGTTGAGTTGTTGCGGGCTGTGGGCACAACCGACGAGGGCCAGGCTGGCAGCGGCGATCAGGCCGAGCAACAGACGATGCAGCATGCTCAAATCTCCAGTTTTCGGACGAATGGCCGGCAGTATAGCGACGGCCGCTCTGCGCTAACAGCGCTCCGCGCTGGCTTCTCCTTTGACTGGGCGGCGTGCCGGGCGGTTCCTGTCATGCCCCTGTCACGCACGGCGGCGACACTGCCCCGGTCCCCAGGAGATTCGCCCATGCTATGGCTCTGGTCACTGTTCACCCCGCGCGGCAAACGCCGCTGCTTCGCCCTGCTCGACGCCAACGGCCTCTGCCGCGGCTTCCACGAGTCGCGCGTGGCTCCGCAAGGCGCGGGCTGGGTGGAGGTCAGCGAATGCCGTCTCGCCTGGCTGCAGCGCCCGCTGCCCGCCGAAGCCCGCATCTCCCAGGTCTCTTCCCAGCCGACGCGACGCCAGCCGTTGCCGGCCTGACCGACTGGCGAAGAAAAGTCACGCCGGGAGATCATTTTCTGAAATTCATCGTTATAATCGCCCCCCGATTATAAGGACGCCTCCTGATCGGGCCTCGCAGCGCCGCCGGACAATCTGACCGGCCATTTTCGCAACGCCCCAGAGAGTCGCCCCATCGTGCTGCCACCCGGCCAGCCGCCTGTTTCCGCCCCGTAGCGCAGAACACTTTGCACGGATGCAGCGTGTCGCCCACGCTGGTGGAGCGGCGCGCGCGTGTCAGACGACCTTTTTCGAGGTTCGCGTCTCCAAAAGAGCGTGAAATGACGGTTTTTCACAACTTCAAAAGAGTGTGGCGAGCAATGGCGCAAGACGATTACGAAGCAGTGGATGTGTTGCTGGTAGGTGCCGGCATCATGAGCGCGACACTGGCAGTGCTTCTCAAGGAGCTCGAGCCAGGCATCAAGCTGGAAGTCGTTGAATTGATGGAATCCGGTGCCGTCGAGAGTTCCAATCCCTGGAACAACGCCGGTACCGGCCATGCCGGTCTCTGCGAGCTGAACTATACGCCGGAGGCCGCGGACGGCTCGATCGACGTCAAGAAGGCGATCACCATCAATGCCCAGTTCGAGGAGTCCAAGCAGTTCTGGGCCTACCTGGTCAACAAGGGCACCTTCGGTTCGCCGAGAACCTTCATCAATCCGATTCCGCACCTGAGCTTCGTGCGCGGCCATGACGGCATCGCCTATCTGAAGAAGCGTTTCGCGGCCCTCAGCCAGCATCACGCGTTCGCCGAGATGGAATACTCGGAAGACCGCGCGACCCTGGCCGAGTGGATGCCGCTGATGATGCCGGGCCGTCCGGCCGACGAACCGGTCGCCGCTACCCGCGTGATGGGCGGGACCGACGTCAACTTCGGCGCCCTGACCAACCAGTTGCTGACCTACCTGCAAGGCCAGGCCGACACCCAGGTCAAGTGCAACCAGAAGGTGACCGGCCTCAAGCGCGCCGCCGACGGCTGGCACGTCACCATCAAGAACCTGAAGACCGGCGGTCAGCGCGAAGTCACCGCCAAGTTCGTCTTCCTCGGCGCCGGCGGCGGCGCGCTGCCGCTGCTGCAGATGTCCGGCATTCCGGAAGGCAAGGGCTTCGGCGGCTTCCCGGTCAGCGGCCAGTGGCTGCGCTGCGACAACCCGGACGTGGTCAAGCAGCACCAGGCCAAGGTCTACAGCCAGGCCGAGGTCGGCTCCCCGCCGATGTCCGTCCCGCACCTGGACACCCGCGTGGTGGACGGCAAGAAGTCCTTGCTGTTCGGGCCTTACGCCGGCTTCTCCACCAAGTTCCTGCGCCACGGCTCGTTCCTCGACCTGCCGCTGTCGATCCGCCCGAGCAACATCGGCCCGATGCTGGCGGTCGCCCGCGACAACATGGACCTGACCCGCTACCTGATCGGCGAGGTGCTGCAGTCCGACGAGAAGCGCCTGCAGACCCTGCGCAACTTCTACCCGGAAGCCAAGGCCGAGGACTGGCGCCTGGAAGTGGCCGGCCAGCGCGTGCAGATCATCAAGAAAGATCCGAAGCGTGGCGGCATCCTGCAGTTCGGCACCGAGCTGGTGGCGGCCGAGGACGGCTCCATCGCCGCCCTGCTCGGCGCTTCGCCGGGTGCGTCGGTGACCGTCTCGATCATGCTCGACCTGCTCGAGCGCTGCTTCCGCGACAAGATCGGCACGGCCAACTGGAGCAACAAGCTGAAGGAAATCTTCCCGGCCCGCCTCAAGCAGCTGACCACCGACGCCGACCTGTACCGCAAGGTCCAGTCCCAGTCGGACGAGCGCCTGCAACTGACCGAGGAGCAGAGCGTGGTACGGTCGCCGGAAGTCTCCCGAGGCTGATCGGCCCCACGAAAAAACCGCCCCATGGGGCGGTTCTTTCTTTCATGCGCTCTCACTCGGGGCAGTTGATCATCCAGGACACCCCGAAGCGATCGACCAGCATGCCGAAGGACTTGGCCCAGAAGGTCTTCTGCAACGGCATGCTGACCTGCCCGCCCTCGGCCAGGGCGCCGAAGAACCGCTCGGCCTGCTCCGGGCTCTCCACCGCGAGCGTCAGGCTGATGCCCTGGAACGTGGCCTTGTCCGTGCTCATTCCGTCCGAGGCCATGATCTGGCTGTCGCCGATCCGCAGGTTAGAATGCATGACCCCTTCCGGGTTGACGCCCTCGCAGCCTTCCTGGGAAGGCGCCTCCTTGAAGCGCATGAGAAATTCGATCCGCGCACCGAGCGCCTGGCAGTAGAACTGCAGGGCCTCCTCGCAGCGTCCGTTGAAAACCAGATAGGGTTCGACTTGCATGCTCGTCTCCTGGCAATGAAATCACCGGAGACAGTCTAGAAAAGAATGAGCCCGCGCAAGGCGGGCTCTTCGATGCTTTGCGACTCATCGGGTCGCCGCTCGAACCACTTCGATATAAGGCTCGGCATTGCGCTGGTCGCGGACCAGGGCGACGAAGTCTTCACCCTTGGCGTTCTTTGCCCCAAGGTCGTATCCCGCCTCGACGAAGAAGCCGACGAACCGCTCGAAGTCATCGATACGCAGGCCGCGATAGGCCTTGATCAGCTTATGCAGGGAAGGTGGCGTATCGTCGGCCGGCTCCACCGCCAGGAACAGCTTCACCTGGTCGTCGCTGATTTCCTCGCCGATCACCTGCTTCTTGTCTTTGCGCATCGCTCTCTCCAACGGTTCAGGGCCACTCTTGAACGGGCCGGCAGTGTAACGCCGCCATCCCAAGCGCTCAACGCACATACGGGAACTGCCGTGCATAGGGAAAGGCCCTGTGGATCAATATCCCCACGTGATGCGAGGGCTTATACTCGCCGAGCAGTCACCGGGAGCCATCATGTCGCTATCCATTCCTCCGCTGTTCGCCGCCTGGCGCCAAGTCCTGCGCGGCGGTTACACCTTCAAGCATCTGCGTGGAGACCTAGCCGCCGGCCTGACCGTCGGCATCATCGCGATTCCCCTGGCCATGGCCCTGGCGATCGCCGTCGGCGTGGCGCCGCAACACGGCCTCTATACCGTGCTGATCGCCGCCCCGCTGATCGCCCTGACCGGCGGCTCGCGCTTCAATATTTCCGGCCCCACCGCCGCCTTCGTTGTCATCCTGCTGCCAATCACCCAGCAGTACGGAATCGGCGGATTGCTGCTGTGCACCCTGCTGGCCGGCCTGATCCTGATCGCCCTCGGCCTGGGGCGCGCCGGGCGCCTGATCGAGTTCGTGCCCTACCCGGTGACACTCGGCTTCACCGCCGGCATCGGTATCGTCATCGCCACCCTGCAGGTCAAGGACCTGCTCGGCCTGACCCTGGCCGGCCATCCGCAGCACTATCTCGAACAGGTCGGCGCCATTGGCCGCGCGCTGCCCGGCGCGCAGCTCGGCGATGCGCTGGTGGGGGCGGCCTGCCTGGCCGTTCTGATCCTCTGGCCGCGCTGGGTGCCGAAGATTCCCGGACACCTGATCGCCCTGGCAGTGGGCGCGCTGCTCGGCCTCGCACTGGAATACCTCGGCCTGCCGGTGGCGACCCTGGGCGAACGCTTCAGTTACGAGTTGGACGGTGTGGCCCATCCGGGCATTCCGCCATTCCTGCCCAGCCTCGCCCTGCCCTGGAGCCTGCCCGGCCCGGACGGCGCGCCGCTGCAACTGTCCTTCGAACTGATCCGCCAGTTGCTCGCACCAGCCTTCGCCATCGCCATGCTCGGCGCCATCGAATCGCTGCTCTGCGCGGTGGTCACCGACGGCATGACCGGCAGCAAGCACGACCCGAATGCCGAGCTGCTCGGCCAAGGCCTCGGCAACCTGGTGGCGCCATTCTTCGGCGGCATCACCGCCACCGCCGCCATCGCCCGCAGCGCCGCCAACGTGCGCGCCGGAGCGCATTCGCCGCTGGCGGCGATCGTCCATGCCGGCGTGGTGCTGCTGGCCATGCTGCTGCTCGCGCCACTGTTCAGCTACCTGCCGATGGCCGCGCTGGCCGCCCTGTTGCTGCTGGTGGCCTGGAACATGAGCGAGGCCAAGCATGTGGTCCATACGCTACGCATCGCGCCGCGCAGCGACGTACTGGTACTGCTGACCTGCCTGATCCTGACGGTGCTGTTCGACATGGTGCTGGCGGTGGGCGTCGGTCTGCTGCTGGCGGCGGGCCTGTTCATCAAGCGGATGAGCGACCTCACCGACACCGCACCGCTGCCGCGCCATTTCCACCAGGCGCTGGCCGACCTGCCGGACCACGTGCTGGTCTATGCGATCCGCGGGCCGCTGTTCTTCGGCGCGGCGGAAAAGGCCCTCAGTGTGCTGCGCCGATTCAGCGCTGGCGTAAAAGTGGTGATCGTCGACATAAGTGCAGTGCCCATGCTCGACATGACCGCCCTGGCAGCACTGGACAACGTGCTGCGCGACTACCGCCGGCAGGGCATCGCCCTGGTGCTGGTCGGCACCACGCCACGGGTGCGGCTGAAACTGCGACGCGCCGGAGTACACCAGGCCGACCATCAGTTGGCCTATGTGCGCGACCTGCCGCAGGCGCGGGAAAAGGCGCTGCGCTGGCTGGAAAATGAAAACGCCCCGGCGATGGCCGAGGCGTCCTGAGTCTGACGACCCGTGCAGGCCCGGCCTGCACGGGGCGTTCTTACAACCCCTTCACCGCATAAATACCGGCCGCATTGCGCCAGTAGCCCTTGTAGTCCATGCCGTAGCCGAAGATGTAACGGTCGATGCACGGCAGGCCGACGTAGTTGGCCTTGAGATCCGGGCGGGCCTTGCGGTCGTGGGTCTTGTCGATCAGCACGGCGGTGTGCACATGGGCGGCACCGGCGTGGCGGCAGAAATCGATGATCGCGGCCAGGGTGTGCCCTTCGTCGAGAATGTCGTCGATGATCAGCACGTCGCGGTCGATGAAGGAGATTTCCGGCTTGGCCTTCCAGAACAGCTCGCCGCCGCTGGTTTCGTTGCGGTAGCGAGTCGCGTGCAGGTAGGACAGCTCGAGCGGGAAGTTCAGTTTCGGCAGCAGCTTGCCGGCGAAAATCAGACCGCCGTTCATGACGCAGAACACCACCGGATTGCGCTCGGCCAGTTCGCCGTTGATCGATTCGGCGATACGCGAGATGGCGACCTCCACTTCGGCTTCGGTGTACAGGCAATCGGCTTCCGCCATCACTTGGCGGATATGCGCGAGATCGGCGGACATGGCGTTTCCCCTGGGTTGGCTGAATAAAAAGGCGCAACGGTACTCATCCGCTGCCCGTGGGGCAAGCCCCGTCGGACAAGCGATACGGCATCCGCCGCGCGGGGCCCGCCGCGTTCTTTTTCTGACCGATCGTTCAGGCCCCGTAGTGCTTGTGGAACGGGTTCAAGGATAGCCGGAGTGGGTGGCGATGGCGGCGAAATCCGTTGCGTTTGCGGCGTCATGTCGCATGTTCCCCTCTTCCGGGTTTTCCATCCGGACCCCGGACCTGCCATTATTCGCCTATTCGAACGGACCTGGTGCCACGCCCGGGCCCGCACTCGTCCAGCCCTCCCACCTTGCCGTCGCCGGAGACCCTTCGCATGCCCATCCGTGAGATCCGCCACCCCCTGATCCGCCACAAGCTCGGCCTGATGCGCCGGGCCGACATCAGCACCAAGAATTTCCGCGAGCTGGCCCAGGAAGTGGGCGCCCTGCTCACCTACGAGGCGACCCAGGACCTGCCCCTGGAGAGCTACGAGATCGCCGGCTGGTGCGGCAACGTGACGGTGGAAAAGATCGCCGGCAAGAAGATCACCGTGGTGCCGATCCTGCGCGCCGGCATCGGCATGCTCGACGGCGTGCTCAGCCTGATCCCCAGCGCCAAGGTCAGCGTGGTCGGCCTGGCGCGCAACGAGGAAACCCTCGAAGCGCAGAGCTACCTGGAAAAGCTGGTGCCGGAGATCGACCAACGCCTGGCCATGATCGTCGACCCGATGCTCGCCACCGGCGGCTCCATGGTCGCCACCATCGACATGCTGAAGAAGGCCGGCTGCAAGGAAATCCGCGCCCTGGTCCTGGTGGCGGCGCCGGAAGGCATCAAGACGGTCAACGACGCCCACCCCGACGTGCAGATATACACCGCCTCCATCGACCAGCGGTTGAACGAGCACGGCTACATCATTCCCGGCCTTGGCGATGCCGGCGACAAGATTTTCGGCACCAAGCAGAAGGACAACTGATCCATGCGGGACCCCATGCATGAACCCGTCTGGCGCCAGGCCCTGGCCGGCTCGCAGATGCTTTTCGTGGCCTTTGGCGCCCTGGTGCTGATGCCGCTGATCACCGGGATGGACCCCAACGTCGCGCTGTTCACCGCCGGCCTCGGCACCCTGATCTTCCAGTGGGTGACCAAGGGCCAGGTACCGGTGTTCCTCGCCTCGTCGTTCGCCTTCATTGCGCCGATCCTCGCCGCCAAGGCCGACTTCGGCCTGCCGGCGACCCTCGGCGGACTGGTCGCCGCCGGCTTCGTCTACATGCTGCTGTCCGCGGCGGTGAAGCTCAAGGGCACCGGTTTCATCGACCGCCTGCTGCCGCCGGTGGTGATCGGCCCGGTGATCATGTCCATCGGCCTGGGCCTGGCCCCGGTCGCCGCCAACATGGCAATGGGCAAGGCCGGCGACGCCAGCGCGCAACTGGTGCCGTACGACACGGCGCTGATGATTTCCCTGCCGGCGCTGCTCACCACCCTGCTGGTGGCGGTGCTCGGCCGCGGCATCTTCCGCCTGGTGCCGATCCTGGCCGGGGTCGCGGTCGGCTACGGTCTGTCCATCGCCCTCGGCGTGGTGGATTTCGCCGCCGTCAATGCCGCCCCCTGGCTGGCGGTGCCGAACTTCGTCGCTCCCGAACTCCATTGGGGCGCCATCCTGTTCATGCTGCCGGTGGCCATCGCCCCGGCCATCGAGCACATCGGCGATGTGCTGGCCATTGGCACGGTGACCGGCAAGAACTACGTGAAAAAGCCCGGCCTGCACCGCACCCTGCTCGGCGACGGCCTGGCCACCTCCGCCGCCGGCCTGTTCGGCGGGCCGCCGAACACCACCTACTCGGAGGTGACCGGCGCAGTGATGCTGACCCGCAACTTCAACCCCAAGGTGATGATGTGGGCGGCGGCGATTGCCATCGTCCTGGCCTTTATCGGCAAGTTCGGCGCCGCGCTGCAGAGCATCCCGGTACCGGTGATGGGCGGCATCCTCTGCCTGCTGTTCGGTTCCATCGCGGTGGTCGGGCTGAACACCCTGATCCGCCACCAGATCGACCTTTCCGAGGCGCGCAACTTGGTGATCGTCGCTGTGACCCTGGTGTTCGGCATCGGCGGCATGGTGATCGGCGCCGGCGAAGTCAGCCTCAAGGGCATCTCGCTCTGCGGCGTCATCGCCATCCTCCTCAACCTGCTGCTTCCCGGCGGTGCCGGCTGGCGCAGCAAGGCCCTCAGCGAAGAGGCCTGAAGACCCTTCCCGCCTCACACCGAGGCGGGACTCTCCCCTCGCAGCCCCTCGGCCTTGGGCGCTGCACTCCACTGCCGCAGGCGCTCGATGCTCTCGCGGTACGGCTTCAGGCCCTTGCTCAGCAGCAGGATCGATCCGCACACCGCCAGGCTGGTGACGATCAGCAGCGAGTAACGCAGGGCGTGGTCGTCGGCGAATACGTAGTCGGTCACCAGCGCCACCGCCGTCGGGCCGATGCCGAGACCGACCAGGGTGATGACGAACAGATAGATCGCCGATGCCTGGCCGCGCATCGCGTTGGGCATGATTTCCTGGATCGCCGCGGGTGCCACGCCGAACGGCATCGACAGGCAGAACACCGTGGGCGCCATCAGCAGTACCGCCCAGAGGGCTTCGTCCATCAAGGGGAACAACAGCACGCAAGGCAGCGCCGCAACCGCCGCATAGAGCCCGACGCGCATGTTGGCGTCGCGCCGGCCGTGGCGTGCCATCCAGTCCGCCAGCCGGCCGCCGAAGACAATGCCGAGGCAGCCGAACACCGCGACGATGCTGCCGTAGACGATGCCCACCTGCCCCGCATCCCAGCCGTAGGTGCGAATGAAGAAGGTCGGCACCCAGGCGGCGCTGCCGTAACCGGCGAAGGACAGCCCGGCAAAGCCCAGGTTATGGCAGAGCACCGTGCGCCGGTTACTGCGGATGTAGCGCCCCACTTCGGCCAGCGGCACGGCGACGCCCGCCCCCACGCCGCGTCGGGCCGGCTCCCGCACCGCCAGCAGCAACAGGGTGAACAGCACGCCGGCAGCGCCAAGGACGAGGAAAATCAGTTGCCACGGTCGCACCTCGCCAAGCAGCGGCAACACCACGTCGCCCTGGGCCGAGGCGAAGCGGATCACCAACCCGCCCAGCAGGAAGGCGATACCCGAGCCCAGGTACACACCCATGGAATACACGCTGATGGCGGTGGCGCGGCGTTCCGCCGGGAAGCTGTCGGCGATCAGCGAATAGGCCGCTGGCGACAACGCCGCCTCGCCGACGCCCACACCGATACGACAGAACAGAAACTGCACATAGGACCGGGCCATGCCACAGGCAGCGGTGGCCGCGCTCCAGAACAGCACGCCCAACGCGATCAAACCGCGCCGGCTGCGCGTGTCGGCCAGGCGCCCGAGGGGAATGCCGCAGACGGTGTAGAACAGGGCGAAGGACAGGCCCATCAACAGGCTCATCTGGGTATCGCTGATGACCAGGTCGCGGCGGATGGGTGCGACCAGCAGGTTGAGAATCTGCCGATCGATGAACGACAGCACGTAAGCCACCATCAGGATGGTGACGGTGATCCAGGCACGAGCGCTGGAGGGGTAGCCATTATTGTTGTTGTGCACTGGCATCTCCTCGGCGCCGCCAGCGCGGCACGCGACGGGTGGGAAGAAAGGCCAGCTTAGGTCGGGATGGGCGGGGTGAATACCTGAGAAGCCGTGTTATCAACGAGGCGAATGCGCAAGCACCCGCCTCACTGATGACTCACGGGTCACAGCAAGCGCGGGGCCCGCAGGCAGAGCTGCGCCAGGGCCTTGCTCCAGGCCGGGTGATCGTTCAGGCACGGCACCAGCACCAGGTCCTCGCCCCCTGCCGCGACGAACTGCTCGCGTCCGCGCTGGCCGATCTCTTCCAGCGTCTCGATGCAATCGGCGACGAAGGCCGGGCACATCACCAGCAGCTTTTTCACGCCCTTCGCCGCCAGCTCGTCGAGACGCGCCTCGGTATAGGGCTCGATCCACTTGGCGCGACCCAGGCGCGACTGGAACGACACCGACCACTGTTCCGGCCGCAGCCCCATGCGCGCGGCGAAGCCTTCGGCCGTGCGCAGGCATTGGGCGCGGTAGCAGGTGGCAAGCACCTCGGCCGGCGCGTTGCGGCAGCAGTCGGCCTGCTTCAGACAATGACGGCCGCTGGGGTCGGCCTTGTGCAGGTGACGCTCGGGCAGTCCATGAAAGCTCAGCAACAGATGGTCGAACCCCTGGGCCAGGTGCGGCTGGGCGCTGGCAACCAGGGCATCGAGGTATTCCGGTTGATCGTAGAACGGCTGCAACACAGAGAGATCGAACGCCAGCCGATGCGCCGCGATGACCCGGCGGGCCTCTTCGATGACCGTGGTGGTGGTGCTGTCGGCGAACTGCGGATAGAGCGGCGCCAACGTCACCTGCCGGATACCCTGGCGCGCCAGCTTGAGCAGCACGTTCTCGATGGACGGCTCGCCGTAGCGCATGGCCAACTCCACCGGCCCCAACTGCCACTGCTGCGTCATCGTGGCCTGCAGGCGGCGACTGAGCACGATCAGCGGCGAGCCTTCCTCCCACCAGATCGACGCATAGGCATGGGCCGAAGCAGCGGGACGCTTGATCAGGATCAGCGATACCAGCAGCCGACGCAGCGGCCAAGGCAGATCGACAACGTAAGGGTCCATCAGGAACTGGTCCAGGTAACGGCGTACATCGTCCACCTCGGTGGAGGCCGGCGAACCCAGGTTGACCAGTAACAGCGCGTGATCGGTCATGCGGAATCCTAATCAGTGGCGGCCGAGAAGATCCTCGAGGGCCGCGTCCAGAGAGGTGAATCGAAACGAAAAGCCGGCTTCCAGCAAACGCGCCGGTTCGGCGTGCTGGCCGCCCAGCAGCAATCCGGAGAGTTCCCCCAGCCCCACTCGCAACAACGGCGCCGGAACCGGCAGTACCGCCAGCCGATGCAATACGCGGCCGAGTGCGCGGGCGAACTCGGCGTTCCTGACCGGCTGCGGCGCGCAGGCATTATAAGGACCGCGTGCCTCCTCCCGCTGCAAGAGAAAATCGATCAGGGCGATTTGATCCTGCAGATGGACCCAGGACATCCATTGCCGGCCGTTGCCGATCGGCCCGCCGAGGCCGAGGCGGAATGGCAGCAGCAGGCGCTTGAGAAAACCGCCGTCGGCGGCCAGCACCAGCCCGGTACGCACCAGCGCCACCCGAATGCCTTGCGCCTCGGCACGCAGCGCAGCCTCTTCCCAGGCACCGCAGAGCTGGGCGGCGAAATCCTCCTGGACCGGCGGCGAGGCTTCCGTCAGGCGATGCTCGCCCGCATCGCCGTACCAGCCCACGGCCGAACCGGATATCAATATGCGTGGTTTCTGCTCACGCGTTTCCAGCCAGGCCAGCAGGCGTTCGGTGAGCGTCACCCGACTCGCCCAGAGCAACTTCTTGCGCTTGCCGGTCCAGGGTCGATCGGCGATGGGCGCGCCCGCCAGGTTGATCACCGCGTCCAGTGGCGCGTCCCCGTACTCCTCCAGCGTGCCGATTCCCCGCACCGTTTCACCGCAGCGACGCGGGACAGACTCTGGCGTCCGGCTCCAAACCACCAGGCGATGCCCCTGTCCAATCCAGTAACGACAGAGTCCGCGTCCGATCAGACCCGTACCGCCGGTCAGCAATATGTGCATGGCCACTTCCTCCCATAGCGCAAAACGGTGATCTGGCCCTAGTCTGAAATCAGCAGGTGGCGATGTGCTGTACAACGGCCCGTCTGCCACCTGTCAGCAAGGGATGCGATAGGACCCGAGACTCACCTGTACATCGCTCAGCCATGCGTATAGGTTTTTGTCGAAGGCGCAGTCTAAAGTCATAGGTATGAGGTAGACCATGAGCGCACCCATCGCCATTATCGGCACCGGCATCGCCGGGCTTTCCGCCGCCCAGACCCTGCATGCGGCAGGGCAGCAGGTCCGGCTGTTCGAGAAAAGTCGCGGCAGCGGCGGCCGCATGAGCAGCAAGCGCAGCGACGCCGGCTCCATCGACCTGGGTGCCCAATACTTCACCGCCCGCGACCGTCGCTTCGCCGAAGTAGTCCAGCAATGGCGCAGCCGCGGCTGGGTCGCCGAGTGGACGCCGAGCCTGTACAACTACAGCGACGGCCAGTTCAGCCCGTCGCCGGACGAGCAGATCCGCTGGGTCGGCACCCCGCGCATGAGCGCCATCGCCCGCGCCATGCTCGGCGCCCTGCCGGTCAACTTCTCCTGCCGCATCACCGAAGTCTTCCGCGGCGAACAGCATTGGAACCTGCAGGACGCCGAGGGCCAGAGTCACGGGCCGTTCAGCCACGTCGTGGTCGCCACCCCGGCACCACAGGCCAGCGCCCTCCTGGCCGCCGCACCCAAGCTGGCGAGCACCGCGGCCAGCGTGGTCATGGAGCCGACCTGGGCGGTCGCCCTGGCCTTCGAGACGCCACTGGACACCCCGTTGGAAGGCTGCTTCGTACAAGAAGGGCCGTTCGACTGGCTGGCCCGCAACCGCAGCAAGCCGGGACGCGACAACCAGTTGGACACCTGGGTCCTGCATGCCACCAGCGCCTGGAGCAAGCAGCACTTGGACATGGCCAAGGAAAACGTGATCGAACACCTGCACGGCGCCTTCGCCGAGATGATCGGCTGCGCCGTCCCCGCGCCTGCGCTCAGCCTCTCCCATCGCTGGCTCTACGCGCGACCGGCGGAGGCCCACCAATGGGGCGCCCTGGCCGATGCCGACCTGGGGCTCTACGTGTGTGGCGACTGGTGCCTCTCCGGCCGGGTCGAAGGCGCCTGGCTGAGCGGTAACGAGGCCGCCCGCCGCCTGCTCGAGCATCTGCAGTAATTCCCCCTCCGCGCTGCCGTCGCCCTGACGGTAGCGCCCTCTTCCTCCGACACGAACGGGCCATGTCAGACATGCCCGGTGGACGTATTCGTCGCCCAGACAAATCCTATACATAACTATTGATTTGTACAATTTACTGTCTAATTATTAGGAAACGAAAGCGAGGACGAATCCATGACCGGCACCACCGCGAAACCCAGACTCGGCATCAGCGCCTGCCTGCTCGGCGATGAGGTGCGCTATAACGGCGGGCACAAGGAGTCGCGCCTGTGCAGCAGAACACTTGCCGAGCACTTCGATTTCGTTCCGCTGTGCCCGGAAGTGGCAATCGGTCTGAGCATCCCCCGTGAACCCATACGCCTGGTCGGCGATCCGGCATCGCCACGAGCGGTCGGAACCGTGGAACGGCAGCGCGACGTTACCGAGGCGCTTGCCGCCTACGGCTCTCGCATGGCCGCCGGGCACGATGACCTGTGCGGTTACATCTTCATGCAGAAGTCGCCCTCCTGCGGACTCGAGCGCGTCAAGGTCTATCAGGACAACGGCCACCCTGCCGATGGCGGTGGACGAGGCATTTATGCCCAAGCTTTCTGCGCGGCCCGGCCGGACCTGCCGGTGGAGGAGGTCGGCCGGTTGAACGACCCGGTCCTGCGCGAGAATTTCCTCACCCGCGTGTTCGCCTATGCCGAATGGCAGCGGCTGCGGGCCGAAGGACTGACCCGCAAGGCCATCCTCAGCTACCACGCCCGCTACAAGTACCTGCTGATGGCGAACAACCCGCTGCAATACAAGGCGCTCGGCCGTCTGCTCGGCGACATCGGCCAATACCACCCGGAGGAACTCGGTCCGCGCTATTTCCGCGACCTGATGGCGGCGCTGCAACGCTGCGCCACCCGCCGCACCCACAGCAACGTGCTGCAACACCTGAGCGGTTACCTGCGGCAGCGCATCGACCATGACGAGAAAGCGGAAATCCAGCAGCTCATCGAGCAGTACCGCAAGGGCGTGGTGCCCCTGGTGGTCCCGCTGACGCTGCTCAAGCATCACTTCCGCCGTCACCCGGACGACTATGTGGCCCGCCAGGCCTACCTGCAGCCACACCCGGAAGACCTCAGCCTGCGCAACGCGATCTGACCAGCCATGCCTCAACTGATCTGGTTCCGAACCGATCTGAGAACTCGGGACAACACCGCCCTCGCCGCCGCCATGGCGGCGGGGCCGACCATCGCCCTGTTCCTGCTCAGCCCCGGCCAATGGCGCCTGCACGACGACGCCGATTGCAAGGTGGATTTCTGGCTACGCAACCTGTCCGAACTCAGCCGCTCCCTGGCCCGCCTGAACGTACCGCTGCTGGTGCGCGAGATCGATCGATGGGACGAGGCGCCACAGATGCTGGAGCGTCTCTGTCTCGAACAGGGCATCGAGTGCGTCAGGGTCAACGAAGAGTACGGGGTCAATGAACAGCGCCGCGACGAAGCCGTCGCCGCCACGCTGCAGGCGCGCGGCATCGCCTTTCGCAGCCACTTGGACCAGTTGCTCTTCGCCCCGGGCAGCGTGCTCACCCAGGCCGGCCGCTACTTCCAGGTGTTCGGGCAATTCCGCAAGGTCTGCCATGCACGCTTGCGGCTCTCTCTGCCGGATCGCGTCCCGCTGCCCCCTGCGCAGGCCCCTCTGCCCTTGACGAGCGATGCGATACCGACCCAAGTCGCCGGCTTCGCCCAACCCTCGGCGGGCCTTCGTGATCTTTGGCCGGCCGGCGAGGATGTCGCGCAGGAGCGGCTGCGGCGCTTCGTCGACGAATCCATCATCGATTACCACGACACCCGCGACCTGCCCGCGATCCCGGGCACCAGCCGACTATCGCCCTATCTGGCCGCCGGCGTGCTGTCGCCCCGGCAATGCCTGCACGCCGCCCTCTCGGCCAATCGCGGCGAGTTCGATGGCGGCAATCCCGGCGTCGTCAGTTGGATCAACGAGCTGCTTTGGCGCGAGTTCTACACGCACATCCTCGTTGGCTTCCCGCGGGTCTCCATGCATCGCGCCTTCCGCCCGGTCACCGAATTGCTGCAATGGCGTCGCGATGATCCGGACCTGGAAGCCTGGCAACAAGGCCAGACCGGCTTCCCCATCGTCGACGCCGCCATGCGCCAGTTGCTCGCCACCGGCTGGATGCACAACCGCCTGCGCATGATCAGCGCCATGTTCCTGACCAAGAACCTGCTGATCGACTGGCGCGAAGGCGAGCGCTGGTTCATGCGTTACCTGATCGACGGCGATCTCGCCGCCAACAACGGCGGCTGGCAGTGGAGCGCCTCCACCGGCACCGACGCCGTGCCCTACTTCCGCCTGTTCAATCCGATCAACCAGTCGCGCAATTTCGATCCGGAAGGCCGCTTCCTGCGTCACTGGCTGCCGGAGCTGGCCGGCCTGGGCAACCGCGACATCCACGACCCGACGGCCCACGGCGGGCTTTTCCCCCTGGCTGACTATCCACGGCCGATCGTCGACCTGGCCCATAGCCGCGAGCGAGCCCTGGCCACCTTCAAGGCGCTGGAGGGGCTGCATGCCGGATGACCGAACCGACCGAATTCCATCCGCACTATTGCGAGGGGGCTTGCTGGAGCGCACCATCGGCACCGCTCAACTACTCGGACGATTCGATGCGCAAACCGCTGATCAATGCCGCCCTTTTTCTGCTTGCCTGGTTCGCCTGTGTCCTGGGCGGCACCGGTCCCTGGCTGCTGGTGGCCGTGGCGGTGCTGCTGGTGCATCTGTTCTGGACCAGCTCCTGGGCCGAGGAAGGCAAGCTGGTAGTCAGCGTCTTTCTGGCCGGTAGCGCGCTGGACAGTTTTCTTCTGCAGTTGGGCGTGTTCGATTTCGGCGACGAGCGCCAATTGATCCCGCTATGGCTCGCATTGCTCTGGGCCCTGCTCGGTACCACTCTGAATCACAGCCTGGCCTGGACGGCGAAACCCTGGTGGCGTGCCAGTCTGCTCGGCGCGGTGGCCGGGCCGCTGTCCTACTTTGGCGCCTCCGAACTGGCCGGTGTTCGCCTCCCCTACGGCGTGTTGCCGACAATGATCGGCCTCGCCGGGCTTTGGGCGCTGGTCCTGCCGCTGCTGCATGGCTTCGCCGGGCTCTACCGACAGCAATACCGCAGCAGCCGAATGCGAGGCTGAAAAAGAAACCGGGCCAAGGCCCGGTTTCTTTTTTCACGACAGTGAATTCGTCAGAACGATATCCGGTAGTGCAGGGTATACGCCTCGACCCCATCGTTCGGCTGCTTGAGGCCGGCGTTGGAGTAGTGCATGGCACGCAGGCCGATCTCCTGGCCGGAGAAGCGCAGGCCCACGCCGAGACGGTCTTCGAACTGGAACGAGGAGCCCAGGTCGCGATCCTCGAACTCCGTGTTCTCGAAGGCGGCAACACCGATACCGGCTTCGATGTAGGGCTTCACCGTTTCACCGGCGAATTCGTAGACGAATACCGGCGAGAAGGACAGGCTGTGGTTGCTCGACGCTTCGTCGCCATCCCAGTAGGTATAGGCGGCGTCCCAGTAGCCGGTCAGACGCCCCACGTCGCTCTGGAACCAACTGCGCTCGAAATCGAACTGAGCGCCCAGACGGTAGACCATGGTGGATTCGCTGGACTGTCCAACGGCGAAGGTGACATCCGCTGCCTGCGCCGAAGCCAGCGCACCCAGGGACATCGCAGCCGCCGCGGTCAACGAGAACAGCTTCTTCATGGAAACATCCTTTTTCTGAAGGTTTGAAGGAAATCGCATATCTACACGCGATTATAGAAGCCTTTGCCTTAAGTAAAAGCAGTGTAAATTTGTGACCGCTCACTCAGGAAAAGATTGCACGTCCGTGCTTTTACCCCACAGCACAGGAAGCACCCTCTCCATCTGCCCCGGCTCCCCACTGGTCCAGAAGCGGGCCGGTTGCGCAGCACTGCCGAGCAATCCACGCTCGTTCAACAGCCGCTCCAGATGCCGCGCCACCGCCGCGCCGGTATCGATCAGGCTCACCGACGCCGGCACCAGCTCGTGCAGCAACGGTTTGAGAAAGGGGTAATGGGTGCAGCCGAGGATCAGCGTG
The DNA here is from genome assembly GCF_002091635.1 of Pseudomonas indica NBRC 103045. GTDB lineage: Bacteria > Pseudomonadota > Gammaproteobacteria > Pseudomonadales > Pseudomonadaceae > Pseudomonas_M > Pseudomonas_M indica. The sequence continues at coordinate 152,088 of NZ_BDAC01000006.1, read as the reverse complement.
TCGCAGCCTTCAGCCAACAGCGGCTCGACATACCCCCGCAGCAACTCGCGTGTACCCTCCGCCCCCAACTCGCCCGCCTCGATGCACTCCACCAACCCCGGACAGGGCTGGGTGATCACCCGCACGTCGCTGGCGAAGCGGTCGAGCAAGGCGGCGAAGCGCGCGCTCTTCAAGGTGCCGGTGGTGGCGAGAACGCCGACCACGCCACTGCGGGTCGCTTCCGCCGCCGGCTTCACCGCCGGCTCCATGGCGACGATGGGGACATCCGGATAGCGCTCGCGCAGCTCCGCCGCCGCCGCCGCAGTGGCGGTGTTGCAGGCCAGCACCAGCGCCTTGGCGCCCTGCCCGAGTAGGAAGCCGGCGATGGTCGCGCAACGCTCGCGGATGTATTCCGGGCTCTTCTCGCCGTAAGGCACGTGGCCGCTGTCAGCCACATAGAGCAGGGACTCGTTGGGCAGGCGCTCACGGATTTCACGCAGCACCGACAGTCCGCCAACGCCCGAATCGAAGACACCGATGGGCGCGTCACTCGCCATGCACACCTCCGCACACGGTGCAGGCCGGGTCGCGCTTGACCCGCAGCTCACGGAAACGGCTGCCCAGCGCATCCACCAGCAACAGACGCCCGATCAACGGCTCACCGAAACCGGCCAACAGCTTCAAGGCTTCCAGCGCTTGCAAACTGCCCACCAGCCCCACCAGCGGGCCGACCACCCCAGCCTCGCTGCAGGTCAACTCGGCTTCGCTGCCGTGGCCGTAGAGGCAGTGGTAGCACGGGCTTTCCGGCCGGCGCGGATCGAACACCGACAACTGGCCTTCCAGGCGGATCGCCGCACCGCTGACCAGCGGCTTCCCGGCGGCGACGCAGGCGGCGTTGACTGCCTCGCGGGTGGAGAAGTTATCCGAGCAATCCAGCACCAGATCCACCGCCGCCACGGCCGCCGCCAGGCTGTCTTCATCCAGCGCCGTGCGGTGCGGCACCAGTGCCACCTCCGGGTTGATCGCGGCCAGCCGCGCCATCGCCGAATCCACCTTGGGCTGGCCAATGGACGGCGTGTCGTGCATCACCTGGCGCTGCAGGTTGGTCAAATCCACCGTGTCGAAGTCCGCCAGGTGCAGCTCGCCGACACCCGCCGCAGCCAGATAGAGCGCCACCGGCGAGCCCAGGCCGCCGAGGCCGACGACCAATGCCCGGCTGTTCTTCAGGCGCAACTGGCCGTCCACATCGATCTGTTTCAGCAGAATCTGCCGGCTGTAACGCAGCAGCTCCTGATCGCTCAGCATGTCGTCGCTCATGGGAAACTCCCCAGGCTGATCCGTTCATGGCCGCCGAGATCGCGACGGCTCTCCACAGTGATGAAGCCTCGCGCGGCGAACAGGTCGCGCACGGCCGCCGCCTGGTCGAAGCCATGCTCCAGCAGCAACCAGCCACCCGCCTCGAGATAAGCCGGCGCCTGCTCGACAATGGCGCGGATATCGTCCAGCCCATCCGGCCCCGCCACCAGGGCGCTGGCCGGTTCGAAACGGACGTCGCCCTCGCCTAGGTGACGATCGTCCGCCGCGATGTAGGGCGGGTTGGCCAGGATCATCTGGAAGCGCTCGCCGGCCAGGGCGGAAAACCAGTGGCTTTCGCAGAATCGCGCGTTGCCCCGCTTCAGGCGAACCCGGTTGCGCTCGGCCAGAGCCACCGCTTCCGGCACCCGGTCGACGCCGACCAGCGTCCAGCCCGGCCGCTCGCTGGCCAGGGCCAGGGCAATGGCGCCGGTTCCGGTGCCAAGATCGAGTACCCGTGCCGGCCCGGCCGGGAGCAGCGCCAGCGCGGTTTCCACCAGCAGCTCGGTATCGGCGCGCGGGATCAGGGTGTGTGGCGCCACTTCCAGATCGAGACTCCAGAAACCCTGGCGGCCGAGGATATAGGCCACCGGTTCGCCGGTACGGCGGCGTTCGATCAACGCGGCGAATCGCTGCGCCTGCTCACCGGTCACCGCTTGCTCAGGCCAGGTCCGCAGGTAACTGCGCGACTTGCCCAACACATGGGCCAGCAACAGCTCCGCGTCCAGCCGTGCGGTGGGCGAGTCGGGCAGCGTGGCGGCGCTCAGCAGGGATTCGATGGTGGCCATGTTTCTCTCGTAGGTGGATCACGATCCACCGTGCGGGCTCTTGGTGGATGGAAACAAGCGCCACCCACCCTGCGCGCTACAAAATCGCCGCACTCGGCTTGCGGCTTCTAGCTTGCCGCTTACCGCTCTATTCAATCTCCCAGCGCCGCCAACTGGTCGGCCTGGTACTCGCTCAGCAGCGGCTCGATCACCGCCTCCACGCCACCGGCCATGACCTCGTCCAGCGCGTAGAGGGTCAGGTTGATGCGGTGGTCGGTCACTCGCCCCTGGGGGAAGTTGTAGGTACGGATACGCTCGGAGCGGTCTCCGGAGCCCACCAGCAGCTTGCGTGTCTCGGAGATTTCCTTGTGCGCCGCGACGTCCTGCTGGTCCTGCAGCTTGGCCGCCAGCCAGGCCATGGCCTTGGCGCGGTTCTTGTGCTGCGAGCGCTCCTCCTGGCATTCGACGACGATGCCGGTGGGCAGGTGGGTGATGCGGATCGCCGAGTCAGTCTTGTTCACGTGCTGACCGCCCGCCCCGGAGGAACGGTAGGTATCGACACGCAGGTCCGCCGGGTTGATCTCGATGGCCGCCTGCTCGTCCGGCTCGGGCAGCACCGCCACCGTACAGGCGGAGGTGTGGATGCGCCCCTGCGATTCGGTCTCCGGGACCCGCTGCACGCGGTGCGCGCCGGACTCGAACTTGAGCTTGGCGTAGACGTTGTCGCCTTCCACGCGGGAAATGATTTCCTTGTAGCCACCGTGCTCGCCCGGATTCTCCGAAAGAATCTCGACGCGCCAGCCCTGGCGTTCGGCATAGCGCGAATACATGCGGAACAGGTCGCCGGAGAAGATCGCCGCCTCGTCGCCGCCGGTACCGGCGCGGATTTCCAGGAACACGTTGCGGCCGTCGTTGGGGTCCTTCGGCAGCAACATGCGCTGCAGGCGGTTTTCCAGCTCGACCAGTTGCTCCTTGGCCTGGGCCACTTCCTCGGCAGCCATCTCGCGCAGGTCCGGGTCGCTGTCCTTGAGCAGCGCCTGGGCACCCTCCAGGTCGGCCTGGACCTTGCGGAACTCACGGTAAGCCTGGACCACCGGTTCGACCTCGGCGTACTCCTTGGAATATGCGCGGAACTTGCCCTGGTCGCTGATCACCTCGGCGTCGCCGAGCAGCGCGGTGAGTTCTTCGTAGCGGTCGTGGAGGATGTCCAGCTTGTTCAGCAGAGAAGCTTTCATCACGGTTTCTTGTCCGGCGCCCCATCGAGGGCAAAGAGTTCCTGGGCCATGGTCAAAGCGTCGATACGGCCTTCGGCGGAGAGTTTCTTCAATTGCACGCTCGGTGCGTGCAGCAGCTTGTTGGTCAACCCACGGGCCAGGGCGGCCATCACCTCGGCAGGATCGGCACCGTTGCCGAGCAGGCGCAGCGCCTTACCCAGTTCCTCGTCGCGCACCCGCTCGGCCTGCTGCCGGTAGGCCTTGAGCACATCCACTGCAGCCAACTCACGCAGGCGCAGCATGAAATCGTCGGCACCGACGGCGACCAGCTCCTCGGCGGCCTGGGCAGCACCCTGCCGGCTCTTGAGGTTTTCCGCGATGACTTCGTGCAAGTCATCGACGCTATATAAGTAGACGTCATCCAACTCGCCGACTTCGGGTTCGATATCCCGCGGCACGGCAATGTCGACCATGAAGATCGGCTTGTGCTTGCGCTGCTTCAACGCCCGCTCCACCGCGCCCTTGCCGAGGATCGGCAACTGGCTGGCGGTCGAGCTGATGACGATGTCGCTGTTGACCAGCTCTTGGGGAATGTCGGCGAGCAGGATGGCATGGGCGCCGAACTGCTCGGCCAGGGAGCTGGCCCGCTCCAGGGTGCGGTTGGCGACGACGATGCGCTTGACGCCTTGCTCGTGCAGGTGGCGCGCCACCAAGGTGATGGTTTCGCCAGCGCCGATCAGCAGCGCCTGGCTGCGGTGCAGATCACTGAAGATCTGCTTCGCCAGGCTCACCGCGGCGAAGGCCACGGACACCGGGTTCTCGCCAATGGCGGTGTCGGTACGCACCTGCTTGGCGGTACTGAAGGTGGCCTGGAACAGGCGGCCGAGCAGCGGGCCGACGGTGCCGGCCTCGCGGGCCACCGCGTAGGCGGACTTCATCTGGCCGAGAATCTGCGGCTCGCCCAGCACCATGGAGTCCAGCCCCGAGGCGACACGCATCATGTGGCGCACGGCGGAATCGTCCTGGTGGACGTAGGCACAAGCGCGCAGATCGTCGAGGCTCAGTTGGTGATAGTTGGCCAGCCAGGCGAGCACGGCATCCACTTCCAACTGCTCCTGCTCGAGGTACAGCTCGCTGCGGTTGCACGTGGAGAGGATCGCCGCCTCACGGCTCGGCGTGACCCGGCAGAGCTGCTGCAAGGCCTCAACCAACTGCTCCGGCGTGAACGCCACGCGCTCGCGGACGTCCACCGAGGCGGTCTTGTGGTTGATACCAAGGGCGAGGAAGGCCATGCGGAATCGCTGATCGGAAACGGGAAGCGCGCAATTGTCCTACTTCGTCTGAGCGAGAACAACCATTGCGCTCTATTGTCCCAATAGGCAAGTTTCGCCCGAACGCGGATCGGCCTTGCCCCATGGGCTTGCCCGACGGCTTGTGTCATGATGCTCCGACCGCAGGTTAGTCGCCCTTCCTTATCTATGAATAAATCCGTTGCGTTGCTGACCGCCCTCCTCTTTCTCGGCGGCTGTCAGACTTTGTTCCCTTCCGACACCGACGGCACGCCGCCCGTGGAGGACGCCAGCCCGGCGCCCGAGGAAAGCAAGCCGCAGGTCTACGGCTCGTTCAGTCGCGAAGCCCTGTTCGCCTTGCTCACCGCCGAACTGGCCGGCCAACGCAACCGCTTCGACATCGCCCTCGGCAACTACGTGCAGCAGGCCAATGCGACCCAGGACCCGGGTGTCGCCGAACGGGCCTTCCGCATCGCCGAATACCTCGGCGCCGAGCAGGCAGCCCTGGATACCGCGCTGATCTGGGCGAAGAACGCGCCGGACAACGTCGACGCCCAGCGCGCCGCTGCCATCCAACTGGCCCGGGGTGGCCGCTACGACGAATCCATGACCTACATGGAGAAGGTCCTGCAGAAGCAGGGCGACACCCACTTCGACTTCCTCGCCCTGTCCGCTGCGGAAACCGACCCGGATACCCGCGCCGGCCTGCTGCAGAGCTTCGATCGCCTGCTGGAAAAATCCCCGGACAACGGTCAGTTGCTGTTCGGCAAGGCGCTCCTGTTGCAACAGGACGGCCGCTCCGAAGAAGCCCTGGAACTTCTGGAAGACCAGCCGGCGAGCCAGCGCGAAATCGCGCCGCTGCTGCTGCGTGCCCGCCTGCTGCAAAGCCTCAAGCGTGGCGACGAAGCCATTCCGCTGCTGGAAAAAGGCATCAAGCAGCACCCGGACGACAAGCGCCTGCGCCTGACCTACGCCCGCCTGCTGGTCGAGCAGGACCGTCTCGACGACGCCAAGGGCGAGTTTTCCTCCCTGGTCCAGCAATTTCCCGACGATGACGACCTGCGCTTCTCCCTCGCCCTCGTCTGCATGGAAGCCAAGGCCTGGGACGAGGCGGCGGTCTACCTCGAAGAACTGGTGGAGCGGCAGAGCTACGTGGACGCCGCGCACTTCAACCTCGGCCGCGTCTACGAAGAACGCAAGGACCCGGAAAGCGCCCTGATCGAATACGGCCTGGTCGGCCCCGGCAACGACTTCCTGCCTGCGCAATTACGCCAGACCGAAATCCTGCTCGACAGCGGCCGCGCCGAAGAGGCCTCCGCCCGCCTCGCCAAGGCGCGCGACACCCAGCCGGACTACGCCATCCAGCTCTACCTGATGGAAGCCGAAGCCTTCAGCAACCGCCAGCAGACCGACCGCGCCTGGAATGTGATTCAGCAGGGCCTGGAACAATTCCCCGAAGACCTCAACCTGCTCTATACCCGCGCCATGCTTGCCGAGAAGCGCAACGACCTGGCGCAACTGGAGAAGGACCTGCGCTTCGTCATCGAACGCGAGCCGGACAACGCCATGGCCCTCAACGCCCTGGGCTACACCCTCGCCGATCGCACCACCCGCTACGAAGAAGCGCGAACGCTGATCGAACAGGCGCACCAGTTGAATCCGGAAGACCCCGCCATTCTCGACAGCCTCGGCTGGGTGAATTTCCGCCTGGGCAATAACGCCGAGGCGGAACGTCTGCTACGCCAGGCCATCGAACGATTCCCGGACCATGAAGTGGCCGCGCACCTGGGCGAAGTCCTCTGGACCAGCGGCAAGCAGCGCGAGGCGCGGCAGGTCTGGGCCAAAGCCCTGAAAGATCAACCCGACAGCCCGATCCTGCGCAGCACGCTGCTGCGCCTGACCGGCTCGGAGACGCTCTGACGCCATGCTTTTCCGCTCCCTCATCGCCATTGGCCTGATCGCCCTGCTCAGCGGCTGTGCCGGCCTGACGTCCCGCGAATCCCTGCAAGGCCAGGGCAACCCGGCCTTGTGGAAAACGCACAAGGAACAGATCGCCCAGCTCGATGCCTGGCAGATCAGCGGCAAGGTCGGCATCCGCGCACCGCGCGACGCCTCCGGCAAATCCGCCAGCGGCAGCGGCACCCTGTTCTGGCTGCAACGCCAGGATTACTACGACATCCGCCTCTCCGGCCCCCTCGGCCGTGGCGCCGCCCGCCTGACCGGGCGGCCCGGCGAAATCGTCCTGGAGGTCGCCAACCAGGGCCGCTACCAGGCGGAGTCGCCGGAAGCCTTGCTGGAAGAACAACTGGGCTGGAAGCTGCCCGTCTCCCACCTGCTCTGGTGGGTACGCGGCCTGCCGGCTCCGAAATCTCGGAGCCAATTGACCCTCGACAGCGAAAGCCATCTGCAACGCCTCGAGCAGGACGGCTGGGAAGTCGACTACCTGCGCTACGCCGAGCAGAACGGCTACACCCTGCCGGAGCGCCTCAAGCTGCGCGGGCACGACCTGGAAATCACCCTCGTGGTAAAGGACTGGCAGCCGCGCCAGCTCGCCCAGTGACATGACCCCACAGCTGACCCTGCCGGCGCCGGCCAAGCTCAACCTGATGTTGCACATCCTCGGCCGCCGGGCCGATGGCTATCACGAGCTGCAAACGCTTTTCCAATTCCTCGACCATGGCGACGAACTCGGCTTCGCCGTGCGCGAGGACGGCGCAATCCATCTGCACGCCGACATCCCCGGCGTGCCCCACGACAGCAACCTGATCGTCCGCGCCGCCCGTCAACTGCAACGCGAGAGCGGCTGCCCGCTGGGCGCCGACATCTGGCTGGAGAAGCGCCTGCCCATGGGCGGCGGCATCGGCGGCGGCAGCTCGGACGCGGCCACCACCCTGCTCGCCCTCGACCGGCTCTGGCAGCTCGGCTGGAGCGAAGACCGCCTAGCCGCCCTTGGCCTGACGCTGGGCGCGGATGTCCCGGTGTTCGTACGCGGGCACGCCGCCTTCGCCGAAGGCGTGGGGGAAAAACTCGTCCCGGTGGAGCCGGAAGAGCCCTGGTATCTCGTGGTCGTTCCGCAAGTCTCTGTCAGCACAGCAGAAATTTTCAGCGACCCGGAGTTGACACGGGATACTCCGGCCATTACAGTGCGCACCGTTCTCGAGCGGGGCGGTCGAAATGACTGTCAGCCGGTGGTCGAGAAGCGTTACCCAGTTGTTCGTAACGCTTTGATCTTGCTAAACAAATTCGTTTCAGCTAGATTAACCGGCACTGGTGGTTGCGTGTTTGGGGCCTTCCCTAACAAAGCCGAAGCTGATAAAGTCGCGGCCCAACTTCCGGTCTCCCTGCCAGCTTTTGTAGCCAAGGGAAGCAACGTTTCGATGTTGCACCGAAAGTTACAGGAACTGTCCTGAGAAGGATGTGCAAAGCGCATCCATAGCGTGATACAGGGGCGTCGCCAAGCGGTAAGGCAGCAGGTTTTGATCCTGCCATGCGTTGGTTCGAATCCAGCCGCCCCTGCCATTTCTTATTTCATCAGGTCCACCTCAGCCGGCAGGTACTGCGCGTGTCCAAGATGATGGTCTTCACGGGGAACGCAAACCCCGATCTGGCACGGCGTGTCGTGCGTCAGCTGCATATCCCCCTCGGCGACGCCTCCGTTGGCAAATTCTCCGACGGCGAAATCAGCGCGGAAATCAATGAAAACGTTCGTGGTAAAGACGTCTTCCTGATCCAGCCGACTTGCGCGCCCACCAACGATAACCTGATGGAACTGGTGGTACTGGCAGACGCCTTCCGCCGCTCCTCGGCTTCCCGAATCACCGCTGTGATCCCCTACTTCGGCTATGCCCGCCAGGACCGCCGCCCGCGTTCCGCCCGCGTGGCGATCAGCGCCAAGGTAGTCGCGGACATGCTGACCGTCGTCGGCGTCAACCGCGTCCTCACCGTTGACCTGCATGCCGACCAGATCCAGGGCTTCTTCGATATCCCCGTGGACAACATCTACGGCTCCCCCGTTCTGGTGGACGACATCGAAGACCAGCGTTTCGACAACCTGATGATCGTCTCCCCGGACATCGGCGGCGTGGTACGTGCCCGCGCAGTCGCCAAGTCCCTGGGTGTCGACCTGGCGATCATCGACAAGCGCCGCCCGAAGGCCAACCAGTCCGAAGTGATGCACATCATCGGCGACGTCGAAGGCCGTACCTGTATCCTCGTCGACGACATGGTCGACACCGCCGGTACCCTCTGCCACGCCGCCAAGGCGCTGAAGGACCACGGCGCCGCCAAGGTCTACGCCTACTGCACCCACCCGGTGCTGTCCGGCCGTGCCATCGAGAACATCGAAAATTCCGTGCTGGACGAGCTGGTGGTGACCAACACCATCCCGCTGTCCGCCGCTGCACAAGCCTGTGCGCGTATCCGCCAGTTGGATATCGCCCCGGTAGTCGCTGAAGCGGTCCGCCGCATCAGCAACGAAGAATCGATCAGCGCCATGTTCCGCTAAGCCACTGGCTTACCGACGTCGCTGACGACAAACGCCCCGCCTCCGTGCGGGGCTTTTTGCCCAACCGCCCGAGCGCTGGTCGCAAGCGCTACGGGCGTTTTGGTTATTTTGGAGAACCGTAATGACTGAGTTTGCCCTGAATGCCGAAGTGCGTTCCGACCTGGGGAAAGGTGCGAGCCGCCGCCTGCGTCGTAACGCCAGCCTGGTTCCCGCCGTGATCTACGGTGGCGACAAGGCCCCGCAATCCATCTCCCTGCTGGCCAAAGACCTGGCCAAGCTGCTGGAAAACGAAGCTGCCTTCAGCCACGTGATCACCCTGAACATCGGCAACAGCGCCGAAACCGTTCTGATCAAGGCCCTGCAGCGCCACCCGGCCAAGAGCTTCGTCCTGCACGCCGACTTCCTGCGCGTCGTGGCCGACCACAAGCTGACCGCCCACGTTCCGCTGCACTTCATCAACCAGGAAACCGCGGTTGGCGTGAAGCAAGGCGGTGGCGAAATCTCCCACACCATCAACGAAGTGGAAGTTTCCTGCCTGCCGAAGGACCTGCCGGAATTCATCGAAGTCGACATGGCCAAGGTCGAGCTGAACCAGATCATCCACCTGTCCGACCTGAAAGTGCCGGCCGGTGTGGAACTGGTTGCCCTCGCCCACGGCAACGACCTGGCGGTGGCCAACATCCACCCGTCCCGCGTCGTGAAAGAAGAAGGCGCAGCCGAGTAATCGCACTCGCTCGCTGACAAGGGCTCCTCGTGACTGCCATCCAACTGATCGTCGGCCTGGGTAACCCCGGCCCCGAATACGACCAGACCCGGCATAACGCAGGGGCCCTTTTCGTTGAGCGCGTGGCAGCCGCCAAAGGCGCCAGCCTCAGCGCAGATCGCAAATACTTCGGCCTCGTCGGGAAATTCTCCCATCAGGGCCGCGACGTTCGCCTGCTGATCCCCACCACCTACATGAACCGCAGCGGTCAGGCGGTGGCGGCATTGGCGAACTTCTTCCGCATTCCAGCGGATGCCATCTTGGTCGCCCACGACGAACTCGACATGCCACCCGGCATCGCCAAGCTCAAGCAGGGCGGCGGCCATGGCGGGCACAACGGGCTGCGCGACATCATCGCCCAGCTCGGCAACCAGAACGGCTTCCACCGCCTGCGGCTCGGCATCGGCCATCCGGGGCACAGCAGCCTGGTTTCCGGCTACGTCCTCGGCCGCGCACCGCGCAGCGAACAGGACCTGCTCGACACCAGCATCGACTTCGCCCTCGGCGTGCTTCCAGACATCCTCGACGGGAACTGGACCAAAGCCATGCAGACACTGCACAGCCAGAAGGCCTGAGTTACCTTTTCCACCGAATTCATCTCCGCGAGGGACACACCATGGGATTCAACTGCGGCATCGTCGGCCTGCCCAACGTCGGCAAGTCCACCTTGTTCAACGCCCTCACCAAATCCGGTATCGCCGCGGAGAACTTCCCGTTCTGCACCATCGAGCCGAACAGCGGCATCGTGCCCATGCCCGACCCGCGCCTGGATGCCCTGGCCGAGATCGTCAAGCCGCAACGCGTGCTGCCCACCACCATGGAATTCGTCGACATCGCCGGCCTGGTGGAAGGTGCTTCCAAAGGTGAAGGCCTGGGCAACAAGTTCCTCGCCAACATCCGCGAGACCGACGCCATTGCCCACGTGGTGCGCTGCTTCGAAGACGACAACGTCATCCACGTGGCCAACAGCGTCGATCCCAAGCGCGACATCGAAATCATCGAGCTGGAACTGATCTTCGCCGACCTGGAAAGCTGCGAGAAACAACTGCAGAAAGTCGCCCGCAACGCCAAGGGCGGAGACAAGGAAGCCGTGGCCCAGAAAGCCCTGCTGGAAAAACTGATCCCGCACTTCACCGAAGGCAAGCCGGCACGTACCCTGCTGAAGAACCTCGGCGACGACGACAAGCAACTGGCGCGGGGCTTCCACCTGCTCACCAGCAAGCCGGTGATGTACATCGCCAACGTCGCCGAAGACGGCTTCGAGAACAACCCGCACCTCGACGTGGTGAAAGCCATCGCCGCCGAAGAAGGCGCCGTGGTGGTACCGGTGTGCAACAAGATCGAGGCCGAGATCGCCGAACTGGACGACGACGAGGAAAAACTGATGTTCCTCGAGTCCATGGGCATGGACGAACCCGGCCTGAACCGCGTGATCCGCGCGGGCTACGATCTGCTCAACCTGCAAACCTACTTCACCGCCGGCGTGAAAGAAGTCCGCGCCTGGACCGTCAAGGTCGGCGCCACCGCCCCGCAGGCCGCCGGCGTGATCCACACCGACTTCGAGAAAGGCTTCATCCGCGCCGAAGTCATCGCCTACGACGACTTCATCCAGTACAAGGGCGAAGCCGGCGCCAAGGAAGCCGGCAAATGGCGCCTGGAAGGCAAGGACTACATCGTCAAGGACGGCGACGTGATGCACTTCCGCTTCAACGTTTGATCGTTGTCAGCACATAAGGAACCCCGCTTCGGCGGGGTTTTCTTTGCCTATCGATCCGGCGCCTGTAGGAGCGAATTTATTCGCGATTCCGTCGCGAGCATCGATGCAGATCCGCCAGTGCTTTGGCATCCAGCTCGGCGACCACCGCCGGGAACAGGAGGAATTCTCCCGCTACGCATCGGTGGATATCCTCTTCGACGAACGCCAGACACTGCTCGGCAATATCGACGTGATCCCCCCCGGCCACAGCCTTGGCAACACCTGCTTTCTGGTACACAGCCCGACAGGACAACGCTACCTGTTCACCGGCGACACCTGTACCGCAGCGCGGACGGCAGTTGGAGAGCCGGCTTTATTCCCGGCCACAATACCCCCGAAGACCGCCAGACCATGGCCACCAGCATCGCCGGCCTGCGTGATCTGCAGCCCGACGTGGTAGTCGGTAGCGCCTTCGCCGGCAGCAGCGGCTATCAGGAAATGAGGCGCGGGGAATGGCAGGAGCATGTGGATGGTGCCCTGGAGCGGCTGCTGGGTTAAGGCCTTTCTGCCTTGCACTGAGCCATTTTCGCGTGCAACAAAAAGGGGCTAGCTTGCGCTAACCCCTTGTTTTGTATGGTGGCTACACCGGGATCTGAACCTGGGATATTCTGCATTATGAATCCGCTACGAACCGCCCGACTGAGCCAGAGAGCCCCATAAATTGGGGCTTCTGTCCCTCCCCTATGCTGGCTAGACCAGTTCTTCTCATAGAAAGGACTGGATGTAGTCACCAAATTTCCGGCAACTACGCCACGCTGAGCTCGTTATAGATAAATTCAAAGAAGTCGTTTGCTAGTTGGCGCCTTTCTTCGTCGTTTGAATCTGACCATCTATGATGATCCGGATTTAAGTCCTCTCGCCATGCGTGCGACTTATTTTTTGTAGCATCTGAAATAACTTGAAGCTCATGCAGCTTATCTATCTTCTCGCCCAATTGCATATTAGAAATACCATTTGCAATTATTTGCTTTGCAAAGCGAGAATCTATTTCATACTCCAAAAAAACCCTTAAACAACTTGCATCCGCGAGTCTTGACTGCCCAGATATGAATGACAGTATCTCCACTCTTTTGTTTTCATGATCATTTCTACAGAAGGCTTCAGCATCACCAACCTCAATAGTAGAGTTATCCCCATCTCTGACAATCTGACAAAACATTATCGGCTTACTTTTTTTGTATTTATTCAAAATATCAACAACGGCCGGCTCGTAGTGGGTTAACAAAATGACCTGACATGCCCGCTCTGAAATATTAATGATTTCTCTATTAACCGTGTGCCGTCTGTTCATATCGAATGATGTAACTGGGTCATCCAATACCACCACTGACCTTGCAAGCTCCTCGTCACTTTGATTACTTAGCGACGTCCAAAATACCGCTAAAGCTAGCGCCCTACGATCTGACTCACTAAATATACGATCAATATTCGTTTCGGATATCACCTTACCTCTAAAACTGACTTTCAGATGATATATCGGAACATGACCAGCTCGATTAATAGCCTTGCTTAGACCAAAGTCTCTACTTCCAAATTTTTGGAAATTTTCGTTAAGGGCTGCAAAAAACTTATCTAAATAGTCACTTTGCTCTTTTTGCAACTCTTCCAGCAGCCTAGGAATTTCCTTTTCGAGACTTTCAACTTCCGCCTCTAAAGCTGAAAGCTCTTTGCATTGCCCATCCCGTTCAAATCTTTTGATTTTGAGGTTTTGCATTTCTCCCAGACTTTTTAACTCACCTAGCTCTGTTGCATAATCCGTAAGTCTTAGCTTTTCTTTAAACGCAGCGTAACACTCATTAATCTCAGCACCTAAGGCGTTATACTCTACCTTCGCCGAATTATAGTTATTTAACAGCGACAACAAAGTATCGTATTCAATTTCTCTCACGGCCTGCTGAGGAGCTTCGGACTTTTCTTTTATAGCTGAATCTAGAGACTCTTTAAACGGCCTAAACTCCCCTTCGACAAGCTCTTTAAGCTCTCGAATATCAGCCGCCAACGCCTCAAGCCGTTCATAGCAATCGCCTAAGTCTATATCTGATATGTCTTTATATATAAGCTCTAATTTAGAGTTCTCAGCTATCGTGTCAATTTCTCTTTGCTGAGGCATAGCCTTAACAGTCATCTGATCTTGATCCAAAAGCCTTTTTATAGCTTGATCGCGAAAATCTTGAAACGACGTATCGAAACTTTTCTTATATTGCTCCAGCAGACTAAGCGCCTTATCGCTTAATTCCTGCCCACAGAACTGACATTCCACCCCATTGTTTTGCTCAACCCCCTGCCTAATCCATGCCTCGGCCTTATCTTTTGTCTTGAAGCACCGTTCAATATGCTTTTCAAGCTCTGCTTGAGCTTCAACATTCTCCGTTTGAAACGTGCTTCTTAATACTTCATTTATATCTTTAGCTGAGGTTTCAAATTTACTGCCCTGCTCTACAGGCTTAAAAACTGCCCGCCCAAGTATCTCTTGCAGAGCTTTTTGCTGCCGGCTTTTGTTAGCCCACTCCTCTCGGAGCCGATCACGCTCAGACTCTAGCTCTTCCTTTGTCTTATCAACGGGCAAAGCCAGAAAGTTCTTTACATCAGCAATGTCTGCAAATGCATCTTTCGTCAACCGCGTTCTCGTTCTTACCAGATCGCCTTTTACTTTATTCTTACCTGCAATCAAGTTCGCTTTGTCTACGCCCTGCTTACCTAAAATAAATGCGCTAAATTGTTCTTTAGTGGAGCGCGTAAACTCTCGTGAAGAGAAAAGATTTTGATGGTAAAAATCCTCATCATATATATTGATTCGCTGACCATCTTCGATATTGGCCGACCAGCCACGCTGATTATAAGACACCGCAACTTCTTTGCCGTCCTTTTGAAAACTTAGAACAACCTCTTGCGGGAGCTTATCTTCCGGAATGGATAGCCTCTTTTTTATCAAGACATCATCACCATTCCTTAAACTTTTAAATATATCTGTCAGCGTTGATTTACCATAGGTATTCAAGCCGTAAATTATACTTATCTTGTTAAACTCTATATTCCCAGCCTTACAACCCCTGAACTTCCCTACATTTTGAATCTTGCTTATACGCTTTAACATCGTGCATTCCTTCTGCAACTGATGATTTCACGGTCACCATTCTTTTTGACGCAATCCTTCCGTGCACTCTTTCACGTCATCATCAATGACGTTCCCAGGCTTGATGCATTCCTTCATGGTGCGACGAACCCCGCGATTGGCTTCGCGTTCTCGTTTGTCTTGGGCTTTGAGGTTGGCTCTGGCTGCATCGCCAAGCGGGCCTTTGCTGGCCCCAGCCATGTATTCATTGACCAGCCGGTTCATGGTCTTGCCATAAGCTTCGGCTGCCGGTCGCATTGCCTCACCGATTTGGGTGGCAATGGGCTTGGATTCTTCTGCGAGGGTGGGGCTTGCGGCTAGGGCCAGTGCCAACAGCATCCTTTTCATTGTTCTTCTCCATTCCTTCGGATGTACCAGCGCCTAGCTACTTTCCGGATGAGGCTATCCCGCGGGGTTAGCCAAGGTTCGGTTGGTCTCTTCATCATCAGGGCTGATCTCGCCGTTGGCAGGATCAATACGACCTGTTCTGAGCCATAGAGAGTATTCAGGATAGCGTTCTGCCATCAAGTCCAGTTCGCTTGTCCTCAGATTCGCTCTTTTGTCGTATCTGATCGTCTTGCAGCGTTCCTCCTTGATTCCAGTGGCTTCACTGACTTCTCGGTGCCCGATCTTAGACAAAAAGCGCCTGACTCTATCGTGGGTTGATTCCATAAAAATCTTAAAAAAGAAATGTTGAAATATTCCACCAACAAAGCATGGTGGTATTATTCCACTCAACTGGTTGAGATATTCCACAACCATTTGGGCGCTTCTTCGATTATAGGGAACATTCACATGGAACGACCCAACGCCTAACGGATTTCCGCAACGCACCGTTGTGTACGAAGTACGTGCTAGCTCAGCCCCTGGGCATGGCGCAAATCATCGAAGTGCGTGGCTGGATCGAAAGACACCTTGCCGACTAGCCGTCACCACCTCCACCAACCTGCCCCCCTTTACTCGATATGGGCATGCCTGCCTGAATCAATGGAGAGCTATATGGAAGAAAGCTATTTCCCTCTGCTGCTGATGCGGCATAACCGCCCGCTGCGCGGCGTGATGATCGACCGGCAGCCTTGGGTGTGTGCCAAGGAGTTCGGCCTGTTGATGGGGCATCGGCACCCGGAGCGGATTTGTCGGCTGATGGACGACGATCAGGTATGCACGGTGACGTTCTGTACTCACCGGGGCGACTCGGAGCCTGTTCAGCTATTGAGCGAGTCCGGGCTTTACCGAGCGCTCTGTCGTTTCAGTCATCCCGAGAATCGCGGTCTGCGCCGCTGGCTGACTCATGAAGCCCTGCCCGCCCTGCGCGATGCCTGGGAAGGCCGAGCACAGGAACCCAGGCGCACGCTGATGGCCTGGGATCACCAGCGCATCAGTCTGCTGCAATGGCAGGGCGATCTGTGGATTGCCCTGCGGGACATGCCGCGTTTCGCCCCACCGCCGCAGCCCGGCGAACGCTCCCTGCGGGTGCTGCTGAATCGCTGGTGGCGCGGATGGCCAGTGCCGCGTCGTGACTACTAAGACGCTGGAGCAGCGTTCAAAGCCGACAACGATGCACCTTTCCTCAAGTGCACTGGTACCAGTGGTTTCGTTGCCGACCGCCGCCCCGTAACCGCTTGATGGAACGCCAAAAAATGCCGCCCCTGGAGGGTTGACAGGCGGGTCACGTCCGAGAATAATGCGCGCCTCGAATGGCTACGTAGCTCAGCTGGTTAGAGCACGGCATTCATAATGCTGGGGTCCGGGGTTCAAGTCCCTGCGTAGCCACCATATCCGAAAAGGGGTTAGCGAAAGCTAACCCCTTTTCTTTTTGGTTCAGCCAATCGGCAAACCTATACAGCGATCAAAAATACAAACCAAGCCTTCGTAATCGCATACGACAGCATCGATATTGGCCTGCAGCCATTCTCCCGGCTCCACCGACCACCAACTGATCCCATAACCAGCGTTTACGATGATGTGCTCAAACAGGGTACGCAACGCTCTGCCATTACCATCCCTGAACGGGTGGATCATGTTGAGGTCTCCATACACACCAGCAACAGAAACCACCAACTCGGAACGGCCCACACTCTCGAACCAATTCGCTTCGGACATGCGACTGAAAATCTTGGTAGCCTCGGCCTCAAGGCGAGCGACAGTACAGAAATGCGTTCCACCCTTGGAAATATCTACAGAGCGAATTTCGCCTGCCCATTCATAGACATCGCCAAACAGCTTGCGGTGGATTCTCTGGAGATAAGCAAGATCGTAGGGAGGAAGGTCAAACTCGATCTCGCTGGCTGCAACTTCTGACAATGCACGCTCGGCCTGATTGAGCGCATCTTCACTCATCAGCCCCAAGCGATTACGCAGCACAGACGTCTCGGGATAGCAGTAAGGGTCTTGTCCGACGCCGTACTTATCGATCATCAGCCCTGCTTGCCGTGATAAGCACGCAAGACAGACTCACGGGAAGGCAGCTTGCGTACTGCGTCGGCGGGTGTCACGTCGAAGCCCTCCAGGCGAAGGCTGGCGGCATAGTTCGACTGACGCATCCTGGCGACATAAGCTCTTTTAGCTTGCAAGGACGGTATTGACATCAAAGTTGCCCTCAGGCGCTGCACTAAGTGCAACTATAACGGATATGACAGGCAGTAGCCTCATCTCGTTGATGACTCCGTAGTCTGCCCAATCTCCTGAAGAAATTCCTTGATCACAGCCGCTGCTTCCACCGGGCGGGCCTGCAGCAGGCAATGCGGTCCTGAAATCGGCACGACAGACACAGACGAACAACGTTGCTCGATCAATCGTGCGCTGGCCTCTGGAACCAAGCAGTCCTCAGTAGCGCGCAGGTAGAGCACCGGCGCTTTCACTGCCGACAGCGACGCAGACTCATCGACAGAAGATACCGCTCGCAATCGCGCCCTCAGCACAGAGGGGGATACCCGAGACAATGCGCGCTCCAACAAGCTACGTGACGCAGGCGTGGCGAAGCGGCCAAGGAGAAGGGCTGCAATGAGAGCCCCGGGAATGCTGCGAATCGGAAACAGCGGTAGCAGCGCCTTGAGCCTGCCCAGTAGCGGTCGAGGATTACGCACGAAGGTGCAGCACAGGACGAGACCTCTAACCCGATCTGCAAAGCCCGCCGCGATGGCAGTTGCAATAGGACCGGAAAATGACTCGCCCAACAGCACCAGCGGCCCCTCCGGGAGAGCCGCTTCCACATGAAATCGAATTGCCTGGTAGTCCAGGGGCTCGTCGGTGGGATAGTGGATGACCATGACGCGGACATCACTCCGTAGTGCGTCAATGAGAGGCTGAAAAAGCAGCCCTGTGCCATCCATGCCGGGAAGAAGAACCAACGTCGTCATACTCGGCCCCTACACAGCCGTCCAAGTATTCGCCGCTCCACTCTTGACCCACTCGTATGCCGGCTCCGCGTAGGCGATGACCGACATGCATTCGTTCTGGGTCACGATCAGATACTCCGCCGCACCTGCAGCGGGCAGGATATTGCCCGCGTCACGCTCGAGATCGAGCCAACCACCCTCCGGGATGCGGTGCACGAAGGCACCGTCATCGGATAGTCGCTTCCAGGGAAAGCGAAGCATGGCGCCTTCGTCCAATAGGCGAAAGCCTTCCACCTGATCGAAGACGACATGAATCATGCCCAACACACTCTGATCAGCCTTGGCGTATGCGCGTAAGGCAACGGTCAGCGTCCATTGATCGAAATTCACCGAGGCGATCTCTACGTGCGAAACGTCTTCGGTTTTAACAAACCCATCCAGACCGCTTCTCCACCTATCCACCGCTTCCTCCCTCACTCCACCACCACCGCCGTCCCGCTCGCCGACACCATCATCATGCCGTTGCTCTGCCCCAGCACTTCGTAGTCCAGGTCGATACCGATCACCGCGTTCGCGCCCAGTTCCTGGGCGCGCTGTTGGAGTTCCTGCAGGGCGATTTCGCGGGCGCGCTGGAGTTCTTTTTCATAGGTGGCGGAGCGACCGCCGACGAGGTCGCGGATGCCGGCGAAGAGGTCCTTGAACAGGTTGGCGCCGAGAATCGCCTCGCCAGCCACCACGCCGCAGTAGCGGGTGATGCGCTTGCCTTCGATGCTCGGGGTGGTGGTGATCAGCATGGGGCCCCCTATCTACCTTGATGAACGTGGTTTCAAACACACAGCTAACCTCGCCTTGCGCCATTCGACAAGCTGAGTGAACGAGCCAATTCGAGGTGACTGGTTCGGACCGGAAGCTCGAATCGGTGGCTAACCGTCTTGTACACGAGGACGTTCGCATCAGCACAATGGCGAAACGCTATCCGCAGTATCGGTGGTGGCTCCGCTCTCTACAGGAACCTGCCCACCTTCTCCTCCAGCACCCGCACCAGCACCGGGTCCATGAATGCGTAGTCGTCCGGAATTCCCAGGCAGATCACTCGCTTGTTGCCCAGGTGCGCCTTGAACTTGGAGGAGAGTTTGGTGCGGTGGCTGCGTTCCATGACGAAGACGGTGTCGGCCCAGGCGAGAAGCTCCGGGGTGACGGGGTTATCGGCGTCGTGGTTGATACCGGCGGAGGCGGTTGCGAGGCCGGGACGGTCGGCGAAGAGGTGTTCGGCGGTGGGGCTGCGCAGGCGATTCTTGCCGCAGACGAAGAGGATGTTGTGGGGCATGGGCGTCCT
The DNA here is from genome assembly GCF_002091635.1 of Pseudomonas indica NBRC 103045. Classification (GTDB taxonomy): domain Bacteria; phylum Pseudomonadota; class Gammaproteobacteria; order Pseudomonadales; family Pseudomonadaceae; genus Pseudomonas_M; species Pseudomonas_M indica. The sequence continues at coordinate 132,677 of NZ_BDAC01000006.1, read as the reverse complement.
TGGCCTCGGGTGGGTTGGCGGAGAATAGCGTGGCGGTTCGTTGCTCTCCAGGCCCTTGGATGGCGGATGATTGGGTTTGGTGTAGGGCTTGGCTGCGCCCCCTCACCCCAGCCCTCTCCCCAGAGGGGCGAGGGGGTTGGACGTGCTGGGCCGAACGGGGCGGGTTGGCCGCGCCCTCACCTCTCACCTCTCACCCCTCCCCACCTCACCTCGCCCTCATTCCTCATCCCCAAAGCGAGGGCGGCTCATGCCGGGCCGATGGCGGGGAAAACCCTCAAAGCGCGTCGATCACGCCTTGGGTGATGGTGCGGGTGGTGTCGACGCCGAAGTCGAGGTGGCCGGTGGTTTCGAGGTAGCGCTGGACGGCGGCTTCGAGGCGGGTGGCCAGGGTCTCTTCGCGCCAGTGGTAGCGCAGCAGCAAGGCGACGCTGAGGATCGCCGCGAGCGGGTTGGCGCGGCCGCTGCCGACGATGTCGGGGGCGCTGCCATGGACGGGTTCGGCGAGGGCGATGCCGTCGCCCCAGTTCAGCGAAGGGGCCATGCCGAGGCCGCCGCTCCAGTGGCAGGCGAGGTCGGAGAGGATGTCGCCGAACAGGTTGGTGGTGACGATGAGGTCGAAGGCTTCGGGGCGCTCCACCAGTTGCAGGGCGGCGACATCGACCAGGCGCTCGTCGAGAACGTCGCCCCAGCCCTCGCCCATCAGCAGGTCGCGGCAGGTGTCGCGGAACAGCCCGCAGGTGAGCGGCAGGATGTTGGCCTTGTGGACCAGGGTGATGCGGCGCGCCTGGCGTGCCTTGGCGACTTCGGCGGTGCGCTGGGCGAGACGCTGGCAGGCGGCCTTGCTGATCACCCGCTCGGCGACGGCGACGCCTTCTGCCTCCCAGTGCTCGCGGCCGCTGTAGAGGCCCTCGCTGTTCTCGCGCAGGATCATCAGGTCGATGCCGGCCTTCGGTGAGGTGACCGGCCAACTGCGCACCGGACGCAGGCTGACGTGCAGATCGAGCGCCTGGCGCAGGGTGAGGATCGCGCTGCGGTAACCCGGCACCTTGCCGCTCGGCGAGGAGACGGCTCCGAACAGGCCGGCGCCGCAGTCGCGCATGCGCGCCAGGGTGCTCTCGGGGACGGCCTCGCCATGACGCTCGAAGCACTCCCAACCGGCCTCGGCCTCTTCCACCTTCACGTTCGGCAGGAGCTTTTTCAGGACGTCCAACGCGGCGGGGACCACTTCGCGGCCGATGCCATCGCCTGGAATCGCGCAGAGTCTGTGCATGCCTCACCTCCCGGGGCGGGTTGCCAGCAGCAGCCCGCCGAAGATCAGTGCGCCACCGAGCCAGTGGAAAACCTCCAGGGTCTCGCCGAGCAGCAGGTAGGCCAGCAACGCGGCGAACACCGGCATCAGGTAGCTGGTCAACGCCGCCTTGGCCGCTCCCACCACTTTAACCCCGTGGTTCCAGGTGAGGTAGGCGAGCAGCGAGGCGAACACGGCGGTGTAGCCGATGGCGGCGAGGTTGGCCGGGCTCGGGTCGAAGCCGCCGACCTGGCTCAGCTCGACGAGGTAGAACGGTAGGATGATCGGCACGCCAAGCAGCACCAAGGCACCGAGCAGGGCCAGTGGCGGCAGCTCGAAGCGCGGACTCCAGCGGCGCAGCAGCAAGGTATAGAGCGCCCAGACCAATACGGCGACCAGCATGATCAGGTCGCCGGGGTTGAACGACAGCGCCAGCAGGTTGGCCAGGCTGCCACGGCTGATCAGCGTGATCAGGCCGATTGCGGCCACGGCCATGCCGAACCAGGCCCGCCGCGGCGGCCACTCGTTGAGCAGCACGCCGGCGCCCAGGTAGGTGGCCAGCGGCAGGCAGGTGTTGACAAGGGTAATGTTGATCGCCACGGTGCTGTGGGCGGCGGTATAGAGCAGCGAGTTGTAGCCGCTGATGCCGAGGGCGGCGAGCAGCACCAGCCGCCAGCCGCCACGGATCACCTTGTGCCGCTCCCGCCAGAGCGGCACGGCGACGAAGGGCAGGAGGATCGCCAGGGCCAGGCTCCAGCGCCAGAACGACAGGCTCAGCGGTGGGATAGCACTGTAGAACGCCCGCGCCACCAGCGCATTGCCCGCCCAGCAGAGGCAGGAAACGAGCAGCCCGGCGAAGGCCAGGAGCTGGCGCGACGGCACCGGTCAGGGCTGCCCGAGCGGACGCAGGCGGTACTGCGGCGGAATCTGGTCGAGCCCGCTGACGGTGACGTTGAGGTTCTTCCAGAGACCATCCTTGATGCCGTAGATGCAGCCGTGCACCGAGAGCGGTTGGCCGCGATGCCAGGCGTTCTGGACGATGGTGGTATGGCTGACGTTGGCCACCTGCTGGATGACATTGAGTTCGCAGAGGCGGTCGACCCGCTCCTCCTCGGTGGGGAGCTGGTTGATGTGCTCGCGATGCTCGTAGTAGAGGTCGCGGATGGTGCGCAGCCAACCGTCGATCAGGCCGTATTGGGCGTCCTGCATGGAGGCGCGCACGCCGCCGCAACCATAGTGGCCGGTGACCAGGATGTGCTTCACCTTGAGCACGTCCACCGCGTACTGGATCACCGACAGGCAGTTGAGGTCGGTGTGCAGCACGACGTTGGCGACGTTGCGGTGGACGAACAGGTCGCCGGGCAGCATGCCGACGATCTCGTTGGCCGGCACCCGCGCATCGGAGCAGCCGATCCACAGGTATTCGGGCACTTGCTGCCGGGCGAGTTTCTCGAAGAACTCCGGGTCTTCCTGCTTGATGGACTCTGCCCAGCGGGCATTGTTCTCGAACAGCTGCTGTAGATCGCTCATGTTCCCTCCTCTGCCGGAACCGCACCTTACGAACCGGTCGGCCCTTTGACAAGGCTCCGGAAGGCCGGGTCACGCCGAGGAGGCCTTGGCTCGCTTGGTGCTGATCAGCGTCGGCCGTGAGGCGGAGGCCCGCAGGTCGCGCAGGAAACCATCGCGCCAGGCCGCCAGGTCGGCCGAGCGGATCGCCCGCATCATGTTCTCGTAGCGTTCCTTGCGCTCCTGCAGCGGCATGCGCAGCGCCCGGTCGAGGGCTTCGGCCATCCCGGCGGTGTCGTATGGGTTGACGATCAGTGCCGAGGTCAGTTCGCGGGCCGAGCCGGCGAAGCGCGAGAGCACCAGCACGCCGGGGTCTTCCGGGTCCTGCGCGGCCACGTATTCCTTGGCGACCAGGTTCATGCCATCGCGCAGCGGGGTGACGAAGCCGATGTCGGCGGCGCGGAACAGGCCCATGAGTATGCGCCGGTCATGGCTTTTGTTGAGGTAGCGCAGGGGCGTCCAGTCCAGTTCGGAGAGGCGTCCGTTGATGTGCCCGGCCTCGGTCTCCAGTTGCTTGCGGATGTGCTGGTAGGTGCGCACGTCCGAGCGCGAGGTGGGGGCGATCTGGATGAACTGCACGTTGCGCCGGTGCTCGGGGAAGCGGTCGAGCAGGTTTTCGTAGGCGCGGAAGCGCTCCACCAGCCCCTTGGAATAATCCAGGCGATCGACGGCGATGATGGTCTTGCGCAGCTCGCCGTCGGCGGTACGGCTGATGACATTGCGCCGGCCCTTGTAGGACTCGGCCTGGCGACGGATCTCGTCGGGCACCACGCCGATGGGGTAGACGCCGGTGCGGAAGTTCAGTCCGTAGGCGGTCAGGCTGCCATCGGCCCTGACCAGGCCACGCACCTCGCGGGTAATGTAGTCCTCGAAGGCCAGCCGGTCGGTCTCGGTCTGGAAGCCGATGAGGTCGTAGAAGCACAGGGTCTTCAGCAGTTCGTTGTGCGGCGGGATGGCCGTGAGGATTTCCGGCGCGGGGAACGGGATGTGCAGGAAGAAGCCGATCCGGTTACGGATGCCGTACATGCGGCAGGCTTCGGCGAAGGGGATCAGGTGGTAGTCGTGGACCCAGATGATGTCGTCGGGCTTGAGCAGCGGCTTGAGGCGCTCGGCCAACGCGTTGTTGACCCTTCGGTAGCCCTCGTATTCCTCGCGGCTGTAGCGGGCCAGGTCGATCCGGTAGTGGAACACCGGCCACAGGGTGGCGTTGGAAAACCCTCGATAATATTGGTCGTAATCGCGTTTGGTGAGGCCGAAGGTGACGTAGGTGATGTTGTCTTTGGTTTCGCTGCGGGTCTGTGGGTCGGCGTCGACTTCGCCATTCCAGCCGAACCAGATGCCGCCGGATTTGCGCAGGGCATCCTGCACGCCGACGGCCAGTCCCCCCGCCGCCGCCTTGCCTTCTTCGATCGGCGCTACACGGTTGGAGACCACCACTAAACGGCTCATGAGATTCCTCCCCTCTGCTCTTCCTGGATGGGGCTCATCCCTCCTGTGCTGGCCAGCAGCGTCCGGAGCCAGTCGGCCACCGCCGACACGGAGGCCAGGCGCTGCCTGGCCGTGGTCGGTCCGCTGCCGACCTTGAGGGATAGGCCCTGTAAGGCGTTGACCGCCGCGAAGCCGGCTTCGTCGGTCAGGTCGTCGCCGATGAACAACGGCAGGCGCCCGGCGAAGGGTGCCTCCCGCATGAAACTGTTGATGACCTCGCCCTTGCTCGCGCCCTTGGGCTTCAGTTCGAACACGCATTTGCCCGGCTGCAGGCCGAGCAGGTCGGCATAGCGCTCGGCGAAGGACTCGGCCAGGTAGCGGGCGATGGATTCGCGCTCGGGTGCTTCGCGGTAATGCAGGGCGAAGGCCACGCCCTTGTTTTCCACGCGCAGCTCGGGGTACGGCGCGCAGGCCTCTTCCAGCTCGGCGCCGATCCGCGCCAGGGTGGCGGGGTCCTCCACCAGGCGAGTTTCTCGCCCCTCGGCATCGCGCCGTTCGGCACCGTGGACACCGGCGGCGGGCAGGCGCAGCGGGTCCAGCAGACGGTCGAGGTCGTCGAGCTTGCGCCCGGAAATCACCGCGACCACCCCGCCCCGGTCTTGCAGGCGCTGGAGGGCGTCGAGGGTGGATTCGGGAATGAATACGAGTTCCGGACGGGGCTGTATCTCAGCCAGCGTTCCGTCTACATCGAAGAAAAAAGCACAGCGGGAAATGTCCAGCCGTGTGACCAGTTCGAAATCGTTCATGTAGGGTCTGACTGTCATTGTGCCTCAGTGGTTCGCTCAGATTCGCCGTGAGCGGAACCCTTGTGCCAGGCGCCTTCCAAAGGGGTGACGCCAGACAGTGAACGCCTCGGTGCCGTGCGCCCGAGCGCAGCGGCGGAGGCCTTTTGCAGTACGTCGCGATGACGACATCGAGACGCGGCAGCAGCGTCGCCTTCGCGGCGACGCCATCATCGGGAAGCCCTCGTAGAGACGCAGGCAACCGTCCCATCCTGGCAGGACGAACCGCGTCGGACAACCGTTTGGGCGATTCCCAGCCGAACGGTCACGCTCCAGGCAGCCAATTGGCAGGCTCGCCTCAAGCAGCCGGACCAGCCCGTGAGTTCACCCCTTAACCGGGGCGAACCCACGAGCCTGAACCCCGGTGTCGTCAGACTGCGGCTCCGGCGATCGCCTCACCGAGCTGGACGTTGGTCAGGGCTTCGCCGGCGATTCCCCATGCGCCATCGACCGCATGGGTGACATTGACCCAGATACGCTCCCTGGGCTGCCTGCCGCCGGACATTTCCCGAATGATGTCGGTCGCCTCCGCGATGTAGCCCTGCTGGATGTCGCGGCTGGCGAAGGCAAAGGACGGCACCTTCCATTCGACGACCGCCACCGACACCGGCTGCGAACCCGCGAAGGTGCTTCCTTCGGGTAACACATGAATGGCCCCGATCACGTTGGGCGTCATGACCGGGTTACCGCTGAGGCCGTGCCATCTGAGCATGGCCTCCGACAGACGTGAGAGCGCGACCGATTCGCTGCCCTTGGGCAGCACACCTTCGGTAAGGGTGAGGGTAAGTGGCATGTCCTTGCTCCTGTTCATGTGTGCCGTCGCGGGGGCGACCGGCGCGGCCGTTGAAATAACGACCGTTATTTAAAAATATATAACGATCGTTATTTATTCAAGTATCATCGCCTCGTCGATTCAGATGAAACACGGGTTCCCATGTCTCGATCCGAAAAAAAGCAGCAGACGCGCCAGCGCATCCTTGAAGCGGCGGGTCGTGGTTTTCGCAAGGGTGGTTTCGGCGGCGCCGGGGTGGATGGCCTGGCCAAGGAAGCCGGCGTTACGTCCGGTGCGTTTTACAGTCACTTCGACTCCAAGGCCGCCGCGTTCCTGGAGACCGTCGATCAAGGAATGGCGGACCTGAAAAGCGCCGTGCAGCAGCTCCAGGAGACGGAAGGCAGCAATTGGTGGCCTGCGTTCGTGCGCTTCTATCTGGGGGAGAAGCGCCGTTGCGACCTGGCCGAAAGTTGCGCCCTGCAAAGCCTGGCGCCGGAAGTGGCACGCTCCGACGAAGCATCGCGGATTGCATTCGAAGCGCAGTTGCGGGCAGTGGCCACCGTGATCGCTGGCGGGCCGGTCTCAGATGGCGCCCCTCGCGATGTCGAGGCAGCACTGGCGGCGCTGGCAACCCTGGCAGGCGCCGTGACGCTCGCGCGCTCGGTGGCGAGTAGCGAACTGGCCGAACGGATCGCCGCGACGACCGAGCGATTGTTGATCCCTATGCGCGAGGATTGACGGCAGGCAGGGCCCCATTCGCCCACGGCGCCCCGCCCGGCGAATAAATTCGCCCCTACATCCGTAGCCCCGGATAAGCGTCAGCGCAATCCGGGACAGCGGCTCCGCTCAGTACTTCACCCGCGCATACAGCGTCTTGCGCGACGCCTCCCTGGCCTGGCGCAGGTTGTGGATGCCGCGTTCGGCCAGGAGGGGGATGAGTTTGAGCAGCACTTCGGCGGTGACGATGGCATCGCCCAGGGCGGTATGGCGGCCGATGACCTCGACGCCCAGGCGGGTGGCGATGCGTTCGAGGCGGTGCTCGTCGTCGAGGTGGCCAGGGTGGGCCAGGGCCGAGAGCAGCAGCGTGTCGAGCACCGGCTGGATGAAGGTCACGCCGGTTTGCGCTTCCTTGAGTTGCAGAAAGCGCATGTCGAAGGCCGCGTTGTGGGCGACCAACACAGTGTCTTCGGCGAAGCGATGGAACTGCGGTAGCACCTGTTCGATGGGTGGTTGGTCGGCGAGCATCTGCGGCGTGAGGCCGTGGACTTCCTGCGAGGCCTTGCTGATGGGGCGCGACGGCTTGATCAAGCGGTCGAAGCATTCCTGCCGCAACAGTCGGCCGTTGACCACCCGCACCGCACCGATGGAGATGATCTCGTCGCCATCCGAGGGCGAGAGGCCGGTAGTCTCGGTGTCGAATACGGTGTAGGACAGCTCGCTGAGCGGGCGCTCGTCCAACTCGGCGGTCTGCCCCGGCTGGTTGAACAGGTCGAAGTCGTAGTAGACCGGCCGCCCCTGGGAAGGCTCCAGCGGCTCCGGGAGCGCCTCCGGTTGGATGCGCGGCAATTGCAGGCACAAGCGATTGACGCCCGCCGCCCGGTCGAGCTGGCACCAGACCTCGCCGCCATGGCGCGCGACCACGCTCTTGAGGGTCGCGCCATTCTCGCCCTCGCCCCCCAGGTTCAGCGGCAACTCTTCCCATTCGTGCAGCAGGTTCGGGTCCAGCGGCTGGCCGCCCCAGGACAACGACAGGCGCACGCAGCGTCCTTCTGTACTCAGTTCCAGACCGATCTCGCGAGTGCGGCAGGCGGAAGCCAGGGCACCCATCACCTGGGTCAGCACCTGCACCAGGGAGTAGCTGTCCACGCTCAACCACAGCGGCTGTTCGCCGACTTCGCAGCGCATGCGCAGGCCAAGGGCGGCGGCGAAGTTGCGTTGCAGGGCGGCGGCCAGGTCGCTGGCCAGCATGTCTTCCAGCGGCCAGGGACTGCCGAGCAGGTCGGCATGGCGGCTCAGGCTCTGCTCCAAGCGCTGGGTCAGGCGCTCGGCCTCGTCGCGGATCACTTCGGTGAAGCGTTCGCGCCGTTCGCTGTCCATGTCCGGGTACTGCTCCAGGGTTTCCACCGCCGCCCGGATATTGGCCAGGGCGGAACGGCTGCCCTCGGTGAGCTGTTGCAAGAGCAGGTCGCGGCGGCTGTTGATTTCCACCGTGCGGGTGATGTCTTCGAGGATCAGCACGAAACCGATCGACTCGCCCTGCTGGTCCAGCACCGGCGCCATTTGCGCGCGCAGCAGGTGGCCGGCGCGGGCGGCGACGAAATGCGCCACCGGCTTGGCCGCCTGCTGGTCGAGGCGGTGGCGGATTTGCTCCAGCGCATGGGTGATCAGGCTCTTGTCCAGCACCGCGAAGATCGACCGGCCCAGCCCCACCGGCATGCCGCCCGGCGCACTCGCATCGCCGGCCAGCAACTGCGTGGCGCGTGGGTTGTAGAGCAGGATGCGGCCCTCGTTGTTGCACACCAGCACGCTCTGCGCCAGTTCGGACATGAGCGTAGCCAGGCGGTTCTTTTCCTGTTCGAGGCGGCCGTTGGTCTCCTCGATGCGCGCCTCCACCTCGCGTTGCTGCTGGTCGTAGACTTCGGCGAATTCGTTCAGGGCCTCGCCGAGCTTGCGCATTTCCACCGGGCCGGAGGGTTTCAGCCGGTGCTCGGCGTTGACCCGGTGGATGATGCCGATCTCCTCGGTGATCCGCTGGGCATTCTGCGGATAGGCGACCAGCCATTGGCGCAGCAGCCCCGCCAGCACTGCGCCGAGCAACCCGGCCAGGACCACCAGCAGGGCCGCGCGCTCGGCCAGGATGCTGCGCAGGGTATGCCGTTCCGCCGGCGACAGGTCGATCCACAGCACCAGCCCGGCGAAACCGAGCAACGCCACGGAGAGCACGCCGAGCCAGGCGAAATGGAGGACGAAGCGGACTTTCGGCTGCATCGGCGCTTATCCGGCCAGCTGGTCGCGGACCCGCGCCAGCAGTTCCTTGGTGGCGAACGGCTTAGTGATGTAGTCGTCGGCCCCCAGGGCCAATCCCTTGCTCACCTCCACCTCGCGCCCCTTGGCGGTCAGCATGACCACCCGGACCTTGCTCCAGTCCGGGTTGGCGCGAATCCGCTGGCAAACGTCGAAGCCGCTCAGGCGCGGCAGCATGATATCCAGCAGCACCAGATCGGGCGGCTGCCGCTCGATGGCGTCCAGGGCTTCCTGGCCGTCGTGAGCCACTTCCACTTGGTAGCCCTCCTGCTGCAGGAGGAACTCCAGGGAAATGACGATGTTCGGCTCGTCATCGGCAATCAGGACCCGCTTGCTCATACGTCCTCCTCCGCCACGCCGGCGAGCGGCAGGCTGAAGGAGAAGGTCGCCCCCTGCCCGCGCGCGCTGTTCACCCAGAGCTTACCGCCGAAATGGCGAATGATCTGCCGGCTGATCGGCAGCCCCAGCCCGGTTCCCTGGGGTTTCTCCGTCAAGGTGTCGCCCACCTGGCGAAACTTCTCGAAGATGGTTTCCTGATCGGCCGGGTCGATGCCGCAACCGTTGTCGCTTACATCCACCTGTAGCGCATCCGGCAGCACCCGCAAGGCGATGACGATGCGCCCGGCGTCGCGGTCGCAGAACTTGGCCGCGTTGGAAATCAGGTTCAGCAGCACCTGCAGCAGGCGGTCGCGGTCCGCACGCACCCGGGGCACCTCGTCCGGCAGTTGCAGGGTCAGGCTCGCGCCGCGCTCTTCCAGAAGCTGGCTGGTGGTGGCCACTGCATCCTCGATCACCGTCCGCAGGTCCAGTTCGCTGGCATGCCACTCGGCGCGGCCGGACTCCAGCTTGGCCAGGTCGAGGACCTGGTTGATCATCCGCGTCAGCCGCTCGCTCTCCTTGACGATGATGGCGACGAAGCGCGCCCGCTGCCGGGCATCCAGCTCGGGGTTGTCGTTGAGGATTTCCGAGAAGGCACGGATCGACGTCAGTGGCGTGCGCAGCTCGTGGGTGACGGTGGAGATGAAGTCGTCCTTCATCCGGTCCAGCTCCTGCAACCGCTCGTTGGCCGCGCGCAGCTCGGCGGTGGCGGCCTCCAGCTCGGCGGACTTCTGTTCCAACTGGCGGCTGTAGGCCAGGAGCTGCGAGGCCTCGTCGAGGATATTCAGCACCTCGTCCATGCCCAGCGGCTCCTCCTTCACCACCGAGGCCAGCATGACCCGCGCCGATGACGCGCCGATGGCGCCGGCCAGCAGGGTTTCGGCGAAATGCACCAGTTCGGCGTCCGGCTCCAGCGCCTGCCACGAACGCAAACCACACCCGGCGGCGTACTGGGCGAAGGCGTCCTCGGTACGCACGGGGCCGAGGAAGCGGCCGATCAGGGTCATCACTTCCTCCAGCGACGCACTTCCCCGCCAGGGGCTGGCGCCGCGCCCGCTGATCTTGAACGCATCGACGAACAGCACCGCCTGGGCGTGCTCGCGGATGCCCTGGCGGTCGAACAGGGACACGCCGACATAGGTGCCGACGTTGCCGAGCAGGCTCCAGAACAGCGCATGGCTGATGTCGTCCATCTCCTCCAGGCCGAACAGTGCCAACGGCTTGAGCCAGGCGATCCCGAACGGCCCCTCCTCGATGAACGCCAGGGGCAGCCAGCCGGACTTGGCGAACGACGGCAGCAACAGGGTGTAGGCCCAGAGCAGGAACCCCAGCGACAGCCCGCAGAGCGCGCCATTGCGGGTGCCCTGCTTCCAGTACATGCCGCCGAGCATGGCCGGGGCGAACTGTGCCACCGCGGCGAACGACACCAGGCCGATGGAGACCAGCGCGTAGGCCTCCCCCGCGGCGCGGTAGTAGACGTAGCCCAGCAGCATCAGCAGCAGGATCGCCCCACGGCGAATGCCCAGCAGCAAGCCGGACAGGTCGCTGCGCGAGCCCAGCGCCAGCACCTTCCAGCGCAGCAGCAGCGGCATCACCAGGTCGTTGCAGATCATGGTGGACAGGGCGATGGTCTCGACGATGACCATCCCGGTGGCCGCCGACAGCCCACCGATGAACACCAGCAGGGTCAGCGCCTCCTGACGGTGGGCCATGGGCAGGGTTAGGACGAAAGTGTCCGCGTCCAGGGTGCCGGGCGGGAACTGCATCAGCCCGGCAAAGGTGATCGGCAGCACGAAGATGTTGATCGCCAACAGGTACAGCGGAAACAGCCAGACCGCCTTGGCCAGGTGGCTCTCGTTGACGTTCTCCACCACGCTGACCTGGAACTGCCGGGGCAGGAACAGGATCGACAGCATCGACAGGGCGATCAGCCAGGCCCAGGAGCCGTAGGTGCCGGCGGCGTTGCCCAGGGTCAGCAGGCGGTCCACGTCGGGCAATCGCATGGCGTGCTCGAACAGATCGGCGAAGCCGTGGTAGAGGCCGAAGGTGACGAACACGCCCACCGCCAGGAAGGCCACCAGCTTGACCAGCGATTCGAAGGCGATGGCAGCCACCATGCCTTCGTGGCGCTCGGTGGCGTCCAGGTGGCGGGTGCCGAACAGCAGGGTGAAGGCCGCCAGCAGCAAGGCCACGTAGAGCGCGGTGTCCTGCAACAGACCGACCCGCTGCCCCTTGGCCGGCATCGCCACCTCGGGGTACTGCAGCAGGATCAGGAAGCTCGTGGAAACTGCCTTCAATTGCAGGGCGATGTAGGGAATCACGCCGATCACCGCGATCAGCGTCACCAGCCCGCCGAGCAGGCCGCTCTTGCCGTAGCGGGCGGCGATGAAGTCAGCGATGGAGGTGATCCGGTTGGCCTTGCTGATGCGGATCATCTTGCGCAGCACCAGCCAGAACAGCGCCGCCATCAGGGTCGGGCCGAGGTAGATCGGCAGGAAACCGACCCCGCTGGCCGCCGCCCGCCCGACGCTGCCGTAGAAGGTCCAGGAGGTGGCGTAGACCGCCATGGACAGGGCGTAGATGTAGGGATTGGCGATGATCGAACGGCCGGCGTCGGCGCGCTTGTCGCCCCAGTAGGCGATGGCGAAGAGAATGCCGAGATAGGCGAAGGACGCCAGCAGGATCACACCACCGAACAGCATCCGCCGCCCCTCAGCCCGACCGCTCGACGACCAGCAGCATCAGCACGATCAACAGCGCCCAGGCGCCGAACAGATAGGCGAACAGCAAGGGAATGCCGAACAGCGTGCCGCCGCCGTTGAACAGCGACAGCAAGGGAAAACCGAACAGCAGGCAGCCCAGCGCGAACAGGGCCACCAGCCGCTGCGCCCGTATCGTGCGATTGGCCATGTCTTACCTCCGTGGTGACATAGTGTGGCCGATTATTCGCGCTGCGCTGGAAGGGAAGCGAGAAATGACGGGCAGAAATCAGTCTGCGCCAAGGCTTTGCCGTGCAGAAGCGGGCTCTACTCGCGAGTGGGACCACCGAAAGCATCGCCAGCAGAGCTGGCTCCTACGAAAGCGGGCGGAGGTGGACTACCGCTTGTAGGGGCGGATTCATTCGCCCGGCGATGGCGGGGTTGGGCGAATAAATTCGTCCCTACACCGCCATTTCTGTGGGAGCGAATTCATTCGCGATCGGGTGGTCGCGAGGTTCCGCCAATCGCGAATGAATTCGCTCCCACCGGATAAGCCATACCCATCCTGAACCGCCCACATCACTCACGCTGGCCAAAACGGGCGCAGAAATCCTCTTCGGGCATGGCCGGGGTGTACCAGACGAAATCCGCCTCTTGCGCCCCGACCTCGCTGCCGACTTCGGCCAGAATCAGCACGGCGGCCTCGCCGCTTCCCAGGTCGGCCAGGTGCAGCGGTACGCCGAGGTCGCGGCGGACATGGTAGGCGCCGGCCAGGAGCATGGCCGGCCGGGGGGCCGTCCGCAGCACGTCGGCCATACGCCGGTCGCGCTGCTGCTGCACGGCGAGCATGGCCGGCAACTGATCCTCCGGCAGCTTGCCGCAATGGGAAGCGCGAATCTGCGCCAGCAGCGCCTCGCGCACGGACTCGGCGGTAGAAGCCGTGCCGCTCAAAACCGGGCGCTCGCGATAGACATCCATGATCTCGCCGCGATCCAGGTTGGCCGGCAGCAACGGGAACGGCTGCGCCAAGGCATGGCGGACGATGGCACCGTACAGCGACCAGTCCCAGCCACGTTGCCAGCCCAGGGCAACGGGCAGGTCGGTCGGTAGCTCGCCGGCGGCGATGGCCTGTCGTGCCGCATCCAGCTTTGGTTTCTGCGCCGGTTCGAGCATTTCCAGCAGCAGGCTGCCCTGCGCTCGGCGACTCTCCAAGGCGCGCAGCAACCAGAGCTGGAGGGCATGATGATCCGGGTTGTCGTGCCGTTCGCCGACCAGCACACGCGGCGCGCCAGCCAGGCGCTCCACCAGTTGCTCGGGTGTCAGGTCTTGCCCATTGCGCAGGTCGCGGATGCGTCCGGCATCGAGGTGCTCACGGCCTTCCGGACTCTGCCAGGCCGGCAGCGGCACCAGCATCGGCCGAGTCTGACAGGCGCTCAAGAGAGCAAGGGTCAAGATCAGCAGTGCGCGCATGTCGAATGTCCTTCTCCTCAACGGGCCACGATCAACGGATGCCCGCGCTCGGGATGCCGCTGCACCAGCACCTCCAGGCCGAACACCGCCCGCAGCGGTTCGGCGCGCAGTACTTCGTCCGGCGTGCCGAAGGCGTGGGGGCGGCCGTGTTCGAGCAGCAGCAGGCGGTCACAGTAACGCGCCGCCAGGTTCAGGTCATGCAAGATCACCAGCACCGCCGCGCCCTGTTCGGCGAAGGCACGGGTGGCCTGCAGGGTGGTGTGCTGGTGCAATGGGTCGAGCATGGAGGTGGGCTCGTCGAGCAGCAGCACCTGCCCTTCCCCACCCGGCCAGAGCTGCGCCAGCACCCGCGCCAGATGCACGCGCTGACGCTCGCCACCGGACAGCTCCAGGTAGTTGCGCCCGGCCAGGTGCGCCGCATCCGCCGCAGCCAGGGCCTCGCCGACGATCTCGGCATCGCGCGTACGGCCAGTCGCATGGGGCAGCCGGCCCATGCTCACTACTTCCTCGACACGGAAGGCGAAGCCCAGTGATGACGTCTGCGGGAGCACCGCCAGCCGCCTGGCCCGCTCCGGGCCGTGCCAGGCGGACAGCGGACGCTCGTCCAGCAGCACCCGGCCGTGCGCCGCCGGCAATTCGCCGCTGAGCGCCGCCAGCAATGTGCTCTTGCCCGCCCCGTTAGGGCCGAGCACGCCGAGGACTTCGCCGGGGCGCAGCTCCAGATGGATATCCGCCAGCACCGTGCAGGGCCCGCGCTGCACGGCCAGGTTTTCCGCGCGCAGCATCAGGAGCGTCCCCGCATCAGCAGATAAAGGAAGAAGGGCGCGCCGATCAGTGCAGTGATGATACCGATGGGCAACTCCGCCGGCGCCATGACCAGTCGCGCCACCAAGTCAGCGAGCAGCAGCAGGCTGGCACCGGCCAACGCCGAGGCCGGCAGCAGCACGCGATGGTCCGGTCCGGCGAGCAGACGCACCAGATGCGGCACCACCAGCCCGATGAAGCCGATCATCCCCGCCGCGGCAACCGCCGCACCGACGCCGAGGGCGGTGCAGAACACCAGTTCGCGCTTCAAGCGTTCCACCGCGAAGCCCAGGTGACGCGCCTCCGACTCGCCCAACAGCAACGCGTTCAGGGCCTTGGCCCGGCGCGGCAACCACAGGGCGACGGCGATGGTGACGATCAGCAGCGGCCACAGCCGCGCGTAGCTGGCGCCGTTGAGGCTGCCCAGGTTCCAGAAGGTCAGGGTGCGCAGGGTGGTGTCGTCGGCCAGATAGGTGAACAGGCCGATGGCCGCGCCGGACAGGGCGGTCAAGGCGATGCCGGCGAGCAGCATGGTCGCCACGCTGGTCTGCCCGTTGCGGCGGCCGAAGCGGTAGACCAGGGTCGTCACCCCGAGACCGCCGGCGAAGGCGCAGGCCGACAGCAGGTATGGCGCGAAGGCTTCCGGCAGACCGCCGAGGCGGGCGCCGAAGACGATTGCCAGCGCCGCGCCCAGTGCTGCGCCGCTGGAAACGCCGATCAGGCCGGGGTCAGCCAGCGGATTGCGAAACAGGCCCTGCATGGCCACGCCGGACAATGCCAGCACCGCGCCGACCGCCAGCCCGAGCAGGGTGCGCGGCAGGCGGATTTGCCCGAGGATCAGTTCGGCCTGTTCCAGCCCGGCGCCAGACAGCGGCAGGCCGAGCAGCCGCAGCGCCGCTTGCAGGGTTTCCTGCAACGGCAGGCTGACCGGGCCCAACGCCAGGGACAGCCAGAGGGCGAGCAGGAGCAGCAGGCCCAGTGCGATGAACAGTGGGCGGGCGTGGACGGCTGGGTTCATCGGGCGGCTTCGGCGGTCAGGGCTTGGGCCGAAGGATAAAAGGCTGCCGACAGCACCGCCAGTCCGTCGGGCACGCGCGGGCCAAGGCCGCCGACCAGCAGGGTCGGGTCCAGTGCCAACAGGCGGCCGTCGCGGGCGGCACGGGTCGCGGCCAGGGCCGGATTGCGTTTGAGCAGGGCCTGCGGGTCGATGGCGCCCTTCTGGGTGCGGTCGGCGTAGATCACCACCTCCGGGTCCAGCACCATCAACGTCTCGGCGGACAGCGCCTTGTAGCCGTCGTGGTCGGTCAGGTTGCGCCCGCCGGCCTGTTCGATCAGCCAAGCCGCCGCCGTGTCCTTGCCGGCCGCCAGCGGGGCGCTGTCGGCGTGCCCGAGCATCAGCAGGACGCCCGGCGCTTTCTGGCTGCGCTGGGCATCGGCGATCCACTGGCGCTGACGCTCCAGCCGCTGCCGGTAGTCGGCAAACACCCGGCTGGCGCTTTCCGGCGTTCCCAGCAGTTCGCCCATGCGGCGCAGGCTTCTTTCCAGGCTCGCCAGATCGGGCTTCGACGGCAGCACCTCGATGCGCACCCCGGCGCTGCGCAGTTGTTCCAACACTGGCGGCGGGCCCATTTCCTCACTGCCGAGCAGCAGGTCGGGGCGCAGGCTGAGGATGCCCTCGGCGGCCAGTTGGCGCTGGTAGCCGATGCTCGGCAAGGCGCGCAGCGAGGCCGGGTGCTGGCTGGTGGTGTCGACGCCAATCAGCCGATCCTCGCCACCGAGCGCCACCACCCACTCGCTGAGCGAGCCGCCGGCACTGACCCAGCGCTGCGGCAGCGGCTCGTCCGCCAGGGCGGCATGGCTGAACAGCAGGGCGGCACAGAAGCTGGCCAGGCGAAGATCAAGGCGCATCGGAGGAAGGCTCCATGAGGATACGGGTGTCATCGAGACCCTGTTGCTGCAGCAGGGCCATCAGGTCGAGAAAGGCGGACAGCGGCGCGTGGCGATCCAGCGCCAGGTCCAGTCCCGGTTTTTCGGTAGCGGCCAAGGATGCCAGCAATGCCTGGCGCAGGGCTGGGAAATCCGTCATGGGCTCGTCGGCGAGGCGCCAGCGCCCTTCGGCATCCAGCGCCACTTGCAGGCGATCGCCGGGCGTCACGCTCGCCGGCTTCAACGCCTCGCGGCTGTCGGGCAACTCCAGCGGCAATTGCAGCAGCGGCGTCTGTGCGGTGAGCAGAAAGAACACCAGGACGATGAAGATCACGTCCAGCAGCGGCGTCAGGTCCGGCAGCAGGCCAGACTGCCCGGCGCGGCTGTCGGGCAGGCGGATCACGTCAGGCTCCACTGCGGCTGGGCGCTGCCCGGCAGGTCCAGCTCCAGCCCGTCGAGGGCCAGGTGGCAGCGGTTGAGCAGCGCCTGCACGCCCTCCAGGTAACGCTCGGCCCAGAGCGCGAAGCCCTGCCCCGCCGCCAGCGCCGGGATCGCGACCAGCAGGCCCCAGACCGTGGTGTAGAGCGCCTGCCAGAGACCATCGGCGAGCAGCGCCGGGGTCACCGGGCGGTCCTGCCCGGCGATGTTCTCGAACATGCCGAGCATACCGAGCACGGTGCCGAGCAGCCCCAGCATCGGTGCCAGCACGCCGATCAGTTGCAGCAGGCGGAGCTGGCGATTGAGCCGCCGGCGTTCCTCCAGCAACCAGCAGCCGAGCACTTCTTCGCGCTGCCCGGCCGGCAGGCCGCTGTGCCGGAGCAACAGGGCGAGACCATAGCGCCAACCACCGCCAGCCGCCTGGCAATGCTCGCGGTCGCAGGTGCGGCAGGCACCGACTGCCGCCCGCGCCGCCGCCGCGCCTATCGGTTGCAGGCGCAGGAACACCGCCAGACGTTCGAGAATCAGCGCCAGGCCCAGCAGCGAGCACAGCGCCAGCGGCCAGCCGAGCGGCCCCATCAGGGCGAGCCAGGCGGCCATCTCAAACCTCCAGCGCCGGCGCGCTTTCAGCCAGGGCGCGCCAATCGTCGCGCTCGGGGATGCCCGGCTTGCGCGCGCCGAACAGCTGCACGATCAGCTCGCCGTCGGCGTCGAAGGCCTCCCAACTGGTGATCACACCGTCCGTGCTGGGCTTGCGCACCCGCCAGAGTTCGGCCACCGCAGGAGCCTTCAGGTGCAGGTTGAATTCGTCGTCGAGCACGTTGAACCAGGTATCCATCCAGCGCAGGTTACGCACCGGGCCACTGTGAATCTGGATGCAGTGGCGGTTGCCGACGAAGACCATCAGTGGCACCTCGCGCTCGCCAGCCGTTTCCAGCAGCTTCGGCAATTCGACCGGCGCCAGCGGCTCGGCCCATTCGCGGCCGGCCAAGCGCAAGGCCTGGGTCCGGACGGCGCCATGTTTTTTCAGCAGGGCGAAGAAATGGTGGGTGTCCTTGAGCGCGGCCCAGCCCTCGCGCAGGGCGGCAACATCCACCTCGGCATCGGGACGCGGCTGCTCGCGCGGCGGCTGAGGCAGGATATCCAACGCAGCGCTCTGTTCCTCGGCGCGAAAGCGCTCCAGCAAAGGCGCCCAAGCGGCGACTTCGCTGCGCTCGGTGAGATAGACCTTGTGCACCGCCACGCCCTGGCGGTCGAACACCTGGATGCTGCGCAACGTGCCGCGGCCGCTGTCTTCTTCGACGGCGAACACGCTGGCCCATCCGCCGAGGAACAGGCGCAGGTCGATGTCGGGGGAAACCACCAGCCCCATCTGGCCGTTCGCCGACACCGACACCTCCCGATAGAAGCCCTTCCGCTCGTGCACGCACTGTTCGTTGCGGGTCAGCACCATCACGTAGCCCAGCTCGCCCAGCGCCGGGAGCAGCACCGACCACTCGGGCCGCAAACGCACCGTATCGATGCCAAGCCGGCTGGCCACCAGCTCGGCTTCGCTCACCGCCAGGCGCTCGGCGGCATCGCGGGCACGCAGGCGCGGCTGTTCGGCGCGCAGCGACTGCCAGGCCTGGTAGAGGTCGTTTGCCGGCGCGGCGGCTGGGCTCTGGGACATCATCCGTCTACTCCTGTGCTGTTTCTCGTTCTGTTGTCAGCGGCTCGCCGTAAGGGCGAACCGGATGGGTATCTGCACGCGGCTCGGCACCGCTTGCCCGTCCAGCGTTTCCGGACGGAAGCGCCAGCGTGCCACCGCTTCCAGCGCGGCGCGGTCCAGGCTCTCGACGCCCGACGAACGCGCCACCTTCAGCTCACGCTGAGCGCCCCGTTCGTCCAGGCGCACCTCCACCAATACCGTCCCCTGCTGGTTGCGCCGCCGGGCCTGGGCCGGGTAGCTCGGCTGGCGCGGCGGGTCGAGGAAAGCCGGCTCGCGGCTCACCACTTCGACCGGGGCTGCCGCTCTGACCGGCGCTGCCGGTGCAGCAGGTTTCGGAATGGCCTCAGTGGAACGGACATTGGTCAGGCCCGTCCGCTCCGGCACCGGACGAGCAGACTCGACCGGACGTTCCGGCTTTTGCGCCACCGGCGGTTTTTCCGACTGCATCTTCGGTTGCGCCTGCACTTTCGGCTTCGTGAGTTCGGCCTTGGCCACCATGACCGGCTCCGGCGCAGCCATGGGTGCCGGCGGGCTCGGTTGCAACTGCACCGTCGCCAGGCGCAAGGCCCCCGGCATCGCCACCACCGGTTCCCCGGCAGGCGGCGCGGAAGGCTTGCGCAGACTCATCCCCACCGCCAAGTGCAGTGCAACAGAGAGCAGCAGAAAGAGCACGGCGCGCTGCATCAATAATCCGTTCGACTTTGGATGAATCTATTTGATAATTATTTGCATTTGGAAGTCAACCTCGATAATTTCTCCCGCCGATGCCAACCGGTGGACATAGAAGCCGCCTCATTCAGGGAGTTACCCATGTCGAAACGACCGCCTTTCGCCCGCCGCCCCTGGCTGGCGCTGCTGTTGCTCTCTCCTTCCCTGGCGCTCGCCGCCGAGGAGGCCGCCACCCAATTCGATGTGATCACGGTCACCGCGACCCGCAGCGAGCAGAAGCTGGACGAAGTGCCCAGCACCGTCTCCGTGCACGACGAGCGGGAGATCGACCAGCGCAACGTGAAGAACATCAAGGACCTGGTGCGCTACGAACCGGGCGTCTCGGTGAGCGGCAGCGGCAGCCGCTTCGGCCTGTCCGGCTTCACCATCCGCGGTATTGGCGGCAACCGCGTGCTGACCCAGGTGGACGGCGTCGGCGTGCCGGATGCCTTCACCTTCGGCCCCTTCCTCGATGCACGGCGCAACTACATCGACCCGGACACCGTGAAGCGCGTCGAAATCATCCGCGGACCGGCCTCTTCGCTGTACGGCAGCGACGCCCTCGGTGGCGCGGTCAGCTTCCTGACCAAGGATGCGGCGGATTACCTCGACGAGGGTGACGACACCTTCGCCCGCTTCAAGACCGGCTACGACGGCAGCGACGACAGTTGGCAACGCAGCGCCACCTTCGCCGCCCGCCAGGGCAGCGTGGACGGTCTGCTGCACATCGGCCGCCGCGACGGCCAGGCGCTCGACAGTCATGGCGGCGAAGGCGGCATCGGCACGAGCCGGGAAGACAGCAACCCATCGGACTACCGCATCGACAACCTGCTGGCCAAGCTGGGCTGGGACTACGCCGACGGCAGCCGCCTGCAACTCGCCTACGAGCGCTACCAGGACGACGCCGACACCCGCGTGCTCAGCGAATACAGCACCACCGCCACGGTGCGCACCTACGATGCCGAGGACAGCACCGACCGCGAGCGCGTGACCCTCAGCCATCGCTTCCTGCTCGACAGCGTCCTCGCCGACCAGGTGCAGTGGCAGCTCAGCCACCAGGACAGCCAGATCCGCCAGCGCACTCACCAGGAGCGCTTCAGCGCCGGCCGTCCGCGCCTGCGCGATCGCGACTCCCGCTACGAGGAGCAGCTCTGGGCGTTCAACACCCAGTTCGACAAGGCCTTCAGCCTGGGTGAAACCCAGCATGCGCTGATCTACGGCATCGACCTCAAGCGCCTCGACAGCAGCGACCTGCGCACCGGCGGCGAAATCTTCGCCGATACCGGCGCGTCCGTGCCGACCTCGCCGTTCAGCGAAACCTTCCCGATCAGCGACTTCCCCGATCCGGTCACCGAGGAATACGCCCTGTTCGTCCAGGACAGCATCGAGATCGGCCGCTGGACCCTGCTGCCGGGCCTGCGCTACGACTACTACCGGTTGAAGCCGGACGTTACCGACGAGTACCTCAACGGCAACCCGGTGGACAGCAGCCCGTCCAGCTTCAGCGACAGCGCCCTGTCGCCGAAATTCGGCGTGACCTACCGCCTGGACGATGCCCACAGCGTCTACGGCCAGTACGCCGCCGGCTTCCGCGCGCCGAATGCGGTGGACATCTTCGGCGAGTTCGTCAACGTGGCCGGCAACTACCAGACCATCGCCAACACCGACCTCAAGCCGGAAACCAGCGACAGCGTCGAGGTCGGCCTGCGCGGCGAATACGCCGTCGGCAGCTTCGGCCTGGCCCTGTTCTACAACCGCTACGAGGACTTCATCGAGCAGGTCACCCTGGCCGAAGACCCCACCGGCAACGGCCGCCTCACCTTCCAGTACCAGAACCTCGACCGGGTCACCATCCGCGGCGCCGAAGCCCGTGGCGAGCTGCGTCTCGACCGCACCCTGGGCCTGCCGGAAGGCACCTCGCTGCGCGGCGCCATCGCCTACGCACGGGGCAAGAACGAGGAAACCGGCCAGCCGATCAACAGCGTCGATCCGCTCAAGGCGGTGTTCGGCCTCGGCTACGACGCTCCGAGCGGGCGCTTCGGCGGCGAACTGGCCTGGACCCTGGCGGCGGCGAAGGAGCACGTCGACGAGACCCAGACCGCCAATCAGTTCGAACCGGCAGGCTACGGCACCCTCGACCTGACCGGCTGGTGGCAGATGACCGAGCAGGTCTCGCTCAACGCCGGGCTGTTCAACCTCACCGACAAGGAGTACTGGCAGTGGGGCGACGTACGCGGGCTGAGCGAGAGCAACCCGGGCCTGACCCGTTACTCGCAGCCAGGCCGTTATGCGGCGGTGAATGTGGTCTGGGAGATCTGAGCGTTTCTCACACGCGCCGAAAGCGCTTCCGCCCGACACGCGAGCCCGGGATAATCCCCGGCTCGCGTGGAGGTGAAGATGATGTTGCTCTGCGCCCCGGACGACCTGGCGGAAGGCCGGAGCCGGGGCTTCGAACGGAACGGACGGAAACTGCTGGCGGTGCGTAAGGGCGGCCGGGTGTTCGTCTACGCCAACCGTTGCCCGCACCGGGGTATTCCCCTGGAATGGCTACCCGATCAGTTTCTCGATGCCAGCGGCAGCCTGATCCAATGCGCCACCCATGGCGCGCTGTTCCTCATCGAATCCGGCGAATGCGTGGCCGGGCCCTGTGCAGGGCAGTCGTTGCAGGCGTTGGTGTGCCGTGAAGATGCGCAGGGGATTTGGGTTGATGTCGGCGAGTGATAGCGCCTCAGCGCCCTGGCGAATAAATTCGCCGAGCGGGCTGTTTTCCCTCGACCGGAGCTGCTTCGTTCTCCTGCTCTATCGCCGGCCGAGTCCCGTCATGGCAGCCGTGAGCCGGTCTCCCTCCAGCAACCTGGATTAGCAGGCTGTCGAAACGTTGAAGGCACATGAGACGTAAATGAGCCTTACGCGGTATCAGCAGCGCAGGTAGTTTTTCAACAGACTCCTAACGTCTATAGCTACCCCGCGCCTACGCACTCATGCACAGGCGCGGGGTTGCTCTACCGCAGCGCTTATTGCCAGCTCGCCGCCAGCACCGGCGCCATTTGCTCCCTCACCTCCTGAGGAATGATCGCGCCGGCTGCGGGCACAGCGAATGCCGCCATCGCCGAGACCAGGCTGTCTACCTGGTTGTTCAGCAGTGCCGATGAGCCGGCTTCGATGCGGTCCAGTTGGTTATTGGCATCGGTGTACCACTTGCTGACGATCACCCGATCGCGACTGCCCGTAACACTGATGTACAGGTCGTCGCCGCTGCGGCTGAACCAGAGTTGGTCGTACGCGGCGTCTTCGAAGCGGGCGGTATCGATGCTGTTGGGATCGGTGTCGTAGTTGTTGATCAGATCCGACCCGTCGCCTGCGGCGAACAGGTAGGTGTCGCTGCCAGCATCGCCTTTCAGGTAATCGATATCGGCGCCGCCACGCAGGGTGTCGTTGCCGGTGCCACCGTACAGCACGTCACGGGCATCGCCGCCGTTCAGCAGGTCGTTGCCGTTACCGCCGTGCAGGGTGTCGGCGCCACCCAAACCGTCGATCCGATCATCGTCCGCGGAGCCGCGCAGCTCTTCGGCATTGTCGCTGCCTGTCAGGGTATTGAGGGTGGGTGTTGCCGCCGGGGTGCCGTTGTTGTTTTCGGTCTGAGTATCGGTGTCGCCGTTTTCCGTTTGGCTGCTGGTGTCATCGGCCTGGACATTCCAGGCTTCGGTCAGTATCGGTTTCAAGGTGTCCTTCACGTCCTGGGGAATCACCTTGCCCGCACCGCTGGGGACGCCAAACGCGGACATGGCGGAGACCAGTGCTTCCACTTGCTCGTTCAGCAATACCGCTGAGCCGGCTTCGATGCGATCCAGTTGGTTATTGGCGTCGGCGTACCACTTGCTGACGATCGCCCGGTCACTGGTGCCGGCAACGGTGATATACAGGTCGTCGCCGCTGCGGCTGAACCAGAGGTCGTCGAACCTGGCGTCTTCGAAGCGGGCGGTGTCGATGCTGTTGGGATCGGTGTCGGCATTGTTGATCAGGTCCGAGCCGTCGCCCGCGGCGAACAGGTAGGTATCGCTGCCAGCATCGCCTTTCAGGTAGTCGATATCGGCGCCGCCACGCAGGGTGTCGTTTCCGGCGCCACCGTACAGCACGTCACGGGCATCGCCGCCGTTCAGCAGGTCGTTGCCGTTACCGCCGTGCAGGGTATCGGCGCCGGCACCGCCATTGAGCAGGTCATTGCCGTCTTCGCCGCGCAGGATGTCGTTGCCGGCCAGGCCGTCGATCCGATCATCGGCCGCGGTGCCACGCAGTTCTTCTGCATTGTCACTGCCGGTCAGGGTGTTGGTGCTGGGCGGCATCGGGGTGTTGCCGTTGCTTTCTGGCTGAGTACCGGTATTAGTGCTTCCCGTTTGGCTGTTGGTAGTGTCGATAGGGAGTTCCCAGGCTTCGGTCAGTATCGGCTTCAAGGTGTCTTTCACATCCTGAGGAACCACCTTGCCTTCACCGCTGGGTACATCGAACGCGGCCATGGCGTCGACCAAGGTTTGTACTTGGCTATGCTGTAAGGTCTTTCCATCCGATGTCTTGAACTGCTCTACGTGATAATCGCGTCCCCAAAACCAGGAGTGGATCGTGACCTTATCATTCGAGCCAATAATGCTGACCTCCAGATTATCGCCATTCCTGGCAAACCAGAGTTGGTCAGCATCTACACCATCGGCAAAAAGCAAAGTATCTATTCCGCCAACCGCTCCATCGGCAATTACATCTTCCCCCGAGCCTATTCCGAACAAGTACGTATCGGAACCTGCCCCACCCGAGAGACTGTCATTTCCTGAGTCACCGGCCAGCGTATCGTCGCCGTTACCACCAACAAGGGTGTCATTTCCAGCGCCACCTTCAAGCCGGTTTCCAAGCGTATTGGAAAATAACTGATTATCCAGCTCGTTACCCAACACGGTTGCCCCACCGACATAATAACCATCCAACCGCAACCCCTCGATATTGGGATAATCCAACAATGAATACGTGGCACCCTCAACCGGCATTATGACAATGGTATCAAAACCTTCATCCACGTTCTCGATCGCTACATCACCAGCCCCCAATTTGTAAAGATCATTACCAGCACCACCACGAAAGACATTAGCCACTTGGCTTTCGGTACCATCCAACTCGTTATTCAATTCATTGCCGCCTCCAAAGACTGCGGCACCACGCAGTTTCAGATTTTCGGCATAATCACCAAGGGTATAATCTATATCGCTGACTACCTGATCATAGATATCGTCCTTTGCAGCAATCACCACATCCCCAGGATTATCCACATAGAATACTGCGGATGAGCCTGCTGCGATCATCGTGTCGGCACCACGGCCACCGATGAGATGATTGCCGCGCTTTTTATTGCTGTACAACGTGTTATCCAGATCGTTCCCGATAACGGCAACGGTATCCCAACTGTAAGTTCCCGTACCGTCATTGAGGGAAAAATTCTCGACATTATCAGGCAGCGTTCCGCCATAAATATCGTAAATTGTATCTACACCCTCTCTCTCCAACTCAATGACCTTCTCAACCCCATAATACTTATCGTCCCCTTTACCCCCGCTTGCCGTATCGTTCCCTTTTCCACCGATAATGACATTATCCCCATCATTACCAACCAAGATGTTATCGAGCTCGTTACCTGTAGCACGAAGATCAAGAACACCTGTGAGAGTGAGATTTTCGACATTACTGGGAAGTGTATAGTTGCGCGAGGCAATAACCGTATCGATGCCTCCACCAGCCTGCTCTATCACTTGATCCTGACTGTTATCGACATTGAAAACATCGTCAGCCGATGTTCCGGTCATGGTATTGGCCACGCCATAGTCGGCGTTCTCTCGAATGTAGTCTGCGGATACTCTACTTTCCGGGTCTCCTGCAAACTCCAGGAAGCCGATCGCATTTTCTGAAAAGAAGAATTCCACCGTCAACTGACTGGAGTCTTTACCGTTATAGATAACCAGACTAGGTCCCACACGATAAAAACTCAAATCGCTCACAGCAGTGCCTTCACCATAGCGGAGAATATTCACATCCCCGCTCCGCGGGGATTCTGAAATGGTGTCGTCACCATCCCCGAGTTCATGCACATAGACATCGGACCCGCTTCCGCCATAAAGCGTATCGTTGCCTCTGCCGCCTTGCAGAAGGTCATTACCTTCATTGCCACTCAACCAATCATTTCCGGCATCACCGTAGAGCGAATCGTTTCCCTTGTCGCCACTAAGTGCGTCGTTACCCTCTCCGCCGTGAATATCATCATCACCGCCCATTCCGTTGAGCGTATCGTTCCCCGCCATTCCGCTTAGATAATCCGCGGACTCGAAGCCAACGACATAATCATTGCCGGGACTCGTACGGAATGCCCAGTCACGTATCGCCGCATGGTCCCACTCGACATCATTCTCGAACGTAATCTTGTCTACCGGCAGCGCCTGCTCGGAGGCCGTGAAGTAATTTTTTATTTCGACCTGTCCCTTCACCCATCCCGTATCCGATATCAAGGAGACGTAAAGAGAGTTTCCTGAACGCGCGACTCGAATGTTCTCGGGTTGGATATCACCTTCGAAGTGAAGCGAAGACTGACTATCCGGGTTCTGGCTGCCGTTTATAACGTCCTGGCCATCGCCGGCCGCGTAAACATACGTATCGTTACCATCTCCGCCAAAGAGAACGTCATCCCCCACCCCGCCACGCAAAACGTCATCCCCCGCTTCGCCGAGCAGGTAATCGTCATGTTCTCCCCCCAGCAGGGTATCGTTACCATCACCGCCATAGAGATAGTCGTATCCGGCCGCCCCCTCGATAAGATCATTCGAGTCGTAGCCGTACAAAGTATCCCCTGCATCGGAGCCTTGCAGCGCCAGCGCCTTTACATGCTCCACCGTCCAGATCGTTCCATCCTCGAAACGAATGGAATCGATATGAGAGGGGCCCGCTCCATTATTCGCAAAATAATTCATAACCTTGATGGAATCGGTATCGCCCGCAGCTCGCAAATAAAGGTCACTCCCAGAACGGGATACCTTGATATCTCGCGCGGACACGCCGTTGAGCTCGATACTGTCCGTTCTCTCCGAAGCATCGTCGCGGTTATTGATCGTGTCCTCGCCGAAGCCCGGATCGAAACGATACGTATCGTTTCCGTAACCACCCTCCAGGTAATCGTTGCCCTTGCCTCCCTCCAGCGTGTCGTTGCCATCATTGCCATAAAGCGAGTCGTTACCCTCGCCGGCCTTCAACCAGTCGGACGAGGCATAGCCGTAGAGACGATCATCCCCCGCCGTGCCCTGAATCGCCTTGGCCTTGACCTGATCAACCGACCACTCCGTTCCATCGGCGAATCGAATGAGCTCGATCCGCGCACTGCTCTGGCCATCCTCCCGGAAGTAATCCAGCACCGTCATGGCATCCTGCGTTCCTGAAATCGACAACACCACATGATCGGAGGAGCGGGACACGATCACATCGTCTGGAGAAATCCCATCCGCGAAGACCAGCACATCCGTTTTGTCGGTCGTATCGTCTTCAGACTCGATCGTGTCCTGGCCGTAGCCACGGCCGAACCGATAGACATCGTTTCCAGTCCCACCGCTCAGGTAATCGTCACCCGAACCGCCATCCAGCGTGTCGGCTCCCGCCTTGCCCCATATCCGGTCGCTTCCCTCTCCTCCACTGAGCACATCGCCAGTCGCGTAACCGACAAGGCTGTCCGCCCCCGAGGTACCGGCCAAAACCATTGCCTTGACCTGCTGGATGTCCCACTCGGTACCGTTGGCAAAGCGGATGGCACCCACGGCGCTCATGCCGCTTCCATCATTGGCGAAGTAGCCGAGTACGGTCAGCCGGTCGCCCGTTTCCTTCAATGTCAGCCACAAGTCGTTTCCGCTCCGGGAAACCTGCAAGTCCTCCGGCAGCAGGCCATCCGTGAACTCGATCATGTCGCGCCTGCCCGCAGACGGGTCGTAGTTATCGAGAGTGTCCTGGCCAAAACCGCGCCCAAAGCGGTACAGGTCGTTACCGTCACCCCCTCTCAAGTAATCGTCACCCGCGCCACCGACCAGGGTGTCTGCGCCAGCGTCCCCCCATAGCACATCATCACCGGCACCTCCCTCGAGGAGATCGTCTCCCGCTCCGGCGCGCACGGTATCCGAACCTTCGCCTCCCTGGACGTGGTCGTTGGCCAGCGTACCGATTGCCTCGACCCCGCTCGGCGTAGTCGCGTCATATTGAACGCCGCCTGCCACCAACTGCTCCCAGGTCAGAGCCGAGCCATCGGAAAACTCGAATCGGTCAAAAGGCCTTAAGAGCGCCGTCCCGCTGCCCGAGAATGTCACCTGGATACGATCGCCCTGCGAGCCGTAGGCAACGTAGAGATTGGCGGCGCTATCGGTTCCTCGGGTGGCCACCAGACGAACGCTGGATTTATCCACACCCTCACCGAAGCGAGCGACATTCGCCTGCCGCGTGCTCAAGGTATCGAGGCGGACGCCGCCGACAACATTGTCCATGCCATCGCCCAGACTGAACTCAGCCACCACACCGCTGACGCCGCTACCCGCCATGTTCAGGGTATCGTTACCCCGCCCGGCGACGAGCGTCGCGCCAGACTTGGCCGCCGTGAGCGTATCGGCACCGCCGCCGCCCAACACCGTTTCGCCCGCCTGGGCCGTCAGGTTCAATGACTGGGTGAGGTTCGTCTGCAGCCACTCCTGCAAGGAAACGGTTTGCCCGCCTCCCAGGTCGAGCTGCTGAATGCTCCCGCGGAAACCATTACGGATCAGCACTTCACGCCGCTCATCCGGACGGCCCAGCGACAGCCGCAAGTCGCCATTCGTCCCCTGGGCCCCGGCACTCACCGCACCCGAGATGGCCAGGGTATTGAAGCCACCGCTGTCTTCGATGGTTTCGAGGGAGTTCGCCTCTACATCCGAAGCGCTCAGGCGATAGCGGTCGTCACCCAATCCGCCTTCGAAATGGTCTACGCCCATCCCGCCTTCCAGCACATCGTCGCCGGCTCCGCCGTACAGCAGATCGTCATCGCCACCGCCAAGCAGCGTGTCGTTGCCGTTGCCCCCCAGCAAGGTATCGTTGCCAGCCCCACCTTCCAGCAGGTCGTCACCGGTCAAGGTCGACACCGCGTCCGGGCCGGTTTCGTGCTCTCCGGCCAGCCAATCGTTGCCGTCGCCACCCCGCAGCACATCATGGCCGCCGCCGCCCCACAGGGTATCGGTGCCGGCCCCACCTTCGAGCGTATCGTCGCCGTGGGCAGAAGCGTCCAGCGATCCGCCGCGCTCATCGCCGATCAGTTCATCGGCCCCATCGCCCCCGTACAGCAAGTCGCTGCCACCACCGCCGCCCAGAACGTCGTCGCCCTGGCCTCCATCCAAGGTGTCATCGCCATGCACGGATGCATCCAGCAGCTCGGCATCCGCATCCCCCCACAGCGTATCGTTACCGCCACCGCCCAGCAGGTTGTCGGCCCGTCCTCCGCCTTCGAGGTAATCGTCTCCCTCGCCGCCATCCAGCGTGTCATTGCCCATATAGGCAAACGGCGTTTCATCCGGCGTGCCATCGCTCATCCGGTCGCCGTACAGCATGTCGTTGTCGTCGCCACCGTACAGCAGGTCGCTGCCACCATCGCCAACCAGGCTGTCCTCACCCTGGCCACCGTGGATCAGGTCATTGCCGTGCTGCTCGATGGCGGTGTGCTCCAGGTACAGCGCAGACCGGGTATTGCCATCCCCTCGGATGAAGTCGTTCCCCGCGTCGCCCAACAGCGTATCGCTGCCTCCCAACCCATAGATCACATCGTCATCACCACCACCATGCACCACATCGGAAGCGGAGCCTGCATGGATGCGATCGTTACCCAATCCCCCCTCGACGACATTTCCGTCGTCCCCGGCGAGTGCCCGGAGGTTATTCACACCCGCGAACCGCAACGCGTTCTCGGCTGCGCTCAGGTAAGCGACCCAACTGAAGCCACGGCTGTACTCGGTTCCCTGGAAAGAAGGCAGGGGATCGTCCGGGGAGGAAGGCCGGCTGATGCTGCCGGTCGCACCGGCGAAAATGAAGTCGTCACCGTCCCCGCCCTTGATGCGATCAGCCCCCAGCCCCCCGAGGATGAGATCGTTCCCGGCTCCGCCGTCGAGCCAGTCGTCGCCGCCCTCACCCGACAAGGCATCGTTCCCGCCACCGGCCACGATGCTGTCCGCACCGCTCGCCCCCAACAGCACATCGGCGGTATCGGCCTGCGGACCGGCGCTGGCGTAGCCGGTGGCACTGGTGACGTACTGGGAGCCGTCCCGTTGTTTGATGAAGTCGCCGGTGATGGGGGTCTCGATAACCGGCTCGGAGGCTTCGCCAGCCAAGGTGATACCGAGATTACGTGCCGAACTCCAGTTGGCGACGCGGATGGCATCGGTTCTATTCGCGTTGGTAATCAGCAAATCGTTATCGACCCGCGTAAACGTCCATCCCGTGGCTGCTTCGCGATAAACGCCTTCGGCGATCTTTTCACCTCCGCCGAGGGTGACGCCATCAACTTCTATCCGGCCCTGGCCGTCGGCATCCTGAACGATGTCATAACCGGAACCGGCCGCGAACTTGTAGAGATCGTTTCCAACGCCGCCCTCAAGAGAGTCGTTGCCGCTCCCACCAATCAAAAGGTCATCGCCGGAACCACCCAACAGCGTATCGTTATCTTCGCCGCCGTCGAGCTGGTCATCGCCAAGCCCACCCTCCAGGTAATCTTCACCGCCCTCGGCAGTTATCACGTCATTACCTGCCATGCCGTAAAGATGGTCGCTGAGATCGCCCCCCTCCACGACATCCGCCTCCTTTCCACCGAAAACAACCTGATGATCTGAAAGACTGAGCCCGCTGCCGTCGATGGTCAGCGTCAGAGGAGAACCACCGGGGAGCCTGTGGGAGTAGTCGACGAAGTCCCAGTTGCCTTCCCATTCGCTCGAATCCCACGAATCGGTATAAGGCTTCGGACCTTCATGGGGAGCATCGTCCTCATCGAGGTAGCCATTGTCATAGGCAATCTTCCAGGTAAGCATGGCGGCTCTGTCCTGGAGATACTGTTCGGTCATACCTCCTTCGCCAGCCGCAGGGTCATAGAGATCCAAAGTTCCATCGGTATTGTGGCGGCTGTAGTCGATGCCGGTAACGACGAAGGGGTTCAACTCTCTCAGTGCATAACGCCATGCGATATCGTTTTTCGCATTTGCCACTATTTCGTCGCGGCCCAGCGTGGCATCCAGCGAAAGACGATTACCCGCAAGCAAATCGGGTGGCAGAGGCGAACTGATGGTATAGGTGGCGCCGAAAATCAGATTGCTGAGCTTATCGATGACATCCATCCGCTCGTTCGCATCCCGGTCATGCAACAGCTCGTAAAGCTCGGTTCCCCCCGCACCTCCGAATATCGCACCGATCAACGTGCTGCCCAGCACGATGGCACCCATAACAGGTGCGGACAGTGCCGCCCCTGCGGCCCCCAGAACACCAACGACGATTCCTCCGACGAGCGTTCCGATAGCCGCGCCCACCTCCGAGCCGGCGGCATCGAATGCCCAAAGCTCCATGATTTCCCTGGCTCTCTCGGAATTCCCCGCTGCCTCCGCCTCGGAGGCTTGTAAAGCAGCCAAGGTGAACCCCAATAGAGCACCGAACAAAGGAAGCTTATTGAGAATACGCGAGCCGATATTGAGCTTAGGTTCACGCCATACACCCGCTCCCAACTCGAAAGAAGCACGCTGCTCAGGGCTAAGGCTTTGTAGGTGCTCTATCCAAGCGCCGAATTTTGCCGGGTCTTCGAGTTGTTTCGCTACCGACTCAGGAGTGAGCTCCAGATAGCCGGCTACGTTGCCGCTGCTTAATCCGCTGAAAAAGACCTGTTGTAATGAATTGGCAGAAATGAAATTTTTGACCTGAGCCAATCCGAGCTTGTCGCGCATTTCGACCAACTCAGCTCTTGGGAAACCATCAACATTTGTAACATTGGGGTTATCCAATAGCGTCGGGAGTTCGGCTTGAGCAAATACTCTATTTTCTGGGGCAAACGGAGCTAAAACACGAACCGCCCCTACAGCAGCTTTTACAAAACGCTCAGAAGTGTTTGACCAAGCACCATTTTTACTAGCAAAAAGAAAATCATTTGCGGGCGTTCCGCGCTCATCCAAATCACGAACAAGGACACCAAAAGCATTGGCAACAGCATTTTTAAACTGCTGGGACTCCAAAAATGCTGCAGCCTCAGTCGTGTTAATAACCCGAACGTTCTCGCCATTGGCGATCATACTTTTGATAGCATCATTAGAACTGGCACCACTCCCAATTGGGCCGCTATAGAGCACTGTCACGCTACCATGTGACTGGCCAGCGATTGCATCTAGCGAGACTTGATCAACTAAATCCAATAAGGCTTGAGGTGTAGAATAAGCAGAGGAATTACTTATAAGAAGTTCTATAGCTTGGGCAGATGTTAGTGCCATAACTAGATATCCCTATCAAAACTCAAAGGTAGCAGTGTGTTTGGAAGTAGCCGAATAAACACCTGCATCCTTATAAGCAGCAAGTGCCTCTTTCAAGTCGCTAAGAACCTCCTTCCGACGCCCCTGTAAGTTCCCAGGCAAATCCAGCCTAATTAATTTATAATGACACCACCCTTCCCCACCCCGCACCCCACCACCAGACTCATCTAAACGGACAACAATTATCTCCCCCCCCCAATAAAATGTATAATCTTTCTGGCTAGCAAACTCTTCTCGCCCTGATGCAACTTGACGAAGATAAATATTACGCTCACGATCAATGGTCCAATCAGGCTGATAGGTAGTTCTTAAAAATCTCCGATCAATCTCTTCAATACCGTACTTTTTAACATCATCAGCAGGAATATATTCATTTACAAACGCCATAACACTTCCCTCCAAAAGATTTATTTATATCAACCCGACAATAAATTAAACCACGACAAAGCTCTCATACTGCACAATTACGCCGCCAACAACTCAGATGAGAGAGCCATAACCTTCTTAGCCTCAGATGTCTAACACAAGAGAGTATTCAGAAGCAGTTGCGTGGACTCCCCCATCTTTGTATGCCGTTAGCGCCTCTTTTAAGCCATTCAAAACATCTTGACGCCGCGCTTCAAGATGTTTAGGGATTACTAATCTCCTCAGTTTTTTGTGTCCCTGGCGACGTCCCCCCGGCTCTCCATCAGTACTTATATTATCCAACTCGACCACGAGCAATTCACCACCCCAGAAGAATGTCCAAGTAGTCTGATGACTAATGTCTTCCCTCCCTTGAGAAACAATTCGAAGATACATATTTCTTTCTCGGTCTATAGTCCAACTTCTAGACCTCGTTCCGCCCACTACAAATTTTTTATCAATCTCTGACAGATTGTATTTATCAGCATCTTCAGAACTTATCCGCTCATTCAAAAAAACCATCATCACACCTCCAGGGCCATCCCAGCTCAAGCTTCGGGAATTGAAACCCAGCTGTTCACTTTCACAGCGCCATCAAACCACAGCGCGGCAGCCTTAGTCTCGTCTATATCGACAAGGGCCACGGCACCTCTATCTATAGCGACCTGACCATGTGCAACTCCGCTATTCTCGATCATAGTTTCTATTATCTCCCTACAGCCCTGCCGGATTGCTCAAAGGACAACAAGTCCATTATCAATTTTTCCGTTAGCCCAAGCCAATCACGCTGCAGCTTTTTGTCTAAGACAATGTATAGTGTTAAATTATCTGCATACGCAATAAACACCCTACATATGCGCTTACCACAACTCAGCATGCGTAAAACCCGATTACCTTTCATCAGGAAGGCGCTCTCATCTGTCGCTTCCAACCTTTCACCTCCCTGCCTAGCACTTTCCTTCCAGCCCGTCAGCCGCCTCCGATAATATTGATACATATTGTCATACCAATATTTCTCAATTACCCTCTTCGACCTTAGATCGAAACTAACAATAATCTCTGCCTCGCCCCCGCTCCTCAACCCACGCAAACGAACAGTAAAGTTATTTAGAGCTCCATCAGATGCAATCCCATACCCCTGAACATATCTACCAGGAACCAAAAAGACCTTATTAGAGATAATGAACTTGTAGTTCCCCATCATATTTTCCACTACAGATGGCTTATCCTCACCATCAAAACCCTTAACTCTCCAATACCCCCATATAGCCACAACAACTAAAATAATAACCCCCGCAATCAAGGCATAAAATTTCTTATTCAAGATAATCTCCGCAGGCTCCTACCTCTTATTCTGCAAAGCCAATCACGCAGCAAATCAACCTCTTCCCGCCCTCTACCCTCTAGCCAAAGAGAGAAGATAGATATTTCACCCGCGGTCTATCATCCAGCCCCTAGAACGAGTTCCACCAACAACAAACCCCATTCATTAACAACTCCAATCAAACACTCCCAATAGGGCACCTCTAAAAACTACCTGCGTTGTCATCACTGCATTAAAAACAAGCTCAAAATGCTCATTTACAGCTCGTAAACTGCGCTTTTTCGC
This sequence comes from Pseudomonas indica NBRC 103045, assembly GCF_002091635.1. GTDB lineage: Bacteria > Pseudomonadota > Gammaproteobacteria > Pseudomonadales > Pseudomonadaceae > Pseudomonas_M > Pseudomonas_M indica. The sequence goes on along the minus strand of NZ_BDAC01000006.1, from coordinate 99,034 downwards.
TTGTTTTTGCCTTGTGCTGACTGCCTCGCCTACGTTTTTAGAGGTGCCCAATACGCACCGACAAAGAGTCACCCTTCACACGCTCGCCAAGTCATAGCCATGAATCAAACGCCTATAAGCCTCTACCCCTCGGCTCAACGAATAATCTTGCGCACTTAGCCAAGCGGCACGTCTCAATGCTTGGAAGTCGCCTGGCTTGTTCAGCGCGTTCACTACGTGCCTGGCGATTTCTTCCCTATCGAAGAAGTCCACCCATAAGCCGTTTTCCCCATGGCGTATCACTTCGCGCACGGGCGCGGTGTTCGAGCCGACGATCAGGCAGCCGCTGGCCATGGCTTCCAATAGAGACCAGGACAAGACGAAGGGATAGGTCAGGTACACATGGACGGCGGATATCTGCAGGACCCGCTTATAGGTGGCGTAAGGGACTTTGCCGAGAAAATGCACCCGCTCCTGAACGATGGGGTTTTCCGCCAGGAGTTTCGTACGCCAGTTGGGGGCATCCGTTGGCCGGCTGCCATAGCTGACGTCATCGCCCCCCACGATTACCACCTGGCATGTGGGGTGTTCGCGCAGTATTCGCGGCAGTGCGCGCATGAAGGTATGAAAGCCCCGGTAGGGCTCCAGATTGCGCGCCACGTAGGTGACGACGGGGTCTCCCGCCTTGAGTATCCGACCGTCAGGGAGTTTCAGCCCGGCCTCGGGATCAGGCCCCAGGTTGGCGGTGTCGATCCCCTCGTGAATGATCCGAATCTTGTCTTGGTAGGCGGGGGGATGAAGGCTGTGCTGCCAGCGCGTCGGAGCAATACCGATGTCGCAATTTTCCAGGCTCAGCAGGTGCATGGCGTTACGGCTGCGGATTCTGGCCGCACCGTTGATATCCATGGGGAACTCGGGGTCGAAGCCGGCATCGGCTCCCTGGGTCTGGTAGTAGTACTCGCAGAAGTGAATCAACCGGGCCTTGGGAAAAGCCTCCTTGACGTAGAGACTTTCGCCCCAGCCCGGATGGGCCATTACCACATCGGGGCGATAGCCTTGGCGCTTGAGATCCAATAGCAGGCGCAGTACCTGCTGGCCGTGCAGTATTCCGTCTTCAAAGGTACGGGCGTATGGGTGGGTGCCGCTGTTCGGCGAGCGGTGTGGCCGGTAGCGCAGAAGGCGAACGCCCGGCAGTCCCGGTGCCTGTTCGCGACCGATGGCCAGCAGTTCGCTGCCTGGGCGTCCCGCTAAGTCAGCAGCGATGTGGCGAAACTGGCCAGGGAAATTCTGGTGAATGAATAGCACCTTCATGTGCAGCCCTTTCTTCGTCCATGGATGGGCTGCATTGTTTCCGGCCACTCACTCAGAAAGACAGTGAGCCGGTCACATTTGAAGATGAAGCGGCAAAACGCTTACAAAGAATCTACCGATATTGTGCAACGATCAGCCACGTTCCGAGCGGCCTCGAAGGGTGCTCGTCGCCAGACTCGGGATTCCTGCGCGAACAGGCCTGCTGATTCGCCTCTACAGGACCACCTCCAGTCGGCGCACCAGGCTGATTTCCTCCGGGCTCAACTCGGCCCCGTAGGCCAACACCTCGACACCGGCTTCCACTGCCTCGCGCAACGCCGCCGCGTAGAGCGGATCGACCTCCGCTGCAGGCCGTACCGCCTCGATGCCGGAAATGTTCACGCAGTACAACTGCACCGCCCGCACGCCTTGCCGCGCCAGGGCCGCCAGTTCGCGCAGATGGCGGGCGCCGCGCTGGGTCCGGGCATCCGGGAAGGCGGCGATGGCACTGTCGTCGAAGCCGAGGGTCACGCTTTTCACTTCGACGAACGCCGGGCCGGTCGAATAGTCCAGGCGAAAATCCACCCGGCTGTTTTCCACACCGTAGGGCACTTCGCGCTTGAGCGCGGTGAAACCGGCCAGCTCCGGGATCGTCCCGTGCAGCAGTGCCTCTTCCACCAGCGGATTGGCTCGTGCGGTATTCACGCAGGCCAGCCGCCCCTGGGGTGTTTCGCTCAGTTCCCAGGTGCCCGGCAGCTTGCGCTTCGGGTCCTGGCTGCGGTGGAACCAGACCCGCCCGCCTTCGGCCATGCAGTTGAGCATGGAGCCGGTGTTCGGGCAGTGGATGCAAAGCTCTTCGCCGTCCGCAGTGACGACGTCGGCGAGGAAGCGTTTGTAGCGGCGCACCAGCCGCGCTTCTTCCAACGGGGTGACGAAGCGCATCAGGGCTGCCAGGTCCGCAGGCCGCGGGCAATGCGCTCCACCGCCTGTTCCAGGCGCTCCAGGCTCTGGGTGTAGGCGAAGCGCACATGCTGGCCCGCCAGATGCCGGCCGAAATCCAGGCCCGGGGTGAAGGCCACATGCTCGGTCTCGATGAAGTGCCGACAGAAGGCGAAGGCGTCGCCGCCAAAAGCGCCGATGTCGGCATATAGATAGAAGGCGCCCTCCGGCTCCACCGCGATCCTGAAGCCCAGCTCGCGCAGGGCCGGCAGGAGAAAGTCGCGGCGTCGGCGGAACTCGGCGCGGCGCTCCTCGAGGATCGCCAGGGTCTGCGGTTCGAAGCACGCCAACGCGGCATGCTGGGCCATGCTCGGCGCGCTGATGTAGAGGTTCTGCGCCAGTTTCTCCAGCTCCGGCACCGCCGACGGCGGCGCCACCAGCCAGCCCAGGCGCCAGCCGGTCATGCCGAAGTACTTGGAGAAGCTGTTGAGCACGAAGGCGTCGTCATCCACCTCCAGCACGCTGGCGGCGTCCGTCCCGTAGGTCAGGCCGTGGTAGATCTCGTCCACCACCAGGTGGCCGCCACGCTCCTTCAAGGCAGTGGACAGGGCGGCCAGCTCGTCGCGGTGCAACAGCGTGCCGGTCGGGTTGGCGGGCGACGCAACCAGCGCACCGACGCTATCCTTGTCCCAATGCCGGGCGACCAGCTCGGGGGTCAGTTGATAGCGCACCTCGGGGCCCACCGGCACCAGTTGCGCCGCGCCTTCCACCAGACGCAGGAAGTGGCGGTTGCACGGGTAGCCGGGGTCGGCGAGCAGCCAGTGCTTGCCCGGATCGACCAGCAGGCTGCTGGCCAGCAACAGGGCGCCGGACCCGCCGGGAGTAATCAGGATGCGTTCGGGGTCAATGGATAATCGGTAACGCTGCGTGTAGAAATGCGCAATGGCTTCACGGAGCCGGGGCAATCCCCGGGCAGCGGTGTAACGCGTGTGCCCGTCGGCCAGCGCCGCCTGCCCCGCCGCGACGATTGGCGCGGCGGTGGTGAAATCCGGTTCCCCGATTTCGAGATGAATGACATCATGGCCCATTGCTTGCAGTTCATTGGCTCGTGCCAGCAAGGCCATGACGTGGAAAGGTTCGATGGCGCGGCTACGCGCACTGTAATACGAGGCCATGATGATCTCTTGTTGAGGCGAAACACGAATTCTACCCAACGTCCCCGAGCCGCTGCAGCCACCATGACAACCGGGAGTAGCGCACCCCGACTTGATCTGGTAAGTTCGCCCGCTTGCAGCCGCAGGGCCGGTCGTCCGGCGAGGGACAACTACCTGCGCAATGGATATAGCGAGAGGCGGTCATCCATGCCCATTACTAAAACGACACCCACCAACAACCAGCTCGTCCGTGGCTTCGAGCCGTATCAGGAGACCAAGGGCGAGGAGTACATGAGCGACCGCATGCGCGCTCACTTCACCAACATCCTGAACAAGTGGAAACAGGAGTTGATGGAGGAAGTCGACCGCACCGTGCACCACATGCAGGACGAAGCGGCCAACTTCCCCGATCCGGCCGACCGCGCCAGCCAGGAAGAAGAATTCAGCCTGGAGCTGCGGGCCCGCGATCGCGAGCGCAAGCTGATCAAGAAGATCGACGAGACGCTGCAGCTGATCGAAGACAACGAGTACGGCTGGTGCGATTCCTGCGGGGTCGAGATCGGCATCCGCCGGCTGGAAGCCCGTCCCACCGCGACGCTCTGCATCGACTGCAAGACGCTCGCGGAAATCAAGGAAAAGCAGCTCGGTTCCTGATCCCGACACGGGGCGCTTCGGCGCCCCGTTTCATTTGCGCGCTTCATCCCCATGAATGCTCCCGCCTATGTCGGCCGTTTCGCGCCCACGCCGAGCGGCTACCTGCATTTCGGCTCGCTGGTCGCGGCACTCGCCTCCTACCTGGATGCGCGCGCCGTTGGCGGACGCTGGCTGCTGCGCATGGAAGACCTCGATCCGCCCCGCGAAATGCCCGGTGCCCAGGACGCCATCCTGCATGCACTGGAAAGCTACGGTTTCGAATGGGACGGCGAGCTGGTCCGACAGAGCGAACGGCATGATCGTTATGCCGAGGTCATCGACCGACTCATCGAACGCGGCCTGGCCTATGCCTGTACCTGTTCGCGCAAACAACTGGAGGGCCATGGCGGCGTCTATCCGGGAACCTGCCGCGACGCCGGGCATGACCGGCACGACGCGGCCATCCGCCTGCGCGTGCCCGACCGCGAATACGCCTTCGTCGATCGTGTGCAGGGCGAATTCCACCAGCACCTCGGACGAGACGTCGGCGACTTCGTGATCCGCCGCCGCGACGGCCTCTATGCCTACCAGCTCGCAGTGGTACTGGACGATGGCTGGCAAGGCGTCACCGACGTGGTACGCGGCGCCGATCTGCTCGACTCCACCCCGCGCCAGCTCTACCTGCAGGAAGTGCTCGGCCTGCCCCATCCACGCTACCTGCACGTGCCGCTGATCATCCAGCCGGACGGCCACAAGCTGGGCAAGTCCTACCGCTCTCCACCGCTCGCCGCGGACCAGGCCAGCCCGCTGCTGCTCCGCGCACTGCGTGCCCTCGGGCAGCAGCCGCCGGCGGATCTGGAGGGCAGCCTGCCCGGAGCGGTGCTCGCCTGGGGCATCGCCCACTGGGACGCCACGCGGATTCCGCGCAGCCGCACCCTGGCCGAAGCGCAGTTGCGTTGATGCCGTCAAGACTCGCCAAGCCGCGGCGCAGCGCTTATAACTGACAGCCTGCTGTTCGAGGCTTGCCGCTCAATATGTACATCTACCGACTGGTCCTGCTCCTGGTAGTGGGGATCTATCTGTTTTCCCCCGCCATCATGGATTGGTGGATCGACCCCAATGGCGCCTGGTATCGGCCCTATCTGCTGTGGCTGATCCTGATCGTGGTGACCTTCATTCTCCAGAGTCAACGCGATGCAGACGAGCTTTAGCCTTAGCCAGCTGATCCTGATCAGCGCCGCCTATCTGCTCGCCCTGTTCGGCGTCGCCTGGGTCAGCGAGCGTGGGTTGATCCCTCGCTGGATCATCCGCCATCCGCTGACCTACACCCTGTCGCTCGGGGTCTACGCCAGTGCCTGGGCGTTCTACGGCACCGTCGGCCTGGCCTACCAGTACGGCTACGGCTTCCTCGCCAGTTACCTCGGCGTATCCGGCGCCTTCCTGCTGGCCCCGGTGCTGCTCTACCCGATCCTGCGCATCACCCGCACCTACCAGTTGTCGTCCCTGGCGGACCTATTCGCCTTCCGCTTCCGCAGCACCTGGGCCGGCGCGCTGACCACGCTGTTCATGCTGATCGGCGTGCTGCCGTTGCTGGCGCTGCAGATCCAGGCGGTGGCCGACGCCATCGGCATCCTCACCCGGGAGCCGGTACAGGAGCGCGTCGCCCTGGCCTTCTGCGGCCTGATCACCTTGTTCACCATTCTCTTCGGTGCGCGCCACATCGCCACCCGGGAGAAGCATGAGGGACTGGTGTTCGCCATCGCCTTCGAATCGGTGGTCAAGCTGGTCGCCATCGGCGGGATCGGCCTCTACGCCCTGTACCACGTGTTCGGCGGGCCGAAGGAACTGGAAATCTGGCTGCTGCAGAACCAGACGGTGCTCTCGGCGCTGCACACCCCGTTGCAGGAAGGTCCCTGGCGCACCCTGCTGCTGGTGTTCTTCGCCTCGGCCTTGGTGATGCCGCACATGTACCACATGACCTTCACCGAGAACCTCAACCCGCGCGCCATGGTCAGCGCCAGTTGGGGCCTGCCGCTGTTCCTGCTGCTGATGAGCCTGGCTGTGCCGGTGATTCTCTGGGCCGGCCTGAAACTCGGTACCGCCACCAATCCCGAATACTTCACCCTCGGCCTGGGCATCACCGTACACAGCGAACCGCTGGCGCTGCTCGCCTACGTCGGCGGGCTTTCGGCGTCCAGCGGGGTGATCATTGTCACCACCCTGGCGTTGTCCGGGATGGCGCTCAATCATCTGGTACTGCCGCTCTACCAGCCACCGGCCGAAGGCAACATCTACCGCTGGCTGAAATGGACCCGCCGTGCGCTGATCGTCACCGTGATCATGGCCGGCTATGCCTTCTACCTGATGCTCGGCGCCGAGCAGGACCTGGCCAACCTGGGCATCGTCGCCTTCGTCGCCACCCTGCAGTTCCTCCCCGGCGTGCTGTCGGTGCTGTACTGGCCCACGGCGAACCGGCGCGGCTTCGTCGCCGGCCTGCTGTGCGGTGTCAGCGTGTGGCTGGTGACCATGCTGTTACCGCTGATCGGTAACATCCAGGGTTTCTACCTGCCGTTCTTCGACCTCATCTATGTGCTCGACGACACCAGTTGGCACCTGGCGGCCATCGCCTCGCTGGCGGCCAACGTCCTGGTATTCACCCTGGTCTCGCTGTTCACCGAGGCCAGCCCGGAGGAAAAGAGCGCCGCCGAAGCCTGCGCCGTGGACAACGTGCGCCGCCCGCAACGCCGCGAACTGATCGCCGCCTCGCCGCAGGAATTCGCCGCCCAACTGGCCAAGCCGCTGGGTGCCAAGACCGCCCAGCGCGAGGTCGAGCAGGCCATGCGCGATCTCCACCTGCCGTTCGATGAACGTCGCCCCTATGCCCTGCGCCGTCTGCGCGACCGCATCGAAGCCAACCTCTCCGGCCTGATGGGCCCAAGCGTGGCCCAGGACATCGTGGAAACCTTCCTGCCCTATAAATCCGGCAGCGAAGGCTATGTCACCGAAGACATCCACTTCATCGAAAGCCGCCTGGAGGACTACCACTCGCGCCTCACCGGCCTGGCCGCCGAGCTGGATGCCCTGCGCCGTTACCACCGGCAGACGTTGCAGGAATTGCCGATGGGCGTTTGCTCGCTGGCCAAGGACCAGGAAATCCTGATGTGGAACAAGGCCATGGAAGAACTGACCGGCATCCCCGCGCTGCGCGTAGTGGGTTCGCGGCTGTCGGCCATCGCCGAGCCCTGGAAAGGACTGCTGGAAGACTTCATCAACCTGCCCGACGAACACCTGCATAAGCACCGCCTGCCGCTGGACGGCCAGACCCGCTGGCTCAACCTGCACAAGGCGGCGATCGACGAGCCGCTGGCGCCGGGCAACAGCGGCCTGGTGGTGCTGGTCGAGGACCTCACGGAAACCCAGTCCCTGGAGGACAAGCTGATCCACTCCGAGCGCCTCGCCAGTATCGGCCGCCTCGCCGCCGGGGTGGCCCACGAGATCGGCAATCCGATCACCGGCATCGCCTGCCTGGCGCAGAACCTGCGCGAAGAGCGCGAAGACGATGCGGAACTGAGTGAGATCAGCAGCCAGATCATCGAGCAGACCAAGCGCGTCTCGCGCATCGTCCAGTCGTTGATGAGCTTCGCCCACGCCGGCGGCCGCCAGCAGGCGCAGGAGCCGGTGAGCCTGGCCGCCGTGGCGCAGGACGCCATCGGCCTGCTGTCGCTGAACAGGCGCAGCGTCGAGGTGCAGTTCTACAACCTCTGCGACCCCGACCATTGGGCCGAGGGCGACCCGCAGCGCCTCGCCCAGGTGCTGATCAACCTGCTGTCCAATGCCCGCGATGCGTCACCGCCCGGCGGCGCCATCCGGGTTCGCAGCGAAGCGTCCGAGCACACCGTCGACCTGATCGTCGAGGACGAAGGCAGCGGCATTCCGAAGGGCATCATGGATCGCCTGTTCGAGCCATTTTTCACCACGAAGGACCCGGGCAAAGGGACCGGCCTGGGTCTCGCGCTGGTCTATTCCATCGTGGAAGAGCATTATGGGCAAATCACCATCGACAGCCCGGCCGATCCCGAGCACCAGCGCGGCACCCGAATCCGGGTGACTCTGCCACGGCATGTCGAAGCGACGTCCGCTGTGATTTGAGACCGTCGAGAGAGCCGAATTAGATGCCACATATCCTGATCGTCGAAGACGAAACCATTATCCGCTCTGCCTTGCGCCGCCTCCTGGAGCGCAACCAGTACGAAGTCAGCGAAGCCGGCTCCGTGCAGGAAGCACAGGAACGTTTCAACATTCCCGGCTTCGATCTGATCGTCAGTGACCTGCGCCTGCCTGGCGCCCCCGGAACCGAACTCATCAAGCTGGCCCAGGGCACTCCCGTGCTGATCATGACCAGCTACGCCAGCCTGCGCTCCGCCGTCGATTCGATGAAAATGGGCGCGGTCGATTACATCGCCAAGCCGTTCGACCACGACGAAATGCTCCAGGCCGTGGCGCGCATCCTGCGCGACCGCCAGGAAGCCCGCCAGGCCTCGGCGGAACGACCGGCCGCACGCGGCGCCGAGAAGCCCGTGGAGGCGGCCAACGGCGAGATCGGTATCATCGGTTCCTGCTCGGCCATGCAGGAGCTGTACGGCAAGATCCGCAAGGTGGCGCCAACCGATTCGACTGTGCTGATCCAGGGCGAGTCGGGTACCGGCAAGGAGCTGGTGGCCCGTGCCCTGCACAACCTCTCGCGCCGGGCCAAGGCCCCGCTGATCTCGGTGAACTGCGCGGCGATCCCGGAAACCCTGATCGAGTCCGAACTCTTCGGCCATGAGAAAGGCGCCTTCACCGGTGCCAGCGCCGGCCGTGCCGGTCTGGTCGAAGCGGCCGACGGCGGCACCCTGTTCCTCGACGAAATCGGCGAATTGCCGCTGGAAGCCCAGGCCCGCCTGCTGCGCGTGTTGCAGGAAGGCGAGATCCGCCGGGTCGGTTCGGTGCAGTCGCAAAAGGTGGATGTGCGCCTGATCGCCGCCACCCACCGCGACCTCAAGACCCTGGCCAAGACCGGCCAATTCCGCGAAGACCTCTATTACCGCCTGCACGTGATCGCCCTCAAGCTCCCGGCCCTGCGCGAGCGCGGCGCCGACGTCAGCGAGATCGCCCAGGCCTTCCTCGTCCGCCAGTGCGCGCGCATGGGGCGCGGCGAACTGCGCTTCGCCCACGACGCGGAGCAGGCCATCCGCCATTACCCATGGCCGGGTAACGTGCGCGAACTGGAGAATGCCATCGAACGGGCGGTGATCCTCTGCGAAGGCTCGGAGATTTCCGCCGACCTCCTGGGTATCGATATCGAACTGGACGACCTGGACGATGAGGACTTCAGCGACAACCCGATGCAGCAGGGCACCAACGCCAGCTCCGAGCCGACCGAGGACCTGTCCCTGGAAGACTACTTCCAGCACTTCGTGCTCGAGCACCAGGACCACATGACCGAAACCGAGCTGGCCCGCAAACTGGGCATCAGCCGCAAGTGCCTGTGGGAGCGCCGTCAGCGCCTGGGCATTCCGCGCCGCAAGTCGGGAGCGGCGACCGGCTCTTGACAAGAAGTCCATGAGATAGGGCGGCCCGTGACAGGCTCAACAACTTGTTACCGCCTCAACATCTCGTAACAAAAGCCGGGTCTTACGGTAACGGAAACCCGGCTTTTTTGTGCCCTCCCGGCACACCCTGAATTACCTAAGGCTTTGATTTTAAAGGAATCATAAAAACTGGCACGGCATCTGCTTTATCTATGGCACAACAACAATAACAACGCTGAAAACCCACAATAAAAACAAGACGTATCGACTCCAGCACAACAAAAACAACAAGGCGGAGGCGCAGCTAACTGATTCTTTTGGAGAGGAGTTGCCTTCGGGCTTGCCCCGCAACCAGGCTGAGAACAATAAAACTGCCCCAAGGCAGCGCCTGAACTGGTTGGGTCACGGAATGATCATGGCATCGTCAGCGTCCAAAGCAATCCGTTTGCTATTGGTTCCCCCTCTGGGAACCTTCCCAACAGGCCAAGGCTTCGAGGGACGGGCCGGACAACAAAAACAACAGGCCCGATACCATAACAAAAACAAAGCACGCACCTACTTGGGGGGGAGCTTCGGCTCCCCCAGTAGCTTTGACACCCCGCCCCCGCTTCCTACACCATCTCCCCAGTCAATGCTAGAATTCGCGGCCATTCTGCGGCCATTTGCATTTCTGGCCGGCCAATCCCTCAAACAGTGCATCCCATGCTGAAAAAGCTGTTCCAGTCTTTCCGTTCTCCCCTGCGCCGCGCCCCGCATCCCCGCAGCACGCCCGAAGTATTGGGAAACAACCAGCACAGCCTGCGCCGCGGACAGATCAGCCGGTACGCCGTCAGCGTGGTCGAACGACTGCAGAATGCCGGATACCAGGCCTACGTGGTCGGCGGCTGCGTCCGCGACCTCTTGCTGAACTTCGAACCCAAGGACTTCGACGTCGCCACCAGCGCCACGCCCGAACAGGTTCGCGCCGAGTTCCGCAACGCCCGGGTCATTGGCCGTCGCTTCAAGCTGGTGCACGTACACTTCGGCCGCGAGATCATCGAAGTCGCTACCTTCCGCTCCCACCATCCCCAGGGCGATGAAGAGGAAGACAGCACCCAGGCCGCGCGTAACGAAAGCGGCCGGATCCTGCGCGACAACGTCTACGGCACTCTGGAAGACGACGCCCAGCGCCGCGACTTCACGATCAATGCCCTGTACTTCGACGTCAGCAACGAGCGCATCCTCGACTACGCCCACGGCGTCCATGACATTCGCAACCGCCTGATCCGCCTGATCGGCGATCCCGAGCAGCGTTACCAGGAAGATCCGGTGCGCATGCTGCGCGCGGTGCGCTTCGCCGCCAAGTTGGGCTTCGACATCGAAAAGCACAGCGCCGCGCCGATTCGCCGCCTGGCACCGATGCTTCGCGAGATTCCATCGGCCCGGCTATTCGATGAAGTGCTCAAGCTGTTCCTCTCCGGTCAGGCCGAACGCACCTTCGAACTGCTGCTGGAATACGACCTCTTCGCCCCGCTGTTCCCGGCCAGCGCCAAGGCGCTCGAACAGAACCCCGAATACGCCGGCCGACTGATCCGCCAGGCCCTGGCCAACACCGACGAGCGCATCTACCGCGGCAAGCCGGTAACGCCCGCGTTCCTCTTCGCCGCCCTGCTTTGGCCTGCCTTGCCGGCTCGCGTCGCCTACCTGCAAGGGCGTGGCATGCCGCCGATCCCGGCGATGCAGGAGGCCGCCCACGACGTCATCAGCGAACAGTGCCAGCGCACCGCCGTACCGAAGCGCTTCACCATCCCGATCCGCGAAATCTGGGACATGCAGGAGCGCCTGCCCCGCCGTAGCGGCAAACGCGCCGACCTGCTTCTGGAGAACCCGCGTTTCCGCGCTGGCTACGACTTCCTGCTGCTGCGCGAAGAAGCCGGCGAAGAGACCGATGGCCTCGGCGACTGGTGGACCGACTACCAGGACGCCAGCGACAGCGAACGCCGTAACATGATCCGCGCCCTCAACAGCAAGGACGATGGCGCCGCACCGCGCAAGCGCCGCCGTGGCGGCACCCGCCGGCGGCGTGGCGGTCCGCGCGGCGAAGGCGCCCCGAGCGCGGCGGAGTAACAATGGAACGGGTCTACATCGGCCTCGGCAGCAACCTGTCCGAACCCCTCGAGCAATTGCGCGGCGCCCTGGCCGCGCTGGGCGAACTGCCGCAAAGCCGGCTGGCCGCGACCTCTTCCTTCTATAGCAGCGATCCGTTGGGCCCTGCCGACCAGCCGCGCTACGTGAATGCCGTGGCCGCGCTGGATACCGATCTCCCTCCGCAGGCTCTGCTCGACGCACTGCAAACCATCGAACTGAACCAGGGCCGGGTACGGAAAGAAGAGCGCTGGGGGCCGCGCACGCTGGACTTGGATATCCTGCTGTTCGGCTCACGGCAGATCGACGAGCCGCGCCTGCAGGTGCCGCACTACCACATGCATGCCCGTGCCTTCGTGCTCTATCCCCTGGCGGAAATCGCCGGCGAGGAACTGGCGCTGCCGGACGGACGACGCCTGTCCGAGCTTCTGGCGGCCTGCCCGTTCGAGGGCCTGGAACGGCTCTAACGCTGTCGAACATTGGCGGTAACGCCAGTAACACGCCGGTAACACCTGCGATTGACTTCATGCCCCCCCATCGGGACTATAGGCGTCCCGTTGCCCCGTGCCGGTGCAAACCGGTGCCGATGAGGACGATTTCGATGCCAGATATCACCCTGACCACCCTGCAAAGTCTCAAGCAGAGCGGCGAGAAAATCGCCATGCTGACCTGCTACGACGCCACCTTCGCCCAGGCCGCCTGCCAGGCCGGCGTCGAAGTCCTGTTGGTGGGCGATTCCCTCGGCATGGTCCTGCAGGGGCACGACAGCACCCTGCCGGTCAGCGTCGACGAGATGGCCTATCACGTCGCCAGCGTCAAGCGCGGCAACCAGGGGGCGCTGATTCTGGTCGACCTGCCGTTCATGGCCTACGCCACCACCGAACAAGCCCTGAACAACTCCGCCCGCCTGATGCAGGCCGGCGCCCACATGGTCAAGCTGGAAGGCGCCGCCTGGCTGGCCGAGCCGATCCGCCTGCTGGCCGAGCGCGGCGTACCGGTCTGCGCGCACCTCGGCCTGACTCCCCAGGCGGTGAACATCCTCGGTGGCTATAAGGTACAAGGTCGCCAGGAGGCCCAGGCACGGCAGATGCGCGCCGACGCCATGGCCCTGGAGCAGGCCGGCGCCGCCATGCTGCTGCTGGAGTGCGTACCCAGCGAGCTGGCGGCGGAAATCGCCCAGTCGGTGAAGATTCCGGTGATCGGCATCGGTGCCGGCAACGCCACCGACGGCCAGGTGCTGGTGCTGCACGACATGCTTGGGCTGTCGCTCAGCGGTCGCACACCGAAATTCGTCAAGAACTTCATGGAGGGTCGCAGCAGCATCCAGGCTGCGATCGGCGCCTACGTCAAGGCCGTCAAGGACACCAGTTTCCCCGCCGCCGAACACGGATTCTCCGCATGAACACCGTCAAGACCGTCCGCGAACTGCGCGCCGCAGTCGCCCGCGCCCGTAGCGAAGGCAAGCGCATCGGCTTCGTGCCGACCATGGGCAACCTGCACGCCGGCCATGTCGCCCTGGTGGAGAAGGCCGGCCAGCGCGCCGACTTCGTGGTCGCCAGCATCTTCGTCAATCCGTTGCAGTTCGGCCCGACCGAGGACCTGGCGAAATACCCGCGCACTCTCACCGCCGACCAGGAAAAACTCTTCGATGCCGGCTGCCATCTGCTGTTCGCCCCCACCGTGGAAGAAATGTATCCCCACGGCATGGAAGGCCAGACCCGCGTCAGCGTGCCCGGCGTCTCCGAAGGGCTGTGCGGCGCCAGCCGTCCGGGTCACTTCGAGGGCGTCGCTACGGTGGTGACCAAGCTGTTCAACATGGTCCAACCCGACCTCGCCGTGTTCGGCCAGAAGGACTACCAGCAACTGGCGGTCATCCGCACCCTGGTGCGCGACCTCAACATGCCGATCCAGATCATCGGCGAGCCGACGGTCCGTGCCGAAGACGGCCTGGCCCTGTCGTCGCGCAATGGCTACCTGAGCGCCGAGCAACGCGCCGCCGCCCCTGCCCTGTATCGCAGCCTCAGCCGTATCGCCGAAGCCTTGCGCGCCGGCGAGTGCAACCATGCCGCCTTGGTCGCCGCCGGCCGGCTCGAACAGGAACAGGCCGGCTTCCGCCCGGATTACCTGGAAATCCGCGAGGCCAACAGCCTGCGCCCCGCCGCTGCGGAAGACCGCCAACTGGTCATCCTCACCGCCGCCTACCTGGGCGCCACCCGACTGATCGACAACTTGGCGGTAGACCTCGACCATCCGGCCTGAGAACTCCATGAGAAGCGCCGCAGACGGCCTGACCGTCTGCGATGACTTCGCCAACGGTTCGAGCCCCGATCCGTGACCTTGATCACCCTCCAGGCTTCGGGCACACTCACCCGCCGCTGTAGGCTCCACGCCAGGACACTGAGGAAAACGCCATGCACGCCATCATGCTCAAGGCCAAACTGCACCGCGCCGAAGTCACCCACGCTGTGCTCGATTACGAAGGCTCCTGTGCCATCGACGGTGAATGGCTGGACCTCGCCGGCATCCATGAGTACGAACAGATTCAGATCTACAACGTCGACAATGGCGAACGCTTCACCACCTACGCCATCCGCGGCGAAGCCGGCTCGAAGATGATCTCGGTGAACGGCGCCGCCGCGCACAAGGCGAAAGTCGGCGACCGGGTGATCATCTGCGCCTACGCCCATTACAGCGAGGCGGAACTCGCCAACTTCAAACCCCGCATGCTGTACATGTCGCCGGGGAACGAGCTGAGCCACACCAGCAATGCCATCCCGGTACAGGTGGCCTGAGCCCCCTGCCGCGCTAGACTGAAAAGCCCGGAACGTACCGGGCTTTTTGCTGTTCAAAAGGTTGCTCTGAATAAGGAAGCCGCAAGCCCATGGCGTATTATCAGCACCCGCTCGATGTCACCACCCTTTCCTCCTGGCAGCACCTCGACCAACACCGCGAGGCCATGCGCAGCTTCAGCATGCGCGAGGCGTTCCAGTCCGATTCCCGGCGCTTCGAAGACTTTTCCCTCAGCGCCTGCGGCCTGTTCCTCGACTACTCGAAAAACCTCATCAGCCGCGAAACCCGCGACCTGCTGGTCAGCCTGGCCCGCGAAGCCGGTCTGGAACAGGCGATCCGTGCGCTCTTCAAGGGCGAATGCGTGAATGCCTCCGAAGGCCGCCCAGCCCTGCACACGGCGCTGCGCCAGCCATTCGGCGACCGCCTGGAAGTCAACGGCGTCAACCTGATCCCGGAAGTCCACCGCGTGCTGCACCAGATGACCGAACTGGTCGGGCGCATCCACGACGGGCTCTGGCGCGGCTACACCGAAAAGCCCATCACCGATGTGGTGAACATCGGCATCGGCGGCTCCTTCCTCGGCCCGCAACTGGTGTCCGAAGCCCTGCTGCCCTTCGCCCAGCGCGGCGTGCGCTGCTACTACCTGGCGAACATCGACGGCAGCGAATTCCATGAGCTGTCCGCCAAGCTGCGCGCGGAAACCACGCTGTTCATCGTCTCGTCGAAATCCTTCTCGACCCTGGAGACCCTGAAGAACGCCCAGGCCGCGCGCAACTGGTACCTGGCCCAGGGCGGCTCGGAAAGCGAACTGCACCGCCACTTCATCGCCGTTTCCAGCAACACCAAGGCGGCCGTGGAGTTCGGTATCCGCGAAGAAAACATCTTCCCGATGTGGGATTGGGTCGGCGGGCGCTACTCGCTGTGGTCGGCCATCGGCCTGCCGATCGCCCTGACCATCGGCATGTCCAACTTCAAGGAACTGCTGTCCGGCGCCTACACCATGGACCAGCATTTCCTGCAGGCCCCGTTCGAGAGCAACATGCCGGTGCTGCTGGCCCTGCTCGGCGTCTGGTACGGCAACTTCTGGGGTGCCCAGAGCCATGCCATCCTGCCCTACGACCATTACCTGCGGAACATCACCAAGCACTTGCAGCAGTTGGACATGGAGTCCAACGGCAAGAGCGTGCGCCAGGACGGCAGCCCGGTGACCACCAGTACCGGCCCGGTAATCTGGGGCGGCGTCGGTTGCAACGGCCAGCACGCCTACCACCAGCTCCTGCACCAGGGCACCCCGCTGATCCCGGCGGACTTCATCGTGCCGGTGGTCAGCTACAACCCGGTGGTCGACCACCACCACTGGCTGTACGCCAACTGCCTGTCGCAGAGCCAGGCGCTGATGCTCGGCAAGACCCGCGAAGAAGCCGAGGCCGAGCTGCGTGCCAAGGGCCTGAGCGAGGACAAGGTGCAGGCCCTCGCACCGCACAAGGTCATTCCCGGCAACCGGCCGAGCAACACGCTGGTCCTGGAGCGCATCGACCCACGCCGCCTGGGCGCACTGGTGGCGCTGTACGAACACAAGGTCTTCGTGCAGAGCGTGATCTGGGGGATCAATGCCTTCGACCAATGGGGTGTGGAGCTGGGTAAGGAACTGGGCAAGGGCGTCTACCAGCGCCTCACCGGCTTCGACCAGCCCGCCGCCGAAGATGCCTCGACCCAAGGCCTGATCGACTACTTCCGCGGTCGCCATCGCGGCTGAACCCGGCAGGCAGACTTTCCCGGCGCCCCGCTGCGCCGGGAACAGCCCGGCGACACTTCTGGGTTCCCCTCTTCAGCCGCTCTGGAATGCGGCTTCCCTCCTTCCGAACAATGGCCACGGCAGTTGTCAAAGCCTGTGTGACATCCACCTTCTTTCGGGCTCCGGGCCATTCGCCAGGGGTTGAACCCGGCGGCTGCCTGGGTGCACCCTTAGGCTCACCGCGGACGGACAAAAACAAGGAACCGCCATGTTCGAGATCAGCACCCACCCGGTCGCCGATGCAGTGCGCAAGCGTGCCCACCTGGACAACGACGCCTACCAGCGTCTGTACCGGCAATCCGTCGAACGACCCGACGCCTTCTGGGGCGAGCAGGCCAAGGCCTTCCTCGACTGGTTCAAGCCCTGGGACAGCGTGCACGAAAGCAACCTGGAGCAAGGCCAGGCCAGTTGGTTCAAGGGCGGCCAGCTCAACGTCAGTTACAACTGCATCGACCGCCACTTGGAAAAGCGCGGCGAACAGATCGCCATTATCTGGGAAGGCGACAATCCCGCCGAATCCGCGCAGATCACCTACCGCAAGCTGCACAGCCACGTCTGCCGCCTGGCCAACGTGCTGAAGAGCCGTGGGGTGAAGAAAGGCGACCGCGTGTGCATCTACATGCCGATGATTCCAGAAGCCGCCTACGCCATGCTCGCCTGCACCCGCATCGGCGCCATTCACTCGGTGGTGTTCGGCGGCTTCTCGCCGGATGCGCTGCGCGACCGCATTCTCGATGCCGATTGCCGCACCGTGATCACCGCCGACGAAGGCGTGCGCGGCGGCAAGTACATCCCGCTCAAACAGAACGTCGACAAGGCCCTGCAGAGCTGCCCGGACGTCTCCACCGTGGTGGTGGTCGAGCGCACCCAGGGCAAGATCGACTGGGTCGAAGGCCGCGATCTCTGGTATCACGAAGCCCTGCACGGTGCGAGCACCGAGTGCCCGCCGGAGCCGATGGATGCGGAAGACCCGCTGTTCATCCTTTACACCTCGGGCAGTACCGGGAAGCCCAAGGGCGTGCTGCACACCACCGGCGGCTACCTGCTCAGCGCCGCCATGACCCACAAGTACGTCTTCGACTACCACGACGGGGACGTCTACTGGTGCACCGCCGACGTCGGCTGGGTTACCGGGCACAGCTATATCGTCTACGGCCCGCTGGCCAACGGCGCGACCACACTGATCTTCGAGGGCGTGCCGAACTACCCGGACACCTCGCGCTTCTGGCAGGTGATCGACAAGCATCAGGTCAACATCTTCTACACCGCCCCCACCGCCCTGCGCGCCCTGATGCGCGAAGGCGCCGGCCCGGTGGAAAAGACCTCGCGCGCCAGCCTGCGCCTGCTCGGCTCGGTCGGTGAGCCGATCAACCCGGAAGCCTGGGAGTGGTACTACCACGTGGTTGGCGAGAGCCGCTGCCCGATCGTGGACACTTGGTGGCAGACCGAAACCGGCGCGATCATGATCACCCCGCTGCCGGGAGCCACCGACCTCAAGCCGGGCTCGGCGACCCGTCCGTTCTTCGGCGTGCAGCCAGTGCTTCTCGATGAGAAGGGCCAGGAGATCGAAGGCCCTGGTTCCGGCGTGCTGGCGATCAAGGCCAGTTGGCCGAGCCAGATCCGTAGCGTCTACGGCGACCACCAGCGCATGGTGGACACCTACTTCAAGCCCTACCCCGGCTACTACTTCACCGGCGACGGCGCCCGTCGCGACGAGGATGGCTACTACTGGATCACCGGCCGCGTGGATGATGTGATCAACGTCTCCGGCCACCGAATCGGCACCGCCGAGGTGGAAAGCGCGCTGGTGCTCCACGATGCCGTCGCCGAGGCCGCGGTGGTGGGCTGCCCGCATGACGTGAAGGGGCAGTGCATCTACGCCTTCGTCACCCTCATGAGCGGTTGCGAAGTCAGTGAGGAGCTGAAGAAAGAGCTGCTGGCCCTGGTCGGCAAGGAAATCGGCAGCTTCGCCAAGCCGGACTTCCTACAGTGGGCACCCGGTCTGCCGAAGACCCGCTCCGGCAAGATCATGCGCCGAATCCTGCGCAAGATCGCCTGCAACGAGCTGGACACCCTGGGCGACACCTCGACCCTGGCCGATCCCTCGGTAGTCGACGACCTGATCGCCAACCGCTTCAACCGCTGACCGGCGCCGGCGCAATCCGGGACATCGCACCCCGGATTGCGCCGGAGGCTTATTCGGGCTACGAGGCCGATCTCGCATTCATTCGCCCAACGGCCCTCGCCCCCATCACATAGATGGCTCGCCCGCCTGGATACGGACGCGGTAGGCTGGTCGCGTCATCATCAGCACCCGACGCCCATGGAACTGCTCCGTCGCCGTATCGAAACCCAGGTCCTCAGCCTCACCGGCCTTGCCCTTGGCGGCATCGACTTCGAAGCCCCGCCTGGCGATCCCGGCCTGTTCGGCCCGGACGCGGTGTGCTGGCGAATCCACGGCGATTTCACCTCGATGCTGGTCGGCGGAATCTCCGCCCTGCTTCTGCAAGCCTTGCACCCGCTGGCACTGGCCGGCGTCTGGGATCACTCCGACTTTCGCGAGGACATGCTTGGCCGCCTGCGCCGCACCGGCCAGTTCATATCCGGCACCACCTACGGCTGTCGCGCCGATGCCGAACGCCTGATCGCGCGGGTCCGGTGTATCCATGAAAGCATCACCGGCACCGCCCCGGACGGCCGCCCCTATGCCGCCAGCGACCCCGATCTACTGACCTGGGTGCATGTCGCCGAAGTCAGCAGCTTCCTGAAATCGCACCTGCGCTACCTCAACCCGAATCTCTCCGGCGAGGAGCAGGACCGCTATTTCGCCGAAACGGCCCTGATTGCGGAGCGACTCGGCGCTCGCGACGTGCCACGTTCCCGGCAGGCAGTCGCCGATTACCTGGAAGCCATGCGCCCACAGTTGCTCTGCGACGAACGGACCCGGGAAATCGTGAGGATTCTGCTGGAGGCGCCGGCACCCAGCCTGCTGGCCAAACCATTCGGCGCCCTGATGATGCAGGCCGGGATCGACCTGTTGCCCGAATGGGCCGCGGAAATGCTGGAACTGCCGCTCGGTGAGAATCGCCGACGCTGGATTCGCGCCGGCGTGCAGCACAGCGCCCCCTTGTTGCGTTGGGCGGTCTGCAATGGTTCGGTGCATCGCGCCCGACGGCGCATGGGGTTGCCCTCGAAGGGTTGAGCCCGGCCGTTACTTTTCCGGCATCGGCATGGGGAACGGCATCACATTGCCGCCGCCCTTGGCCTCGCTGATCTTCGGCGTGCCCAGACGCTCCACTTCGTCGATGCGGATGATCGCGTGCATCGGCACGAAACTGCGCACCACGCCCTCGAACTGGGCCTTGAGCTTCTCTTCGCTGGGATCGACCACGACCTGGGTCCGCTCGCCGAAGACGAACTCCTCCACTTCCAGAAAGCCCCACAGATCGCTCTGATAGATCTGCTTGGCGTACATCTCGTACACCTGGCCTTGGTTGAGAAAGATCACCTTGTAGATCGGGGTTTCACGCTTGCTCATGGGCGAAGGATAGACAACGGATGGGAATGGAAAGGGCGCGAAGCATAGCACACGGGGCAAGCGGCAAGCGGCAAGCGGCAAGCGGCAAGCGGCACAGCATGACATCCCCTCACCCGGAAGCAACCACCCGCACCGCTGCTCGCTTGTAGCTTGTAGCTTGTAGCTTGTAGCTTGTAGCTTGTAGCTTGGTTGCCTTCTATAATGCGCGGTTCTTCGATTTCCCCCTGACGAATGCGCATGGCCAAGAAGCTTTTCATCGAAACCCACGGCTGCCAGATGAACGAGTACGACAGCTCGCGCATGGCCGACCTGCTGGGTGAACACCAAGCCCTGGAGCTGACCGAGCGACCGGAAGAAGCCGACGTCATCCTGCTCAATACCTGCTCGATCCGCGAAAAAGCCCAGGAAAAGGTCTTTTCGCAGCTCGGCCGCTGGCGCGAGCTGAAGCAGCAGAATCCGCAACTGGTGATCGGTGTCGGCGGCTGCGTGGCCAGCCAGGAAGGCGCCGCCATCCGCGACCGCGCGCCCTACGTCGACGTGGTGTTCGGCCCGCAGACCCTGCACCGTCTGCCGGAAATGATCGATGCCGCCCGCACCACCCGCAAGCCGCAGGTGGATATCTCCTTCCCCGAGATAGAAAAGTTCGACCGTCTGCCCGAACCCCGGGTAGATGGGCCCAGCGCCTTCGTCTCGGTGATGGAAGGTTGCAGCAAGTACTGCACCTTCTGCGTAGTGCCCTATACCCGCGGCGAGGAAGTCAGCCGTCCGCTGGACGACGTACTGAGCGAAATCATCCACCTGGCCGAGAACGGCGTGCGTGAAGTGACCCTGCTCGGCCAGAACGTCAACGGCTACCGCGGCGAGACCCGCGACGGGCGTGTCGCCGACTTCGCCGAACTGCTCTACCTGGTGGCCGCGATCGACGGCATCGACCGCATCCGCTACACCACCTCGCATCCACTGGAATTCTCCGACGCGCTGATCCAGGCCCATGCGGACATTCCGGAGCTGGTCAAATTCCTCCACCTGCCGGTGCAGTCGGGCTCCGACCGAGTGCTGGCGGCGATGAAGCGCAACCACACGGCGCTGGAATACAAATCGCGCATCCGCAAGCTGAAGGCCGCAGTGCCGGACATCAGCATCAGCTCGGACTTCATCGTCGGCTTCCCCGGCGAGACGGATAAGGACTTCGAGCAGACCATGAAACTGATCGAGGACGTCGGCTTCGACTTCTCCTATTCCTTCGTCTACAGCGCGCGCCCCGGTACGCCGGCGGCCGATCTGGTCGACGACACCCCGGAAGAGGTGAAGAAGCAGCGCCTGGCGATCCTGCAGAACCGCATCAACCAGCAGGGTTTCGAGATCAGCCGACGAATGGTCGGCACCACCCAGCGCATCCTGGTCAGCGATTACTCGAAAAAAGACCCCGGCATGCTCCAAGGGCGTACCGAGAACAACCGTATCGTCAACTTCCGCAGCGATAATCCGCGTCTGATCGGCCAGTTCGTGGACGTGCACATCGATGACGCCCTGCCCCACTCGCTGCGCGGCAGCCTGCCGGGTTGACGGTACCTCGACCGCAGGCCCCGCCGGGCCTGCGGCCAAGGGCTTACTTCACGCCTGCCCATCCGAGCGTTATCCTTGCCCTATCTTCCCCTGCCGTACGGCGGCTGACACACGACATTGAACGCACCCATAGAACCGCATCGTTTCGTCCTCGAACCCTTCGAGGCTCGCCGCTTCGCCAACCTCTGCGGGCAATTCGACGAGCACCTGCGCCTGATCGAACAACGCCTGGACATCGAAATCCGCAACCGCGGCAACCAGTTCGAACTGGTCGGCGACCCCAAGCACACCCAATCCGCCGAGCACCTCCTGCGCCGGCTCTACCGTGAAACCAACGGTACCGAGCTGTCGCCGGACATGGTTCACCTGTTCCTCCAGGAGTCCGCCATGGAAGAACTCGGCGGCGAGAAAGGCGAAGCCGGCGTCACGCTGCGCACGCGCAAGGGCATGATCCGTCCGCGCGGCGCCAACCAGCAGCGCTACGTCAAGGCGATCCTCGACCACGACATCAACTTCGGCATCGGCCCGGCCGGCACCGGCAAGACCTACCTGGCCGTGGCCTGCGCGGTGGACGCGCTGGAGCGCGAACAGGTACGCCGCATCCTGCTGGTGCGTCCGGCGGTCGAGGCCGGCGAGAAACTCGGCTTCCTGCCCGGCGACCTGGCGCAGAAGATCGACCCCTACCTGCGCCCGCTGTACGACGCGCTCTACGAAATGCTCGGCTTCGAGACCGTTGCCAAACTGATCGAGAAACAAGTGATCGAGGTCGCGCCGCTGGCCTACATGCGCGGCCGTACCCTGAACAACAGCTTCATCATCCTCGACGAAAGCCAGAACACCACGCTCGAACAGATGAAGATGTTCCTCACCCGCATCGGCTTCGGCTCCACTGCGGTGATCACCGGCGACACCACCCAGGTCGACCTGCCGCGCGGCACCCGCTCGGGCCTGCTGCATGTGATCGACGTGCTGCGCGACGTGCCGGGCATCAGCTTCACCCACTTCAAGCCCAAGGATGTGGTGCGCCACCCCTTGGTGCAGCGCATCGTCGAGGCCTACGAGCGCTTCGACGACGCCCAGGGCAAGGCCGCCGAGGCACGAGCCGCCGCGCGCCGGCAGGCCAAGGACGACGACAGCGATGCTTGAACTCGACCTGCAGGTCGCTACCGAAGCTCCCATTCCCGACGAAGCCCGCTTCCGCCAGTGGTGCGAACTGGCCCTGCGCCAGCGTTCGGCGCCGTCCGAACTGACCATCCGCCTGGTCGACGAAACCGAAGGCCGCGAACTGAACCGCACCTGGCGGCACAAGGACTACGCCACCAACGTCCTGTCGTTCCCGGCCGACGTGCCCGACGAAATGCTGGACATCCCCCTGCTCGGCGATCTGGTGATCTGCGTGCCGGTGGTGGAGCGAGAGGCAGCGGAACAGGGCAAGACGGTGGAGGCCCACTGGGCCCACCTGGTTATCCACGGCTGCCTGCATCTGCTCGGCTACGACCACATCGAGGATGAGGAAGCCGAGGAGATGGAAGCGCTGGAACGGGAATTGCTCGCTGAACTGGGCCATCCCGATCCCTATGCAGATGACGAATAACCGGTGCTCCCCGGAACCATGAGCAGGAAACCATGAGCGAAGATCGATCGAGCAACGGGCAAAAGTCCTGGTTGGACAAACTCACCCAGGCTTTTACCCATGAGCCGAGAAACCGCCAGGAGCTCCTCGAGCTGCTGCGCGAAGCCCACCAGAACAAACTCCTCGACAGCGAAGCACTGTCCATCGTCGAAGGCGCCATTCAGGTGGCCGACCTGCAAGTACGCGACATCATGGTCCCGCGCTCGCAGATGATCAGCATCAAATCGACGCAGACACCCAAGGAATTCCTTCCCGCCGTCATCGAGGCCGCGCATTCGCGCTACCCGGTCGTCGGCGAAAGCCTCGACGACGTGATGGGCGTGCTGCTGGCCAAGGACCTGCTGCCGCTGATCCTCCAGGGCGACGCGCAGACTTTCAACATCCGCGACCTGCTGCGCCCGGCCACCTTCGTGCCGGAGTCCAAGCGGCTCAACGTCCTGCTCAAGGAATTCCGCGCCAACCGTAACCACATGGCCATCGTCATCGACGAATACGGCGGCGTGGCCGGCCTGGTGACCATCGAGGACGTGCTGGAACAGATCGTCGGCGACATCGAGGACGAACACGATGTCGAGGAGGACAGCTACATCAAGCCGCTGCCCAGCGGCGACTTCCTGATCAAGGCGCTGACGCCGATCGACAGCTTCAACGAGTTCTTCGACAGCGAGTTTTCCGACGAGGAGTACGATACCGTCGGCGGGCTGGTGATGAGCGCATTCGGCCATCTGCCGAAGCGCAACGAAGTGACCGAGATCGGCGAATTCCGCTTCCGGGTGCTGAACGCCGACAGCCGCCGCATTCACCTGCTGCGCCTGTCACCCCTGGCCCAGTGAGCCACGGCCGTCGAGTGCGGCGGCCGGACCAAAGCAAGACACCGGACTCACGGTGCAGTACGCGGGCACGACGACCCTTTTACGCAAGGAATGTGCATGAACTGGATCAAGCGCCCGGGTTGGCCGGGCCATCTGCTGGCGCTCGCTGCCGGGGCGCTGACGCCGCTGGCGCTCTCTCCTTTCAACCTGTGGCCGGTGGAGCTGCTGTCCATCGCCTTGTTCTACCTGGGGCTGCGCGCCCTCTCGCCCAAGGCGGCCTTGTTGCGCGGCTGGTGCTACGGCTTCGGCCTGTTCGTCGCCGGCACCAGTTGGGTCTACGTCAGCATTCACGACTACGGTTCGGCCTCGGCCCCGCTGGCGGCCTTCCTCACCTTCGGCTTCGTCGCCGGCCTCGGCCTGTTCTTCGCCCTGCCCGCCTGGCTCTGGGCGCGCTGGCTGCGCCGCGATGAAGCGCCCCTGGCCGATGCCCTGGCCTTCGCCGCGCTCTGGGTGGCCCAGGAAGCGTTCCGCGGCTGGTTCCTCACCGGCTTTCCCTGGCTCTACGCCGGCTACAGCCAACTCGAAGGCCCGCTGGCCGGGTTGGCGCCGGTCGGCGGGGTCTGGCTGCTGTCCTTCTGCCTGGCGCTGAGCGCCGTCCTGCTGGCCAACCTGCGACGGATGCGGGTACGCCCGCTGTTCTTCGCCATGGGCCTCGTACTGCTGGCCACACCCTGGGTCGCCGGCCAGGCCCTCAAGGGCCATGACTGGACCACCGCAGCCGGTGCGCCACTGAAAGTGGCGGCCATGCAGGGCAATATCGCCCAGGACATGAAGTGGGACCCGGAGCAATTGCACGCCCAGCTCAACCTGTATCGCGACATGAGCTTCACCTCGCAGCCGGCCGACCTGATCGTCTGGCCGGAAACCGCCGTGCCCATCCTCAAGGAATTCGCCGAAGGCTACCTGACCGTGATGGGCCGCTTCGCCGAGGACCGCAAATCGGCGCTGATCACCGGCGTGCCGATCCGCCAGGACAACGAGCGTGGCCAGAAGCGCTACTACAACGGCATCGTCGTGGTCGGCGAAGGCGAAGGCACCTACCTCAAGCAGAAGCTGGTGCCCTTCGGTGAGTACGTACCGCTGCAGGAAGTGCTGCGCGGGCTGATCGCCTTCTTCGACCTGCCCATGTCCGACTTCGCCCGCGGCTCGTCCGAGCAGCCGCTGCTGGAGGCCAAGGGTTACAAGATCGCACCCTACATCTGCTACGAAGTGGTCTACCCGGAATTCGCCGCGGGCCTGGCGGCGCAGAGCCAACTGCTGCTGACCATCAGCAACGACGCCTGGTTCGGCACCTCCATCGGTCCGCTACAGCATTTGCAGATGGCCCAGATGCGCGCCCTCGAAGCCGGGCGCTGGATGATCCGCGCAACTAACAACGGCGTCACCGTGCTGATCGACCCGTTCGGCCAGATCCGCGAGGAGCTGCCGCAGTTCAAGCGTGCCACCCTCTACGGCGAGGTGGAGCCACGCGAAGGACTGACCCCGTACCTGCGCTGGCGTGCCTGGCCACTGATCATCCTCTGCGGCCTGCTGTTCGGCTGGTCCCTGCTGGCCAACCGCATGGCCAAGATGGTTTAACGGCAGCGGCAAGCGGCAAGCGGCAAGCGGCAAGCAAGGCGAGTGTTGGGCGGTTTCCTCGCTAGTAGAACAGCGGATAGGCCAGTTGCCCGACAGCTTCGTTGAGCAGCATGCCGTTCTGCCAGACGGCCTTGCTCTCCGGCAACCAGCCGCCCAGCGGGCGGCCGTTGGGCACGCCGAGAAAACCGATGGGCGCGGTGATCACCTCGAAACCCTGTCGTTCGAAACTCCAGCGTGAGCGAGGCATGTGTGCGGCCTGGGTCACCAGGACGACACGGGTGACGCCGTCCGCCTTCAGGATGGGCGCCGATTCCGTGGCGTTCTCCCAAGTCGTGCGGCTTCGCTCTTCGCGCCAGCGCACCTCGATCCCGTAGTCGTGCGACAAGCTATCGGCCATGATCGCCGCCTCGCTGGGTGGCGTGCCGTAATGCAGGCCGCCGGTCACCAGGATCGGCAACCCGCTGGCCTTGGCCAGGCGCGCCGCATAACGCAGGCGCTCCATCGCCATGATTCCCGGTTGATCCTCGCCCCAGGCCGGATCACCTCGCTCGCGCCCGGCACCGAGAATGACGATGGCGTCGGCGCGCTGCGCCAGCCCCGCCCAGTCGCTTTCCGCCAGCGGCGACTCACGTTCGAGACCGCGCGCAGCCCATTCGACCACCACCGGCAGGCTCATCAGCCACAATCCGCCAAACCCTGCCACGAAACACAGCACGGCCAGCCGCGGCGCACGCCGGTGCAGCCACCAGGCGAGCAGCAATAACAGCAGCAGAATGCCCGGCGGCAGGATGATCTGTTTGATGATGTAGCGGATCGGCATCGGCACCTCCTGGGTGCGCGAAGCCTAACCCGAAGCCGGGCCGACGTCATGGGAGCGTGCCAGGGCAGGGCTATCCCGCCGGGAAACTAACCGATGCGCTTCGGCTGGCCGGCCCGGAACAGTTGCGAACCGCAAGTCAGGCAGGCGCGCACGCATTGGCCTCGCTGCACGTGGGCAGCCGTGCCGCACAGGGCGCAGAACAACTGCTGGCGGCGCTTGAGGAGGGGTTTGAGTTTCGTCTGGGACTTGGTTGCCGATGCCTTGCCGTTACTGCGAGCGGGCTTGCCATGGCGCGCCGGGGTCTGCTCGATCAGGGCCAACTCCTCGGCGGCGGCGTGCCAGCCGCGCAGCCAGTTCAGGTCCCGATCCAGATAGGCTCGGATCAACTGCAACTCCGCCGGAGTCAGCCCGCGCAATTCCAGTTCCTGGGGAGGCCGCTCGTGCAGGCGAGTGGCGGTATCGGCTTCGTCGAGCGCCAGGGCAAGACGTTGCAATAGACGCTCGTACAGCCCCCCACTTGTCTCTAACCGCCGCGTCTCGCCCATCATCACCTCGTGTCGGGCAGATCGCCTGCCCATAGGGAAAGCTTAGCGCCGTCCCCTCGGGCAGCCGCGTGTCGCGACAAACGGCGGCCCGCGTGGCCTCGGGCGAATCAGGCGAAGCGGCGGAACGATCCGCCCGACTGACCCGGCGCGGCAAAAATCCATCAACAGAGGCGCGCGCTCATGTATGCTACGGCGTTTCCTGTAAGCCCCTTTTTCCAGCGCCAGTAGCCATGCACGAACAGTATCAGCCCCGCGAAATCGAAGCCGCCGCGCAATCCCACTGGGACCAGCAGAAATCCTTTGTAGTGAGCGAACAACCGGGCAAGGACACCTTCTATTGCCTGTCGATGTTCCCCTACCCCAGCGGCAAGCTGCACATGGGCCACGTGCGCAACTACACCATCGGCGACGTGATCGCCCGCTACCAGCGCATGCAGGGCAAGAACGTCCTGCAGCCGATGGGCTGGGACGCGTTCGGCATGCCGGCGGAAAACGCCGCGATGAAGAACAAGGTGGCGCCGGCCAAGTGGACCTACGAGAACATCGACTACATGAAGTCCCAGCTCAAGAGCCTGGGCCTGGCCATCGACTGGTCGCGTGAAGTCACCACCTGCAAGCCGGACTACTACCGCTGGGAGCAGTGGCTGTTCACCCGCCTGTTCGAGAAAGGCGTGATCTACCGCAAGAACGGTACCGTGAACTGGGACCCGGTCGACCAGACCGTGCTGGCCAACGAGCAGGTCATCGACGGCCGCGGCTGGCGCTCGGGCGCGCTGATCGAGAAGCGCGAAATCCCGATGTACTACTTCAAGATCACCGCCTACGCGGATGAGCTGCTGGAAAGCCTGGACGAACTGGACGGCTGGCCGGAACAGGTCAAGACCATGCAGCGCAACTGGATCGGCAAGTCGCGCGGCATGGAAATCAGCTTCCCCTACGACGTCGCCAGCATCGGCAGCGAAGGCGTGATGAAGGTCTTCACCACCCGCCCCGACACCCTGATGGGCGCCACCTACGTGGCAGTGGCCGCCGAGCACCCGCTGGCCACCCTGGCCGCGAAGGACAACCCCGAGCTGCAAGCCTTCATCGAGGAATGCAAGCGCGGCGGTGTCGCCGAAGCCGACATCGCCACCCAGGAGAAGAAGGGCCTGGCCACCGCCCTGCGCGTGCAGCACCCGCTCACCGGCGAGCTGTTGCCGGTATGGGTCGCCAACTATGTGCTGATGAATTACGGCGAAGGTGCGGTCATGGCCGTGCCCGCCCACGACGAGCGCGATTTCGAATTCGCCAGCAAATATGGCCTGCCGATCAAGCCGGTGGTCCGCACCAGTGCCGGCGACACCACTCCGGCCCCCTGGCAGGACGCCTACGGCGAACACGGCCAACTGATCAACTCGGGCGAGTTCGACGGCCTGGACTTCGAAGGTGCCTTCGATGCCATCGAAGTGGCCCTGCAGAAGAAAGGCCTCGGCCAGGCGCGCACCCAGTTCCGCCTGCGCGACTGGGGCATCAGCCGCCAGCGCTACTGGGGCTGTCCGATCCCGATCATCCATTGCGACGCCTGCGGCGACGTACCGGTGCCGGAAGACCAGCTCCCCGTGGTGCTGCCGGAAGACGTGGTGCCGGACGGCAGCGGCAGCCCGCTGGCGAAGATGCCCGAATTCTACGAGTGCAGCTGTCCGAAATGCGGCCAGCCGGCCAAGCGCGAAACCGACACCATGGACACCTTCGTCGAGTCGTCCTGGTACTTCGCCCGCTACGCCTCGCCGACCTACGACAAGGGTATGGTCGACCCGGCCGCGGCCAACCATTGGCTGCCGGTCGACCAGTACATCGGCGGCATCGAGCACGCCATCCTGCACCTGCTCTACGCGCGCTTCTTCCACAAGCTGATGCGCGACGAAGGGCTGGTCAGCTCCAACGAGCCGTTCAAGAACCTGCTGACCCAGGGCATGGTGGTCGCCGAGACCTACTACCGCACCGCCGAAAACGGCGGCAAGGACTGGTTCAACCCGGCCGACGTAGAAGTCGAGCGCGACGCCAAGGCCAAGGTCATCGGCGCCAAGCTCAAGACGGATGGCCTGCCGGTGGAAATCGGCGGCACCGAAAAGATGTCCAAGTCGAAGAACAACGGCGTCGACCCGCAGGCGATGATCGACCAGTACGGCGCCGATACCTGCCGCCTGTTCATGATGTTCGCCTCGCCGCCGGACATGAGCCTGGAGTGGTCCGACTCCGGCGTCGAGGGCGCCAGCCGCTTCCTCCGCCGCGTCTGGCGCCTGGCCCATGCCCACGTCAGCCAGGGCCTGCCGGGCACGCTGGACAAGAACCCGCTGAACGACGAGCAGAAAGGCATCCGCCGCGCCATCCACCTGGCCATCAAGCAGGCCAGCCAGGATGTCGGCCAGCATCACAAGTTCAACACCGCCATCGCCCAGGTGATGACTCTGATGAACGTGCTGGAGAAGGCACCGACCGCCACCACCCAGGACCGTGCCCTGCTCCAGGAGGGCCTGGAAACCGTGGCCCTGTTGCTGGCGCCGATCACACCGCACATCTGCCACGCGCTCTGGGAGCAACTGGGCAAGAGCGGCGCGATCATCGACGCCGGCTGGCCGCAGGTGGACGAAAGCGCCCTGGTGCAGGACAGCCTGGAACTGGTGGTGCAGGTCAACGGCAAACTGCGCGGCCACATCGAAGTACCGGCCAGCGCCAGCCGCGAAGAGATCGAAAGCGCCGCGCGGCAGAACGAGAATGTCCTGCGCTTCACCGAAGGCCTGACCATCCGCAAGGTCATCGTGGTGCCGGGCAAGCTGGTCAATATCGTCGCGAACTGATGCAGTCCGCCGCACGCCGACGGGTGGTGCGGCGGGACGCTCGCCAAGGGGAAATACAAAGATGATGAAACGGAATCTGATCCTGATCGGCCTCGCCGCCCTGCTGAGCGCCTGCGGCTTCCAGTTGCGCGGTACCGGCGATATCCAGTTCGCCCTGCGCGAACTGGACGTTTCGGCGCGCAACGCCTACGGCGAAACCGTCAAGCAACTGCGCCAGCAACTGGAAAGCAACGACGTCAAAGTCTACTCGGGTGCCGCCTACAAGCTGGTACTGATCCGCGAAACCGAAGGCAAGCGCACTGCCAGCTATACCGGCAGCGCACGTACGGCCGAGTACGAGCTGACCGACAAGCTGGACTTCGAAATCCGTGGCGCGAAGAACATGCTGCTGCTCGCCGATAATGCCGAAGTACAGAGCATCTACGTGCACGACGAGAACAACCTGATCGGCTCCGACCAGGAAGAAGCCCAGTTGCGCAACGAGATGCGCCGCGATCTGGTGCAGCAATTGGTGATGAAACTGCAACGGATCACCCCGGACCAGCTCGACCAGTTGCAGCAGTCGGCCGAAGCCAGGGCCCGCGCCGAAGCCGAAGCGCTGGAAGCCGCACGCCGTGCGCGGCAGGTCGAACCCCAGCAGTCGCCGATCCAACTGCCGGTCCAGTGACCGGCCCGGGCCGCTTCGGCGGCCCGACCGGCTCCCGCCACGATGAAGCTCAATCCCGCCCAGCTCGCCAAGCACCTCCAGGGCTCCCTGGCGCCCGTCTACGTGGTCAGCGGTGACGAGCCGCTGCTCTGCCAGGAAGCCTGCGACGCGATCCGTGCCGCTACCCGCGCCCAGGGTTTCAGCGAGCGCCAGGTGTTCAACGTCGAGAACAACTTCGACTGGGGCCAGTTGATCGAGGCCGGTGCCAGCCTCTCGCTGTTCGCCGAGAAGCGCCTGATCGAGCTGCGTATCCCCAACGGCAAGCCGGGTGACAAGGGTGCCGCTGCCTTGCTCGAATACCTCGCCCGTCCGGCGGAAGACACCTTGCTGCTGATCAGCCTGCCGAAGCTGGATGGCAGCACGCAGAAAACCAAGTGGGCCAAGGCCCTGATCGACGGACCGCACGCGCAGTTCATCCAGATCTGGCCGATCGACGCCCACCAGTTACCGCAGTGGATTCGCCAACGCCTGTCCCAGGCCGGCCTCGCCGCCAACCAGGAAGCGGTGGACCTGATCGCCGCGCGGGTGGAGGGCAACCTCCTCGCCGCCGCGCAGGAAATCGAAAAGCTCAAGCTGCTCGCCGAAGGCAACCAGATCGACGCCGCCGTGGTGCAGGCCGCAGTGGCCGACAGTGCCCGTTTCGACGTCTTCGGCCTGATCGATGCCGCCCTCAACGGCGAAGCCGCCCACGCCCTGCGCATGCTCGATGGCCTGCGCGGCGAAGGCGTGGAAACCCCGGTGATCCTCTGGGCCCTGGCCCGCGAGCTGCGCCTGCTGGCCGGACTCGCCCAGCAATATGCCCTGGGGGTGCCGCTGGAGAAGGCCTTCAGCCAGGCCCGCCCGCCGGTATGGGACAAACGCCGGCCGCTGCTCTCCAAGGCACTGCAACGCCACTCCAGCGCCCGCTGGAACCAGTTGCTGATGGATGCCCAACGCATCGATGCCCAGATCAAGGGCCAGGCGGCCGGCGATCCGTGGAACGCCCTCGGCCGCCTGGCCTTGCTGGTCGCCGGCCAGCGCCTGCCGTTGCCATCCGAGTAATATCAAGGTCCCGCCGGGCGAATGAATTCGCCCCTACAAAGGCACCCTTACCAGTGGGCGAACTTATTGGACTCGGCCTCCTGACGGGACGTCCGAGTTAGCCGAACCTCTCTCCGGTGGGGCCTCCGGCAACGACAAAGCGTCAGGATCACTTCGTTACACCGAGCAGACGAGTCTCCCCTCTCCCGTTTACGGGAGAGGGGCCGGGGGAGAGGGTTTGCCTGCCTTGCACTGAATAAAAGCCCTGCCCGCAGGAGCGAATTCATTCGCCCAACTCGTCAGCCCCAACTCTGGACATTTTTTGAACAAAGCCCGATTATGCGCGCGCCTGCCGGCCGGCAGGTCATTCACTGGAGAAAGCCCATGGCCAAGAAATCCCGACCCGGCCCGAACAAGGCCAAATCCCTGGTTGCCCAGCCCCTCTTCCGCTGTCGCCAGGAAAAGCCGAAAAAAGGCAAAGGCAGCTACCGCCGCGAAGCCTCCCAGTCCACCAACTGGGAGGCTTCGGTCTTTCTGGCGGCGTGAAAATCGTCGGGACTCCGGCACGATGCCGGATGTCGTGTTATGGTCTCGGTCTGATTCGACGTCCCGAGAGCGTTCCATGTTTTACCGTTCCGCCGCCGGCCGACCGTTCCGCCATCTGATCGCCGGCTCCGCGCTGCTGCTGACCGCCTGCACCGAACCGCCTGTCGCCGCAGACCAGACCCCGATCCAGCCTCCCCAATCCCCTCAGGTGCAAGCCGCCCCCCAGGCCGCGCCAATCCCGACCGACGTACCGTTCGAGCAACCCGCCATCAGCTTCGATGATTGGCGTACCAGCTTCCGCGAGCAGGCACTCGGCAAGGGCATCGACGCCAGGGTCTTCGATAACGCTTTCGCCGGCGTCACGCCCGATCCCGCGGTGATCGCCGCCGACCGCAGCCAACCCGAATTCACCCGCCCGGTCTGGGAATACCTGGACGGCGCCCTCTCTCCTCAGCGCGTCGGCAAGGGCCAGCAACTGCTGCGCCAGCACGCCGCGACGCTGCAGAGGATCGAAGACATCTACGGCGTCGACCGCCAGGCGCTGGTCGCCATCTGGGGCATGGAAAGCAACTTCGGCCAGATCATGGGCGACAAGCCGGTGATCCGCTCGCTCGCCACCCTGGCCTACGAAGGCCGCCGTCCGCAGTTCGCCCAGGAACAACTGCTGGCCGCCCTGGACATCCTCCAGCACGGCGACGTCCAGCCCGCACGGATGCTCGGCTCCTGGGCCGGTGCCATGGGCCAGACCCAGTTCATCCCGACCACCTATAACACCCATGCAGTGGATTTCGACGGCGACGGCCGCCGCGACATCTGGGGTTCGTCCGCCGACGCCCTGGCCTCGGCCGCGCACTACCTGCAAGCCTCCGGTTGGCGCAAGGGGCAGCGCTGGGGCTTCGAAGTGAAACTGCCGCAGGGATTCGACTACGCCCAGGCCGATGCCGATATCCGCAAGTCCCTGGCCGAGTGGCGGCAGATGGGCATCGCCGGGATTCCCGCCGGCAACGAAACGGACAGCGCCTACCTGCTGCTCCCGGCCGGCTACCGTGGCCCGGCCTTCCTGGTACTGAACAACTTCCGCAGCATCCTCAAATACAACAACTCGTCGTCCTATGCCCTGGCCATCGGCCTGCTCGGCGAGCGCCTGCAAGGCGGTGGATCGATCGCCGGCCAATGGCCGAAGGACGAGCTGCCACTGTCGCGCAGCGAGCGCATCGAATTGCAGGAACGCTTGGCCAATAGCGGTTACGACCCCGGCGCTGCCGACGGCATCATCGGCGCCAATACCCGCCGGGCGATCCGTGGCTTCCAGCAGTCCCTCGGCTGGCCAGCGGACGGTTACCCGACCCAGTCGCTGCTCCGCCAGTTGCGCGGCGCCGCACTGCCGGCCACGACCAGCCGCTGACTCACGACGCCACGTTGCCGGCCTGCCGCTCGGTGGAGGCGCCGCCACCGAGCACCTTGTACAGCGTCAAGCGGTTGGCCTGCTCCGACAATTCCAGGCTGATCAGCCCCTGGCGCGCCGAATAGAGCGAGCGCTGGGCATCCAGCACTTCCAGGTAGCTGTTGGCGCCGTTGCGATAGAGCGCATCGGATAGCCGATAGCTGCGCTCGGTAGCCTCGACCAGCGCGCGCTGTGCATTCAACCGGTCCTGCAAGGTGCTGCGCACCGCCAGCGCATCGGCAACCTCCCGGAACGCGCTCTGCACGGTCTTTTCGTAAGTGGCCAATTGGATGGCCTTCTCGGTCTTCGCCGACTCGAGGCTGGCACGCAGGCTGCCGGCGTTGAAGATCGGTACGCTGATGCTCGGCCCGAAACTCCAGGCGCCGCTGCCACCCTTGAACAACCCGCTCAGGTCGGCACTGCTGGTACCCGCCGCACCGGTCAGGGTGATGCTGGGAAACAGCGCGGCGCGGGCAGCGCCGATATCGGCATTGGCTGCTTTCAGGTCATGCTCGGCGGCGAGCACATCGGGCCGGCGTTGCAGCAGGCTGGACGGCAGGCCGGCCGGAATCTCCACCAGTTGCGCGGCTTCCGCATCCAGGGTGGCCGGCAGCAGCGTGTCGGGCACGCTGTCACCCACCAGCAATGTCAGTGCGTTGATGTCCTGGCGGACCTGGCTGGTGTATTCCGCCACGTCCTCGCGCGCCGACTCCACGGTGCTCTGCGCCTGGGCCAATGCCACACCGGAGCTGTTGCCGAGGTCATGGCTACGCCGGGTCAGTTCGTAGGACGCCTGCTGGCTTTTCAGGGTGTCTTCGGCGAGTTGCAGCAGGGCCTTGTCGGCGGCCAGGGTGAGCCAGGCGTTGGCGACTTCGGCGACCAGGCTGATCTGCGTGCTGCGATGGGTCTCCTCCAGGGCCAGATAATCTTCCAGGGCCGACTCGCTGAGGTTCTTCAGCCGGCCGAAGAAATCCAGCTCGTAGCTGCTGAACCCCAGCTCGGCGCTGTATTGCGAACCGATGCTGGCCGCCTCTCCCCCATTCAACGAAGCCGGTGTGCGCGAGCGGGTCCCACTGACGCTGGCCGCCACCGAGGGAAATTGCTCGGCGCGCTGGATGCGGTACTGGGCGCGGGCCTTCTCGATGTTCAGGGCGGCGACGCGCAGGTCGCGGTTGTTCGCCAGGGCGCGTTCGACTACCTGCTCGAGACGCGCGTCGATGAAGAAGCTGCGCCAATCGATCTCGGCGCTGGCGTTGCCCGAGGTGCTCTCCGCCTGCGCCGGCCATTGATCGGCCACAGGCGCCTGCGGTCGTTGATAATCCGGGGCGAGGTTGGCGCAACCGCCCAGCGCGAGCGCCAGCAGCAGCGGAACGAAAACGGGCCGGTGCATCATGGCTGGACTCCTGCGACAAGGTTGGATTCGGTCGGCGTCTTCTTGCTGAACAGACGACGGACCAGGACGAAGAACAGCGGCACGAAGAAAATTCCCAGCACCGTGGCCGAGAACATGCCGCCCAGCACGCCGGTGCCGATGGCCCGGCGGCCGCCGGAACCGGCGCCGTTGCTCAAGGCCAGCGGCAACACGCCGAACATGAAGGCCAGGGAGGTCATCAGAATCGGCCGCAGGCGCTGGCGGCAAGCCTCGAGGGTGGCCTCGATCAGGTCGCGGCCCTGCTCCTGCAACTGCTTGGCGAACTCGACGATGAGGATCGCGTTCTTCGCCGCCAGGCCGACCGTGGTGAGCAGCCCGACTTGGAAATAGACGTCGTTGCTCAACCCGCCGAGACGGGTGGCCAGCACCGCGCCGATGACCCCGAGCGGCACCACCAGCATTACCGCGAAGGGAATCGACCAGCTCTCGTAGAGCGCCGCCAGGCAAAGGAAGACGAACAGGATCGACACCCCATAGAGCAGCGGCGCCTGGGAGCCGGACAGGCGCTCCTGATAGGACTGCCCGGACCATTCGTAGCCGATACCGGCCGGCAACTGGGCGATCAGCGATTCGACCTCGGCCATGGCTTCGCCCGAACTGACCCCGGCCGCCGGATCGCCGACCAGTTCCAGCGAGGCGTTGCCGTTGTAGCGTTCCAGCAGCGGCGAGCCGAAGGTCCAGCCGGTGCTGGCGAAGGCGGAGAACGGCACCATCTCGCCGAGGCTGTTGCGCACGTACCAGCGGCCAATGTCCTCGGGCTGCATGCGCGCGTCGGCATCGCCCTGCACGTAGACCTTCTTCACCCGTCCGTTGTGGATGAAATCGTTGACGTAGCTGCCGCCCATGGCCGTGCCGAGGGTGGTGTTGATGTCGCTGGTGGCCAGGCTGTAGGCACCGGTCTTGCGGTCGTCGATGGCCACGCGGAATTCGGCGGTGTCGTCCAGGCCGGTGCTGCGCACGCCCACCAGCTTGTCGCTCTTGGCCGCCAGGGCGAGGAATTGGTCGCGGGCGGCGACCAGGGCATCATGCCCGACGCCGCCGACATCCTTGAGTTGCAGGTTGAAGCCGGAGCTGTCGCCGAGGCCGCGGATCGCCGGCGGCTGCATGACGAAGATGCTCGCATCGCGCAGGTTGGAAAGTTCCAGGGTGGCGCGCCGGGCGATGGCCGCCGCGGCATGTTCGGTGCCGTCGCGCATACTCCAGTCCTTCAGCTTGATGAAGGCGCGGCCGGCATTCTGTGCATTGCCGCCCATGCCCATGCCCGTGATGCTGACCAGGGAGTCGACCTCCGGCTGTGCGCGGATGTAGTCGATGAACTCCGTCATCGCCGCCTGGGTGCGCGCATCGGTGGCGCCCACCGGCAACTGGATCATCGCCATCAGCATCCCCTGGTCCTCGTCGGGGAGGAAGGAACCGGGCAGGCGCAGGTATCCCACCGCCATTACCACCAGGATGATCGCGTACAGCGCCAGGAATCGTGGTCCACGGCGCAGCACGCTGCCGACGCCGCCCTGGTATAGCCCCGCATTACGCTCGAAGGTGCGGTTGAACCAGGCAAAGAAGCCCCGATTCGGCGCATGCCCGCCTTCGGCCGAGGGCTTGAGCAGGGTGGCACAGAGCGCCGGGCTGAGACTCATGGCCACCAGCACCGAAAGCAGCATGGCGCTGACGACGGTGATGGAGAACTGCCGATAGATCACCCCGGTGGAGCCGCCGAAGAAAGCCATGGGAATGAACACCGCCGAGAGCACCAGGGCGATGCCGACCAGCGCGCCGCTGATCTCGCCCATGGACTTGCGCGTCGCCTCGCGGGGCGACAGGCCCTCCTCGCTCATGACCCGCTCGACGTTCTCCACCACCACGATGGCGTCGTCCACCAGCAGGCCGATGGCCAGGACCATGCCGAACATGGTCAGGGTGTTGATCGAGTAACCGAACGCCGCCAGCACGCCGAAGGTGCCGAGCAGCACCACCGGCACGGTGATCGCCGGGACCAGGGTGGCGCGCCAGTTCTGCAGGAACAGGTACATGATCGCCACCACCAGGACGATGGCCTCGAACAGCGACTTGACCACCTCCTCGATGGACAGGCTGACGAACGGCGTGGTGTCGTAGGGGATCGCCGTTTCCAACTGCATTTCCGCCGGGAAGTTGGCCGACAGCTCGGCCAGCTTCGCTTTCACCGCCTCGGCGGTATCCAGCGCGTTGGCGCCGGTGGCCAGGGTGATACCCATGGCCGCCGAGGGCTTGCCGTTGAGCGAGGTCACCACGTCGTAGCTTTCGCTGCCCAGTTCGACGCGGGCGACGTCCGCCAGCCGCACCAGCGAGCCGTCGCTGCCAGCCTTGAGCACGATCTCGCGGAAGTCCGCCTCGCTCTGTAACTTGCTGCGCGCACTGATGGTGGCGTTCAACTGCTGTCCGGTCCTGGCCGGCAATGCGCCGAGCTGGCCGGCCGAGACCTCGGTGTTCTGTGCCTCGATGGCGGCGCTGACGTCCGACGGCATCAGCGCGTACTGCTCCAGCCTGGCCGGGTCGAGCCAGATGCGCATGGCGTAGCCGGAGCCCAGGGTCCGTACCTCGCCGACGCCATCCACGCGGCTGACCTGATCGAGCAGGCTGCTGGAAATGTAATCGCCGATATCGGTGCTGGTGACCGACGGGTTGGCCGACTGCAGGGCGACGATCATCAGGAAGTCGGAGCCGCCCTTGGTCACCGTGATGCCCTGGTTCTGCACCGCCTGGGGCAGGCGCGACTCGGCCTGTTGCAGTTTGTTCTGCACCTGCATCTGCGCCACGTCCGGGTCGGTGCCGGCGCTGAAGGTCAGGTTGATGCTGGCGGTGCCCGCCGAACTG
The DNA here is from genome assembly GCF_002091635.1 of Pseudomonas indica NBRC 103045. Taxonomy (GTDB): domain Bacteria; phylum Pseudomonadota; class Gammaproteobacteria; order Pseudomonadales; family Pseudomonadaceae; genus Pseudomonas_M; species Pseudomonas_M indica. The sequence goes on along the minus strand of NZ_BDAC01000006.1, from coordinate 61,370 downwards.
CTGGAGGCGGACATGTAGGTGAGGCCGTCGAGCCCTTTCATCTGCTGCTCGATCACCTGGGTGACCGAGTCCTCGATGGTCTTGGCCGAGGCACCGGTATAGGTGGCGGAAATGCGTACTTCGGGCGGGGCGATGTCCGGGTACTGCTCCAGCGGCAACTGGCTGATGGACAGCGTGCCGGCGAGCATGATGACGATGGAAATGACCCAGGCGAAGATCGGCCGATCGATGAAAAAACGTGGCATCGTCCGATCCTCAGTTCGCGCTGCGGGTGGCCAGGCTGTCGCTGGCGCCGGCCGGTTGTTCGAGGGCGACGCTGCGGACCGAAGTACCGACCCTGGCCTTCTGCCCGCCCTCGACGATCACCTGGTCGCCGGCGGCCAAGCCGCCGGTCACCCACCAGTCGTTGCCGACGCTACGACCGAGCGTTACCAGGCGCTGCTCGACCTTGCCGTCGACCACCAGCAGGACACTGGCCGCACCGCTGGCACTGCGCGTCACCGCCCGTTGCGGCACCAGCAGGGCCTGATCGTCCACCGCTTCTTCCAGCACCGCGCGAACGTACATGCCCGGCAGCAACAGGCCATCGGGGTTCGGTACCACGGCGCGCAGCGTGACACTGCCGGTGCTTTCCGACACCGTGGCACCGGCGAACTGCAAGCGGCCTTCATGTGCGTACGGGCTGCCGTCCTCCAGCAGCAGGGTGATGCGCGCTTCGTCCTTGCCGGCGCTCTTCAGCTTGCCCTCGGCCAGTTCGCGCTTGAGGCGCAGTACTTCGGCGCTGGACTGGGTGACGTCGACATACAGCGGATCGATCTGCTGCACGGTAGTCAAGGCGGTTTCCTGGCTGGCGGTCACCAACGCGCCGGGGGTTACCGTGGAGGTCTCGATGCGGCCGGAGATCGGCGCGTCGATGCGGGTGTAGGCGAGGTTGATGCGGGCGCTGTCCACGCTGGCCTGGGCCGATTTCACGTCGGCCTCGGCGGTCTTCAGACTGGCCTGGGCATCTTCGTTGTCCTGCTGGCTGACCGCATCGATCTTTGCCAGCTCGGCGTAACGCTTCGCCTTCAGCCGCGCCGACACCAGGGTCGCTTCGGCCTTGGCGGCATTGGCCCTGGCCTCGGCATAAGCCGCCTGGTAGGTCGCCGGGTCGAGCTGGTACAGCGCATCCCCCGCCTTGACCTCGGCGCCCTCGGTGAACAGCCGCTGCTTCACGATACCGCCGACCTGCGGACGAATCTCCGCCACCATCCAGGCCCGTGTACGCCCCGGCAGCTCGCTGGTAAGCGTCTGCGATTGCGGGGTCAGGGTGATCACACCCACTTCGGGCGGCGGGGGCGCCGGCATCTCACCTGCCGGCGAGCAACCGGCCAGCACCGCCGAGAGGGCAATGAGCGGGGCCAGGTTGACCAGGAATCTGTTGAGTATTGTGGGCATCGGTTTCTCCAACCGGCAGGCGCCGGTGCGTTCTCGTCTCTGATGGCCAGCGATGCTGAGCGGCAAATGTGGAGAAAAATTGGAGATTGCCCCGCCGGGCCCCGTCCCGCCTTGAAACCGGCACCGAGGACGGCCTTAATGACGGCTCCTCGACGCACGCCTGAATCCATGAAAATCAGCATTTCCACCAAACTATTCCTCGCCGTGCTCTCCACCGCCCTGTGTGTCACCCTGGCCATGGGTGCGGCCGACGGCTGGAGCTTCGTCCGCGGCTTCCTCGGCTATGTCAACGAACTGGCCGTGCAGCGTATGGACGCCATGCAGACACAGGTCAGCGAAGGCTACCGGCAGCACGGCAACTGGGAATTCGTTCGCAACCAGCCCCGCGTCTGGTTCGAAATGACCCGGCCGGAAAACGACCCGTTCCGCCCCGGCGACATGTCCACGCCCCGGCTCGCGCCGGTTTCCGACCTGACCGGGGCCATGCTGCGCATCTCCCTGCTGGACGAGCGCGGCGAACCGGTGATGAGCTTCATCGAAGTGGGGCGGGACGCGGTGCGCCGGCCGATCGTGGTCGACGGGCGGACCGTCGGCTGGCTGGCCATGACGCCCTTCCAAAGCGTCATCGAGGTCGGCGGCCAACGCTTCTTGCACAACCAGTTGCGGGCCAGCCTGGTCGTCGGGCTGATCGCCCTGCTGCTGGCGGCGCTGATCGCCTGGTGGGTGGCGCGACGACTGCTGGCGCCGGTCAAGCAGGTGGCTGCCGCCACCCATCGTCTGGCCGCGGGCGAATACACCGAGCGGGTGAGTGTCGACTCCCAGGATGAAGTCGGCCAACTGGCCCGCGACTTCAACCAGCTCGCCCACACCCTGGAGCGCAACGAGCAAATGCGCCGGGCCTTCATGGCCGATGTCTCCCATGAGCTGCGCACACCGCTGGCGATCCTGCGCGGCGAACTCGAGGCCATCGAGGATGGCGTGCGCAAGCTCGACGGCGAATCGCTTCGCTCGCTACAGGCGGAGGTCGGCATGTTGAGCAAGCTGGTGGACGATCTCTACGAACTGTCGCTGGCGGACGTCGGCGCGCTGACCTATCGCAAGAGCGAGCTGGACATCGTCGAGCAACTGCGCATCGTCCTCGGCATCTACCGCGATCGTTGCGCCGAACACGGCCTGGCCCTGGAGCTGCAACTCCCCGCGCAGCCCGTGCCGGTGCTCGCCGATGCCGGGCGCTTGCAGCAGTTGTTCAGCAACCTGCTGGAGAACACCATGCGCTACACCCATGCCGGCGGCTGCCTGCGAGTCGCCGTCCAGGTCGAGGACGATGCGGTGAGCATCGATTTCCTCGATTCGGCGCCCGGCGTGGACGAACGACACCTGCCGCGGCTGTTCGAACGCTTCTACCGCGGCGAGGGATCGCGCAGCCGTGCCAGTGGCGGGTCGGGGCTCGGCCTGGCGATCTGTCACAGCATCGTCGAGGCCCATGGCGGCACCATCGAAGCGCGCCCCTCTCCCCTCGGCGGGCTTTGGCTGAACATCCGTCTGCCGAAGGGAGGACAGTGACATGCTCAACGATGCCCCGGCGTCCGCCCGCATCCTGGTGGTGGAGGACGAACCCAAGCTGGCCGCCCTGCTGCGCGACTACCTGCAGGCGGCGGGTCATGACGTCGCCTGCCTGGACAATGGCTTGAAGGTCGTGCCCGCGGTCCGCGCACAGGAGCCGGACCTGATTCTCCTCGACCTGATGCTGCCGGGCCGCGATGGCCTGGAGGTGTGCCGGGAACTGCGCACGTTCAGCGACGTGCCGATCATCATGGTCACCGCCCGGGTCGAGGAGATCGACCGCCTGCTCGGCCTCGACCTCGGCGCCGACGACTACATCTGCAAGCCGTTCAGCCCCCGCGAAGTGGTGGCCCGCGCCCGTGCGATCCTGCGCCGGCGCCCACTGACCGTCCGGACGGAACAAGGGCTGAGCCTGGACGAAAGCACCTACAAGGCGAGCTTCAAGGGCATCGAGCTGGACCTGACGCCCGTGGAGTTCCGCCTGCTGAGTTGCCTGGCAGCTTCCCCTGGGCGGGTGTTTTCCCGCGACCAGCTGCTGGATCGCCTCTACGACGACCACCGGGTGGTCACCGACCGCACGGTGGACAGTCACGTCAAGAACCTGCGGCGCAAGCTGGAGCAGATCGACCCGGAGCAGAGCCTGATCCATTCGATCTATGGGGTGGGGTACAAGTTGGAATTCTGAGGCGGGGAAGATCGAAGCCAGGCGCACCACTGCACACCGGCCAGCGGGCGGCTGCCAGCTTGTGCGAATACCTTCTGTGATAGACTGCGCGGCGGCCACAAGCCACCAGCCTATGGAGCCTCTACACGGAGTCCAGATTCCCGATGTCCGATACAACCCCGTCCAAACCCGTTGCCAGCGGCGACAAGTTCCGCACCGCTCAGGGCATCGTCGCGATCAAGGACGGCCAGAAGCGCCGCTCCTCTGCCGAACCCCAGGTCTTCGAGCCCAAGCCCAAGTGGCTGCGGGTCAAGGCGCCTGGTGGCAGCCGCTTCGAAGCGGTCAAGCGCAACGTCGGCGAGCACCGCCTGAGCACGGTGTGCCAGGAGTCGCATTGCCCGAACATGGGCGAGTGCTGGTCCAACGGTACCGCCACGATCATGCTGATGGGCTCGGTGTGCACACGCGCCTGTCGCTTCTGCGCGGTGGATACCGGCAACCCGAACGGCTGGCTGGACAAGGAAGAACCGCAGAACACCGCCGAGTCGGTCGAGCTGATGGCGCTGCGCTACATCGTGCTGACCTCGGTGGATCGAGACGATCTGGAAGATGGTGGCGCCAGCCATTACGCCGCCTGCGTGCGCGCCATCAAGGAGCGCACCCCGCAAGTGGTGGTGGAGGCCCTGACCCCGGATTTCAACGGCAACCTGTCGGCCATCGAACGGGTAGTGGATTCCGGCCTGGAAGTGTTCGCACAGAACGTCGAGACGGTCGAACGCCTGACCCATGAGGTGCGCGATCCGCGCGCCGGCTACGAGAAGACTCTGAACGTGTTGGCGCATGCCAAGCGTCACCGCCCGGACGTGCTGACCAAGACCAGCCTGATGCTGGGCCTGGGCGAAACCGACGAGGAAGTCATCGCGACCATGGATGACCTGCGCGCCATCGGCGTGGACATCCTCACCCTCGGCCAGTACCTGCAGCCGACGCGCAACCACCTGCCGGTCAAGCGCTGGGTCAGCCCCGAGGAGTTCAACCGTTTCCGCGACATCGGCCTGCAGAAGGGCTTCATGGAAGTCGCCGCCGGCCCGCTGGTGCGTTCCAGCTACCGCGCCGACCGAGTATTCGAGAAGAACAACCTGGGCCTGGCGGCACCGGCTCCGGTGCCCGGTCAGGAAGTCGATACCAGCCTCATCCCGACGCTGAACCTGAACTGACGCTCTCCGAATCACGCCGTTGGCTAATCCAGGCTATGGCCACCCCGGTGACCTAGCCTGGATTAACGAAGCGAACGCCTCAGACGTACCCCAGCCGCTGGCGCAGCACCTGCTCGAGACGCTGCGCCACCTCCTCGATCGCTGGCGGCGTATCGAGCAGGTCCCTCAGTTGCACCATTTTCAGCCCGGCATAGCCGCAGGGGTTGATGCGCAGGAAGGGCGTCATGTCCATATCCACATTGAGCGCCAGCCCGTGGAACGAGCAGCCCCGGCTGACCCGTAGCCCCAGCGAAGCGATCTTGTCGCCGTTGACATACACGCCAGGCGCATCGGCCTTTGGCGCCGCCTCCACGGAATAGCTGGCCAGCACATCCACCAAGCTCTCTTCCATCGCCGTCACCAACTCGCGCACGCCCAGATTCAGACGGCGCAGATCCAGCATCAGATAGGCCACCAGCTGGCCCGGGCCGTGGTAGGTAACCTGCCCGCCGCGATCGACCTGGATCACTGGAATGTCGCCCGGCGCCAACAGATGCTCGGACTTGCCGGCCTGCCCCTGGGTAAACACCCGGGGATGCTGCAGCAGCCAGATTTCGTCGGGCGTCAGTTCGTTGCGCTCGGCAGTCAGCCGACGCATCGATTCCAGGGTCGGCAGATAGTCCACCACCCCAAGATGGCGTACGACGAGTTCAGCTGCCGCCACTTACAACACCATGTGCACGCGGCCAGTGGCGCGGAGGTCGATATGGATCGCCTGCAACTGCTCCAGGCCGGTGGCGGTGATCAGCACCTGCACGGAGAGGAAACGCCCGTTGCGGCTGTCGCGCACCACCAGGCTCGATGCGTCGAGATCGGGAGCGTGGCGCTGGATGACTTCGATCACCAGGTCGGCGAAGCCTTCGCCGGCGTCGCCGATCACCTTGATCGGATAGCGCTCGCAGGGGAAGTCGATTTTCGGGGCTTGTACATCGGTATCGGTCATGGCGTCAGCGGGCCTCTGGCCCGTCCAAAGGGGTGCGCCCGGGCAGGGAGCACCCCAGGGCAAATCAATTGAACAATCCGTAGAAGAACAGGCGGATGCTATCCCACAGACGACGGAAGAAACCACCTTCCTCCACGCCTTCCAGCGCAACCAGATCCGCGCTGTGCACCACCTCGTCGCCCAGCTTGACCTCCACCTTGCCGATCACGTCGCCCTTCTGGATCGGCGCGACCAGTTGCGGTTCGAGGGTCATGCTGGCGGCCAGCTTCTTCAGTTGTCCCTTCGGCAGGGTCAGGGTCAGGTCCTGGTTCAGGCCCGCCTTGACCTGGCGCGCGCTGCCCTTCCAGACCTGGGCCTGGGCCAGTTCGGCACCCTTCTGGTAGAAGGTCTGGGTTTCGAAGAAACGGAAACCGTAGGTCAGCAGCTTCTGGGTCTCGGCGGCACGGGCCTGCTCGCTGGCAGTGCCGAAGACCACGGCGATCAGGCGCATGCCGTCGCGCACGGCGGAGGATACCAGGCAGTAGCCGGCTTCCTCGGTGTGGCCGGTCTTCAGGCCGTCCACGGTCTTGTCGCGCCACAGCAGCAGGTTGCGGTTGGGCTGCTTGATGCCGTTCCAGAAGAATTCTTTCTGTGCGTAGATGGCGTAGTGCTGCGGATCTTCGTAAACGATCGCGCGGGCCAGCAGCGCCATGTCGTGGGCCGAGGAATAGTGATCCGGGTCCGGCCAGCCGGTGGCATTCATGAAGTGGCTGTTGCGCATGCCGAGGCGCTCGGCGGTGGCGTTCATCATGTCGGCGAAGGCGTCTTCGCTGCCGGCGATGTGCTCGGCCAGGGCGACGCTGGCGTCGTTGCCGGACTGGATGATGATGCCGTGCAGCAGGTCGTTGACCGACACTTCCTTGCCCACTTCGATGAACATCTTCGAGCCGCCCATCCGCCAGGCCTTCTCGCTGACGCGGACCATGTCGGTTTCCTTGATCTGGCCCCGGTTGATGTCCAGGGTCGCCAGGTAGGCGGTCATCAGCTTGGTCAGGCTGGCCGGCGGCAAGCGCTCGTCGGCGTTGTTCTCGATCAGCACGTTACCGCTGGCGGCATCCATCAACACATACGACTTGGCGGCCAGTTGCGGCGGTGCCGGGATCACCGGTTCGGCGGCCCAGGCGGAGGCGCCGGTGAGCAGCAGAAGCGACAAGGTGATGCGTTGGGCAAAGCTGGTGATGTTCATCCGTCTCTCTGAGGTTTTAGGCTGATGGTCAAACATGCCCCGCGGGGCAATTCGGCGGGCCGGGTTCTCACTCCGGCTTCACGAAGGTCGGCTGGCCGAGGTTGGCCAGCCTCACGCTGTCCTGTACTTGCTGAGCCTCACCCTGCGTCTCGATCGGCCCCAGGCGCACCCGGTGCAGGATCTGCTGGTTGCGCACGACTGAGCTGATGAACACCGGCGCATTGACCGCCTGGCTCAGCTTGTCCTTGAGAAGCTCCGCAGCGTCGGGATTGGCGAAGGCCCCAACCTGGAGATACAGGCCAGAGGCTCCGGGCGAACCTTTTTTTTTTGCGTCGACCTGCACCGGCAGTACCGCCGCGGCGTGCTGCTGCGGCGGAGGCGTGTATTGCTCGATCGGCTGGGCCATCGGTGCCGGGCTCGGCTGGGCGACGCTGGCCACGGTGATCGGCGCGTTCTGGCTGACCGACTGAACCTTGGTCCCCGGCTGCGCCAGGACCATCGGCACCGGACGGCCCTGCTTGGCCCACCACTCGTTGGGATCGATGCCTTCCACCTTGACCCGCGCGGTGCCGACTTCGGCGTAACCGAGCTTCTTCGCCGCGGCGAAGGACAGGTCGATGATGCGGTCGGAATAGAACGGGCCACGGTCGTTGACCCGCAGGATCACGCTGCGGCCGTTCTCCAGGTTGGTCACCCGCACGTAGCTCGGCAGCGGCAGCGTCTTGTGCGCGGCGGTCATGCCGTAGAGATCGTAGGTTTCACCGTTGGCGGTGGCCTGGCCGTGGAACTTGGTGCCGTACCAGGAGGCGGTGCCAACGGCCTGGTAGCGCCGCGCATCGCTCATCGGGTAGTAGGTCTGGCCGAGCACCGTGTAGGGGTTGGCCTTGTAGCTGCCGTAATGCGGCATGGGCACCGCATCGGGAATGCGCGAGACATCCACGTCCCACCAGGGCGCGCCGTCCCGATGCGGGCGGCTGAAGCTTCCGGGACCGGAAATCGGCGTCACGCCCGGTTGCACGGGTTGCGGCGCGCGGCTGCTGGAACAGCTCGCCAACATCAAACCCAGTGTACCCAGGGCGACCCATTTGATCGGCATCTGTACCATCACTTCCGGCCTCGTGCCTGAACCAGCAGATCGGACAGCTGATGCACGGCCATGGCGTACATCACGCTGCGGTTATAGCGTGTGATCACGTAGAAATTCGGCAACCCCATCCAGTACTCCGGGCCGGCTTCGCCGTCCAGGCGGAAGGCGGTGACGGCCAGGTCGTCGCGCAGGGCGTCCCGGCTCGCCCAGCCCAGGCTACGCAATTCACCGACGTTTTTCACCGGTTCCAGACCTTCGGTCAAGCCCTGCTCGACTTGGTCGCCGCGCACCTGGGCCGCGCTGACCACCGGTTCGCCGGCCACCCAGCCGTGACGCTGGAAGTAGCTGGCGACGCTGCCGATGGCATCCACCGGATTGCTCCAGATATCGATGTGCCCGTCGTTGTCGAAGTCCACCGCGTAAGCGCGGAAGCTGCTCGGCATGAATTGCGGCAGGCCCATGGCACCGGCGTAGGAACCTTTCAAGGTCAGCGGATCGACCTGCTCCTCGCGAGCCAGCAGGAGGAATTCCTTGAGCTGCTGGCGGAAGAACGGCGCCCGCGGCGGATAATCGAAGCCAAGAGTGGACAGCGCGTCGATCACCCGATAGCTGCCGGTGTTGCGTCCGTAGAAGGTTTCCACGCCGATGATCGCAACGATCACCTGGGCCGGCACCCCGTATTCCTGCTCGGCGCGGGCCAGCGCAGCCTCATGCTCGCGCCAGAAATCCACCCCGCGGGCGATGCGCGATTCGGTGATGAAGATCGGCCGGTATTCCTTCCACGGCTTCACCTTCTCCGCCGGCCGGGAAATCGCGTCGAGAATCGTCTGCTTGCGCTCCACGTCGTGGAACAGGCTGACCAGTTGCTCACCGGCGAAACCGTAGTCGCGCGTCATCTCGGCGACGAACTCGGCCACCTGGGGCGAACCTTCGTAATCCCCCGCCTGCGCGAAAGCGGAAAACCCCAGAACGCCAGCCAGACCGATTCGAATCGCCTTGCCCGCAGCCCAGCTACGCAGCTCTTGCATGGATTCCTTCACTTCTCGTTATACCTGTGCGATCCACTTGCGATGGGTGTGGATCGACATCAAAACCCCGAACCCTGACAGTAGTGTCACCAGCGAAGTTCCACCGTAACTGATGAAGGGCAACGGCACCCCCACCACGGGCAGCAAGCCGCTGACCATACCGATATTCACGAAGACATAAACGAAAAAGGTCATGGTCAGGCTGCCGGCCAGTAGCTTGCCGAACAATGTCTGCGCCTGGACCGTGACCACCAGGCCGCGACCGATCAGCAGCAGGTAGATCAACAGCAGCAGGCAGACGCCGACCAGGCCGAACTCTTCGCCAAGGACCGCAATGATAAAGTCCGTATGGCTTTCGGGCAAAAAATCCAGGTGCGACTGGGTGCCGAGCAGCCAGCCCTTGCCGAACACCCCGCCGGAACCGATGGCAGCCTTCGACTGAATGATGTTCCAGCCGGTACCCAGGGGATCGCTCTCCGGGTCGAGGAAGGTCAGCACCCGCTGCTTCTGATACTGCTTGAGGACGAAGAACCACATGCCGACGGCGATCGGTACCACCGCCGCCGCCGCTCCGAGAATCCAGCGCCAGCGCAGACCGGCGATGAACAGCACGAAGGCACCGGAAGCCAGGATCAGCAACGAGGTTCCCAGGTCCGGCTGCTTGAGGATCAGCACGAACGGCACGCCGATCAGCGCCAGGCTGATGGCAATGTGTTTGAGCCGGGGCGGCAGGTTGCGCTTGGCCAGGTACCAGGCGATGGTCGCCGGCATGATGATCTTCATGAACTCCGAGGGCTGGAAGCGGATCACCCCGGGGATGTTGATCCAGCGCGTCGCCCCCTTGGCGTCGTGCCCCATTACGTCCACCACCACCAGCAGGCCGACGCCGACCAGGTAGGCCAGCGGCACCCAGCGCGCCATGAAGCGCGGCTCGAGCTGGGCGATGACGATCATGGCGGTCAGTCCCACGCCGAAGGAGACTGCCTGCTTGATCAGCATGTCCCAGCTCTTGCCGCTGGCCGAATACAGGACGAACAGGCCGCCGGCGGCCAGGAGCAGCAACAGCAGCAGCAACTGCCCGTCGATGTGCATGCGCTGCAGCAGGCTGGCGCGGCGGCGCATCACGTCTTCGCTGGACAGGGTACGGTCGAAGTTACCGTTCATGGGCGAGCACCTCCGCAGGCCGGGGCTCGGCGAATTCGGGTTTCAGTTGGCCGTTCTCGTCCAACAGCCAGGCGTCCATCACCTGCTTGACCACCGGTGCGGCGACACCGGAGCCGGACTCGCCGTTCTCCACCATCACCGCCACGGCGATCTCCGGGTTCTCCGCCGGAGCGAAGCCGATGAACAGCGCGTGGTCGCGGTGACGCTCCTGCACCTTGGAACGGTCGTATTTTTCGCCCTGCTTGATCGCCACCACCTGGGCGGTACCGCTCTTGCCGGCGATGCGGTAGACCGCGCTGTCGCCCACCTTGCGCGCGGTGCCGCGCGGCCCGTGGAGCACCATTTCCATGCCGTTGCGCGCATAGTCCCAGAACTTCGGGTCGCGCAGCACGATATCGGGCATCGGATTCTCGTCCACCGGCGGCTTGCCCTCGATGCTCTTGGCCAAGTGCGGGCGAATCCACTTGCCGCGGTTGGCCATCAGCGCCGTGGCCTGGGCCAGTTGCAGCGGCGTCGCCTGCATGTAGCCCTGACCGATACCGAGGATCAGCGTCTCGCCGGGGTACCAGGCCTGGCGGTAGCGGGCGCGCTTCCAGTCGCGCGAGGGCATCAGGCCCTCGGCTTCCTCGAACATGTCCAGGGACACGCGCTGGCCGATACCGAAACGCGACAGGTAGTCGTGCAGGCGATCGATACCCATCTTGTGGGCGAGGTCGTAAAAGTAGGTGTCGTTGGAGCGCATGATCGCCATCTCCAGGTTCACCCAGCCGTCGCCGCTGCGGTTCCAGTTGCGGTACTTGTGATCGTAATTGGGCAGTTGATAGAAGCCCGGATCGAACACCCGCGTCGCCGGCGTCACCACCCCGGCATCCAGCCCGGCCACCGCCACCATCGGCTTGATCGTCGAACCCGGCGGGTAGAGTCCCCGCAATACGCGGTTGTAGAGCGGCCGGTCGATGGAGTCGCGCAGCTCGGCGTAGTCCTTGAAGCTGATGCCGGTGACGAACAGGTTGGGGTTGAAGCTCGGCTGGCTGACCATCGCCAGCACGTCGCCGGTGGCCGGTTCGATCGCCACCACCGCGCCACGGCGCCCGCCCAGGGCGGCTTCGGCGGCTTCCTGCAGCTTCAGGTCGAGGGTCAGGGTCAGGTCCTTGCCGGGGGTCGGGTCGGTGCGCTTGAGCACCCGCAATACCCGTCCACGGGCATTGGTCTCGACTTCCTCGTACCCCACCTGGCCGTGCAACTGATCTTCATAGAAGCGCTCGATGCCGGTCTTGCCGATATGGTGGGTGCCGCTGTAATCCACCGGGTCGAGCTTCTTCAGCTCCTGTTCGTTGATCCGTCCGACATAGCCGACCGAATGGGCGAAATGCTCCTTCTGCGGGTAGTGACGGACCAATTGGGCAGCCACCTCCACGCCGGGCAGGCGGAACTGGTTGACCGCGATACGGGCGATCTGGTCCTCGCTCAGCTCGAACAGCACCGGCACCGGCTCGAACGGCCGCCGTCCCTGCTTCATGCGCTTCTCGAACAGCGCACGGTCGTCCGGGGTCAGCTCCAGCACCTCGACGATGATGTCCAGCACCTGTTCCCAGTCGCCGGCCCGCTCACGGGTTACCGTGAGGCTGAAGCTCGGCCGGTTGTCGGCGATGATCACGCCGTTGCGATCGAAGATCAGCCCACGGGTCGGCGGGATCGGCTGGACGTGGACCCGGTTGTTTTCCGACAGGGTCGAGTGGTACTCGTACTGGATCACCTGCAGATAATACAGCCGCGCCACCAGCGCCAGGATCAGCGCCACCACCACCACGGCACCCGCGATGACGCGGCTGCGCACCAGGCGTGCATCCTTTTCGTGGTCTTTCAGGCGGATCGGCTGCGGCATCGGTGACGGTTACTTGTGATAGGGATGGCCGGACAACACCGTCCAGGCCCGGTAGATCTGTTCGCCGATCAGGATGCGAACCAGCGGGTGCGGCAAGGTCAGCGGCGACAGCGACCAGCGCTGCTCGCTGCGGGCGCAGACCTCCGGTGCCAGCCCTTCGGGCCCGCCCACCATCAGGTTGACGGTGCGCGCGTCCAGCCGCCAGCGATCCAGCTCCGCCGCCAGTTGCTCGGTGCTCCAGGGCTTGCCGTGCACCTCCAGGGTGACAATGCGCTCGCCCGGCTGCACCTTCGCCAGCATGGCCTCGCCCTCCTGACGGATCAGGCGCGCCACGTCGGCATTCTTGCCACGGGTGTTCAGCGGGATTTCCACCAGATCGAGCGCCAGCTCGGGCGGCAGGCGCTTGGCATATTCCTGCCAGCCTTCCTCCACCCAACGCGGCATGCGCGAACCGACGGCGATCAGCTTGATACGCACGGCGGTCGCTTACTCGTGATCGGAACCGTGCTGCGCGCGGCTCTGCTCGGCACCCTGCCAGAGACGTTCGAGGTCATAGAACTGGCGGGTGGCGACCTGCATCACGTGGACCACCACGTCGCCAAGATCGAGCAGGGCCCATTCGCCCCCATCCAGGCCTTCGCTGCCCAGCGGGCGCACGCCGTTTTCCTTGACCTTCTCCAGCACGTTGTCGGCAATCGACTTCACGTGACGGCTGGAGGTACCGCTGGCGATCACCATGTAATCGGTAACGCTGGTCTTACCGCGGACATCGATGGTGGTGATGTCCTGAGCCTTCATGTCTTCCAGGGCGTCGATCGCCAGCTGGACCAGTTGATCGTTTTGCATGAGTGGTTCTGTTGCCTCGTGTTCAATTCGTCGGCGCACGGTACAGCCCGTGCGCGTTGATGTATGCCAGCACCGCATCGGGTACCAGGAAACGCACCGATCTGCCGCTGGCCAGCCGTTGGCGGATCTGGGTGGCCGACACTTCCAATGGCGTCTGCCAGACGAAAGCGATGTGGCCGCTCGGCCCGGTGAGGGCCTGTGGATCGTTGATGCTGCGCGCGGCGACCAAGTCGCGCAGGCTTTCTGGGGGCTCACTGTCGGCATCCGGCCGTTGCAGCACCAGGATGTGGCAGTGATCGAGCAGCTCCTCCCAGCGGTGCCAAGTCGGCAAGCCGCAGAAGGCATCCCACCCCAGCAGCAGGAACAACTGGTCTTCCGGCGCCAGTTCGGCGCGCAGGGATTCCAGGGTGTCGATGCTGTAGGACGGCTTGTCGCGCCTCAGCTCGCGGTCGTCCACCGTGAGCGGCGGCAGGCCCGCCACGGCCTGCTCGACCATCGCCAGCCGGTCGGCCGCCGATACCTGCGGCGTGTTGCGGTGCGGCGGGCGCGCGCTGGGAATCAGGCGCAGTTCGTCGAGACCGAACTGTTCGGCCACCTCCAGCGCGCCGCGCAGATGGCCGATGTGCACCGGGTCGAAGGTGCCGCCGAGAATGCCGATCCGTTTCGCCATCAGCCGCGCAGCTGACCGTCGCCGATCACCACGTACTTCTCGCAGGTCAGGCCTTCCAGGCCGACCGGACCGCGCGCATGCAGCTTATCGGTGGAAATGCCGATCTCCGCGCCCAGGCCGTACTCGAAGCCGTCGGCGAAGCAGGTCGGGGTATTGAGCATCACCGAACTGGAGTCCACCTCGGCGAGGAAGCGCCGGGCATGGCCCTGGTGCTCGGTGACGATGGAGTCGGTGTGGTGCGAACCGTAACGGTTGATGTGCGCGATGGCCTCGTCGAGCCCGTCGACCACGCGGATCGACAGGATCGCCGCCAGGTACTCGGTGCTCCAGTCCTCTTCCGTCGCCGGCTCGGCCTGGATCAGTGCACGGGTACGCTCGCAACCGCGCAGCTCGACGCCCTTTTCCACGAACATCTGCGCCATGGCCGGCAGGAAGGCCGCGGCCACCGCCTGGTCGACCAGCAGGGTTTCCATCGCGCCGCAGATGCCATAGCGGTAGCACTTGGCGTTGAAGGCGATGCTCCGGGCCTTTTCCAGGTCGGCCAGCGCATCGACGTAGACGTGGCAAATGCCGTCCAGGTGCTTGATCACCGGCACGCGGGCATCGCGGCTGATGCGTTCGATCAGGCCCTTGCCGCCGCGCGGGACGATCACGTCGACGAACTCCGGCATGGCGATCAACGCGCCTACTGCCGCGCGGTCGGTGGTATCCACCACTTGCACCGCCGTGTCCGGCAGCCCGGCCTCGGCCAGCCCCTGGCGGATGCAGGCGGCAATGGCGCGGTTGGAATGGATCGCTTCGGAACCGCCGCGCAGGATGGTGGCGTTGCCGGACTTCAGACACAGGCTGGCGGCATCGATGGTCACGTTCGGCCGCGACTCGTAGATGATGCCGATCACGCCCAGCGGCACGCGCATCTTGCCGATCTGGATGCCCGAGGGGCGGTAGCTCATGTCGCGGATCGCGCCCACCGGGTCCGGCAGGGCGGCGACCTGGCGCAGGCCTTCGATCATGGAATCGATGCGCGCCGGGGTCAGGGCCAGGCGATCCAGCAGCGCTGGCTCGAGAGCGTTCGCCTTGCCCTGGTCAAGATCCTTCTGGTTGGCGGCGGCCAACTCGTCGCGGGCGGCGTCGAGGGCAGCGGCGGCGGCCAGCAGGGCGCGGTTCTTCTGCGCGGTACTGGCCTGGGCGATCACCCGCGAGGCATCGCGCGCGGCGCGGCCCAGGCGGGTCATGTAGTCGAGCACGGACTCGGTCATGGTCTCGGAGGTCTGGCAGTCGAGGAAAGCGGCTGATTATAGCGGGGCCGGGAGCCCACGCCCAGCGGCGTCGGGCGGACGGCAGCGAGGCGTTACGCCACACCGGAGGTAACGCCGTGGCGCGCCGTTCCTGACCGCTGGGATGAACGGTGACGTCCGCCCGCCCGAAGGTTGGGTGAACAAAAGTGCTACCGGTGATTACCTTCCCCTGGAGGGTGCCGCCAGAACAAGAAGAAGCGGCCGCCAGGGAGATGCCTGCATGCGATACCGAACCGATTTCAGTGCCGGCCAGCTCGGCGCCGCCCCGGACGTGCTCGAACTGGGCCCGTGGCGCCTGCATTACCAGGCGTTCGCCGCGCGTGCCGGGGACGATCGAGCCCCGGTGCTGCTGCTCGGCGGGGCCTTCCAGAGCTTTCGCTCTTTCACCGGCGAAGTCGCCGAGCTGCTCGCCGAACACCCGGTGATCCTGCTCGACCTGCCCAGCCAGGGCGGCAACCCGCAGCTCGCCCCGGAACTGACGCTGGCCGACCTCGCCGACCTGATCGCCGCCTTCGCCGAGGCCCTGCACATCCCGCCGCTGATGCCCATCGGCCTGTCCTATGGCTCGGCCATCGCCGCCCTGTTCGCCGCCCGCCACCCGCGTCATTGCGCGCGCCTGCTGCTGGCCGGCATCACCGCCTTCGGCCGCCCCGGCGCCCGGCTGTTGCTGGAAGAAAGCCTGGCATTGCTCGCCGAAGGCCGGCATGCGGCGTTTGCCCAGGGCGCCCTGAACGGCCTGATCAATCCGTTGCGCGTACAGGAAACCGAGGTCTCGCCGACCTTCCGCAAGGCTCTGCTGCGGCAGTTGCAGCGCCTGACGCCCGAGGAGGTCGAGCGCTATCGGCAGAACAGCCGGCGCCTGCTGGCGTTCCCTGGCTTCGACCGTCATCCGCAATGCCCGACGCTGGTGCTCGCCGGCGAACACGACCACTTCACCCAGCCCTGGGAACATGCCCTGTTCGCCGCCGCCTGCACCAATGCCGATTGTGCGCTGATCCACGGTGCCGACCATCTGGCCCAGTTCGAACGCCGCGAAGCCTGTGCCGGCCTGTACGACCCGTTCCTGCGGGGCGAGGCGCTGCCGCTGGCCAGCCCCGGGAGCACCCGCCTGGCCCGCGACGGCCTGCAGCTGCTCGACCGCCGCCACGAACCGCGCCTGCCGCCCCGCCAGCGCAAGGCGTTGCTGCATCACGACCAGGGCGGCGACTGGCCGGTGGAGCTGAATGAGCTGGGCTTCTTCGGCGGCCACCTGCTCGCCGACCTGCCGGACGAGCTGCCGTGGCGCGGCTGGCAGTTGCTGACAGCCGACCTCCCCGCCCTCGACCTGCTGCCCCTGCGGCGCACGGCGGGCGGACTGGCGTTCATCTTCTCCCACATCGAGCCCCAGGCCAGCGCGGCGCTGACGGCACACATCGCTCCGCCGGCACCGCGGGCGGCCTGCGCCTGAGTCTTCGCGATCAGCGCAGGCCAGCGCCGACACTCGCCTCGATCACCCGCACCAGCGTCGGCACCTTCGACGGACGCAGGCCGAGGCCGGGGCTTTCCCGGCTCGGGTCGAGCACGCGGGTACGGTGAAAACCACAACGCCCGAACGCCTCGCGGATTTCCTCATGGCTGCGATAGTGCAGCGGGTAGCTGCCGCGGGTCAGACGGCCGATGAACTCCACCGCCCAGCGCAACTGGCGGTAATGCGGGTGCTCACGCAGGTCCGGATAAAGTTCGGTGAGGTAGGTGGCCCGGGGGAATTCGGCGAGTTGCGTGGCGAGCCTGGTCCAGAAGTCCTCGATCAGGGGACGCTCGAAGTAGTTCACCAGCCCTTCGGTGATCACCACCACCGGATACTGCGGATCGAGCCCGGCGAACAGTGCCTCCAGGCTGTGCGGGCCGCGCTCGGCGAGAATGTCCACCGAGCGCACCTGGTGACGGCTGTCCAGCCAGCCCTCGCCATGCAGCAACAGGCGTTTGCGCGCCGCCATCGGCGGCAGGTCGGCCTCCACGTAATGCAGGTCCGGGTAGCGCACCCGGAAGCGCCGCCCGCGCGGGGAGAGGCCGCAGGCGATCTCCACCACCTGGCGCACGCCGCCCTGTTCGACGGCTTCGGTCAGGCGCGCGTCGATCAACAGGTGGCGCTGGAGCAGGAAATGCTCGACATCCAGACCGAACCCCACGCGCGCCACCCAGGCTACCGGCGCCAGCACGCCGTGAGCGAAGCGGCCGAAGCCGGTGGCGAAGGCCGGCTCGGCCAGCCGATGGCGATACCAGACGTAACCCGTGTAGTGGGCACTGGGTGTGATGTAGACACTGTCGGCGCGGGCGGAGCGGTTCATGCTGGCACTCTTGTCGTTATGCCCCGACCCTAAGCCCTCCAAGCGAAGCGGGCAATCCAGCGAAGCCCACGCCCAACCTAAGTTGGTCGCAAGCGCCCCATGCCTTGTTACAACTCACCGACGGGCGCGCGGCAGGCTTGGTTATCATGTCCGGCATCCCAGCCTGGACCGCTGCCCGCATGTTCGATTCGACCCCTGCCGACCTGCCCTGGCCCGCTGCCCGTCCGCTTCCGGACTCGTTCTTCGACCGTGACGCCCAACTCGTCGCCCGCGAACTGCTCGGCAAAGTGCTGCGGCACAAGGTCGGCGGCCTCTGGCTCGCGGCGCGGATCATCGAGACCGAGGCCTACTATCGCGACGACAAAGGCAGCCACTCGTCCCTCGGCCATACCCACTCGCGGCGGGCCATGTTCATGGATGGCGGGCACATTTACATGTATTACGCGCGTGGCGGCGACACCCTAAACATCAGCGTCCACGGCCTGGGCAACGCCGTGCTGGTGAAATCCGGGCATCCCTGGCTGGATGCCGTCTCCGGGCCGGAGAGCCTGGCCCTGATGCAACGCAACAATACAGGCGCCAACGGCCGGCCGCGCCCGGTCGAACGCCTCTGCGCCGGCCAGACGCTGCTGTGCAAGGCACTCGGTCTCAAGGTGCCCGAATGGAACGCCCGGCGCTTCGACTGGCAACGGTTCTTCGTCGAGGATGTCGGCGAACACCCCATCGGTATCATCCAGACCACCCGCCTCGGCATTCCGCTGGGGCGCGACGAGCACCTGGCCTATCGCTTCGTCGATGCCGGCTTCGCGCGTCACTGCACACGAAACCCGCTGCGGCGCGGACAGGTCGAAGGTCGCGACTTCCATCGTCTCGTCCACGGGAACCCCATCCATGACTGAATGGCTCGACGGCCTCACCGCCTGGCTTTCCGCCCACCCGCAGTGGCTAGGGCTGGCCTTGTTCGTGGTGGCCTGCACCGAGTGCCTGGCCATCATCGGCCTGCTGATGCCCGGTGCCGTGCTGCTGTTCACCCTTGCGGTGCTGGCCGGCAGCGGCGCCCTGGGGCTCGGCGAGACGCTGCTGCTGGCCTACTGCGGCGGGCTGCTGGGAGATTTGCTGTCCTATGCGCTGGGCCGGCGCTTTCACCAGAACATCCGGCGCCTGCCGGGGCTGCGTCACCATCCGGAATGGATGGCCAGCGCGGAGATCCATTTTCACAAATACGGTTTCGCCAGCCTGCTGGTGGGGCGCTTCATCGGTCCGCTGCGGCCCATGTTGCCGATGGTCGCCGGCATGCTCGATATGCCGTTCGGCCGTTTCCTGCTGGTCAGCCTGCTGGCGTCGGTCGGCTGGGCACTAGCCTACCTGCTGCCCGGCTGGGCCACCGGCGCGGCCCTGCGCCTGCCGCTGCCGGAGGGTTTCTGGAGCGAGGCGGCGCTGGTCGCGGCGCCCCTGGGCCTGCTGCTCGGGCTGTGCATCCACTTCAGCCTGCAACGGCATCCGCGGGTCCCGCTGCTGGCCGCCGGGCTGTGCATGGCCGCCCTGGCCGCGCTGTTCGTCGGCTGGCCGCAGCTCGACCGCCTCGACCAGGGCTTGCTGGCATTGCTGCAGGAGCACCGCCATGCCTGGGTCGACCGGCTGATGGTGGTCGCCACTCGCCTCGGCGACTTCAAGACCCAGGTGGCCGCCGGCACCCTGCTCTGCGCGCTGCTGCTGTTCGCCCGCCAATGGCGGCCGGCGCTCTTCGCCATCGGCAGCCTGCTCGGCACGGCGCTGGCCAATGGCAGCCTGAAATGGCTGTTCGCCCGGGTCCGCCCAGACGTGTTGGTGCATCCCCTGGAGAGCTACAGCTTCCCCAGCGGACACAGCTCGGCGGCCTTCGCCTTCTTCCTGACCCTCGGCGTACTGGCCGGCCGCGGCCAACCGCCGCGCCTACGCCTGACCTGGCTGCTGCTGGCCTGCCTGCCGGCACTGGTGATCGCCCTGTCGCGGGTCTACCTGGGCGTGCACTGGCCGACCGACATTCTCGCCGGTGCCCTGCTCGCCGCCACCGTCTGCGCCGCCAGCCTGAGCCTGCTGCAGCGCCACGCCGCGTTGCCGGCGCTGGCGCCACGGGTCTGGTGGCTGGTACTACCGGCCACCCTCGCGTTGCTCGGCGGCATCGCCACTTGGGCTCTACCCGAAGCAATGGAGATGTATCGGTATCAGTGAAGTGCAGGCGAATGAATTCGCCCCTACAGAAGAGCCGGTTCGGCCGAGGTACGAACGACGCACAAGTGCAGGGGCGAACTCATTCGCCCAAATGGCCGTGCCCTACGCCGTCATCTCGCTCTGGAAGTCGTCGAGCAGCTCCTGGATGTAATCCAGGCGTTGCGCCGGGTCGTTGAGCAGCAGGAGTTGCAGCTTCTGCGCCGGGGTGAACGGCAGCAGGTAGGCGAGTTGGTTGGCCAGCGCTTGCTGGCCGGTCACCGTTCCGCTCATGCCCAGCGCCTCGACCATCGGGTGTTCCACCAGCACCGTGAGCAGCGCCGCCAGGTCGGCATGTTCGCCCAGCAGCGGGCGGTCCGGCGTCTCGTTCAGCCAGTCCACCTCGGCCAGGGTGAGCTGGTCCGGCTGCACCGTGGCACGGTTGACGCGGAAACGCCGGCCACCCTCCACGCGAATTCCCAGCAGGCCATTGGGACGCTGTTGCCAGTCGCGGATCAGCGCCTCGCAGCCGATGGCGGCGAAGCGGCTGGCGGCCTCGCCGGTTTCCTCGCCCTCGATGATGCACACCACGCCGAAGCCTTCGCCCTGCTTCAGGCAGCGCCCGAGCATGTCCAGGTAACGCGCCTCGAACAGTTGCAGGTCGAGCATGCAGCCGGGGAACAGCACGGTGTTGAGCGGGAACAACGGAAAATTCATGCACAACCCTCATCGATAAATCGCGCCCCCTTCTTTCCAGAGAGCGGATCGGGCGGCGATGGTTCAAGGCGACGGGCGTGGATCAGACTAGCAGTGCCACCACCAGCGGCAGAACCACGGCGGTGGTCATGCCCATCAGGCTCATAGCCAGGGCGGCGAAAGCACCGCACTCCTCGCCTTCCTGCAACGCTCGCGAGGTGCCGACGGCGTGGGCGGTGAGGCCGAGGGCCATGCCCTGAGCCGCCGGATGACGCACGCCGATAAGGCGCAGCAGCTCCGGGCCGAGGATCGCGCCAAGCACCCCGGTGATCAGCACGAACACCGCCGCCAGCGCCGCCACGCCGCCGATCTGATCGGCCACCAGCATGGCGATGGGCGAGGTCACCGACTTCGGCGCCATGGTCATCAGCACCATGCGCTCGGCGCCGAAGGCCCAGGCCAGCGCCACGCCCGAAACGGTCGCCACGACACCGGCGATCAGCAGGGTCAGCAGGGTCGGCCAGAACAACTGGCGAATCCGCCGCAGGTTGAGAAACAGCGGCACCGCCAGCGCCACCGTGGCCGGTCCGAGCAGCACGCTCAGCACCTCCACGCTCTTGCGGTACTCGGCGTAGGTCAGGCCGCAGAGCAGCAGCACGCCGATCAGCACCAGCATGGACACCAGCACCGGCTGGAGGAATACCCAGCGGGTCTTCTCGTAGGCCGCCAGCGCCAACTGGTAGGCGGCCAGGGTAATACCGACGCCGAACAGCGGATGGTGGATCAGCGCCTGCCAGGCGCCCTGCCAGTCGAGGCTCATGTCGGCTCCCGGCGGCGCACCTGGCGCTCGATCAGCTTCTGCATCAACCAGCCGGCGAAGGCCAGCGACAGCACCAGGGACAGCGCCAGCGCGCCGACGATGGCCCAGAAGTCAGCGGCGATCGCCGCCGCATAGACCATCACCCCCACCGCCGGCGGCACCAGCAGCAACGGCAGGTAGCGCAGCAGGCTGGAAGCCGCGACGTTGAGCGGTTCGCCCACTTCGCCACGCACCAGCAGGAAGACGAACAGCAGCACCAGCCCGATGATCGGGCCCGGCAGCATGGGCAGGATGAGTACCGAAAGAACGGTGCCGATCAGTTGGAACAGCACCAGCCAGGTCAGGCCGCGTAACAGCATGGGGGTCTCCACAATCGAGCTGGGCATTATAGGCATGCCGGCGGCGCGCTATAACCCGCCATTCGCCAGGGCGATGCAGGCTTGACCCTGCGCCCCCGCCATGCTGATCTTAGCGGCACGTTCGCATCCAATAACAACAACACCCCCGCGTCCTCAAGGAGGATCTATGCCGTTCGTACCCGTTGCAGAACTGAAGGACCATGTAGGCAAGGAGCTGGGTCGCTCCGAGTGGCTGACGATCGACCAGCAACGTATCAACCAGTTCGCCGAGTGCACCGGCGACCACCAGTTCATCCATGTGGACCCGGAAAAGGCCAGGCAGACCCCCTTCGGCTCCACCATCGCCCACGGCTTCCTGTCGCTGTCGCTGATCCCCATGCTGATGGAAAAGATCATGATCATGCCCCAGGGCCTGAAAATGGCGGTCAACTACGGCCTGGACAGCGTGCGCTTCATCCAGCCGGTGAAAGTGGACTCCCGGGTGCGCCTGGTGGTGACCCTCACCGACGCCAACGAGAAGAACCCCGGCCAGTGGCTGCTCAAGGCCCGAGCCGTGCTGGAAATCGAAGGCCAGGAGAAGCCCGCCTACATCGCCGAGCCGCTGACGCTCTGCTTCGTCTGATCCACGGCTCGACGGAACCGGGGCGCGGCGACGCCCCGTTTTCGTTTCCGGCGTCCAGTTGCGGCATACTGCGGCGAAACGCCCGTCTCCCTGGAATTCCCCATGCGTCGCCGATTCGCCTCCCTGGCTCCCCTCAGTCTCGCCCTGCTGCTCGCCGCCTGCGGTGACGGCGAACCGCTGCTGCCGCCGGATGGCGTGCTGCCGGACGGCGGACGCTACCGGGGCGAACTGGTCGACGGCCGGCTGCATGGCCACGGCCGGATCGACTACCCCAACGGCAGTTGGTCCGAAGGCGAATTCCGCAATGGCCTGCAGGAAGGGCCGGGCACTTGGCACGGCCCGTCCGGGGATACCTATACGGGCGGTTTCCACCAAGGCCAGTTCGATGGCCAGGGCACCCTGGTCTACCGCGACGGAACCCGCTACCGGGGCGGCTTCAAGGCCGGTCGCATGCACGGCGAAGGCACCTTCGAGCAGAACGGCCTGGTCTATCGCGGCGAATTCCGCGACGACCGCTTCCACGGCCTCGGCAGCCTGGAGCGGCCGGATGGCAGCCGCTTCCTGGGCCAGTTCGTGCGTGGCGAACCGAATGGCGAAGGGGTGCGCCACGATACCGACGGCGGCCAGTTGAGCGGACGCTTCCGCAAAGGGCAGCTGGATGGCGAAGGCAGTTACCAGGGCAGCGACGGCGGGCGCTACAGCGGGCTGTTCAAGAACGACCTGTTCCATGGCCGGGGCCGCTACGAAAGCGCCAACGGCGACGTCTGGCTCGGCGCGTTCAAGGACGGCGCGCTGAACGGTCCCGGCGAGTTCCACGGCGCCGACGGCAGCCGCTACCTGGGTGAGTTCCGCGACTGGCGCTACCACGGCGAAGGCCGCCTGGACCTGCCCGACGGCAGTCATTACCAGGGCCGTTTCGCCAACGGCGACTACCAAGGCAAGGGCACCCTGACCCTGGCCGACGGCAGCCAGCAGAGCGGCACCTGGCGGAACGGCCGGCTGGCCCTCGATGCCCAGGGCCGCACCCAGGCCGACCCGCTCGAACTCGGCCTGCTGGAACAGGGCCGTCTACTCGACCAGGCCCTCGCCGCCCTGCCCGCCTCCACCCCGGCGATGGAGCTGTACAGCCTGGCCCTGGCCGGCGACGGCAAGCAGAGCGTGTTCCTGCGCGAGGCCGACTACGTCAGCCAACTGCTCGGCAAGCG
Organism: Pseudomonas indica NBRC 103045; assembly: GCF_002091635.1. Lineage (GTDB taxonomy): Bacteria > Pseudomonadota > Gammaproteobacteria > Pseudomonadales > Pseudomonadaceae > Pseudomonas_M > Pseudomonas_M indica. Next base: position 38,088 of record NZ_BDAC01000006.1, on the reverse strand, counting down.
CTTCGGCGCCTATGGCCAGGTCACCCTGGTCAACCACCGCGACCACCTGGCCGACCGTCCGCTGGCCACCCGCGAGAGCCTGTCCCGCGCGGTGCAGGCCATCGCCGAGCGCAGCGGCCCGGAAGACCTGGTGTTCATCTACCTGACCAGCCACGGCTCGCACACCCACGAACTGGCGCTCGACCAGCCGCGCCTGCAACTCGCCGACCTGCCTGCCAGGGAACTGGCCAACCTGCTCCAGCCACTCAAGGATCGGCACAAGGTCCTGGTGATTTCCGCCTGCTACTCCGGCGGCTTCATCCCGCCGCTGAAAGACGACAAGACCCTGGTGATGACCGCCGCACGCGCCGACCGGGTGTCCTTCGGCTGTTCGGAAGAAGCCGACTTCACCTACTTCGGTCGGGCTTTGTTCGCCGAGGCCCTGCAGGAGACCGACGACCTGGAGAAGGCTTTCGCCCTGGCGAAGGAGACGGTTGCCGAGCGCGAGAAGGCCGACGGCTTCGAACCGTCGGAGCCACAAATCTGGGCGCCCAAGGCTGTCATCACCCACTGGCGCACGCTGCGCGAACAACAAGCCGCGAAAACCCTCACGGCCAACGCCGGCCAAACATCCGACTAAGCTGATGGGTATCAGCGGAGACCAACCATGTACCTGACGCCCCAGCGCATTCTGCTTGCCGGCGCCACCGGCCTCACCGGCGAACACCTGCTCGACCGGCTGCTCAACGAACCCACCATCGCACGCGTGCTGGCCCCCACCCGCCGCCCGCTGGCCGAGCACCCGCACCTGGACAACCCGGTGGGCGAGCTGACCGGCCTGCTGCCGCAACTGGAGGGCCCGCTGGACACCGCCTTCTGTTGCCTCGGCACCACCATCAAACAGGCCGGCTCCCAGGAAGCCTTCCGCGCGGTCGACCACGACCTGGTGCTGGCGGTCGGCGCTCGCGCCCTGGAACTGGGGGCGCGGCATTTCCTGGTGATCAGCGCCATCGGCGCCAACCCGGCGTCCTCGGTGTTCTACAACCGGGTCAAGGGCGAGATGGAAGAAGCGCTCAAGGCCCAGGGTTGGCCGCAACTGACCATCGTCCGGCCATCCCTGCTGCTCGGCCCGCGCAGCGAGTTCCGCCTCGGCGAACGCCTGGCCGCGCCCGTGCTGCGCTGGTTGCCAGGCAAATGGCGCGGCATCGGCGCCTGCACCCTGGCCCGCGCGATGTGGCGCCTGGCCCTGGAAGAAGGCCGAGGCGTGCGCATAGTCGAGTCGGACGAACTGCGCCGCCTGGGCCGCTGAGCAGGCGGCCCGCTAGGCGCGCCGCCCGGCCTCCGCCGCACATTCTCGCAACAGCGCCAGCACGTTGCGGGCCGCCGGCGCCAGCAGTTCCTCGTTGCGGGTGATGATGCCGTAGGCCATCAGGTTGCGATTGAGGTCCTCCTCGATACCCGCCGTCACCGGCACCACGGCCAGCATGCCGTAGCGCGCGTAATGCGCCACCACGTCACGCGGCAAAACGGTGAGCATGTCGTTCCGCTCCAGCAGGGTGGTCACCATCAGCAGGTTCTCCGCATTCACCACCCGGGTCGGCGGCAGCATGCCGACCTGCTGGAACAGGGCATCGAACTCATAGCGCAGCACGCTGCCCGACGGCGGCAACACCCAATCCGCGTCATGCAACTCGGCGAAGGACAACGCCCCGTCGACCAGCCCGGCCCGCGCGCATACGCATAGCGGCTCCTGGAACAAGGGCTCGAAGCGCATCCCGACCTGCCCACCCTCGGCGAAGAATCGCGCCACCAGGAAATCCAGCTCGCCATCCTCCAGCAGCGCCATCAAGTCGCGGCTCGCGCCGGTACGGATACTCAGCTCCAGGTGCGGATGGCGCTGCTTCACGCGGCGGATCACCTCCGGCAGCAACTCCGCGCAGGGCGTCAGGATGGTGCCGATGCGCACGTGGCCACTCTGCCCGGCACGCAGGGCATTGACTTCATCGAAGGCGCTGTCCAGGTCGGTGAGCAGGCGGCGGGCGTGGCGGATCATCGACTCGCCATAGAGGGTCGGTACCACGCCCCGGGCCTGTCGCTCGAACAGCTCCACGCCGAGCCCCTCCTCGAGTTCCTTGAGCAGCTTGGAGATCGCCGGCTGGGAAATCCCCAGCCCTTCGGCGGCGCGGTTGAGGTTGCCGGTCTCGCCCAGGGCAACCAGCAAGGGAATGTGCCGACTTTTCAGGCGGGCACGGACGAACCAGGTGGCATTGAGAGGCTTCAAGCTATATCCATCCATGTATCGCTTAAGAGGAATTACATATTTGTTGATGATGCCTTGCCCTGTCTACGCTCAGTTCCGGCTATATGCCGCGCAGTCCGACAGGAAAGACCGCTATGACCGATAAGAACGTCAAACTCCGCTCCGCCCAGTGGTTCGGCACCGCCGACAAGAACGGCTTCATGTACCGCAGCTGGATGAAGAACCAGGGCATCCCCGATCACGAATTCCAGGGCAAGCCGATCATCGGCATCTGCAATACCTGGTCCGAGCTGACGCCGTGCAATGCGCATTTCCGCAAGATCGCCGAGCACGTCAAGCGCGGCGTGTACGAGGCCGGCGGCTTCCCAGTGGAATTCCCGGTGTTCTCCAACGGCGAATCCAACCTGCGCCCCACCGCCATGCTCACTCGCAACCTGGCGAGCATGGACGTGGAGGAAGCCATCCGCGGCAACCCGGTGGATGCCGTGGTGCTGCTCGTCGGCTGCGACAAGACCACCCCGGCGCTGCTGATGGGCGCCGCCAGTTGCGACGTGCCGGCCATCGTCGTCACCGGAGGGCCGATGCTCAACGGCAAGCACCACGGCCGCGACATCGGTGCCGGCACCATCGTCTGGCAGATGCACGAAGCGCTGAAGGGCGGCCTGATCGATCTCAATGAATTCCTTTCCGCCGAGGCCGGCATGTCGCGCTCGGCCGGCACCTGCAACACCATGGGCACCGCCTCGACCATGGCCTGCATGGCCGAAGCCCTGGGCACCTCGCTGCCGCACAACGCGGCGATCCCGGCGGTGGACGCGCGCCGCTACGTGCTCGCCCACCTCTCCGGCATGCGCATCGTCGACATGGTCTGGGAAGACCTACGCCTGTCCAAGGTGCTGACCAAGGCCGCGTTCGAAAACGCCATCCGGGTCAACGCGGCGATCGGCGGCTCGACCAACGCGGTGATCCACCTCAAGGCCATCGCCGGGCGCATCGGCGTCGACCTCGAACTGGACGACTGGACCCGTGTCGGCCGTGGCACGCCAACCATCGTCGACCTGCAACCGTCCGGGCGCTTCCTGATGGAGGAGTTCTACTATGCCGGCGGCCTGCCCGCGGTGATCCGCCGCCTCGGCGAGAACGGTCTGCTGCCCAATCCCGAGGCGCTGACGGTGAACGGCAAGAGCCTCTGGGAGAACTGCGCCGATGCGCCGATCTACGGCAAGGACGAAGTGATCCGCAGCCTGGACAACCCGATCCGCGCCGACGGCGGCATCTGCGTGCTACGCGGCAACCTGGCGCCGCAGGGCGCAGTGCTCAAGCCCTCGGCGGCCAGCGCCGAACTGATGCAGCACCGCGGTCGCGCCGTGGTTTTCGAGAATTTCGAGGACTACAAGGCGCGCATCAACGATCCCGACCTGGACGTCGACGAGACCTGCGTGCTGGTCATGAAGCACTGCGGGCCCAAGGGTTATCCGGGGATGGCCGAGGTCGGCAACATGGGCCTGCCGCCCAAGCTGCTGGCCAAGGGCATCACCGACATGGTGCGTATCTCCGACGCCCGCATGAGCGGCACCGCCTACGGCACCGTGGTGCTCCACGTAGCGCCGGAGGCGGCGGCCGGCGGCCCGTTGGCGGTGGTGCGCAACGGCGATTTCATCGAACTGGACTGCGCCAACGGCCGCCTGCACCTGGACATCCCCGACGCCGAACTGCAGGCACGCCTGGCGGACCTGCGCCTGCCCGAGCGGACCTGGGACGGCGGCTATCGCCGGCTCTACGTCGATCACGTGATGCAGGCCGACCAGGGCTGCGATTTCGATTTCCTGGTCGGCTGCCGGGGCGCGGAGGTGCCGCGCCACTCGCACTGAGCGAATCGCTTCAAGCGGATGCCCCTGCCAGGCCGTCCCGGGCCTCCGCCTGTAAACCGGCACGGAAGCGTGCCGCTGATCCACAACAAAAAAGGTGGCCACGATGAAACATGCTCGGATTCTCAGCGGACTCGGTTTATCAATGATGATCGGCATCGCCCAGGCCCAGGGCCTCTCCAGCGAGCGCGGCAGCTTCGGCACATTGCCCGACGGCAGGGCGGTGGAGAAATTCACCTTGCGCAACAGCCAGGGCATGGAGGCGGTGGTCATCGCCTACGGCGGCATCCTCCAGGCGCTACGGGTGCCGGACAAACAGGGCAAGGTCGATGACATCGTGCTCGGCTTCGACGACGTCGACGGTTACCTCAAGAACGGCAACGTCTATTTCGGCGCCACCATCGGCCGCTTCGGCAACCGCATCGCCGAGGGTCGCTTCGCGCTGGACGGCAAGACCTACCAAATCCCGCAGAACAACGGCAGCAACGCCCTGCACGGCGGGCCGGAAGGCTTCGACCGCAAGCTCTGGCAAGCCACCCCGCACGACGAGGATGGCTGGGTCGGCGTGCAGCTCAGCTACGTCTCGCCCGACGGCGAAATGGGCTTCCCCGGCACCCTCACCACCCGCGTCACCTACAGCCTCAACGACGCCAACGAGCTGCGCATCCAGTACCACGCCACCACCGACAAACCCACGGTACTCAACCTGACCAACCACAGCTACTTCAACCTGGCCGGCGCCGGCAACCCGAGCATCCTCGAGCAGGTCGCCACGCTGCACGCCTCACGCTACACGCCAGTCAACGACAAGCTGATCCCCACCGGCGAACTCCCGGAAGTCGCCGGCACGCCCATGGACTTCCTCACCCCCACCGCCTTCGGCAAGCACATCAAGGACGACCACCCGCAACTGAAATTCGCCGAACCCAAGCAAGGCGGGTTCGACTTCAACTGGGTCCTCGACACCGGCGGCGACCTGTCCAAGCTGGCCGCCGAAGTCACCGACCCGGCCTCCGGCCGCATACTGCAGATGTACACCACCGAACCCGGCGTGCAGCTCTACACCAGCAACTTCCTCGACGGCAGCATCCACGGCAAGGGCGGCAAAGCCTACCCGCACTGGAGCGCCTTCACCCTGGAAACCCAGCACTACCCGGACTCACCGAACCAACCGGACTTCCCCAGCACCCGGCTCGACCCGGGGCAGGTCTACACGCAGACGACGATCTATAAGTTTCCCAAGCCATGAGACTTGGCCGATCACTGAAAGCGTCGATGCAAATCGGGAAAAATCTCGGCGGCGAACCAGGCAGGCAGGCCCGGCTCGATAGTCCTCGATTTAGGGGTGGGGCTTACGACGATTCCCGCCCTGATCAACCGGGATAATTCATCGATCGCCGGTCGGGCGGAAAGGCCTGTGAAGACCTTGAAGTCGCTCCGCGGCATGGAACCTTGCAGCAGCAGCGCCGCTACGGCCGGCCCACTCTCCGGGCGGATACCCAGTTCCAGTATCCGCTCGTTGTTCTTGAAGGCCCGAATCAGGCGCTCATGCATACGCCTGCGGTTCAGCGCTGCAGTCATATAGTCCACTTGGTCATGACAAACATCGAGCATGAACTCGATGAAAGCGAAGTAATGCCGCTGGGACATCTGACCCCGTCCATCCAAGTCGCCCTCCCGGGGGCGGTCCGCCATCGCAAGCACTCGGTAGTAATCCTCATGCCGCCGAGCCAGACCTCGGGACAATGACCAGAGGTGCGGACGTAAACCAAGCTGGAATAACTGAAGATGGGTCATCATTCGGGCAACACGTCCATTTCCGTCCAGGAACGGGTGTGTCCAGGCCAAGCGATGGTGATAGGCCAGGATCGAGATGAGCTGACGCCTTGCATCACGGTTCCGACCGAATGAAGTCTGCAGATGAGCAAGAATCGCGTGCACAGCGGAAGCCGCCGGGGCCGAATGGTTGCCTACCGTCACCTCCTCGTTCGGCTGGGCTCGAAGCTGACCGGGCACCATGAGCCTCCCGTCGCTGAGGCGAAGAGCATTCTCCTGGGCTCCGGCAAACAATCGATTGTGCACCGCACATAAGAGCTGTACATTTCCGTGAACGCGCGGGGAGTCATGCGGATTGCCCGTTCGAAGATCAGCTGCACCTGCATGTGTTTGACGGCAAGGTCCTGCAACAACCGGCGCTCACGACGGGGGGCATTCTGTGCTCGCTGCATATCCACCAGCTCGGTGTACTGCCCTTCGATCATGTTCGAGTAGTACGTATTGGTTATCTGCAGCAACCTGGCAAGCCTGGCCCCGGTTTCGGGTGCGAGGATTCCGTCCAGAAACGCCACCTTTGCCGGCAGTGCATCGGCCTTCTCGATGATCGAGTCGGGGAGCTGCTCCGGGAGAACCGGATCGACATAATGGATATTCTTGATAAGCGCGGGGGCCATTGTGCTTCCTGCGTCGGATAGACGGGACAGTGCGAAATCCTGAAATAGGAATGCACATTTCAAGACACATCCTAACCGCCTGCAAGGCACGAAAATACAGGACCTTCTGAAAAATCCAGCAAAACCGCCTTCACATTTTTCTGCACATTTCTTTTTTTCGTGGATGGCTAAAGCAATGGAGCCCAGCAGGAAGGGCAGCAACCACTAGACCACCACGCGCCAGCCCCAACCGCCCCAGTTCCGTGACACCCAAAGTGAACTCGACGTGACATAGGCCACACGGCATCCAAGCCCACCCGATCGGGTGATAGCTGATTGCCGGATGCTCCATGAATCTGCCGGCACCACCGCCATAACAACAACAGGTGCCAACATGCGCAGGCTCTTCTTAAGGGTGGATGGTTTTTCGGACGTTCCCACGCTCCGCGTGGGAACGCAGCCCGAGACGCTCCGCGTCTCGTAGACAGAGCAGACGCGGAGCGTCTTTACACTGCGCTCCCACGCTGGAGCGTGGGAGCGATCAACGACACCTTCGTGGAAGCCAGCCGCTGATCCCCGCGCCCTCTCCCGGAGCGGGAGAGGGCTTGCCTCGGACAGGCTTTACTCCTCGCTGCCGACACGCGGCTTCAATCGCCCGGCAGACGCTTGAACGCCGCGTCATACAACCCCGCCGCATCGCCCAGCAGCAGACGAAACGCCGCGAATACTTCACCGTTATCCAATTGCGGTTCGTTGCAATACAGCACCAACGCCAACTGCTGCGCCGCGTTCAAACGCTCCTGCCCGGCTTCGAACAACTCGTCCGAGCTGAGGCGGGTATTGGTGTAGAGCACAGGACGGGAAGTGGTGCTCAGGGAAGGAAGCGGACGGAAGTCAGACATGCCGCACCTCCGCCATGGCGAAGCGACACACTGAACGGATTTCTGAAAAGCTCGGTAAGCGCATGGAAAGTTCCTCGAACGGTTAAGGAACCACATCCACCGTTGCTACACGGATGGAGGTGGACCGCACGGGGGTAGCAAACCGGCGTCCGAGGGAACCGGCCAGGCCGAAGCCTGCCCCGCACGGCCCACCATAGAAATGCGGCAGCCGGGCACAAAAAAGCGCCGGCTACACAGCTACGGCGCTACCGCGCCTCAGACAGTCAGGTTGCTACACCCGGCCACGGGATTGACCGTGACGGGGCGGACTCTAGCGGCTCAGGGGGAGGGAGGCAAGTCGGTTGGGGAGCCAAGACGGGAGAGTGTGAAGGATGTGGGGAAAAGGGGTGGATGGCTATGGCCATCCACCTATGTTCAGGTTATTTGGTGCTAAAGCACGTTCGGCATTGTCAGTGCCGAAGGGGACACATTTAATTTCTCGGTTGTTTGTCAGCGTTGAGCGTTTTTTTCAGGATAAGAGCAGTCCCCAACAGAGACGCCCCCTCACCACTCCGCCACACTCCCATCCGCATGCCGCCACACCGGGTTGCGCCAGCGGTGGCCGGTGCGGGCGCGTTCGATCACGTAGTCTTCGTTGACGTCGATGCCCAGGCCGGGGCCGTTGGGGAGGGTGACGAAGCCGTCCTGGTAGTGGAAGACCTCGGGGTTGTGCAGGTAGTCGAGCAGGTCGTTGCCTTCGTTGTAGTGGATACCCAGGCTCTGTTCCTGGATGAAGGCGTTGTAGCAGACGCCGTCCAGTTGCAGGCAGGTGGCCAGGGCGATGGGGCCCAGTGGACAGTGGAGTGCCAGGGCGACGTCGTAGGCTTCGGCCATGCTGGCGATCTTGCGGGTTTCGGTGATGCCGCCGGCGTGGGAGGCGTCCGGCTGGATGATGTCGACGTAGCCTTCGGCGAGTATGCGTTTGAAATCCCAGCGCGAATACAGCCGTTCGCCCAGGGCGATGGGGGCGCAGGAGAGCGGTGCCAGCTCCTTCAATGCCTCGTGGTTTTCGCTGAGCACCGGCTCTTCGATGAACATCGGCCGGTAGGGTTCGAGTTCCTTCATGAGGATTTTCGCCATGGGCTTGTGCACCCGGCCATGGAAGTCCACGCCGATGCCGATCTCGCCACCCACCGCCTCGCGGATGGCCGCCATGTTGGCCAGCACCGCGTCGACCTTGGCGTGGCTGTCGACGAACTGCATTTCTTCGCAGGCGTTCATTTTCACCGCGCTGAAGCCACGCGCCACTGCCTGTCGCGCGGCGTTGGCGGTATCGGCCGGGCGGTCGCCGCCGATCCAGGAGTACACGCGGATGCGCTCGCGCACACGGCCGCCGAGCAGGTCGGCCACCGACACGCCGAGGGCCTTGCCCTTGATGTCCCAGAGCGCCTGGTCGATGCCGGCCAGGGCGCTCATGTGGATCGCGCCGCCCCGGTAGAAGCCGCCGCGATAGAGCACCGTCCAGTGGTCCTCGATGTGCCGTGGGTCCTTGCCGATCAGGTAGTCGGCCAGTTCCTCCACCGCCGCCGCGACCGTGTGCGCCCGCCCCTCCACCACCGGCTCGCCCCAGCCGCTGAGGCCCTCGTCGGTGTCGATGCGGAGGAACAGCCAGCGCGGCGGAACGAGATAGGTGGTGAGCCCGGTGATCTTCATCGTCGACCTCTCAGGGAAGCGGAATGGGGGCGGTGGCGGCCTGGACGAAGGCCTGCGCGCGTCGGGCCACTTCGTCGGCATCCATACCGGGTGCATAGAGCGCCGAGCCGAGGCCGAAGCCGGCGGCGCCGGCCCGGCGGTAGGCCGCCAGGCTCTCCGGTGTGATGCCACCCACCGGCAGCAAAGCGGTCGCGGCAGGCAGCACCGCGCGCCAGGCCTTGAGTACGCCGGGGCCGAGCTGTTCGGCCGGGAACAACTTGAGCACATCGGCTCCCTCGGCCAGGGCGGCGAAGGCTTCGGTGGGCGTCGCCACGCCGGGCGCGACGGATAGCCCGGCAGCCTTGGCCGCGCGAATCACCTGCGGGTCGCCATGCGGCATGACGATCAGTTCACCGCCAGCCGACCAGACCTCGGCCACCTGGGTGGCATCCAGCACCGTGCCGGCGCCGATCAGGCAGTCGCGCGGCAGGACCTTCCGCAGCCGGGCGATACTCTCCAGCGGCTGCGGCGAGTTGAGCGGTACTTCGATGATTCGGAAACCGGCGTCGTAGAGGGCATGGCCGATGGCTTCCACCTCATCGGGTCGCACACCACGCAGGATGGCGATCAGGCCATTGGCCGCTAACGCTTGGCGGAACATGCGAATACCTCGTCTGCGGGTTGATTCGCGAGCAGCCCGGCCCGCTCCGCGATGCGCCAGAGCCCGGCGACAGTGGCCTGCGGGGCGAAGCTGAGGGTGCTGAATCCGCTGTGTTCCAGGGCCCATAGGTAGCGCGCGCACAGCGCCGAGTTGCCGACCAGCACAATGCGCTGGTGCGAGTCGGCCTGGCAGACCTCGGCCATAGCCATCAACTCGTGGCCGATCAGCAGGCCGGACAGGTAATCGGCCTGGGACTCGCCACGCAGGCCGCCGGTCAGCACCCGCGTGCGACTGCTGAAAATAGTGGACAGCGGGCCGCCGCGTCCGTCGTCGGAGCGGGCAACGCGCACGCCCTCTTCGAAGGCCGCAGCATCGAAGGCCTCGCAAGGGACAACAGTCCGTCCGAGCAGGGTATGGCCCAACAGCGCGGCGTAGACCTCGCCAGTCATGAAGGTCTGGAAGCGGCCCAGGCGGCCGTTCTCCACCGTCACCCATTTACTGTGGCTGCCCGGCAGACCGATCAGCAGGGGCTCGTCCCGCTCGTCTTCGTCCAGCCCGGCGAGCAGGCCGAACACCTGGGTTTCCTCGCCGCGCATGACGTTTGGCAGCGGCCCGTTCTGGATCGCCCCGGGGATCACCCAAAACATGCTGCCGCGCCGGGTTTCGATGGGGGTCAGCGCCGCGGCCAGCCGGCCGGCGTCCAGCGGCACTTCCACGTAGGCGGCTTCGCGCCAGCCCTGAGCGCTGCCGACCATGCCGCAGGCGATCAGCGGCACGCCGGGCTCGGCATCCAGCCAGTCGCCGCAGGCTTCGTCCAAGGCACCTTCGAAGGCCGCATCGCCGCTGCCATCGAGTTGCAGGATGCCACGCGCCAGGCTGCGCTCTTCCAGCGTTTCGCCGCCCGGGCCGAGCCGATAGGCGCGCAGCGACGTGGTGCCCCAGTCCAGGGCGATCAGATGCGTCTCCACCGCGATCCTCCCAGCCACATGGCCGTGTCTCAGCGTTGCTTCAAGCGATCGATGATCACCGCCAGCAGCAGGATCGTGCCGCGGATGACGTACTGGTAGAAGGTGTCGATGTTCTTCAGGTTCATGGCGTTTTCGATGATCGCCAGGATCAGCACCCCGGCGATCACGTGGCGCATCATGCCGATGCCGCCGCTGAGGGAGACGCCGCCGAGCACACAGGCGGAGATCACGGTGAGTTCGAAGCCCTGCCCGATCATCGGCTGCCCGGAGGTCATCCGCGACGCCAGCACCACGCCGGCCAACGCGCCGATCAGGCCGTGCACGGCGAAGATGACGATCTTGGTGCGGTCGACCCGCACCCCGGCCAGCAACGCCGCTTCCTGGTTGCCGCCGATGGCCATGGTGTTGCGCCCGTAGGTGGTGTAGTTGAGCAGCCAGCCGAAGAAGATGAAGCAGAGAATGGTGATCAGGATCGGCACCGGCACGCCGAGCAGTTGGCCGTTACCGAAGACGAAGAAGTCTTCCTGCATCACCCCTACCGCCTTGCCGTTGGAGAAGATGTAGGCCAGGCCGCGGACGATCTGCATGGTCGCCAGGGTGGTGATCAACGCGTTGATGCGCAGCTTGGCGATGACGATGCCGTTGACCATGCCCACCGCCAGGCCCAGCGCCAGGGCGGCGGACACGCCGAGAAAGACGCTCTCGGTGTCGCGCATGACCACCGCAGCGACCACCCCGGAGCAGGCGATCACCGAGCCCACCGACAGGTCGAAGTGCCCCGAGGCGAGACAGAACAGCATGGTGCAGGCGGCGATGCCCACCGTGGAGATTGCCAGGCCCAGGCCGCGCATGTTCAGCGGCGAGAGGAAGTTGTCGATGAACAGCGCCGAGAGCAGGAAGATGCCCAGCGCCGCCAGCAGCATCGCCCAGTCGTCGAGGAAGCGCCGCATATTGAGACCTTGCCGGGGAGCCGCCAGGGTCGTTTCTTGAATCGCCATGGATCACCTCGTGGTTCGTTCAGCCACGCGAACGCGGCAGGGCCAATTGCAACAGGCGCGACTCCTCCGCCTGCTCGCGCGGCACCTCGCCGGTGATCGCGCCTTCGCTCATGACCAGGATGCGGTCGGATATGCCGATGACTTCCATCAGGTCGCTGGACACCACGATCACCGCGATGCCCTCGGCGGCGAGGTCGTGGATGATCTGGTAGATCTCGGCCTTGGCGCCGATGTCGATGCCGCGGGTGGGCTCGTCGAGCAGCAGGACCTTCATCGGCATCGACAGCCAGCGGCCGAGGATCGCCTTCTGCTGGTTGCCGCCGGAAAGGTAAAGAATCTGCTGGGCCGGTGATGGGGTCTTGATGCTCAGGGCGCGAATCTGCCGGACGGCGTTGTCGCGCTCCCAGCGCCCCTGGAGCAGGCACCCCAGCCGCGTGTGCCGGCTGCGCGCGCCGATGTTGATGTTCTCCGCCACGCTGGCCAGCGGCACGATGCCTTCTTTCTTGCGGTCCTCGGGACAGAGCAGGATGCCGGCGGCGATGGCATCGCGCGGCGATGCCAGTGTCAGCGGCTGGCCGTCGAGAGCCAGGCTGCCGGCGCTGCTGCGCGTCAGGCCGGCGAGCAGTCGCAGCAGCTCGGTACGCCCGGCGCCAACCAGGCCGAAGAAACCCAGCACCTCGCCCTTGTTCACCGCGAAGCTGACCGGCTCCTGCAGGCCAGGCCCCAGCAGCCCGTCGACCCGCAGGGCCTCGCCGTGCTGCTCGCGGGGGCGGTAGTTGTAGATGTCCTCGATGTCGCGACCGACCATGCAGGTCACCAGCTGGTCATGGGTCAGCGCCTGCATGTCCTCGAAGGTGCGCACGAAACGGCCGTCCTTGAATACCGTGACGGCATCGCAGATGCGGAAGATTTCTTCCATGCGGTGCGAAACGTAGAGCACCACCCTGCCCTCGTCGCGCAGGCGAGCGATGATCGTCATCAGGCGGTCGATCTCGCGGGCGGACAGGCTGCTGGTGGGCTCGTCGAAGGCGATCACATGGGCGTTGCGCGACATCGCCTTGGCGATTTCCACCAGTTGCCGCTGGCCCAGGGACAGGCTGCCGAGGCGCGCCGCCGGGTCGATCTCGTCGGCCAGACCCTTGAGCACCTCACGGGCCTGACGCAGCATGGCACGCCGGTTGACCAGGCCGAAGCGGGCCGGCAGGTGGCCGAGCAACAGGTTCTCCGCCACGCTCATTTCCGGCACCAGATGCAGCTCCTGGTGGATCACCGCGACGCCGTTGGCGATGCTCTCGGCCGCCGAGCGGAAGGTCATCTGGCGCTCGCCGATCTGCAAGTGGCCGCTGCTCGGCGCGTAGGCGCCGCCGAGGATTTTCAGCAGGGTCGACTTGCCCGCGCCGTTCTCACCCATCAGCGCATGCACCGTACCCGGCCGGGCGACGAAGCTGATCTCCGACAACGCGCAGACGCCGGGGAACGTCTTGCCGATGCCGTGGAAGCGCAGGCTCTCGCCCACCCTGGCCTGTTCGAACATGGCCGTCTCCAGGTCCCCCGCCTCGGTCACGGGGCGCGGGACTGCGGGGCTCGGCCCGTCGCGACGGGCCTGCCAGTGGATCGCCCGGTTCATTTCCAGAGGCCGATCTTTTCCAGTTCCGCCTGGAAGTTTTCCCGGGTGATCAGGGTGACTTCGTCCATGGCGGTGTACTTGGGCGGTTCCTTGCCGGCGGTGACCCACTCGAACATCATCCGCGCGGTCTCGTAGCCTTCCACGTGCGGGCTCGGCAGCATCGAACCGAAGAATCCGCTCTTCGGCTTCTTCAGCTCGCCGATGGCGTCGGTGCCGTTGATGCCGATGCCGATCACGTTGTCGGCGCTGAAGCCGGCGCTCTCGGTGGCACGCACGCCGCCGAGTACGGTGTTGTCGTTCATCCCGCCGATGATCAGGTTCTTCGCCCCGGCCGGCAGCTTGACCAGCGCCGAGGTGGTAGCGTCCATGCTGCCGGGCACGTCGAGGGTCTTCTGCGGCGTGAAGAGGATGTGGTCCTCCGGCAGGCCGGCCTTCTTCAGCGCATCCACCGAACCGTCGGTGCGCTTCTTGCCGGTGTCCAGCTCATTGTAGGTGTTGATCACCGCGTAGGTTTCACTCCAGTCCCAGCCGCGCTTCTTCGCCTCTTCGGCCATGGCGGTGCCCTGCTTCTGGCCTACTTCGAAGGCCGCCATGCCCAGGTAGGGCACGTCCTCCATGAAGGCGCCCTTGGCGTCGATGAAGCGGTCGTCCACCGCCATCACCTTGAGGTCGTTGAGCTTGGCCTTGGCGACGATGGCCGGGCCGAGGGACACGTCCGGCGGACAGATGACGAAGCCCTTGGCGCCGTTGGCGGCCAGGCTGTCGATGGCGGAGAGGGTTTTCTCGCCGTCGGGCACGGCGATCTTGAGCACGGTGAAGCCCAGCTCCTTGCCCGCCTTCTCGGCGAATGCCCATTCGGTCTGGAACCAGGGTTCCTCGGGCTGCTTGACCAGGAAGCCGATCTTCACCTCCTCGGCGAACGAGGCGCCGGCGAAACCGAGCGCGCCGGCGGTGAGAGCGGCAAAGCACAGGGAACGAATCCCGCGACGACGAAACATAGCTACCTCCTTATTTTTATTGAATAGCTACAGCGTCCAGCGATCTTTCACGGCCACCGTGCCCCGGAACAACGGGGAGCGTATCGGACGACAGGCCCTACAGTCTTATCATGTGATCAATAACCGAACGTGACCTACTTTTCATTCGTGATAAAGGACCGAGCGCCCACCATCGATGGTGATGCACGCGGCATTGATGAACGGCGCCTCGTCGGTGGCGAGGAATAATGCAGTCATGGCCACTTCCACCGGCTGGCCGATGCGCCGTGTCGGGTGCATGTCGAACGCCCGCTGGCGCTCGGCATGGGGATCGGGAAACCCGTTCCAGTAGTCGATATTGAGCTGCGTCTCGATGTAGCCGGGGGCGATGGCGTTGACGCGGATGCCCTTGGGCGCGTACTCGATGCCCAGTGCGCGGGTCAGCCCGAGCAGGCCGTGCTTGGCCACCGGGTAGGGGAAGCAGCCGGGGATGATGTTGGTAGAGTGCACCGAGGCGATGTTGATGATGTTGCCCACGCCGCGCGACAACATGTGCGGCAGTACGGCCTTGCAACCATGCCAGACGCCGTCCAGGTCGATGGCGAAGCAGCGCCGCCAATCTTCGTCGGTCATTTCCAGCGGATCGCGGAATACGTTGACTCCGGCACAATTGACCAGCACATCGACCTTGCCGTAGCGCTCGATGGCCAGGTCGACCAGCGCCTGCAACTGCGCCGGCTGGGTGACATCCACCTGCATCGCCAGGACTTCGCCGCCTCGTTCGCGCCAGGCGGCGGCCACCCGTTCGGCCTTCTCGCCCTGGATGTCGCCGGTCACCACCTTGGCCTGCTGGGCCTGGAAGCAGGCCACGATGGCCTCGCCGATGCCCTGGGCGCCGCCGGTGACGATCACCACCTTGTCCTTCAGACGCTCGCCGCGCACCGGCTCGGGAACCGGCGGGAGAGAGAGGGGTAACGCCATGTCGATACACTCCTGTATGAATGGATGGACACCGGCCAGAGCCGATGCATGCGGGCTCAGCCGGCGAAGCGCTGGCAGGCCAGGCCGGTGACGCCGACATCGGCCATCAGCACGGCGCCGTTCAACCCGCCACCGGCGCCGGCCGGAGCCGCGCTGGTGACGTACAAGGTGCTCAGGTCAGGGCCACCGAAGACGCAGCTGGTGGGGTGGCTGACCGGTAGCTCCACCACCCGGTCGAGGCTACCGTCGGGGGCGAAGCGCAACAGGCAATGGCCGCCCCAGCGGGCGTTCCAGACGTAGCCTTCGGCGTCCATCGCCGAGCCGTCGGGCACCCCGCGCGGATGCGGGCCGGCCCAGACGCTGCGGCCATCCAGCAGTTCGCCGTCGCCGAGGATGTTGTAGCGGTAGATGACGCCGTCCAGGCTGTCGGCGCAGTAGAGGGTGTCCGCCTTGCGATTCCAGAGCAGCGTGTTGACGATGCCCATGCAGCCGAGCAGGCGGTTGACCACACCATATTCGTCGACCCGGAACAAGCTGCCGGAACGTCGGGTGACCGGCAGGTCGCCGCCCTTGGCATCGAGGTTGTTCTGCATGGTGCCGAGCCAGAGCCTGCCCGCCGAATCGCAGCGGGCCTCGTTGGCACGGTTGCCGGTGACGCTGTCGGCGATGCAGAGCAGCGTCAGGCGCGGGTCCTCGGCGTGCGACGAGAGGTCCAGGCGATACACGCCGCTGGCCAGGGTCACCAGGGCATCGCCGCTCTCGCAGGGAATGAAGGCGGAAACCGGTTCGTTGAAGCGCCACTGCTCGAAGCGGCCGTCACACAACCGGCAGGCCAGGAAACCGGCGATATCCACCCAGTACAGGGCCTGGTCGCGGCGATCCCAGAACGGCCCCTCGGCCAGCTTGAAGCGGTGATGCGACAGCGGCAGCCACTCCATACAACCTCCCGTCAGGGCGTGCTCATCCGCTGCTCGCGAGGCGCGAACAGTTCCGGATAGTGCTGAGAGATGGTCACGGCGGCCCGCTCGATCAGGGTCATGCAGACCCACACGCCGCGCGCCACATCGCGCGCGGAGATGGCATCGGCCAGGTCCTTGTGCAGCGAGAGGGTCTGCCCCAGTTCGTCCGGCACCGCCGAAGACACTTCGAACGACACCGCCAGTTGTGCGCCCAGGGCGGGCAGCATCTGCTCGATGAATTGATTGTGGCTGGCCGCCAGAATGGCTTCGTGGAAGCGCCGGTCGGCATCGTTGTAGGCGTCCTTGTCGCCCATCGAGGCCTCCAGCATGCGGTAGGCCGCCTGGATCTCGGCGATCTGCTCCGGCGTCGCCCGCTGGCAGGCCCAGCGCACCGCCACCGGCTCGATGGTACGACGTAGGTCGAGCAGGTCCATGACGAAATTTTCCGGCAGGCCGTGTTGCGCGAGCCAGCCCACCACCTGCGGATCGAACAGGTTCCAGCTGCGCACCGGCATGACCCGCGTGCCGACCTTCGGCCCGACCTGGAGCATGCCCTTGGCCACCAGCGTCTTGATCGCTTCGCGCAGCACCGTCCGGCTGATGCCCAGCTCTTCGCAGAGGTCCGCCTCGACCTTCAGCGACTGGCCCGGTAGGACGTTGCCCGAGGCGATCCAGGAGCCCAGCCGGTCGACGGTCGATGCGTGAAAACGGCTGGACATCGTCACCTCTGCCATGCGCGTTCATTTTTAGAGTGTCCTGCAGGCTAATCATCATATGATTGGATGTCAACGACCGAGGCGACGCATGGTTGACCATGTCTCAAAGCAGCGGATCACGGGTGTTTTCGCCATCCACGAGGCGCGAAATACCGAGCGGATTGGCGTTCTTCAGCGCGTCCGGCAGGAGCGCATCCGGGTAGTTCTGGTAGCACACCGGACGCAGGAAGCGCTCGATGGCCAGGCTGCCCACCGAGGTGCCGCGCGCATCCGAGGTGGCGGGATAGGGCCCGCCGTGGACCATCGCATCGCAGACCTCCACGCCGGTCGGGTAGCCGTTGAGCAGCAGCCGCCCGGCCTTCTGCTCCAGCAGCGGGACCAGCGTGGCGAACGCCTCCAGGTCAGCCGGTTCGGCGATCAGGGTGGCAGTGAGCTGGCCATGCAGCCCGAGCAGGGCCTGGCGCAACTGATCGGCGCTGTCGACCTCCACCACCACCGTGGTCGGCCCGAAGACCTCTTCCTGCAACAACGCATCGCCCTCCAGCAGCAGGCGGACGTCGGCCTTGAACACCTGCGGCCAGGCCCGGTTGCCCTGCTGCGCTTGGCCGGCCAGGCGTGTCACGCTCGGGTGTGCTTGCAAGCGCGCCAGCCCTTGCGCGTAGCTCGCCAGGGTGCCGGCATTGAGCATCGCCTGCGGCGGCTGCTCGGCCATGTGCCCGGCGAGGCGCTCGACAAAAGCGGAAAATTCCGGCGAACGGATGCCGATGACCAGGCCGGGATTGGTGCAGAACTGTCCGCAACCGAGCACCACCGACGCGCTCAGTTCGGCGGCGATCGTCTCGCCGCGCACCTTCAACGCCTCTGGCAGGACGATCACCGGGTTGATGCTGGACATCTCGGCGAACACCGGAATCGGTTGCGGCCGTGCCGCGGCCATGTCGCAGAGGGCACGGCCGCCTCTCAGCGAGCCGGTGAAACCCACCGCCTGGATCGCCGGGTGCTTGACCAGCCACTCGCCGACCCCGCCGCCGTAGACCATGTTGAACACCCCGGCCGGCATGCCGGTGCGCTCGGCGGCGCGGACCAGTGCATCCGCCACCCACTCCGACGTGGCCAGGTGGCCGCTGTGCGCCTTGAACACCACCGGACAACCGGCGGCCAGGGCGGCGGCCGTATCGCCGCCGGCGGTGGAAAAGGCCAAGGGGAAGTTGCTGGCGCCGAATACCGCTACCGGGCCGAGGCCGATGCGGCACTGGCGTAGGTCGGGACGCGGTAGCGGTTGCCGGTCGGGCAACGCGCGGTCGATGCGCGCGCCATGGAAATCGCCGCGCCGCAACACCCGGGCGAACAGCCGCAACTGGTTGCTGGTGCGGGCGCGCTCGCCCTGGATACGCGCCGTCGGCAGCGCGGTTTCCCGGCACACCGTGGCGATGAACTCATCGCCCAGGGCATCGATCTCGGCGGCGATGGCATCGAGGAATTCGGCGCGCCGCTCGGGCGACAGGCTGCGGTACGCCGGGTAGGCCTCGGCGGCGGCCCGCGCGGCGGCGTCCACTTCGTCGGAGGTCGCCTGGTGGAAGCGATGGGGCAGGACCTCGCCGTTGGCGGCATCGACGCTGTAGAGGATGACATCGCCGGCCGCGCTGCGTCCGCCGCCGATGTAGTTGTGACCGAGAATGACCGACATGGAGGCTCCTTGAAGAGGGTTCCGGACAGGCGCCGCGCTACAGCGCGCAGACTCCGCCCGCCGCGATGACCGGGGCACGCACTTCGATGCCGTTGCACAGCGGTTCACCGAAGGCGTCCAGGGCAATCTCGAAGCGATCGCCCGGCTGGGTCTTGATGCCATCGGCGAACGACAGGGTCGCGGTGCCGAAGAAATGCACGTGCACATCGCCGGGCCGGAGGAACTGTGCGTACTTGAAATGGTGGTATTCGAGGTTCTCCAGGCTGTGGCACATGTTGTCCTCGCCGGAGAGGAATTCCCGCTCCCAGAGCACCTCGCCGTTCCGCCGGATGCGGCTGGTGCCGGCCAGATGACGAGGCAACTCGCCCAGGCGCAGCTCCGGGCCGAAGGCGCAGTAGCGCAGCTTGGAATGGGCCAGGTAGAGGTAGTTCTTGCGCTCGACGACGTGGTCGGAGAATTCGTTGCCAAGGGCGAAGCCCAGGCGATAGGGCTTGCCGTCGTCGCCGATCACGTACAACCCGGTCAGCTCCGGTTCTTCGCCGAAATCCTCGGCGAAGTCCGGCGCTGGGAAATCCGCCCCCGGCCGCACCACGATGCTGCCGTCGCCCTTGTAGAACCATTCCGGCTGGGTGCCGATGTTGCCAGGCAGCGGGCGCCCCCCATCCAGGCCCCAGCGGAACATGCGCATGCTGTCGGTCAGCTTGTCTTCCTGCAGCGCGGTCTGATGCATCCTGTCGCGGGTCGCGGCGCTGCCGAGGTGGGTCAGGCCGGTGCCGCTGACCAGGCAGTGGGCTGGATCGTCATGATCCAGCGGCGGCAGCACGCGTCGTTCGGCCAGCAGCTCGCGATACAGCGGGCCGGGCTCACAGCCGCGTGCCTGCACTTCCTCGGCCAGGCCGTGCCCGTTGCGGATCGCCGCCAGGGCCAGTTCGCGGGTGCTGCGCGCCTGCGCGACGACCTCGATGCGCTCGCCGGCCACCACACCGACCCGGCGCTCGCCATTGGGGTTCTCGAACTGGATCAGGCGCATGCCGGGCTCCTTGGGTCTGTTTTCCGTTGCGATGCCAGCACTTTAAAAATCCCGAAGGCTGCTGCCTAATGACGGCTTCTGATCGAGCGATAACTTTTCCTCATCCCCATGATCGCTTCCCTGCCCGCCATCGTCTCCCGCCTGCGCCTGAAGCAGCTCCGCCTGCTCATCGCCCTCGACGAGCACGGCTCTCTGCACCGCGCCGCCGAACGTATCGCCATCACCCAGCCGGGCGCGACCAAGGCCCTGCACGAAATCGAAAGCACCTTCGGCACCAGCCTGTTCACCCGCACCAGCCAGGGCCTGGAGCCGAACGATCTGGGCCGCTGCGTGATCCGCTACGCGCGACTGATCCACAGCGACCTGGCGCACCTGCGCGAAGAGATGATGGGGATTCTCCAGGGTCACGGCGGACGTCTGGCGGTGGGCGCCATCATGGGCGCGGTGCCGCTGCTGCTGCGCGCCCTCGGGCGTCTGCGGGAGAAGCAGCCGGAGCTGTCGGTGGAGATCGTCGAGGACACCAGCGCGCGCCTGCTCGACCTGATCGACCAGGGCCGCCTCGATCTCGCCATCTGCCGCACCAGCGTCAGCCGCCGGCCGGACGCCTACGACTGTTTGTGCCTGTACGGTGAACCGCTGTGGGTGGTGTGCAACCCCGGCAACCCGCTGCTGTGGGCGGAACGCCTGGAACTGCAGGACCTCGGCGACTGCCGCTGGGTGGTCTACCCGACCAACATGCCCATGCGCCTGCTGCTGGAGCGGGAATTCCGCGAGGCGGGCCTGGAATTCCCGCGCTATCCATTGGAAACCTCCTCCACCTTCACCACCCTGACGCTGCTGCAGCAGGACCCGGCGCTGATCGCCCTGCTGCCCGAAGAGGTGGCCGCCTCCGCCGCGCGCTTCGGCATGCTCGCCCGGCTGCCGCTGCACCTGCGCTCGGTCAGCGAGCCCTACGGCGTCATCAGCCGCCACGGCGCCAGCCTGCCGCCACCGGCGCTGCTGTTGCTGGATGAGTTGAGGCTGGAGGCGGATTAGGCTGACGCCTTCCTGCGCTGTGTAGGAGCCCGCTCTGCTGGCGAAGGGACCGTAGGGGCGAATTCATTCGCCCTATCTACGTTAAGTGCTGCTGGAAGTCCTGAGTCAATCCGATTACTGAGTTCAGTAGAAAGTTCTTGTTTCGCCTCCCGGCGAGTTACTTCTGGCAATCGCCCCAGAAGGTAACCAAGAGGGCTTGCCCCGGCATACGGGTCTCGCTTCGCGAGACTTCCCTCCCTCCATCGCCGTTCCGGGGGCCCGCTGCGAAGGGCCATCCCTGGCCAATCGCAGCTCTCGCGGCATCCATGCCGCTCAACCCCCTACACGACGATTCCGCTCGGCCTCCTGACGGGGCGTCCGCGTTGGCCCCACCTCTTTTGCAAACTTTCTGGCAATGACAAAGCGTCGGCTCACGTCATTACGCCGAGCGGTACGAATCTTTCCTCTCTCATTTACGGGAGAGGGTGGCCCGCAACAGAAGAAAGGTCGCGCTAGAGGAATTCCATTCGCCCCTACGCCCGTACAGCGCAGGGCAACCCCTAGCCCCGCAGACGTAGCGGGTCGACCAGCCCCGCCGCCACGGCCATGCCCACCAGATCCGGCAGGGTCTCGGCCTGCATGCGTTTCATCACCCGCGAGCGGTAGAGGTCGACGGTCTTCACGCTGACGTCGAGCTGCTCGGCGATCTCCCGGTTGGTGTAGCCGCGCACCAGCGGCAACAACACGTCGCGTTCGCGTGGGGTGAGGCTGTCCAGGCGCGCCTGGACTTCGGCCAGGCCGGCGCCGGCCATGGGTTGTACGGCGAAGCGGCTCAGCGCCTGCTGCACGCTGTCCAGCAGCAACTGCTCGTTGTAGGGCTTTTCGATGAAGTCCACCGCGCCGGCACGGAAGGCGCGGACCACGATGGGCACGTCGGCATGGCCGCTGACGAAGATCACCGGCAGGTCCAGGCCACGGGCGCGCATTTCTTCCTGCACGTTCAGCCCGCCCATGCCGGGCATGCGCACGTCCAGCAGAACGCAGGCGTTCAGGCGCGGATCGCAGGCGGCGAGGAAATCCCGTCCGTTGGTGAACGGCAGGGCCTTGAGGCCGACCGATTCGAGCAGCCAGACCGTCGAATCGAGCATGCCCTGGTCATCATCCACCACGTAGACGAGCTGTTCGGGTTGTTGCGACATCGTCACTCCTGTTGTTCTTCTCGTGCCCTGGGCTCTTCCGCGCGGCCCAGCGGCAGCCGGCATTCCAGGCGCAAGCCGGAAATCTCGCCGGGATGCGCCTCGAGGGCACCGCCGAAGCCTTCGACGATGCTGCGGCTCATGGACAGGCCGAGCCCCAGGCCATCCGGCTTGCTGGTGTAGAACGGCGTGAACATCTGCGCCAGGGCCTGTTCGCTGGCTCCGGGCCCTTCGTCGCTCACGCCAATGCACAACTGGATGCCGTCGCGCCGTGCGTCGAGACGGATGCGCGACGGTGCGCCGGGATGGGCCTCGCGGTTGGCGTCGATGGCGTTGCGCAGCAGATTGAGCAGCACCTGCTCGATCAACACCGGGTCGGCATAGACCGGCGGCAGATTGTCCGCCAGATGTTCCTCGATCGTCACTTGGCAATTGGTCGCCTCCCACTGGCAGAGGCGCACCGCTTCGCGCGCCACCTGCGCCACGTCGAGCGCCTGGGTGCGCCGCTGGCCCTTGCGCAGGAAGGCCCGCAGCCGCTTGATGACCTCCGAGGCGTGGTTGGCGTGCTCGGTGATGCGCTCCAGCCCCTGGGCGACGCGCTCGGCCGCCTGCGGGTTGCTGCCGAGGGATTGCAGGTAGCGCTGGCTGGCGTTGGCGTAGTTGACCACCGCCGCCAGGGGCTGGTTGATCTCGTGGGCGATGCCGGACGCCAGTTCGCCCAGCGTGACCAACCGCGCGGTGTGCGCCAGCTCGTCCTGGTGACGGCGTTGCTGGGCCTCGCGCAGCTCGCGTTCGGTCATGTCGCGGGCCACCAGCGAGTAGTAGCGTTCGCCGCTGGCGGCGCGGTGCGCCAGCAGCACCAGGGAGACCGGCAGGGAGGCCGCATCGCCCAGCGGCTGCAAGCGCGCCTCGGCGCTCCATACGCCCGAAGCATCGGCGGTGCGCCAACCGTCGCGGCGCAAGGCGGCCATGTCCTGGGCCGCCAGCAGGGCATCCAGTGCCGGCAGCGGTGCATCGTCGGCGATCCGCAGGGCGCGGCGGGCGGAAGGATTGAGGTGGGTCAGGTGCCCCTCGGGATCGAGGAACAGCACCAGGTCGGTGTTGGCCTCCACCACCTCGGCCAGGCGCCGGCGGTTCTCCTCGGCCTGGACGCGGGCGGTGATGTCCCGCGAGACGCTGACGATTTCCACCACCGCGCCGGTGTAGGTCTCGCGAATCGCCCGGCTGGCCGTCTCGAACCACAGGTAATGACCGTCGCGGTGGCGGATACGGTAGGTCATGGTGTGGTAGCCGTCCTGCTCCAGCGCCTCGCGGGTGCTTTGCTCCAGTTGTGCCTGGTCCTGGGGGTGGAACAGTGTCTGGACGAAGCGCCCGCGCAGTTCTTCCGGCCAGTAGCCGAGCAGGGTCCAGGAGGCTGGCGACGCATCGAGGAAGCAGCCGTCGGGGGTGTGGCGGGAAATCAGGTCGGTGGTGTTCTCGGTGATCAGCCGGTACAGCCGCCGGGCCCGCGCCGCCTCGCGTTCGGCACGGATCGCCTCGGTCGCCTGGCGGGCCCGCGCCAGGACACGCCCGGCCACCCGGTCGGGAATGAATGTCCAGATGAAAATGTCGTCGCCCAGCTCCGCCTCGACGCCCTCGATGGGACGCGCCTGCTCCAGACAGGCTCGCACGAGTCGCACGTGGTTCACCGGCAGGTAGGCGTCCACCTCGCTCACCGGACGATCGCCGAGAAGCGCCTGGAGCACGGCGTTCAGTTCCAGCGGTCGCGCCTCGGCATCCAGCAGCAGGCTGGGTTGCGGGTCGGCCCCCGGTAGCAGCGCGCCGCGCACCGGCCCCGCGACGGCGAGCAGGGTGTCCAGCAGCTCGTGGACCAACCCCAGCCAGTGCAGGTCGACGCCCTCCGCCACCTCGATCAACAGCAGCCCCGGCTGGCCTTCATCCAACGCCAGCGACAACGCCTGGCCATGGCTGATCGCCGCGCGGCGCAACCGTCCGGCCAGCCAGCAAGGCAACTGGCGCAGCTCGGCGAAGGTCAGCCGACGTCGCTCCAGCAGGGCATCGAACAATGCCTGGTCGCTGGCCTGCAGCGGATCGCCGAAACCGGGCGGCAGTTGCTGGGCCCGACCCACGTGGCTGTAGATACCGCTGTCAGGCTGCCAGCGCAGGTAGAACGCCTGGCGCACCTCAGGGCAGGCCTGCAACGCATGGCGCAGGACATCGGCACGCTCCGCCAGCGGCAGCGCTTCCTGCTGCAGACGCAACCAGCTCTGCAACTGCACCCGCATGTCGTACATCGCCACCCTCCCATTCGTCGCCTTGATCCGGTTCCGAGCGCACCGGAGCGCGAGCATCGCCGTTGTACACCGCAGCGTAAAGCGGCTCCGAATTAAATATAGTATTTTTACTATACTACACTGGTATTACTTCCATAAAAATCAGAACAGATATATAAATCACCCAGACAAAGAAACCATCCTCCCAGATCGCCATGCCCGGGAGGACAGAGCTAACAAACAGCCACTGGGTGCCCACATGTCGATTTACGAACAAGGCCTTTCGCCTGCCGCCGTCAACCACATCGCCCTCTCCCCGCTCAGTTTCATCGAGCGCACCGCCGCCGTTTACCCGCACTACCCCGCCGTGATCCATGGCTCGATCCGCCGTACCTGGGCGGAAACCTACGCACGCTGCCGCCGTCTCGCCTCGGCCCTGGCCGGCCGCGGCATCGGCAAGGGCGACACGGTGGCGGTGATGCTGCCGAACATCCCGGCGATGCTGGAAGCGCACTTCGGCGTTCCGATGATCGGCGCGGTGCTCAACACCCTGAACGTGCGCCTGGACGCCGAGGCCATCGCCTTCATGCTGCAGCACGGCGAAGCCAAGGTGCTGATCGCCGACCGCGAGTTCGAGGAAGTCATCCATGCGGCGGTGGGCATGCTCGATCACCCGCCGCTGGTGATCGACGTGGACGACCCGGAGTACGGCGAAGGCCGCCCGGTCAGCGATCTGGACTACGAGGCCCTGCTCGCCGAGGGCGACCCGGAATTCGACTGGCAGTGGCCGGCCGACGAGTGGCAGGCCATCAGCCTCAACTACACCTCCGGCACCACCGGCAACCCGAAGGGCGTGGTCTACCACCACCGTGGCGCCTACCTGAACGCCCTGGGCAACCAGATGACCTGGGCCATGGGCAACCACCCGGTCTACCTCTGGACCCTGCCGATGTTCCACTGCAACGGCTGGTGCTACCCCTGGACCGTCACCGCGCTGGCCGGCGTTCACGTGTGCCTGCGCCGGGTCGATCCGCAGAAGATCCTCACCCTGATCCGCGAACACCAGGTCACTCACCTGTGCGGCGCGCCCATCGTGCTCAACGCCCTGGTGAACATGCCGGAATCGGCCAAGGCCGCCATCGATCACCCGGTGAAAGCCATGATCGCCGGCGCCGCGCCGCCGGCCAAGGTAATCGGCGCAGTGGAGGAAATGGGCATCGCCGTGACCCACACCTATGGCCTTACCGAGGTCTACGGTCCGGTGACCCTGTGCGCCTGGCACGCCGAATGGGACGCGCTGCCGCTGGAGGAGCGCGCCACCATCAAGGCGCGCCAGGGCGTGCGCTACCCGACCCTGGAAGGGCTGATGGTCGCCGACCCGAAAACCCTGGAGCCGGTGCCGCGTGATGGCCAGACCATCGGCGAGATATTCATGCGCGGCAACACCGTGATGAAGGGCTACCTGAAGAACCCCAGCGCCACCGCCGAAGCCTTCGAAGGCGGCTGGTTCCACACCGGCGACCTGGGCGTGTGCCACGCCGACGGCTACGTGGAAATCCGCGACCGGCTGAAGGACATCATCATCTCCGGCGGCGAGAACATCTCCACCATTGAGGTCGAAGGTGTGCTCTACCGCCACCCAGCCGTGCTGGAAGCCGCCGTGGTCGCCCGCCCGGACGAGAAATGGGGCGAGACACCCTGCGCCTTCGTCACCCTCAAGGCCGACCACCAGCAGGTCAGCGAGGCCGACATCATCGGCTTCTGCCGCGACCACCTGGCCGGGTTCAAGGTGCCGAAGACGGTGGTCTTCACCACCTTGCCGAAGACCTCCACCGGCAAGATCCAGAAATTCGTCCTGCGCGACATGGCCAGGGCGCTCTGACCCCGCTTGAAACACCGGAGCGGCGCGTGCCGCTCCAGGGCCTCGCCATGTCCGCGAAAAGCCGTTTGCACAACAACAAGAACCGGCCCCAGGGGCCAACGGAGAACCGCAATGCAAGTATTCAAGCGTCGTGACGGGGACGAGCAGCCCCACTGGCCCCTCGGCCCGTTCAAGGTCCGCCTGCCGTTCGTCCACTACCGCTGGGAAACCGCCGAGATGCTCCAGGCGCTGATCATGTTCGTGGTCAGCCTGGGCATGATCCCGCTGCTGGAGAAGTACCTCGGCCTGCCCTACGACGTCGCCCTCGCCTACGTGGTGATCTGCGGCATCGGCTTCATGCTCCCGGCCCTGCTCGGCGTCCCGCTGGTGCCCGGCTGGATCACCCCCGGCATCCCCGTGGTGCTGCTGTTCCTCAGCGACTACCAGCCCGGCCCGCAGGCGATCCAGGCACTGTTCGCCCTGCAGTTCCTGGTGTTTCTGATCTTCCTCCTGCTCGGGGTGACGCGCCTGGGCAGCGTGATGGTGCGCCTGGTGCCCAACTCGATGAAGGGCGGCATCATCATCGGCGCCGGCATGGCCGCGCTGATGGGCGAGATCCAGACCGGCGGGCGCCTGGCCAACACCCCGGTGTCCCTGGTACTGGGCAGCCTGATCTGCCTGTACCTGATGTTTTCGGTGTCGTTCAAGGGCCTCACCGAGCGCGTGCCGATGGCGCGCAGGATCGTCAACTACGGCATGGTGCCGGGCATGCTGGTGGCGATCTTCATCGGCATCGCGGTGGGCGAGTACAAGGTCCCGGACATCCGCTGGGGCATCACCCGGCCGGCCTTCGACCAGCTCTGGCAGTACCTGCCGTTCAGCCTGGGCTTCCCCGACGCGAAGATTTTCCTCTATGCCGTGCCCACTGCGCTGATCGCCTACATCATCGCCTTCGGCGACATCATCGTCGGCCAGTCGCTGATGCAGCGCGCCGATGAGCTGCGCACCGACGAGAAGATCGACAACAACGTCGACCGCATCCATCTGGTCACCGCGCTGCGCAACGCCCTGCATGCCTTCTTCGCGCCCTACCCCGGCCTCGCCGGCCCGCTGTGGACCGCCGCCGCGGCGACCATGGCCGAGCGCTACAAGTACGGCCGCAAGGCGATGGACTCGATCTTCAGCGGCGCCGGCACCTTCTGGATCACCGGCTTCATCGCCCTGTTCATCCTGCCGCTGGTGAGCTTCTTCCAGCCGGTGCTGCCGATCGCCCTGTCGCTGACGCTGATCCTCACCGGCTACATCTGCCTGATGGTCGGCTTCGAGCAGCTCGACAACAACACCGAGCGCGGCATCGCCGGCACCATGGGCGTAGTCCTCGCGGTGTACGGCGCAGGCTGGGGCCTCGCTGCCGGCGCGGCGCTGTACATCCTGGTCGAACGCACCCACCTGCTGCGCTTCGCCAGCCCGAAAACCTCCGTCAGCGGCTCACCCGATGCCGACTGACCCTACGGGCCGGCGGCACATGCCGGCCCCTTTTTATTCCCTACCGGCCGGGGGCTTCCCCCGGCGTCCTGCATGAGGTGACCGATGCCCGAGTTCAACGCCCCCCTGCGCGACATGCGTTTCGTCCTGCACGAGGTTTTCGATGCCCCGGCGCTCTGGGCCCGCCTGCCGGCCCTGGCCGGCACGGTGGATGGCGATACCGCCGACGCCATCCTCGAAGAAGCGGCCAAGGTCACCGGCCAGCTCATTGCCCCGCTGAGCCGTGGCGGCGACGAGGAAGGTGCGCAGTGGAAGGACGGCGCGGTCACCACCCCGGCCGGCTTCAAGGAAGCCTATACCACCTACACCGAAGGCGGCTGGGTCGGCCTCTCCGGCAACCCGGCCTACGGCGGCATGGGCATGCCGAAGATGCTCGCCGTGCAGTTCGAGGAAATGCTCTACGCGGCCGATTCCAGCTTCGCCCTCTATTCGGCGTTGAGCGCGGGCGCCTGCCTGGCCATCGACGCCCACGCCGACGAGGCGCTGAAAAGCCGCTACCTGCCGCCGATGTACGAGGGCCGCTGGGCCGGCTCCATGTGCCTGACCGAACCCCACGCCGGCACCGATCTCGGCCTCATCCGCACCCGCGCCGAACCGCGGGCGGACGGCAGCTACGCCATCACTGGCACCAAGATCTTCATCACCGGCGGCGAACAGGACCTCACCGAGAACATCGTGCACCTGGTGCTGGCCCGCCTGCCGGACGCGCCGGCCGGGCCCAAGGGTATCTCGCTGTTCCTGGTGCCCAAGGTACTGGTCGGCGATGACGGCAGCCTGGGCGAAGCCAACGCCGTGTCCTGCGGCTCCATCGAACACAAGATGGGCATCAAGGCCTCGGCCACCTGCGTGATGAACTTCGACGGCGCCATCGGCTGGCGGGTGGGTGAGGCCAACAAGGGGCTCGCCGCGATGTTCACCATGATGAACTACGAGCGCCTGTCCATCGGCATCCAGGGCATCGGCTGCGCCGAGGCGTCGTACCAGGCCGCCGTGGCCTATGCCCGCGAGCGTATCCAGAGCCGCGCGCCGACCGGCCCTGTAGCCAAGGACAAGGCGGCCGACCCGATCATCGTCCACCCCGACGTACGCCGCATGCTGCTGACCATGAGGGCCATGACCGAGGGCGGCCGCGCCTTCGCCTGCTTCGTCGGCCAGCAGCTCGACCTGGCCAAGTTCGCCGACGACACCGACGAACAGCGCGAAGCCGAAGCGCTGGTGGCGCTCCTCACACCGGTGGCCAAGGCCTTCTTCACCGACACCGGTCTGGACAGCTGCGTGCACGGCCAGCAGGTGTTCGGCGGCCACGGCTACATCCGCGAATGGGGCCAGGAACAGCGGGTGCGCGACGTGCGCATCGCCCAGATCTACGAAGGCACCAACGGCATCCAGGCCCTCGACCTGCTCGGCCGCAAGGTGGTGGGCAACGGCGGCGCCACGCTGCGGCGCTTCACCGGGCTCATCCGCGCCTATGCCGAGTCCCCCGCCGCGCCCTATCGCGAGGCGCTGCTGGACGCGGTTCGCCGCCTGGAAGACGTCAGCGCCTGGCTGCTCGACCGCGCCGCGCAGAACCCCGCGGAAATCGGCGCCGCCTCGGTGGAGTACCTGCACCTGTTCGGCTACGTCGCCTACGCCTGGCTGTGGTCGCGGATGGCCGAAGTGGCCGAGCGCCGGCAGGCCGAGGACGAAGCCTTCTATGGCGCCAAGCGGGCCACCGCCGCGTTCTTCTTCCAGCGTCTGCTGCCGCGCACCCTCGCCCTGGAGGCAGGCATCCGCGCCGGCAGCGCCTCGTTGTACGGATTGGCTGCGGAGCAGTTCTGAGTTGCGTGAGCGCGGGCGCCGCCCTTGGCGTCCGCGTTCTTTTTCATTGCGCGCCCCCCGTGCGGGGTGCACCGGAGAGACCCATGCGTGAAGTCGTGATCGTCGCTGCCCGCCGCACCGCCATCGGTGCCTTCCAAGGTTCCCTGAGCCGCATTCCGGCCGCCGAGCTGGGCGCGACGGTGATCCATAGCCTGCTCGCCGACAGCGGCCTGGCCGGCGAACAGGTGGACGAAGTGATCCTCGGCCAGGTGCTCACCGCCGGCGCCGGGCAGAACCCCGCGCGCCAGGCCGCGCTGAAGGCCGGCCTGCCGCACACGGTACCGGCCATGACCCTGAACAAGGTCTGCGGCTCGGGGCTCAAGGCGGTGATCCTCGGCGCCCAGGCTATCCGCTGCGGCGATGCCGAGGTGGTGATCGCCGGCGGCCAGGAGAACATGAGCCTGTCGCCCTTCGTCCTGCCCGGCGCCCGCAGCGGCCTGCGTATGGGCCACGGCAAGCTGGTCGACAGCATGATCGAGGATGGCCTCTGGGACGCCTTCAACCAGTACCACATGGGCATCACCGCGGAGAACCTGGCCGAGCAGTACGGCATCACCCGCTGCGAGCAGGATGCCTTTGCCGCCCGTTCGCAACAGCGCGCCTGCGCCGCCATCGAGGCCGGTCGCTTCGCCGGGGAGATCGTCCCGGTCGAGATTCCCCAGCGCTATGGCGACACCGTGATCTTCCAGCAGGACGAACAGCCGCGGGCCGGCACCACCGCCGATGGCCTCGCCACGTTGCGCCCGGCGTTCAAGGGCGATGGCAGTGTCACCGCCGGCAACGCCTCCACCCTCAACGACGGCGCCGCCGCGGTGCTGCTGATGAGCGCCGCCAAGGCCGACGCCCTCGGCCTGCCGGTGTTGGCGCGGATCGCCGCCCACGCCAGCGCCGGGGTCGATCCGGCGATCATGGGCATCGGCCCGGTGTTCGCCACCTGCCGCGCCCTGGAAAAGGCCGGCTGGTCGCTGGAGCAACTCGACCTGGTGGAGGCCAACGAAGCCTTCGCCGCCCAGGCTCTCGCCGTCGGCCGCGAACTCGGCTGGGACAGCGCCAAGGTCAACGTCAACGGCGGCGCCATCGCCCTCGGCCATCCCATCGGCGCCTCGGGTTGTCGTATCCTCGTCAGCCTTCTGCACGAGATGCGCCGCCGCGAAGCCCGCAAGGGGCTGGCGACCCTGTGCATCGGCGGCGGCCAGGGCGTGGCCCTGGCGGTCGCACGCGACTGAAACCACAACAACGACGAGGGCGCCCGACGCGCCCCGCAGGATCGGCTATGCGCACCCTCACCACCCTTGTTGGCAACAGCCAGAAACTCGATGGCGGCGCCATGTTCGGCAACGCCCCGCGCGCACTCTGGGAGCGCTGGATGCCAGCGGACGAACACCATCGCATCGACCTCGGCTGCCGCGCCCTGCTGGTCCGCGAAGACGATCGCAACGTCCTGGTGGAGACGGGCATCGGCGCCTTCTTCTCCCCGGAAATGAAGCGCCGCTTCGGCGTGCAGGAAGACCGCCACGTGCTGCTCGACAGCCTGGCGGCGGTCGGCCTGTGCGATGCCGACATCGATGTGGTGGTGCTCACCCACCTGCATTTCGACCACGCCGGCGGCCTGCTCGCCGCCTGGGAAGAGGGACTGGCGCCGCGCCTGCTGTTCCCCAATGCGCGCTTCGTCACCGGCCGCCGCCAGTGGCAGCGCGCCTGCAACCCGCACCCGCGCGACCGGGCCTCCTACATCCCGGAACTGCTCGAGTTGCTGGAAGCCAGCGGTCGCCTGGAACTCGTGGACGGCGAAGGCGGCTCCGCCCTGCTCGGCCCGGATTGGCGCTTCCACTGGAGCGACGGCCACACGCCGGGCCAGCTCCTGCCGGAGATCGCCATGCCCGACGGCCCGGTGGTGTTCGCCGGCGACCTGATCCCCGGCGCGCCCTGGGTCCACCTGCCCATCACCATGGGCTACGACCGCTTCCCCGAGGGCCTGATCGAAGAGAAGGAACGCCTGCTCGACAGCCTGCTGGCACGCAACGGCCGGCTGGTGTTCACCCACGACCCGGCGACCGCCCTGGGCCGGGTGAGCCGCGACGACAAGGGTCGCTACACCCTGGTCGAAGCGTGTGCCGAGGTGCACGGCCTGGCTGCCTGAGGCGCCGTCAAACAGGACATATCTCACAAATCGTCTGCCAAGGGCTACCGGAATCCGGAACACGACGGAACCGGCCAGCCACCCAGCGCTTGCGGGTGCCCTCCCGGTGTGGCAATCAGCGTGTCGGACCCGCCAGTCGGAATCCGACCTCGCTCACTCCACACCTTGGGAGACAAGGATGCCAACACCCGCCTTCCCCCGTTCGCACACCACCCCGACAACCCCCTGGCGCATTTCCGCAGCGCTGCTGGCGCTATCGGTCATGGCCTCACCGTTCGCCCTTGCCAGCCCGGCCGCAGGCGGCAGCCAGCGCGAGCCCGTCTTCGCCTACCCGCTGGTCAAGGGCGCCACGCTGTCCAGCACCAACGGCGTCTACGTCAACGACCGGGACGAACTGTTCGTCACCAGCGTCGTCGGCCGCAGCATCACCCAGTTGAATCCCCGTAGCGGCCGGGTGATCCGCACCCTGGGCCCGGCACAGGGCGTCGAGGCGCCGGACGACCTGGTCTTCGACCATGCCGGCAACCTCTACTGGACCGCCTTCCTCACCGGAGAGATCGGCCGCCTGACCCCGGACGGCGAAAAAACCACCGTGGCCAATCTCGGGCGCGGGGTCAACGCCATCACGATTTCCGATGACGGCAACACCCTCTACGTCAGCCGCGTGTTCCTCGCCGACGAGGTGTGGCAAATCGACCTGACCGGCGCCAACCCGCCGCGCCTGCTCGCCAACAACCTCGGCGGCTTCAATGGCATGGACCTCGGCCCCGACGGCAAGCTCTATGGCCCGCTGTGGTACCACGGCCAGGTGGCGCGCATCGACCCGGCCACCGGCAGCGTGAAGATCGTCGCCAATGGCCTGGGCACCCCGGCGGCGGTCAAGTTCAACGCCGCCGGCGAGCTGTTCGTCATCGACCAGGCGCGCGGCCAGGTGCTGCGAGTGGACGTTGAGAGCGGCACGCTGCAAACGGTCGCCGAGGTGGGCGAAGGCGCCGATAACCTGGCCTTCGACTCGAAAGGCACGCTGTACGTCTCCAACGCCCACGACGCGGCGATCCGTCGCGTGACGCTGAACGGCGACGAGGGCGAAGTCCGCCGGCTCACCCGCGGTGGCATGACCACCGGCGCCGGCATCGCGGTGCACAAGGCGGGCGGACGCGAGTCCGTGTTCGTCGCGGATATCTACTCGCTGCGCGAGTACGCCCCGCGCACCGGCCGCCTGCGCAGCATCGCCCACAGCATCGTGGGCGGCGTCACCCCGCTGAACACGCCCTTCAGCGTGGGCTCCCATGGCGATTACCTGGTCACCACCTCCTGGTTCTCCAACGCCGTGCAGGTCTGGGACCCGGCCCTGGAAACCGTGGTGGCCGACCACCGCGACTTCTCCGTACCGCTCAACGCCATCGGCTTCGGCAACGACCTGGCGGTGGCGGAACTGGGCAGCCGCTGCGTCATGCAGCGCCCGGCCAACACCACCGAGCGCAACCCACTGGGCTGCGGCTTCAGCGTGCCGGTGGGCCTGGCGCAGCGCGACGGCAAGCTCTGGGTATCGGACTGGGCCACCGGCTCGGTCTGGCAAGTGGCCGAAGGCTACAAGGCCCTGGCCTCACCCAAGCGGGTCGCCGATGGATTCGCCCAACCGGAAGGCCTCGCCGCCACGCCGTCCGGCGCCCTGCTGGTGGTGGAAACCGGCGCCGACCGTCTGGTGAAGCTCGACCTCGCGACGGGCAAGCGCACAGTGCTGGCGAAGGACCTGCCGGTCGGCAACAGCGGCACGCCGGGCTATCCGCCGTCGTGGATCTTCAACGGCGTAGCGGTGGATGACTGCGGCGTGGCCTACGTGACCGTCGACGGCGACCGCAGTGTTCGTCGCATCGCCGATCTGCAGGCAGTGCGTTGTGAGTTGGGGGGCGGTCAGCGCTGACGCTCGTGACGCCCCTGGGGCTGCCGAGGGGGAGTTTGTTGGGGCGATGGGTCGACTTTGCGAGTTGTGAAGTCTCCACCTCCGCCCCCTCACCCCAGCCCTCTCCCCAAAGGGGCGAGGGGGCAGTCTGTGCGGGTTCCGAAGGTTCGGAGGTCGTTCTTCAATCCCTTGGGAGGGTCAGGGTGAAGAGGTAGTCTGGGTGAACTCCGAAGGTTCGGGAATCGCTCTTCAGTCCCCTCTCCCCCCTGGGGAGAGGGCTAGGGTGAGGGGGCGGAGGTCCGGGCTACACCGCACCTATCGGCCGAAAGAATAAAACCTCCCCCAAATCACCCAGAACAAACACCTTCCCCAAGCAAACATCCCCATCCTGTACTTCACTCAAAGACACCCTCAGGTACCACAAGACCCGGAGGACGCATGAGCACTCGGATCTTCGTCAACCTGCCCGTGAAAGACCTGGACCGCTCGATGGCCTTCTACGAGCGCCTGGATTTCGAGCCGGACCTCCGCTTCACCAACGACAGCAGCGCCTGCCTGGAAATCGCCGACGGCCTCTACCTCATGCTGCTCACCGAAGCCCGTTTCCGCGAGCGCATCGGCGGGCCGTCCTGTGACGCCCAGCGCAGCAGCGAGGTGCTGGTCAGCCTGGTCCTGGACAGCCATCAGGAGGTGGACGATCTGCTGAACAAGGCGGTGGCGGCCGGTGCGCGCGTCCATGGGGAGCCGCAGGATCACGACTTCCTCCACGCCCGCACCTTCCGCGACCCGGACGGGCATCTGTGGGAGTTGGTGCATCAGTATCCCGACGTGGTTTAGAGCCGGTTCGCGATTTGCTGCGCGTCACATCCCGCCGCTGACACCCAGGCTCAGGCCGAGCACCGCGGCCAGGGAGAACGGCAGCAGCAAGGTATCCAACAAGGCGCTGGCGGGCAGGTCGATGGCGGCATATTTCGGCGGTTCGGCGCCGAAGCGGTCGCGCGGGCAACAGCCGCCGTTGAGGCTGTACCAGTCCAGCCGCGTACCGGAATAGACGATCGGCGCCCCCGGTTTGGCCGCGTCCAGCGTCCGCACCGTGGCGCACCCGCCCAGCATCAGGACCAACACCAGGGCACTCGCCGCACGCACCATCCTCACGCCGCTACTCCTCACTCACCACATGGTGCTCGCCCCAGCGCGGCAGCATGTCCTGGGGGATGTTCAGCACGTTGAGGATGCGCGCCACCACGAAATCGACGAGGTCGTCCACCGTCTGCGGCTGGTGATAGAAGCCCGGCGAGGCCGGCAGGATCACCGCGCCGAGGTTGGAGAGCTTGAGCATGTTCTCCAGATGGATGCTGGAATACGGCGCCTCGCGCGGCACCAGCACCAGTTGGCGGCGCTCCTTGAGCACCACGTCGGCGGCCCGCTCGATCAGGTTGTTGCAGGCGCCGGTGGCGATGGCTGACAGGGTGCCGGTGGAACAGGGCACCACCACCATGGCGCTCGGCGCGCCGGAGCCCGAGGCCGGCGGCGCCATCCAGTCTTCCTTGCCGTAGACGCGAATCTGCCCTGGCGCGGCGCCGGTGTATTCGCTGAGGAACGCCTGCATCGCCTGCGGCTTGCCCGGCAGGGTGACGTCGGTCTCGGTGGCGATCACCAGTTGCGCCGCCTTGGAAATCAGGAAGTGCACTTCGCGTTCTTCCTGGATCAGGCAATCCAGCAGGCGCAGGCCGTACTGGGCGCCAGAGGCACCGGTCATAGCGAGGGTTACGCGCTCCGGTCCGCTCATAAAAGGCTCTCCTTAGATTGCCAGTGCCTTGGCCAGCTTGCCATGCAGGCCGCCAAAGCCGCCATTGCTCATGATCACCACCTGGGTGCCCGGCGCGACTTGGCCCTTCACCCGCGCGATGATCGCCTCCAGCGTGTCGCAGACCACCGCCGGCACTGGACAGGCCGCCGCGGTGGCGCCGAGGTCCCAGCCGAGGTTCGGCGGCGCGTACCAGATCACCTGGTCGGCCTGCTGCACCGACTCCGGCAGGCCGTCGCGGTGGGCGCCCAGTTTCATGGAGTTGGAGCGCGGCTCGATGATGGCGATCACCGGCGCGTCGCCGACCTTCTTGCGCAGGCCGTCGAGCGTGGTGGCGATGGCCGTGGGGTGGTGGGCGAAGTCGTCGTAGACCGTCACGCCATTCACCTCGGCAACCTTCTCCATGCGCCGCTTGACGCTCTTGAACAGGCTCAGCGCCTCGGCGCCCTGCTTCGGCAGCACACCCACGTGCCGCGCCGCCGCCAGGGTGGCCAGGGCGTTGGCAACGTTGTGCCGGCCGCTCAGCTCCCAATCCAC
The DNA here is from genome assembly GCF_002091635.1 of Pseudomonas indica NBRC 103045. GTDB lineage: Bacteria > Pseudomonadota > Gammaproteobacteria > Pseudomonadales > Pseudomonadaceae > Pseudomonas_M > Pseudomonas_M indica. The sequence continues at coordinate 2,242 of NZ_BDAC01000006.1, read as the reverse complement.
CACGCCCTGCACCTCGCCATCGAAGACCACTTCGAAGCGCGAGCCGTCCTCGGCCAGCAGGTTGGCCTGCCATTGGCCGCCGTCGCCGGTGGTCTGCACCGGCGTCCAGCAACCCATGTCGAGCACGCGGCGGATGGCCTCTTCGGAGGTCGGGTGGATGATCAGGCCCTCGCCGGGAATGGTCCGTACGAGGTGGTGGAACTGCCGCTCGATGGAGGCGAGGTCGGGGAAGATGTCCGCGTGGTCGAACTCCAGGTTGTTCAGGATCGCCGTGCGCGGGTGGTAGTGGACGAACTTGGAGCGCTTGTCGAAGAAGGCGCTGTCGTATTCGTCGGCCTCCACCACGAAGAACGGCGTACCGCCCAGCCGGGCGGACACGCCGAAGTTCTGCGGCACGCCACCGATGAGAAAGCCCGGGCTCATGCCGGCATGCTCCAGCACCCAGGCCAGCATGCTGGTGGTGGTGGTCTTGCCGTGGGTCCCGGCCACACCCAGCACCCAGCGCCCCTGCAGCACGTGGTCGGCCAGCCATTGCGGGCCGGAGACATAGGGCAGGCCCTTGTTCAGCACGTACTCCACCGCCGGGTTGCCGCGCGACAGCGCATTGCCGATCACAACAAGATCCGGCTCCGGTTGCAGGTGAGCCGGCTCGTAGCCCTGCATCAACTCGATGCCCTGGGCTTCCAGCTGGGTGCTCATGGGGGGATAGACATTGGCATCGGAGCCAGTGACGCGATGTCCCAGCTCCTTCGCCAGAACGGCCAGCGAGCCCATGAAGGTGCCGCAGATGCCGAGGATGTGGATATGCATGAATGACCTCTGAAACGGGCCGGAACGGCCCGACGAACATGGGCCGCAGGTTAGCACAGGCGGCCCGGCGGTTGAGTCAGAGGTAGGATAGAAGGCGACTCGAAACGAAGGGGACTTATCTCGATTACGCACAACTCCCGGCTGATGGTCGAAGGAGATCGTTTGATCAAGCAGGCAATCTTGCGCTGGCTGAAGCCTTGGGCATGACCGATTGAATGGTGACGCGCTCTTCAACGCTGAGTGCGGAATAAGACATAGAGCAACACCGTACCGGAAAGGTCAGGTGTTGCACTTAGTTTTTTGTTGCCGTCATGACTACAGCATCAGTCAGGGGAATGACACCAAAACATATGAAACTAATCGCTTTTGCCAAGTGCATCATGATTCCCCCTATATGTCGGGTGAAATCTTGTCTAGATAATTAGCCCTGCTTTTGCTCATTCTTGCAATGCAATTATTAGTAGTGGTTATATGTGCCTCGGTCCCCCTTTCCATTTCAAATGCCTCTAGTTCACAGTTTTTATCTCTAACTTTCAACCATGCGCGCTGGGATTCTTTTAATAGTGATAGATATTCGCTTGCAAGATCTGCGGAGTTCTTATATTGATTTTTAATTCGCCTCAGGGCCTCTTGATATGAAGTGTTAAGCCGATTATCAGCTATTTTCTTGACGTGCTCTGAGCAGAGGAAAATCTGCTGAGAACTCTCAATACTATCGCACGGGGAGCTGACTTCAGCATTTGCGCAGAAGGACAAAGTGGTTAGCAGTATAAACACTGTTTTTTTTCTCATCTTTGAAATCCTAATTGTTTCCAAGATAGTTTGCTCTGCGTCTTCCGGGCTCATACTGGCTTATTGCAGGCGTATTTTCTATATAATTTATCAATTCGTTTTTGTCGTTTTTCATGCCGGCCTTCATAGGGTTTGGTCCTTTTGTAAAGCCTTGGTATACGAAATCCACTAGAATATCCTGAATAACTTGATCCAAGTTGCTCCACTCAAACCGTCCGGCTTCGCCGATGGTCCAGTGGTTGTAGTTTTGTATGGCTCTATCGACATAGTCTGGATATATCAAATTGAATAGAGCGATTTCCTGCTCTGAAGATATTTCACCTATTTCTAGCTTGTTATTCGCCACGAATTGTTGCGCTGAGCTTCCATTCAATCCATGTGCTTGAGCAATTTTGGTTGCTTGCTCTTGGCCGATTCCGGCCTCAATCATGTGCCCATATATCTCTGACTCGCTTCTTGACCCCATGTCATAGCCGCGTCCTAGAGTTACTCCAGAAAGCTCGTTTCCTGGCCAATGAATTACGCGGCTGAAAAAAGGTGATCCTGGAATGTTGTTTCCTTCAGCATCGAAAGTGATTTTGCCTTTTCTAATTGACTGATTGACCCTATTGATTTTGAGAGTAGCTATAAGGCCTACCGG
>NZ_BDAC01000005.1 GCF_002091635.1 Pseudomonas indica NBRC 103045 | reverse complement strand
GGCTAATGCGACCCTTCTCCTTGAGCAGGGTCGCAGTTTTTACGATATGAGCAATTCTGGCTCGTTGTAAACCCGGTCCGGTTTATTGTGCCTTCAACTTGGAGGGATTTATGAGCATTAGTGGAACGGCTTTTCAAGCATTAAATGAGATTCAGCAAGAGTCTGATCTAACGCTTCGTAATTCTAAGAAAAATGCACAGGTTTCGGCCGAGGTCTTCAGGTTGATGCTGCGCGCCAGCGAAAAGCGTGCCGCAGGCGCTGTTCTTCAGGATCAGCAAATCAAATTCCAGACCAAGGTCATCGAGGGGACGCGGGATATCCAGTTTTGATCGACTGGCTTGCACGTCTTTCAATCCAAGGCGGATTTCACTCCGTAACGAGGTGACCGATGAAAATCACGAATGTAACGGGCATAGCCTCGGGGCAGGGGATAGGCACAGGGCCTTCGGCTGGAAAACTGGCCGATCCGTCCGGTTCCGATGTCTCCTGGTTCAGCGCAGCCATGCAGGAAGGAGGCGATCAGGCGCCGATGACGCTCGAGAGCGCGAGCCGTCCCTTCAATGAGCTGTTCCAGAGTTTGCAGGGCAAGTCCGACATTGCGGCCCGACGGCTGAAAAAGGCGGCGGCTTCCGTGGACCCGCAGGACATCCGTCAGGCCAACAAGTCCCTGTCGTCGTTCTACCTGGAAAGCATGCTGTCGGCCAAGCTGGTCGGCAAGGCTGCCCAGAGCGTGGAAAAGCTCACCAACCTTCAGTAAGCGGTCTTCTTCTATGCGCCCGAATCGCCTCAAGTTCCTGGTTCTGCTGCTCGCCACGATGCTGACCGCCTGTGGCGAGCGCATCGAGCTGCACAGCCAGCTGTCCGAGCAGGATGCCAATGAAGTGATTGCCGAACTGGCGGACAAGCACATTTCTGCGGAAAAGCGCATCGGCAAGGAAAGCGTGTCGGTGCTGGTGTCGTCGGAAGACATCAACCGCGCCGTGCATGTGCTGTCCGCCGCAGGCTTGCCGAAGCGTTCGCGCAACAGCCTGGGGGATGTGTTCCAGAAGGATGGCGTGATCTCCACGCCGCTGGAGGAGCGGGCGCGTTACATCTATGCCTTGTCCCAGGAGCTGGAGGCGACCCTGTCGCAGATCGATGGGGTGATCGTGGCCCGGGTTCATGTCGTGCTGCCTGAACGGATCGCCCCGGGCGAACCGGTGCAGCCCGCATCGGCCGCGGTATTCATCAAGCACCGGATGGACCTCGATCCGGATAGCGTGCTTCCGCGCGTTCGCCGGCTGGTGGCCAGCAGCATTCCCGGCTTGTCCGGCAAGGAAGAGCAGAAACTGGCCATCGTCTTCGTCCCGTCCGAGTCCTACCGGGAGGCGCCGAGAATGGTGCGCATCGGCCCGTACAGCGTGCCGGAAGAGCGTATCGAGCTGCTGCAGTTGCTGCTCGTCGTAGGCTTGGTGGGCGGCATCGTGATCCTGCTGATTCTCCTGGCGGTCAAGCCGGAGTGGCGGAACGCCTTGCTGGCCAAGATTCGTTCGCTCAAGTCTTCGTCCCGGACTGCGTGAGGACATACAGCATGATTCCCCATGCGGACTGCATGCGATGGGCGCAATGGTGGGCGACCGGCTGGACCGGCGCGGATGAGAGCTGGGGTGTGGAGGCCTGTTTCGCGCCCTGGGAGCGGTCGATGATCGAATATGCTGCTCCCTTGCATCACGGGGCCTTCGCGCGGCGCCTGGGATTGTCGCAAGACCTGCCTTCCCATCCCGATCCGGTGGTGCTGCGGTTGATCGACGAAACCGTCGAGGCGCGCCTGCATGCCTTGTTGCTGGTCGCCGAGATTTTCGGCAAGGGGCGGGTCGTCGATCTGCCCGACGCCGAGGCTCAATGGTGCCGACGGATTGCCCGGGCGCTGCTGCCCGGGAGTTGGGTACCGGCCGAGTGGGCCGGGGACGAGCCTCGTGTCGCGGGGCTTCGGTCGCTGTATGGCCGGCTTGATGCGGCGTGCTGGAAACGGGCGCGTCTGCTGTTTCCCAGGTCGCTGGTCGAGCAGGTCGAATCCTGTGAACCGGCGCCGCTGCCGGCCGCCAAACTCGCCGCGCTCTGGGATGCGGTCATCTGGAAGAATCGATGCCTTTGGGAAAGGGGAGCGCAGGCATGCTGACGCGTCGAACGGTAAGACTGAACGGTGCCCAGCCCACCGAGGCCGAGCCCCTGCTGCGGCGCGAGCTGATCGAGCAGCACCGGGAAGCGGAAAGTGTCATCGAGACGGCACGGCTTCAGGCCGAGGCGCTTCTCGACGAGGCCCGCAGCCAGGCGGATGCGTTGGCCCGGGAGGCCCGGGATGCCGCCGCGGCGGAGTTCTGGCAGCGGGCGGAAGCCTTCTTCGAGGGCTGGCGCGAACAGCAGGCGCAGATGACCGAGGGGCTGGTGGACAGCGCTTGCCAACTGGTAAGCCAGGCGCTGACCACGCTGTTGGACGAAGTCCCGGACGAGGCACGCATCCGCGCCTTGCTACGGCAACTGCGCACCGCCCAGGCGGACGGTGCCGGTGGCGAACTGTATTGCCACCCGCAGGCGCGTCCGGCGGCAGAGGCATGGCTGAGCGAGCGGAGCACTTGCGACTGGCGCATCCGCGAGGACGAAAGCCTCGACGTCGGTAGCGTCCGCCTGGTGGCGGAGCATGGCGACTTCCTGCTGAACTGGGGCGACGCCGTGACTGCGCTGCTGCCTCGGTATTCCTGAACAGGATCGGGAACGCTTTTGCCGTTTCGTCCACTCACTGAATACCCCATTCGTTCGGAGGTTTTCAGTCATGTCTTTCGACAGAATTCAACGTCGCCTCGATTCCGTTTTCCAGCGCTCCCAGACCCAGCTTGACCAGGCCGCGGTCCAGGCCGCCGAAGGTGCTTCGTTGGAGGACATCAGCGCGTTCACCGACGCGATGATGCAGCACTCCCGGGCCAACTGGGCGGTGAGCCGTGTGGGTGTGCTCGAGCACAACCTGGCCAAGGCCATCCTCAATGAAATCCACTGATCCGGGCGCGCTGCTGCAGGACTGGCTCGACAGCGTCGAGCCGGAACTGCTCCTCAGCATCGATGGTGGCGACGTGGTGCTCCAGCGGGTCGACGGCGGCGTGCTGTGCAAGGCGGCCCTGGACATCGGCTGGAAAGGCCAGCCCGGTCTGCTGGAGAAAGCCTTGCGTTTGTCCTTGCCCAGCCTGGGCCAGTTCCGGGAGCGCACCGCCGCGTTGTCTCTGGACCCGGCGGATGGGCGCTTCTGGCTGTTGCTCCGTGCCGGTATCGGCGCCGAGGACTCCCTGGAGGCATGCATCGAAGCGTGCCTGGAGGCCTTGATCACCCAGCGCGATGTCTGGAACGAGCTGCTCCAACGCGAGGCAGGCGGACGCAAGACCGCTGCTGCCCAACCCTTGTATCCCTGGTCGCTCCGGCAACGAGGTGCCTATGCGTAACGTATTGCTTGCATTGCCGCTTCTGGCCGGTTTGTCGATGTCCGCCGTGGCGGCCATACCGGCGGACTGGCGCAAAGGCGCCTATGCCTATGAAGCCGAAGGGGCATCCCTGGCATCGGTATTGGAAGATTTCGCCCAGAGCCACGGTGTGAAGCTCCGGATCGGCAATGTCTCCGGTGCGGTGGATGCGAAGATCCGCGCCGACAACGCCGAGGCGTTTCTCGACCGCCTGGCCCTCGAACACCGTTTCCAGTGGTTCGTCTACAACGGAACACTGTTCATCAGCCCCATCGAGGAGCTCACCTCCGTGCGCCTGGAGGTATCGCCCGAGGCGGCACCGGACCTCAAGCAGGCGCTGACCGACATCGGCCTGCTCGACAGCCGCTTCGGTTGGGGCGAACTACCGGACGAAGGCGTGGTGCTGGTGACCGGACCTGCCCGCTATGTCCAGCTCATCCGTCGCTTCAGCAAGGAGCGGGTCAAGGGCGACGAGCGCCAGCAGGTGATGGTATTTCCCTTGCGCTATTCCGCCGTCGCCGACCGGGAGATCCAGTACCGCGACCAGAGCCTGCAGATCCCTGGCGTCGCTCGCCTGCTGGCGGGGCTGATGGGAACAGAGGGGGGCGCCAGCGGGGGGACATCGCCGTCCGCCTCGTTCGGCGGGATCAACGAGGCGCTCCAATCGGCGATGAGCATGGCCGAGAAGGCGAACAGTTCCGCCATGGGACTGGCGGTGAAGGAAACCCCACCGCTGAGCCCATTGAAAGTGGGCGGTTCGGGACGCTCGGGCAAGGGACGTGTGGTAGCCGATGTACGGAACAACGCGATCCTGGTCTGGGACGACCTGAAAAGACGGGACATGTACCAGCAGGTGATCGATCGCCTGGATGTACCGCAGAACCTGGTGGAAATCGATGCGCTGATTCTGGACATCGACCGCGAGGAAATCGAGCGTCTGGGCTCGTCCTGGCAGGCGCGGATCGGCAACATCTTCGGTGGAACCTCGATTCCCGGCGGCGGCAGCTCGACGCTCTTCATCGGCGACTTCAAACGCTTCTTCGCCGAGCTGCAGGCCCTGCAGGAGAAAGGTGTCGCCTCCATCGTGGCCAACCCCTCGGTACTGACCCTGGAAAACCAGCCGGCGGTGATCGACTTCAGTCGTACCGCCTTCATCACGGCAGTTGGCGAGCGGGTGGCGGATATCCAGCCGGTGACCGCCGGCACCAGCCTGCGGGTGATTCCACGCGCCATCGACCAAGGCGCCCACAAGAGCATCCAGCTCATCGTCGATATCGAGGACGGACAGGTGGAGCTGAACCGTGAGGGAGGGGCTTCCGGCATGAAGCGGGGGACCGTCGGCACCCAGGCGGTCATCGACGAACAGCGTTCGCTGGTCATCGGCGGATTCCACTCGGAGGAGAGCGGTGATCGCGACCGGCGCATCCCGCTGCTCGGCGACATCCCTTGGATCGGCCAGTTGTTCACTTCCACGCGTCGGGAAACCTCGCGCCGGGAGCGCCTGTTCATCCTGACGCCGAAGTTGATTGGCGACCAGACCAACCCGGTGCGCTATGTCGGCGCGGACGACCGCGAGCGCCTGGACGAAGCCCTGGTCCGGGTACAGCGTCGGCATGGCAACGGCAACCTGCGGGCCAAGCTGGAGAACGTCATGCTCGACCTGGTGAAGGGGCGCCTGCCGGCGGGGCTCGAGCCCGGGGCGCCGAGCCTGGCCTTGGACACCCTTTGCCGCCCGCAAGCGGGAATCCAGTTCGACGCAGAGCGTCGGCAGTGGTTCAGCGACAAGGAATTCAATGTCGGCGTCGGCGTGGTACGCAACGCCGGGGACAAGGCCGTGCAGTTCGATGAGGCGGCCTGTGGCGGGGAGAATACGCTCGCCGTCACCCTGTGGCCGCGTAGCCGACTGGAGCCCGGAGAAGCCAGCGAGATATTCGTCGCCCTGCGCAAGCAGATCGTGAATACGCCGGCCAGGGCATCGTTGCTGGTTCCTTGAGTGGGGAGGGAGTGTCAATGCGGAAAATCATCTTGATTCTGGGGGGCTGCCTGCTGGTCAGTGCATGCTCGACCGGGCCATGCGGTTCCAAAGGCTGCGCGCGGCCATCGTCGGATGCCCAGCAACTGGTGATCTGGTGGTCGCCGGAGCTGCGCAGCAATGCGGAAGACTATACGGTGGTGCCGGTACATGATTGAGCAGCTCAAGACCCATTCCGATCATGAGAACTTTCTTGCGTCCGTCCTGGCGGGCGAGGCCAGCCGCTTGAGTTGGGCACCGGGGATCGACTTCACCTTCAGCGAGGAACGTGTCGGCTGGGGAGTGGCCTTGAACATCAAGCGCCAGGTCCAGCGTCGCGACCTGTTCTCCAGTGCGTTGGCGAAGCGTTTCACGGATGCGGTGAGCTACGAGGGCTGCTACCTGTGCCTGGATAGCTGGGAGAACTTCATCGTCTGGCATGCCGTGCGGCAGGACAACTGTGACGTCGGCTCGTTGCAACACATCATGAACCGCCTGCTGGAGCTCGCCGGCTTGCATCGCTGAGCCATACCGCCTCGGTGGGAACCGTCCCATCGAGGTTTTTCCCTTCGGCGCACCTTCCTGGGTGCGCTTTCTCTTTTCGGCACCGTTTCGCGCAAATCGGAGCTAAATGTCGAAAAATCCTGGAACTTTGCCCGCGCGGCTTCCACTCACTTGGCAAATCCTGTCGGGATGGACAGAGCCCTTGCCGGCCTCTGCTCCGTAAGCCGACCCCCCTTTCGACAAGAGAGTGCGATCGATGGATGTGCAACGGATCGTTCATGGCTTCGTGGCCCGCCTTGGCGAGCGCCTGGGAACGTCGCTGACGCTGCAGAACGGTGTGTGCGCCCTTTACGACGAGCAGGACCGGGAGCTGGCGGTCATCGAGATTCCGCTCCCGGGCAGCGCCGTCATGCTCTATTGCCGCCTCGGGCGGAGCGGCGCCGGCCTCGATTATCAACGTCTGCTCACGGCCAACTTCGACATGGGCTCGATGCGTGGCTGCTGGTTCGCCCTGGATCGCGGAGCGCTGTGCCTGTGTACGCAGCGGGAGATCGCCGATCTCGATGAACAACGCTTCTGCGACCTGGCAATGGGTTTCATTGCCCAGGCGAAGACGATGCGGAACACCTTGCAGTAAAGGGCGCCATCCGAGCATGAAGTCGCCGGCTTCTTCTCGATGCGCTTGGAGACGAGTGGCCTGTCCATAAAACCAAATCAGGAGAGTCATCGATGGAGATCAAGTTCAACCTCAACGTCCGCCCCGATGCGTTCTCGCCGCAGTCGAACTTGCCGTCGGATTACAAGCAAAGCCCCCTGGCCAATAAGAACAACGGTACGCAGGACGGGAGGTCGTTCGAAGAGTTCGCCGAGCAGATGGCCATGGCCTTGATCGCCGAGCTGTTGAAAGGCAGCCCGCTGCTCCAGCAGCTGCTGGGGCTCGGCAATGAGGGTAGTGACAAGGGCAGTCGCAAGAGCGATGGACTGGACGGTGGCTCCAGGCTGGGACAGGACTTCGGCAGCCGCTTCAAGGACGCGCTGTTCTCCTTCCTGGATCGGATGTTGGGTGGTGACGGTGGCAGCGTGAAGGGCAACGCGCCCTCCGACGGGGCGGAGGAATCCAACTGGCCGAACAGCACCAACCAATTCCTGCGCGACGGCGGTACGAGCCTGTTGAACAACTCGATCGCGCCCACCGAGGACGGTGGCGGCCAGATTCAGAACAAGGATGTCCTGAAACCGATCTCGCTCCTGATGGACAAGCATCCCGAGGTGTTCGGCAAACCCGGCCCGCAAGGCGAGACACCGACTACCGAATCGTTCGGCAAGCCGACCACGAGCGTTCCGTCGAGCACGCCGTCTTCCTTCGATCAGTTCACCAGGCCGGTCAGCCTGAGCCAGGTGCCGACCAGCGAAGCGCCGGCGTCGGGCCTGTCCAAGTCGGCGCCGGCGAAAGTGGACTCGACACGCAACGAGGGCAACTTCAATTTCACCAGGATCCAGGAAGGCGCCGCAGGCGGCAGCTCCGGAGTGAACTTCCCGAAAGCCTCCTCCAGCCCCATCGTGGTCAACGAACCCATCGTGGTGAAGAAGGGTGAGGTGTTCGACGGCAAGGGCCAGACTTTCACCGCCGGCAGCAAGCTGGGCGATGGTGGCCAGCGTGAGGACCAACTGCCTCCGTTCATCTTGGAAGATGGTGCGACGCTGAAGAACGTCGTGATCGGCGATAACGGTGCCGACGGCGTCCATGTCTACGGCGATGCCAAGATAGACAACGTGCATTGGACCAATGTCGGCGAGGACGCCCTGACCATCAAGCCGAACAAGGAAGGCAAGAAGGCCAACGTCGAGATCACCAACAGCAGCGCCCAGGGCGCCAACGACAAGATCTTCCAGTTGAACGCCGACGCCAACATCACCATCGACAACTTCAAGGCGAAAGACTTCGGCACCTTCCTGCGCACTAACGGCGGTCAACAGGGCGACTGGAACATCAACCTGAAGAACATCACCGCTGAGGACGGCAAGTACAAGTTCGTCAACAGCGACTCGGAAGGTGTGAAGGTCTCGGCCGACAACATCAACCTGCAGAACGTCCACGAACATTTCCGTCTGTCGAAATCCAGCACCCTGAATCTGGCCTGAGAGGAGTAACGCGATGAAAGACACTACCAACCACGTGCTGACCTGGAGCGATCTACTGGAAGGCGACGGCTATCTTTCGCCCTCTCAGAGGGATGCTTTCGAGCGAGCCATCGGCCTGGTCCTGCGCTGCCTGGACGATACGCTCGACATACCGGTAGAGCCCCAGTATGGCGCTTTTCACTTCGGAACCTTCGTCGATGACCTGGAGCCCCGCTTCCTGCACCGACCGGCGCAGGACGAGCTGAGCGGCGATGCCGCCCTGACGGCCTACTGGGTAGTGCGACATATCGCCGACGGGCTGTTGCGGGGCCGGGGCCGGCTGCACTGACAGCGACCTGACCGAGGTTCACGGAACGGGCGAAGCGAAGGCTTCGCCCGTTTTCGTTCGGCCTCAGTTCAGAGTCGCCATGTCGATGACGAAGCGGTAGCGCACATCGCTTTTCAGCATCCGCTCGTAGGCGGTGTTGATGTACTGCATCGGGATCAGCTCGATGTCCGAGGTGATGCCGTGCTCGGCGCAGAAGTCGAGCATCTCCTGCGTCTCGCGGATGCCGCCGATCAGCGAGCCGGCGATGCTGCGCCGCTTGAAGATCAGGCCGAATACGTCTGGCGACGGGTGTCGCTCGGCCGGGGCGCCAACCAGCGTCATGGTGCCGTCGCGCTTGAGCAGTTGCAGGAGGGCGTCCAGGTTGTGGGGCGCCGCCACCGTGTTGAGGATGAAGTCGAGCTGGCCGGTGTAGCGGCTCATCTGCTCCGGGTCGGTGGACACGCACACTTCGTCGGCCCCCAGGCGCTTGCCATCCTCGACCTTGCTCGCCGACGTGGTGAACAGCACGACCTGGGCGCCCATGGCGTGAGCGATCTTGACGCCCATGTGACCGAGGCCGCCCAGGCCGACGATGCCGACTTTCTTGCCCGGTCCGACCTGCCAGTGGCGTAGCGGCGAGTAGGTGGTGATGCCCGCGCACAGCAGGGGGGCGACGCCGGCCAGGTCCGTCTCGGCGTGGCGAATGCGCAGGACGAAGGACTCCTTGACGACGATCGTCTGGGAATAGCCGCCATAGGTGTTCTCGCCGCCGAACACCGGGCCGTTGTAGGTACCGGTGAAGCCGTGCTCGCAGTACTGCTCGTCTCCGTCATGGCACGACGGGCAATCGCCGCAGCTATCGACCATGCAGCCGACGCCGGCCAAGTCGCCCACCTTGAAGCGGCTCACCTGCTCGCCAACCGCGACGACGCGGCCGACGATCTCGTGTCCCGGGACGGAGGGGTACAGGGTGTTGTTCCATTCGTTGCGAGCGGTATGCAGATCGGAATGGCAGACCCCGCAATAGAGAATCTGGATCTGCACGTCCGTCGGGCCTAGGGCGCGACGTTCTATTTCGAACGGGACGAGCGCGCTGTGCGGGTCAAGCGCTGCATAAGCCTTGGCCTTGGTCATGGGGGTTCCTCTTTGCGTGTGTCGGTTACGAGTGGCCCGTTCCATTGGGTGGTTGGGCTGAATCGACAGCTTCGAGGACTGGGCGCATCGAGGGATAGCCTGATCCAGTCGATTCCTTGCCTGATCCTGCCGTGCAGGCCAGGTCACGAAAAAGCAGGCAGGCTCGAAGTCGCAGAGACCGGGGTGCCAGGGAATGGAGGGAGAGCGGAAGAAGAATCGGGGAGGGCGGTCACCTGGGCCGTTATCGTGCAAAAAAAATCCCGGCGGGCCGAGGCCCGCCGGGTCGATTGCCTGGCGTGAGGGATCAGCCGCGCGCGGCGCTGCTCAACCCTTCGCTGGCGATGTTGCTGATAGCCAGCATGGCGTCGCCGGCGGTGGCCTTGCTCGGGCACTGCGAGGTATCGCCCAGCATGACATCCTTCATGATGTTCGTGGCCTTATGGAACTTGTCCATGCTTTCACCCGTCATGCCGTCGTCGTCCGGGTTGCTCAGGGCTTCGGCCCAGGACTTGGTGTCGGTCTTCACATCACCGCCATCCTTCTGATACTCCGGCTTGCCGAAGATCTCGGGATGCTGGTCCATGAACTTGCCGATTTCCTTGGCCGTGCCACGGTTTTCTTCGTTGATGAAGTGACGGTTCTGACCGTCCACGTGGGTGCCGATGTCGCTCAGCTTCTGCAGGGACATGTGAGAAGCCAGATCCAGGCCGAATCCCATGCCGGTTTGGGCCATGCCGCTCAGGCCACCACCGAGAAGGCTGCTGCCCAGGCCGCTCAGGCCGCCGGCGAACGGGTTTTCACCGAACGGGGTGCTGTTCGTACCACCGGCGAACGGATTGTTGCCGAACAGGTTGTCGCCCAGACCACCGCCCAGGCCGCCACCCAGCATGCTCCCCAGACCACCGCCCAGACCGCCACCCAGCATGTTCCCCAGGCCACCGCCCAGACCACCACCCAACATGTCCCCCAGGCCGCCGCCCAAGCCGCCACCCAGCATGTTGCCCAGGCCGCCACCCAAACCACCGCCCAGCATGCTGCCCAGGGCTGCTCCCATGATCGCTTCGTTGATGGCTTGGTCCAGGAACATGCTGAGGGCATCTTTCAGGCCCTGGCCGAAGGCATCGCGTTCCTGCTGGTTCACCGTATCGTTTTCGGTCAGTTCGTCTTTCCAGTTACCGGCTTTTCCGTCCGGCTTACCATAGGCACCGTTGGAGGCGTCCATGAACTCGGCGAGCATTTTCAGCAGGGGGTTGTCGGCGGACTTGTTGTTCCAGTCGTTGAACTTCGAAATGCCTTTTTTATCCGGTTCGCCGAACAGACCTTTCATCAGCGTATCGGTCAACGCACCGGCCAAATCCTGGGTGCCGCCGCCCAGCAGTTCGTTGGCCAAGCTAAGGCCACGTCCCATGGGGGTGACGTTCACGGTGATGTTGATGGCGGTGGATGCTGCGTTTCCAAGGATGCTTCCCAGGGACATATGCTTTTCCTCTTCGGTGTCATTTTGAGTGTGAGCGCATCGCCTGAACGACCGGGATGACTCGATGCAATCAGCCGGTGTCTTGGCCTGAGAATGTCTTGACATTCGACAGTTGAGTGAGCGGCGCAAGAAATGGGTTCCAGCCGGTACGAAAATAAATTCGGAAACAGGTGTATCGGTCGAGGTAGGACTGGGGAGTCAGGAAGGCCGCAAACCCCGCATCGGCACCCGCTCTGCTGGCGAAGCTTTTGCGGGGCTGCAATCGCGAGCAGAGCTCGCTCCTACAAAAGCGAAGCCGGATCTGTAGGGGCGAATTCATCGCCCGACGCGGGGCGGGCTGGGCGAATGAATTCGCCCCTACCACGGGCTTCCAGTCCCGAGGGGAGACGGCTTTTCGTAGGAGCGAGCTCTGCTGGCGAAGCTCTTGTGTGGACTATTCCCGAGCCAAGTTCGCCCCACAAAAGCGAAACCGGACCTGCAGGGGCAAATTCATTCGCCCGGCTGGATTTGCGGTGAAGCAGCCGCAGGATCGTTACTGTTTCAAGGTGTACCCATGGCTCTTCAATGCGGCGATGGATTGCTGGGTAGGCTTGTCGAACTCCGCGATATCGCCATCCAGCTTGTAGCCCTTGGGCGTGCTCTGGTCCTGGCCGTATTCGAAGTTGACCCGTCCCAGGGCACGGATGAGGCTCAGCGATGTACTGCTGTTGTAGCCCACCAGCGGCAGCGGAGAGACGAAGCCTTCGCTCTTGCTTTCCGTCTGGTAGACCATGATCGCCTTCAAGCGCATGTTGTCGCGGTCGCTCAGCAGGGCGACGAGCTCGTCCTGGGTTAGCGTGCCGTCGCGGCTGCCCTTGTCCACCCGTGCCGCCACCTCGTCCTTGAATTCCAGGCGCACTCTGGCCAGGGTGCCGGGCGTGTCCTGCAACTGCTTGATCAGCGCTTCCAGCTTCGGGTCGTTATTCATGAGGTTGGCGAGATATTCGGAGTTGCTCTGGACATGGCTCGGATTCAATTCGGCGCTCAGCCTGGTCAGCAGGCTTGCCTGATCCAGCCGTGAGAGGTTGGTGTAGGAACTCTCCAGGCGCATGTAATCCAGCATGTTGTGACCGGCCTTGGCTGCTTCGTGGCGGTCCCCGGCCTGACGCAGGCTCTTCAATGCCGCGTGCTGGTCGTCGTTGATGACCTCCTTGTCGCCGAATGCCTCCTGCAGGGCGGAGAGGTGCTTGTCCAAGTCTTCTTCCTTGGCGATTTCCGCCAGCCGGGCGGTGCTGGCTTTGTCCTTGAAGGCCTTGCCGAGCGTGTCGCCGAGCTTGGTCAGATCGCTGCCGGTCAGGGGCTGGGCCGGCTTGAACAGGAACTTGAAGCGTTTGGTTGTCTTCATGTCCACCGAAGCGCTGAGGGAGCCACCCAGGTTCATCCCGGTGGTTTCGAAAGGCACGGGCACTTCCGGCAAACCCGCTTCCTTGGCCGCCTTCGCCGCCTTTTTTGCCTTCTCGTCTTCATGCCCGGCCAGCAACTGTGCCTGGGCCGCGAACTTGATTTCCGCCCGGTTGAGCAGTCGGGGACGGTTAAGCCCGCCTTCTTCGAGAATGCGGCCGGCACTGTTGGTGTTGGTCTGGCGGTAGTGGCTGTAATTCAACAGGTTCAGGTTCACTTCGACGGCGCCACGGAACCGGGCGATCCCGGAAAACGGGGAACCCGTTTCATGCAGGTTGAACCCATAGCCGAGATTCACCGAGGCGCCGGCATCGATATCGAAATTGACGCGGTAGCCGTGTTGCACCTCGTGATTCGAACCTTTCTTCATCAGCTCGTAGGGGTTGAGCTTGCCTTGTATCAGATCGTCGACGAACGCGTCGATCTCGCCTTCCGCCAGGGTAAAGAGCAGGGCGTCACGCTGGTTTGCCCCCAATGTGCCTTTCGCGTAGACATCCAGCGGAAAGCTGAAACTGGCTGCCCGGTCCGGGCCCAGATCGTGGTTGCGCTTGAGGGTCCGATCCCGGACGCCCGCGCCGACGCTGGCGGAGCCGCCGCCCTGGCGGACGAAGGTGGCGGTCAGCTTGTCGTCGATGATTTCGAACGTCAGCGAGTAGCCGCGATCGCCGGCAAGCCGGCCGTTGGGAAAGGTGAGTTTGCCGCCGGGACCGGTGGTCGGGGTGCTGAGTGCCCCGCCATAGTTTCGGTGGATATGCAGCTCATGGTCGCCTTCGATTTCCTTGAGGGCGGCCTTCAACCCCTTGGCCATGTCCACCGAGTCGCCGCCGAAGGCGGTGCGCAGGTTGATGTGCACGGCGTGGTCGGTTTTCTTGAAGGCGTTGAGGAAGGCTTTCACGGCGTCGTAGTCGGCTTCCAGGCTGTCATGGCCGCGGAACCCCATGTCGGTGACCACCTTGAGCGGGCTGTCGCCATATTGATGGTCGCGTAGTTGCGACAGGGCCTGGACACCGAGCTCCATGGCCTCGGGGGCGGCGCCGATCTGCTCCACCAATTGATTCAGCTCGTGCAGGGTCGTCACATCCAGCGCCAGGCGCGCCTTGAGCAAGGCGCTGTCGTCGCTGGGATCGCGACGGCGCCCCAGCGGAACCTCGCTCTTCTGCGGGGAGAGCATGACGCCTTTCTCTTCGAGCAGGCCGAGCAGTTCGGCGCTGCGGTGGGGCTCCGAGCCCAATTGGGCGAGGGCATCGCGCAACTGGTGGTTAAGGTCTTCGCCGGTGCTGAAGGGGTTGAGCTTCTGCTTGATACCACCGAGCAGCGGTGCCTTGAAGCCGTCCCGGGGCTCGCCGTGCAGGTTCAGCAACCCTTTCTCCTTGCCGAGGTTGATCAGCGTCTGGGAGATGCTGTCCTCCAACTCGGTGCGGAAGGTTTCCAGCGCCTTGGCGAGGGGCTTCCCTTCCTCGCCCAAACCGAGACGGGCAATACGCGATTTCAGGTCCGCGCCCTCGGCGGGCTTCGCCGAGCCGCCCTGGGCAATGGTCCTGAGGCGGTCGAATGCCGCCCCTTCCTGTTCATAGACTCCCGCCAGCCCCTCGCGACCTTGCCAACGATGTTGCAAGTTGTAGCCGAGGTTCTTCAGTGGGCGAGGGGTTTCCAGGGTGGGTTTGAAGATATGGGCACGGATGAACTCGGCGGTACCGCTGCGATGGCGATTTTCCACACCGGTGCGCCCCAGTCGTTCGCCGGTCACCTTCACGGTATGGCCCAGCACGTTCCAGGTCTTATTGTCGTCGCGCACCCGCTCGAACAGTGCCTTGAGCACCTGCGGCGGGGTCAGCGGGGCAGGGGTGTGGGGCTGCCAGTCCGTGCCATCGTGCTGTAGTTCTTCCTCCTTGCCCTGGAGGGCTACCAGCAAGGTATTGCCCGACCCGGTGCGGATCGAAGCCACGGGTTGGTTGTCTGGGGTACCGATGGTCCCCCAGCCGGGGTCGCGCGGCGTCGCTTCCGTTGCTTGCCAGTCTTTACGTGGCAGGGAATAGAGGTGACCGCCTTCCGTCAGGACGTACAGGTTCTGCTGCTTGTCCAATGCCAGCGAGCGAGGTTCACCTTCCAGGCCTCGGAGGGGCAGGGGACGTGCCGGTTTGCCGTTGTCATGCAGGTTCAACTGGCCTTCGCCGTCGAGGGTGACGAACAGCTTGTCGTTGACCAGGGCGAAGTCGCGGACCGGGCCGTCCACCACCGCGCTCCCCATGGAAACCTGGATGTTCACGCCGGTCGGAGCCAAGCTCTGGCTGCCGTCGTGGGCGAAACGTCCGATCGTGGGGCTGACGCCGAGCCCGGACAGCTTGCCGTCCTGCAGCACATAGGGCTTGCCGTCCAGGCCCAGTTGCAACCGTTCGATGCCCTTGATGCCTGTGGATGCCCAGGCGTTGGCTACGCTGTCCCAGCGCTGAAGCTCGCCGCCTTCCAGTGCCACGTGCCCGAGGCGGCCGAGACTGAGACGGCTGAGCGGGTCCGGATTGACGTTGGGCAGGCCCCGGCGATTGTCGATGACCAGCGCATCGCTGAGGTTCCAACCCGCATGGAGAGGAACGTCGGAGCGGCTGATGGGCTGGCTGTGCATGTGACCCTGGCGGTCCTTGAACAGCAGGTTCAAGCGGGCCTGGTCGTCCTGCATGAAACCTTCGGCGAACTGCGTCCGGCCGAGCGTTTCGCCCTGGGGAACACCCTGGGGCTCCGGTCTCAGGTTGAAGCCCCCGGCATTTCGTCCGGCGCTGTACAGCCGCCCTTCGTTGTCGGTCAGGAACAGACGGTCACGGTCGAGGCCAACATGCACCGCCTCGGCATTGCCGTCATCCAGCTTCAACGGGGCGGTGATTTCTCCATCCTCGTTCCTCAGGCGGATATGCTGCGCGTCTCCGCTGCCGCAGAGCAGCGCCACGGTGCCATCGGCGGCCACGGAAAAGGAACGGGCATCCTGCGCCTCGACGGGCGGACGGGGGGCCTCGGCGCTCATGTCGAGCAGTGCGCCATCGTGCAGGGCATAGAGCCGCCCGTCGGCTTGCAAGCCGAGCTGGGAGAACGGCTTGCCGTCGTCACCGGGGTGCGGCTGCCAGGCCTGCTTGTCGACATCGAAGCGGTAAAGGTGTCCGTCATGTACGCGCAGCCGTTGGCCTTCGGCATCCTCGTGAATGCCGGAGACCTGGGCGATGTGTGCTCGTCCCGTGACCTCCTGGTCGACACGACGTCGGTTGTTCTGGCCGCGTGCCGATACGACGATGGAGTCACCTTCGCGCTCCAATCCATAGCTGGCGACCTGCCCATTCGTGGCCGCCTGGAAGAGTTTCATGGCTTCGCTGGGTCTGCTGCTGCGCATGACGACGATGGCGGCGGGTGTCTGTTGCAGATGCAACAGGTTGCCTTGCTTGTCCATCAGCAACTGATCGCCATCCGGTTGGCCATGATGGGCCAGGTAGGTCCGTTCGGGCTTGCCCAGGGTATTTTCCAGCAACTGACGGAGGGATTCCGGTGTGTTGTCGCCGAGCTTCAGCCGCCCCTTGCCATCCAGCCCCATCTCCAGCGAGGTCGTCGACTGGCGGGCGGGGTTGTAGGCCATGATCCGGTCGATATCGATGTTCTGGAAGTGCCGGGCCCGTGCACGATCCAGTGCCGGCTGATCGTCCGGAACCGATCCGGTACTGGAGCTCGACGCCTGGGAGTTCGTGGAATCTTCCCGCTGGAGTGTCGTGGAAGTGCCGGCGGAGTCGAAAGGCGAGGGGTGTCTGATGCCAGTGTGCAGCCAGCTCTCATCGAAGCGACCGGCACGGGAGTGTTCCAGACCCTCCGGTTGCGAAGCTGGATCGTGGCGTATCGGGGAATCGTCATGACGGGACGAACCGCTCGTCGATGAGTTGTGCGAGTCGCTGCGTGACAGTCGCTCATCCTGATCGCTGAAGTATCTCCCGTGATAACGGTTGGCCAGACTGCGATCCAGTGGCGGCTGGTCGGGTTCGGAGTCCGACCCCTCGCTCTCTGCGGCAGTGAAATAGCGTGAGGAAGAGGCCGGCGAGGAGAGATGCGTCTGCGCCGAGCGAAAGCTGGCGGAGCGCTCCAGTGAATCCTGCCGCTCATGGATGCCTTCCACACCGGACGATTGTGCCGGCCGCTTGGCTCGCTCCACCAAGTCGCCTTCGAAGCGACGTCCGCTCGAACGCGCCAGAGTCGGTTGTTCCCCGTCGGTGGGAAGGCCACTGCCCGACATATCCATGCTGTCGTTGGATCGACTGGAGAGGAAGCGGCCCGACGTTTGTTTGTGCTCCAGGATTTCCCCTAGTGTGGGGGCCGGGCGCTCATAGGGCTCGGGAGCCGTTTCCTGCAGGGACGGGTCTTCCGCGAGAATGCGGTCGATGGCATGGCCGTCGACACGACGGGCGGCGCGGCCTAGGCCAAGTGGGTCCTGTTGCCTTGTAGAGCGTTCGAACAGCTCGGCGAGCGTCGGACCGGCCGCGCGCGAGGTCGATGCCCGGTCCGCCCCGGCGGGAGCCTGGCGAGGCTCGGTCCCGTTCCTCTGGCGCAACCCGATCAGGTTGCCCATGCGCCGGCCCATTTCACCGAGCGAAAGGGTGCCGGTCCGCTGCGTGGCGTTCTGCGGGCGCTGCCGGATCGGGCTCGCCTGGCCGGTCGACTCCGGCGCGGTGGACGGCCGGAGGGAATGTGTCGTGATATCGCGACCCGTGATGTTCATGGAACGACCTCTCCGCGCTCAATGCTCGTAGCGCTACGGATTTTGGTTATTGATTGGTCTGGAACAGGGCAGCAGGTAGGGATTGCGTGTCGGTTCTTGTTCTAGTTAGCCATTGAGTGGAACGGAGGTACGAACAAGTTCCGACGAAAAGGGCAGGAATGCAAAAAAGCCCCGCCAAGCGTATCGGCGGGGCTTCATTGAGAAGCTAAACCATCAGGTGCGCCGCACCTGCTCGAACGCCGCGTCGTACAAACCCGCCGCATCGTTCAGCAGCAGATGGAACGCCGCGAACACCTCGCCGTTATCCAATTGCGGCTCGTTGCAGAACAACACCAGCGCCAACTGCCGTGCCGCGTTCAGACGCTCCTGGCCAGCTTCGAACAGTTCGTGAGCGCCGAGGCTGGCGTTGGCATAAAGAACGGGGCTGGCAGTAGTGCTGAGGGAGGGAAGAGGACGGAAGTCAGGCATGGCGGGCCTCCAGAAAGCAGAGGCAGGAAGAAACGCGGAAAAACAATGTGAGCATCGATAGGGCTCCTTCGTGAACGAGAAACCGCCATCCAGCCGTTTCTGACGCGGTTGGAGGCGGACCGCACGGGGGTCAGAAACCGGCCCACGAAGGACAGCCGGCCAGGCCGAAGCCTGCCCCGCGCGGCCCGCCATAGAAATGCGGTAGCCAGACACAAAAATAGCGCCGGCTACTCAGCTATGGCGCTACCGCGCCTTCGTGTGGAATCGGGTTCTGACGCCCGGCCACGGGATTGACCGTGACGGGCGGACTCTAGCGGCTAGGGGGAGAGGAGGCAAGCGGGCAAAAGAGAATGAAGGAAAAACGTGAGGAGGTTCAGGTATTGCGCCGGGTTCAATCTTAATCTTCCCTGCTGTCCCAGTCGCTTTCGCCCCAAAGGGATTACGTCATAACCTCAAACTGCGATGGCCTCAGTGCCACCTGTGCAGTGGTGGCACCCTTCTCATTGCAGAACTCAACCTCATAAGCTTCCTCTGGCTCCGAGAAGACGGCAACTATTACCCCGAGACTGCCACTACAAATCCCCTCCGAAGGAATGTCCTCTAATAAGCGCACGACTTCGTTAATTTCTAGAGACATATAAATTACTTCACAAAGATTGTTGTCAGCTCTGGAGTATTTGAGCCAGGCTTATAAATCCATCCCCTTCTAACGACTCCCCGTCCTGAAGCTGCTTCATCAGCAGATCAGAATTGCCCTTCGTAAAATCCAAGCACCGATTCAAAAACACGAGCCTTGTTACCACCAACCGGATGTTCAGGATTCAATGCGTAGTCTGTGAGCTTGCGCGGGTCAATAACCGCACGATTGGCACCTACAAGTGAATGAGCCCCTTCGACGAGCTCCGGAACTCCTTTTGCACCATATTACAAAGGATTTCCCTTCAGATACTCTCTAATATCTTGATCAGAAATACCTGGCGCCCCTGCATCCAACCATAGCTCGAACTCTTGAGGATATGCGATTAAACGCTTACCGTTCTTCGTCGCAGCAGGAATATTGCCAAACTCAGAAACGAACCTCAAATGATGAACCACTAGAACCCAAATTCTACGAAGCTCCCTCGTTTGAGGAGCCCCTTCTGACTTATCAGAAATGTATTCAGATTCGCCATCAACGAAATCCAAAACGTCTTTAGCTCGCCCAGAGTCAATCAACGCTCTAATTATTTCAACCTTGTCCATATCACACACTCACTGAAGGAATTTCACATTAGAACCGGAAACCTCAACAACTTTAAAGCCGAGAGCTTTCATCGTCTTTCCTAGTGGAGTACTCCATACAGCTTGCTCTCTAGAGAGCCCAGTCGATGCCGCTACTCTGAAAGCCTCAAGATTTGTATTCCCCAACTGTGCTGAAACAGCCTTAACTTTATCAGGACCTATGGACTCGATTGCTCTAGAGACCATCTCCGTCCCTACACCTTTGCCAGAGACAGTCGTGCCATACCAATCGATGCGCAAATTCCCATCAGGTGAGTAACGAGCAACTAAATCGCTTTGTGCAAACTTACTATCAACAATAGCGCCAGTCTTATCGAATTTCTGCCTTGTAGACAATTCAATATCGACATAGCCATCTGACTTGTTTACTACTTTTGCTTCGAAGTTAAGCCCCGTCCTTTCTGCCGGGACAAACCCTTTTGCACCAACTGTATCGCCCGACGCGGATTTCGTTGTCCAGGCGTCCAAGCCCAGACGCGGCGCGGCTTCCCAGCGGGTTACCCCCAGATGATGTTCGGTCGCCGCGTAAAATGGCCCCGACGCGGGTTTTGGCGCCGTAAGCTGCACGCCCAGAACCAGCCAGGCCAGCAACAGCAGGCCCAGCCAGGTCAGCGGATTATGTCGATTCAGCGCGGTCATAGGGCTGCATTTCATTGATAAGACTCATAATAAGTTGGTGATCAGAGTCGTTTTTAGCAGCCCTATTAAGAACAGGAATCAAGTAATACAGCAGCAAGCTTGCATCAGAAGCACTCATTGGCAAGCGCTCCTTGACACAGTCCAGAAAAGTCCTTACTGACATAAATGAGGCAAATGCCTCATATCCTCTCGCGCCAGAGAAGGGCAATTTTCTGAAGTAGTACTGAGCCAGTCGCTTCTGATCGGATCGTTTCCAGGAACGATGGGGGATCAATAGCAGAGCCTCACCATAATCTGTTGAGTCTACTGGGTATTGGGTCATCAACCATTCAGCAGCCTGCTCAGAACCCATTTTTGCAAGCTGCGCACATAGCAGTTTCTGTCTTTCATTCATAATCTGGCCTACCTCGGATTAAACGAGCCCTGCGGCAAACCGGCATTACCACTTAAAGTTGCAGGTGGTTGATAATGCCCAGAATTATTAGTCCACTGAGTTATTGTCCCTCGGCTTGGGCCATCATTATTCCCGAAGCGTATAGAGCCCGCATATTTGACCTCTCCACCACCACTCAACCCAAGGTGGGTTGAAAAGTCCTGATTCACATTTGGCCTGGCAACCCGAACACTTCCGTCCGGCATAGTTACGAAATCATACGACCCTGATGGTGTAATTCTCTTCCCGGTTGAGGTTTGCAACCAGTAGCGACCGGACTCATCCTGTACAAGCGTTCTTATTGGTCGCTGTGCAATAGCAACATCATTAGGCCGCAGGTTAACTAACGTGCCCCGCTCAGTAAGATTTGGAACAGCGCCAGTCGCTTTTGCACCAACCACCCCCGGCTTACTCACCAGCGTCTGGTTAGCCAGCCGGATCTGCTCCGTCAGTTTAGCCTGCGCATTCAGCTTGAACGGAGCCAGTTCCTCCGCTGACGGCGCCTTGCCGGCCAGCAGGCCGTCCAGTTTGTCGGCGACTTTGGTCAGTTCCGTGGGAATCGCGGCACCCGCCTTGCGCATGGCGGCGAAAATACCGGCCAGTTTGGCGGCCTTGGCCGCTGGCCCGAGGGCGTCGAGGATGCCGGGCTCCAGGACCTCTCCGACCGTCGACAGCCCCGACTTTATTTGCCCGGTCGTGTCGATGGCTTGCTGGCGATATTCCCGCCAGCCGGGTGCCAAACGGTCCAGTTCGGCATCGCTCAGTTCGGCGAGGCGGGCCAGTTCGGTTTTGTTGAGCAGTTCCTCTTCCAGCGCAGCCTGGTAGCCGGCCTTCGCCATTTGCTCGGTGATATATGCCTGTTCCTGCGGGTTTTGCCCCAGGCGCGCCATTTCTTCGTGGTACTGGCGTTGGCTCCTGTCGCTGGCGGCCTGTGCCGAGCGCTGGCCCTGTTCGCCCAGGGTGACCCTGACGGCATTGCCGTCCTGCCACTGGCGGGTGGAGAAGTCCTGCTGGAGCACGGCACCGGCGTAGCCGTTCACCTGATCGATGGCCCGCTGGCCAGCGAGGATTTCCTGTTCGATCTGGGCGCAGTTGCCGTTCTGTTCACATTGGGCCAGGCGCTGGCGGTTGGCATCGCTGATCGCCAGGTAGCGGTCGCGGATTTGCTGGCAGTCGCCGCGCTGGTCGCAGCCCTCCAGGTCTTTCACCAAGCCGTCCACGTCCTGATGCCGCAGGTAGTTGTACTGGGTGGCATTCGCTGTCACCGCCGCCGCCGATTCGGCATCGCCTCCGGTCAGAACAGCCGCCAGTACGCCGATCAGTTGCGAGCTGGCCATCAGGTTGGCCACGCCTTGGCGGTATTCCACGCTGTTCGGGTCCTTGCCTTGGGGCAAGAGCTTCTCGCCCAGGTAGTCCACCAGGGCTTCGTTGGCGCCGGCAGCCAGGGCGCCGGTGCGGAAGTCGCCGCCCGAGGCTTCCGCCAGTAGGCCACCGAGGGCCGCATGCAGGATGAGTTTCTGTGGGCTGCCCTTCGGGACATAGTCGCCGATGGCATCCGCGCCGATGGCGCCGGCAATCGCCACCGCGTTGCCGACCGCGGCGTCGCCGAGGTTGTCCTTGAAGCTGCCGCCGTAGACCGCCGTCTTGATGCCCGCATCGACGACCGTCTTCGTCGCCACCTGGCCGACGCTGCTCCAGTTCATGCCGAGTTCGGCCGGGTTGTATTGCACGAGCCCCGCCGTTGCGGCACTGACCACGTACCCCTTCATCGCATTCGAGGAGGTGGCGTCCTTGGCCACTGCGCCGAGATTGCCCCGGTTGTTGATGGTGCTCACCGTGGCTTGGGTGGCCACGCTCACGGTGACGGCTTGCCCCACGGCTCCCAGGCCGGCGGCCATCGGCCCGATGATGGCGGCCATCACGATGGCGATGATCAGCTGCGCCCCGGCACCCAGGCCCGAGTGGCTGTACTTGAACGACTCGTGAATCTCCTTCACCCGCCGCCAGTCCACATCGCCGCGGGCTTCGGCCTGTTTCAGCCAGGCCAGTTGCGGGTCGGCTTTCACCATGGCATCGATGGTCTGGCTGACGGTCTGCTGGTTGACGTGCTTGATGTCGATGCGAATGCCTTCGGCAGCCTTGATGATCAGCGCGCCCTGGGCGATCAGCTCGGATTGGCGCAGGGTCTCGTCGGTGTTGCCCTTGCCCTTCGTCGCGTTCCAGGCCCAGCTGCTCTTGCTCTTCTCGTGGACTTGTTGCTCGCTGTCCTTCACGCCTTCGAAGGCGATGGCGCTGCCGCTGTCCAGGGTCAGGTCGGCACCGCTTTGCAGGTGGGTGGCTTGGTAGGTCTGGTCGCCTTCGCTGGCGAGGGTGAGGTCGTCGCCGCTGACGATCTCGCTGCCGACCTGGGTGGTGCGGGTGACTTGGTCCTTGCGCGACGCCTTGCTGCCCCAGGCGCCTTTTTTCTTCTTTTCGTCGAGGCGGTGGTCGAGGTTTTCCGCCGCCAGCAGGCCGAGGTCGTTGCCAGCGTAGAGGTAGGCCTCGCCGCCCGCCTTGAGCTTGCTGGCCACCAGGGTCATGTCGCCTTCGGCGCTCAGCAGCAGGTCGCCGTCGGCTTCGATTGCCGCCGCCTGCTGGCGAACGGTGACGTTCTCCTTGTTGATCTTCTTGCCATTGCCCTTGTAGCGGTATTCGCGGCTGCTTTCGTTCGCCGCAGCGGCGATGGCCATGTCACCACCCGCCTCGAGTTGCACGTCACCACCGGCTTTCACCTTGCTGGCGATCACCGCCAGATCGCGACCGGCCTCGGCTGTCAGATCCCCACCCACCTGCACGTCGCTGCCGTACTGGGTGACGGTCGAGCGGTTCCAGTAGTGGCGCTTGTCCTTGCGCATCAGGCCGTCTTCGGCCTGGGCGGCGGCGATGACGAGGTCGCGACCGGCGCTGAGCCCGGCGTTGTCGCCTGCGCTGAGGGCGCCGCCGAGGTTGAGCAGGTCGCGGCCGGCCGAGAGGTGCAGGCCGTTGTCCGCTTCGATGCGCGCGGCACTGTCCACTACGCTGGTGGTCTGGCTGAAGTGTTTGCCGCTGCGTTGCTCGCGGGCGATGGTGCGTTCGTTGACGATGTCGCCGGTCAGGGCGATGGCCGATACGTCGCGCCCGGCGATGATGCCGCCCTGGGCGTTGCGGATGCTGTCGGTAGCCAGCAGTTGCAGGCGTTCGTCGGCCTGCATCAGGCCGCTGTTGCCGAGGTTCTGCCCGGTGATGTCCAGATTGCGGCGGGCGCGCAGGGTGCCGCTGTTCTGCAACTCGCTGCCGCTGATCAGGGCCACGTCCCGGCCTTGGATCAAGGCACCGGTGGGCGCCAGGCGTCCCTTGGCCTGGGCCAGGTAGAGCACCGGGACCAGCACCTTCTGGCCGAGCACTTCACGCTCTTCCAGCCAGACGATGTCATGGGTCAGGGCCGCCACCTGCTCGGCGGTAAGGGTGATCCCCACGCTGAGGTTGAGCGCCTCCTTGCTGGCGATGGCGTTGTCCATCAGGTAGCGGAACATCGCCTCGTCGGAGGTCAGCCCATCGAGGAAACGCTTGCCGGTGCGGGCGACCACCGCCTGCTGAATCAGCCGTTGTTCGTAGAGGCCGTCGCCCAGGCGTTTCCAGGCGGCGTCGCTGTCGTAGCCGAGCCGGTCGAGCAAGTAATCGCTGTTGACGAAGGCGCGCAGCCGGGTCAGCGCCGGATGGGTTTCGATCAGGTAGGGATGGCCGGGCGTCCGGTTGACCCGGAACAGGCCGTTCGGGCCCTGCGGCAGGCCGAGGTCCGCTTCGGCGGCCTGCTGGCGGGTGTCGGGTGGCAACTGGGCGTTGAGGACCGCCAGCAACGGCGCGTCGGGGTTCGCCGAGGGGGCTTGCTGGCTCAGTACCGAGGCGTTGCTGATCGACTGGCTGGCCTGGATGCCGACATCGCCGCCGGCCTGGATGATCGCCGGAGCGGCGCTGTCGGTGGCGGTCCGGGTCTCGAGGTCGCTGACCAGATCCCAACGGTCGAGCGCCGTCGGCACCGCCTTGGGCAAGGGGAGGGCGTTGTAGGGATCGATGACGCCCTCGCGGAAACGCTCGTCGGTCCCGTCGGTGACGCGGCCGGTGTTGAAGCGGCGGATGCGCTGACTGCTGCCGGTGGCGGCGCCGGTGTTTTCCAGGGTGCTGGCGGTGATGGCGATGTCGCCGCTGGCGCTGAGGCTGCTGTAGCGGTTGACGACCTCGCCGGCCTGGATCGCCAGATTGCCTCCGCTGTGGAGGCGTGCCGCGGGCGAGTCCTGGTCCGGGTCAACGACAATGTCGAAGGCTTCGGTCGCCACGTAGTCGACGTTGTGGTGATCGCCGCTGCAGTCGTGGCAGACCACGCTGATATGGCCGGCGGTCTGGTTCTGCCGGGTGGCGAACTGTTCCTTGCGGTTGATCAGCGAGGTAGCCCGCAGGCGCATGTCACCGACGGATTCGATGCTGCCGGAGCGGTTCTCGATCAGGCTGGCGAAGCTGCCGGCCGCATCCCTGGCGATGCTCAGGCTGCCCAGGCTGTACACATCGGCGTTCAGGTTGGTGAAACGGTCGGTCAGCAGGTGCATGTCGCCACCGCTGACGAGCAGGCCATTCTCGTTGTGCACGGTGGGCGCTTGGGCTTGCAAGGCCCCGGCGACGCTGATCACGCCCCGGTTGGCGAGCTCTGTGCCGATGCGGAAATCCGCCGCCGCGCCGGTTTCCAGCGTGCCGTCGGCGTTGTCGAAACCCTGGTCGGTGACGAAGACGTTGGTGCCGCGCTCGCCCAGCGCCCGCAGGGTGCCCTGGGCATTGGTGAGATGACCGGCGTGCAGGGCCAGGGTGGTGTCGGATTCGATCAGCCCGGCGTCGTTGCTCAAGGCATTGGCGAGGGTGAAGTCGACCGCCTGCGCCGCCACCTTGCCGTTGCGGTTGTCCAGGCTGCCGGCATCCACGTTCAGTGCCCCGCCGCTGAACACCTGACCCTGCCGGTTATCCAATGCGCCACCGTTCAGCGTGGCACCACCCTGGCCGCTCAAGGTCCCGCCCTGGTTGTCCAGGGTCTGCGTACCCGTCACCGTCAGTTGCCGGCTGGCGATCACCGTGCCGCTGTTGCGCACGCTCTGGCCGCTGAGGCTGACATCGCCTTGGGCGTTGCGCGTGTTGTCCGGGTTGACGCCCGCTTCGATCACGCCTTGGTTGGTCACCTGGGCGCCGTCCAGGCTCACCGTCTCGCCCGCCGCCAGGCTCTTGCGGTTGACGACCTCACCCTCGGCCTCGACCGAAGCGGTGCGACCGGCGTAGGCGGTGTCGGTCAGCTCGATCTTCTCGGCTTCGAGATGCAGGTCCCGGCTGGCCGCCGCCCGCGCCAGGGTCAACTGGCCGCTCGCGAGGTCGATATGGATATCCCCACCGCTGGCGGCCATATCGCCAGCCAGTTTTACCCCCACCCCGGCCTCGGTACCGACCAGGCGGATCGCCCCGGCATACATGCCGCCCAAGGCCGAGCTGTCGATGGCCAGGGCCGGTTTGTCGCTGCCGTCGTCGGCCTTGGCAGTGACGCGGAGGTCGCTGGCCTTGACCTCGTTGCGCCCGGTGATGACGTTGAGCTGCTGGGCGTGCAGCTCGGCGTTGAGCCTGGCGCTTCGGGTGATCAGGTCGAACTGGTCGATGTTGCTGGCGTTGAGGCCGGCGCCTTCGATGACGATCTCACCGCCGTCGACGCTGAAGCGGTCCAGTCGACCGTTCTCGACCACCGGTTTGCCGGTGCTGAAGGTAACCCGCGGCGTATTGAGAAAACCGCAGCCATCGCAGCGAATGCCGTGAGGGTTGGCAACGATGACATGGGCGGACTTGCCCGCCACTTCGGTGTAGCCCTTGAGCTGGCTGGGGTTGCCGCCGGTGACTTCGTTGAGGATCAGCCCCGCCGCCTGACCCTGGAGGTTCGCGTTGCCGAGGATGATGCCGCCGAGCTGGGTGCTTTGCGTGGCGCTGGTGGCGTTGTTGAGGATCAGGCCCTGCTGGCCGACGTTCAATTCCGAGAATTTGTTGTGCGAGAGGCCGTTGCCGTTGGGCTTGGCGATGTTGACCACCGGCACGCCGTTGCCCGCCTGGGTCAGCGTGGCGCCGCCGCCCGTCGCCACCGCCAGGTCCGCCGCGGTGACGACGAGGGGGTTGAGGAACAGTACGCCGCTGAGAATCAGGGCGATGGTCTGGAAGAAGGGGCTGCGGACGTCCATGTGGGCGCTCTTCTGGAATCGACGGGCGCGGGATTCTCGGAAGGGCGGGTGGGTAAAACAAGCGCAAAGAGCTACTAGAGGATGGGTGTTTCTGTTTTTGCTGGCGATCTCTCGGACGATTAGTGAGCCGATACAAAAAAGCCTCGCCGGGATGTTCCAGCGAGGCTTCACAGAGAGCAAAGGTGCCCCTCACGGCCGCCGCAAATCGAACCCTTCGCGCTTCATGGCGGCGATACCTTCCTGGGTGGGTTCGTCGTAATGCGCGATGTCGCCGTCCAGGGTGTAGCCCTTGGGGGTGTTCTGGTCGCGGCCGAAGTCGAAGATGACCCGACCCAGGCAGCGCACCAGATTCAGCGAGGTTTCGCTGTTGTAGGAGACTAAGGGCAGGGGGGAGGTGAAGCCTTCGCGTTTGTCCACGGTCTGGAACAGGAAGATCGCCTTCAGGCGCAGGTTGGCGCGGTCCTGCAGCTTGGCGATGAGTTGGTCTTCGGTCAGGGTGCCGTCCCGGCTGCCGCGTTCGATTTCGGCCTTGACCGCGTCCTTCAACTCGAGGCGGACGCGGGCGGTTGTGCCGGGCGTGTCCTGCAGGTGCTTGATCAGGTTTTCCAGCTTCGGGTCGTTCGCCATGAGCCCGGCGATGTATTCGGCATTGCTCTGCACATGGTTGGGGTTGAGCCCGGCGCTCAGGCGGGTCAGCAGGCTCATCTTGTCCAGGCGGCCGAGATCGGTGTAGGTGCTGTCGAAATAGGCTTCGCCCAGCAGACTGTGGCCGGCGAGGGTGGCGACATGCTTGTCGGCCAGGGCGCGCAAGGAGCGCAGAGCGGCGTACTGGTCGTCGTTCTCCGGTTCCCGGCCGGCGAAGCGTTCGCCCATGCGCTCCAGCCGGCGGCCGAGGTCGCGCTCCGTGGCCATTTCCTTGAGCGCCGCCGCGGAGGCCTTGTCGCGAAAGGCCTTGCCCAGGGTGGCGGCGGCCTTGGCCACGTCGGCTTCGGTGATCGGTTCCACGGCCTTGAAAAGGAATTTGTAGCGCTTGGTCGTACGCGTCTCCATCGTTGCGCTGACGGAATTATCCAGGCCACCGCGTGCCTGCTGGAATTCCCCGTCCGGCGCAGTATGCGAGCCGATCAGGTGGGCCTGTGGTAGATGCAGGGCCGCGCGGAACTGGTTGAAGAAGCGTGGCCGGTTCAGGCTGCCTTCCTCCCGTTGGAATGCTCCGCTGCTGGCCTGCCGGTGCTGGCTGTAGTTGATCAGGTTCAGGCTCAGCTCGGCGCCCCCCTGCATGCGGAAGAGAGCATCCAGGGGCGACTGGCTTTCCGCCATGTTGACCCCGTACCCGACGTTCGCGGAGGCGCTGACATCCAGGTCGACGCTGAAGCGATAGCCGTGCTGCACTTCATGTTCCACACCGCGGCGCATCAGCTCGTACGGGTTGAGGGTGCCCTCGACCAGGCTGTCGACGAAGGCGTCGATCTCGCCGGGCGCCAGCATGAAGGTCAGGGCATCCTGGGTAGAGCCGCTGACGCTGGCGCGCAGACTGGCATCCAGCGGGAAACTCAGGCTGGCCTCGCGTTCGGGGCCGACACCATGGCTACGGCCCAGGGTTCGGTCGCGTATGCCGAAACCGACACTGCCCGAGCCGCCGCCCTGGCGGACGAAGGTCACCAGGAAGCGCTCTTCCTTGGTGAACTTGTGGTCTTCCATCTGGAAGGTAAGGCTGTAGCCGCGGTTGGCTCCGAGGCTTCCGCTGGGATAGGTGACGACGCCGCCAGGTCCCGTGGTCGGGGTGCTCAGCCGGCCCCCGTAGCCGCGCTGGACGTGCAGTTCGTGATAGCCCTCGATTTCCTTGAGCGCGGCCTTCAAGCCCTTGGCCATGTCCGCCGAGTCGCCGCCGAAGGCGCCGCGCAGGTTGATGTGCACGGCGTGGTCGGTCTTGCGGAACGCCTTGAGGAATGCCTTCACCGCGTCATAGTTGGCCTCCAGGCTGTCATGGCTGCGAAAGCCCATGTCGGTGACCACCTTGAGCGGGTGCTCGTGGTAGTGCTGGTCGCGCAGGGCCGAGAGTGCCTTGCTCGATTCTTCCAGCGGAGCGTCTTCCAGCCGGTCGACCAGGGCATTCAGTTCGTGCAGGGTCGCGATATCCAGCGCCAGGCGTGCCTTGAGCAGGGCGCTGTCGTCACCCGGATCGCGACGGCGGCCAAGGGGCATTTCGCTCTTGCGGTAGGAGAGCAGGGCACCTTGCCCGGTGAAGCGGTCGAGCAGTTCGACGGCGCGCGCGTCTGTCGGCGCCACGCGGGCGAGGGCGTCACGCAGCAGGGGCGCCAAGTCGGCGCCGGCGCTGTAAGGGTCGAGTTTCTGCCGCAGGGCGCCGAGTCGCGGCGGTTTGAAGTCTTCCCGGGGTTCGCCGTGCATGTTGAGAACCCCCACGGCTTGGCCCAGGGCCACGGCATGCTTGTCGCAACTGCGTTGCAGCTCGGTCTGGAAGGCTTCCAGCGCCGCCTTCAGCGGTGCACCGGCGGTATCCAGATCGAGCCCGGCGATGCGGGCCTTCAGGTCCTGGCCGGCGGCCGGAGTCGTTTTGTCGGCCAATGATTTCAGTTGCTCGAACAGCGTGCTTTCCGCCTCGTAGATCGGGCTCAAGCCTTCGCGGCCCTGCCAGCGGTGCTGCAGGTTGTAGCCGAGGTTTTTCAGCGGGCGCGGGGTTTCCAGGGTCGGCTTGAAGACGTGGGCGCGGATGAATTCGCCAGTACCGGAGCGGTATTTGTATTCCGCGCTGTTGCGGCCCGCCCGGTTGACCGATGCCTTGACCGTGGCTCCACCCAGTTTCCAGGTCCTGCTGTCGTCGCGGACGCGCTCGAACAGCGACTTGAGCGCCTGCGGCGGCGACAGGTCGGAGGGCTGGTGGGGATGCCAGCCGAGGCTGGCGTCATGCCGAAGCTCTTCGGCGCCTTCCGCTCCCCGGAGACTGGCGAGCAGGCGGTTGCCGGGGCCCGTGCGGATCGTTTGCAGCGGCTGCTCGTCGGGCAGCTCGCAGGGTTGCCAGGCCGCAGGCTCCCGCTGCTCCGCTTCGGCTGCCTGCCAGTCGGCACGCGGCAAGCTGAAGAGCCGGCCGCTTTGGGTCAGGGCATAGAGGGTCTGCTTCTCGTCGAGGGCAAGGGACTGGATCTCTTCGTCGAGCCCGGTCCGAGGGATTTCCCCGTCGGGCCGGGTGGGGTGGTGCAGCTCCAGCCGGCCGTCGCGGCCCAGGGTGACGAACAACTTTTCATTGACCAGGGCGACGTCGCGCAGGCCGCTTGCGGCGGGCAGCGTGCGTCCGCCGGCGACCTTGATGTTCTGGCCGATGGGGGCGAGGGAATGCTGCCCGTCATGGAGGAAGCGCCCTACGCTGAGCGTCACGTCCAGCTTCTGCAATTTGCCGCTCTTGAGGATATACGGCTTGCCGTCCAGGCCCTGTTGCAGCCGCTCCACTCCTTTGACGCCAGTGCTGGCCCAGGTGTTGGCGGTGGCGTCCCAGCGCAGCAGCTCGCCGCCCTCCAGGGCGACGTGGCCGAGGCGGCCCAGATTGAGGGTATTCGCCTGGGCGGGTTGCGGCTCGGGCAGCCCGCGGCGGTTATCCAGCACCAGTGCATCGGTGAGGTTCCAGCCGCCTTTCGCCGGTTGGTCGATCAGGTTCACCGGCTGGCTGTGCAACTGCCCCTGGGCATCCTTGACCAAGACATTCAAGTGGGCCTGGTCGTCCTGCATGAAGCCCTCGGCGAAGGTGGTGCGCCCCAGCGCCTGGCCGTTCGGGATCGCCTCGGCGTCAGGCTGGAGATCCAGAGGACCGTTGGCCGAAGGGGTGTCGGCGCTGTATAGCCGCCCTTCGTTGTCGATCAGGAACAGACGGCCGTCGGCAATGCCGATGCGGGTCGCCTCGGCATTGCCGCCATCGAGGCGCAAGGCGTGTTCATGGTGGCTGTCGACCAGGCCGAGTTGCAGGCGGACCTGTCCGTCCACGGCTGCCAGACCCGCCTGGATGCTGTCGGCCTGGTCCGGCCTGACCAGCCGGACGCTCTGCGCAGCGCCTTTGCCGCAGAGCAGCGCGGCGGTGCCATCGGCGGCGACGGAGAAGGCCACGGCGCCACGCGCTGCCAGCGGCATGCTCGGCTGGGATGCGCTCAGGTTCACCAGGTGATCGCCGTGCAGCGCATACAGATGGCCGTCCGCCTGTAGCGAGAGCTGCTTGAACGGTGTGCCGTCGTTGGCGGGGTGGAGGGCCCAGGCCTGTTCTTCGATATCGAAGCGGTAGAGCTTGCCGTCGTGCAGGCGCAGTCGCTGGGCGGCCGTGTCTTCGTGGATACCGGTGAGTTGGGCGAGATGGGATCGCCCGCCGATGTCCAGGTCGTTCAGGCTGCGCTCTTCGCCACCGTTCTTCGGGCGGGCCCGCACTTGGATGCTGTCGCCGTCTTCCTCGCGCTGCAGGTGGTACTCGGCCACGCCGCCGGGGCACAGGGCATCGAGGTCGCGCTTGGCGTCGTTGGGTCGGCTGCTGCGCAGCACCACGATGGCGGCGGGTGTCTGCCGCAGGTGCAGCAGGGTGCCCTGCCGGTCCATCAGTAACTGGTCGCCGTCCGGCTCGC
Source organism: Pseudomonas indica NBRC 103045 (assembly GCF_002091635.1). Lineage (GTDB taxonomy): Bacteria > Pseudomonadota > Gammaproteobacteria > Pseudomonadales > Pseudomonadaceae > Pseudomonas_M > Pseudomonas_M indica. The sequence goes on along the minus strand of NZ_BDAC01000005.1, from coordinate 285,357 downwards.
CATGGTGAGCGAGGTAGGTTTTCGATGCCTGGCCCAGCGTGGCCTGGAGCAGATGCCGCAGGCCCGTGGGTGTGTTGTCGCCGATCACCAGCCGTCCGTGCGGGCCCAGGCTCATTTCCAGGGATGTGGTGGCGTGGCGCGAGGGGTCGTGGGACAACAGGCGTTCGATATTCAGGCCCTGGAAGCGCCGACCGGGAAGACGCGCCAGCTCCATCTCCGGCGATGCCGGAGCGGGGCGTAACAGTGGCCGGTGGCTCGACTCCGGGCTGGTACCGGTCGACTGAGCCTGCAGCGGTTCGGCCTCGAGGCGTTGACGAGGCGCCAGCAGCCGGCCGATGCGCTTTCCCAGCTCGAGGAGCGAGAGTCCGCCCGCTTGCTGCGTCGCTGCCAAGGGTCGTTGATTAATGGTGTCGCTGCCTTCCAGGCGTAAGGCTGTGGCGTGCGCTGGGGTGGCGTGCTCGGAACCGGAAACCTGCATACATGCTCTCCATCGAATACTACTCGGGGCTGTCGTTCCCCAGGCGAAGGCGTAGGAATGACGCGACTCAAAAGGGGCGCCGAAAATTCTGCTGGAGATTTGTGACAAACAATCGAGAGGGGCGAGAAGAGTTACGGATCGGCCCGGGCACCCGAGGTCTGCATCGGGCTTCCGGGCCGTTGAAAAATATCGGAGTTGCACCCTGGGCAGCCATCTGCCGCAGATGGGCTGCCCGTGGTGCGGAAGGACGGGCCTTGTCCTGTTCGCCTAAGCCTGGCGGGTTACACGTTACGCTCAGCATTGTTCAGCGGTGGGGAGGATTCTGTCTGTACCATCTCTATTTCACCCTGGCCGCTGGTGGAAGGCTGGCCAGTATCGACCGTGGTCGGCGGCTCTTCCGTCACTCTCTCCAGTTGGTTCTGGTTCTGGTTGTGGGTGGCGGCGATGGGTTGACCGTTGTCGGCAGCGCCCTGTGGGGCAAGCCGTCCTTCCTCCAGGTCCCGCAGAGCGGTGTCGTCGGTGGGTAGCGGCTGGGAACCGGACGGGCGGCCATGCAGATAGTTGGCGGCCTGACCGAGCAGCGAGGACGCTTTCTCCTGCAGGTAATTGGCCGCTTTATCGGCAGCCGGACCGGTCATGATCGAGGCCCCGGCCCATGCGGCGAAAACCGGCCCGCCGAGAGCGGCATTCACGCCTTGGCTGATTGCTTCGACGGCGGGTTCGCCAAGGCCGGCGTCGGTCGCCGTCTTTTTGGCTGCGGCTTGTGCCACGGACACGGCGGCAAAACCGCCACCGAGCATGCCGACGTTCTCCATCAGGGCGCTGGCGGTGAAGACCTTGCGGGTCGCTTCGAGGCTGTCGGTGGCGATGTCCACGGGAAGCTGCGCCAGCCGCTTGCCGGCATTGATCAGCGGGTCCCGCAGCGGGTTGACCTCTTTCAGCGCCGTGTACTGCGCTTCCCAATCCTGGCGGCCGAGCAGGTATTCCGGGCCGTTGCGGTGATAATGCTCGTCTATGCCCTGCTGTATCAGTGCGGAGGCCCCCCCCGCTACCACGCTGCCGGACGCAGAGATCCAGGAGTCGGTGTTCTTGACGTTGGCGTTGTGTTCTGCCTTGGCTGTGCGGTCCGCCGCTTCGGCTGGAGTTTCGTTCTCTTTCTTGTCGGGGACGTTCGTCATCGTCAGGCCGGCCAAGCCGGTGCGCAGGATGTTGCGCAGCGTAAAGGTCTGCAGGTTCGCGCTCGCCTCGAGGGTGGACCGCAGTTGGCTGGGTTCGCGAGCCTTGGCGGCATCGGCCATCACCGGCTCCAGTTCCTCGGGCTTGGCGGTCAGCCATTGGGTATCGCTGGTAGCCCGTTTCAACATGCCAACCCCGACGGTATTCGCCATGCCTGCTATCGTTCCGGCGGCCAGGCCGACCATGGCCGGTCCGGCAAAGGGGGCGAGTATCGCCGGCACGGTGTCGAGCAGGCGCGAGGCGGCACCGAACGGTACGGAATTAAGCGCTCCCACCGCCCCCCGTGACACACGATCCAGCTTCTGCCCCTTGGCCAGCGTGGCTTCGACGCTTTCCGGCGTTTCCCCCATCTCGTTCAGGCGAATCGCCCGTTGGTCGATGAGTTGCTTGAATGCCTCCCGGTTCTGTTCGGTGATGTGCGGCTCGAACAGTTTGTTCAGCTTTTCGCGCAGGGCGACGGCGTTCGGTGAATGCTCCGGATCATGAACCCCCACGGCGACATTTACCCATCGGGTCGATTCGGCATGGGTCGCTCCAGTGCTGGACGGAGTATGTGATCGGCCGGATATCTCTCCTGCATCGGGGTCGTGATCGGAACGGAAGGACTGTCCCAAGAGGGAGGCCATGGAATGGTAGCTTGCATCGTTTACGTTCATGCCGAACTCCGGAACGTTCGTTCAAAAATACCCAGAGTCCAAGCCTCGTCGATTGGAGTCCGAGCCCATTGCTGCTTTGGTTCAGTGGAAAAAAATGGGAGCTGGTTCCCATGGCAAGTGACGATGAGGCCGCGTTCAGGCGCGCTCCCGGCGCCTGTAACCATCGGCTGGATACGAAGTAGCGTTCTCAAAGGTGACGTGCGATCGAGCCCGTACCCGGCGGGCGTTCGCGAACACACGCATCCAGGTCGATGCTGAAGCGGTAGCCATGCGGCAGCTCATGCTCCGCCGTGTGAATCAACTCATGGGAGCGATACGTAGCAACGCATCGAACTCTTGTTGACCGCTTGCCACTCAGTCGGGGCGGTAGGAAGCCGCGACCGACAATTGACCGGAGTACTACATGAATGACCCACGATCAGGCAGGGAAGTGTCATGCCCAACCCTGCATATCCACGCCGTAACGGCTCCGGATGAGCCAAGTACGTCGATAGCATCGACGTCCTGGGCGTTGCGCCTGGAGCAGCCGGCGATCCGGCCGCCGATGACAGTGTCCGGCCTGCTGGTCTTGGGCATGCCCGCTGCGCAGCCGCCCTTGCTGCCTCCTTTCGGTGGCTATCGACCGGAGCCCATCGCGCTGTTGCACCAATCCCAGCCGCTGCCGTTTCTCCAAGGGCTGATCGGACATACCTGCAAGCGAAATCCGCATGAGCGGAGCCGGCCGCTGTCGATGCTGGAGCCGGTGCAGTCCGAGCTCGAGGTCCAGCAACGACAGTTCGCCCTTTGCATGAAGAGCTATCGAAAAGCCATGAAGCAGCTGCGCAAGGCTGCCAAAGGCCTCACGTACTGAAGCCGCACCCAGGTGCAGCCATCCCATCGAGCGGACCGGGTCCGACAAGTCCGAGGCCCGATTTCCAAGGAGAAGCCATGACTTCCATACAGGCGGAAGAAACTATCAACCGTTGGCTGATACGTTGCGGCGTGACGGCCGTGAACGGGCGCGTGCTGGACGCGCAGGGCTGTTGCAGCGTCGCGCTGGAGGACGGGCAGGAGGTGCTGGTGATGCTGCCGGCGAACCAGACCTGCGTGTATTTCTACGGCCTGGTCGGTGAACTCGACCTGAGCCGCGACAACGGCGTACTGACCCTGGCGATGACACTCAACCTCGACCCGGCTTATACGCGAGGGGCGGCGCTGGGGTTCGACCCGGAGCGGCGCCAACTGCTGCTGCGCGCCGTCCATCCGCTGGAGCAGGCGCGGGACGACGAGCTGGACCGCGTGCTGCGCAACTTCGGTGAGCTGGTCCGGCAACTCAGGGATTACGTCGAACGCTACCGCCACCAGGCACCGGCCAGCGCCACGCCAAGAACGGCGCGGGAGGGTGGCTCGTTGAATTCACTGGTTCTGGCGGCAGGTGGGCGATTGGCATGATCGGCTCCGTTCAGAACCGGGGCGTTGTCGACATCGCTGCCGGGCCGCAGCAGGAAGCGGCACTCTCCCTGACGCGCTCGGGCCAACCAGCCATGCGGCCACCCATGGCGCATAGGGGCTTGGTCGAGCTCGACCGGCACTTGGCGTCTCCGTTGCCGCTGCCTCCGCCTGGCCGCTTCGAGCCTCGGCCGGTAGCGCACGGACCCGCCAATCACCCGTTGCCGTCGTTTCTGGCCAATGCCGGCGGGCCGGGCCGGACGAAAGGCCTGCCGGGAGACGATGCGCTGACCGAAGATTTCCGTGATCTCGCCGAGCGGAACGGTTGCACGGTAACCACCGCGTTCAGCCAGACCACCACCCGGAAAGCCATTCTTGGCAGCATTCCCGGAGCAGCGGAAATGATCCCGGAGAAGCTGCAGAACAAGGGGCTGTGCTATGGGCTGTCGCTGAACTGGCTGAAGAACGCCGGGGAGGGCAGGAACGATGCGCATTTCTTCCAGGCGTTACCGGCCTGGAGCGAGGACTCCCTGTTCCTTCGTTGCCTCGGCCTGGAGATCGAGCAGGATCGGATGTTGCCCCACGGCGATGAAGCGACGTTCCTGCACATGCTGTCGTTCGTCGGGCTGCATTCTGCGACGCCCGAGCGGCCGTTCACGGAGTTGTCATGGCATTCCGATCGGGCGTTCGCACGGCAACTGAACGACAGAATGATGCCGGGTCAGGAGCAATTTTTCGTGTTGCTTACGGACCAGCACGTCATGGGCTTGCGCAAGGATGCTTCCGAGCGGCTGCATTTCTTCGACCCGAACCTGGGAGTGGTGGCTGCCGACCGGGCCGGTGCCTTGGTACAGGTGATCCAGGAGACGCTGGAAGCGGCGCCGGAATACTGGTCGGAAGGCAATAGCCAGCGGCCCTTGAGTCTGTGCGAAGTCCGGTCGATGGCCAATCGCCGACAGCCTGGCTGAACCGGGGTGGCGGTCGGCTTTGGGACGAATTCGTTCGCTCGAGCCTGGCCTCGCCGGGCGAATTTCGTCCCTATGGACTGGCTTTCCGTAGGAGCCAGCTCTGCTGGCGAAACTTTTTGTGTGGGGACTTTCATCGCGAGCAGAGCTCGCTCCTACACAAAAATGGTGTCCGGCTGAGCTTTCGTAGGAGCGACTTCATCGCCCTAGGGGAGTGGTGGCTTGGCCATGCTCCGCTTGGGTGCTGGTCGTTCGGGGTTGGTGGGTGGTTTATCCGTCGTCCGCTTGTCGCGATTCATCTGGCGCAGGCGCTTGGCGCGAAATTCCAGGACCAGGTACACCAGCGTCGCCACCAGCAGCGGCGCGAGGAAGTAGAGCGCGCGATAGCCGATCAGGCCGGCCAGCAGGCTGCCTTTGGATATCTGGTGCTGGAGCAGCGTGACGAACACCGCCTCCAGCACGCCGAGGCCGGCCGGGACGTGGGTGATGACCCCGGCGATGCTGCTGATCAGCAGTACGCCGAGCACCTCGGCATAGCTCACCCGGTTCATCAGCAGGATGTAGATCACCAGCCCCATCAGTGCCCAGTTGATGGCGCCCAGGGCCATTTGCGTGCTGGCCAGCCAGAGCGAGGGCAGGCGGATTTCGTGGCCACGGACGTGCCAACTGCGCCGCCGCGAGAAACCGCAGAGCAGCAGGTAGCCGATGGTCACGGCCAGCAGGGCGAGCCCCAGCAGGCGCAGGGTACCGCGGCCGATGGCCCAGCTATCGGGCAGTTCGATGGGGCCGAAGGCGAAGAGCACGCCGCCGAGCATCAGGTAGCCCAGCCAGTTGGTCATCAGGCTGAGGCTGTAGACCTTGGTGATCTCGGCGTTGCTCAGCCCCAGCCGCGCATAGAGGCGGTAGCGCAGGGCGAGCCCGCCGACCCAGGCGCTGAGGTTGAGATTGAAGGCATAGCAGACGAACGTCACCGGCATGATCTGCCAGGCCGGCAAGTGGTGTTTCGCGTAGGCGCGACCGAGCAGGTCGAAGCTGCTGTAGGCCAGGTAGCTGGCCAGGCAGGCAGCGGCCGCCAGCAGCAGCGTACTGGCCCGGTAGTCACGGAGGGTGGCCAGTACTTCATTCCAGTCGACGTTCTTGCCGAGCATTACCAAGAGCACGATGAGTAGGATGAAGAAGGCCACGGTGAGCAGACGCTTCACCAGGGGCCACCAGCGCTTCCGCTGCGTTGTCGGGGGTTCCGGTCGATTCATTGATGGCCTCGCTGCAGGCGCGTGGCATCGTCCTCGTCGATGCTGTCCACGTGGGGTTGCAGTTGCGCCAGCGTCGGGCTGTGCGCCGGCAGCCAGCCCACCCAGGACGGGAAGTGGCGGAGGAAGTGGAAGATCAGGAAGATCAGCGGTGCCCGCCAGAAGTAGCCGCGCACGATCCGCTCCAGGGCGATGTGCTTGCAGTCGCTGGCCATCAGCGCTTCGAGGTGCTCATAGAGCTGGCGGTTGATCTCCGTGTCGCGGATCACCAGGTTCGATTCCAGGTTCAGCGACAGGCTCAGCGGGTCGAGGTTGCTCGAACCGACGGTCACCCACTCGTGGTCGGCCAGCGCCACCTTGCCGTGCAACGGCCGGCGGCAGTATTCGTAGATTTCCACGCCGTCGCGCAGCAGGTAGTTGTAGAGCATGCGCGCGCCGAACTTGGCGATCGGCATGTCCGGCTGGCCCTGGAGGATCAGCTTGACCTTCACCCCGCGCCGCGCCGCGTTGCGGATTTCCCGCAGCAGGCGGTAGCCGGGGAAGAAATAGGCATTGGCGATCACCAGCCGGCGGCGCGCGTTGCGGATGGCGTCGAGGTAATGCTCCTCGATGTCGTTCTGGTGCTCCTCGTTGTCACGGGTGACGAACAGCGCGCGTACGTTGCCGATGCCCTCGATATGTGGTGCTTCGGTATTCTCGACGGCCTCGATGCGCCGCTGCCACCAGTGCCGGGGCGGGCTCGGCGGCGCCACCGTGGCGAGGGCGAAGCGGTGGATGTCGTCCACCACCGGGCCGACGATCTCCAGGGCGTAGTCCTGCTTGGCCTCCGGACCATAGTCGGCCAGATGGTCGGCCGAGAAGTTGAGGCCGCCGACGAAGGCCAGCTTGCCATCCACCACCACCAGCTTGCGGTGCAGCCGGCGGAACACGTTGGTGCGCATGCCCAGCGTCTTCGGCTTGGGATCGAACATCTGGATGTGCACGCCGACCCGCGTCATAGCGGCGATGAACTCGCTGCCGAGGTCGGCCGAGCCGTAGCCGTCCACCGTCACTTCCACCCGCACGCCACGCTCGGCGGCGGCGATCAGCTCGCGCTGCAAGGCCTGGCCGACCTTGTCCTCGAAGAGGATGAAGGTCTCGATCAGGACCTCCTTCTCGGCCTGACTGATCGCCTCGAACACGCGGGGAAAGAACGCTTCGCCGTTTTCCAGGAGTTGAAGCCGGTTGCCATCCTTCCAGGTGAATTTCATAGCTGGATCTCCACGGCCAGGGGGGCATGGTCCGACAGGTGCGACCAGGGTCGCGCCGACAGGATTTGCGGATCGCGGCTGCGCGCGTTGCGCACGTACACCCGGTCCAGGCGTAGCACCGGCCAGCGGGCGGGGAAACTCTTGGCGACCTTGCCATGGGCTACCGCGAAGGCCTCGTGCAGCCCGGCGCAGCGGTCGAGGATCGCGGTGGCGCGCAGGCGCCAGTCGTTGAAGTCGCCGGCCACCACTACCGGCGCCTGCGGCGGCAGCGAGTCGAGCAGCTCGCAGAGCAGGTGCAACTGCTGCTCGCGGTGCACCTCGCGCAGGCCCAGGTGCACGCAGATGGCGTGGAACTCGTCCTGCCCCGGCACTTGCAGCACGCAGTGCAGCAGCCCACGGCGTTCGGGGCCGCTGATGGACACGTCGAGGTTGTCGTAGCGCAGGATGGGAAATTTCGACAGCAGCGCGTTGCCGTGGTCGCCGTCCGGATAGACCGCGTTGCGTCCGTAGGCGAAGTCCGTCCACATGCTGTCGGCGAGGAATTCGTACTGCGGCGTGCTCGGCCAATTGGGGAAGCGCAGGGCATGCCGCTGGTGGGTGCCGAGCACTTCCTGGAGGAACACGATGTCGGCATGAGTGGTGCGCACCGCATCGCGCAGCTCATGGAGGATGAAGCGGCGGTTGAAGAAGGTGAATCCCTTATGGGTATTCATCGTCAGGACCTTCAGCGAATGCACGGCGCTGGCGAGGTGGGCGTCCAGCTCCGCGCTGACGATGCCGGGATGATCCGAAGTCACAGCAGGGCTCCTTCCAGTTCGCCGGGTGTGGTTTCCAGGGACCCGTCCAGTCCAAGTCGTTCCAGCAACTGGCGCGCATCGAAGGGGGCGCGCACCTTGACATCGTTGTCGAAGTAGCAGAACACCGCCCGCGAGCGGCGCGGCTGCGGCTTGCGCTGGGTGATCAGGCGCGCGTCCGACGGCTGCGAGCCGTGGCTCCAGCGGCGGATGCGCCGGCTCCAGTTGTCCAGCGCCTCGGGGGTATAGCCGCTGGTGTAGAGCACTTCGTCGCCGTGCAGGCGGATGTAGACGAAGTCGCTGGTCAGGTCTTCGTAATAGGGCCAGCGGCCGGCGGTATCGGCGACCACCAGGGCGACCCGGTATTCGCGCAGCAGGGCGACGAAGGCCGGATCGACGAAGCTCGGGTTGCGAATCTCCACCGCGTGGCGCAGCCGGCGTTTCTGGTCGATTTCCAGATACTGGCGGCCTTCCATCCGCTCCTCGCAGCCGCGTGCGCAGGCAAGGGCTTCCTCGGTGTCCTGCGGCAGCAGGCGCAAGAAGGCTTCGAACTGCGCCGGGTCGAAGGCGAAGCTCGGCGGGAACTGCCAGAGGATCGGGCCGAGCTTCTGGCGCAGGCGCAGCACGCCGGAGGCGAGGAAGTTGGCGATGGGCTTCTCCACGTCGTCCAGCCGGCGGATATGGGTGATGTAGCGGGGCGCCTTGACGCTGAAGACGAAGTCGTCCGGCGTGTCCTCGTACCAGTCGGCGTAGCGTTCCGGGGTCTGCAACGCGTAGAACGAGCCGTTGATCTCGATGCTGTTCACCGCCCGGGAGGCGAACTGCAACTCGTTCTTCTGCGCCAGCCCCTCGGGGTAGAACACGCCCCGCCACGGGGCGTAGCGCCAGCCGGATATGCCTATGCGGATGTCTCCCATCGCCCGCTGCCCTCCTGGCGGCTCAAGAACGGCGCGGAGCCGCCACCGAGACCGGATCGCTGGCCGGGAAGGATTCCTCGATGCCTTCGTCGAGCAGTTTTTCCTCGTCCAGCCGTTCCTCGTCGCCCTTGCCCGTCGCCACCTGCATCTGCGGGTGCAGCTCCACCTTGATCCAGCCGTTCTCGCGACGGTCGAAGGCCTGGAAGGCGGCGATCGCGTCGTTCATCGGCTTGATCTGGGTGAGCACCGTGGCTGGGTCGAAGCGTCGCGCCAGGATCAGTTCGATCAGCCGCGGGATGTACTTGCGGTGATGACAGTTGCCCATGTTGATGGTGAGGTTCTTGTTCATCGCCACACCGATGGGAAAAGTCCGCGCCGTCGGCGGGTAGACGCCGATGATCGACAGGGTGCCGGCCTTGGCCAGGCCCTTGACCGCCCATTCCAGCACCTGGCTGGGACCGTCGCCCGGATGCCAGTTCTCGCCCAGCGGGCGGGAAACCGGCGCCGATTCGGCGACCTCGCCACGGAAGTGGCGCGTGTCCGTGTGCTCGGCGGCAGCGCCGCAATGGGCATGCTCGGCATCGATACCCACCGCATCGATGGCGCGGTCCACGCCGATGCCGCCGGTCAGCCGCAGCAGTGTTTCCACCGGGTCCTCGCGCTCGAAGTCGATCGTCTCGGCGCCTTGCTGGCGGGCCATCTTCAGGCGGTCCGGGTACTTGTCGATGGCGAACACCCGGCCGGCTCCGAGCAGCTTGGCGCTGGCGATGGCGAACTGGCCGACCGGCCCGCAGCCGAACACGGCCACCGTGTCGCCGCTCGTGACCTCGGCCATCTCCGCGCCGAAGTAGCCGGTGGGGAAGATGTCCGAAAGCAGGATCGCCTGGTCGTCGCTGATCTCGCTGGGCAGCTTGACCAGGCCGATGTTGGCGAAGGGAATGCGTGCCTTCTCCGCTTGCAGGCCGTGGAACGGCCCGGTGGTGGATGGGCCTCCGTAGAAGGCCGTGCCGGCCTCCTTGCCGTTCGGGTTGGCCACGTCGCACTGGGCGAAGTAACCGGCGCGGCAATAGGCGCAGTTGCCGCAGGCGATGGTGGAGGGGATCACCACGCGGTCGCCGATCTGCAGGTTGCGCACGTCGGGGCCGAGCTCTTCGACGATGCCGACACCCTCGTGGCCGAGAATGGTGCCCTTGCGCATGCCACTCACGGTGCCGCGGACGAAGTGCAGGTCGGTACCGCAGATAGCCGAGGCGGTCAGCCGGACGATGGCATCGGTGGGGGCCTCGATGCGCGGTTCGGGCACGTCGTCGAGGCGGATATCGCCGATGTCATGGAATACAACCGCTTTCATGAATACCTCCCGGAAGGCTGTCGGTCGGCTGGCTGTGTCCGGACGCTCCGCGCCCGGACAAACCCTTCCTCAATGTGCCTGGGCCACGCCGCGCAGGACCGTCGCGCTCGCCTGGGTACTGCGGGCGGCGGAAATGTTGCCCAGCGAGACCACGCCGACCAGGCGCTTCTCGCGGTTCATCACCGGCAGGCGGCGGACCTGGATGTCGGCCATGTTTTCCGCCACGTGCTGGATGTCTTCGTCCTCGAAGCAGTAACGGATGTTCGGGCTCATCACCCGACGGATCGGGGTGTCGCTGCCGAGCCCTTCGGCCACCGCGCGCAAGGCGATGTCGCGGTCGGTGACCATGCCGACCAGGCGGTCGTTGTCTTCGACCAGCAAGGCGCCGGTGTCGATTTGCGCCATCAGCCCGGCCGCTTCGCGAACGCTCTGTTCGGGACGGACGGTCTGGACGTTGCGGGTCATGATTTCGCTGATTTTCATGGCGTGCTCCTCTGCTTCTGTGGGTGGAAGGCTGGAGGCCCGGACCCTGCCGATGGTCGCACGTGCCGGCCTGCGTGCCGGCTCCTGCGAATCGTCAGGTCCTGAAAGGCGGCCAGTCGCGGCGCCGTCCGGCAGCCGATGAAGCCAGTGTCCGCTACGCACCCGGCGGCCAAGCCGACCGCGACGCGCATTCATCGCCTGCTCGAAAAGCAGCGCATATACATTCGGACTGACGCAGGCCAGAGCGGTTCATCTTTTTTGGCGGGGAGGGGATGAAGCGTGAGGGGGTGAGAGGGGAGGCGTGAGGAGCGGGAGGGATTCCGGGCTACGGTCCGGGATTCCTCCTACGGAAATGGGTGGTCTTTTCGTAGGAGCCAGCTCTGCTGGCGAAGCTTTTGCGGGGGCCCAATAGCGAGCAGAGCTCGCTCCTACAAATGGCCTGGGTTTATGTGTAGGGGCGAATTCATTCGCCCAGACCCGGCCTCGTCGGGCGAATTAATTCGCCCCTACGGGAGGTGGTTACTGCATCACCCCTGAAACACTACCTCGAACGGTTGCAGTAGGCGCTCCAGCACATGAGGGCCGAGGGTCGGGGGGATGCCGGCGTCGGGGTCGCCGAGCAGTTGGCTGGCGTGGGCCTGCACCGCGTGGCGCTTGCGGGCCAGGGTCCAGATATCCAGGGGAATCTTGCGTGCGCGATCCCAGGGGATGCGCGAGTCTTCCGGGCCGGCCCAGTGCCAGGTCCAGATGGGGATTTCGTGCAGTTGCGCGCCGACCAGATGGGTGGCCGCCACGGCGGCGCGGCCGACGGCTTCGTGATCGGGATGGCCATCGTGGCGCCAGGGGGTGAAGACCACGTCGTCCTCGCGCAGGTAGCGCATCAGGAAGGCGGCGAGTTCGTCCTCGTGCTCGCTGACCGCACCATCCGGAAAACCGCCGCGAATCCATTTCAGGCGGCCGAACATCAGGCCCAGGCGGCGCAGCGATTCCGCGCTCTCCTGCGGGCGGATGGCGCTCAGCCGGGCTGGCGTCCAGCGCTTGGAGCCCGGGTGGCTGGCACTGCCGTCGGTGACCGAGATGAGTTGCAGCGGGCGCTTGAGCTGGGTCAGCAACTGCAGCAGTCCCCCGCAGCCCAGTACCTCGTCATCCGGATGCGGGGCGATGATTACGGCCCGCGCCTGGCCCGGCACCAGCTCCTCCACGTCGATCAGGGGCAGGCGCGCCAGATGGCGCGAATTCTTCCAGGCCGACAGGGGCGTGCCCTGGCCGCGCAGGAGATCCAGCTCCAGAAGTCGGACAATGCGGCTTTCGCGACTTCGAGGGGGTGAGGCCAGGATCATCGGGTCAACCTCCTAGGAACAGCATGCTCATTTACAACGTGTAAAGTCGTATGCGACCCCAGTCGCTCGTTCGCCTGCCTTGCAATCCGTCATGGCTTGCACGATTTGACAGGCGCTAGGGGGCGTCGTTGCGTACCAGCTCGAACAGCAGCAGGGAGCGCCCGGTGACGCCGAAATCCTCGTCGAACGGATAGTGCTCCGCCGTGCAGTCGCCCTGCGTCTGGTTGGTGTCCACCAGACACATCCAGTGCGAACCTTCTGGCACCGCCGGGAGGCGGAAGTTCACCAGATCGTAATGAGCGTTCACGATCAGCAGCAGGGTGACGTCGGAGCCCGCGCGGCGGATGCCGGTGGGCTGGGCGCGGCCGTCCATGAGCATGCCGAGGCAACGGCCGTGGGGGTCTTCCCATTGCTCGACGGTCATTTCCTCGCCATTGGGGGCCAGCCAGGTGACGTCCTTGACGCCCAGTTCCTCGTTGTAGGCGCCGACCAGGAAGCGGCCGCGGCGGAGGATGGGGTAGGAGAGGCGCAGCTTGATCGCCTTGCGCACGAAGGCGAGCAGCGACTTGCCTTCCTCGTCGAGATTCCAGTCCACCCAGCCGATCTCGCTGTCCTGGCAGTAGGCGTTGTTGTTGCCGTGCTGGGTGCGGGAAAACTCGTCGCCGGCCACCAGCATCGGCGTGCCCTGGGAGAACAGCAGGGTGGCCATGAAGTTGCGCATCTGGCGCAGGCGCAGGGCGCGGATTTCCGGATCGTCGGTGGGGCCTTCGACACCATGGTTCCAGGACAGGTTGTTGTCGCTGCCGTCCTGGTTGTTCTCGTCGTTGGCTTCGTTGTGCTTGTGGTTGTAGGACACCAGGTCGCGCAGGGTGAAGCCGTCGTGGGCGGTGATGAAGTTGACCGAGGCGAACGGCCGCCGTCCGCGCTGGTTGTACATGTCGCCGGAGGCGGTGAGGCGCCGGGCGAAGTCGGCCAGTTGATCCTCGTCGCCCTTCCAGAAGGCGCGCACGGTATCGCGGAAACGGTCGTTCCATTCCATCCAGCCGGGCGGGAAGCCCCCGACCTGGTAGCCGCCGGGGCCACAGTCCCAGGGCTCGGCGATCAGCTTGACCTGGCTCAGCACCGGGTCCTGGCGACAGGCCACGAGGAAGCCGTGGCGCTCGTCGAAGCCGGTCGGCTCGCGGCCGAGAATGGTCGCCAGGTCGAAGCGGAAGCCGTCCACGTGCATCTCGGTGACCCAGTAGCGCAGCGAGTCGGTGACCATCTGCAGCACGCACGGGTGGCTGAGGTCGAGGGTGTTGCCGGTCCCGGAGTCGTTGATGTAGTAGCGCCGCTCGTCCGGGTTCAGGCGGTAGTAGGTGGCGTTGTCGATGCCGCGCATGCTCAGGGTCGGGCCGCGCTCGTTGCCTTCGGCGGTGTGGTTGTAGACCACGTCGAGGATGACTTCGAGGCCGGCGTCGTGCAGGTGCGCGACCATCTCGCGGAACTCGTTGATATGTCCGCTGGAGAGGTAGCGCGGGTGCGGCGCGAAGAAGCCGATGGTGTTGTAGCCCCAGTAGTTGTGCATGCCTTTTTCCAGCAGGTGCTGGTCGTCGACGAAGGCATGGATGGGCAGCAGCTCCAGCGAGGAGACCCCGAGCTTGCGCAGGTATTCCACCACCTCGTTGGTCATCAGCCCGGCGAAGGTGCCGCGCTTGTTCTCCGGCACGGCCGGGTGGCGCATGGTGTAGCCGCGCACGTGGGTCTCGTAGAGGATGGTGCGCTCCCAGGGCACCCGCACCGGGCGGTCGCGGCCCCAGGTGAAGGCGGGGTCGATGACCTTGCTCTTGGGCACATAGCGTGCGCTGTCGCGGGTATCGAAGCTGAGGTCGGCATCCTTGTGGCCGATGGTGAAGCCGAACAGCGACTCGGACCAGCGCAGTTCGCCCACCAGTTGCTTGGCGTAGGGGTCGATGAGCAGCTTGTTGGGGTTGAAGCGATGCCCGGCGTCCGGTTCGTAGGGGCCATGCACGCGGTAGCCGTAGATCTGTCCCGGATGGGCGTCGGGCAGGTAGCCGTGCCAGATCTCGTTGGTGTATTCCGGCAGTTCGATGCGCTCCAGTTCGACTTCGCCCTTGTCGTCGAACAGGCACAACTCCACCTTGGTGGCATGGGCGGAGAACAGCGCGAAGTTGACGCCGAGGCCGTCCCAGGTCGCCCCCAGCGGAAACGGCAGCCCCTCGCGGATACGGGACGTCGTCTTCACCTGCGGGGCGTGCGGGTTGCTTTTGCGGTGGGTGTTCATGTCGTCTCCTCTCCAGGGGAACTGCCGGATCGTTCCTTGGGCGGGCTCAGCTCGCCGGCTTGGGCGCGCGCGGCGTGCGCGGTTTCTTCACTGGCGTGGCGGCGTCGGCCGATTTGGCTGGTTTGGTTGTAGTGGTGGCCTTGGTCGCACGGGTGGTCTTGGCCGTGGCGGGCGTGGGGGTGGTCGTGGTGGCGGCTTTCGGTTTGCTCACCCGGCGCACCTTGCCGGCCGGCTGTTCCGCCGGCCGCGACTCGGCTTCGGCGAGTTTGCGGGCCATCTCCCAGTGGCGGGCGTCCTGGCCATGCGGCCGGCCTTCGGATTCCCAGATCTGATAGGCGAATTCACGAATGCGCTGCTCGTCTGCGGTCATTTCAAGGTTCTCCCTGACTCGATAGTGAAAAAAGGACGCCCACAGGGAAGTCCCGCAGGACTTGCGCCAATGGCAATGTCTCGTTGTCTGTGACTGCACAGTCGGAAAAAAGTCCCGTCCAGGCTGTGTTCCGCGCCTCCGGCGGCAATTCGACCCGGGTATTGGCCCAGGCCGCGGGATCGATGTGCGGGATCGCGGCATCGCCGAGCAGCGGGGCGGCCAGGCGCGGGACCACCACCAGCAGCCAGTCGCCGTCCTGCTCGCGAGCGAAGGCCAGGACCCGCTGTGACTGCTCGCCCTGTACGTTCAGCGGGCGATAGCGGCCGTCGAGGAACAGGCCCGGGCGACGCGTGCGCAGGCCCAGGGTGCGATGGATCAGCCACTGCTTGATGCGGCCGTCGGACCAGTGGGCGAGCAACTCCGCCGGCCCGGCTTCTTCGACCAGCGTCTGCCGGCGCCGGGCGAAGTCCACCGGGCGGCGGTTGTCCGGGTCGACCAGGCTGAAGTCCCAGTATTCGGCGCCTTGGTAGAGGTCCGGCACGCCCGGCACGGTCATCCGCAGCAGCGTCTGGACCAGCCCGTTGAGCGCGCCGGCGGGCGCGAGGGTGCGGGCCGCGGCGGCGATTTCGTCGCGCAGCGCCTGCTGTGCCGGGTCGAGCAGCAACGCGTGCAGGTAGTGGCGACAGGCCGTTTCGTAGGTCTCGTTCGGTGCGCTCCAACGGGTCCGCAGTTTGGCTTCGCGCAGGGCTTTTTCCTGCCACTGCGACAGACGCTCGGCGTAGGCGCGCAGGCCTTCACTGTCATCGGCGGCGAGGCCGGGCGGCCAACTGCCGAGCAGGCACTGGAACAGCATGAGCTGGTCGCCCGCCGCCGGAGCGGGGCCGTCGGCCAGTTCCTGGCACAGCGGCGCGGCCAGTTGCAGCCAGTGCCAGGTGCGCTCGGCGAACCATTCGGCTCGTTCGCTGAGCACCGCCAGGCGCGCCCGGGTGTCTTCGCCGCGCTTGTGGTCGTGGGTGGCGGTGGCCAGCAGGTTGCGCGGGAATGTCTCGTGCCGGCGTTGGCAGGCGTCGTGGAAGGCTTCCGGCGGCGCGCTGAAGCGATGCACGTCGAAGCCGACGTCGTTGCGCGACAGCAGCACCCCGGAGCGGTAGCAGGCGGTGTCTTCCACGGCCTTGGCGGCCGCCGGCGAGGTGAGTTGCTGGAAGCGCACGCAGGCCTGCCGGCGGGCACGGCGCAACGGACCCGGTGGCAGCCGGCGCAGGCTTTCGCCGCCGAGCCAGCGCTGCAGGTGGTCGAGCAGCGGCCAGTCGGCTTCGCCGAGGGTGGTGCGGGCGCCTTCCAGGGCCTGCTGGAAGAAGGGCTCGTCCATGCTGGAACGGCCGGCGCCGCCGATATACACGCGGTATACCGGGAAGTGCACGATGAGTTCGAGCAGGGCGCGGCGGATCGCGCCGAGGGTGATGTCGCGGGTCATGAGGTCGCCGCGCGCCACTTGCAGCAGGGCCTGGGCGGTGTTCTCGAAGTCGCCGGCGAGGGGGCCGGTGAGCACCAGTTGGCGGGCCTGTCGGGCTTCTTCGAGGAAGTCGGCGGGGCGTCCGCTGACGCTGTTCCACAGGTTGCAGAGCAAGGGCTGGCCGGCCGGGTCGTGTTGCAGCAGCGAGACCTCGTTCATGAATTCGTAGCCGGTGGTGCCGTCCACGCCCCAGTCGATGCGCAGCCGTTCGCCCTGGCCGAGGATCTTCTCGACATAGATCGGGAAGTGCGCCACCGCCGCTTCCGGCGGCCGCGCCCCGAGCAGCCGGTCGACCCGCCGGCGCAGGCGGCGACAGTAGCCGTGCGGATCGGCGAGACCGTCGATGTGGTCGATGCGCAGGCCGTCGATCAGCCCTTCGCCGATCAGCTCGAAAATCTTCGCGTGGGTCTCCTCGAACACCACCGGGCGTTCCACCCGCAGGCCGCCGAGTTCGTTGATGTCGAAGAAGCGCCGCCAGTTGATGTCGTCCGCCGCGGTGCGCCAGCTCGCCAGGCGGTAGTGCTGGCGCTCGAGCAGGTCGTGCAGGCGGCGCATGCCGTCTTCGCGGCGGCCATCGTAGCGTTCCGTCACCCGCTCCAGCGCGGCGGCCACCTCGGGGGCGCTGGCGAGCCGGGCCAGTTCGCGCTTGATCGCGGCGGCTTCCCGATAGGGATTGGGTTCGTGCGCCAGGGCCTTGCAGCGGGCCGCCAGCTCGGTCAGCGCCGGGTGTTCGGCGGCGCCGAGCAGCTCGCCGTAGCCGAGCGGGTTGATCGGGAAGCGATGTTCGTAATGTTCGACATGGAAGCTGCCATGTTCGGCATCGAAGCGCAGGGGCAGCTCGCCGCTGTGCAGCACTTCGCCGTAGTCGCTGCGCAGGAAGGGCACCAGCAGTTGGCCCTCCAGCAGCGGATCGGGGGAGTGCCACTGGATGTCGAAGAACTGCGCGTACGGGCTGCGCCGACCCCATTCCAGCACGTCGAGCCACCAGGGGTTGGCCGAGCCGCCGACCGCCATGTGGTTGGACACGATGTCGAGGATCAGCCCCATGCCGTGCCGGCGCAATGTGGCGACCAGCCGACGAAGCGCTTCTTCGCCGCCCAGTTCGGGGTTGATCCGGGTCGGGTCGACCACGTCGTAGCCGTGCATCGAACCCGGCCGCGCGGTCAGCAACGGCGAGGCATACAGGTGGCTGATGCCGAGACTGGCGAAGTATTCGACCTGGGCGCAGGCGTCGTCGAGGGTGAAACCCCGGTGGAACTGCAGGCGGAGGGTGGCGCGTAACGTCGTCATGACGGGTTCCGTTTGCGGGCCTGGTCGAGCAGGTGCAGGCGGCGCGCCGGGCCTTCGGCTTCGAGCAGGTGGTGGCAATCGCCCGGCCAGCGACGACGCCAGTTGGGGTGGCTGTCCACGGTGCCGGGTAGGTTCGGCTGTTCGACCAGGCCGAGGGCGTCTTCCATCGGCAGCAGCACCAGCGGCGCGGGGGTATGGCCGATGAAGGCGGCGCTGCGGTCGAGCAGGGTGTCGCCGTCGATCGGCTGGTCCGGCTCCGCGCCGGCATCGGCGGCCAGGGCGCGCGCCAAGCCCTCGCGCTCCTGGGCGCGGGAGGCGCGGGCCGCGTGCAGGCCGGCTTCGTCGAGCTGGCCGAGGCGGCCGAGCCAGTCGAGATCGCGACCGATCCACCAGCCATGCAGGGTCGGCAGGTCGTGGGTGGTGGTGGTGGCCAGCGCGTTGTCCGGCCAGACCTGCGGCGGCCGGAAGCGCCAGCCCCAGTCGTGCTCGAACAGCAGCACGCGGATGCCGAGGATGTCGCGGGCGATGAGGTGCTCGCGGAAGCCTTCCGGTACGGTGCCGAGGTCTTCCCCGAGGATCACCGCCTTGTGCCGCCAGGATTCCAGGCAGAGCAGGCGCAACAGGTCCTGCAGCGGGTAGCTCAGGTAGGCGCCGGCTTCGGGCCCGGCGCCGGCCGGCATCACCCACAGGCGCTTGAGCCCCATCACGTGGTCGATGCGGAGGCCGCCGGCATGGGCCAGGTTGGCGCGGATCATTTCGATAAAGGCGTGGAAACCGTGGCGCTTCAGCCCTTCCGGCGAGAACGCGGAAATGCCCCAGCTCTGTCCGGCGCGGTTGAGAATGTCCGGCGGCGCGCCGACGGTCAGCGCCGACAGCAGTTCGGCCTGGCGGCTCCAGGCCTGGCTGCCGCCGCCGTCGGCGCCCACCGCCAGGTCGGCGATCAGGCCGACGCGCATGCCCGCCGTGCGCGCTGCCGTCTGGGTTCGTTCGAGTCCGCGCGCCACCAGCCATTGGGCGAAGGCGTGGAAGGCGACCTCGTCCGCGTGCTCGGCGGCGAACCGCGCCACCGCCGGGTTGCGTGGATCGCGATAGGCATCCGGCCACTGGTGCCAGTCGCGCGGCACACCGTCGCGGGCATGGAAGGCGTGCAGCGCTTCGAAGCGGCAGTGGTTCTCCAGCGCCTCGCCGCCGGCATGGCGGAAGCTGGCGAAGTCTTCGTGGAGCGGGTGGCCACCGCGACGGAACTCGTCGTACAGGGTGCGCAGCAGGCGCAGCTTGGCCTGGGCGGCGGCGGGCCAGTCGATCAGGTCGAGCGCTTCCAGCCGGCGCAGTTCGTCGGCCAGCCCGGCGGCCTCGATGGCCTGGCGCAGGGAGTACTCACCGAGGATGCTGCCGGGCGCGCTGTGCAGGACGTTGAAGAACAGCCGGCTGGAGGGCGAGTAGGGGCTGAAACGGTAGGTGTCGGCGCTGAACATGGCGTGCAACGGGCTGATCGCCAGGGCGTCGGCGCCGTGGGCGGCGGCGGAGTGCGCCAGGGTCTCCAGCGCCTGGGTGTCGCCGATGCCGCCGTCGCCATTGCGGCGCAGGGCATAGAGCTGCACGCCGAGGCCCCAGGCGTTCGGCCGGTCGCTCTGCAGGGCGTCGCGCAGCGAGTGGCAGCGCGACGGGGCCACCGCCAGGGTCAGTTCGCGGTCGGCGATCCGCAGGTGGTGGTAGCCGATGCCGGCGAAGGCGGGGAGACGGCCCTGGTCGTCCAGGCGGGCGTCGATCCGGCTGCCGTCTTCCTGGAGCAACTCGAACGCCGCACCGGGCGCGAAATGACGCGACAGGTCGAGCGGCTGCCCCTGGTCCAGGGTGAGCAGCGGCGGCAGGCTGGCGCGGTCGTCGAGCTGCTCCAGTTCGCGCAGGCTCTCCTCGACCTGGGCCGGGCTGCCGGCCGCGTGGCCGAGCCCGGCGAGCACCACACGCAGGACTTCCGGGGTGGCTTGTTGCGGTCGGCCGTCGGCATCCACCCAGTCGATGGAGAGACCGGCGGCCTGCGCAAGGGCAAAGAGACGCTGATCGCTCATGGGGCCTCCTCGAAGTAGACCAGGGCCAGGCGAGCCGGCAGGCGTCCCAGGCGGCGTTCGTCGAAGCCACCCGGCCGGCTCTGGAGCAACGCGGCGCCGGGCGTTTCGCCGGGAACGTCGACAGCCTGCGCGCCGAGGTTGAGTTCGATCCGCAGGCGGCTGCCGTCGCCGAGTCGCCAGCAGGCCGTCACGGCGCTTTCGCCGAGCACCTCGGCGCCGAGCGCCCGGCAACCGGGCAGGCGTGGAAACAGGACGCGCTGGCGGATATCCAGCAGCTCGCGATACAGCGCCAGCCATTCGGCGTGGCCCGGCTCGGCGAGGGCATGACGGTCCGGACGCGAGGCGGCGAAGGTGCTCTCGGCGTTGGGATCGGGAATTTGGGCGCGGGTTTCGGCGTCGGCGAAGGCGGCGAAATCGCGGAACTCGTTGCGCCGGCCCTCGCGTACCGCATCGGCCAGTTCGCCGTGGTGGCTGGTGAAGAACAGGAACGGCTGGCGCGCGCCCCATTCCTCGCCCATGAACAGCAGCGGCACCATGGGCGAGAGCAGCAACAGGGTGGTGGCAGCGCGCAGCGCCTCGGGGTCGCAGAGGCTGATCAGGCGCTCGCCGAACGCGCGGTTGCCGATCTGGTCGTGGTTCTGCAGGAACAGCACGAACGATACCGGCTCCAGGTGCGCGCTGGGTTCGCCGCGCGGCGTGCCGTGGCGGTTCGGTTCGCCCTGGTAGACGAAGCCTTCGGCGAGGCAGCGGGCGAGCTTGCCGGTCGGGTTCTGGCAGTAGTTGGCGTAGTAGCTTTCCCGTTCGCCGGTGAGCAGCACGTGCAGGACGTTATGCCCGTCATCGTTCCATTGGGCGTCGTAACCCTGCTCCAGCAGGTGGGCGCTGTTGTGCTCGTTCTCCAGCACCAGGTGTACGTAGCGGTCAGGCTCCACCGCCGCCCGCACGCGCTGGGCCAGTTCGCAGAGGAAGCTTTCGTCGTCGATGGCATGCACGGCATCCAGGCGCAGGCCATCGATGCGGTAGTCCTGCACCCACATCAGGGCGTTGTCGATGAAGAAGTCGCGCACCTCGCGGCGGCGGAAATCGATGGCGGCTCCCCAGGGTGTGTGGCGATCCTCGCGGAAGAAGGCACCGGCGTACTGGCCGAGGAAGTTGCCGTCCGGGCCGAAGTGGTTGTAGACCACGTCGAGGAACACCATCAGGCCCAGGCCGTGGGCGGTATCGACCAGGCGCTTGAGCGCCTCCGGTGGGCCGTAGGCGGCCTCCGGCGCATAGGGCAGTACGCCGTCGTAGCCCCAGTTGCGTTCGCCGGGGAACTCCGCGACGGGCATCAGTTCGATGGCGGTGATGCCCAGCTCGGCCAACCGCGGCAGCTCGGCCTCGACGCCGGTGAAGCCGCCGAGCAGCCCGGCGTGCAGTTCGTAGAGCACGGTTTCGTGCCAGGGCCGGCCGCGCCAGGTTTCGTGGCGCCAGCCGTAGGCGTACGGATCGACCACGATGCTCGGCGCGAGGATATCGCCGGCCTGGGCGCGGGAGGCCGGGTCCGGTACCTGCAGGTCGCCGTCGATCTGGTAGCGGTACAGGGTGCCGGCGCCGTAGGGTGCCTCCAGCACGAACCAGCCATCGGCTTCGGCGCGCATCGGGTGGCTGTCGCCGCCGACGATGCGCACGCTGACCTGGCGCGCATCCGGTGCCCAGAGGGCGAAACGGGTGTGCGTGGCGTTGATCGGCGTGGCGCCGTGGCGGCAGGTGTGGGTGAAATGCACGGACATATCCCCCTTCAGACCGCCAGGGCGACGTCCGCGCGTTCCGGCGCCAGTCGCTGGTAGAGACGCAGGTAGGGCGCCACCGATTGCCGCCAGAAGAACGGCGCGGACATCGCCCGGCAGCGCATGGCGCCGAACAGCGCCGGCATGGCGTAGACACGCAGGGCGCGCTCGACGGCGGCGCGATAGCTGTCGACGCTGGCCTGGGCGAAGAGGAAGCCGCTGACGCCGTCCTCGATGGTGTCCGCCAGGCCGCCGGTACGGTGGGCGATGGGCAGCGAGCCGAAGCGCTGCGCGTACATCTGGCTCAGGCCGCAGGGCTCGTAGCGCGAGGGCATGAGCAGGAAGTCGCTGCCGGCGTAGAGGCGTCGTGCATCGGTCTCGTTGAAGCCGACGTGTACGGCGATCCGCCCCGGATGACGCCGGGCGAGCTGGCGCAATTCCTCTTCCACCTGCGGTTCGCCGCAGCCGAGCATGGCGATCTGGCCGCCCGCCGCGACGATGTCCGCGGCCACCGCCTGGGTCAGGTCGAGGCCCTTCTGGTGCACCAGACGCGAGACCACGGCGAACAGCGGGCCGGACGACGGCTCCAGGCCGAACAGGCGGCGCACGTGCTCGGCGTTACGCGCCTTGCCACTCCAGTCGCTGCTGTCGAAGGGGCTGACCAGATGCGGGTCGGTGCGCGGATCCCAGCTCTCGTCGATGCCGTTGGGGATGCCGCTGAGCAGGCCCTGGCGCGCCTTGCTGGCGAGGAAGCCCTGCATGCCGCAGCCGAACTCGGCGGTGGTGATCTCGCGGGCGTAGGTGGCGCTCACCGTGGTCACATGGCTGGCGTAGGCGATACCGGCCTTGAGCAGCGAAAGCTGGCCGTGGAATTCCATGCCCTCGGGGCGGCAGGCTTCCTCGGGGATCGCCAGTTCCGGCCGGCAATCGGTGCCGAGCAGGCCCTGGTAGGCGAGGTTGTGGATGGTGAACACGCTCGGCGTGGTTTGCCCGCGCCAGCGCATGTAGGCCGGGGTCAGGGCGGCGGGCCAGTCGTGGGCGTGGACCAGGTCCGGGCACCAGCCGATGCCCGCCAGCCCGGCCGCGAGGTCGGCGCCGGCCAGGCTGAGGCGGGCGAAGCGGATGTGGTTGTCTGCCCAGTCGCGCCCCTGCGAATCGACGTAGGGGTTGCCGGGGCGTTCGTAGAGTTCGGGGCAGAGCAGCACATAGACGATCAGGCCGTCTTCCAGCTCCAGCCGGCCGAGGCGGCAGGCCGGCAGCGCGGCATGGCCGGCGATCTGGCCGACCACCTGGATGGGGTAGCCGGCATCGACCACCTGCGGATAGCCCGGCAGCAGCACGCGCACGTCGTGCTGGTGGTCGCGCAGGGCGCGGGGCAGGGCGGCGGAAACGTCGCCCAGGCCGCCGGTCTTGATCAGGTCGGCCAGTTCCGAGGTGACGAAGAGCACCTTGCGCCTGGGCGTCGTCGACCGGTGTATTTGCAGAATCGGTGTGTTCGCCGCCGTTGAAACGGTCCCTTCAACCCTGTTCCTTTCCCCATAGACCTTCGCAGCGGCTTGGCTCATCGAATTACCTCCAGTCCTACAGTCGTGACCCGCCCTAAATCGCGCGGGCCTTGGTTACAAGCATTCCTTCGCAGCGGCATG
Organism: Pseudomonas indica NBRC 103045; assembly: GCF_002091635.1. Classification (GTDB taxonomy): domain Bacteria; phylum Pseudomonadota; class Gammaproteobacteria; order Pseudomonadales; family Pseudomonadaceae; genus Pseudomonas_M; species Pseudomonas_M indica. The sequence continues at coordinate 262,268 of NZ_BDAC01000005.1, read as the reverse complement.
GCACCGTCGCAGAATCGTGTCGACAATCGAGAGGGCAGGCCCCGGGGGAGGTGGGGCCGCGATTGACTCTTTAAATCCTGACCCGGCACCGCCGAAAAAGTTTGCCGCCGAGGCCTGCCGTTCGGCTTGGAACTTGCCGCAGCGGCACCGCTCCGATGAAAGGACAAGCCAATGGAGCGGAAACACCATGCACAGCCCGGAACAGGTCGTCGAATTCCTCAAGCAACAGAAGCTGATCCTGACCACCGCCGAGTCCTGCACGGCGGGCTTGATGGCCTCCCTCCTGGCCGACGTACCGGGTTGCGGATCGGTGCTGGAAAGCGGCTACGTGGTGTACGCCCCGCAGGCGAAGCAGCGCTGCCTGGGCGTGCGCCCCGAGACCATCGAGCGCTTCGGCCTGACCAGCGAGGAAGTGGCCCGGGAAATGGCCCTGGGGGCGCTGCGGGTCAGCGGCGGGACCATCGCCATCGCCAACAACGGGGTGGCCGACGACGACACCGAGGAGGCGGCAGGCGTGCAGTGCTTCGCCTGGGCGTTGAGCCTGGGCGACCGCCAGGTGGTGATCAGCGAGACGGCCCGCTTCGATGGCGACCGTAGCGGCATTCGCATCGCCGCGGCCCGCTACGGCCTGGGGCGACTGCCGCATTGTCATCGGCAGTTGCTGGAGCAGGCCGATGCGGCGGTCGATACCGCCTGAGCCTCACACCGGCGGTTGTCGCTCCGCCTCGCTCTGCACGTCGCGCGGGGCGGCCGGTTCGGCCTTGCGGTTGTAGCCTTCGTTGAGGTCGGCGCGCAGTTGCGGCAGGCAATGCGGGTACTCCCGGCTGACGAAGCCGATCAGGCTTTCGCGCAGGTGGCAGCGCAGGTCCCAGTTGCGTGACGAGTCGGGCGAGCTGACCAGCACGCGCAGTTGCATGGCGCGCTCGCTGGCGTCGGTCACCTGGAGCACGCAGACGCGGCCGTCCCAGAGTTCCGGCACCCCGGCGCAGAGCCGCTTCAGCTCCTCGCGCAGCGGCTCCAGCGGCAGCGAGTAATCCACCCAGATGAACACCGCGCCGGTCAGGCCGGACGACACCCGTGTCCAGTTCTGGAACGGCCGCTCGATGATGTACTGCAAGGGCACCACCAGCCGGCGGTCGTCCCAAATGCGCACCACCACGTAGCTGCCGGTGATTTCCTCGATGCGGCCCCACTCGTTCTCGATGATCACCACGTCGTCCAGGCGGATCGGCTGGGTAATGGCGATCTGCAGACCGGCGATCAGATTGCCGAGCACCGGCTTGGCCGCGAAGCCCGCAGCGAGCCCGGCCAGACCGGCGGAGGCGAGCAGGCTGGTGCCGAACTGGCGTGCGGCGGGGAAGGTCATCAGCATCGTCGAGGCGCCGAACAGCAGGACGAAGAAGCTCAGGCTGCGGGTCAGTACGCGGGTCTGGGTCTGGATGCGGCGGGCGCGCAGGTTGTCGCTGATGTCCACCGGGTTGCTTACCACGATCACCTGCTCGATGGCCTTCACCGCACGGAGGCCGAGCCAGGTGAAGGCGGCGATGGTGGCCAGGGAGGTGATGTGCCGGGCCGGTGCGATCAGTAGCAGGTCATCCGGGGCGGAACTCCATACCGCTTGCAAACCGAGCAGGGGCAGCAGCACGCGCACCGGCTTGCCGATGTGCGCGGTCAGTTCGCGGGTGAACAGGAAGTTCTTGCCGATACGCCGCAGGGCCGCCGTCAACAGGCGTCCGGCGATGCTCAGGACGAGCAGGGTGACGGTCGCCGCCAGCAGTGTGTTGAGCCCGGCGACGGAAATGTAGGTGTGCCAGTCAAGGAGATTCGTCATCGCTTCGCTTCCTGGAACGTCGCTATAGAGGATAGGCGAGAGCGGGTTTGGTTCCGGATGGGTGGGTTCGTTGGCCGGCTTGGCTCTGTCGGGCGAATGAATTCGCCCCTACAGGAGTTCGGCGTGGGGGTGAATTTATCGGCCTGCACCTGCCCTGTAGGAGCGAGCGCTGCTCGCGATTCGGTGCATCGCCGAACACACGAATCGCCAGCCGAGCTGGCTCCTACAAGAGCGGAGCCCGGTGTCTCCTGCGGGCAGACGTAGCCCGGATAAGCGCAGCGCGATCCAGATTAGCCGGGCTACATCCCTATGGCCCGGCTGGGTTGCCTCTGTAGGGGCGAATTCATTCGCCCAAGGAACACAAGGCCGGCGGCCTCAGCTCAATTGGCTGGTCAGGTCCTTCTCCAGCCAGGCACGCACGGTGACCAGATGGTGCTGCTCCTGTTTCAGCGCCTTGCCGAAGGCTTCGGCGATTTCCGTCTGGCCGGCCTGGCGCGCCAGTTCGATGAGCAACTCCCAGCCCGCGTTATCGGTCAGCTCGGCCATGAGGATGGCGTTGAGCGATTGCGACAGGGTGGTACGCGGGTCGGTGATGACCTGCATGATGCCCATCGAGGCGACGCCGGTGACGTCGGCGCAGGGCGTCTGCGCGGTCGGATCGGCACCGAGGCGTTCGATGGCTTCCACCACCAGCTGCATGTGGTCGGCCTCTTCCTTCTGGAAATGACGCAGGTCGCGCAGCATCGCCTCCGGCGTGCCGTCCAGGGCTTCCGCCTTGGCGATCAGGGCTTCGTACAGGCGGGTGCCCGAGCGCTCGAAGGCCAGGCGTTCGCCGAGCTTGTCGATGAGCACTTCGGGCTGCTTGCCCATCAGCTTGTTGATGGCGGTCTTCATCATGCCCTTGGCCGTGCCGGGAATCGGCACCGAGCCCACCTGGTCGGATTCCACCACGCGCAGGCGGCGCTGTTCGGCGATGCCCTTGGTGGTGCCCTTGACGTCGGGCTTGATCGACAAGGCGGCGTCGAGCATGCGTTCGCTGTCGTCGGGCGACATCTGCGCCCCGGTCATGTTCAGGCCGGTCTTCACTTTGTTCTGCATGCTGTCCTCCTCAAGCGCGCTTGCGTGCCAGTTCGGTGCCGGGTGCCCAGGTGTAGCCGGCCGAGACGATGTCGGCGGCGACCCCTTCGGAATTGAGCTGTTCGCGGTAGGCGATGCTCGCCTTGCTTTCCTGCTTCAGCGGGACGTATTCGGTGCCCTTGCTGCGCAGGTCGACTTCTTCGGCAAGCACCTTGCGCACGAAATCGCGCTGGCTCTTGAACTCCACCATCGCCGGCAACTCGCCGCCGAGCACTTCTTCCGGGTCGCGCCGTTCGTATTTCTTGAACAGCTCGCAGACCAAGTTCAGGTGGCCCAGCTCGTAGTCCAGGAAGCGCTCCCAGATCGCCTTGACCCGCGGGTTCGGCTCCTGCTCGGCGCAGCCGTGGTAGTTGTAGACCTCCATGGCCTCGTGGATCAGCCATTTCTCCAGGAAGCTCTCGTCCGGGTCCTGCAGCGAGCCGTACTGGGTCACGTGCTGCTCTTCCACCGAGGCGATCTCGGCGTAGAGCTGGCGCGCAATCGGGTCGGCGAAGGTCGGACCGATGTTCATGTAGTAGTCGTGGGTCTGGTATTCCGCCGCGGTGATCATCGCCGCGTGGATCTTGGTGATCAGTGCGGCGTTCTCTTTGTCGTAGTTCTCCCGCAGGTCGTCCTCGGGAGCGCGGAATTCCAGGGCGGTGCGGCGGCCGGGGACGATGTCGGTATAGCCCTGGAGGATGTTGTTGGCGTCCTTGCCCTCTACCCGGTCGAGCAGGGCGGAATAGCGGTAGAGGTGGTCGAAATCCTCCAGCAGGCCGTAGCGGTAGGTCTGGGCCTGGTAGGGATCGGGCTCGGTCTGGGCGACCGCGGCGGTCACTTCGATGGCCACCTGCTCGTAGGCGATGGTGGTTTCGATCGGCGAATGGTCGGCGGACAGCAGCCAATTGACCATGGTGGCCTGGAAGTGCTCGACCCGCCGCACTTCCGCCAGCGGCAGGCGCAGCTCGCGGTTCATGCGCGCGCCGATGTGCTTCAGGCGCAAGGCATCGTTCTCGATGCCGTTCATCAGGATGACCCGCACCCGGGTGAAGGCATCGTCATCCAGCTTGCTGATGGGCTTGCCGGTCAGGTCCTTCCAGGTGAACTTCTGTTTCTCGAGCGGGTACCCCTTTGCATCTAGCAGACTCGATAGTTTCTTCATGATTGCTCCCAAGGGTTGCGGATGGGGCCGTTGCGTTCAGGGTTGGGAGAGCCGTGGACGAAGCGCTCCCGCGATCACCTGCAACGCGGGCCGGACCATGTGGCGCGGCAGGCGGGCGGTGGCGACGGCGATGCCTCCGCCATGGCTGCTGGGGATCAGGGGCTCGACTTCGTTTCTATCGACGACGGACATGACGGCAACTCCTCATGCGTGATCACGGAACCACCGGAGCACCGGCGAGCGGGCTTCGGTCGAGGGCTCGCAGGGAAAGCGGCCACTCGATCAGTCGAACGACCGTACCAGCGATAGTTCGTGCCAGGCGGATGAGTGGTATCGGTGGTTGTCGGGTCGTCGTGCCGACGACGCGGACCAGGCTGCGGGCCGAACATCGGGTCCGGCCCGCAGCGCCCGGCATCGGGCGGATCAGGCAGCCTTGCGCTGCTCGCGCATCAGTTCCTTCTTGCGGTTCTCCATCCGCTCGCCCAGCTCCTGCAACTGCTGTTTGCCGAACAGTTCGCGGGCGCGGGGGAACATCGATTGCTCCTCTTCCTGCACGTGGTGCTCGACCAGCTCCTTGAGGACCTTGACCCGACCGGCGAAGGCGGTTTCGCTCGGCGACGTCTTCTTCAGGTCCGGCACGACCAGGGCCTCGACGGCGCGGTGTTCCTCGACGGCTTCGAAGAACATCTTCTTGTCCTCCTTGGTGCCGGCGTCGCGGAAGGCGGGGTAGAAGATTTCTTCCTCGATGGTGGTGTGGACGTGCAGTTCCATTTCGATTTTCTGCAGCAGATCCTGGCGCTTCTTCTCGGCGCGGTCGGTGGTCTGGCTGAGTTCTTCCAGGAGGCCGCGGACCTTCTCGTGATCGCTGATGAGCAGTTCGATTGCGTCTTTCATGTCGTCTCCTTTCACGGTCTTTTTTGAATCACGGCAACGCTGGGCCACGGAAGCGGCCCTTGAAAGAGTGGATCGCACCCGCTTGCGGTAGTTCAGGGCGTGTCGCCGGATGGCGTTGCGCAGACACGTAAGGGAGAAACTTTGCCCAGGCTTGCCCGTCATAACCCAGGGTATGGGTTGGCCAGGATCGGCGGCTGTTCGCCGCAGCGGATCGGATGCCGGCTGATCGCGCCCTGCCACCTGGAGCGCCTGGCCCGTCGCCAGCGCCCGGCGTTTCGCCACCTGGGGGATGATTCATGTTCGGTCTGGACGCTTTCGAACTCGCGCGAATCCAGTTCGCCTTCACCATCTCGTTCCACATTATTTTCCCGGCGTTCAGCATCGGCCTGGCCAGCTACCTGGCGGTGCTGGAAGGGCTCTGGCTGCGCACCCACAAGGAGGTCTATCGCCAGCTCTACCGCTTCTGGCTGCAGATCTTCGCCGTCACCTTCGCCATGGGCGTGGTGTCCGGGGTGGTCATGAGCTATCAGTTCGGCACCAACTGGGCTGGTCTGTCGGAGAGTGCCGGGGCGATCATGGGGCCGCTGCTGACCTACGAGGTGCTCACTGCGTTCTTTCTCGAGGCGGGCTTCCTCGGGATCATGCTGTTCGGCTGGAACAGGGTGGGCCGGGGGCTGCACTTCTTCGCCACGCTGATGGTGGCCATCGGCACGCTGATCTCGACCTTCTGGATCCTTTCGTCGAATAGCTGGATGCACACGCCCCAGGGCCACGAACTGGTGGACGGGGTGTTCCGGCCAGTGGACTGGCTGCAGATCGTCTTCAATCCCTCGTTCCCGTTCCGTCTCGCCCACATGGCGATCGCCGCCTTCATCAGCACCGCCTTCATCGTCGGCGCCACTGCCGCCTGGCACCTGCTCAAGGGGCGCAGCGAGGAACCGGGCATCCGCATGATGTTCTCCATGGCCATGTGGATGGCGCTACTGGTGGCGCCGGTGCAGGCGGTGGTCGGCGACCTGCACGGGCTCAACACACTGGAACACCAGCCGGCGAAGATCGCCGCCATCGAGGGCCACTGGGAAACCGGGCGCGGCGTGCCGCTGCTGCTGTTCGGCCTGCCGGACATGGAGGCGGAGACCACCCGCTATGCGGTGGGCGTCCCCCGGCTCGGCAGCCTGATCCTGGCCCACGACTGGGAGGGCGAGATTCGCGGATTGAAGGAGTGGGCCAAGGAGGACCGGCCCAACTCGTTGATCGTGTTCTGGAGCTTCCGGGTCATGGTTGGGCTCGGCTTGCTGATGATCCTCGCCGGGCTGATCGGCGGCTACCTGCGCTGGCGCGGCCGCCTGTACGACTCACCGGTTTTCCACCGCTTCGTCCTGCTGCTCGGCCCGTCGGGGCTGCTGGCGTTGCTGGCTGGCTGGATTACCACCGAGGTCGGCCGCCAGCCCTGGGTGGTCTATGGTCTGCTGCGCACCTCCGATGCGGTGTCGGACCACGGGGTGGGGCAGATGAGCGTATCGCTCGGCATCTTCGTGGTGGCCTACATCATGGTGTTCGGCGTCGGCATCACCTACCTGCTGCGCCTGATGCGCAAGGGCCCGCAGGAGATCGGCGAAATTCCCACGCCGGAGGATTCCGGCCCCGGCCATACCCGCCACCCGATGCGTCCGCTGTCGGGCGCCGAGCCGGATATCGAGGACGACGAGCGTCAGGATGTGAGGAGCGACCGCGATGGACATTGACCTTCCGCTGATCTGGACCGCCATCATCGGCTTCGGCATTTTCATGTACGTGGTGATGGACGGCTTCGACCTGGGCATCGGCATCCTCTTTCCGTTTATCCCGGAAAAGGACAACCGCGACGTGATGATGAACACCGTGGCGCCGATCTGGGACGGCAACGAAACCTGGCTGGTGCTCGGCGGCGCCGGTCTCTTCGCGGCTTTCCCGCTGGCTTATTCGGTGGTGCTGACGGCTCTCTACATGCCGTTGATCCTGATGCTGGTGGCGCTGATTTTCCGGGGCGTGGCCTTCGAGTTCCGCTTCAAGGCCAAGCGCACCCGACACCTGTGGGACGCCGCCTTCATTGGCGGCTCGGTGCTCGCCACCTTCGCCCAGGGTGTGGTACTCGGCGCCTTCATCGACGGGATACCGGTGGAGGGACGACGCTTCGCCGGCGGGCCGTTCGACTGGCTGTCGCCGTTCCCGCTGTTCACCGGCCTGGCGCTGATCGTCGGCTACGCCATGCTCGGTTGCGGCTGGCTGATCATGAAGACCGCCGGCGACCTGCAGCAGCGCATGTTCAAGCTGATGCTGCCGCTGGCCTGCCTGCTGCTGGCGGCCATCGCCATCGTCAGCCTGTGGACACCCTGGACCCACCCGGCCATCGCCGAACGCTGGTTCAGCCTGCCGAACCTGTTCTATTTCATGCCGGTGCCGATCCTGGTCGGGGTGACCATGCTGGCGCTGGTGCGGGCGGTGGTGCGGCACCGGGAGGTCCAGCCGTTCGTGCTGACCCTGGTGCTGATCGTGCTGTCTTATCTGGGGCTGGCCATCAGCCTGTGGCCGAACATCGTGCCGCCGTCGGTTTCTATCTGGGAGGCTTCGGCGCCGGAGAAAAGCCAGCTCTTCACCCTGGTGGGCGTGGTTATCCTGCTGCCGATCATCCTGAGCTACACGGTCTACAGCTACTGGGTGTTCCGCGGCAAGATCCACGTCGGCGAGGGCTATCACTGATGGGCACGCGCTGGCGGCAACTGGCCTGGTTCGTCGGGCTCTGGTGCGGCGGCGTGGCGGCGGTGTCGCTGCTGGCCTACGGGGTGCGCTGGGCGATGGGGATGGGCTGAGTGCGGGCCGCCGTTCGGGCGGCCCGCAGGGGCATTACTGGCGCTGCTTGCGGTTGACCGCTTCGGCGGCCTTGATCACGTCCTTGCCGATCTGATCCTCGAACTGCTGCCATACCGGGCGCATGGCGGCGCGCCAGGCTTCGCGTTCTGCCGGGTTGAGGGTGATCAACTGGGTGCTGCCGGACGCCTGGATGCGGGCGCGGTCGGCATTGTTGAGCGCCTCGGCCTCGCGGTTCACCGCATAGGTCACTTCATCGATGATCGCTTCCAATTCGACGCGGGTGCGATGCGGGATGCCGTACCAGAACTTGGCATTGCTCACCAACATGTAGTCGAGCACACCGTGGTTGGTTTCGGTGATGTAGGGCTGCACCTGGTGCAACTGCTTGCTGTAGATGTTCGACCAGGGGTTCTCCGCACCTTGCACCGTACCGCTCTTCAGCGCATTGAAGACTTCCGCGAAGGGCAGCTTCTGGGTCTTCGCGCCGATCTGTGCGAACTGCGCCTCGAGGACGCCGGAGGGCTGGATGCGGAAGTTCAACCCGGCGGCATCCGCTGGAACACGCAGCGGGCGGGTGGCGGACAACTGCTTCATCCCGTTGTGCCAATAGGCGAGGCCGACGATGTCGTGCTTCTCCATCGAGCGCAATAACTGGCGGCCCTTGGAGCGCTTCTGGAAACGGTTGACCGCTTCCAGGTCGTCGAACAGGAACGGCAGATCGAAGACCTGCAACTGCTTGGTGTACTGCTCGAACTTGGCCAGCGACGGCGCCAGCAGTTGGACCTGGTTGTTGGCCAGGGCCTCCAGCTCGTTGGCGTCGCCGTACAGAGTGGAGTTGGGGTAGACCTCCACCTGGACCTGGCCCTCCAGGCGCTCTTCCACCAGTTGCTTGAAGAGCAGGGCGCCGTGGCCCTTGGGTGTGTCGTCGGCGACTACATGGGAAAACTTGATGACAATCGGCGAGCCGGGTTGGGCGCCGTGCGCACTGGTCGAAACCAGTAGCAGGGCGCAGGCGGCCGAGGCGAAGAGTGACTTGAGCATGGTTGTCCTTTTTCTTTTTTATTGATCGATGTCGGGCGGCGAGGGGCTGCCCGGTGTGTGTCGGCTGTGGTTCGGATGACCTGATCGACGCGAAGCGTCGTTCCCCATCGAAGGTCCATCCCAAACTTTGGCGCGACTGCATCGCAATGCTTGTGCCAAATAGTTGGCATTTGGCCATGCCTGATTTTAGCCAACGAATTGACGTGTCGAGCGCAGGATGTGGCGGAAGTTCGCCATTTATGTGGTCGTGGTGAGCGGATTTTTGCCGATTCGGTGTTGGGCCAGCTCTGCTGGCGAAGCTTCTGCACTGCCGATTTCGCGAGCAGAGCTCGCTCCTACAACGGCAACGCCAGCTTCCTCGTTGGGGCGAATGTATTCGCCTAAACCCACCCTCGTCGGGCGAATGAATTCGTCCCTACAAGTGAGTGCATGTCTGACCCGCTTCTATAGGAGCCAGCTCTGCTGGCAGAAGCTCTGCGCTGCCGATTTTGCGAGCAGGAGCTTGTTCCTACAGCGGCAACGCCAGGCTTCCTCGTAGGGGCGAATTTATTCGCCCAGTTCAGTATCGCCGGGCAATGGGATCGCCCCTACGGGTGCAGAGCGACAGAGCCCAATAAAAAAGCCCGCGACCAGGAGCGTGGGTGTCGCGGGCGAGGCGATCGGTCAGGAGCGCCGATCAGGGAGGAAAAGCGATCAAGCCTGGGGTTGCCAGCCACCCCCGAGCGCCTTGTAGATGGCCACGATGCCCTGGTACAGCTCGACTTCCGCCTGGGCCTGGGCGTCTTCCGCCGCCAGGCGCTCGCGTTCGGCATCGAGCAGCACGAGGAAATCCACCGTGCCTTCGCGGTAGCGGATCGCCGCCTGCTCGGCCGCCGCGCGACTGGCTTCGGACTGGCGCAGCAGCGACAGCAGCCGCTGCTGGGTCTTGCCGTAGTCGCTGAAGGCGTTTTCCGACTCTTCCAATGCCAGCAGCACCTGCTGCTCGTACTGGGCGAGGGCACCGTCGGCGTCGGCTTTCGCACCGCGCAGGCGGGCGCGGACGCTGCCGAGGTCGAAGGCGGCCCAACTGATGGTTGGCGCCACACCCCAGGCCCGTGCCGCCGACGAGCCGATCTGCGAGCCGCGCCCGGCGGTGAAACCGAGGAAGCCGGACAGGCTGACCCGTGGGAACAGGTCGGCCGTGGCGACGCCGACATTCGCCGTGGCGGCGGCCAACTGGCGTTCGGCCGCGCGGATGTCCGGCCGGCGGCGCAGCAGTTCAGCCGGGTCGCCCACCGGCAGGGCCTTGGCAATGGCCGGCAGCTCGCGGGGCGCGAGGTCTTCGGCCAACTGATCCGGGCGTTGGCCGAGCAGGGTGGCGATGCGGTTGCGCGCCCGCACCTGTTCGGCTTGCAGACGCGGCAGCGTGGCTTCGGTGGACGCCAAGCGGGCATCGGCGCGCAGTACGTCCAGCTCGCTGCCGATACCGGCTTCGCGCAGTTGCTCGGTCAGGGCGCGGGACTCCTGCTGGTTCTTCAGGTTCTCCCGGGCGATACGTTCGCGCAGCTGGGCGCCGCGCAGGTTGCCATAGGCATCCACCAGCTCGGCGATCAGGCTGACCTGCAACTGCTGCAGCTCGGCCTCGGCGACGCCGATCTCGGCATCGCTGGCCTCGATCTGGCGCTGGATGCGGCCGAACAGGTCCAGCTCCCAAGCCATGTCCAGGCCGAGGTCGTAACGCTCGGCATTCACCCGATTCTCGGTCTGCCCCGGCTGCTGGCCCTTTCCGATCTCGGCGCTGGCGCGGCTGGTGACGGTGGGCAACTGGTCGTTGCCGACGTCGTCGCGGATCGCCCGGGCCGCCTGCAGACGGGCATAGGCGACACGCAGTTGGCGGTTTTCCGCCAGGGCCTTGTCGACCAGGCGATCCAGGGTCGGATCGTCGAACTGGTGCCACCAGGCCGATTCGAAGCGCGCACGGTCATAGCCCGCGTCCTGTGCCTGGGCGAGGCGCGCCGGCTCGGTTTGCGGCGCCTGGTAATCGGGGCCCACGGCACAGGCGGAAAGGACCAGGCTCAGCGCCAGGGCCAGCGGCGCGCGTAGCGCCGTGGGCCGCGAGGTCGTCGGGGTTGCGAACGGCCGCGTCATGCGTGGGCCTCCTTCAGTTGGGCTTTCTTCGCTTCGCGTTTCTCCACGAACGCACGGATCAACAGGTAGAACACCGGGGTCAGCAACAGGCCAAAGAAGGTCACCCCGAGCATGCCGGAGAACACCGCCACACCCATGGCGTGGCGCATTTCGGCACCGGCGCCGGAGGAGAGCACCAGCGGCACCACCCCCATGATGAAGGCGAAGCTGGTCATCAGGATCGGCCGCAGACGCAGGCGGCAGGCTTCCAGCACCGCACTGAGACGATCCATGCCTTCCTCTTGCTTGTCCTTGGCGAACTCGACGATGAGGATCGCGTTCTTGCATGCCAGGCCCACCAGTACGATCAGGCCGATCTGGGTAAAGATGTTGTTGTCGCCGCCGGAGAGGATCACTCCGGTGATGGCGGACAGCAATGTCATCGGCACGATCAGGATCACCGCCAGCGGCAGGCTCCAGCTTTCGTACTGGGCGGCCAGTACCAGGAAGGCCAGCAGCACGCAGAGCGGGAAGACGAAGATCGCGGTGTTGCCGGCGAGAATCTGCTGGTAGGTCAGGTCGGTCCATTCGTAGGTCATGCCGTTGGGCAATTCCTCGCGCAGCAGTTTCTCCATGGCGGCCTCGGCCTGGCCGGAGCTGTAGCCCGGTGCGGCTGCGCCGTTGATTTCGGCGGTGAGGAAGCCGTTGTAGTGCATCACCCGATCCGGCCCGGAGGCGTCGCTGACCTTGACGAAGGTGGACAGCGGAACCATCTCGCCCCGGTTGTTGCGCACCTTGAGCTGGCCAATCTGCTCGGGCTCCAGGCGGAACTGCTGCTCGGCCTGGACGTTCACCTGGTAGGTACGGCCAAAGCGGTTGAAGTCGTTGGCGTACAGCGAGCCCAGGTAGATCTGCAGAGTGTCGAAGATGTCGCTGATCGCCACGCCATGGGTCTTGGCCTTCTCGCGGTCGATGGCGGCGTCGATCTGCGGCACGTTCACCTGGTAGCTGGAGAACAGCCCGGCCAGCTCCGGCACGCTCTGGCTCTTGGCGATGACGTTCTGCATCTGCGCGTAGAGCTCTTCATAGCCGAGGCTGCCGCGATCCTGGATCTGCACGCGGAAACCGCCGATGGTGCCGAGCCCCATGACCGGCGGCGGCGGGAAGATGGCGATGAAGGCTTCCTGGATCGCGCCGAACTGCCCTTGCAGCGCGCCGGCGATGGCATTGGCCGAGAGCGACGGGTCCTTGCGCTGGTCGAACGGCTTCAGCGTGACGAAGACGATGCCGCTGTTCGGGCTGTTGGTGAAGCCGTTGATCGACAGGCCGGGGAAGGCCACGGTGCTTTCCACGCCCGGATGCTTGCTGGCGATGGCCGACATCTGGCGAATCACGTCTTCGCTGCGATCGAGGGTGGAGGCGTCGGGCAATTGGGCGAAGGCCACCAGGTACTGCTTGTCCTGCCCCGGCACGAAGCCGGTCGGGGTGCTGGAGAAGCCCAGGTAGGTGAGGCCCATCAACCCGCCGTAGACGATCAGTGCGATGGAGCTGCCGCGCAGCACGCGCCGTACGGTGCCGACATAACCATGGCTGGCGCGGTCGAACAGGCGGTTGAACGGTTTGAACAGCCAGCCGCCGAGCAGCTTGTCGAGGAAGCGCGAGAAAGCGTCCTTCGGCTCGTGATGCCCCTTGAGCAGGGTGGCGGCCAGGGCTGGCGACAGGGTCAGCGAGTTGAACGCCGAGATCACCGTGGAGATCGCGATGGTCAGTGCGAACTGCTGGTAGAACTGGCCGGTGAGGCCGGAAATGAACGCGGTTGGCACGAACACGGCGCAGAGCACCAGGGCGGTGGCGATGATCGGCCCGGTCACTTCTTTCATGGCCTGCTTGGTGGCCTCCACCGGGGTCTTGCCGAGGCCGATGTTGCGCTCGACGTTCTCCACCACCACGATGGCGTCGTCCACCACGATACCGATGGCCAGCACCAGGCCGAACAGCGACAGCGCGTTGAGCGAGAAGCCGAACAGGTGCATCACCGCGAAGGTACCGATCAGCGATACCGGGACGGCCGCCAGCGGGATGATCGAGGCGCGCCAGGTCTGCAGGAACAGCACCACCACCAGGACCACCAGAACGATGGCCTCCAGCAGGGTATGCACCACGGCCTCGATGGAGCCACGGACGAAGATGGTCGGGTCATAGACGATGGAATAGTCCACGCCTTCCGGGAAGTTCTTCTTCAACTCGGCCATGCGCTCGCGCACCAGGTCGGAGATGGCGATGGCGTTGGAGCCGGGCCGCTGGAAGATCGGGATGGCCACCGCCGGCTTGTTGTCCAGCAGCGAGCGCAGGGCGTACTGGCTGGAGCCCAGCTCGATGCGGGCGATGTCCTTCAGCCGGGTGATCTCGCCGTCGTCGCCGGCGCGGATGATGATGTTCTCGAATTCTTCCTCGGTGACCAGGCGGCCCTGGGTGTTGATGGACAACTGGAAGCTGGTTTCGCCCGGCGCCGGCGGAGCGCCCAGGGAGCCGGCCGCCACCTGGCGGTTCTGCTCGCGGATGGCGTTGACCACGTCGGTGGCGGTGAGGTTGCGCGAGGCCACCTTGTTCGGGTCCAGCCAGACGCGCAGCGAGTAGTTGCCGAGGCCGAAGAGCTGCACGTCGCCCACGCCGTCCAGCCGCGCCAGCTCGTCCTTGACGTTGAGCGCGGCGTAGTTGGACAGGTAGAGCATGTCGTAGCGGTCGTCCGGCGAGGTCAGGTGCACCACCATGGTCAGGTCGGGGGAGGCCTTGTCCACGGTCACGCCGAGACGCTGCACTTCGGTGGGCAGGGTCGGCATGGTCCGGGTCACCCGGTTCTGCACCTGGACCTGGGCGTTATCCAGGTCGGTACCGAGGGCGAAGGTGATGGTCAGGGTCATCTTGCCGTCGGCGGTGGCCTGGGACGACATGTACAGCATGCCCTCGACGCCGGTGATCGCCTGCTCCAGCGGCGAGGCGACGGTTTCGCCGATCACCTTGGGGTTGGCGCCGGGGAAGTTGGCGCGCACCACCACGGTGGGCGGCACCACGTCCGGGTATTCGCTGATCGGCAACTGGAACAGCGAGATGGCTCCGCCGATCAGGATGATCAGTGAGAGCACGGCGGCGAAGATCGGCCGCTGGATGAAAAATTGCGAGAATTTCATGGAAGCGCTCCTGGAAAATGCCGCGCGCAGGCAGCAGTCCGCTTCGGTGTTCTGTCATGGCGGCGGGTTGGCCCGGCCGCTCGGTTATCAGCTTCTCGGTTTGGCCGGTGCGCGCCGGTCGGCGACCCGTGGCGCCTGGGCCGCTTCCACGGCACGGCGCTGTTCGCGCAGGGCGGCGAGGGTCTGCTCGTCGGCCATCGGCACGTCCTGGGCCTGCACCGCCATGCCCGGGCGTACCCGCTGCAGGCCGTTGACCACGATGCGGTCGCCTTCGCCAAGACCGTTGCGAACGATGCGCAGGCCCTGCAGCTTCGGTCCCAGGTCGATGGCGCGGTAATTCACCTTGCCTTCCGCGTCGAGCACCAGGACGAACTTCTTGCCCAGGTCGGTGCCCACCGCGACGTCCTTGATCAGCACGGCGTCGTAGGTGCCGCTGCCGACCAGCTTGAGACGGGCATAAAGGCCGGGGGTGAAGCGGCCGTCGCGGTTGTCGAACACGGCACGACCGCGGATGGTGCCGGTACGCGGGTCGACCTGGTTGTCCATGAAGTCCATGTGGCCCAGGTGCGGATGGCCGTCCTCGTTGCTCAGGCCGAGGTAGACCGGGCTTTCCTCGCCGCGCGCGCCCTGGCGGGCCAGCTCGTTGTACTTGAGGAAGACGCGCTCGTCGGCCTCGAAGTAGGCGTAGACCTTGTCGGTGGAAACCAGGGTGGTGAGCAGCGATTCGCCGGTATTGACGAGGTTGCCGGCGGTCACCTCGGCGCGGCCGACGCGACCGTCGATGGGGGCAGTGACCTGGGTGAAGCTGAGGTTGAGGCGGGCGGCCTCCAGTTGCGCCTGGATCGCGGCGACCGCGGCCTTGGCTTCCTGGGCGGCGCTGGCGCGGGCATCGGCCAGTTCGGCGGAGATCGCGTTGCTCGAACGCAGGCGCTCGCCACGCTGGGCCTCGCTGGCGGTACGGGTCTGGTTGGCGCGGGCCTGTTGCAGTTGCGCTTCCAGACGCTTCACCTCGGCCTCGAACGGACGCGGGTCGATCTGGAACAGCAGGTCGCCTTTCTTCACCAGCGAGCCTTCGGTGAAGGCGACGCGGTCGATGTAGCCGGAAACGCGCGGGCGGATTTCCACCGATTCCGGTGCTTCCAGGCGGCCGGTGAGCTCGTCCCATTCGTTAATGGGCTGCTGGATCACCTTGGCTACGCTGACGCTGGGCACCGGAGCCGCGGTAGTGGCTTCCGGCGCGCGGCCGCAGGCACTGAGTACGACGACGGCAAGAGCGGCCAGGGGCAAACGCAAGGCCTTGAGTGACTGTTCCATTGCTGACTCCGCTAGTCGGATTAATAGACCCGTGAAGTCTGCTGGCGGCCCCTGCCGAGCGCTAATCGAACGCTAAGATTTTGATTATCACGAACAATGATGTTTGCACTGCACCAAGGTGGCGCCATCGATGGACGGAAAGACGGCGGTCGGCGCGAATGGACAGGTGCCGTGAACCATGACGGTGCCGCCCGGAATCATTGCAGGCTGTCCGGATCGCCGACGAACATCTGGATGCGCGAACGCAGCCAGCGCTCGGCGGGGTCGTTGTCCAGCGCACCGCGCCAGGCCATGGACAACTCGAAGGAACGCTCGGTTTCGAAGGGCAGCTCTTCCACGCGCAGACCGCCGCCGGCCGCCAGCACGTCGGCGGCATAGTCCGGCACCGTGGCGACCAGGTCGGTGCCGGCCAGCAGGCTGCCCAGGCCGTTGAACTGCGGCACCGCCAGCACCACCTTGCGGGTGCGATTGAGCACGGCCAGTTCCTCGTCGATGAAGCCGTCGAGGTCTCCGGCGAACGACACCATGGCATGCGGCCGGGTGCAGAAGTCGTCCAGGCTCATCGGCCCCGGCGCCGAGTCGGCACGTAACAGTTTGGGGCGGCTGCGTCGCAACGTCTTGCGCTTGGAGTTGGCCGGCAGCTCGTCGGTATAGCTCACGCCCACGGAAATCTCGCCGGAGGCCAGCAGGCTGGGCATCAATAGATAGTTGGCACGGCGCACCACCAGCACCACCCCCGGCGCCTCGGTACGGATGCGCCGCAGCATCGGTGGCAGCAGGGCGAACTCCACTTCGTCGGACAGGCCGATGCGGAACACCGCCTCGGCGGTGGCCGGGTCGAAGCTCTGCGAACGGCTGATGGCGGTGGAGATCGAATCCAGCGCCGGCGACAGGTGGTTGAAGATTTCCTGGGCCCGGGCGGTGGGCTCCATGCTGCGCCCGGTGCGGACGAACAGCGGGTCGTCGAACAGCGAGCGCAGGCGGGCGAGGCGGCGCTGATCGCCGGTTGGCCGAGGAAGAGTTTTTCCGCCGCGCGTGTCACGCTGCGCTCGTGCATGAGCGTTTCGAACACGATCAGCAGGTTGAGGTCGACGCGGCGCAGGTCGTTGCGATTCATTCCCTTTCACTCGAAATGCCGGGGGCTCGATCAGTGTCCAATGCTACGCCTGTGCCCGCCAAGCCGAACCGCGCTTTCAAAGCGATATTGCCAGGGTAACCACAACAGGGGTGTATAAATATACACGTGTTTTTCGGTGTGACCAGTATCACGTGCATTGGCGAAACCATCGCACGGGAGCCCATAATGCGCTCCCGCTGCCGCCTTGAATCACTCTCAGGCATGACAACTATCGATCCGGGCGGGTAGTTTTGTCGAACGACAGGGGCTAGAGTCCCCAAGCAATGAAGTGTCAATCCGTGAGGTAGCAATGTCCCGGGTGATCCGTTTTCATCAGTTCGGCCAGGCCGACGTGCTCAAATTCGAAGAGCAACCCACGCCGCAGCCGGGGCCGGGCGAGGTGCTGATCCGCGTGGCGGCCATCGGTGTGAGCTGGAGCGACGTGCTCTGGCGCCAGGACCTGGCTCCGCAACATGCACGGCTTCCTGCCGGGCTCGGCCATGAATTGGCGGGCGAGGTGCTCGCCGTGGGCGAGGGCGTCGACGACCTGTCGGTGGGCACGCGTGTCGCCAGCTTCCCGGCGCACAGCGTCAACCAGTACCCGGCCTACGGCGATTGCATGCTGATGCCGCGTACCGCGCTGACCCGCTATCCGGACCTGCTGACCCCCGTCGAGGCCAGCGTCCACTACACGCCGCTGCTGATCGCCTATTTCGCCTTCGCCGAACTGGCCCGCCTGCAACCCGGCCAGCGCGTGCTGGTGACCGACGGCAGCCGCTGTTCCGGCCCGGCCGCGATCCAGTTGGCCAAGGCCATGGGCGCCCAGGTGATCACCACCACGTCGACGGAAGACGATCGCGAATACCTGACCCAGCTCGGCGCGGACAAGGTGATCAATACCGAAGAGGAAGACCTCGTCGGGCGCATCGCCAAACTCACCGACAGCCGTGGCGTCGAGGTGGTCTTCGACGCCCTGGGCGGCCCGCAGATGTGCATGCTCGGCGATGTGATGGCGCCATGCGGCAAGCTGATCCTTTACGGCCTCAACGGCGGTAACCAGACACCGTTCCCAGCCTGTGCGGCGTTCAAAAAGAACTTTAAGTTCTTCGTCCACTGCGTCTTCGACTTCACTGGCGACCCCGAACTGGGCATCGTTCAGGAACGAGAGGCGTTGGAACGTGCCCTGGCGCGGATCAACCAGATGACCGCCGACCGGCTGCTCACCCCGCAGATCGACCGGGTGTTCGCCTTCGACAAGGTGCAGGACGCCCACCGCTATATGGAAACCTGCCCGAGCCGCGGCCGGGTGGTGTTGCAAGTGGAGTGAGTGTTGGGCGGAGTCTGTTTGCGAATGTGAAGTGCAAGAGCTTCGCCAGCAGAGCTGGCTCCTACGAAACGCGGACGGGTGTCGCGCTCAGCGAGCCGCGACCGAAGCATCGCTGGGCGAATAAATTCGTCCCTAACAGGTATACCGCGAAGTTGAACGCCCGCACGAACTACCCCCTCGCCCCTTTGGGGAGAGGGCTGGGGGCGCCCGGCGGAGGGTGAGGGGGCGGAGTTGCGAATAGCCGCGGACTCATCAGCAACATCGTGCAAGCAAGATTGCGAATTAATTCTCCCACAGCAATGTGCGCTTGCCCGTTTCTTTGCCTACGTCCTATAGCGGCCGCCGCCGCGGCAAAATCCGTGGACGGGCTTGGCTGCCCGACTTTGTTAGGTTCAGCAACTCTCCCTGCCTGCTGACGCACTTTCGCGTCTGCAACGTGCGTTTTATGGCGGGTTGCGTGGGGACACCTTCGGGTGTGCCGAGGTACCTAGCACTCGGTCGGCCAACCCTGCGCAATCCGTCACCTATTCTTGCTTGGCCCGCAAGTGTGACGGTTCCATACCCTGCTAGAAGCCTCATCATGCAACATCCCTTCGGAACCATCTCCCAACCCATCCACCCCTGCAGCGACGGCACTCGCCACCTCTTCTTGGTCCAACCCGGCATCCCCTCTGACCGATGCCCTGGAAAGCGCCTGCCACCTGCTGGACGCCGCCCAAGCCTTGGCGAGCCTGGAGGGCAGCGAGCATGGCGATGCCTGCGGCTATCTGATAGAGATGGCCAGGGCCATGTTGGTGGCCTGTCTGGAGGGACGAGCGGCGTGATCCGCTTGCGATGATCGCCAGCCTCTCCCACGCGGGCGAGAGGCGCCCCCCGGTCAGGAAAGGGGAAACTTTTCCGGCCCGCCGTCAGTCCTCCAAAGACAGGTTGGATTTTCGACGACGGGAGGAAAACAGCATGTCTCAAGCCAAGCAAACCATGCCGCCACAACACCAGGAACGTACGCCCGGCAAGGAAAGTCTGATGCATCCGCGCCCCGACTATAAGGCCGAAGAGTACAAGGCGGCGGGCAAGCTGGAAGGCAAGGTGGCGATGATCAGTGGGGCGGACAGCGGCATCGGCCGTGCCGTGGCGGTGACCTATGCGAAGGAGGGCGCGGACGTCGTGGTGCTCTATCTCGACCAGCGCGAAGACGCCGAAGAAACCCGCCGCGAGATCGAGAAGCTCGGGCGCCGCTGCCTGACCATCGCCGGCGACATCGGCGACCCCGCCTTCTGCCGCAAGGCGGTTGAGCAGGCGATGAGCACCTTCGGCCACCTCGACATCCTGGTGAACAATGCCGCCGAGCAGCACCCGCAACAGCGCCTGGAAGACATCAGCGACGAGCAGTGGGAGCGCACCTTCCGCACCAACATCTTCGGCATGTTCCTGCTGACCAAGGCGGCGTTGCCGCATTTGCAGTCCGGTGCGGCGATCATCAATACCACCTCGATCACCGCCTACAAGGGTAACCCGACGCTGATCGATTACTCGACCACCAAGGGCGCGATCACCGCCTTCACCCGTTCGCTGTCGCTGAACCTCGTCTCGCGCGGTATCCGCGTGAACGCGGTGGCGCCGGGGCCGATCTGGACCCCGCTGATTCCGTCCACCTTCAACGAGAAGACGGTCTCCGAATTCGGCGCCAACACCCCGATGGGCCGCCCCGGCCAGCCGGAAGAACTGGCGCCGGCCTATGTCTACCTGGCCTGCAACGATTCGTCCTACGTCAGCGGCCAGGTGATGCATATCAACGGCGGTTCGGTGGTCAACGGTTGATCCGTCGCGAGCGGGAGGGCACGGCATGCCTCGTGTGATCTGGAAAGGCGCGGTCAGCTTCGGCCTGGTGCACATTCCGGTGTCGCTGGTGCCGGCGACGACCCGCAAGGGCATCGATTTCGACTGGCTGGACAAGCGCAGCATGGACCCGGTGGGCTACAAGCGGGTCAACAAGATCACCGGGAAGGAAATCGAGAAGGAGAACATCGTCAAGGGCATCGAGTACGAGAAGGGGCGCTACGTGGTGATCAGTGAGGAGGAGATCCGCGCGGCGCACCCCAAGGCCACGCAGACGGTGGACATCATTGCCTTCGTCGATGCCGAGACGATTCCCTTCCTGTATATCGACACGCCGTACTACCTGACGCCGGACCGGCGCGGCGAGAAGGTCTATGCGCTGCTGCGCGAGACCCTGGAATCCACTGGCAAGGTCGGCCTGGCCAATGTGGTGCTGCGCTCCAAGCAGCACCTGGCGGTGGTGATGCCGCTCGGTCCGGCGCTGGTGCTCAATACCTTGCGCTGGGCCGATGAAGTACGCGGGGTGGAGGCGATCGATCTGAAGGACGAGGCGGTGAACGCCAAGCTGGCGGAGCGGGAGTTGGACATGGCCCGGCGGCTGGTCGAGGACATGAGCGAGGAGTGGAACCCCGAGCAGTACCGCGACAGCTTCGAGGAACAGATCATGGCCCTGGTCGAGCGCAAGGCCACCGAGGGCAAGATCGAGTCGGTACGCGCTGCTGAGGAGCCTGACGAGCGCCGTAGCGCCGATGTCATCGACTTGACCGAGCTGCTCAAGCGCAGCCTGGGCGGTAGTGGCAAGGGCGCAGGCAAGGCCGGCGACAAGGCAGGCGGCTCCAGCCGCGCCAAGACGGCACCCAAGGAAGAGAGCAAGAGCAAGCCGGCCGCCAAGCGCACGCGCAAGGCAGCCCCTGCGAAGGGCGAGAAGAAGAAGGCCGGCTGACATCGATTTTTCAGAACAGCAAACAATCGCCGGGCAAACTTGATTTGCCCGGCGATTGTTTGTGTTTGGAATTCGGGGGGAGGAGAAATTGATTGCGTTGCGCTATCAACTTTTTGCCGCTTCGTTGTTGTTGTCAGGGTGTCAATTTTATCCGTTTCGCTCGTTTTGAAATCACCCTGATATCGCTTTGATATTTTTGCTTCGAATTGAATTGCTAATTAAAAAGAGAGCGGGAACAGATATAAAAAAGTGGGGCATCCCTGCCCCTAGGCCGGACGCCAGCCTTAGCTGTTGTTGCGTCCGCCATGGCTGTTCTTGCCACCTTTGCGGCCTGCCTCGGAGGCGCGCTCCGGGTCATTCTTGAAGTTGCCGCCGCTAACTTGGCCACCTTTCTGACCCGCTTCCGATGCGCGTTGCGGATCTTCAGCAAAGTTGCCACGACCACCGCGATGTTCTGCCATTGCGAGTACTCCTCTGTGCATTCAAAAAGGAATTTGCCCAACGGAAGCTGGGCTATTAAGGACGTCTTCGACGCCTCATAAAGTGAGAAGCAAGCGGCAGAAAAAGGTTCATAATATTTTTCGCTATTTATTCGCTGAACATATGCGATTGCGTAATTGTTGTTTTACGCATTTTTCCCTCATTCATTCCCGGTTTTACTGTGGGGCGCGTCGACGGCTTTCGACTCCGGCGAGCCTTTCTGTCGCAGGAAGATGCTGAGTACCACCATGAAGCCGATGGAAAAGAACTCGCTCTGCCAGTTCTGTAGCGATTCGAACCAGAACTGGGCGGTGCCCAGATACTCCAGGGTGGTGACCGCCGTACCGCCGTGGAGCAGCTCCTCCTGGCTGAACTCGCGGGCCCCGCTGACGGCATGGAGGAAGAAAGAGAGCAGGAAGAGCACGAACAGCGCGATGCTGAGCGAGTACTCGTAGAGCCTGAGCACCCATCCGCCACGCCGGACCGGCCATGGTGCGTCCGGGTTGACCTCGTACGGGGGGACATTGGAGGGCGGCGTGTCGCCGAACGGCCGCGATTCGGCCGAGCCTTTCTGGAACAGGTAAGCGGTGAGCAGGACATAGGCGAACATCTGCAGGAACTCGCTCTCCCAATTCTCCATGGTCGCCTCCATGAAGTGATCGCTGGTCAGGTAGGCGAGGTAGCCGAGCGTGGGTTGCTGGTGGCTGATCTGGTCTTGGTTGTGCTGCTCGAAACCGACCAGGCTTAGACCGATCTGAAATATCAGGAACAGGCCGAAGAGACTCAACGACAGGCCATTCCTGTGCCATATGCCTTTCATAGCGTTTTCCCCGTACGGGTCGATTGAGGCGGCATCCCTGCCTCGTTGTCCGTGGCGGTGCGTGGTGGCGTGTTCAGTAGGTGGAAGGCTCGCTGTCCGGAATCTTTTCGCCGACCAGCGGCACGCCTGGCTGGTCGTCGAGCGGTTCGTATTCCGGGACCTGGGGAACGTCGCCCGGGTTGTCGTGTACGACCGGGTCGGGCTGCGGAACGTCAGGACGGTGTTGCGACATGGCTGTCTCCTCCCTACGTATGAAAATGGCGGTCTCCACTGCAATGGAGGGGCCCGGACGAGCAGAAGTTCCGGTTCGCAGCGGGGCGGGCGATCGGTGGGAAGCCGCGGGACAGTGAACTTTTTGCCCGCTCGACGGCTCGGAAAAGACAGGCTGGCTTGTTCGTGCTGTCCCCGTCTATCACCGCCTCCCCCCACTACATGACAAGCCAGGTGCCGGCTAAACCTAAGGGGGAGGTGCCGTTGCGCCCGAGGGCGAAGGAGAATGCTCGATGGCCGAAGCCAGATCCCCGTTCGGAACCGATTCCCGGAGCGCGCTGGAAAGGGCCATGGCGGCCCCGCGCATTGCCATCGAGTCCACCTCGCCGGTCATCGAACAGGGGCGTTTCGCGGCCAAGGCCATCGTCGGGCAGCCGGTCGTCGTCTCCAGCAAGATTTTCGCCGACGGCCACGACCAACTGGCCGCCGCGCTGTTCTGGCGCGCCGAAGGCGAGCAGGGCTGGCATCGCACCCGCCTGAAGCATCTGGGCAACGATCTGTGGCAGGCACAGTTCGTCCCGACCAAGATCGGCCCGCACCAGTTCGCCATCGAGGCCTGGTGGGACATTTTCGAAACCTACCGTTACGAGCTGACCAAGAAGCACGCCGCCGGTGTGCCTATTGCCCTGGAGCTGGAAGAGGGGCGGCTGCAGTTCGTCCAGGCCATCGAGCGCAGCCAGGGCGAGACCCGGGCGGTGCTGGTGGAGTTGCTCGAACGCTATAACGCGGCGCCCCACGAGCTGGAAAAGGTGGCGCTGCTGCTCTCCGGTGAAACGATGGCCGCCATGGCTGCCGCCGATCCCCATCGCCACCGGGTGCGCAGCCCGGAATACCCGCTGGATGTCGACCGGCCCCTGGCCCAGTTCGCCAGTTGGTACGAACTCTTTCCGCGTTCGGAGACCGACGACCCGGCCCGTCACGGCACCTTCGACGATGTGATCGCGCGGCTGCCGAAGATTCGCGACATGTGTTTCGACGTGCTGTATTTCCCGCCGATCCACCCCATCGGCCGCAAGCACCGCAAGGGCCGCAACAATTCGCTCCACGCCGGCCCGGACGACCCCGGCAGCCCCTATGCCATCGGCAGCGAAGAGGGCGGCCACGATGCCATCCACCCGCAATTGGGCAGCCGCGAGGACTTTCGCCGCCTGGTGGCCGCCGCGGCGGACCACGGCCTGGAAATCGCCCTGGATTTCGCCATCCAGTGCTCGCCCGATCACCCCTGGCTGAAGCAGCACCCCGGCTGGTTCGCCTGGCGGCCGGACGGCAGCATCCGCTATGCGGAAAACCCGCCGAAGAAATACCAGGACATCGTCAACGTGGATTTCTATGCCAAGGACGCGATGCCCGATCTCTGGCTGGCGTTGCGCGACGTGGTGGTGCACTGGGTGGAAGAGGGGGTCAAGCTGTTCCGCGTGGACAACCCGCATACCAAGCCGCTGCCGTTCTGGGAGTGGCTGATCGCCGATGTGCGAGCCAAGTATCCTGAGGTGATTTTTCTCGCCGAGGCGTTCACCCGCCCAGCGATGATGGCGCGCCTGGGCAAGCTCGGCTTCGCCCAGAGCTACACCTATTTCACCTGGCGCAACAGCAAGACCGAGCTGAGCGAGTACCTCACCGAGCTGAACCGGCCGCCGCTGAGCGAGTGCTACCGGCCGAACTTCTTCGTCAATACGCCGGATATCAATCCGTATTTCCTGCAGACCAGCGGGCGCCCGGGATTCCTCATCCGTGCCGCGCTGGCGACCATGGGCTCCGGCCTGTGGGGCATGTATTCGGGCTTCGAGCTGTGCGAGTCGGCGCCAGTGCCGGGCAAGGAGGAATACCTGGACTCGGAGAAATACGAAATCCGTCCGCGCGACTACCAGGCGCCGGGCAACATCGTCGCCGAGATCGCCCAGCTCAACCGCATCCGCCGGGAGAACGCGGCCCTGCAGACGCACCTGGGGCTGAAGCTCTACAACGCCTGGAACGACCACATTCTCTATTTCGGCAAGCACACGGCCGATCTGAGCAACTTCGTGCTGGTGGTGGTGAACCTCGACCCGCACCACGCCCAGGAGGCGCATTTCGAGATTCCGCTGTGGGAGTTCGGCCTGCCGGACGACGCGGCGATGCACGGCGAGGACCTGATGACCGGGCACCGCTGGACCTGGTATGGCAAGACCCAGTGGATGCGTCTCGAACCGACGATGCCGTTCGGCATCTGGCGTATCCATCCGGCCCGCTGAGGCCCCATAGAAGGACGGCAAGATGGCTCAAGCGAAGAAAGCCCGCGCCCGCAAACCGGCTGCCTTTATCGACGATCCGCTGTGGTACAAGGACGCGATCATCTACCAGGTGCACGTGAAGTCGTACTTCGATTCCAACAATGACGGGATCGGCGATTTCCCCGGCCTGATCGACAAGCTCGACTACATCGCCCAACTCGGCGTCAACACCATCTGGCTCCTGCCGTTCTACCCGTCGCCACGTCGCGACGATGGCTACGATATCGCCGAGTACCGCGGCATCCACCCGGACTACGGCGGCATGGCCGATGCCAAGCGCTTCATCGCCGAGGCGCACAAGCGCGGACTGCGCGTGATCACCGAACTGGTCATCAACCACACCTCGGACCAGCATCCCTGGTTCCAGCGGGCGCGCAAGGCCAGGCCGGGGTCGTCGGCGCGCAACTTCTACGTGTGGTCGGACAGCGACCAGAAATACCCGGAAACGCGGATCATCTTCCTCGATACCGAGAAGTCCAACTGGACCTGGGACCCGGTGGCCGGCCAGTACTTCTGGCACCGCTTCTACTCGCACCAGCCGGACCTGAACTTCGATAACCCGCAGGTGTTGCGCGCCGTGCTCAGCATCATGCGCTACTGGCTCGACCTGGGTGTCGACGGCCTGCGCCTGGATGCGATTCCCTATCTGGTGGAGCGCGAAGGCACCAACAACGAGAACCTGCCGGAGACCCATGAGGTCCTGAAGAAGATTCGCGCCGAGATCGATGCCAACTACCCGGACCGCATGCTGCTGGCCGAAGCCAACCAGTGGCCGGAAGACACCCAGTTGTACTTCGGCGGCAAGGAGGGCGGTGGCGGCGACGAATGCCATATGGCCTTCCACTTCCCGCTGATGCCGCGGATGTACATGGCCATCGCCCAGGAGGACCGCTTCCCGGTCACCGACATCCTGCGCCAGACCCCGGACATCCCGGCCAACTGCCAGTGGGCGATCTTCCTGCGCAACCACGATGAGCTGACCCTGGAGATGGTCACCGACAAGGAGCGCGACTACCTCTGGAATTACTACGCCGCCGACCGCCGCGCACGGATCAACTTGGGCATCCGCCGGCGCCTGGCGCCGCTGATGGAGCGCGACCGCCGCCGCATCGAGCTGCTCAACAGCCTGCTGCTGTCGATGCCGGGCACGCCGGTGATCTACTACGGCGACGAAATCGGCATGGGCGACAACATCTTCCTCGGCGACCGCGACGGCGTGCGTACGCCGATGCAGTGGAGCATCGACCGCAACGGCGGTTTCTCCCGTGCCGACCCGGCGAGCCTGGTGCTGCCGCCGATCATGGACCCGCTGTACGGCTTCCAGACCATCAACGTGGAGGCCCAACTGCGCGACCCGCATTCGCTGCTGAATTGGACGCGGCGGATGCTGTCGATCCGTAAGCAGCAGAAGGCCTTCGGCCGCGGCACGCTGAAGCTGCTGTACCCGGCCAACCGGCGCATCCTCGCTTACTTGCGTGAATTCACCGGGCCCGACGGCAGTAACGAGACCATCCTTTGCGTGGCCAACGTCTCGCGCTCGGCGCAGGCAGTGGAGCTGGACCTCTCGCTGTTCGCCGGCATGGTGCCGGTGGAGATGGTCGGTGGCAGCGCTTTCCCGCCGATTGGCCAGCTCACCTACCTGTTGACCCTGCCGCCCTATGGCTTCTACTGGTTCCTGCTCGCACCGCAGGCGCAGATGCCAGCCTGGCACGCCGAAGCGCCGGAGCCGATGCCGGATTTCAACACGGTGGTGATCAAGCGCGACATGAGCGAGCTGCTGGAAGGTCCGGCGCGGCGCACTCTGGAGCAGGATGCCTTGCCCGCTTACCTGCCGAAGCGCCGCTGGTACGCCGCCAAGGACGAGAAGATCGAGCGCGCCCGGATCGCCTATGGTGTGCCGTTCTGCGCCGGTTCGCAGCCGTGCCTGCTGGCCGAGGTGGAGGTCGAGAACGCCAAGGGGGCGGAGCGCTACCTGCTGCCGTTCGGCACGTTCGGCGAGGACGATCAGGTCGGCGCCTTGCCCCAGCAACTGGCCATGGCCCGCCTGCGCCGGGTGCGCCAGGTGGGCCTGATCACCGATGCCTTCACCCTCAACGGTTTCATCGGCGAGGTGCTCAAGGCGCTGCGCGAGGAGCGGCGCATCGCCTGCCCGGACGGCGAGGTGCAGTTCCTGCCCACTTCGCTGCTCGCCGACCTGGAGCTGCAGGCGGATGCCGAATCGCGCTACCTCACCGCCGAGCAGTCGAACAGTTCGGTGGTGGTGGGCGATGCCCTGGTGATGAAGCTGATCCGCCGGGTCATCGGCGGCGTCCATCCCGAGGCGGAAATGGGCCGCTACCTCACCGAGCACGGTTTCGCCCACATCGCGCCGCTGCTCGGCGAGGTCCGCAGGGTTTCCGCCGACGGCACGCCCCATGCGCTGATCATCGTGCAGCGCTACCTGAACAACCAGGGCGATGCCTGGGAATGGACCCAGGACACCCTGGAGCGGGCGATCCGCGACACCATCGCCGGCGGTATTTCCGAAGTGGAGAACCAGTTCAGCGCCATGGTGGAGCTGGAGAATTTCGCCCGCATGCTCGGCCAGCGCCTGGGCGAGATGCACAGCCTGCTGGCGCAGGCCAACGACGATCCGGCCTTTGCCGTGGAGGTCAGCGACGAGACGGATGCCAAGGCCTGGAGCGAAGCGGTCGGCCGGCAACTGAGCGCGGCCCTGGAGATTCTCGCCGCGCGGCGTGACAGCCTGCGTGCCGAGGATGGGGTCATCGTCGAGCAACTGATCGGCGAGGGCGATGCCTTGCTGCGGGCCATCGATGGCCTGGCGCAGCGGGCGATTGGCGGTTTGCGCATGCGTGTGCACGGCGACCTGCACCTGGGCCAGATCCTGGTGGTGCAGGGCGATGCCTATCTCATCGACTTCGAGGGCGAGCCCGCGCGTTCCCTGGACGAGCGCCGGGCGAAGCACAGCCCCTACAAGGACGTCGCCGGCATCCTGCGCTCCATCGAGTACGCCGCCGCCATGGCCATCCGCCGCGCGCAGAGCGCCGACAGTTCGGAAGAGGCCAACCTCGCTCGCAGCCAGACCGCCGCGACCTACCGCGGCACCACCCGCGAGGCCTTCCTCGAGGCCTATCGCCAGGCCGCCGGAGACATCCCGCACCGCTGGCGCGACGAGCGCGGCGAACAGGCGGCCCTGGATCTCTTCACCCTGGAGAAGGCCGCCTACGAAATCGCTTACGAGGCCGCCAACCGGCCGGCCTGGTTGTCCATATCCCTGCAGGGCCTCGCGGCCCTGGCCGATAAGCTCATCGCTGGAGGTAACCCATGATCGACCGCCTCGCGCAGTCCGCCCGGCAGGACGAGGCGCTGCTGATTTCCACGGCCGTGGTGGATGCGCTGGTCAGCGCCACCCTGGCCGATCCTTTCTCCGTGCTCGGCCCTCATTCGGTACGCGATGGGTTGGTGGTGCGCACTTACCAGCCGGGTGCGCTGGGTGTCACCGCCATCGCCCGCGACAACGGGGAAACCCTGGCCGAGCTGGAGCCTGTGCAGGCGCCGGGCCTGTTCGTCGGTCGTCTGCCGGAGACCCGGCCGTATCGCCTGCGCGTCCGCTGGGCCGGTGGCGACCACGAGACCGAGGACCCCTACAGCTTCGGCCCGCTGCTCGGCGAGATGGACCTCTATCTGTTCGCCGAGGGCAATCACCGTGACCTGGGCCATTGCCTGGGGGCCCAGCCGATGACCATCGAGGGCGTGGAGGGCGTGCGTTTCGCCGTCTGGGCACCGAATGCCCGGCGTGTGTCGGTGGTTGGCCACTTCAACAGTTGGGATGGTCGCCGGCATCCCATGCGCCTGCGCTATCCGGCGGGCGTGTGGGAACTGTTCATCCCGCGCCTGGGGCCGGGCGAACCCTATCAGTACGAAATCCTTGGCCCCAACGGCCTGTTGCCGCTGAAGGCCGACCCGGTCGCCCTGGCCACCGAAGCGCCGCCCGGCACCTCGTCGGTGGTGGCGCAGCCGCTGGATTTCGCCTGGAACGACCAAGCCTGGATGCAGCAACGCGCCTCGCGCCAGGCGGCCAATTCGCCGATGTCCATCTACGAGCTGCACGCCGGCTCCTGGCGCCGCGAGAGCGGGGAGGTCTACAACTGGCGCGAGCTGGCGGAACGGCTGATCCCCTACGTCATCGACATGGGCTTCAGCCACATCGAGCTGCTGCCGATCATGGAGCACCCGTTCGGCGGCTCCTGGGGCTACCAGCCGCTCTCGATGTTCGCTCCCAGCGGCCGCTACGGAACGCCGCAGGACTTCGCCGCCTTCATCGACGCCTGCCACGTGGCCGGCATCGGCGTGATCCTCGACTGGGTGCCCGCGCACTTTCCCACCGACGAACACGGCCTGGCGCGTTTCGACGGCACTGCGTTGTACGAATACGAGCACCCGTTCGAGGGCTTCCACCAGGACTGGGACACCTACATCTATAACCTCGGCCGTACCGAGGTGCATGGCTTCATGATCGCCTCGGCCTTGCACTGGCTGCGGCAGTTTCACATCGATGGATTACGGGTGGATGCGGTGGCCTCGATGCTCTATCGCGACTATTCGCGCAAGGAAGGCGAGTGGATACCGAATCGCTACGGTGGGCGCGAGAACCTGGAGGCCATCGAGTTCCTCCGTCACCTGAACGACGTGGTGGCCCTGGAAACCCCCGGCGCCCTGGTGATCGCCGAGGAGTCCACCGCCTGGCCGGGCGTGACCCAGGCGACCGAGGAGGGCGGGCTGGGCTTCTCCTACAAGTGGAACATGGGTTGGATGCACGACACCCTGAAGTACATGGCCGAAGACCCGGTGCACCGCTCCTATCATCACGACAAGATGACCTTCGGGTTGATCTATGCCTTCTCCGAGCGCTTCATCCTGCCGATCTCCCATGACGAAGTGGTGCACGGCAAACGCTCGCTACTGGACAAGATGCCCGGCGACCGCTGGCAGAAGTTCGCCAACCTGCGCGCCTACCTGAGCTTCATGTGGACCCAGCCGGGCAAGAAGCTGCTGTTCATGGGCTGCGAGTTCGGCCAGTGGCGCGAGTGGAACCACGACACCGAACTGGACTGGTACCTGCTCAACTACGGCGAGCACCAGGGTGTGCAGCGCCTGCTGCGCGACCTCAACCGGCTCTACAACCAGGAACCGGCGCTGTACGAGCGCGATTGCGAACCCGGCGGCTTCCAGTGGCTGATCGGCGACGACCGCGCCAACAGCGTCTATGCCTGGCTGCGCTGGAGTTCCACGGGGCATCCATTGCTGGTGGTGGCCAACTTCACCCCGGTGGTGCGGCATGGCTACCGGGTCGGCGTGCCGCTGGCGGGGCACTGGATGGAAGTGCTCAACAGCGACGCCGAATGCTACGCCGGCTCCAACGTCGGCAATGCCGGCGGCGTGCTGACCGATATCATCGAAAGCCACGGCGAGTCGGTTTCCCTGTCGCTGAACCTGCCGCCGCTGGGGGTGCTCATCCTGCGACCGACGCCCGTGGGCGGATGATCCGGGTATGAACCAGCTCTTGTAGGGGCGAATTTATTCGCCCCTACGGGTGGTCTCCGGGCGTGTTTGTAGGAGCGAGCTCTGCTCGCGAATGGAACCACCCCAAGGCCTTGTCAGCAGAGCGGGTTCCTACAAAAAGCGGGGCCGTGCGGCTGCAGCCTGCGGGGGCGGATTCATCCGCGATAGGGGGGCTGGGTCCATCGCGAATGAATTCGCTCCCACAGAATGCGTTGGATTACGCCGCCAGGCTGATCCGGGCCAAGGCGCGTTCGATGGCACTCGAATCGGTTGGCCGGACCAGCCGCGCCACCTCCTTGCCCTGGTCGAGGAAAATCAGCGTCGGCCACAGCGTCACTCGGAACGACCGCCCCAGCGGACGCCCCTTGCCGTCTTCGATCTTGATATGACGGATTTCCGGGTGCCGGGCGAAAGCCTTGGCGAGGAGGGGTTGCGCTGCCTGGCAGTGTCCACACCAGGAAGCACCGAACTCGAGGACGGTCGGCTCTTCCAGGGCTTCCACTGCGGCGCGCGTCGGTTCGGTCGCGGGATAGGTTCTGCTCATGTTCATGGGGCGATCTCGAAAATCAGAGACACACCTTGTTAGAAGCTGCCCAAGGGGAGGTGTTCCCGTCCCATACCGTTTGTTGCATCGGCGGGCTCATGCGAACGCCACGCCCATCCTGTAGGGGCGAATTCATTCGCCCGGCGGACGTCAGGCAGGCTTCCGCAACCGCCGCGTATTGACCACATCCACCGCACGGGCGCGCAGTTGGCCGCAGCCGCCGTCGATATCCTGGCCCGCCGAGTTGCGCACCTTGGTCAACACGCCACGACTGTGCAGGTAGCGCACCATCTGCACGATGCGCTCGCCGTCCGGGCGCTGGTAGTCGTCCATTTCCAGGCTGTTGTAGGGAATCAGGTTCATCACCGCATACCTGCCCTTGAGCAGGCGCAGGATGCCGTCCATTTCTTCCTGGCTGTCGTTGATGCCTTTGAGCAGCGTCCACTGGTACTGGATCGGGTAGCCGACCTGACGGGCATAGGCCTCGCCCAGTTCGACCAGCTCCTGGGGAGCGATTTTCGGTGCGCGCGGCAGCAGCTTCTCGCGCAGCGCGGCGTCGGTGGTGTGCAGGGATAGGGCGAGGCCGGGTTTGACCCGCTGCTGCGGCAGGCGCTCGAACACGCGCATGTCGCCGACGGTGGAGAACACCAGGTTCTTGTGACCGATGCCGCCCTCGGTACCGAGCAGGTCGATGGCTTCCAGCACGTTATCCAGGTTGTGCGCCGGCTCACCCATGCCCATGAACACCACCTTCTTCACCGGGCGGAAGCGCCGGGCGAGGGCGACCTGAGCGACGATCTCGGCGCTGCTCACCTGGCGCAGCAGGCCGCTCTTGCCGGTCATGCAGAATACACAGCCCACCGCGCAACCCACCTGGGTCGAGACGCACAACCCGTCGCGCGGCAGTAGCACGCTTTCCACCATCTGGCTGTCGTTCAGCTCCACCAGCAACCGGGCGGAACCGTCGGCGGCCGGATGTTCCGAGCGCAACCGCGCCAGCCCGGCGAGTTGTTCGGACAGCGCAGGAAGCGCCTCGCGCACGCTGAGCGGCAGGAAGTTTTCCGCCTGTTGGTGGCGCCGGCCGCTATCGAGGGGCAGGCCCTTCAGCCAGGCACGGACGATCCGCCCGGCATGCCGGGGATTGGCGCCGAGATCGGCGAGGCGTTGTTGGATTTCAGGGATGCGCATGGGGCGCGCATCCTACCACCGGAGGCGCTTGTCGCGTAGCGGGGAGATGTTCCATCGGTCCGCGGACGAGATTCAATGCCGCACTGGCCTAGAGTTCGATCATGGTTAGTCGATACGAAAGGCTCACAAGAGCCACTTCATCATTGCAATCAGAGTTACTCCCATAATCGCGTAGGTTATATACCAGTTGGAGGCTCTGACTGATCCTCTGGCTACTTCATTGTTATCGATCATCACACGATAAACCGCATGGAGTACGGAGCATGGTCGCCCTGACACAACGTGGCCCTCAACAAGATTCCCGTTATGCAGGAACTTGAAGGGAATAGTGGAGCGTAGCCCTTCAAAATGCTTCGGAGAAGAGAATCTTTCTGAACCATCTATAGCAACCGAAAACGAAATTCCGAACCACAGTAGGAGAGGGCTTGCGTGGCTTTTAACTTCAATCGTATGACCGTTCCAGTTATGAGTTGCCATAGATGCCAATCCCTGATGTGAAAGTGGCTTATCCGTCTGGGACAGATTAAAAATGCTTCGCTTGCAAAGGCTGTTGGCGGCCTTGTTGCGAGGTGGGATCTAATCGTTAAGCTGGTTTTACATGAAACAGTAATGGACCAAACTTTTTATTCCGACTCGTCATCGGCAGTAACAGCCCCCAAACACCTCACCCGATGCTGGCCCCCGTCGAGCATCCACACATCTTCCTCGGCTCGATATTCGGCTTCCATCACCTGGTTGTAGCTGAAACGCCACGTGCGGCGGTCGCGGCCGTCCAGGGCTTCGATGGTGAGTACGGTTTCCTCGCTGGCGAAGGGCTGGTCGGCTTCCGCAGCGGCATCGGCCTGGTCCAGCAGCCCTTCGTCGAGGCTGAACTGCCAGGCGTGCAGACCGTCGATTTCCAGCATGTCGGCGGTTTCCAGTTGGTCGAGAAGGTAGAGAGGGGCGTCTGTCATGGGCGTATCCGGGTTGGCTGTTCGAGGCGAGAGGGTAAGGGGCTCGCGTCGAGGGAACAAGCGCTGCGTTGCCGTCCTGCGCGTGGGGTCCAGCGTGCTTGCGGCGGGGTACTACGCTTTCGGATAGCGGCAGGTCTGCATCGCGGTTTCCGCTCCTTTTATCGGGGGTCGGTTTCAGGATGTGGGGGGTCGTTCAGGGGCAATTTCCAGGCGCTGGGAATGGCAAGCTGCCCCAATGCTCCGTACCAGTGCACGAAGAAGCCTGGGCGATGCACAAGGATGGCTCAGCGAGGTCACGCTGCCGTGACGTGGCGTACGCTGCAGCCGAAGATTTCCGGATGGCCGCCGGTATGGGTCAGCGTCGTCCGTGATGCCGAGGAAAACGCTGCATGCCTGACGAGACACTTCACCTGCCCCTGATTCTCAGCGTGCTGGAGCGCGAAAAGGACACCCCCGGTGCCCTGTTGCCGATCCTCCATGCCATCCAGGAGGGCCTCGGGTATATCCCGGATGCCGCCGTCCCCGAGATCGCTCATGCCCTCAACCTCAGCCAGGCCGAAGTACGCGGAGTGATCAGCTTCTACCACGACTTCCGCACCACGCCGCCGGCGCGTCATATCCTGCGCCTGTGCCACGCCGAGTCCTGCCAGAGCATGGGCGGCGCGCAACTGGCCGCGCAGTTGCGTGAGCACCTGGGGTTGGACGACCACGGCACCACGGCCGACGGGCAGGTCAGCCTGCGGCCGGTCTATTGCCTGGGCGCCTGTGCCTGTTCGCCGGCCCTGGAGCTGGATGGCCAACTGCATGCACGGCTCACCCCCGAGGGGCTGCGTGAGCTGGTCAACCGTTGCCTGGAGGATGGGACATGCTGACGTTGTGCATTCCCGGCGATTCGATTGCCCGCGCAGTCGGCGCGGATGAGGTGGCCGTGGCGCTGGTCCGCGAGGCCGAGCGACGCAACCTGCCGCTGGAACTCAAGCGCACCAGTTCCCGTGGCCTCTATTGGCTGGAGCCGCTGGTGGAGCTTGAAAGCGCCGACGGCCGCCTGGGCTTCGGTCCGGTCACTTCCAAGGATGTTCCGTCCTTGCTGGATGCCCTGCAGGGCGATGCCAGCGCCCATCCGCTGGCGCTGGGGCCGGTGGAGGAATTGCCCTATCTCAAGAGCCAGCAGCGCCTGATCTTCGCCCGCGCCGGCATCACCCGTCCGTTGTCCCTGGACGACTACCGGGCCCTGGGCGGCTTCGAAGGGCTGGCCCGCGTCATCGGCCAGAGCGGCGAGGAAATCGTCGCCTCCGTGCTGGACTCCGGCCTGCGTGGCCGGGGCGGTGCCGCGTTCCCGGCCGGCATCAAGTGGCGCACCGTGCGCGAGGCCAAGGCCGCGCAGAAATACGTGGTGTGCAATGCCGACGAAGGCGATTCCGGCACTTTCGCCGACCGCATGTTGATGGAAGGCGACCCCTTCCTGCTGATCGAAGGCATGGCCATCGCCGGCGTCGCGGTCGGTGCCAGCATGGGCTACATCTACGTGCGCTCGGAGTACCCGCAGGCGGCGCAAACCCTGCGTGCGGCCATCGACATCGCCCGCGAGGCCGGCTATCTCGGGGCCGACGTGGCGGGAAGCGGACGTGCCTTCGAACTGGAGGTGCGGGTCGGTGCCGGTGCCTACATCTGCGGCGAGGAAACCTCCCTGCTGGATTCCCTCGAAGGCAAGCGCGGCACGGTACGCGCCAAGCCGCCGCTGCCGGCCCTGCAAGGCTTGTTCGGCCTGCCGACCCTGGTGCACAACGTGCTCACCCTGGCTTCGGTGCCGGTCATCCTGGCTCGTGGCGCGCAGTTCTATCGCGACTTCGGTATGGGCCGCTCTCTGGGCACCATGCCGTTCCAGCTGGCCGGCAACATTCGCCATGGCGGCCTGGTGGAGCGGGCCTTCGGCCTGACCCTGCGCGAGTTGGTGGAAGACTACGGTGGCGGTACGGCCACGGGCCGGCCGATCAAGGCCGCCCAGGTGGGTGGGCCGCTGGGTGCCTGGGTGCCGCCGTCGCAATTCGATACCCCACTGGACTACGAGGCCTTCGCCGCCATGGGCGCCATGCTCGGCCACGGCGGTGTGGTGCTGGCCGACGACAGTCTGGACATGGCGCGCATGGCGCGTTTCGCCCTGCAGTTCTGCGCCGAGGAGTCCTGTGGCAAGTGCACACCGTGCCGCATTGGTTCCACCCGCGGTGTCGAAGTGGTGGATCGCCTGCTGGCGGCGCCGGATGACGCGGCGCGGGATGAGCAGGTGATCCTGCTCAAGGACCTCTGCGACACCCTGACCTATGGCTCTCTCTGCGCCCTGGGCGGCATGACTGCCTACCCGGTGACCAGCGCGCTCAAGCATTTCCCTGCCGACTTCGGGCTGAAGTCTTCGGAGGCCGACCAATGATCAACATCTTCGACCCCGCCAGCGATATCGACCTCGGCACCCCGGCCCGCGAAAGCGAGGTGCAGGTCAGCCTGACCATCGATGGCCGCGAAATCAGCGTGCCCGCGGGCACCTCGGTGATGCGCGCCGCCGCGCTGCTGGGTACCACCATCCCCAAACTCTGCGCCACCGAGAGCCTGGAGGCATTCGGCTCCTGTCGCATGTGCCTGGTGGAAATCGACGGCATGCGCGGCTATCCGGCCTCCTGCACTACACCGGTGAGCGAGGGCATGGTGGTGCGCACCCAGACCTCCAAGCTCGCCACCTTGCGGCGCAACGTGATGGAGCTGTACATCTCCGACCACCCGCTGGATTGCCTGACCTGCTCGGCGAACGGCAACTGCGAACTGCAGACGGTGGCGGGGCAGGTGGGCCTGCGCGAAGTGCGTTACGGCTATGACGGCGCCAACCACCTGGAGGAGGCCAAGGATGTCTCCAATCCCTATTTCGACTACGACCCGAGCAAGTGCATCGTCTGCAACCGCTGCGTGCGCGCCTGCGAGGAAACCCAGGGCACCTTCGCCCTGACCATCAGCGGTCGCGGCTTCGAATCCCGCGTGGCAGCGGCCGGTGGCGAGAACTTCCTCGACTCCGAATGCGTGTCCTGCGGCGCCTGCGTGCAGGCTTGCCCGACCGCCACGCTGATGGAAAAGAGCGTGGTGGAGAAGGGCCAGCCGGAGCGCAGTATCATCACCACCTGCGCCTACTGCGGCGTGGGCTGTTCCTTCCGCGCCGAGGTGAAGGGCGACCAACTGGTACGCATGGTGCCGGACAAGAACGGTCGGGCCAACCATGGCCACGCTTGTGTCAAGGGCCGTTTCGCCTGGGGCTATGCCACTCACCCGGACCGCATCACCAAGCCGATGATCCGCAAGCACATCGACGACCCCTGGCAGGAAGTCAGCTGGGACGAGGCGGTGAGCTACGCGGCCAGCGAATTCCGCCGCATCCAGCTCAAGTACGGGCGCGATTCCATCGGTGGCATCACTTCCAGCCGTTGCACCAACGAAGAAGCCTATTTGGTCCAGAAGCTGGTACGCGCGGGCTTCGGTAACAACAACGTCGACACCTGCGCGCGGGTTTGCCATTCGCCCACCGGCTACGGTCTCAAGCAGACCTTGGGCGAGTCGGCCGGCACCCAGAGCTTCGATTCGATCATGCAGGCCGATGTGATCCTGGTGATCGGCGCCAACCCCACAGACGCCCATCCCGTCTTCGGCTCCCAGCTCAAGCGCCGCCTGCGCGAGGGTGCGCGGCTGATCGTCATCGACCCGCGCCGCATTGACCTGGTGGATTCTCCCCACGCCCGCGCCGAGCTGCATCTGGCGCTGCGCCCTGGCACCAATGTGGCCATGCTCAATGCCTTGGCCCATGTGATCGTCACCGAAGGGCTGATCAATCAGGACTTCGTCGATGCTCGTTGCGAAGCGGCGGATTTCGCCCGCTGGCGCGACTTCGTCAGCAAGTCGGAGAACTCCCCGGAAATCCTCGGTCCGGTCTGCGGCGTGCCCGCTGCGCAGATCCGCGCCGCTGCGCGTCTGTATGCCACCGGCGGCAACGCGGCGATCTACTATGGCCTCGGTGTGACCGAGCACAGCCAGGGCAGCACCGCGGTGATGGGTATCGCCAACCTCGCCATGGCCACCGGCAACATCGGCCGCGAAGGGGTAGGGGTGAACCCGCTGCGTGGGCAGAACAACGTGCAAGGCTCCTGCGACATGGGCTCCTTCCCCCATGAGCTGCCGGGCTACCGCCACGTCTCCAACGAGGCGGTGCGCGCCCAGTTCGAGCAGGCCTGGGGCGTGACCCTGCAGCCCGATCCCGGCCTGCGTATCCCCAATATGTTCGAGGCAGCCTTGGGCGGTAGCTTCAAGGCGCTGTACTGCCAGGGCGAGGACATCGCCCAGAGCGACCCCAACACCCAGCACGTCACTGCCGCGCTGTCGGCAATGGAGTGCGTAGTGGTGCAGGACATCTTCCTCAACGAAACCGCCAAGTTCGCCCATGTGTTCCTGCCGGGCAGCTCCTTCCTGGAAAAGGACGGCACCTTCACCAACGCCGAGCGGCGCATTTCCCGCGTGCGCAAAGTGATGGAGCCGCTGGGCGGCAAGGCCGACTGGGAAGCGACCCAGCTCCTGGCCAATGCCCTGGGCTACAAGATGGACTACAAGCACCCGTCCGAGATCATGGACGAGATTGCCCGTTTGACCCCGACCTTCACCCGCGTCAGCTACGCCGAACTGGACCGCCACGGCAGCCTGCAATGGCCCTGCAACGACTCCGCGCCGGACGGCACGCCGACCATGCACATCGAGGAGTTCGTGCGTGGCAAGGGGCGCTTCATGCTCACCGGCTACGTGCCCACCGAGGAGAAGGTCAATAGCCGCTACCCGCTGCTGTTGACCACCGGCCGCATCCTCAGCCAGTACAACGTCGGCGCCCAGACCCGGCGTACCGACAACGTCGCTTGGCACGGGGAAGACCGCCTGGAAATCCACCCGACCGATGCCGAGAGCCGCGGCATCGCCGATGGCGACTGGGTCGGCGTCGGCAGCCGCGCCGGGCAGACTGTGCTGCGCGCCAAGGTCAGCGAGCGGGTGGCACCGGGCGTGGTCTACACCACCTTCCACTTCCCCGAATCGGGGGCCAACGTGATCACCACGGACAACTCCGACTGGGCCACCAACTGCCCGGAATACAAGGTCACGGCGGTGGAAGTCTCGCGGGTCTACCAACCTTCCGAATGGCAAAAACGCTACCAGGCGTTCAGCGACGAACAACGGCGCCTGCTCAACGAGCGCCGCCGCGCCGAGAAAGCAGAGGTACGTAGATGAGCAGCGAAAACCTGATCAAAATGGCCAACCAGATCGCCCAGTTCTTCGACTCCGAGCCGGACAACGCAGAAGCTGTGCATGGCGTGCGCCAACACCTGCAAAGCTTTTGGACTCCCGCCATGCGCATCGAACTCATGGCCTGGCAGGTAGAACATGGCGGCGCCTCCCTGCATCCCTTGGTGCAGGCGGCACTGGCGGAGGTGGGGAGGGAGGTTTAGGGCTGCTGAGTGTGAGCGGATTCATGGCCAGGGATGGTTTGGATTCGCCCGACGCTTCACGTTATAGACGAACCTCTCTTGTGGTCGCTGGAGAGATTGTCGTGTTGAGATGCGCCGCATAGCAGCGGACCCGCCATGCTGCGTAGGGTGCCTCCCGTCCCACCGACAGGGAGAACACCATGGCACGTGATCAAGGACCTGGGCCGATGCCCAGCGTTTGCCGACCGGCACTGAAAAACGACCCACCGAAAACCTGGCGAACACCCCAGGAACCCACTCTTCCACAGCCGCCTCTCGACGGCTGGGAGTTCGACAAGCAACCGCCTCGCGAACTCATCCGTCCCGATCCACCGCCTCCGCCCGAGCCCGTCCGGCGCGTCTGCTCCTTCGTCAAACACTGCGACCTGCCGGATGGCCAGATAAGCCGTCAGGGGCGGCTGTACGTTGATCTTCTGCGGGACTATGGCGAGGTTGCCGTGCTGGGGGCCAAGGAACGGGATGACTCTGGGAACCTCCCGCTCGAGAGGATCAATGCTCCCGATTTGCCCAAGGCATTGGGTGGGCTGGCTATCGCTGGAGCAGCCGTAGGGGAAGCGGGTGGAGGGCTTGTCCCAGGCATCACGACGGGGGTTGCGGGTGGGCTCCTGATAGGGCTTGTGACACTTGTGTGGTCAACCAGGACCGGCGATAGCGCGCTCTACACCGAAGACGAACTCAGAGGCATGGCCACGGCCCGGACACGGGTTAGGTTGCACATCGAACAACAGCCAGACGGCAAGCTCCGGGGCTATGCGTTCAACACCGAGCGCCTAGGGCAATGGGAACAGGTTCCTGTTGTGCAATTCCAGCCCCAAGGCGACCGGATGGTGGCGGATGTCGGCGGTATAGGGCTGATCTGGACACCCGCGACAGACCCCAGCGACAAGGGGCGTATTCCCACCCTGGAGCAAGCCCCGAACACGCCGGCCATCTTGGTATTCCCCTCGGAAGAAAAGGCCGGAGAAACCTTCGTTAACCCCGTGCTACCGGATGATTACCGGGACGCCATCGTAGTGTTCCCGGCTGACAGTGGTGTGCCGCCGCTCTACGTCGTGATGAACGTCCGGCTTGATCCTGGCGTGGTCACGGGACAGGGGGAAGTGGTTACGGGAATATGGCTGGAACAGGCCAGCCGGGAGCTTGGGGCACCGATTCCGGCGCAGATTGCGGATAGGCTCAGGGGAAAGGCGTTTGCCAGCTTCGATGCGTTCAGGGCTGAGTTTTGGAGGGCTGTAGCGGATGATTTCGAATTGTCCAGCCAGTTCAGCAATGTCAACAGACGTAGAATGAGAGGCGGTTCTTCTCCATTTGTCATACCGGAAGAAGCGGTAGGTGGAAGAATCAGCTTTGAGTTGCATCATGTCGATCCTGTTGCCCAGGGCGGCCCCGTATATGACTTGGATAACCTGCGCGTGAATACGCCAAGAAACCACATTGAGCTTCATCAAAAAGGGTAATGAAGATGGATTTTCTGGAGAAACAGCGATTTGAAGATTTCACAGAACAAGAGTTTCTGCTCTTCATCAAAGAATTTTTTGAAGAAACCAATGATTTGGAAGGGGTAGAGCTAGAGGGTTACCTTGATAGCTTGGCCTTGCATTTTGGGGTAATAGCAGGACACCCAGCAGGCTATGGGCTGCTTTCTCATCCAACTCGTTATGGAGTTAAAGACTCTCCGGAAGCTGTGCTCCAGGCTGTCAAGGAGTGGCGGCAGGCTAACGGTCTCCCTGGGTTCAAGCAATAGCAGGACAACGCAGGTGATTGAGGCTTCGGCTTGAATGCTCTGGATGGTCATCGCAACGAGTTAACTTCGCGATTAGACAGGCGCGAAAAGAGACGGGCCTCGAAGGCCCGTGGGTCTCATCATCAACTGTCATACCCTAAATTCGGCGCCAGCCAGCGCTCGGTCACGGCGAGGTCCTGGCCCTTGCGCTTCGTGTAGCTTTCCACCTGGTCCTTGTTCACCTTGCCCACGGCGAAGTATTGCGCTTGCGGGTGGGCGAAGTACCAGCCGCTGACGGCGGCGGCGGGGAACATGGCGTAGTGTTCGGTCAGGGTGACGCCGCTCTGGCCTTGCGGGTCGAGCAGTTGGAACAGGGTGCCCTTCTCGGTGTGGTCGGGGCAGGCCGGGTAGCCGGGGGCGGGGCGGATGCCGACGTACTCTTCCTTGATCAGCGCCTCGTTATCCAGGTGCTCGTCCGGCTGGTAGCCCCACCAGTGCTTGCGCACTTCGGCGTGCAGCCATTCGGCGCAGGCTTCGGCGAGGCGGTCGGCGAGGGCCTTGACCATGATCGCGTTGTAGTCGTCGCCCTTGGCCTCGTAGGCTTTGGCGACTTCCTCGGCGCCGATGCCGGCGGTGGTGATGAAGCCGCCCACGTAGTCGGTCAGGCCGCTGGCCTTGGGAGCGACGAAGTCGGCCAGGGAGAAATTGGGCTTGCCGTCCGGCTTGATGGTCTGTTGGCGCAGGTGATGGAGGCGGGTCAGCGGCTGGCCGTCGTCGCCGTAGACTTCGATGTCGTCGTCATCCACCTGGTTGGCCGGCCAGAAGCCGAACACCGCCTTGGCGCGGATGAGCTTCTCGTCGATCAGCTTCTTCAGCATGGCCTGGGCGTCGTTGAACAGCGCGGTGGCGGCCTCGCCGACCACTTCGTCGGTGAGGATGCGCGGGTACTTGCCGGCCAGGTCCCAGGAGATGAAAAAGGGCGTCCAGTCGATGTACTCGGCCAGCACCTTCAGGTCGATATCTTCCAGCACTTGGATGCCGGTGAAGCTGGGCTTCGGCGGCTGGTAGCCGGCCCAGTCGAACTGTGGTTTGTTGGCCACGGCCTGGGCGTAGGGCAGGCGCTCGGTGCGGGCGCTGCGGTTGGCGGTACGCTCGCGGACTTCGACGTACTCGGCACGGATGCGCTCGACGAAGCCGGCTTTCAATTCCTTGGACAGCAACTGGGTTGCCACGCCCACGGCGCGGGAGGCGTCGGTGACGTAGACCACCGCGTCGTTCTTGTACTGCGGGTCGATTTTCACCGCGGTATGGGCTTTGGAGGTGGTGGCGCCGCCGATCATCAGGGGCAGGGTGAAGCCCTGGCGCTGCATTTCCTTGGCGACGTGGACCATTTCGTCCAGCGACGGGGTGATCAGGCCGGACAGGCCGATGATGTCGCACTTCTCGTCCTTGGCGGTCTGCAGGATCTTCTCCGCCGGGACCATCACGCCCAGGTCGACCACGTCGTAGCCGTTGCAGCCGAGCACTACGCCGACGATGTTCTTGCCGATGTCGTGCACGTCGCCCTTGACCGTGGCCATGAGGATCTTGCCCTTGGCTTCCGGCTTGTCGCCTTTCTCCGCTTCGATGAAGGGGATCAGGTGGGCCACGGCCTGCTTCATCACGCGGGCGGATTTCACCACCTGGGGCAGGAACATCTTGCCCGAGCCGAACAGGTCGCCGACCACGTTCATGCCGGCCATCAGCGGCCCTTCGATGACCTCGATCGGCCGTGCGCACTGCTGGCGGCATTCCTCGGTGTCTTCGACGATGTAGGTGGTGATGCCCTTGACCAGCGCGTGCTCCAGTCGCTTGTCCACCGGCAGGCTGCGCCACTCCTCGTTTTCCACTTCCTTGGCGCTGCCGTCGCCCTTGTACTGGTCGGCGATGGCCAGCAGCGCTTCGGTGGCGCCGGGGTGGCGGTTGAGCACCACGTCCTCGACCTTGTCGCGCAGCTCCTTGGGAATCTCGTCGTAGATTTCCAGTTGGCCGGCGTTGACGATGCCCATGGCCAGGCCGTTCTGGATCGCGTAGTAGAGGAACACCGAGTGGATGGCTTCGCGCACCGGGTTGTTGCCGCGGAACGAGAAGGACACGTTGGAGACCCCGCCGGAGCTCAGCGCATAGGGCAGGTTGTCGCGGATATAGGCGCAGGCGTTGATGAAGTCGACCGCGTAGTTGTTGTGCTCCTCGATGCCGGTGGCCACGGCGAAGATGTTCGGGTCGAAGATGATGTCTTCCGGCGGGAAGCCGACTTCGTTGACCAGGATGTCGTAGGAGCGCTGGCAGATTTCTTCCTTGCGCGCCTGGGTGTCGGCCTGGCCGGCTTCGTCGAAGGCCATCACCACCACGGCGGCGCCGTAGCGCTTGCACAGCTTGGCGTGATGCTTGAAGGCTTCGACGCCTTCCTTCATGGAGATCGAGTTGACGATGCCCTTGCCCTGGATGCACTTGAGGCCGGCCTCGATCACTTCCCACTTGGAGGAGTCGATCATGATCGGCACGCGGGAGATGTCCGGCTCACCGGCGATCAGGTTGAGGAAGGTCACCATGGCCTTCTTCGAATCCAGCATGCCCTCGTCCATGTTGATGTCGATCACCTGGGCGCCGGCTTCCACCTGCTGCAGGGCGACATCGAGGGCTTCGCTGTAGTTTTCCTCGCGGATCAGGCGGGCGAACTTGGCGCTGCCGGTGATGTTGGTGCGCTCGCCGACGTTCACGAACAGCGAGTTGCGGTCGATGGTGAAGGGCTCCAGGCCGGACAGGCGGCACGCCTTGGGAATCTCCGGAATGGCGCGTGGCGGGTACTTGGCCACCGCCTCTGCGATCGCTTGGATGTGCGCGGGCGTGGTGCCGCAGCAGCCGCCGACGATATTGAGGAATCCGGAGGCGGCGAATTCCTCGACCACCGCAGCCATTTCCGCCGGGGTTTCGTCGTATTCGCCGAAGGCATTGGGCAGGCCGGCGTTGGGGTGGGCGGAGACGTGGGTGTCGGCCTTGGTCGCCAGCTCTTCGAGGTACGGGCGCAGATCCTTGGCACCGAGGGCGCAGTTCAGTCCGACGGAAATCGGCTGGGCGTGGCGCACCGAGTTCCAGAAGGCTTCGGTGGTCTGGCCGGACAGGGTGCGGCCGGAGGCGTCGGTGATGGTGCCGGAGATCATGATCGGCAGCTCGATGTCGAGCTGCTCGAAGACTTCCTGCACCGCGAAGATCGCCGCCTTGGCGTTGAGCGTGTCGAAGATGGTTTCGATCAGGATCAGGTCCGCGCCACCCTCGATCAGGCCACGGGTGGCCTCGGTGTAGTTCTCCACCAGCTCGTCGAAGGTGACGTTGCGGTAGCCGGGATTGTTCACGTCCGGGGAGATGGAGCAGGTGCGGCTGGTCGGGCCGAGCACGCCGGCGACGAAGCGCGGCTTGGCCGGGTTCTCGGCGGTCTTGGCATCGGCCACCTGGCGGGCGAGGCGGGCGCCTTCGACGTTCAACTCATAGACCAGCTCTTCCATGCCGTAGTCCGCCTGGGACACGCGGGTGGCGTTGAAGGTGTTGGTTTCGAGGATGTCGGCACCGGCGTCCAAGTAGGCCTTCTCGATGGCCTGGATCACGTCCGGGCGGCTCAGCAGCAGCAAGTCGTTGTTGCCCTTGACGTCGCTCGGCCAGTCGGCGAAGCGGGCGCCACGGTAGTCTGACTCTTCCAGCCTGTAGCTCTGGATCATGGTTCCCATGCCGCCGTCCAGAATCAGGATGCGCTCCTTGAGAGCTTGCTGGAGGGCTGCGAGACGTGCGCTGCGGTCGGACATGGGGACTACCTGGGAA
The DNA here is from genome assembly GCF_002091635.1 of Pseudomonas indica NBRC 103045. Classification (GTDB taxonomy): domain Bacteria; phylum Pseudomonadota; class Gammaproteobacteria; order Pseudomonadales; family Pseudomonadaceae; genus Pseudomonas_M; species Pseudomonas_M indica. The sequence goes on along the minus strand of NZ_BDAC01000005.1, from coordinate 218,326 downwards.
TGCCGGAAAACGAGGTCGGGGATGATAGCAAACCTGCGTGGTTTCGGAGCGGACCACACTTTTGCATGAATTATGCTCAAGTTGGATCGCTTTGCCGGCACGCCAAGCTAGAATCGCCGCTCAACCGCGCCAAGGACCTCTGTCATGCCGTACCGCGCGCTCGCCAGCGCTTTCTTTCTGTTCATCTACGGCGCTGCCCAGGCCGAGCCGATTTCCTACACCCGCAACGTCCAGCCGATCTTCACCGCCAAGTGCGTGGCCTGCCATGCCTGCTACGACTCACCGTGCCAGCTTAACCTCGGTAGCGCCGAAGGGGTGAGCCGTGGGGCGAATAAGCAGCCGGTCTACGACGGAACCCGGACCAAGGCGCAGGAAACGACCCGGCTGTTCCTCGATGCCCATGGAGCGGACGCCTGGCGGAATCGGGGTTTTCATTCGGTATTGCAGCCGAAGGATGGCCAGGCCGCCTTGATGGCGCGAATGTTGGAGTTGGGGCACGAGGTACCGTTCGAGGCCAATGCCAAGCTGCCGGATGACCTGGCGATTGGCATCTCCCGGGAAAACCAGTGCCCGTTGCCGGGTGAGTTCGAGCAGTTCGCCAATAAGAATCCACGGGTTGGTATGCCGTTCGCGGTAACCGGCCTGAGCGAGAAGGAATACCGCACCCTGCAGGATTGGCTGGCGCAGGGCGCTCCGGTCGATGAGCAGGCGTGGCAGCCCGGTGCGGCGGAGGCCCGGCAGGTCGCTCTCTGGGAGTCGTTGCTGAATGCGCCGGGCGCGCGCGAGGAGCTGGTTTCCCGCTGGCTCTATGAGCACCTGTTCCTGGCCCATCTGTATTTCGAGGGCGGCGAGGCGGGGCACTTCTTCCAAGTGGTACGTTCGCGTACGCCGAGCGGCCAGCCGATCGATCCGATTGCCACGCGGCGACCGAACGACGATCCCGGCATCGATTTCCATTACCGCCTGTGGCCGATCCAGGGGGTGATCGTGCATAAGACGCACATCACCTATCCCCTCAGCGAGAAGAAGCTGGCGCGGGTGCGCGAGCTGTTCTTCCAGAGTGACTGGCAGGTAGAGGCGTTGCCGGGCTACGGGCCGCAGCGGCGCGCCAATCCATTCGAGACCTTCGCGGCGATTCCGGCCCAGGCGCGTTACCAGTTCATGCTGGATAACGCCGAGTATTTCGTGCGCACCTTCATCCGAGGGCCGGTGTGTCGCGGCCAGATCGCGACGGATGTGATCCGCGACAACTTCTGGACCTTCTTCCAGGCGCCCGAACACGACCTCTATATCACCAACGCCGCCTATCGCGAAAAGACCACGCCGTTACTGGCACTGCCGGGGCAGATCGACGATCTGGGCAGCATGCTCGGGCTGTGGCGGGCGTATCGCGACAAACGCAACCAGTATGAAGACCTGCGCCAGGATGCCTATGCGAAAGCCCCCGCGCCGAGCTGGTCGCATATCTGGGCCGGCAACGACAACGCGCTGCTGTCGATCTTCCGCCAGTACGACAGCGCTTCCGTGCGCAAGGGGCTGCTCGGCGAGATACCTCAGACGCTCTGGTGGATGGACTATCCGCTGCTGGAACGCACCTATTACCAGTTGGTGGTCAATTTCGATGTATACGGCAACGTCTCCCACCAGGCGCAAACCCGGCTGTATTTCGACCTGATCCGCAATGGCGCCGAGCAGAACTTCCTGCGTCTGCTGCCGCCGGATGCGCGCACCGCGATGCTGGACGACTGGTACCAGCGCAGTGGCAAGCTGAAGCAATGGCTGGATTACCAGCCCATCGACAAGCACACACCGACCGGCCTGCAACTCGCCGGCAACGACCCGAAGCGCGCGTTCGCCGAGGCCCTGCTGCAGCGCTATGCCGATCTCAATGCACGCCCCGATCCGATCAACCGCTGCCGCACGGCGCATTGCTACCGCGCGGGGGTCGATTCGGCCCGCCAGGATATCGATCAGACTCTCAGCCGCCTGGCCAGCCGACCCGCCGCTGGATTGCCGGTGATCGGCATGCTGCCGGAGGCGACGCTGTTGCGCGTCGAGCTACCGGACGGCTCGCGCGAGATCTACAGCGTGCTGCGCAATCGCGCCCACAGCAATGTGGCGTTCATGCTCGGCGAATCGCTGCGCTACCAGCCGACCTTGGACACCCTGACGATCTATCCCGGGGTGCTGAGCAGTTATCCCAACTTCATGTTCAACCTCAAGGCGAGTGAGGTCGGAGGCTTCGTCGCGGCGCTGGAGCAGGCCAAGGATGCCGCGGCCTTCGACAAGGTGGTCGAGCACTGGGGCGTTCGCCGGACACATCCGGAGTTCTGGCGTTACTTCCATGACCTGTCGCGCTACATCCAGGAAACCGAGCCGGTGGAGTACGGCGAGCTGGACATGAACCGCTACATGAATCTGTAGCGTCAGCTCCCATCCGATGCGGGCCGTGCGCGGCCCGCGATGCCCGCTCCAACGGGGAATCTTTTCCCGCACCCTGCGGTCCGACCCTGTGACGGGACGGCAGCGGCGTAGTCGGTGCCTGTCCTCGAATTTCGGCGGTGCGCCTCGGCGCGTCAGGAGAGGAGGGTATTCGCGGGATGTTGATGTCGCTGCAAGCGCTCAGGGCACTGGCAGCATGGTTGGTGGTTTTTCATCATTTCATGCAGATTTTTTTCGATTTGCGGTCGGATGGACCGGTTGGCGATTTCTTCTCGGACAAAGGCGCGGTGGGCGTCGACCTGTTCTTCGTCATCAGCGGTACGGTCATCTATCTCTCGACCCAGGGCAAGGACATCGGCGCCGGCCGCTTCCTGCTCAATCGCCTGTTACGCATCGTTCCGGCCTATTGGCTGTATTCGCTGCTGGCGGCCGGGTTGATCCTGTATTTCAACCCGGTCATGCCGACGCAGAAATTCGAGCTTGGCCATTTCCTTCTCTCGCTGCTGTTCATCCCGGCGGAGAACCCGGCGGGTTATGGTGAGTTTCCGACACTCTATGTGGGCTGGACGCTCAACTACGAAATGTTCTTCTACCTGTTGTTCGCCCTCTCATTGCTGGTGAGCGAGCGCTTCCGGCCCTGGCTGACGGCGGCGTCGCTGGGCGTTGTGAGCCTGGTGCTGGCGCGCCAGGAGTGGGTGAGCGATTTCTACCGCAACAGCATCGTCTTCGAGTTTCTCCTCGGCCTGATGATCGGCGTGTGCTACCGGCGCGGCTGGATCGTCCAGGGGTTCTGGATACCCATTGCGCTGATCGTCGCATCATTGCTGGCGATCCAGCATCTGCAGCCGTACCCGCGCCTGTTGCACTGGGGCCTGCCCAGTGCGGTGATCGTTGCGGCCTGCCTGTCGCTGGAGCCGTATTTCCGCAGGAGCGGGTTGCTGAAGATGCTCGGCGACTGCTCCTACTCGGTGTACCTGTTGCACGTCATCGTGCTGTCCCTGGGCTGGTATCTGAGCCAGCGCTTCGCCCTGGACCCTTACGCCGTGCTGGCCGCCTGTGTGCCGCTGATTCTCATCGCCGGCTGGTGCAGCTACGAGCTGATCGAGAAACGCCTGATGCTGGGAATGAAGCTCTGGCTAGCGTCGGGTGGCGCGGTTTCCGAGCGGCTGTCATTTTCCCGACAAAAATACTAGGACTTTATCTGGCAAAGCCGATTGGCGTACACTGCGTGCATGTTTGCGAGGAGTTGCCATGAGCGCCATCACCATTACCGACGCGGCCCACGATTACCTGGCTGATCTGCTGGCCAAGCAGAACACACCTGGCATCGGCATCCGCATCTTCATCACCCAGCCGGGCACCCAGTACGCGGAAACCTGCATCGCCTACTGCAAGCCGGGCGAACAGAAACCGGAAGACACCGCTCTGGCCCTGAAAAGCTTCACGGCCTGGATCGATGCGATGAGCGAGCCCTTCTTGGACGATGCCGTGGTGGATTACGCCACCGACCGCATGGGCGGCCAGCTCACCATCAAGGCGCCGAACGCCAAGGTGCCGATGGTCAACGAGGACAGCCCGCTCAACGAGCGGATCAACTACTACCTGCAGACCGAGATCAACCCCGGCCTGGCCAGCCACGGCGGTCAGGTGTCGCTGGTCGATATCGTCGAGGAAGGCATCGCCGTCCTGCAGTTCGGCGGCGGTTGCCAGGGCTGCGGCATGGTCGACGTGACACTGAAGGATGGTGTCGAGAAGACCCTGATGGAGCGTATTCCCGAACTGAAAGGGGTACGTGACGTCACCGACCACAGCAACCGGGAAAATGCCTATTACTGACAGGCTGTCCGGCACGGAATGAAGGCGACCCTCGGGTCGCCTTTTTCGTGTCCGCTCAAGAGGCTTGCGGGGCCAGGCGACGTGCGCCAAGCAGCACCACAGCCAGGGCCAATGCCAGCAAGGGCAGCATGCCGGCATTCACCGGCCCCCAGCCGATGCTGGTGATCATTGCCCCGGACGCGAGGGACATGACGGCCGCCACGCTGCCGTTGCCCAATTCCATCAGGCCTTGCGCATGGCCTTTTTCCTCCGCCTCGTGCCCCTCTGCGAGCAGGGTGGTACCGGCGACCAGCATCAGGTTCCAGCCGGCACCCAGGAGGAACGAGCTGACCAGGAAGTGCGCCTGGGCGATGCCGCTCAATGCGATGGTGGCGCTGGCGATCAACAAGGCGATGCCGATCAGGGCCACCCGCCGGCTACCCAGCCGATCCACCAGCGGGCCGGCAGCGAAGGCGGGCAGGAACATACCGACCAAGTGCCAGCGGATCACTTCGGCACCGACTTCCACACCGAAGCCGCAGAAGCTCATGGCCAGGGGCGTGGCGTTCATCACCAGGATCATCAGCCCGTAGCCGATGGCGGTGATGGTCATGGCGGTACGGATCGCCGGGCGAGCCAGCAACAGCCGGATCATCGCCAGGCCTCCGCTGCCCGGAAGCGGCGCGGCGCCTTCGCGCAGCCGCGCCATTAATAGCAGGCCGATCAGTGCCAGAACGGCAATCGCCAGGTAGGCGCCAACGAAGGGCGTGTCCAGGGCGTTGCGCGACCACAGCGCCAGCGACGGGGCGAACAGGGCGGCACACAGCCCGCCACCGATCACATAGGCGGTCGCCCGGCCTTTCTGTTGTTCGCTCACTGACTCCAGCGCGGCGAAGCGGTAATACATGGCCGACGCCTGGTAGGTGCCGATTGCCAGACTGCCGAGGCAGAACAACAGAAAATCGCCCAGCCATACGCCCAGCGCACTGAGCAGGCCACCCAGCACACCGCCGCCGGCCCCGAGCATCAGCCCGGCGCGCCGTCCGCGGCGCTGCATGAACAACGACAGCGGTTGCACTGCCAGCAGGTTGCCGACGACCAGCAAGGCCAGGGGCAGGGTGGCCAGGATGTTCAACGGCGCCAGTTGCATGCCCACCAGCGAGGTGAGGGTGATGCCGATCAGGGCGCAACTCCAGTACAACGCCTGGCCGGCGAACAGCAGGCGGATCGAGGGATTGCTCAGCAGCATGGGGATTTCCTTTTCAGCAGGGCTTGAAAGTGCGCGAGGTGGTGGCGGGGAAGCGCTCCAGCTTGCCCATCGGTCGGCGTGGTCGACTGACCAGCTCGCCGCCGCAGTTCGGGCAGCGCAACTGCAGCTTTGCTTCCGCGCAATCGCGGCAGAAGGTGCATTCGAAGGAGCAGATCAGCGCATCGGCACTGTCCGGTGGCAGGTCGCGGTCGCAGCATTCGCAGCCGGGGCGTAGTTCAAGCATGGCGGCTCTCCTTGAGCGGGCGCAGCCCGAAGCGCTCGGCGTATTCCTGCGGGCTGACGGACAGGTGTTTATGGAAGGTGCGGCGCAGGTTCTCAGGATGGCCAAAGCCGGTCAGCCGCGCCACGGTGGCGATCGATGCCTGGGCGTCCTGTAACAGGGCGCGGGCGGCTTCCAGGCGGACGCGCTCGACGTAGCGACCGGGACCCATGCCCAGCTCCTGGACGAAGACCCGCGACAGGGTGCGGGGCGCCATGCGTGCCTGCTCGGCCAGCGCCTCGAGAGACAGGTCGCCGCCGAGGTGGGCCGGTATCCAGTCGAGCAGGGCCGCTAGCCGCGAGGTGCGGTTGGGGTCCGGGGCGAGTAGGGCGCTGAACTGCGCCTGGCCACCCGGGCGGCGGAGAAACATCACCAGGCGCCGGGCCACGGCGAGGGCCAGCGAGCGGCCGAGGTCGGCCTCCACCAATGCCAAGGCCAGATCGATCCCGGCGGTCACCCCTGCGGAAGTGAACACATGGGCATCGCCATCACGCTCAAGGGGATCGTAGGTGTGCAGGCGGTCGTCCTGGACCTGCACGGCGGGGTGCTCGCGCCGCAGGGTATCGAGGTCCGCCCAGTGAGTCGTGGCGGGGCGCTGGTCGAGCAGACCGGCCGCTGCCAGCAACAGCGCACCCGAACAGACCGAGCCGAGCCGGCGTACCTGGGGTTCGGCCTGACGTAGCCAGTCGAGCAGCGCCTGGTCCTCGCATTGCCGCTCGACACCCAGGCCGCCAGGCACCAGCAGCGTATCCAGGGCCGAAGTGTCCAGGCCACGCCAGCTGAGTTCGGCGCAGATACTCAGGCCGGCGGAAGTTGCCACCGGGCCGACGGCATCGCCGAGCACGTTCAACCGATAGGCAGGAGGAAGCCCTTGGCGCTGGCGCTCGACATTGGCGGAGGCAAAGACCTGCATGGGCCCGGTCACGTCCAGGCTCATCACGTCGGGGTAGATCAGGCAAGCGATCCAGCGTTGGCTTTCCACGGCACGTACCTCGGAGGAGAGGTGGCCAGTGTGCGGCGTCGTGTTGATGGCGACAATGACAATAAACCCACAAATCTTGCCATTGGCCGTTCAGGGTGGCGTAATTCGCTCCTGGTAGGCTTGTTCGCGGGCCTCCTGCAGGCGCTCCCGCAGGTATTGATCGCGACTGAGCCCACCGGGAATCTGCTGCATGGCGAGGACTTCCTCGACGATTCGTTTTTCCTCGGCCTTGTAGCGCTCGAAGTTCGCATCGGGCGATCGCTCCGCCTCGCGTGCCGCACTGCGCGCCTTGTAGCGGGCGGTCATGGCGGCGGCCCTGGCTTTTTGCTCTGCCTCGTCCAGCCCGCTGGCCTGGATCAGGCCTATCTGGAGCAGTAGCGCTTCGCTGATCGCCAATTCGCCGCGCTCCTCGTAACGGTCGATTTCCCTGGAGAGTTCTCTTGCTTGCTGCGCTCTCTCCGCTGCGGGGAGGTCGGCAGCCCGGCTGGTGAAGCGTCGGTAATCGTTGTGGAAGGCAAGGCGCTCCTGCTGCTGCGCCAGCACTGCGGAATCGAGGGCGGCGCCGGATCGTCGAGATGCAACGGGCTGTTCCGCTGGCGGTGTCGATATGGGGTTGCTGCCAGAGGCGGTCGATTGAGGGGCCGGGGGCGAGTCGTCGTCTGGCGCCAGCCAGAGCAGACTGGCCAGGCCACCAACCAGGGCGAGAAGAGTTCCGAGCGCGACGGGAGTCCAGCGAGGCATGGGACACCTGGGGGGGCGATGCTGACCTTTCACAGGGTAGACGATGGCCTGAATGAAGAAGCCCGGCGCAAGGGCCGGGCTTCTTTGGTGCGGCGGAATTACAGCAGGCGTTTGCCGTTCTCGCGGGTGACGATGACCGTCGCCGCGCGCGGACGCTTGCCGGGGCCGTCCGGCCAGGTGCTCAGCAGGTTGCTGGGCGTGGAGCCTTCGCCGGGATGCTGGATATTCACGAACAGCGTCTTGAAGTCCGGGGTCGCGGTGATGCCGGTCACCTCGCAGCCCGACGGGCCGACCAGGAAGCGCTTCAGTTCGCCGGTGCGCGGGTCGGCCACCAGCATCTGGTTGTTGCCGAACGGACCCGAGCTGAGCTGGCTGCCGCTCATGTCGGTCTGGATCCACAGGCGACCGTCTTCGTCGAACCACAAACCGTCCGGGCTGGCCAGGATATTGTCGGCATTCAGCGGCTGGCCGTTCGGGCCACGGCTGTCGGAGGACGGACCGGCGAGCAGGAAGAGGTTCCAGGCGAAGCGGGTGCCGGCATGGTCGCGGCTCAGTTCGCGCCAGCGGATGATGTGGCCGTAGGCGTTGGCGATGCGAGGGTTGGCCGCATCCGCCGTGGTGCGCGAGCTGTTGTTGGTCAGGGTGAAGTAGATTTCCCCGGTGTCCGGATGGGCGGCGCCCCATTCCGGGCGGTCCATCTTGGTGGCACCGACGACATCGGCGGCCAGACGGGTATTGATCAACACTTCGCCCTGGTCGGCGAAGCTCACGCCAGCGGCGGCGCAGGCGGCCTGGAATGCCGGGTCGTCGATGTCTAGGGCCAGCCAGTCGCCACTGCCATCGGCATTGAAGCGAGCGACGTACAGGGTGCCCTCGTCGAGCAGGCGGCTGTTGGCGCGGCTGCCGGGGCGGAACTTGCCACGGCTGACGTACTTGTAGATGTACTCGTTCTGCGAGTCGTCGCCCGAGTAGCAGACCACGCGCTTGCCCGGACGAGTCGGGGCGAAAACCAGCCCTTCGTGGGCGAAGCGGCCCAGGGCGGTGTGCTTGACCGGCGTCGAGTCCGGGTTGAACGGATCGATCTCGACGATCCAGCCGAAGTGGTTCGGCTCGTTGCGGTAATCACCGGTGGCATCCGCCGCCTTGCGGGTGGCGTCGAAGCGTTCGAACTCGTCGCCGGCGAGGGTATCCCAGCCGAAGCGGCTGGTATTGCGCAGGCCATAGCGGCTCAGTTCGCGCGGCAGCGTGGTGTCCTGGGTGGCGAAGTAGCCGGCCCAGTTTTCCTCGCAGGTCAGGTAGGTGCCCCAGGGAGTGTAGCCGTTGGCGCAGTTGTTCTGGGTGCCGCGGGTGGCGGTGCCGTCCGGGCTGTAGCGGGTACGCATCAGTACGTGGCCACGTGCCGGGCCGCGGATCTGCATCGGCGTGGCCGCGGTGATACGGCGGTTGCGTGCGCTCGGCAGGACTTCCCATTCGCCCTGCTGGTTACGGCGGACTTCCACCACCGAGACGCCATGGGCGTTGATTTCCTTGCGGACTTCCTCGGCGCTGGTGCGCTTGCCGTTGACCACGGTCGGCCCGTTGGGGTGCAGCAGATTGACGTCGATGTACTCGTGGTTGAGCACCAGCAGGCCGTGGTCGCTGCGGCGGCCATAGCCCCATTGGGCGTCGATGGGGAAGAAGTGCATGCCGTCATGGTGCATGCCGGTCTGCTCTGCCTGGTCCTGGGCGCTGTTGCTGGCGTCTTCAAGGAACACCGGGTAACTGCCGGTGATCGGGGTGCCCCAGGGAATGAAAGCCGTGGCCTTGTAGCCTTGCGGAACGGTGATGGTATCGGCGCGGGTCACCGGGACCGGGGTGAAGGGCAGGCGCGAACGGGGCTTGAAGATACCCAGACCCTGGGTGGTGGCTTGGGCCGCCTCGCTGCTGCCGGGCAGGCTTACGCCGAGGAAGGCGAGAGCGCCGAGCGCGGCACCACCGGCCAATACCTGACGGCGACCGAGGCCTTCGATCAGTTCATTGATATGCGGGTTCTGCGAGTGGTTGCTGGGCAACTCATCGCCGTTGCCGAACAGCACGGCGTTCTCGTTATCGCGGTTCAAGGCGAGGCTCCTTCTTCTGTGAGGCGAATCGACGGAGCCATGACGCTAACCAGCGGACACGACAAAACCATGACAGGGAGCGTGATCGATTGCACGGTTTTGAGGTGGCCATTATTTGGCCGCCATACTGCATGAAGCAGTCTTTCTGCCCGGAAATGCAAAGCCCCGGCCGAGGCGGGGGCTTGCAGTCTGGCGGTCTCGGCCGGGGCCGAGCGAACCGGTTCTTAGTGGAACTGGTTCATGGTGTTGTCTTTACCGCTCGCCTTCAGAGCCGCTTCGCCAGCGAAGTACTCTTTGTGGTTGTCGCCGATGTCGGAGCCAGCCATGTTCTGGTGTTTGACGCAGGCGATACCCTGGCGCAGTTCCTGACGCTGCACGCCCTTCACGTAGGCCAGCATGCCCTGGTCGGCGAAGTAGCCCTTGGCCAAGTTGTCGGTGGACAGCGCGGCGGTGTGATAGGTCGGCAGGGTGATCAGGTGGTGGAAAATACCGGCCTGAGCGGAACCGTCACGCTGGAAGGTGCGGATGCGCTCGTCGGCTTCCTTGGCCAGGTCGGTTTCGTCGTACTCGACGCTCATCAGCTGAGCGCGGTCGTAGGCGGAAACGTCCTTGCCGGCGGCAGCCCAGGCATCGAACACCTGCTGACGGAAGTTCAGGGTCCAGTTGAAGGACGGGCTGTTGTTGTACACCAGCTTGGCATTCGGGATGACCTCACGGATGCGGTCGACCATGCCCTTGATCTGGCCCACGTGCGGTTTCTCGGTTTCGATCCACAGCAGGTCGGCACCGTTCTGCAGGCTGGTGATGCAGTCCAGGACGCAGCGGTCTTCGCCGGTGCCCTTGCGGAACTGGAACAGGCCGGAAGCCAGGCGCTTCGGCTTGAGCAGTTTGCCGTTGGCCTTGACCACCACGTCGCCGTTGGCGATGTCGGCGGCGGACTCTACGTAGTCGCCATCGAGGAAGCTGTTGTACAGGTCGCCCAGGTCGCCCGGCTCTTTGGTCACGGCGATCTGCTTGGTCAGGCCGGCACCCAGGGAGTCGGTACGGGCAACGATGACGCCATCGTCAACGCCCAGCTCGAGGAAGGCGTAGCGAACGGCGTTGATCTTGGCGAGGAAGTCTTCGTGCGGAACGGTTACTTTGCCGTCCTGGTGACCGCACTGCTTCTCGTCGGAAACCTGGTTTTCGATCTGGATGCAGCAAGCACCGGCTTCGATCATCTTCTTGGCCAGCAGGTAGGTGGCCTCGGCGTTACCGAAACCGGCGTCGATGTCGGCGATGATCGGTACGACGTGGGTTTCGAAGTTGTCGATCTGGCTCAGCAGGTCGGCTTCCTTGGCCTTGTCGCCTTCGGCGCGGGCGTTGTCCAGGGCGGTGAACAGCAGGTCCAGTTCACGGGCGTCGGCCTGGCGCAGGAAGGTGTATAGCTCTTCGATCAGACCGGAAACGGCGGTCTTCTCGTGCATGGACTGGTCCGGCAGCGGGCCGAAGTCGGAGCGCAGCGCGGCGACCATCCAGCCGGACAGGTAGAGGTAGCGCTTGTTGGTGGTCTTCAGGTGCTTCTTGATGGAGATCAGCTTCTGCTGACCGATGAAGCCGTGCCAGCAGCCCAGGGACTGGGTGTAGGCGGAAGAGTCGGCATCGTACTCGGCCATGTCTTTGCGCATGATGGCCGCGGTGTATTTGGCGATGTCCAGGCCGGTCTTGAAGCGGTTCTGGATGCGCATGCGAGCGGCGTATTCCGGGTTGATAGCGCCCCAGCTGCTGCCATTTTTCTCTTTCAGGGCGGCAACGGCCTTGATCTCGTTTTGATATGCGGACATGGTCAATCCTTCAAAGTTTGAGTTTGGTTGAGCACTGACTTTCCCACCCAAAACCTACGTGCTGGAGCTCGCTCTGGGGCGTCACGCCGCAGAAAACGTCGAAGTATTGACCGGAGGAGGAAGTGGAGCTGGAGAGGAGGGTGTTTCGAGACGAACAGTTCGGAGACTGGGCGCAGGATGCGGACGCTAGCCGGCTCGTGGATGCCGCTGGGCGAACGCTGGTGCTGTGCCTGTCGTTCTCGCTGATACGTTGATCGCTTCCCCGTCCCTCAGGACAACTTCGTTCCAGTCGCAACCTCGTCGAACCGCCTTGTGGGCTGTTAGGACACGGACCGCCCCGAATGGTGTTACGGGTGCGATCTGGGGACCCTTTAGAGGTCCCTGGCTAGCGGGAGCGAGGCCATGATGCGCTTCAAACAAGTGTTCGTCAAACGTTTTGTAGTGTTTTTTTATCACTACTACATACTGCTTTAGTAGGGACCGATCGGTCAGAAAATACACCTTCAGTCGAGGGTTTCGACTTTCAGGCGGAGGGTCATGTCGTTGCGTCCCTGGGTGCTGTGACGGCGGACGAAGCCGCTCTGATCGGCCTGGCTGCTTTCATTGACGCCGCCCAGGGTGATCCATTCACCGAGCCGGCCGCTGACGCGGGTATCGGTGCTCTGGATGTCGATGGCACCCGGCATGTTCTGGCTCAAACGGTCGCGGTTGCTGCTGATGCTCACGTGGACGATATCGCCGGTGAGGCTGGCGGTGACATAAAAGCCCTGGGTGACGTTGCGGTAGTGCGTTTCCTGGTAGACCTGGCCGTATGGTCCGACGCTGGTGGAGGTGAGGGGAACGCTTTGGCCGATCTGGATCAGCGCCGGGTAGCCCTCGGTCGCCTGGACCTGCTGGGTGCCTCCGCTGCGGCTGTCGGTGCTGCGGCGGATGATGCGTACCTGATCGCGGCCGTTGACTTCTCCGCGCCCACTGTCGATGCGCACGCCGCCGCTGCTGATAGTGCCGTCGACGGCATAGCCACGGTCGTCTTGGTAGTTGGAGTCGCTGGTATCCACGGTGATCAGCAGACGCCGCGGTTGGGTATCCAGTTGGGAAAGGAGGTCACGAAGCTCTTGGATTTTAGCGGGCGATGCATTGACGATCAGTTGATTGCCGTAGGCCGTCACCTTGCCTTCGCCACCCAGCACCGACTGGACCACCGGCATGACGTCTTCGGCCGTCCGGTAGTTGAGCGGGATGACCTCCGTTGCAGCCTGTAGCGGCAGGCAGACAGCGAGCAGCAGGGCAGCGAACAGCGCGCGTGGCGTCATAGCAGGAAGCTCCGTAGATCGGGGTCGGTAATGCTGGTATCCCAGGCCTGGTTGAACTGCGCCTGGCGCAGACGGACCCGTCCGGGGTCGTTGTACAGCGCATAGCCGGCATACTGGTCGAGCTGCGGTCGCAGCAAGAGGCCGCGATCGTCGATCAGCAGGTAGGCGGACTCCTCTGTGGGGTAGTCCGGGTGAAGTTTGCGAATCTGGCAGTTGCTCGACAGCCGTCGCGCCAGGGTGATCAGGCGATGGCCATCTCTCACCGCACGAGTGGTATCGCGGAGCAGTATGCGCAGGCGATTGCGCGGATGGACCAGGAGAAAGCGGGTACAGACATCCTGGATACTGCTGTGGTGATAGAGCCAGGGCTCCAGGTCGTCGCTGTACAGGTTGATGCTGCGTTGTGCCTGGCTCAGCAGAGCCAGAGCATGGGCCCTGGCTTCATGGGGCTGGGCGAAGCGTTCCAGCGAGCCGTGGCGGCCCAGCAGGAAGGGCGCGGATTCCCATGCCTCGGCTTCCGGCAGGTCGGGTTGCGGATTGTGCACGGCGAAGCGCCCCGGCGACTGGAATTCGATGGCCGGAAGCTCGGCTTCCTCGGGCAGGTCGGTTCCTTGCGGGGCGTCTTCGTTCATGGAGCCTCAGGCGCTTTCGCGCAGCATGTCCACATGGGGAATGCCGGCTTCGAGGAATTCGTCACTGACGATCCGGAAGCCGTGTTTTTCGTAGAACGGCGTGGCGTGGACCTGGGCACTCAGCCGTTGCGCCTTCAGCCCTTGGCGTTCGGCCTCGGCGATCACCGCGCGCAGCAGTGCATCGCCGACTTTCAAACCACGCCAGTCCTTGAGCACGGCGACCCGGCCGATGTGGCCGTCCGGCAACAGGCGGGCAGTACCGATGGCGTAGTCGCCTTCGAAGGCCAGGAAGTGCACGGCGTTGGCGTCGTCGGAGTCCCATTCCAGCTCCGGCGGGACCGCTTGCTCGGCGATGAAGACGGTCTCGCGGATACGGCGGAGATCGGCAATATCCTTCTGCCAGCTGGCGACGCGGACATGGATATCACTCATCGGCAAACTCCAGACTACCTTGCTTGACCAGTTCCCAGAGAAGATTACGCCCATCCTCGTCGGCCAGCCATTGACCGAGATTATCCAGATGCAACGCATCGGCCGAGCAGATCGACTTCAACAATTCACGCAAATGGCTCGGCAGCAACCGGCTCTGACCGCTGGCGAACAGCAGCAGGCCGATGTCCACTTCGCTCCATGCCAGGCGTGCGCTGGGGTTGCGTACCAGGACGGCGCCGTCTTCCAGGGCCTGGATGAAATCGTCCAGTTGCAGCTCCTCGCCCGCGACCAGTTCGGGATAGCGCGGCTCGGTCATGAACTGGCCGAACCAGGTGAGCAGTAGCCGCTCGTCGCTCATATGCTCCTGCAGCAAAGCTTTCAGGCGGTCCAGCGCGTCGAGCTGAATCTGGTGCGGGTCTCCGCTCGGCTCGATTCCGGCATCGCTGTAGCGATCTTCATCCGGCAGGAATTGGGCGAGGAAGTCGGTGAAGTGGGTCAGTACTTCGGCGGCGCTGGGCGCGCGGAAGCCGACCGAGTAGGTCATGCAGTCATCCACCGCAGTACCCAGATGTGCCAGGCGCGGCGGGAGGTAAAGCATGTCGCCGGGCTCCAGTACCCATTCGTCGGTGCCCTGAAAGTCGGAAAGAATACGCAGGTCCGAGTGCTCCAGGAGCGGGCTGTCTGCATCGCACATCTGGCCGATCCGCCAGTGGCGACGACCGTGGGCTTGGAGCAGGAACACGTCGTAATTGTCATAGTGCGGGCCGACACCGCCGCCAGGTGCGGCGAAGCTGATCATGACGTCGTCGATGCGCCAGCTCGGCAGGAAACGGAAATGCTCCAGCAATTCGGCGACTTCGGGAACGAACTGATCGACCGCCTGTACCAGCAGCGTCCATTCGCGCTCCGGCAGTTGACTGAAGGTGTCTTCGGCGAACGGACCGCGGCGCAATTCCCACGGACGCTCGCCATGTTCGATGACCAATCGCGATTCGACTTCTTCTTCGAGGGAGAGGCCGGCCAGTTCGTCCGGCGTGATCGGGCTTTCGAAGCCGGGCAGGGCCTGGCGGATCAGGAGGGGTTTCTGCTGCCAGTAGTCGCGCAGGAATTCGCGGGATGTCAGGCCGCCGAGCAGTTGCAGTGGAGTATCAGGATTCATGGCTAAGCCCTTGAAATAAAAACGCCCGGCACAGCCGGGCGTGCAAAAGAGAGGTATCGATCAGATGCGCTTGGCCTGGGCGGAGGCGTTACCGATGTAGCTGGCCGGTGTCAGTTTGTGCAGCTCGGCCTTGGCGGTAGCCGGAATATCCAGGCCATCGATGAAGGCTTTTAGGGCTTCGGGGCTGATGCCCTTGCCGCGTGTCAGTTCCTTCAGCTTCTCGTAGGGGTTCTCGATGGCGTAGCGGCGCATCACGGTCTGGATCGGCTCGGCGAGGACTTCCCAGCAGGCATCCAGGTCTTCAGCGATTCGTTGAGCATTCAGCTCCAACTTGCTGATTCCTTTGAGAGTTGCCTCATAGGCAATGACGCTATGGGCGAAGCCGACGCCGAGGTTGCGCAGAACGGTGGAGTCGGTCAGGTCGCGCTGCCAGCGGGAGATCGGCAGCTTGCTGGCCAGATGTTGGAACAGCGCATTGGCGATGCCCAGGTTGCCTTCGGAGTTCTCGAAGTCGATCGGGTTGACCTTGTGCGGCATGGTCGAGGAGCCGATCTCGCCCGCGACGGTCTTCTGCTTGAAGTAGCCGAGGGAGATATAGCCCCACACATCGCGATCGAAGTCGATCAGGATGGTGTTGAAGCGGGCGATGACATCGAACAGCTCGGCAATGTAGTCGTGCGGCTCGATCTGGGTGGTGTAGGGGTTCCAGGTCAGGCCCAGGTCGCCCTCGATGAATTCGCGGGCATTGGCTTCCCAGTCGATGTCCGGGTAGGCCGAAAGGTGGGCATTGTAATTGCCCACGGCACCGTTGATCTTGCCCAGCAGCGGCACGGCGGCGACTTGGGCGATCTGGCGCTCCAGGCGGTAGACCACGTTGGCCAGTTCCTTGCCCAGGGTGGTCGGTGAGGCCGGTTGGCCGTGGGTGCGCGAAAGCATCGGCACGTCGGCGAAGCGCACGGCCAGTTCGCGAATGGCACCGGCGATCTGGCGCATCAGCGGCAGCAGGACATTATCGCGGCCTTCGCGGAGCATCAGGGCGTGGGACAGGTTATTGATGTCTTCGGAGGTGCAGGCGAAATGGATGAATTCGCTGACCTTGGCCAGTTCCGGCAGTGCAGCGACCTGCTCCTTGAGCAGGTACTCGACGGCCTTGACGTCGTGGTTGGTGGTGCGCTCGATTTCCTTGACGCGCTCGGCATGCTCCAGTTGGAAATCGTCGGCCAGGCTGTTCAGCAAGGCATTGGCTTCGGCGGAGAAGGGCGCGACTTCAGGAATACCGGCATGGGCGGCGAGGCGCTGGAGCCAACGGACTTCCACCATGACACGGAAGCGGACCAGGCCAAATTCGCTGAAGATCGGGCGCAGAGCGCTGGTTTTGCCGGCATAGCGGCCATCGACGGGGGAAACCGCGGTGAGCGAAGAGAGCTGCATGGGGGCGTTCTCGGGCATCGGGCAACGAAAAGGGCGCATATCATACACGAATTCGGCGCCAGGGCCGCGGCGAGGTTGGCGTCCGTCAGCGTATCCGTCGGGGGATCGCGATCAGGCTGGCGGAGAAAATCAGCGCCGCGCCGATCAGCGAGAGCGGTTCCGGGGTTTCTCCCCAGCGCAGCCAGGCGATAATGCCGGCGAAGACGATGGCCAGGTAGGCGACCGGGCCGATCATGCCGGGCGGTGCGAGGCTGTATGCCTTGGTCATGACGATCTGGCTGCTGGTGGCGAGCAGGCCGGCGACGAGCAGCAGCCCCAGTTCATGGCTGTCGAGAGGTTGCCAGGCCCAACTCAAGGGGATGGCTGAGATCAGCGCGCTGAACAGCGAGAAGTAGAAGACCATGCGGTAGGCTGGCTCGGTGTCGCTCATCTCTCGGATGGAAACGAACGCCAGAGCGGCCAGTATGCTGGCAGCCATGCCAACTAGCGCCTGGCCGCCGAACAGCGCGGTGGAGGGCCTGGAGACCAGCAGTACCCCGGCGAGGCCGATGCTCGTGGCGACCAACATGCGCCGGTTGATCGGCTCCTTGAGCCAGAGCCAGGCGATCAGCGGCGTGAACACGGGGGCCGAATAGGTGAAAAGCATCGCATCTGCCAGGGGCAGGTGGGCGATGGCGTAGAAGAAGCAGTACATCGCCGCGAGGCCGAAGGCGGTTCGCCACAGGTGCGATTTCAGGCGACTCGTTCTCAACGGTCGAATGCCGCGCAGTAGAATCAGGGGAACGAAAAACAGCACGCCAACGAGGTTGCGGAAGAACACCACGGACTCATTGCCGATGGTGCTCGATGCTTCGCGGATGGCGACACCCATCAGCGAAAAGAGCAGGGCGGAAAGAGCCAGCAGTAACGCCCCTTGCACGGGGCGAATGGAGCGGCTGGTCGGCTCGCTCATCAGCCGCGAAGTAGCGGGTAGAGGTTCGTCAGCAGCTTGCGCCGGCCGAAAACCAGTTGCCAGCGGTTGCCGCCCAGTTGGCGCCAGAGGCGGGCGGAGCGAATGCCGGCCAGGAGCAGGGCGCGGATTTTCGCCGCATTGCCGGCCTGCTGCAGGTAGCGCATGTCGCCATGGACCTGGATGCGCTGGCGAAAGGTGCTCAGCGTGTCCTGGTAGAGTCCGCCGCAGGCCGCGATCACATTCTCGTGCGTCAGCCCGAAATGCTGCACCTGCTGCTGGATCTGATCGAGACGGCTGCCGATCACTTGCAGCATGTCGTCGCGCTTGGCCAGTTGGCGCTCCAGGCCGAGCAGGCCCAGCGCATAGCGCAGGGGCTCGCGCTGCAAACTGGTCGGATCGCGCTCCAGGGCGCTGGCCAGGGCGCGGTAGCCCTCACGCAGGTTGAGGTCGTCTCCGCCGTAGACCTCCAGGGTGTCCTTGGGATCGCGCACCAACAGGCTGCCGAGCATGCAGCCCAGAGCTGCTTCGCTGATCTGGCCGGTCTTGGCGACCTTGTCCGCCAGTGCGGCGGCGTTGAACACCGCGCCGAGCGCCACCAGTTGTTCCTGGGTCGGAGTCATGGACGGCGCACCTCGTCATCCCACGGCGTGGCCGTTTCGATCACGCCGCCACCCAGGCATACCTCTCCGTCGTAGAACACCACGGACTGCCCCGGAGTGACGGCCCGCTGCGGCTCGTCGAAGATCGCCCGATAGCCGTCTGCGGTCCGCTCCAACGTGCAGGCCTGGTCGCTCTGGCGGTAGCGCACTTTCGCCGTCAGACGGCGCGGGCTGTTCAGGTCCACCGGGTTGACCCAGAAAATCTCGGATGCAGACAGTGCCCGGGAGAACAGCCAGGGATGTTCGTTGCCCTGGCCGACCACCAGGACATTGCGGGCCACGTCCTTGGCCAGCACATACCAGGGCTCATCGCTGGCGTCCTTCATGCCGCCAATGCCGAGGCCCTGGCGCTGGCCGATGGTGTGGTACATCAGGCCGTGATGGCGGCCGATGACTTCGCCGTCGGTGGTTTCGATGTTGCCGGGCTGGGCCGGCAGGTATTGCTTGAGGAAGTCGCTGAAGCGGCGCTCACCGATGAAGCAGATGCCGGTGGAATCCTTTTTCTTTGCCGTGGCCAGGCCATAGCGTTCGGCGATGGCGCGGACCTCGGGTTTTTCCAGTTCGCCGACCGGGAACAGCGTGCGGGCGATCTGTTCGCCGCCGACGGCGTGGAGGAAGTAGCTCTGGTCCTTGTTCGGGTCCAGCCCCTTGAGGAGTTCGGTGCGACCGTCGATGTCGCGCCGGCGCACATAATGACCGGTCGCGATCAGGTCGGCGCCCAGCATCAATGCATAGTCGAGGAAGGCCTTGAATTTGATCTCGCGATTGCAAAGGATGTCCGGATTCGGTGTGCGCCCGGCCTTGTATTCTGCGAGGAAGTGTTCGAAGACGTTATCCCAGTACTCGGCCGCGAAGTTGGCGGTGTGCAGCTTGATGCCGATCTTGTCGCAGACGGCCTGTGCGTCGGCCAGGTCTTCCTTGGCGGTGCAGTATTCGGTGCCGTCATCCTCTTCCCAGTTCTTCATGAACAGGCCTTCCACCTGATATCCCTGCTCGAGCAGCAGGAGGGCGGAAACGGACGAGTCCACACCGCCGGACATGCCGACGATGACGCGGGTATGGGCTGGATCGTGCATAGGTCTGAATGCTGACTGCATGAAAAGACGACGATTCTATCAGGGCCGGGGTCGGGAGGGCGACTCAGGCGGAATCCCGGATCAGTTCCAGCGGGTAGCGTTCCTTGACGAGGTAGTCATCGATACAGCGCAGCACCAGTTCGCTCCGCCAGCGTTCGGGTTGTGCAGCGAGTTCCTCGCGGGTGAGCCAGCGCGGGCCGATGATGCCTTCATCCAGCAGATGATTCTGGCGCTGGCGTAGCGGGCGGGCCGCGAAGCAGACACGCTGGTAGGTCACGCCATTGCTGGGGGCGGTGTACAGGTAGATTCCGGTGACCGCGGTCAGCTCCACATCCCAGCCGGTTTCTTCGAGGGTTTCGCGCAAGGCTGCCTGTGTGAGACTTTCGTCGGCTTCCAAATGGCCAGCAGGCTGGTTAAATACGGCGCGCCCATCGGCGACTTCCTCGACCAGAAGAAAGCGGCCCTGGTCTTCCACCACGGTGGCAACTGTGACATGGGGGGTAAAGCGCATAGGTTTCTCCGTCTGAGTGTCGGCATGTTACCTACCTCCATGAGGGAAGGGGCAATCCAAGGTTGAGCTGCTAGGATGAAGGGCGCCCCACTCAAGACTTGTAGCATTCGTGTGGCTACGACTACATGTTTGCGAAAGCACTGTGCGGGAAGGGCTAGCGTCTGTTTCCCGCTATGGCGGGTAGTGGAAAATGCGTGACTTTCTGTAGAAAAACTACAAGAATGGCCCGCCTTTCCGCGACCCAAAGATCCATCTGCCACGCCATCCGCGTGGCAGGATGTCAGACCACGAAAAACAACGGAGTCCAGCATGGGATACCAAAAGATCCAGGTGCCTGCGAACGGTGACAAAATCACCGTTAATGCCGACATGTCCCTGAACGTGCCGAACAACCCGATCATCCCGTTCATCGAGGGTGACGGCATCGGTGTCGATATCAGCCCGGTGATGATCAAGGTGGTGGATGCCGCCGTCGAGAAAGCCTACGGCGGCGAGCGCAAGATTGCCTGGATGGAAGTCTACGCCGGCGAGAAAGCGACCCAGGTATACGACCAGGACACCTGGCTGCCGAAAGAAACCCTCGAGGCGGTGCGTGACTACGTCGTCTCCATCAAGGGCCCGCTGACCACCCCGGTCGGTGGTGGCATCCGCTCGCTGAACGTGGCCCTGCGCCAGGAGCTGGATCTCTACGTCTGCCTGCGCCCGGTGCGCTGGTTCGAAGGTGTGCCCAGCCCGGTGAAGAAACCCGGCAACGTGGACATGGTGATCTTCCGCGAGAACTCCGAAGACATCTACGCCGGCGTCGAATGGAAAGCCGGCACCCCGGAAGCCGAGAAGATCATCAAGTTCCTCACCGAGGAAATGGGCGTCAAGAAGATCCGCTTCACCGACATGTGCGGTATCGGCATCAAGCCGGTTTCCGAAGCCGGTACCAAGCGTCTGGTTCGCAAGGCCCTGCAGTACGCCGTGGACAATGATCGCAGCTCCGTGACCATCGTTCACAAGGGCAACATCATGAAGTTCACCGAAGGTGCCTTCAAAGAGTGGGGCTACGAAATCGCTCGCGACGAGTTCGGCGCCGAGCTGCTGGACGGCGGCCCGTGGATGCAGTTCAAGAACCCGAAGACCGGCAAGAATATCGTGGTCAAGGACGTGATCGCCGACGCCATGCTGCAGCAGATTCTGCTGCGTCCGGCTGAATACGACGTGATCGCCACCCTCAACCTGAACGGCGACTACCTGTCCGACGCCTTGGCGGCCGAGGTGGGTGGTATCGGTATCGCGCCGGGGGCCAACCTGTCCGACTCCGTGGCCATGTTCGAAGCTACGCACGGTACTGCGCCGAAGTATGCTGGCCAGGACAAGGTCAACCCGGGTTCGGTCATCCTCTCTGCCGAGATGATGCTGCGCCACATGGGTTGGGGCGAAGCCGCCGACCTGATCATCAAGGGCATGAACGGCGCCATCGGCGCGAAGACCGTGACCTACGACTTCGAGCGTCTGATGGACGGCGCCAAGCTGATGTCTTGCTCCGAGTTCGGCGACGCCATGATCTCGCACATGTGAGCCGATAAGCGGTAACAAAAAGGCCGGTCGAATGACCGGCCTTTTCAATTTGAGCGATCTCCGGCCTAGGCTTCGACCGGGTTGCTCTGGGTCTGGCTACTGGCCACTGCGGGTGCGGCTTCATCGGCGGTCGCATTGACGGCGCAGATGTTGATAGCGTGCAGGCCCTTCGGACCTTGCAGGATATCGAAACGCACGAGTTGACCGGCTTTAAGGGTTTTGTAGCCGTCCATTTGGATTGCCGAGTAGTGGGCGAATAGGTCCTCATCTCGGCCGTCAGCCAGGATGAATCCATAGCCCTTGGCGTTGTTGAACCACTTGACCTTACCGCTGAGCATGCTGATATCCCTCTGCAAGGACTCCATCATGGAGTATCATCCACTTCGACTCCGCGCGCCGACTCATGTCGACAGATGCGGAACCCCTGGTACCCGCCTAAGTGGGTATCCTCTGTTTGTAACACTGTTTTGCCGATAGTCAAGACAATGCTGCGCCTGGCTGAGAAGCCGGTCAAAATCCCTCTAAGCAGCCGTGTTCATCCAACCAGAAGCTTTTTTCCAGCATGCGTGCAAGCAGTCAGATTCGACTAACATTCAATCAGGACCGTCCCGATACGCATGAGGACGACTCCTCCGGCCTGGCCGTACAGGAAGCCAAGCCGACGTTGCAGGCGCCGCCGATGTACAAGGTGGTAATGTTCAACGATGACTACACACCCATGGATTTCGTGGTTGAGGTGCTCGAGGTGTTTTTCAACCTGAATCGGGAGCTGGCCACCAAGATCATGTTGACCGTCCATACCGAGGGGCGGGCGGTGTGCGGAGTGTTTACCCGCGATATCGCCGAGACCAAGGCCATGCAGGTCAACCAGTACGCCAGGGAAAGCCAGCATCCGCTACTCTGTGAGATCGAGAAGGACGGTTAACGCCGACCGCTTGGGTATGAGGTGAAGCTATGTTGAACCGTGAGCTCGAAGTCACCCTCAATCTTGCCTTCAAGGAGGCTCGCTCCAAGCGCCATGAATTCATGACGGTTGAGCATCTCCTGCTGGCCCTGCTGGATAACGAAGCCGCTGCAACTGTTCTGCGCGCCTGCGGGTCCAACCTGGAGAAGCTGCGGCGCGATCTGCAGGAGTTCATCGATTCCACCACGCCGTTGATTCCGCAACACGATGAGGACCGCGAGACTCAGCCGACCCTGGGATTCCAGAGGGTTCTGCAGCGGGCGGTCTTCCATGTGCAGAGTTCCGGCAAGCGCGAGGTAACCGGCGCCAACGTGCTGGTGGCGATCTTCAGCGAGCAGGAAAGCCAGGCGGTCTTTCTGCTCAAACAGCAGAGCGTGGCCCGCATCGACGTCGTCAACTACATCGCTCACGGTATTTCCAAGGTGCCAGGCCATAACGAGCAACCCGACAATGAGGACATGCAGGACGAGGAGGGCGGCGAAGCCTCCTCTGCCGGCCATCCTCTGGATGCTTACGCCAGCAACCTGAACGAGCTGGCCAGGCAGGGGCGTATCGATCCGCTGGTCGGGCGCGAATCCGAAGTGGAGCGCGTTGCCCAGATCCTGGCACGTCGTCGCAAGAACAATCCATTACTGGTCGGTGAGGCCGGTGTCGGCAAGACTGCCATTGCCGAAGGTCTCGCCAAGCGGATTGTCGATGGCCAGGTGCCTGATCTGCTTTCCGACAGCGTGGTGTATTCACTCGACCTGGGTGCGTTGCTGGCGGGGACCAAATACCGCGGCGACTTCGAGAAGCGCTTCAAGGCATTGCTCAACGAGCTGCGCAAGCGGCCCCATGCGATTCTCTTCATCGACGAAATTCACACCATCATCGGTGCCGGTGCGGCCTCCGGTGGCGTGATGGATGCGTCGAACCTGCTCAAGCCGCTGCTTTCCTCCGGCGAGATCCGCTGCATTGGCTCGACCACTTTCCAGGAATTCCGCGGCATCTTCGAGAAGGACCGCGCCTTGGCTCGACGCTTTCAGAAGGTCGACGTGACCGAGCCGTCGGTCGATGACACCTATGGAATCCTCAAGGGGCTGAAAGCCCGCTTCGAGCAGCACCATCACATCGAGTACAGCGATGAGGCGCTGCGTGCGGCCGCAGAGCTAGCTGCCCGTTACATCAACGATCGCCACATGCCGGACAAGGCGATCGATGTGATCGACGAGGCCGGTGCCTATCAGCGCTTACAGCCTGAAGACAAACGCCTGAAGCGCATCGAGGTGGCCCAGGTCGAGGATATCGTGGCGAAGATCGCCCGAATTCCGCCGAAGCACGTGAACAGCTCTGACAAAGAGCTGCTGCGTAATCTCGAGCGCGACCTGAAACTTACGGTATTCGGCCAGGATGCGGCTATCGATTCGCTGGCCACGGCCATCAAGCTGTCCCGCGCCGGCCTCAAGGCACCGGACAAGCCGGTGGGCTCCTTCCTCTTCGCTGGTCCGACCGGCGTCGGTAAGACGGAGGCGGCACGGCAATTGGCCAAGGCACTGGGCATCGAATTGATCCGCTTCGATATGTCCGAGTACATGGAGCGGCATACGGTGTCCCGTCTGATCGGGGCGCCACCCGGATACGTCGGGTTCGACCAGGGTGGCCTGCTGACCGAGGCGATCACCAAGATGCCGCACTGCGTGCTGCTGCTGGATGAGATCGAGAAGGCGCACCCGGAAGTCTTCAACCTGCTGTTGCAGGTGATGGACCATGGCACCCTGACCGATAACAACGGGCGCAAGGCGGACTTCCGCAACGTCATCCTGATCATGACCACCAATGCCGGGGCAGAAACGGCTGCGCGGGCGTCCATCGGTTTCACCCAGCAGGATCATTCCTCGGATGCGATGGAAGTGATCAAGAAGAGCTTCACGCCGGAATTCCGCAACCGCCTGGATACCATCATCCAGTTCGGCCGGTTGAGCCACGAAGTGATCAAGAGCATTGTCGACAAGTTCCTCACCGAGCTGCAGGCGCAGTTGGAGGACAAGCGCGTGCAGCTCGACGTCACCGATTCGGCGCGCGGCTGGCTGGCGGAGCGGGGTTACGATGTGCAGATGGGCGCTCGTCCGATGGCTCGCCTGATCCAGGACAAGATCAAGCGTCCGCTGGCCGAAGAGATCCTGTTCGGCGAATTGGCCGAGCATGGCGGCATTGTGCACATCGATATCAAGGATGGCGAGCTGAGCTTCGACTACGAAACGACCGCCGAACTGGCTTGATCCACTTAGGCAGCAAAACGAAAACGCCCGGCAATGCCGGGCGTTTTCCATTCGACTCGCTTAGCGGGCGCGATAGGTGATGCGGCCCTTGCTCAGGTCGTAGGGCGTCAGTTCGACGCGGACCTTGTCGCCAGTAAGGATGCGAATGTAGTTCTTGCGCATTTTGCCAGAGATATGCGCGGTAACGACGTGCCCGTTTTCCAACTCCACACGGAACATGGTGTTGGGCAGGGTGTCGACGACAGTGCCTTCCATTTCGAAGCTGTCTTCTTTCGACATGCAGTAAAGCCCTCGGTCTCGAATGAATGGCCCGGTGCGAACTGGCCCCAGGCGAAAGCGGCGTGCATTGTGCCCGAAAACCTGTCTTGCCGCCAAGGGCTTCAGGTCAGAGTGACCCAGCGTTGGTTGACGAACAGTTCGATCGGACGGTACTGGGTCTTGTAATTCATCTTGCGACAATTCTTGATCCAGTACCCGAGATAGACCGCATGGAGGCCGAGTCGTGCGGTCTCGCCGATCTGCCAGAGGATGGCGTAACGACCCAGGCTGCGACGCTCTTCGTCTGGATCGTAGAAGGTGTAGACGGCCGATAATCCGTTAGGCAGAACGTCCGTCACCGCAACGGCTACCAGCCGTCCGGCTAGTCGGAACTCGTAGAAGCGAGCGAAGGGGAGGTCGCGGACGAGGAAAGTGGCGAACTGGTCGCGGCTGGGCGGATACATGTCTCCATCGGCATGGCGTTGTTCGATGTAGCGCACGTAGAGGGCGTAGAGCTCTTCATTGAAATTGGGGCGTACCGGACGAACCTGCAGGTCCATGTTGCGCTTGAGAATGCGCCGCTGCTGGCGATTAGGGATGAACTTGTCGACAGGGATGCGCGCGGGTACGCAAGCCGTGCAGCGCTGGCAGTGGGGGCGGTAGAGGTGGTCGCCGCTGCGCCGGAAACCCATTTCCGAAAGTTCGGCATAGACGTCCACATCCATCGGCTGGCTTGGGTCGAGGAACAGGGTCGTGGCCTGTTCTTCGGGCAGGTAGCTGCATGGATGGGGCTGAGTGGCGTAAAACTTGAGACGAGCCAGCTCGGTCATGGTCAACCCTCGGGGAAACCCTAGAGCAAGTGTATGTCAGGCGCTGGGATGCGCCTACCACTCCGAGGTTGGTGGTGTGTTTTTTTGACTGACTGTACTGGTATTCGTTGCGCCGGGGGCCAGCGAGACAGTCCAGTCCGCTGCGCTGGGTCGATCCAGATGGTGCCTCAGATAGCGGGCGAACTCGGTCCTAGAGATAGGGCGAGCGCCAAAGCTCTGCAGGTGCTGGGTTGGCATCTGGCAATCGATCAGGACGAACCCCCAGTGCTTCAGGTGCGCCACCAGCGTGGCGAAACCGACCTTCGAGGCGTTATCCGCTCGGCTGAACATGGATTCGCCGAAAAATAGCTGCCCCATGGCCAGCCCGTAGAGCCCGCCGACCAGTTGGTCGTCTTGCCAGACTTCGACCGAATGGGCGACGCCGCGTTGATGCAGGGCCAGGTAGGCATTCTGCATTGCCTCGGTAATCCAGGTGCCGTCGGCGTAGTCCCGGGGAGCTGCGCAAGCACGGATGACGGCTGGGAAGTCCCGGTCGAAAGTCACCCGATAGTGGCCCTGGCGTATACATTTCGCCAGGCTCCGGGAAAGATGGAATTCATCGGGAAACAGAACCGTTCTCGGGTCGGGTGACCACCAGAGAATGGGCTGGCCGTCCTGGTACCAGGGGAAGCAGCCATGACGGTAGGCCTGGATCAAACGATCAGCAGAAAGGTCGCCACCGGCAGCGAGCAGCCCGTTGGGTTCGCGCAAGGCCCGTTCCAGGGGCGGAAAGATCAGGTCGTCGCGTTTCAGCCAGGTCAGCATGGAGGGGGAGGGCGGGCGCTCGCGCCCGCCTGATCGTCATTTGTCGAGGTATTTCTCGACATCCAGTGCGGCCATGCAGCCGGCACCGGCGGAGGTGATGGCTTGGCGATAAACGTGGTCGGCTACATCGCCCGCCGCGAAGACGCCTTCGATATTGGTGGCGGTGGCATTACCCTCGCTTCCGCCCTGGATGACCAGATAGCCGTCGCGCATTTCCAGTTGGCCCTTGAACAGGTCGGTGTTGGGCTTGTGGCCGATAGCGATGAAAACGCCGGCCAGTTGGAGTTCCTTGTTTTCCCCGTTCTGGGTGTCTTTCAGGCGCACGCCGGTCACACCGCTGGCGTCACCCAATACTTCTTCCAGGGTGTGGTTCCAATGCAGGCGGATATTACCGTTGGCGGCCTTCTCGAACAGTTTGTCTTGCAGAATCTTTTCGGCGCGCAGCTTGTCGCGGCGATGGATCAGGTGTACTTCCTTGGCGATGTTGGAGAGGTAGAGCGCCTCTTCCACGGCTGTGTTGCCGCCGCCGATCACGCAGACGACCTGGTTGCGATAGAAAAAGCCA
This sequence comes from Pseudomonas indica NBRC 103045, assembly GCF_002091635.1. Taxonomy (GTDB): domain Bacteria; phylum Pseudomonadota; class Gammaproteobacteria; order Pseudomonadales; family Pseudomonadaceae; genus Pseudomonas_M; species Pseudomonas_M indica. The sequence goes on along the minus strand of NZ_BDAC01000005.1, from coordinate 191,485 downwards.
TCGCAGGTGGCGCAGGCGGAAACGCCTTTGCCGGCGAACGCCTCTTCCGAGGGCAGGCCGAGATATTGAGCCGAGGCGCCGGTCGCAATGATAAGTGCATCACAGCTATAGGTAGCGCTGTCGCCCTTGAGGATAAACGGGCGCTGTTGCAACTCGGCAGTATGGATATGGTCGTAGACGATCTCGGTGTCGAAGCGCTCGGCGTGCTTCTGCATGCGCTCCATCAGGGCGGGGCCAGTCAGCCCTTCGACGTCACCGGGCCAGTTGTCCACTTCGGTCGTGGTGGTGAGCTGGCCGCCCGGCTGGATGCCGGTTATGACCACGGGCTTGAGGTTTGCCCGGGCTGCGTAGACGGCGGCGCTGTATCCAGCGGGGCCGGAGCCCAGGATTATCAGTCGCGAATGCTTGACTTCACTCATAAAAACACCTCATAAGCCTTTGTCACAAAAGAAAATGCGTGCTCCAATTGAGCCGCCCGGACGATGCTGCCGGCTATGCTACACCGAAGCAGGAGAGGGCGGCAAAACGCGCCGGCAGGGTCTGGTCCGGCGTGGCATCGGGCGAGCAAACCCGTACAATAGGGGCGTTTTTCGCCGTCCACTCAGTGTTGGGAGCGCCAAAAGCGCAGGAAAAGACGCGTTTTGAAGAATACCACTACCACCGCCCAAGCCCCCGTCTGGCGTCAGCAACTGCACTACCGTCTGAAGGAAGGTGCGCTGATTGCCCTGGGGGCCCTTTGCCTGTACCTCTGGATGGCCCTGTTGACCTACGATCCGGCCGATCCCGGCTGGACGCATACCAGCCGCGTCGAGCAGGTACAGAATGCGGCCGGCCGTGCGGGTGCCTGGTTTGCCGACATCCTGTTCATGGCCCTGGGCTATTTCGCTTACCTGTTTCCGCTGTTGCTGGCCATCAAGACCTGGCAGGTATTCCGCAGCCGGCATCAACCCTGGCAGTGGAGCGGCTGGTTGTTCTCCTGGCGGCTAATCGGCCTGGTTTTCCTCGTGCTGTCGGGCGCCGGGCTGGCCTTTATCCATTTCCATTCCGGTTCCAACATGCCGGCGTCGGCCGGTGGTGCGCTTGGGGAAAGCCTGGGGCAGCTCGCCATCAACGCTCTCAATGTCCAGGGCAGCACGTTGCTGTTCATTGCATTGTTCTTGTTCGGGCTGACGGTGTTCAGTGACCTGTCCTGGTTCAAGGTCATGGACGTGACCGGCAAGATCACGCTGGATCTCTTCGAACTGATCCACAACGCCATCAATCGCTGGTGGAGTGCCCGTGTCGAGCGCAAGCAACTGGTGGCCCAGTTGCGCGAGGTGGATGACCGGGTCAACGCCGTGGCCGCACCGGTGCTCCCGGATCGCCGAGAGCAGGCCAAGGTCAAGGAACGCCTGATCGAGCGTGAAGAAGCATTGACCAAGCACATGACCGAGCGGGAAAGCCGGCCCGCGCCGATCATCACGCCACCGCCACCCCCCAAGGCGGCGGAGCCCAGCAAGCGCGTACTCAAGGAAAAACAGGCCCCGCTGTTCGTCGATACCGCCGTGGAAGGCACTTTGCCGCCGATCTCCATTCTCGACATGGCGGAGAAGAAGCCGAAGAAATACTCCCCCGAATCGCTGGAGGCGATGTCGCGACTGCTGGAGATCAAGCTCAAGGAGTTCGGCGTCGAGGTGCAGGTGGAGTCCGTCCACCCGGGGCCGGTGATCACCCGCTTCGAAATCCAGCCCGCAGCCGGGGTGAAGGTCAGCCGGATTTCCAACCTGGCCAAGGACCTGGCGCGTTCGCTGGCGGTGATCAGCGTGCGCGTCGTGGAGGTCATACCGGGCAAGACCACCGTGGGTATCGAGATACCCAACGAAGACCGCCAGATCGTTCGTTTCTCCGAAGTGCTTTCGTCGCCCGAGTATGACGATGCTAAGTCGCCGGTGACGCTGGCGCTCGGACACGATATTGGCGGCAAGCCGATCATCACTGACCTGGCGAAGATGCCGCACTTGCTGGTCGCCGGTACCACCGGTTCCGGTAAGTCGGTGGGTGTGAATGCCATGATCCTGTCGATCCTGTTCAAGTCCACGCCGGAGCACGCGCGGCTGATCATGATCGACCCGAAAATGTTGGAGTTGTCCATCTACGAGGGTATTCCGCACCTGCTCTGCCCGGTGGTCACCGATATGAAGGAGGCGGCGAATGCCTTGCGTTGGAGCGTCGCCGAGATGGAGCGCCGCTACAAGCTGATGGCAGCAATGGGAGTGCGGAATCTCGCCGGCTTCAACCGTAAGGTGAAGGATGCCGAGGAAGCCGGTACGCCGCTGACCGATCCGCTCTACCGCCGCGAAAGCATGGATGACGAGGCGCCGTTGCTGAAGACCCTGCCGACGATCGTGGTGATCGTCGACGAGTTCGCCGACATGATGATGATCGTCGGCAAGAAGGTCGAAGAGCTGATCGCGCGTATCGCACAGAAGGCCCGTGCGGCGGGTATTCACCTGATCCTGGCGACCCAGCGTCCCTCTGTGGACGTGATCACCGGCCTGATCAAGGCCAACATCCCGACGCGGATGGCCTTCCAGGTGTCCAGCAAGATCGACTCCCGCACCATTCTCGACCAGGGCGGCGCCGAGCAGTTGCTGGGCCACGGTGACATGCTCTACCTGCCGCCGGGCACCGGTTTGCCGATCCGCGTCCATGGCGCCTTCGTCTCTGACGACGAGGTGCATCGCGTCGTAGAAGCCTGGAAGATGCGGGGGGCGCCGGATTACATCGAAGACATCCTTGCTGGCGTGGAGGAAGGCGGCTCGTCCAGTGGCTTCGATGGCGGAGGCGGGGAAGGCGGAGAGGGGAGCGAAGAGGACCCGCTGTACGATGAAGCGGTGCGTTTCGTTACCGAGAGCCGCCGCGCTTCGATTTCCGCGGTCCAGCGCAAGCTCAAGATTGGCTACAACCGCGCCGCCCGCATGATCGAGGCCATGGAGATGGCCGGTGTGGTGACGGCGATGAATACCAACGGCAGCCGCGAAGTGATCGCGCCGGGGCCGGTACGCGACTAATCGAATCAATGAGGATTTTCATGCGCCTGATCCGCATGTTGCTGTTGGCAGCCCTGAGTTTTGCCGTCGTTCCCGCCCACGCCGAAGACAAGGCGGTCAAGCGCTTGACTCAGTTGCTGAGCCAGGCCCAGACCCTGACGGGGCGATTCTCCCAACTGACGCTGGATGGCAGCGGTACTCAGTTGCAGGAGACGGCCGGCGAACTGGCACTCAAGCGGCCAGGGCTGTTCCGTTGGCATACGGACGCTCCGATGGAGCAGTTGTTGGTATCCAATGGCGAAAAGGTCTGGCTCTACGATCCGGATCTGGAGCAGGTCACCATCCAGACACTCGACCAGCGCCTGACCCATACACCGGCTCTGCTGCTCTCCGGCGATGTTTCGAAGATCAGTGAAAACTTCGAGATCACTCACAAGGAAGGGGGGGATGTGGTCGACTTCATCCTCAAGCCGAAGGCCAAGGACAGCTTGTTCGACAGCCTGCGCCTGTCCTTCCGTAATGGCGTGGTCAACGACATGCAGCTGATCGACAGCGTCGGACAGCGCACCAATATCCTTTTCCTCGGGGTGAAAATGAACGAGCCGCTGGACTCCAAACAGTTCAGTTTCGACATCCCGGAAGGCGCCGACGTCATTCAGGAATGAGCATGGACCTGTTCCGCTCCGAACCCGTTGCCCAGCCTTTGGCCGCGCGCTTGCGCCCGGGCAATCTGGATGAGTATGTCGGACAGGAACACCTGTTGGCCCGGGGCAAACCGTTGCGCGAGGCCCTGGAGCAGGGGGCGCTGCACTCGATGATCTTCTGGGGGCCTCCCGGCGTCGGCAAGACCACCCTGGCGCGTCTGCTCGCGCAAGTTTCCGATGCGCATTTCGAGACGATTTCCGCCGTGCTCTCAGGCGTGAAGGAAATCCGCCAGGCAGTAGAGGTGGCCAAGCAGCAGGCCGCCCAATATGGCCGGCGGACCATTCTCTTCGTGGACGAAGTGCACCGTTTCAACAAGTCTCAGCAAGACGCCTTCCTGCCCTACGTCGAAGATGGAACGCTGATTTTCATTGGTGCCACGACGGAAAACCCCTCGTTCGAACTGAACAACGCCTTGCTGTCGCGAGCCCGGGTCTATGTGCTGAAGAGCCTGGATGAAGCCGCCCTGCGCAAGTTGGTTCAACGCGCGCTGGGCGAGGACAAGGGGCTGGGTAAGCGCCGCCTGCAGCTCCCGGAGGACAGTTTCAAAATCCTCATGGCCGCCGCCGATGGCGATGGCCGTCGCTTGTTGAACTTCCTGGAGAACGCCGCCGATCTGGTCGAGGACGGCGGCTCGATCGAGGTGGAGCTGCTACAGAATCTGCTGGGCGACAGCCGGCGTCGTTTCGACAAGGGCGGCGAGGCGTTCTACGACCAGATTTCCGCGCTGCACAAATCGGTCCGGGGTTCTAATCCGGATGCGGCACTCTACTGGTTCACCCGGATGCTTGATGGAGGCTGCGATCCGCTCTATATCGCCCGTCGCGTGGTGCGGATGGCCAGTGAAGACATCGGCAATGCCGATCCGCGGGCGTTGAGCCTTTGCCTGACAGCTTGGGATGTGCAGGAGCGTCTTGGCAGTCCCGAGGGTGAGCTGGCGGTAGCCCAGGCAATCGTCTACCTGGCCTGCGCACCGAAGAGCAATGCGGTCTACACGGCCTTCAAGGCGGCTATGCGCGATGCGGCGGAAAATGGCTCGCAGGAGGTGCCCCTGCATCTGCGGAATGCGCCGACCAAGCTGATGAAGCAGCTGGGCTATGGCGACGAATACCGCTATGCCCACGACGAGCCGGATGCCTATGCAGCCGGTGAAGACTACTTCCCGGAGGCACTGGAGCCGCGCCATTACTACCAACCGGTTCCGCGCGGCCTGGAATCGAAAATCCGCGACAAGCTGGACCATCTCGCGGCCCTTGACCGCGCCAGTCCGCGGCAACGGAGAAAGCCATGATTCGCCTGATCCTGGCCGTAGCCGCCGGCGGCATTGCGGGCACTCTGTTGCGCTTCGCTGTCGCAAGTTGGGTGACGGCCCATTTGCCGAAGTATTTCCCTGTCGCGACGCTGACGGTGAATCTGGTCGGCTGCATGCTGATCGGTTATTTGTATGGCCTGTTTCTAGGGCGTCCGGAGCTGCCGGTCGAAATCCGTAGCGGTTTGCTGCTCGGATTTCTCGGTGCCTTGACGACCTTTTCCTCCTTTTCCCTGGATACGCTGCGCCTGCTGGAACATGGCGAGCTGCCGATCGCGTTGGGCTATGTGGCTATCAGCGTCGTCGGCGGCCTGCTCGCAACCTGGGCCGGGCTGTCCCTGACCAAGCTCTGATAGAAGAGAAGAACCACGATGCTCGACTCCAAACTGGTACGTACCCAACTGCATGAAGTGGCGGAGCGCCTGGCTACCCGCGGCTTCCAACTGGACGTGGCGCGTATTGAAGCGCTGGAGTCCCAGCGCAAGACCGTGCAGACCCGTACCGAACAACTGCAGGCCGAGCGTAACGCCCGCTCCAAGGCCATTGGCCAGGCCAAGCAGCGTGGCGAGGACATCGCTCCTTTACTGGCCGATGTGGACCGCATGGGCAGCGAACTGGAAGCAGGCAAGCGCGAGTTGGATGCGATCCAGGGCGAGCTGGATAGCCTGATGCTGAGCATTCCCAATCTGCCGCACGAGTCCGTGCCGGTGGGCGATGACGAGGAGGGCAACGTCGAGGTCCGTCGCTGGGGTACGCCGCGCGTCTTCGATTTCAACGTCAAGGACCACGTAAGCCTCGGTGAGCAGAATGGCTGGTTGGACTTCGAAACCGCCGCCAAGCTGTCCGGCGCCCGCTTTGCCTTGATGCGCGGGCCGATTGCCCGACTGCATCGTGCCTTGGCGCAGTTCATGATCAACCTGCATACCAGCGAGCATGGCTACGAAGAAGCCTACACGCCCTATCTGGTCCAAGCTCCGGCCTTGCAGGGAACCGGCCAACTGCCGAAGTTCGAGGAAGACCTGTTCAAGATCGGTCGTGAAAACGAGGCAGACCTTTATCTGATCCCGACGGCAGAGGTTTCCCTGACCAACATCGTTGCTGGAGAAATCCTGGATGCGAAACAGCTGCCGCTAAAGTTCGTCGCCCACACGCCGTGCTTCCGTAGCGAAGCCGGTGCATCCGGACGGGATACCCGCGGCATGATTCGCCAGCATCAGTTCGACAAGGTCGAGATGGTACAGATCGTCGAGCCGGGCAAGTCCTACGAGGCTCTGGAAAGTCTCACGACCAACGCCGAACGCGTTCTGCAGCTGCTCGATCTGCCCTATCGTGTCCTGGCATTGTGCACCGGCGACATGGGCTTCGGCGCAACCAAGACCTACGATCTGGAAGTCTGGATTCCTAGCCAGGACAAGTACCGCGAGATTTCTTCCTGCTCCAATTGCGGCGATTTCCAGGCCCGTCGTATGCAGGCTCGTTACCGCAACCCGGAAACCGGCAAGCCCGAGCTGGTTCATACACTGAACGGTTCCGGTCTGGCCGTTGGGCGGACACTGGTCGCCGTCCTGGAAAACTACCAGCAGGCCGATGGTTCCATTCGCGTGCCCGAGGTGCTCAAGCCTTACATGGGCGGCGTCGAGGTCATCGGCTGAGTCGTCACTTCTCTTCGTCGAGAGGGTAGACATGAGGGAATCACGAGCCGGATCTGGCGGTATCGTATTCCCTCATTCTTCATGAGCCGCAAGCGGCTCGATATTCATCAAGGGCAGCGCTATGGATTACCTCCCGCTTTTTCACAACCTGCAGAAACGCCAGGTTCTCGTGGTGGGTGGCGGCGAGGTGGCATTGCGCAAAGCCCGCTTGCTGGCATCCGCCGGCGCGGTGCTGCATGTCGTGGCGCCGCTGATAGAGCCTCAGTTGGTCGACCTGGTAGAGCGAACGGGCGGACAAAGTGTCGTGCGCGGCTATCTGGACAGCGACCTGGATGGCTGTGTGTTGGCCATTGCGGCCACCGATGACGAAACCTTGAACGCCCGGGTTTCTCAGGATGCACATGCCAAGAGGGTACCCGTCAACGTCGTCGATGCGCCGGCGCTGTGCAGCGTGATCTTTCCCGCCATCGTCGATCGTTCGCCCTTGCTCGTTGCGGTATCCAGCGGCGGTGATGCTCCCGTGCTCGCCCGTCTGATTCGTGCACGCATCGAAACCTGGATTCCGGCCGCCTATGGTCGACTGGCCGGTTTGGCGAAGAAGTTTCGCAGCCAGGTGAAGAAGCAGCTTCCCGACGTACAGCAGCGTCGGGTGTTCTGGGAGGATGTCTTTCAGGGCGGCATCGCCGAGCGGGTATTTGCCGGGCAGGAAAGCGAAGCCGAACGCCTGCTGGAAGAAAAGCTTGCCGGTGCGGAGGCGCAGGCGTTGGGCGAGGTCTACCTGGTTGGGGCCGGGCCGGGCGATCCCGACCTGTTGACTTTCCGAGCGTTGCGTCTGATGCAGCAGGCGGATGTCGTGCTTTACGACCGTTTGGTGGCGCCCGCCATCATCGAGCTGTGTCGACGTGATGCCGAGCGAATCTATGTCGGTAAGCAGCGCGCCGATCATGCGCTTCCCCAAGAGCAGATCAACCAGCAGCTGGTCAGTCTGGCCCGGCAAGGGAAGCGTGTGCTGCGTCTGAAGGGCGGCGACCCGTTCATTTTCGGTCGTGGCGGGGAAGAGATCGAAGAGTTGGCGGCCAACGGTATTCCGTTCCAGGTCGTGCCTGGCATCACGGCTGCCAGCGGCTGTGCCGCTTATGCCGGTATTCCGCTGACCCACCGCGACTATGCCCAGTCGGTACGCTTCGTCACGGGGCACCTAAAGGACGGCAGTTGCGACCTTCCTTGGAGTGACCTGACCGCGCCGGGGCAGACCCTGGTGTTCTATATGGGGCTGGTTGGCCTGCCCTCGATCTGTGAGCAACTGATTCGTCATGGCCGCGCTGCGGATACGCCCGCAGCGTTGGTCCAGCAGGGTACCACTCCTGGCCAACGGGTCTTCACCGGGACTCTGGCCGATCTGCCCCGGCAAGTGGCCGAGCATGAAGTTCATGCTCCCACGCTGGTCATCGTTGGCGAGGTAGTACGCCTGCGCGACAAACTGGCCTGGTTCGAAGGCGGCCAGCCGCAGAACTAGCCGGAACGTTGCCAGATACCACGTCCCGGCAGCCGCCCGCGATCATGCGGACGCTCGAAAGAGTGCTGTGGACCTTTCGGCACGATTCCATTCGGGTTGATGGTTTTGTGGCTGCAGTAGTAGTGGTGCTGGATATGCTGGAAGTTCACCGTGTTGGCGACGCCGGGCCATTGATACAGCTCGCGTAGCCAGTTGGACAGGTTGGGGTAATCCTCGATGCGCCGCAGATTGCACTTGAAGTGGCCGAAGTAGACCGCATCGAAACGGATCAGCGTGGTGAACAGGCGCCAATCGGCTTCGGTGAGATATTCGCCGGCCAGGTATCTGTGCGTGCCGAGGTGTTCGTCCAAACGGTCCAGTTCGGCGAATAACGTGTCGAAGGCTTCTTCGTAGGCGTCCTGGCTAGTGGCGAACCCGGCTCGGTAGACGCCGTTGTTCACTGCAGGATAGATGCGCTGGTTCAATTGCTCGATGGTTTCGCGCAGGGGCTGTGGATAGAAGTCCAGGCGCGAGCCGGTGAGTGCATCGAATGCCGAATTGAACATGCGGATGATTTCGGCCGACTCGTTGCTGACGATGCGCCGACGTTCTTTGTCCCACAGCAGCGGCACGGTTACGCGCCCGGTGTAGTGAGGGTCGTCCTGTCTGTAGCGTTGGTACAGGTAATCCAGCTCATCCAGCGCATCGCCAGTCGAACCTGTGGCGGAGTCGAATGTCCAGCCGTTCTCGCCCATCAGCCAGCCGACCACCGAGACGTCGATGAGTGTCTCCAGACCTTTGAGCTTGCGGAAAATCAGGGTGCGATGAGCCCAGGGGCAGGCGAGGGAGACATACAGGTGATAGCGACCACTCTCCGCAGGAAAGCCGCCTTCACCGCTGGGGCCCGCACTGCCGTCGGGAGTGATCCAATTGCGGCGTTGTGCCTGTTCACGCTGGAACTGTCCGTCTTTGCCTGTCTTGTACCATTGGTCGTGCCACTGACCATCGATCAGTAATCCCATCGCGTCCTCCCAGGAAGGCTCTCTATATGAGAGGGCAGTCTATCCGGGAAGGTTCGAACGAAAAGCGCAAAGAGCGGGCGTCAACTATCGATCACCTCGATATGTCGCGGGCATTCCAGTAGTCATTGGCCTGACTCAGCGCTTGCTCGCGTGGCACGCCGAGTCCGCGTAAGGCAAGGGCCATGGTGGCGGTCACGGCCTGGCAACCATAGTTGTCATCGACTTCGCCACGCCAGAATGCCGCGAGATGCGCGGGGTCGAGCCGCTCCGGTTTCACCTGGCGCAGAGGGGAGAGCGGTGGCCACTCTTCATCCCACGGCTGGCCGTCCCGGGTGCCGTAAAGGTGGCTGGTTGCGTCCGGGTTGATTTCGATTTCGCCCCCTTCGCCCTTGATCACGATGGCCGTGTCGCCGAGCAACTGGCTGGCTTGCCGATGCACTTCCTGATACCCCGGGTGGAAGATGCTCTGCAGACCGCAACGGGCCTGCAAGGGGTTGAGGATGCGTGCCAGGGAGTGGATCGGGGAACGAAGCCCGAGGACGTTGCGCAGATCGATCATGCGCTGTAACTGCGGCATCCAGGCCCCTAGTGGAATGAACGCCGTGCCCTGGCTGTCCAGAGCCGCGCCGACTTCAGCCCAGCTCTGGCACAGGGGAATGTGCAGCTCGGACAGGAGCTGCTCGCTGTACATCCGACCGGCAGTATGAGCACCGCCGCCGTGCAACAGAATGCGCCTATCGTTCTGTGCCAGGCACTTCACTGCCAGCAGATACCAGGGCAGGTGGCGTTTCTTGCCGGCATAGGTGGGCCAATCAATATCCACGGCAATGGCGGGTGCGTTCAATCGCGCGCGAACCGCTTCGGTGAAGCCGGCCAGCTCTTCCGCGCTTTCCTCCTTGTGCCGCAGCAGCATCAGGAAGGCGCCGAGCTGGGCGTCTTCCACGTTGTCATCGAGCAGCATGCCCATGGCTTCGCGTGCCTCTTCACGACTCAGGCTGCGTGCGCCACGTTTGCCCTTGCCGAGGATACGGACGAATTGGGCGAAGGGGTGTTCGGGCGGCGTGACGATGTTCATAGGCAATTGGTCGGTTTGGGCAGGCCCGCCAGCTTGGCGGCCAATTTGGCAGGGGTGCCCTTGAACAGGCGGTTCAGGTGAAGACTGTTGCCCTTTTCCGGGCCGAGCTTGAGCGCGACGTACTTGATCAGCGGACGGGTAGCCGGGGAAAGCTGGAACTCGGTGTAGAAGTCACGCATCAGATGCAGAATCTCCCAGTGCTCCTGGCTCAGCGACAACTCCTCCCGGGCCGCCAGTGCCTCGGCCACCAATGTGGACCAGTCGCTCAGGTCGGCCAGATAACCATCCTTATCCAGCGCGATGGTGCGATCGTCGATGATCAGATCGCTCATAGCCAGCTGTTGACCTTCTCGTAGCGACAGCAGAGCTCGACGAAGCCTGGATAATTTACCGGCTGAACGCGTCCCGATGGCGCGATTCCGCGCGCCGCGAGATCCTCGTCGAGTGCGAACACGGCAATTCCCTCGGGCAATTGCTGGACGGACTCCCAAGGCGTACTGCCGGCTCGCAGGGCATGTACCGCATCACCCGTCAGCAGAAGTGCATCGTTGCGCCCCAGCAAGGCTAGGCAGCTGGCGAATCGGCTATCGCCAAAAGGCGAATGGGAAAGAAGATGCAAGGTGGCCATCAGAGCGTTATCACCAGGTCGTAGCGGTCAATCAGGTCGCGTAGAGCTGCATCATCCAGGCACTGAACCGGCAAGTCGAGGGTGGTATCCGCCAAGCCACGTTCGTCCAAGCTGCGCTGGGCGACATAGAGCGAATCGACACCGAACAACGGCAGCGCTTGCAGGTTGGCGGTCAGGTCCTTCTGCTGGATGGCTTCCGGATATTGGGTCGGTGCCAACTGAAAGACCCCGTCGTCCAGAAACAGCATGCCGATCGGCAGGTCGAATGCACCACCCGCCAAGGCGATATCCAAGGCCTCCCGGGCGCCAGGGCCCGACCAGGGGGCCTGGCGGCTGACGAGCAATAGGGATTTGGCCATCACGGACCTCCGAAGCAGACCAGCCGATCGGCCATCTGCGCAGCTTCATGCAACTGGCCGAGCCCTGACAAATCCCAGGGTTCGCCCAGGTTGGCGGACGGTCGGCCATAGCGCCGGGCCTCTTCTTCATTGAGAACGCCGCGCCGTAGAGCCGCGGCTATGCATACCACCGCATCCAGTCGATGGTGCCGAACGAAGACGCCCCATTCCGCAGGCAGGTTCAGCTCATCCTGGGGAGGGACGGCGGCATTGGATGCGTTGTGCACGGCATCCTGATAGAAGAACAGGCGGACGATCTCATGCCCGCTGGCCAATGCCGCCTCGGCGAAGCGCAATGCACGGCGCGAGGAGGGCGCATGGGGGGCGGAAAAAAGGGCAATGGCGAATTTCATGCTGAATCGGTTCGGAGTCGATTAGGCCGAATGATAAGGCCTTGTCGTGCCGGATGCTCGTGGCAGACATGAAAAAGCCCGCCAGAGCGGTAATGCTGTTCACTTAAGCGGAGCGGCCTTCCGATCCACGGGATAGCGGGTCTTTGAAATCTTCACCGTCCTTGGTCGTGATGGCCTGGGGCGGTGATCCAGAAACAGCCCGCCGATTCCCGCCCTTAACTCCGACAAACGTCTTCCGGTTGCTGAAATCGGGTTGGCCGCCGCCATTACGATCAGCTGCACGGCGATGTAGTGGGCTACGGGTTTGAAGCGGATCTCACATGGAGAGCGGCCAAAGGCGACGGCAGCCTGGCTGGCTTCCCGGCGGATAATGTTGTAGGCCAGCAACAAGCCCCAGACCTCCTGGTAAACCAGTTCCTTTACCTTGCTACGTAGGGTCATTGCATTCTGCTGCAGAGAACTCTTGATATCCCTGAAGCCCAGTTCGATCTCCCAGCGCTCCCGATACAACGTGGCGATGGCCTTGGCGCTGTAAGTGTCCACAGGCAGCGAGGTGAGTACGGTTTTGATCTTGCCCTTTACCTCGTAGCTAACCTCGCGCACGTCCCAGTGCGTTGGCAGGTTGGGGTTACGCTTTCTGGCCTGAGCCGACACCTTCATACGCAGCAGGCGGTCGCCCTTGCCGTAGCGAGCGACTTCTTCGCTGACCAGCGCCTTGCGGGCCGGAATCAGCCAGTGCCGATCTTCCTCTGACGTGGCCAGGCTCAGCAGTAAATCGGCACTCCAGAAGCCCTTATCGAATAGCGTCACCGAACGGCTGGGAATCTGCTGCAAAAACTCATTGGCCAGGCGCATTTCACTGCGTCGATAGGGACTCAGTTGGGCATCGAGAATCAGATGCGAGCGCACGTTCATCAAGGCCATGCCCAGTACCAGCCAGAGTACCTGGTCGCTGGGCAAGCGCCGCCTCCGTATGGTGGCCTGGGCGGACAGGTCCAGCGCGGATGCCACCCACTCGATCGGGATGTTTTGGGTGAAGGCGCTCAGATCGGAGAAGTTGAACAGTTCGCCTAAGTCGAGCAGTTGCTGTTGCAGCAGAGACATAAAAAATCCGATGCCAGTGACCTGGCATCGGATTTTCGAGGAAGCCCCGCCTGGGCTCAAATGCTTAAGTGAACAGCATTACGCGGAAGGCGGGGCTTTTAGAGTTCCTCGATCAACCGCGGCGGCGGAACAGCGGCAGCGGCTGGTCGGTGGCGGCCTGGTAGACCTCGGAGAAGTCGCTCAGGCTCTGCAGGGCGTCGTAGGGATCGCGGTCCGGGCGGATGGCGTAGGCATCGAACCCGCAGCGCTTCATGAAGAACAACTGGTCGCGCAGCACGTCGCCAATCGCACGAACCTCGCCCTTGTAGCCGTAGCGCTCGCGCAGCAGGCGGGCGCTGGAGAAGTGGCGGCCATCGGTGAACACCGGGAAGTTCAGCGCCACGACCTGGAAATACTGCAGGTCTTCGGCGATCTCTTCCACTTCCTCGTCGCTATCCAACCATACGCCGAGGCCGCCATCGCGGGCCTTCAGCGCGTGGGCGTGGTCGCGCCACAGGGCGAGCGGAACGATCAGGTCGTCGCTGTTGGAGAGTCCTTCGAGCGTCACGTCCTTGGGCAGCAGGTGCCAGGTTTCATCGATCACCTGGTCGTTCTTAATGATTCGCTGCATACACGCGCTCCTTGAAGGGGTCGATACCGATACGGCGGAAGGTGTCGATGAAGCGCTCGTCTTCGGCGCGTTTTTCCACGTAGACATTGATGATTTTCTCGATCACGTCCGGCATGGCGTCCTGGGCGAAGGAGGGGCCGAGGATCTGGCCGAGGCTGGCATCGCGACTGGCGCTGCCGCCGAGGGAGACCTGGTAGAACTCCTCGCCTTTCTTGTCCACCCCGAGGATGCCGATATGGCCGACGTGGTGGTGACCGCAGGCGTTCATGCAGCCGGAGATGTTGAGGTCGATCTCACCCAGATCGAACAGATAGTCCAGATCGTCGAAACGGCGCTGGATGGCTTCGGCGATTGGAATCGACTTGGCATTGGCCAGGGAGCAGAAATCGCCACCCGGACAGCAGATGATATCGGTCAGCAGGCCGATGTTCGGCGTGGCGAAGCCCAGCTCGCGCAGCTCGCCCCACAGCGCGAACAGATCGCGCTGGCGCACGTCGGCCAGGATGATGTTCTGGTTATGGCTGTTGCGTACTTCACCGAAGCTGTAGCGATCGGCCAGGTCGGCGATGGCATCCAGTTGCTTGTCGGTGACGTCGCCCGGCGCGGTGCCGGTGGGTTTCAACGACAGCGTGACCGCGGCATAGCCCGGCTTCTTGTGCAGCACGACGTTGCGCGCGCGCCAGCGGGCGAAGCCCGGGTGTTCGGCATCGAGACGGGCGAGGGCCTCGTCCTGATCCTCCAGCGACTCGTAGTTCGGGTCGATGAAGTGCTTGGCCACGCGTTCCACTTCGGCTTCGGTCAGGGTGGTCGGGCCGTCCTTCAGGTGGACGAACTCGGCCTCGACCTTCTCGGCGAAGACTTCCGGCGTCAGCGCCTTGACCAGGATCTTGATGCGCGCCTTGAACTTGTTGTCGCGGCGGCCATAGCGGTTGTAGACACGCAGGATCGCGTCCAGGTAGCTCAGCAGGTGCTGCCAGGGCAGGAATTCATTGATGAAACTGCCGACCACCGGTGTCCGGCCGAGACCGCCGCCGACGGAAACGCGGAAGCCCAGTTCGCCCGCGGCATTCTTCACCGCTTCCAGGCCGATGTCGTGCACCTCGATGGCGGCCCGATCGCTCACGGCGCCGTTGACCGCGATCTTGAACTTGCGCGGCAGATGAGCGAATTCCGGGTGGAAGGTCGACCACTGGCGGATGATTTCGCACCAGGGGCGCGGATCGACCAGCTCGTCACGGGCTACGCCGGCGAACTGATCGGTCGTGGTGTTGCGAATGCAGTTGCCGCTGGTCTGGATCGCATGCATCTGCACGGTAGCCAGTTCGGCGAGGATATCCGGCACGTCTTCCAGGTCCGGCCAGTTGAACTGTACGTTCTGGCGGGTACTGATATGGGCGTAGCCCTTGTCGTAGTCGCGAGCGATCTGCGCCAGTTTGCGCAACTGCTTGGAAGAGAGCAGTCCATAAGGCACCGCTATTCGCAGCATGGGGGCATAGCGCTGGATATAGAGGCCGTTCTGCAGGCGCAGCGGACGGAACTCTTCGCCTGTCAGTTCGCCTGCCAGATAACGGCGGGTCTGATCGCGGAACTGCTTGACGCGGTCCTCGACGATCCGTTGATCGTACTCGTCGTATACGTACATGAAATGTCCTGTTGTCAGGCTACTTAGCAACCCTCGCGGCATGCTGCACGAGGCTGCCGGCGATCGGGTTTCTGGGCTTTCCGCGCGCACGGTCGCGCACTCCCCGCGGAGCCCGAGGAAGATACCAGCTCAGGGTTATGCGCAAAAGTGAAGTTTGAATATATGGTAGGAACTTTTAGTTCTAAGTTGCCGAAGGAGCATAACTCCGCCGCTTGAGGGAGCGGCGGCCCTGGTCTTAACTCCGAAGGGTGTCACCCATAATCACAAGAAGGGGGAAGCATGACCGACCATTCCGAACATGAAAACCGCGACAGTATGGTGGATGCCTGGGCGATCCTGGCGCTGATCGCGATTGCCGTGGCAACGGCCGTCTTCTGGGTCAGCCATCAGTAAGTCACTGCCATACGCCACACCGGCTGGCCGTCTCCGACGAGGCGGCCAGTGTCTACTTGCGACACCGCTTGTCCAACCGGCACGTTCGACCGGGCTCATGGCTATTTGATGGCTGTTCTCGACGCTACACTAAGCTCTTTTGCCCGGATAACCGCTCCATGCTCCTGCGTCTGTTCCTTTTTCTTTTCTGTCTGTTCGGCAGCCTGGCGGCGCATGCGACATCGGTGGTGTTTCTCAATCCCGGGCGATCCACGGAAGTCTTCTGGGTCGGCTATACCCGGTTCATGCAGGCGGCTGCGGACGACCTGGGGTTCGAACTGACCGTGCTCTACGGCGAGCGCGATACGCAGCGTACCCTGCAACAGGCGCGCGAAACGCTGGACAGTGAGGTGCTGCCGGATTACCTGCTGTTCGTCAACGAGGAGCATGCCGGGCCGGAAATCCTGCGCCTGGCTGCGGGTAAGCCGATCAAGTTGTTCTCCGTGAACAGCCATCTGACCGAAGAGCAGCAGCGTTACACCGGCAACACCCGGGAAAATCACCCCAACTGGATCGGCAGCATGGTGCCGAACGACGAAGAGGCCGGCTACCTGATGGCCAGGGAGCTGTTCGTCCAGGCCGAGCAGGGCACCTCCGGCGAGATAGAACTGATCGCGTTCGCCGGCAATCGCCAGACACCAGCGTCGCGGATACGGGAGGCCGGCCTGCAACGCGCGTTGGCCGAGCACCCGAGAGTGCGCTTGCGTCAGATGGTCTACGGCGAATGGAGCCGCCAGCGGGCCTATGAGCAGGCGCAACTGTTGTTGCCGCGCTATCCGCAGACCCGAGTGATCTGGGCGGCGAACGACGAAATGGCCTTCGGCGCGATGCAGGCGCTGGAGGAGCGGCACAAGGTTCCCGGCAAGGACGTGCTGTTTTCCGCCCTGAATACTTCCCGCGAGGTGCTCCAGGCGCGCATCGATGGGCGTATCAGTGCGCTGGTCGGTGGGCATTTCACACTGGGCGGATGGGCGTTGGTGCTGCTGCGCGACTATGAATCCGGCCTGGATTTCGCTGCCCATGGCGGCAAGGACCGCCAGGTTCTGCTGTTCAGGTTGCTTGATGAGAAGCAATCCCGGCGCCTGATGCAGCGCCAGGAGCAGAAAGGCTTCGGCCTGGACTTCTGGAAGTTCACCCTGCAGGGCCGGCCTGGTGTGGAGGACTACCGGTTCTCCCTCGATGCACTGCTGGATTGAATTCAGATCCCGGCCAAGTGGATCACCAGCTTCACCACGCCAAAGATCGTCAGCACGAACAGCAGCGTGAACACCACACCCAGGATGATGAAGTGACTGGGCTTGCCCTGGGTGAAATCGCGGGCGCGGTTCTTGCCGCTCTGCACGCCCAGGGCGGCGGCCAGCACGCTGTGCAGCATCTGCCAGAACGTCAGCGGTTTGCGGTCGTCGGATTGGTCGTTCATGGGCACCTCCGTCAAGGAGCTTAGCCGCTACAGGCGGATTTGCGTCCAACCCCTGCGTTGCCACATCACCGCGAACACCGCCGAGGCCATGCCGCGCTGCAGGATTTGCAGACTCCAGATCGCCAGTAGTCCATGGCCCAGCACCGGGCCGACCAGATAGGCCAGCGGCAGGAAGAACAGCCACTGGTTGCCCAGGCTGACTGCCATCACCGTGCGGCTGGCGCCGGCGCCCAGCAGGGCCTGGGTGAGCACCAGCGCGGTGGCGTCGATGACCATGCCGAGGCCGGTCAGGCGCAAGGGCCAGGTGCCCAGCTCGATCAGGTGCGCATCGCTGACGAACAGCGGCAGGATGGCCTGGGGGAACAACCAGAACGGCATGCCCAGCAACGCCAGGCCGATGGCTGCGACTTTCACCACTTCCCAGCCCCAGCGATGGGCGGCGACCGCATCCTTCTCGCCGAGGCTCTGGCTGACCAGCGTGGTCGCCGCCATGCCCAGGCCGACGCCCGGCAGGATGAGGAACAGCGCCAGGTTGATCAGCACATGGGCGATCGCCAGCTCCGCCGTGCCGACCTGACCGATGATCCAGAACAGAGCGGTAATACCGGCGGCGAAGAAGAACTGCTGCAAGGAGTTGGGCAACGCCAGGCGCAGCATCACGCGGGTATCCAGTGCGCTGGGTCGACGGCGCAGAAAGCCTTTCGCCTGGGCGATGCGCCAGGTCTGCCAGCCATAGATTGCCGAGCCCAGGTACAGCGCGAGACTGGTGCCCAGGCCGGAGCCCGGCGCGCCCATGTTGGGCAGGCCGAACAGTCCGTGGATCAGGCTGTAGCTGATGGCGACGTTGGCCGCATGCATGATCACCAGCGTGCGCATGTATACGCCGGATTGATGGCTGCCGTTCCAGTAGCCGCGAAAGGAGAAGTTCATGCCCACGGCGAAGATCGCCAGCACCCGCCATTCGAAATAGCGAATTCCGATGGCGACCACCTCCGGGTCATCGGACAGCAGGCCGATGATGGTTTCCGCTTGCCACCAGCCGAGCAGTGTCAGCGGCAGGGCGATGCCCAGGGCGATGGCCAGACCGGCATTCAGCGGTGCGGCGGCCTCGTCGGCGCGTCCTTCGCCGCGGCGGCGTGCCACCTGGGCCTGCACGGCGGCCCCAAGTCCCATGACCAGAGCGATGGCCATGAAATTGGCGTAGCTGCCGATCCCGACTCCGGCCAGGGCCTTCTCGCCCAGGTGGCCGACCATGGCGGCATCGATCAGGTTGAGTAGGCTCTGGCTGAGCATGCCGCCGATGATCGGCAGGCCGAGGCTGAGAATGTGCTTGAGGCGCTGGTGTTCGAGCATGAAAACCTTATGGGGCAGGGAAGCGCATCCGACTGTTCGTGGCGAAGCCCTGGCGCGTGTCGGTCGCAACCGGGCATGAGCGGGGCATCTTAACCCAGCCGGCACCGGCTTGATCTAGTGCAGGGCGCCGCGTAAGGTGGCGCCCCATTCGGCCCGGTGTGGCCGAACGAACGGAACGCGTGGTGCCCGGATCAAGGTCCGGGGTAAATGGGAAGACAGTCCAAGCTGTCGCTGCCCCCGCAACGGTAGGGTCGATGCGTTCGACCGAGCCCGACACCAGCCCGCGTTCCGCAGGAAAGTTGCGGTGGGCGACTTCCCCGGCATAGAGCTTCTTCTGCCTTGGCCTTGCGGCCGGGGCGCATCCCTCTATTTCGGCAGCCCATCCTTTCTTCACGGAGTGGGCATGTCGTTTATCCGACCTTTTCTTCTGATCGGTTTGTTCTGCCTGGGTTGGCCGCTGGCGGCGCAGGCCCGGATCAATGCCATCGTGTCGCAGTACAGCGCGGCGGAGTTCGCTGCCGGGGCGGCGCTCTTCGCGCAGCGCTATCCGCAGCAGGCGGTGAGTGCGCGGACACCGGAACAACTCGCCGAATGGGACGATGCCGCCGTACGCGACTGGCTGGCCCAGGGCAGCGTGCTGCTGACGGTGGGACTGTTCGGCGCCGAGGCCGAGCGTCTGCAACCCTTGCTGGCGGAATGGACTGCCGGTGAGCGCTTCATTCTGCACAGCGAGCAGAATCTGGTGGTGCTCAGCCGAATCGGCGGTCGTCTGGTCTTCGCCAGTCGCGAGGAGGCAGAAAAGCTTGGCGCACAGAAGCCCTCCGGCGATCTGGCCGGCTGGGTCCGGGAAATGGCCGAAGCCTATCCACGCCAGGCCGAGTGGGTCGAGGCACGCAGTTACTGGTTGGCCGGAGGCAGCGAGAACATTGCGCGCCTGCTCGGCTGGCTGGCCGCTCGCGGCAGCCCCGCTGTCCAGGCCGAGGCGCCCCAGGCCCGGCCGCCGCTGCGCTATTACCAGCACGGCCGGCTGCAGGAACCGAAGCAACTGGTCTGGAAGGGCAAGCGGCTGGTAGCACTGGTCGATCACGGCCGCGCCGACCGCAACGGCGACCGTGAACTCAACGACATGCTCTGCCGTGCGCTGGAGCAGCGCGGAATGGCCTGCGTGAGCCTGTTCGCCGATTGGGGCGCCGCCACTCTGGAGGCGCTGCGCTGGTTGAAGGCGGGCGAGCATCCGCCGCTGGCCGCCATCGTGGCCTTGCAGGATTTCGTCATGGGCGGTGGGGAAGGACGCGAACAGGCCACCGACCTGCTGGTCGGTCTGGACGTCCCGGTGCTCAAGGGACTGCGCCTGGATGACCGCGACGAGGCTGCCTGGCAACTGTCCAGCGACGGCCTCGGCCGCGACAAGGTGCATTACCAACTGGCCATGCCGGAACTTCAGGGCAGCAGCCAACCGATGGTCCTGGCTGCATGGCAGGCGGCGCGGATCGACCGCCTGACCGGCATCCGCTTCGGCTTCAGCCAGCCGTTACCGGCGCGGGTGGAGGCCCTGGCGGCACGGGTACAGGGTTGGCAGCGCCTGCAAGAGAAGGCCAACGCCGACAAACGCGTCGCGCTCATCTACTACAACCACCCGCCGGGGCGGCACAACATCGGCGCGGACAACCTCGACGTGCCACAGTCGCTGTTCCAGATTCTCCAGCGGCTTAAGGCCGAGGGCTACGACACCGGCCCGTTGCCGGAGAGCCCGCAAGCGCTGCTCGACCTGTTGCAGGAGCGCGGGGTCAACCTGCCGGAGCAGGGCGACGCTCTGGCCGAAATGGCTGGCAAGGTAGAAGGCATGAGCGGCGAGGAATACCGCCGCTGGTTCGCCACGCTGCCCGCCGCCTTGCAGGCGGAAATGATCCACGGGCCGCTGGGGTATTGGCATGTGCAATTGCGCCGTGCGCTGGAAAGCTCGCAACTGGCGATTGCCGGAGAAATCTTCGCCAATGGCTCCAGCGAGCTGCATCACGTGCTGGATGGCGTCGTCCACCCGGCCAAGGCACGTGCGCTCGATTTGCTGGCGCAGCTCGAAAATTTATACCGCCAGGCGCTGGAGCGCTCGGGGCAGGTCGACTGGACACAGGCCGAGGCGCTGATCCAGGCGCTTGCCGATACCGGCATCGAAGGGTTGCGCGGCTGGGGCGAAGGGCCGGGCTACGTGATGGTGCACCAGGGCCGGCTGGTGTTGCCGGGGCTGCGCTTCGGCAACGTATTCGTCGGCCCGCAACCGCCCCGTGGCTGGGAAATCGACGAGGAGCTGCTGCACGCCAACCTGGTGTTCCCGCCGCCGCACCAGTACCTGGCCTTCTACCACTGGCTGCGTGACGACTTCAAAGCCGATGCCCTGATCCACCTCGGCCGGCACTCCACCTACGAATTCCTCCCGCGCCGCCGTGCCGGATTGTCCGACGAGGACTATTCGATGCAGGTGGTCGGCGACCTGCCGAGCATCTACCCCTACATCGTCGACGGCGTCGGCGAAGGCATCCAGGCCAAGCGTCGGGGCTTGGCGGTGATGATCGATCACCTGACCCCGCCGTTGGTGGCCACACCGCTCTACGACGACCTGCTCAAGCTGCGCCAGCTCATCGAGAGCTTCGAAACCGGCAGCGGCCAGGTGGACGGCCCGGCCCGCCGCGCCACCATCGCCGAGATCAAGCGGCTGATCGGCAGCACCGGCCTGGAGCCCGAGCTGCGCGAATCCATGGCCGAGCCCCTGGCAGCGCGCGGCATCGACTTCGAACAGGCCGACGACGAGTTGCTGGTACATGAGGTCGGCCATTACCTGACCAACATCCAGGAGCGCTTCATGCCCATGGGGCTGCACGTGTTCGGCAAGCCCTGGAAACCGGAGGCCGTCGAAACCCTGCTGACCTCCATGGGCGCTGCCGGGGAGAAGCAGCGCCAAGCACTGACCGATTCACCGGCGGCCGAAATGAACGCCCTGGTTGGCGCGCTGAACGGTCGCTTCGTCGCGCCCGGCAAGGGCAACGACCCGATCCGCACTCCCGAGGCGCTACCTACCGGGCGCAACTTCCACGCCCTGGACAGCAGCCTGCTGCCGAGTCGCATCGGCTGGGGCATCGGCCGCGACATGGCGAACAAGGCCCGTGAGCGCCCGGTCGAAGACGGCGGTCGCGAGGCGGTGATCCTCTGGGCCTCGGACACGGTGCGCGACGAGGGCGCGATGATCGCCTTCGGCCTGGACCTGCTCGGCGTCGAGCCGGTCTGGAACAGTCGCGGCATCGTCGAAGGCATTCGCCGGGTCCCGCTGGCGACCGGCCGGCAGCGCCGCGACCTGCTGTTCACTACCTCCGGTCTGTTCCGCGACCTCTACGCCGACCAGCTCGCCATGCTCGAACGCGGCGTGCTGCTTGCCCTGGATGGTGCCAGCGAAACCATCCGCCGCGACTACCCCGCGCTGCGCCCGGCGCTGGCCGCCGCCCTGGAACCACTCGGTGCCTTGGCCAGCGGCGGCGACGAGTCGCTCGAGGCCAACCGCGTCGCCGCCAACTGGGTGCGCGATGCGGCGCGCCGGCTGGATGCCGGAGCGGGCGCCGAGCAGGCTGGCAGCCTGGCGGCCTTGCGCCTGTTCGGGGTGGCGCCCGGTGCCTATGGCGCGGGCATCAACAACCTGGTGGAGCGTTCCGGCAGTTGGCAGGACCGCAGCGAATTGGCCCGCGCCTACGTCAACCGCATGGGTCATGCCTACGGCATGCGACACCAGGGCGAGCCGGTGCAGGCCGTGTTCGAAGACGGCCTCAAGCAGGTCAAACGCACCTATTTAGGCCGCTCCAGCAACCTCTACGGCCTGATGGACAATAACGATGCCTTCGATTACCTCGGCGGACTGAGCCTGGCGGTGGAGCAGTTTTCCGGCCGAGTACCGGAGAGCTACGTCGGCTGGCACAACGACCCGCGCCAGGTGCGTCTGGAACCGTTGCAGCAGGCACTGCTGGCCGAGCTGCGCGGGCGCTTCCTCAACCCGGCCTGGATCAAGGCGCTGATGCAGCACGACTATGCCGGCGCCCGCACCATGGGCAGCGAATTCCTCGAATACCTCTGGGGCTGGCAGGTGACTAACCCCGACATCATTCGCGACAGCGCCTGGGAGGAGGTCAAGGCGGTGTATCTGGACGACCGCTACGACCTGGGCATCGACCGCTTCCTCAAGCAGGGTGCCAACGTGCATGTGAAGAGCAACATGCTGGCGATCATGCTGGTGGCCATCCACAAAGGCTTCTGGCAAGCCGACGAGGCGACGGTCAAGGCGCTTGGCGAGCAGTTCGCCCGGTTGGTGGTGGAAAACGGCCTGCCCGGCAGCGGCCATACCCGCCCGGACCATCCGATGTTCCAGTGGCTGCTGCCGCAACTGCCGGAAGACTTGCGCACCGCGCTTGCGGCGCGTCTTGACGCGGCGAAGCTGCCACAACCGGAGGCGCCGGCCGCACCGAGCAGCATCAGCGAACTCCAGCCGGACGCCGCCGAGCCGGCTGCCGGCGAGGAAGCATCACCCGCCGAAGCAGCCTCCGGCGAGGCGCAACCGCTCGGTCCGTCGATCTGGATCGGCGCACTGGCCTTGCTGGCACTGCTCGGGCTGGGCGTCTGGCGTGGCCGCGGGTATCAACCCCTGGGAGGGCAATGAGCATGTTCGACAGTAACGTCTTCGGCTGGCTGCACCTGCTGGTGGGCTGGCTGTTGCAACCAGTGACCTGGGGCCTGTTCGGCCTGTTGGCGCTGGCCGTGTGGGACATCGGCGTGGCGGCCGGCGAGCGCCTGGGCGGGTTGTCGCGCTGGCGGCTGCTGGCACCGGCGGAGGTCGAGCGGCGTGCCCGCAAGCGCCTGGACCGCGCCGACCTGATCGCCCGCATCGGCCCGATGCTCGGCCTGATGGGTACGCTGATCCCCCTCGGTCCCGGGTTGGCGGCGCTGGGCGAGGGCAACGTACAGATTCTCAGCGTGGCTATGCGCGTGGCCTTCGACACCACGGTGCTCGGCTTGCTCGCCGGAGTGATCGGCTTCGCCCTCGGCCGTCTGCGTCGGCGCTGGTACGACGAACTGCTGGACGAGCTGGAAGCCACAGAGACGGGGGAGGCGGGTGATGAGCCGGCGCTGGCGCTCTAGCCGTTTCGCCGCAGGCGACGACGATCCGCTCGGCCCATTGGCGAACATGGTCGACGTGGTACTGGTGTTCGCCTGCGGCCTGATCGCCGCCCTGGTGGCCCAGACCGACCTGCTGCAACGGCTGGAACAACGCAACGAGCCGGTCGCGGTGGAGCGCGGCCGCGAACTGCCCCGACTGCCGGACAACCTCAAGGGGCAGGGCGGCGAAGGGCTGGAGAGCGTTGGCCAGGTCTACCGCGATCCGCAGACGGGCAAGTTGATACTCATTGGGCAATAAAATCGGGGCCGGTTTGACGCCCAGCCGGAAAAGCTTCGCCAGCAGAGCTGGCTCCTACAAAAGCGGTGCGGTTGGCATCACCTGTAGGGGCGAATTTATTCGCCCTGCGGCGGTAAAGCGGGCGAATGAATTCGCCCCTACGGGACTGGTCCCTACGAACTGACCGCTTTTTCAACATTGAACCGCCTTGGCACATCGCCCACTCAATCGAAGCCGGTGAAAACCGCGATTCGACTATGGGTGAGAGAAGGCCACATGAATTTCCTCGAAGCGGAACAGATGATCAGCCGCTGGCTGACCCGTTGCGGGGTCACCGCCGTCAACGGGCGGGTACTGGATGCGCAGGGTTGCTGTAACGTCGCCCTGGCAGGCTCTCCCGAGATATTGGTGATGCTGCCGTCCGGCCAGACCCAGGCGTATTTCTACGGCTCGGTCTGCGAGCTGGACCTGGCGCGCGACAACGGCCTGCTGACCCTGGCCATGACCCTCAACCTCGACCCGGCCCATACCCGTGGCGCCGCACTGGGTTTCGATCCGGAGAGGCGCCAGTTACTGCTGCGTGCCGTGCACCCCCTGGAGCATACGAACGACGGTGAGTTGGACCGGGTGTTGCGAAACTTTAGCGAACTCGTCCGGGAGCTGGGGAAGTATTTCGAGCATTGCCGTCAGCAGTCACCGGCCGTAGCCCTTTCAAGGCCAGGACCCACGTCCCTGAGCGTCCTGGCCCTCGCGGGAGGGCGTGCATGACTCCCTTGCACATCGGGCGTGGCCAACCGAGCGGTATCGACACGTCGGCACGGCAGGACGTCCCGTTGCCGCTGGATCGAGTGGCGAACCCGGAGATCCGACCGCCGGTTCCCGGCACCGGGATGACGCCCCTGACCCAGCCGCTGCCGGCACCGTTACCGCTGCCGCCCCCATCGCTGAATGCCGCCAGGCCGGTATCCGCTACCGGTAACGCTGGAGCGTCGCCCCACCTTCCGCCGTTCCAGTCGCCTGAGCTATCGAGCATCGCCTTCATGCACAACGTCGCTCTCCAGCATGGCTGCACCTTGAGCTTGCCGTTCAACCAGCGCGAGGCCCGGCTTGCGGTACTGAAGACGATCGAAGGGGTGGATGAGCACATCGACGCAGCGACCCAGGATAAAGGCCTCTGCTTCGGTCTCTCGCTCAACTGGTTGAAGAACGCGGCGGAAGGCCACGATAACGCGCATTTCGTCGAGGCATTCCAGGCCTGGGACAAGGATTCGCTTTTCCTGAGATCGGTGGGCTTGCAGCACATAGAACTGGAGACGGCCATTGCACAGCACAGCAGCAATGCGCTGCGGATGTTCCAGTCGACATTGCCAGCGGCCGGTTTTCAGCTTCACGGCATGGGGGCGGTCGACCTCGAGGCCCCTAACGGCATCCAGGTTCTCGGGGAGGCCGTGAATGCCTTGGGGCGTGGCAGCGGAGATCGCTATTTCATGTTGTGTTCGAGCGAGCATGCGATGGCCTTGCACAAGGACGCCTCGGGGCACACGCATTTCTTCGATCCCAACGGTGGCGTCGTGAGTACCGATAATATCGCGGCCATGGCCCGGGTGGTTCGCGACGTCCTTTTGCAAAGCCCTACGTACTGGGCGCCGGGAAAGGGCCACAACTTGATCATCTTCGAAGCCAAGCCAGGGGGTGCAGCAGGGAGCGGGCGCGGTGAGTTTTCGGAACGTCGCTGATGTGTAGGCATTGAGGGGGGACATCCATGAGTGGCTTGTCGATTGCTCGGAACCCGGCGATCAATGCCGATATCCAGGTTAGGCAGGCTCCGCCATTGTCGTTGAGCCGGGTGTCGAACCCTGCGGTTCACAGGCCAGCCTTGAATTCCGGTATGACGCCTTTGAACCGGCCAATGTCGGCGCCTTTGCCGTTGCCTCGGCCTCCGGCAGGTATGAGCCGGCCGGCACCGGTGGTAGTTCCTCAGTCAGCCGACCGGTTGCGTTCGCCCGAGGCCACGCCGCTGTCGGCCGAGTCCCGGCATCGCTCGGAGCGTCTGGGCCGCGATGTCGGAAGGGCGTCCGAGCGGGCGCTGCCTCCCTCTCGGGAGTCACGGGAAGCCAAGATGATTCGAGAGCTGGCGCGCAGAAACGGATGTGTACTCAGTCTGCCTTTCGAGCAGAGAAAAATGATGAGCACGATCTACCAACAAATTCCGGGCCTGGGGGGGCACCTCGATGCAGCCGAACAATCCCACGGGTGCTGCTTTGGCCTATCGCTCAACTGGTTGAAAAATGCGGCGGATGGTCACGACGATGCCTTCTTCGCCAATTCTCTTCAGGACTGGGGCAACAACTCGCTTTTTCTACGAACGATCGGCTTGCAATTCGTTGGGTTGGGCAAGGCCCGCAAGGAAAACGAAGAGAATGACCTGAAAGTGATCCAGGCGACGTTACCCGGCGCGGGGCTAGAAATGACGGGGGCGGGGGCCGTGAACCTTTCCCGGCCGGACATGAATCACGTGTTGAAACAGGCGTTGGAGTCCATGGGTAGGGGGACGGAGCCGCGTTATTTCGTCCTGGTGTCGGACACTCATGCCATGGCCTTGCGCAAGGACGAGTCGGGGTGTCTGCATTTCTTCGACCCGAACGGCGGTGTGATCAGCTCGGACAGCCCGGACGCAATGGCACGCATGCTGCGCGATACGCTGCTGTTGACTCCAAGCTACTGGCAACACGGGCAGGACAAGGTCTTGCAGATCGTCGAGGCCAAGCCGGCCGGGGGCGCGCAGGGTTGAACGCATGCGGTGCGTCACTTTTCCAGCGCGTCGGGTTTGCCCGTGGCGAGGGAGGGTACTAGAGTTCGTCGGCCACGGAGGTTTCCGTGGACGGGTGTGGTAACCCGATTGTCCAGGGCGCGGTAGCGCCAATCTCGTGAGCGCGTTTTAGCGCTGCTCTACGTCTTATAGCGTCCGCGTGGGCAGGCTTCGGCCTGGTGACATTTCGGACGCCGGACCCACGACGAAGTGGCAACGGCTCCTGCAATTCAAGGAGCACAGAATGCGTTATCTCCCCGTTTCTTTCCCGGTGTTGCCTGATGATCGGCTTGCCTCGGACCTCTCCCTTTCGGAGGTGCGCCATGGCTGACGTGATTCCATTTCCGGCACACCGCCGTCCTCAACCTTCTCCCGACATACCCGATTGCCCTTTCCAGGCCGACGCCGAAATGCGCCTGCGCCTGGCCCAACAGGCCATCCGTGCCGTGGCACGGCAGGAGGGCTGCACCCTGAACGATGCGTGGGCGGATGCCTGCCGAGGGGCGGACCGTCTGCTCGAAGAGGCCAGTGCGCTGTATCGCTGGGCGTTGGTGCAGAGGGAGCCTTAGGTCGGGCGCGAATCCGTAGGAGCCAGCTCTGCTGGCGATGCTTCGCGAGCAGAGCCCGCCCTTACAAATGTCAGGCTGATTTTCGTGTAGGGGCTACGATTCGAAATTCTTGCCTGATGGTTCCCACGCTCCGGCGTGGGAATCCCTTGTGAGGACGCTCTGCGTCCGCTCACTGCTACGGACGCGGCTGCATTCCCATGCAGAGCGTGGGAATGATCAGGACGCAGGGCTGGTTCCTGCAAAAAATGCGGCTCAGGCCATGCGGTCCGGTGGCATTTCGATCACTTCGCCGCTGGCTTCTTCGTCGTCGCCGAGCTGTTCGTCCAACTCGCGCAGCAGGCGGTAGACCTGGGCGACGGCCTGGAGGGTTTCGCGGGGGATGTAGCTGCCGACCTCGGTCTTGTACAGGGTCCGGGTCAACCAGATGTAGCGGATGACCGGGATCTCCCGTTCGTGGGCGTCTTCGATCAGGTCGCGGGCGTCGGCTTCTTCGCCCTTGTAGAGAATGACGGGCAGGGGCGTTTCTTCCGGGCGGTAGTACAATGCCACCGCGTAGTGGGTCGGGTTGACCAAGAGCATGTCCGGCTTTTCGTCCGTGGGTACCGGCTTGGGCTTCTTCTTCGGGGCATCGGGGCCGCTCATGACCAGCTCCCGCGCCACCGACTTGCGGTGGCCCTTGGTGTGCGGATCGCCTTCCATCTGCTTGTATTCGTTGTGGATGTCTTCCTTGCTCATGCGCTGGCGCTTGAGGAAGAAGTATTTCTGCAGGCCGAAGTCGATGGCGGCGATGGCCAGCAGGGTGCCCAGGGTGGCGTGGGCGATCTGGGCGAAGAGGTCGGCGAGGGTGTGCCAGTACTGGTCCAAGTCGGTCAGCGCCAGCTTGACCAACACGCCCAGCGCCGGTTTCACCACGATGTAGAGCACCGAGCAGATGGCCGCCGCCTTCAGCACGTTGGTCAGCATTTCCGTCATCTTCTGGGCGGAAAACATCTGCTTGATGTGGTTGACCGGGTTCAGCCGGTTGAAGTCGAGCTTAAAGGCCGCCGGCGCGAACATGGGGCCGATCTGAATCCAGCCGCCGATCACCCGCAGCAGCACCGCGACGGAAACGCTGACGATGGAAAAGGACGCGAGTGTCCAGAGGGCATGCACGAGCAGCTCTTCGAAGGCACGCACGAAGGGCTGGTCCATGCGCTGCAGGGGTAGCGCGACCAGGGCCTGGAGTTCGCGCATGCCGGTGTCGGCGAGGCCGAGGATGACTTCGATCAGCCCGGCGCAGATTGCCAGTTTGTGGACGTCCTGGCTCTGGCTGACTTCGCCCTTCTTACGCGCTTCCTGCAGTTTGTGGGGTGTTGCCTTCTCTGTCTTTTCTCCGCTCATGGCTGGCTCAGCATCAGGGGCAGCAGGTGGGAGAGGTCGCGCAGGTCGAGGAGGCGCTCGTTGGCGAGGTACTCGATCATGGGCATGTAGATCAGGACGAAGGCCATGCCGACCAGGCACTTGGCCGGCATGGACAGCGAGGAAACCTGCAGGTGAGGGCTGTAGAGGCTGAGGATCGCCACGGAGAAGTCCAGCATCAGCAGCAGACCCACCAGCGGCGCGGCGTAGAGCACCATGTGGCTGAAGGCGTCGGCGAGCAGGCCGAGGTAGACGTCGAAGCCGTCCGCCGTCGGCTGCGGCAGCCATTCGGTCGGCGGCCACACCAGGTAGCTGTCCCAGATGACCTGGGTGATGGCGGCGTAGCCGAGGCCGATGACCAGCAGGAGGATGAGCACTTCCTGCATCAGGTGGCCGAGGGGGGTGACATCCTGGCCGAGGGCCGGGTTGAGCTGGCCGCCGGTGAGGGCGCCGCGCTGGTTGTCGAACAGCGCGCCGACCGAGGAAAACAGCCAGAACGGCATGGACAGCAAGAGCCCGAGCAGGATGCCGAGCACGATTTCCTTGAAGAACAGGCCGCCGAGCCAGAGCCAGGTGTGTTCGGTGCCGGCGAGGGTGGCGCGGATGCCGGGCATGGGCACCAGCGCCAGGGCCAGGACGATGGCGTGGCGCAGCATGCCTTTCATTTCCTTGAAGGCGAAGATCGGTACTAGGAACAGACAGGGGTAGAGACGCGCCATGCCCAGGGTCAGGGCGAGGATGGTATCGACGAGTTGGTCGATGACGGGAAGCATGTCAGGCGCCTGTCTGCGCGATCATGTTGAAGGCGAGGGTGGTCAGCTCGATCAGCTCCACGCCGACCCAGCGCCCGGTCAGTGCCAGGGTCATGCCGACGGCGACCAGCTTGACGGCGAAGGGCAGGGTCTGGTCCTGCAACTGCATCACGGCCTGCAGCAGCGAGATGATCACGCCGACGATCACGGCGACGATGAGCGGCGGCGCGGAGAGCATGACCACCAGCAGCATGGCCTGCTTGAACAGGGTCAGGATTTCCATGGCGGTTTCCCTCAGAGGTAGCTGTAGAACAGGCCGTCGAGCAGGCGCGTCCAGCCGCTGGCCAGGACGAACAGGAGAATCTTCAGGGGCAGCGCCAGGGTCATGGGCGAGACCATCTGCATGCCGAGGGCGAGCAGGATGTTGGAGACGATCAGGTCGATGACGATGAGCGGGATGTAGACGAGGAAGCCGATCTGGAACCCCGCCTGCAGTTCGGAGAGGACGAAGGCCGGCACGATCACCAGGAGGTCGTCGCGCTTGACCTTGGCGGCCATGTCTTTCGGCCACATGCGGGCGCTGTTGTCCAGCAGGTGGGTGAGGATGTCCGGGTCGGTGTTGCGCGACATGAAGTTCTGCAGCGGCTCGATGACCCGCGTGGTGCCGGCCTGGATGGTGTCCATGGAGGAAAAGTCGATCTTTTCCTCCTTGAGGCGCTGGTTCATATCACTGAAGACGGGGGCCATGATGAAGATGGTGGCGGCCAGGGCGATGCCGTAGACCGCCATGTTCGGCGGCACCTGCTGCACCCCGATGGCGTTGCGGGTGATCAGGAGCACCATGGATATCTTCAGAAAACAGGTGCAGATGATCATCAGCAACGGCAGCAGGGAGAGCGCTCCGAGAAAGAGCGCGAGCAGCAAGGGGTCGACGTGTCCGATATTCATCTACCGAGTTCCAGGCGGGTGATCTGTAAACCTATGTGGCCATCCACGTCGACCAGTTCCCCGTGGGCCAGCGGACGGTCGTCATGGCAGAGCATGGCGAGGCCCGGAGTACCCTGGGTGAGGGTGAGCACGGAGCCCGCACCGAGGGTTCTCAGTTCGCCCAGGGTGAGGGACAGGCGCCCGCAGTTGAGGGTCAGGGACAGCGGCAGGTCGTCGAAGGTGGCGCCGCTGTCGTGGTCGTCTTCCAGGCCCATCTCCGGGGAAAGGCCTGGGACGGTGAGGTCGGGAGTGAACTCGCTGGCGTAGGCGTTCATGGGGATTTCCTCCAGGTCGGTGATGACGAAGTGCGGGTTGGGGTGGTTGTCGAGCTGGCCGTGCAGGCGCAGGCGGCCGAGCACCAGGTGGCCGGTGCCGTCGGGTTGGAAATAGGTCTGTTGCGGCAGCACGATGTCGCCGGCTCGCAATGAGCGGAGCTGGCCCATGGTGAGGGCGGTCCGCCCGAGCAGGAGCGGCGGCGACAGGCGCCAGCCGGGGCCGGTGGTGTTGGTCAGCGGACGCCAGCCCGGCTGGGCGAGCAGCCGTCGGGCGGTGTCCAGCGGCAGCAGGGCGTCGCTGCGCACGGTCTGGCCGTCCAACTGGGCTTCGAAGACGCAGGGCAGCCCGTCGTCCAATTCGAGGCGTCGCGGCACGATCTGGCCGAACAACTGGTGCAGCCGCGGGCTCAGGCACTGGTTGTAGAAGGGCCAATACCAATGGCCTTCGTCGGGCTCGAGCGTGTCGTTGTCGTCCAGCAGCGCCGGGCAGGTGGCCAGCAGGCTGAGCAGGGGCGAAGCCTGGTGCAACCGCAGCGGGCCGAGGTCGGTGGCGAAGGTGACGCCGTTGCCGGCTGCCTTCTCGTTGGCCTGGTACAACGTGAGGGTGCCCTGGCAGTCGGCGAGCTGGAAGTCCAGCACCAGGCCCTGGCCGATGCGCCGGCGGATCTCGGCTTGCGCCTGGGGCAGCGGCCGCAGTTTGAGCAGCTTGGCGGTCATGCCCAGTCCTCCTGCTCCTGGAATTCCAGTTGCACCGGCCGGCCGATGGCGTTCGCCAGGCTCTGCTGGCAGTGCCCACGGCTGTCGCGGAAGCGCTCGACGAGGCTGCGGCGGGCGAAGCGCAGGGTGATGTTCCAGCCTTGCCCGGCCTGTTGCTTGAGTGCCACGCCGACCTCACCGAGGTTGGGCAGCATCAGGGTGGCGTTGAACGGTTCGCCGGCCTGCTCGGGGCGGTCGGCGAGCAGCCCGGTGAGCTGTGCCTGTACGTCGTCCCAGGCGGGCGACGCGCCGCCGGCCGGGGCGCTGTCCGCTTCCGGCAAGGCGCTTCCTGTATGGCCGGCGCCGGCCTGGGGCAGCCAGTCGATGTCGCCGCCGAGCAGGTCGAGGAACAGATCGCGGTCGGTCTCGGCACGGTGGTGTTCGCTGGCGCGTTCCGACCTGTCCCGCTGCACTTCTCGCGGTGTTTCCCGTGGCTGGGCAGCGGCGCTGCGAGGGGGCTGTTGCTGGGTACGCTGGATCTGGTTCACAGGACGGCCCCCAGGTTCTTGGTCAGGTAGTCGAGCTTTTCCACGTCGCGCTGGCTGACGATCACGGTGTGGCGGGCACTGTCGATGCGTTGTTCCTGGCGGCCATGGTTGTTCTTCAGCTCGTCCAGTTGCTGTTCGCGCTGGGCGAGGGCACCGATCATGCCTTTCTCGCGGTTGCTCCAGTCCTGCAGTTTGGCGACCGGCTTGGCTTCGGCCTGGTATTCGGCGAGCAGGTCGGCGCGCTCGCGCCAATGCGCCTGGCGATGCTCTTGCAGCGCCGCGCGGTCGCTTTCGAGGCGCGCGGCCAGTTCGGCCAGGCGGGCCTGTTCCTCGC
Source organism: Pseudomonas indica NBRC 103045 (assembly GCF_002091635.1). Lineage (GTDB taxonomy): Bacteria > Pseudomonadota > Gammaproteobacteria > Pseudomonadales > Pseudomonadaceae > Pseudomonas_M > Pseudomonas_M indica. The sequence goes on along the minus strand of NZ_BDAC01000005.1, from coordinate 159,465 downwards.
GCAGTTCGCGTTCGGCGCGGCTGAGGCGTTGGCGGCGGATGGGCTTGAGGATGGCCAGGGTGCGGCTCAGGTCGGCCATGGCCGGGTCTTCGGCCAGCGGCTCTTCCGGCATGAACTTAGCGTGGCGCATGGGCGGTCACTCCGGTCAACTGTTCGAGGGTTTCGATGAGGTCGGTGGGGTCGCGCATTTCCTGGCGCAGGAAGGCGTTGATGGCGTCCTGTGCTTCCACCGCGTAGTCGGTGAGCGGGTCGTGACCCTGCTGGTATTCGCCGAGCTTGATGAGCATTTCCACCTGCTGGTAGGCGGCCATCAACCGGCGCAGGGTGGTGGCCTGGCGGATATGGTCGCGCTCGACCACGTTGCTCATGGTCCGGCTCAGGCTGGCGAGCACGTCGATGGCCGGGTAGTGGCCTTTCTCCGCCAGGCGGCGGGCCAGGACGATGTGGCCGTCGAGCAGGGAACGCACTTCGTCGGCGACCGGGTCGTTCATCGAGTCCTGCTCGATGAGCACCGAGTAGAGCGCGGTGATGGCGCCGTCGTTGGTCTTGCCGGCGCGCTCCACCAGGCGCGGGAGCAGGGTATAGACCGAGGGTGGCAGGCCGCCGCGTCCCGGCGGCTCGCCGCTGGCCAGGCCGATTTCGCGCTGGGCACGGGCGAAGCGGGTGAGCGAGTCGATCACCAGCAGTACCTTGCAGCCCTTGCGCCGGTAGCCTTCGGCGATGGCGGTGGCGGTGAAGGCCGCGCGGGCGCGCTCCATGCTGCTGCGGTCGGAGGTGGAGCAGACCAGCACGGTGCGACGGCGCAGTTCGTCGTCCAGTTCGTGGTCGAGGAATTCGCGCAGTTCGCGGCCACGTTCGCCGATCAGACCGAAGACGATGGCGTCGCACGGGGTGTTGCGCGCCAGTTCGGCGAGCAGGGTGGTCTTGCCGCAACCGGCGCCGGCGAACAGGCCGACGCGCTGGCCTTCGCCGATGGTCAGCAGGCCGTCGATGGCGCGCATGCCAGTAGGCAGCGGGGTATCGATGCGTGGGCGGTCGGTCGGTGCCGGCGCGTCGCTGATCACCGGGAGGGCGTGCTCGGAATCCTCCGGGTTGGCGAAGGCGCTGCGGCTTTCGCTGTCGATGGCACGGCCGAAGCCGTCGAGTACGCTGCCCAGCAGGTCGTCGCTGACCACGATGCTGTGCGGGCGGAACAACGGGATCACACGAGCGCCGATGGCGATGCCGTCTAGCGCGCCGAGGGCGGAGAGCAGGGTGATTTCCTGGTTGAAGCCGACGATCTCGGCGAGGACCATTTCCCCGTCGTCGCGCTGGATGCGGCACAGGTCGCCGATCTTGGCGCGTGGCAGGCGGCTTTCCAGGAGGATGCCGCTGACGCCGCTGATGCGGCCGAAGGTGCTCACCGGAGCGTAGCGGCGCAGGCGCGCGCGCTCGGCCTGGCACCAGGCTTCCAGGTTCTGCAGCGCGGCGTCCATCACCAGGTCACCTCGATCTGCTGGTTGCCCTCGAACTTGAGGTGCTTGTTGTCCAGCAGCACCAGGCGCAGACCGTCGATCTCGTCGCCGACGAAGATCCGGCGTCCGGTGGTGGTGACGATGTGCGCACGCGGGCCGCCGTTGATCTGGACGATGGTGAAGGGCAGCGCCGAGACCAGGGGGGTGGTGCGGTCGATCACCTTGAGTTCGCCGTTGTACTGCCGGTCGAAGCGCACCAGCATGCGCTGCACCATTTCCTGTTCGCTCTCACCGATGCTGCCGTGCAGGACCAGGTTGTCGCCCTCGACGGTGAGGCTAAGCTGCCGGTTCAATTCGCGGTCCCGGATCATCTTCAGCAGGGTGGTCTTGCCCGCTTCCAGTGATGGCCGTGGGCGGGTGACCTGGGGCTTTTCCGGGATGGCGGCCTGGCCGGTCATGATCCAGCCGGTGGCGATCGCCAGGGTCACGCTGGCGCCCAGGGTTAGCATGCCGGGCCAGTTGCGCGAGCGGCGCGGTACGGGCGGGCGGTCTTCGCTCGGTGCGGCCAGTTCGGTGGTGGCCGGGGCGGCGTCGCTTTCGACCAGCTCCTGTTGCTCGGTTCCGGTGGTGTTGTCTTCCTGCTCTTCCGCGGGCCATTCCTTGTCGGCGCTGACCAGGGTCAGCCATACGCCACCGAGGGCGAACAGGGTATCCGGCTGCAGCGGGTCGATCTCGCTGACGCGGTGCCCTTCGCCGTCGCCGATCTGTCCTTCGCAGGCGGACAGGGCCCAGGCGTCGCCGCGTCGTTCCAGCAGGCAGTGTTCGGTCTGGATGCCGGGGTCATAGAGCGCCAGGTCGGCTTCGGAAGAGGAACCGATGCGCCACTGGCCACCGCTGAGCGGCAGGGCGGCGCCGCGGTGCAAGCCGGTCAATACGCGTAGTTCGTACATGTTGAGGTCCCGTTCCAATCAAGCGAAATGCCGTCAGGCAAGCATCATGTGCGAGTCGTCGAGGTTGATCCGGCCCAGTACGTTGACTGGTATGGAGCTCTGCAACTCGGCGAAAGAAAGCACCGGCACTTGGTTGAATTCGTCCTGCAGCAGGGTCCGTAGCGGGCTGCGCAGATCCTGGGCCACCAGGAGCAATGCGTTCTTCCTGCCTCTGAGTGGGAAAGCGGCGCGCAACTGTTCCATCAGTACGTTGCCGAGTTCGGGGGAGAGGGCGAAGAAGGTGCCGGTTTGCATCTGGCGCAGGGAGTCGCGTAGCAGCACTTCGGTCTCCGGCGTCAGCAGCCAGACGTGCAGGCCTTCGCTGTCGCAGTGCTGGTGGCAGATTTGCGTACGCAGGGCGATGCGCACGTAGTCGGTGAGAATGCCGACGTCGCGTTCGTGCTGGCCGTGTTCGATCAGCGCCTCGGCGATGGGGCGGATGGCGCGCACCGGGATGCGTTCGGCCGCCAGGCGCTGGAGCACGGCGGAGAAGCGCGACAGGGGCAGCACGCGCTGCAATTCCTGGGCGAGTTCGGATTGCTCGCTTTCCAGCCAGCCGAGAATCGCCTTGGTTTCCTGCAGGCCGATGAATTGCGCGCTGGTGCTGTGCAAGGCCTTGCTCATCCGTTCCTGGATCAGCGCCTCGGCGGGAACGCCGGTCAACTCGCCGTTCTGCAGCGCCGGGTGGTCCGGGTCGAGCCAGACCCACGCCGCTTCTTCGCGGTCCGGGTCGCCGGGCGGGATGCCCTCGGCGTGTTCGCCCAGCAGGTTGCGTTCGACCGCCAGTTTGCCGTTGGCGAAGCTGGCCTTGAGCACCGGGACTTCGTGGATGCAGAAGCGGAATTCGTCCGGCGCCACCCGCTCGCTGTACTCGATCTCGAAGGAGGGCAGGGTGAAGCCGAAACGATAGACGAGGGTGTTGCGTTGCTGGCGGATGCCGTGGATGACCGATTCCGCCAGCGGCTGCCCCAGGTGCTGACTGTGGAATTGCAACAGGTAGGGACGGGTAGGGATGAAGCGGCGCAGGTCTTCGTGGCCGTTCTGTTCCGGCTCGCATTGCACGGCCGTGTTCTGATTGCTCAGGCCGTTCTGCTTGGCCCTCCACAATTGCAGCAGCCCACTGCCCAGGCAGACGATGCTGATGGTCACGAACACCGCGCCGGGCATGCCGGGGATCGCGGCGAAGCCGAGCATGGCGACGGAGGCGATGATCCAGGCCTTGGGCTGGCTGGTGAGCTGCTCGGCGATTTCCTGGCCGATGTTGGCATCCACCGTCTGGCTGCCGGAGACGCGGGTGATGATCATGCCGGCGGTCAGGGAGATGAGCAGCGCGGGAATCTGGGCGATCAGGCCGTCGCCGATGGTCAGCACCGAGTACAGGCGCATGGAGTCGCCGGCGGCCATGCCGTTTTGCAGCACGCCGATGGCGAAGCCGCCCAGCATGTTGATGAAGACGATAATCAGGCTGGCGATGGCGTCGCCCTTGACGAACTTCATGGCGCCATCCATCGCGCCGAACAACTGGCTTTCCTTGCCGAGACGCTCGCGGCGGATGCGCGCCTCGGTGCCGTCGATCAGGCCGGCGCGCAAGTCGCTGTCGATGGACATCTGCTTGCCGGGCATGGCATCGAGGGTGAAGCGGGCCGCGACCTCGGCGACCCGTTCGGAACCCTTGGTGATGACCAGGAAGTTCACGATGGTGAGGATCAGGAAGATCACCAGGCCCACCGCCAGGTTGCCGCCCACCACGAAGTTGCCGAACGCCTCGACGATGTGGCCGGCGTCATGCTGCAAGAGGATCAGCCGCGTGGTGGCGATGGACAGCGCCAGGCGGAACATGGTGGTGAGCAGCAGCACCGCGGGGAAGGTGGAGAACGCCAGCGGTGTCGGCAGGTACATGGCCAGCATGATCAGCAGGGAGGACAAGCTGATGTTCACCGCGATCAGCACGTCCACCACCTGGGTCGGCAGCGGCAGGATGAACATGAACACGATGGCCATGACCATGACGGCGCCGACCACCTCGGAACGCCGCATCGCGCTGATGGCGATGCGGTTCAACAATACGATTAGACCATTCATGCGCTCGCCTTCCTGTTCGGTTCCGTGCGCAGTTGCCGCTCGACGCGGGCCTGTTCGTCCATCAGGGCGCGCAGGATGCCCAGCCCGCTCTGGCGGCTCTTGGCGTCTTTCCAGAGGGCGACGGGCAGCTCATTGACCACGGGGTACAAGGCATTCAGGAATGGCGCCTGCTTCAGGGGTTCCTTGCCGATCACCTCATGGCTGAGGTTCTGGAAGTCGCGGACGAACACGCCGGCATTGGCCAGGCGCAGCAGGCGCCGGGTCAGTTGGATGGCGCTCATGCCGGGTGGGTTGTCTTCGCTGCCGACGCGCTCGAGCAGATCGCGGCTGCTTTTCAGGGTATGGCTCAGTTGGCTGGAGGCGTTGAGCTGGCCGAGCAGGTCGCGTAGCGCCTTGGGGGTGAGCGAGGGGGCCAGGGCGCCAATGTCGTCGGCCAGGGCACGTTGCATGGCGTGCAGGCCGCGATTGAAATCTTTCTCGTCGAAACGCTCGAGCAGGGAGTCGAGAAGACCGCTTGCGGATTGTTGGTTCACCACCGCCTGGTAATAGAGCTGGCGCATGGCCTGCTTCTGCTGCGGGTCCGAACTGAAGTCGGCGATGGCGGCCGCGGTGTTGAAGCCGGCGCGAATCTGCTCGCCGTAGTCCTTCTCCAGCGCCTGCAGGTAGCGCTCGGCAGTCTGGGTGTCGGTGAGATTACCTTCCGCCTTGGCCTGGCGCTGTATCTGCTGCAACAGCAGGCTGGCGCGGGCCGGGTCCTTGTCGACCTGCTCCAGCAGATCGTCCACGGACGGATTCTTGCTCAGCAGGCCGCGCATCTGCTCGGCCTGTTTGCTCATCTGTGTCAGTGAGGGCTGGTCCAGCAGGCGATAAAGCTCGGCCAGCTTTTCCACGCGCTCCACGGCGCGTGCAGATTTCCGACCTGCAATCTCCCGGTTGTGCAGCGTTTTGCTGTGACGCTCGATGCTTTCGCTGAACGCCATGGAAATCTCTTCCATCGAGTTCGCCAAGGGTTGGCTCTGGATCGCTTGAGCCGGTTTCTCGGCAGGAGGCTCGGGTAGGTCTACGGGAGTACTGAAACTATTGGGCTGAATGCCGTTGAGAGAATTGATCGACATGACGAGTTGACCCACTTGGAGAGGTTCAACTGCTGTGTGGAAAAAATAACGGATGAGTTCCGAAAGAGTGAATTTATTTGGCTCGAGAGGCTTTTGGTGGGGTGCATATATATAAGGAAGAAAGACGTGCAAATTGTTGCATTGGATTTTTTCCTTTTTGCAGATGGTTGCACTGATTAATTCCTTTGAATTTAAATTTCTCTTTTAAAATCAATAAGTTGATTTTGTTTTATTCCATGGCATGGGCTCTGCAATAGGTGTTTTGCCAACTCTGGCATTACCTGTTCGATAAAAGAGGACAAGCCATGGAAAATATTGCGATCCAACGCCCTGAACTGACTCAAGTGGATTGGGGTGAGCTGGCCAAGAGCTGTGAGCAGAAACTTCGTCGCTTCATTCGCAAGCGGGTTTTGAATCAGGACGATGCCGAAGACTTGATGCAGATGACGTATCTCGAGGCATTGCGTAATCAGCATAAGTTCTCCGGTACTTCCAAGCCGGAAACCTGGTTGTTCGGTATCGCGGTGAACTTGGTGCGCAACCATTTCAAATGCCTGTATGGCCAGCCGCAGTGCAGCGATCTGGACGATGTGATCGGCACGCTGGAATACGACATGGACCCGGGCGCGCTTGCCGAGCAGCACCACACCCTGGCGCGCACGGCGGAGGCCATCGAGGCATTGCCCAGCGACATGCGCACCCTGTTGGATCTGATCGTGGAAAGCGACCTGAGCTACCAGGACGCCGCGGAGGCGTTGGGCATTCCGGTCGGTACGGTCCGCTCGCGCCTGTCCCGTGCCCGCGAGCAATTGAAAAACACGGTTTTCAGCTGAGTTCAGCCATTCCAGCCCAAGGGTGTGCCGCGCACACCCGCAGGGTAGAGCGGTTTATCCCGCTCAGGGTAAGCAAATCCCCGAATGACGGAACCCCTTTGTGATCGATGCCACTCAACTGCCGAGACACGCATCGTTCTCGAAACACAAAGGAGATGAGTCACATGACGAAAGAAGAAGAAACCCTGCAGGCTGCCCACGAAGAGCTTTACGGCCGGTTGATCACTGAACTGGCAGACGCCTTCGGCGTCGACGCAGCCGCGCTCAAGGAGACCGGTCACCTGGTGGTCGGCGGCATCGATATCGGTTTGCTGAACTACAAGATGTGGGACCAGGGCCGGATCACGGTGTTCTTCGATTTGGGCACCATTCCGCCAGCCCGGCAGGCCGAGGTGTACCGCAAGCTGCTGGAGCAGAACCTGCTGTTGCCGCGCACCTTCGGCACCTACGCGATCATCCCCGGGACTGACCATGGTGCCCTGGCTTACACCTTCGATATCGACGGCCTCGATGGCTACGGGTTGGCCAAGAACATCTGCGAAACCCTGACCCAGTATCGGAGCCTCGAGAAATCCCTGCAGGACGCCAGCGAAAGCAGCCGCCTGCGGATGGGAACCTCCCTGAAATCGTCCGGAATCGGTCTTTAGTGAAACGCCATGGATCGCCGATTCAGTACGGCTGGTTTTTCCCGTAGTGCTGTCTGCCCGAATCTGGCGCTAACGGTGTGGCGTTTCCCCGATGAAGACGAATGATCTTTCATTGCAAGCCGATAAAAACGAAGGAAATGACCCATGCAAGTCGGTAATCAACCACCCCATCTCGCAATTACATTGCACGACTCGGCGCCACTCACGCCCGCGCCGAGCGGCCCTCAGACCAAAGGCGAAAAGATCAACTCCTGGCTGGGCTCCGCCGGCCAGCAGGCCATCGTCAGCGGTGTGGCCTGGGGCTTCGCCAACAAGCTGGCTCCTGCTGTAGGGAAGAAAGTGGGCGAATCGATCGCGGGACCTGAAGGCGCTACCGCAGGTGTTGCGATCGGCAACCTGATTGGCGGTGCCTGCCTGGGCATTGCCCACTACTCCGCGGAAGTCGCCTGTACGAAGCTACGGACCAAGCTGGGGCATGGCTTCCAGTACCAGCCGGATATCAATGGCGCCAAGGGTAAAAAGTTCACCTATAACACCTTCATCGCCACCTTCAGTTCGGTAGGGGCACTCAAGGGTTTGGTTAAGGAGAAGCTCGGCATCGGCAAAGGCTGGGGAGACGTCTTCAAGGGCGTCGGGCTGGATGTTGCGTCCTCCGCTATCGGAGGAGGCATCGCCCAGTCGATCATCAACCTGCGCAAGCCGCTGGTGGGTGGGGGCGGGTTCCATGGCGAACTCAAGTACAAAGAGATCAAGGACGGCCCCTACAACTGGCGCGAAGCGAAGAACCGCATCGCAGGGGGTACGGTTGCCGGGGCTTCCGGGGCCATGCTGGATGCGGTTACCGAGATGTCGAATCCGAAGGGGGGCTTCAAGGTTGCGACCAGCATGGTGATGGGCGGTGCGAAGTCCTGGATGATGCTGCACACCTGGTTCAACGCCCGAGAGACGGTGGGTGCGATGTTTCCGAAGCCACCGGCTGCGACACCCACTCCGCCCGAAGCCCCGACGGCCCCGACGCCGCCTGCTCCGCCGACGCAGGAGCACGTCGCTCCCCCCGAGGGCAGCACGCTCGAGATCGAGCTGACGAGCCAGACGGGTGAATCATCCCATATCCCTACACCGTCGCTCCTGAAAGATACGGTGGAATCGCAGCGCTATTACGGTGGGGAGCAATCGGAAATAGTCGCTGAGCAGTCAGGCGCGGATGAGGATGAGAAAACCCCCATCACTTCCAAGCGCCATGGAGAAAACACCTTGGAGAAGGTGTTTAGCCAATCCTCCCGTGGATGGATGCGGTCCTCCTAGCCTGCACACGAGCGAAGCCCGGAGTATTCCGGGCTTTCTCGTTCCATCGGCGTGACGGTGGCGCTTTGAGCTGGGCCGGATTCGCTCACGGGGGCGTCGATTGTTTGAGCTGCATCGTCAGCTTTCGAGCGAGGCATCATAGAGGCAAAGGAATTGTCGATGCGTTCGAGCGCATCGGCGGTGCGTTCCTGAAACTGCAAGGCGAGCAGCAGAAATGCCACCTCATTGGCGATGGCGTCGTTGGCCTGCCGCAGCTCCATGCTGGCATCCAGGACTTTCAAAGCGGCCATATCGAGCTCTTCGAATATCCGGTCCTGCACCTTGTCGGGGGATCGGCTGAATTGAAGATACTGTTGAGTGATCGCCTGGGTACTGGCGATTCCCTGGTGAATCGCGGCCACGGTTTCCCGAATTCGGCCTTCCTGGTCAGCGATGATCTCCTGACGCTGACGCAGCTCTGCTGCGACCGATGTCAGTTTCCCTTTTTCGGATTGAGACGCCGCAAGCGAAATCGACGCATCGAGAATCAACAGCTTGTTTTGCCGGGTCGTATCGCTGAGGCTCTTCGTTTGATCCTGCAAACGGACCAGCAATGTCAGCAGTTCCCGGGTTTCCTGCGCCAGCGATTCCTTGCCAGCCGTCTCCAACGATCTTTTTAGCCTACCCAGAGCGCAACGATTGAGTTCGAACAGGCTGGGCAGGCCACCGTCGGTTCCTTCGTAAAGAAGCACCAACCGCTCGGTTCGCGTAGCCAGATCGGTGAAACAGGTGGCCAGGGTGCTGGTCGTCCTCTCGCTATAGTGCCGGGCGATTTCGAGCTGCCGACTGCAGGCCGGCAGCACCTCATCCAGGTTTGCCGCGATCTCCATTTGCGCAGGCTTGCCGGCCGGCTCGCCATGGCGATACGACCGTAACGTGGCATCGGCACGCGCAGCGGACCAGATCGCCGATACCAGGCCAATGGAGACGGCCGATGCGGCGAGTTCCAGGGACAGCGGCGAGAAAGCATCGTCCCACAACAGCCAGGCACCCGTTGCGATACCCGCCGTGGCGAGCGAGAGGGGTTGCAAGAGCATCCTGACACGGGAAGGAATACCGGCTTTGCTGATCGACATGGAGTGCTCCGTTGTCCTGCTCGGTCGCCGTTGGCAATCGATAGAGTGGTTATTGCCGACTCTGGAGAATCCGATGTCGAGGAGCTATCGGTTTGCCACTGATTTTGTTGTCGGAAGCCGGAGGGGGCGGGTAGGGATAGTCCGAGCCCTGGGTGGGTACGGGATAAGCGTGGTTAGTGTGGAGGAGGGATGGAGCTGACAGGACGTGGACATATGCTAGAAACGCAGGGTAGGGGGACCTAGGCGAATCCCTACCCTGCGTTCTTCGAGGCTTTACCGCCAGCAGTCCGATACGTCGCCGCTACCGGTCTCTCCGCGAACGCCCATGGCGTCCAGGGTCAGCGTGCGGCAGGTGGTATCTCTCGTCTGCGCATTCTGCGGTATGGCGTTGAGCGTATAACCGTCGCCATCGACCGCAATCGTCAACTGGTAAAGCCTGTTCGCAGAAAACTCCGACAAGCCGAGCTTCTTGGCGGTGTCGGCATATTCGTTGTTCTGCGAAAAGTAGCGCTCCTGCCGCGCCGCGGCATCGTTCAGGAGGGCCATGCCCTCCGTCCGGTTGCCGCGGATCACGTACTGCTGATAGTTCGGAATGGCGATGGCGGCGAGGATGCCGATGATCACCACGACGATCATCAGTTCGATCAGGGTGAAACCGCGAGCCTGATGCATGGCACGTTACTCCTGTTCCGTCGGGACGACTTGCCAGCTCTGGCGGCCGGTGGCATTGGGGCCTAGGTTGACGAGCATTCCGTCATCGTTGCCGTTACGGTCACTGTTATTGCTACCGCTAGCGGGGCTAAATATCCTGTCACCGCTGACGTCATAGCCTCCTGCCGCCGATGTTTCTATGCCGGATACCACTATATCGCCGCCCATGCTGTCGCTCATGTCGACCGTGTTGTCTCCACTGAGATCGAAGACATTGAAGTCTGTACGGCCTCCCGTATTGGGGTCGATGGCATACTTCCAGCCTTTAAGGCCGGCCGTGCAAGGGTCGCTACTCGGTATGCGTGTACCGACGAAGAGCACTTGGCCACGGGGTTGCATTTCATCGATAACCCGCTCACCCGTATCTTTTTCCTGGCCGACTTTGAAGTCCAAATACCAACCCCATTTTTCGATATCGCCGTTGCTATTCAGCCATGTAACCGGGTTCTGGCTCAGGATACGAACGTTATGGGTGGCTTGGCCGAATGAAGAAACCTTTTGGAGCTCAAAGGATTGTTGTTGGAGATTCTCGCGTCCGAGATCGCGGACGTTATGGGCTGTTTCACCCTGGGTCTGTGTATCCCAGATGCCATAGAGTGTTTGCACGTCAACATTCGACTTGTCACTTTCGCCTAAATAACGGCCGGTACCGAAGGCAACCAGATAGCCCTTTTGGGTTGGGTGAGGGACCAAGGAAGGTGCTGCTGTAATGGACTGTGCCTTACCGTCCTCCGAAACGGCCGTATAAAGCGGTTTACCAGAGAACGATACGCTGAATTGCCCAGCCACACCGGGACCGTCGCTGGATCTGCCGAGTGGGGCACTTTGATTACGATTCCTGCTCAGGAGATCGAAGCGCCAGAGGTTACCTTGCAAATCGCCGGCATAGGCATAGTCGGCGACATTATCGCCGTTGTAATCGGCAATACGGACGCTGGAAAGACCGTTGTAGGCCTTATTGTTGCCTTGAGCATCCAGCTTGCTGATCAGCTTGCCTGTTTTGATGTCGAGAATGAACAGGACGGCTTTCCCACTGGCGCTGTTGGCACTGTCATAACCGTTACCCATCAGAACCGCCCATTGATCGCTATGCAGCCGTGCAATGGCGGGTTCAGGGAAACTGTATCCCAGGTCACTGAGTTTCGTTTTTTCATCCAGGGTTTCGGGAGTGGTATCGCTGAATTCCCACAAAAGCTGGATGTCGTCAGGATTGGTAACGTCCAGCGCGAACAACGAACGACCACCCGCCCGGAGAGTGCCAACCAACACGGTGTGCCAATTGCCGTCGAAGAACACATCGCTGACACTCAGGGAGCCATCGACGTAGTAGCGATGGTTATACCCTGGGAAGGTCAGTTGGTTTAGATGCTCAATGACTGCGCTGGGTACGAAAGCAAAGGTTTCCGTGCCGGTGTTAGCGTCGAAAGCGTGCAACATGCCGTCGTTTGCACCGACGTAAATTTGCTGGCGTACTTTGCTCTGCTTCGTTTGGAACTGGCTGTAGTTGCTCCCGCTGCCTTCGAGGGCATCGGCCATGTATCCCAGATACTGAGCTCCCGCCACGATCACCGGACCAGAGTTGACGATGTCACCAAGCAGGGCGTTCCTCTGTCGAAACCCATTACCTTCGAGGCTTTGGTCACCGCGGATATACTCCAGCCGTTTGGCCCCGTTATCGTCAGATTTTCCATCTTCCCCCTTGCTAAGTGCGATTTTTTGTTCGTCGCTAAGATTGTTCCATTGAAAGTCCACCAATGCCCCCTTGCGACCGGCCATTTTAATAGTCCGGCTGAGAGGAATTTGGGCGGTCCATGCACGAGTCAATGAACCGGTAGCGGGGTTCAGCGTTTCTTTGAAAAATTCCCCGCTCCAGCTTCCTGCCTTGAATGAGGTCTTATAAACCGAGCGACTGTCTGCCAGGGTGGGGCCGTCTGACATCACAGCGGGGCGGCTGACCGAGGCATTATTTTGCAGAATGTCGCCGAATGCCTTGTTTAACTGCTCCTTAAGGGTCAGGGCATTGGTGACCAGGAAGTAGTTGGTGGGGTTTTTGCCCGAATCGTTGCTTGCCGTCTGGACGGTATTGGGATCGCCATACTTGGCGGCGTACCAAAGCGGGTCTTTGAGTAGCTTGGCCCCTTTGCTATCGCCGGGTTTAAAGGTGCGTTCCGCCACCGGAGGGAGGCCGGCACATTCGGCACTTTCAAGATTTTTCTTTATCGAGCACCAGCCGGCAGGGCGGTTCGGTGGCGTATTCAGCTTATATGCCACTTGGCCGGCGCAACTGTTGCGTGTACCGTCGTTATGGCTGCCTGTCAGATCGCATACTTCTAGATAGGTACCATCAGCCGTACTACCCGAAATAACATAACCGGCATGCTGGTCCATGCCGCCGGCAGCATATTCGGAATACAGCTTGACCTTGAGGTCGTTCTTTTCCGTAACCTCGACCGTATAGAGTACGATCATGTCCATGTCATGGTCGGCGCCTTGCTCCACATCCTCAAAGTTGATGCGGAACTCGGCATAAGGACGACCTTCATTGATGGTTTTGTCGGAATCGCTACCATCGTCCGCCATATTGGCGATCTTCTGGACGTAGAAGTCGACAATTTGATTGGTAGGCTGAAATTCTTTTTCCGCATTGATATTGAATCCCGATACGGATTTTGCGTACGGCACAAGGGTTATCTGATCCTTGCCGACAGGAATCTCAAACTTGGGAAGAGGGGACGTCAGCGCAACTGAATAGGTTCTGAGTTCCTTGTCTCCACCGACCTTGTTCAATGCACCGAAGCGGGAAATACCGGCTGCATAGTAAGAGCCCTGCTTGGTCGGTTCTTCAGGAGCAAGCCCGCGGATGGTTGAAAAATTGGAAAACTTCTTGGGTGTAGGGGCATTGTCGACGACTCCGTTGGATTCACCGACGATGACCTGTGCAGGTTTGTTCTTTTCCTCTTTCCAGATAGCATCGACTTGCTCGGATACATTCAACTTGGAAATGGATTTTGGATCATTGGAGTTGCTCAGTGGTTTCCAATGGCTTCCAGGAAGATCTGTATCATAGGATGTATTGATGTCGCTCACTACCGTCATGACGGGTATTGAACAGGCGAAATGGCCGCCGCCACCGTCTGCTTTAGACAAATAGGGAGAAGTCCAGTCGGGCTTGGCGAGACCAAGGTTTAGGTCGTCGCCCCACCAAGGATCGTAATCGAACTCGGAACGAGGTCCCTTGGCGCCTGCAAAATAGCGCAAGGACTCATACATCATTTCGGCGACGGGGTTACCCCACATATTGCACTCGCCATCTTCGATCGGACGAGTTGTGATCCAACCGCAATTATAGATATCCCCATTGAAGCCCATGGTCTTGAAACGATTGAGAGTATCGACCACTCCCTTTACGTCACCATCGGCACCGCAGTTGCCATTGAGGCAGAACTGGCCAGTCTGGGCGTTAAGTTCACGGGAGAAGCTTTCGATGTTACTGCGCAACACACCGCCTTGAGTATTCTTCTTGTAAGAGCCGGTCAATAGGCCGAAGTACATCCGATCCGTCGCCCCATAGTCGTGCAGGATACCTGTGGGCTTGGCTACTCCCGATGGATAATGTTGGCAGTTGGCTTCCAACTTCCCGCTTTCGCAGACACGAACGCGGACGCGGTAATCCGCGATGTCACCGCAGCTGTGGCCACTTGACTTGCATTCGTGGTCGGCAACGGGACGCTCCTTGGACACCCACTCCCAGATGCGATAAGGAGAGTTTTTCAACAATCGCAGACGAGGGCCCCAGGCTTCGGCGGAGCTGAGCGTGGTATTGGCAAAAAGGTGCCGCGTACCGTTTGTGGGGATGCTGACCGGAGCGTACTTACTGATGTCGTAGCCGTCGACTGCGACACTGGTGTATTCCTTGCCCCAGCTATGGGCATCCTGGGGAATATGGGAGCGTTCGAGAACGGTTTCGGTGGCGCTGTCGATGGCTCGGTAGCCGCCATAGAAAACCTTGCGCATGGCGTCCATGCGTGAGGTGGTCAAGTAGTTCAGGAAGTCGCCGCTCCAACTACTGCCATTACAGGTTTTGTTCGGTGCCTCGTCGGCAGGATTGAACTGGCGGCTGCTTTCATCGTAGGTATAGCAGCGATGAGAGTCGAAATAGCCGTAGTAGTCGATTCCCCCTACGCTGGTCGATAGATGCCCTTTGTAGCCGACATCGATAACACCATCCCCGTTGAGGTCCGAGGCATCGTTATAGGCTTCGTAATACAGTTTGTGGTCACGTCCCATCACCAACATGTTCAGCGGTGGGGCCGCGTTGCTGACGAAGAGGGGAGCTTGAGAGATGTCGACATTCGCCAGGACTATAGAGCTGTCCAAAGCAGCATGAAAAAGAAAGACGCCCATTAGCGGCTTGGATAAGTAATCGAAAACTTTCATTCCTGAGATCTCTTATAGATCGACGATGCTGAGTTCAGTTGAATTGTCGAACGACAACTGAACGAAGAATGCTTTTACCCCCTTTGCTGTTTTTGGCTTGACTATTGATTTCGTAGGCGAAAATGCCTCCTTTACCTTTCATCGCATCGCCGTATTGGGGGGTTATGACGTACGCCTGGATGACGTACCAGCTCGTCTCACGATCGGGTTTCGTGGCATTGTCGCTGCCTTTGTAAGCCACCGATCCGGTGAAGTCGGGGGTATCGTAGGACGGGTCTCGATTCAAGATGCACAACGGGGTCACGCTCATGTTGTTGCCATTGCACCGCTCTGGCGGCCTGACAAGATTCGTGAGTCGTTTTTCGGCATCCCGCAGTCCCGATTCCGCCGAATTGAACAAACGCTTCTGCTCCAGAGCGCTCCCAGTCATCCGGCTTTCCAGCGTGGTTTCGCGCATGCTGGAAATGGCCAGCAGCGTCACGATTAGCAGCATGACCAAGGCAATCAGCAAGGTCGCGCCACGTTGTTTATGGAGGAGGGGGCTCATGGCATCAGATTCCTCAGGGTTATGTTGCCGATGGCGATCTGGTAGAGGCGGCCTTGGTCGGTTTTGGCCAAGCTGTTCTGTTCCGCCTTTGTAAGAAGTGCCTTCCAGTCGTCAAGGACCTTGCTGGAGTCGTCCGTGCGCATACGCGCCTGTTCGCTGGCCATTAGCGCCTTGTAGCGAACCGAGCGGATAGCCGTGCCATTGGCGGGCTTGGTGGTGTAATCCTTGATGACGCGTTCTGTTTCGGGACCGGTGCCCAGCTCGAAGCGGATATCGGCGATACCTTTCACCAGAACCGCAGATTTGCTGTTACGGGAGCACACCAGTTCGCCGCTGTCGTTGAGCGCCAGTTTCTCGGTGATGGGGTCGACATTGGTATAGGGCGTGGCGGGGACATTGCCGGCTTTCTCGCCGAGACAATCGGTGTCGCCCGGATAACGGGGCTGGTAACGCAGGCAGATACCGTTGTCTCCACTGAGCTTTACTGTCTGCCCGGCACTGAATGCTGGACATTCCTTGCTGGCGGCTATGGCTGGAAATGCCCTATTGAAGGAAGTGCTCGGTACGTGTCGATAGCCGGTTTTCGCCAGCTCCTGATCCAGAACGAGCAGAGTGAATCGGCTGTTCTCCTGGTTGGCGGCCTGGCTTTGCTGGAAGAGGTAATTGCGTTTGTTGTCGATGAAGATCTGCGTGACGCCGAGTATCAGGAAGCAACCAATAAGCATGGCGATCATCAGTTCGATCAGGGAAAGGCCACGTTGTGCGTGATGAGAAAGAAACATGGTCGCTCCTCAGATTTCCGCACGCAGGCGGTAGCGGCACACCTTCGGGCCTTCGGTCGTGTCGCTGGCATCCAGGCATTCGCCAGCCTTCACCTTCCAGGCCAGTTGGATCTCCACGGTAGAACCCTGTCCGCAGGTACCGCCCGGGGTCCGGGTATGGCAGACATGGAATTCTTTCGTGAGCAGGTCGTTGGTGACGCCTGGCAGACGGCTACGGGCCTGCAATGCCCAGCAACCGAGCTGGCGGTCGACGGAAAGGGTGGTGGACTGGCAATCCTTGGCATCCACCGTGGGGAACGCCGAGCCAGGGGCTTTGCGATAGTTCTCTTCGGCATCGGCGTTGCTGCGGATCAGCTCCAGCAGATCGTTCGCCAACATGGCAGCAGTGTTGCGCTGGACGGAGTCCTGGGTGTACTGGATCGTCCGTGCCTGCATGGCGACCATGCCGAGTACACCGATGACGATCAGCAACAGGGCGATCAAAACTTCGATCATGCTGAATCCCCGCTGGCGGCGGAGTGCGCGAAGGCCTTGCGTCATCACGAGGTGGCGCATGCTTTTTTCTCCTGGGTCTTGCTGGAAAGGCTGACCCTGCCGCTGTTTTCCACGCTTAGGGTGCGGACCAGAGCCGGCGTGCTCTGAGCGCAGACGGCGATGGCGAGCGCCGCATCCGCCGTGCCGTTCTGGCGAAAGGTCAAGGTATCGCGGCTGGCCTGTAGATCGACGGCTGTGAAGCGTTGCTGGCGAAGTACCTTGTCCTTCGTCTTGACGAGCCAGGCACCATCTTTGTTTTGGGTGACCGTAATAGAGCGGCCACGCGATACCGCTTCGGTGCGTGCGTATTGCAGCAAACCGTAGAACTCTTCGCTGGCGCTCTGAAGGCGGTTGCGTCTTATCAGGTCGGTAAAGCTCGGCACCGCGATTCCGGCGAAGATGCCGAGAATCGCGACGATTACCATGAGCTCAACCAAGGTGAACCCCGATGAGGTTTTTCCCCAGGGCATTTTTCGTTTCTCCAGGCGGTGGGTTCAGCGAGCGCATCACATTGCGTTGCTCGTTCCCTGAGTTGACGTCGCCCGGTTAGTCCGATGGTTTTTGCTTACTTGCGTTAAAGCAGATGGATAGTGGGAAGAGTGCGGTTTTCTTCAGACAAATGGCATCGGCTGCCACTGATTTTGAAGTGGGATTTCCAGTGTTCGCTGTAGGAAATATCTTAGTTTTTCGGGGGCGGTTGACGAGTTGACCAAAAATAAAGCCGGAAATTATCCGGCTTTGTGTGAGTTACCTGAACTTCTGGTCAGCGGAAATACTAGTCAGGGTTGTGTCAGGCAATTTGCTGTGCAGGTGTACGAAAGAATTGGGCTGGCTTGGTGTTGCCAATACTTTCGTTTATATGGCTGGACTGCGCGGATAGTAGGCGAGACTCTTCGAGGACTTCTTTTTGTTCCAGGGCATAAAGACTCTGGGAGTCGGCGGGCGGATTGAAAACCACCATGGTCTTGCCTTTGACCTGAACCAGCCCCTGGTTTTCCAGATTCTTCAGTACTCGACCGACCATCTCCCGCGAACAGCTGATGATCCGGGCGATTTCCTGTCGCGTGATCTTGACCTGGATGCCATCCGGATGGGTCATCGCGCCGGGTTGTGTGCAGAGGTCGAACAGCGTGCGAGCGACGCGGTGCGTAATGTCGAGAAAGGTCAGGTCGAAGGCTTTGCGTGTGGTATTGCGCAGGCGTTCGGCCATCTGCTTGATGACCGCGTAGAGTAGCTCGGGGTCCTGTTTGGCCAGTTCCCGGAAACGTTCATAACTGACTTCCGCCACTTCGCATTCGGTCTTCGCGATGACCCAGGCGCTACGCGTCTGCTTCGGTCCCTCGCGATCGAACAGACCCATCTCCCCGAAGAATTCTCCGGATTTCAGGTAGGTAATGATGAGCTCACGCCCAGTGTCGTCATCGATCAATACACTCATCGATCCCTTGATGATCAGATACAGGGTTTCGCAACGATCGCCTGGGCAGATTACGGTGCTTTTGGCGGGGTACCGCCGGTAGTGGCAATGGGTGAGAAACTTTTCAAGATTCTTGATCTTTGGAGCGAGAGTTGTCAGTGGCATTTTTAGTCCCAATACAGAAGAGAGGTTCTCTATCTTGTTTGGTGGAGGAAACTCACCGGCAATGAATCGCATTGCATGGAGTTTGAATCTCTTCGATTCCGTGGAACTTACGTTCCAGCGTTCCTCCAGGTTGCGCATGGAGCCTTGGGTGAAGATTCGCCGTACCGCTTGATTCGCCACTGATTCGGCTGTTGCCGTTACTCCTGGGCGCCCGGTTACGGATGTGTCCTACGGTGACTCTTCTTGGCGCCAGGAGCTATCGGGATCGGCTGGTTTTTAAGTGGGGGTTGGGTAGGGATTTGTAGGGTATTTCCTATTTTTAAAAGTGCCGAACGCCACTCAGACAATCTTGTGCGCGATGCTGTACCGGATCAGATCGGCATTGCTGGAGAAGCCCATTTTTTCCATCAGGCGTGCCTTGTGGGTGCTCACGGTCTTGTTGCTGATTGCAAGCTCAGTCGCAATCTGGTTGACGCTCAGACCGCGCGCGAGCAGCCGCAGAATCTGCAGTTCCCGCCGGGTGAGGTCGTCGTGATCGGCGCGTTGGCCGAAGCCGCTCGCTTCCAAAGCCATCTGTTCGGCAAGTTGCGGATCGATGAAGGGCGCGCCGGCAACGACGCGGCGGATGGCAGTGAGTAGGGCCTCGGGGTCGCGGTCCTTGGTCAGGTAGCCCAGAGCTCCCGCCTTGAGTGCACGTTGGGCGATCTGGGTTTCGTTGTGCATGCTGAGCACCAGGATGGGCAGCAGAGGATAGTGTGTATGAACACGGGCGATCAGGTCCTCACCGGCGATTCCCGGCATGCTCATGTCGAGCAGGAGCAGGTCGATGCCACCGGCTCTCAGTTGATCGAGCACTTCGATGCCGCTTTCGGCTTCGCCAACCACGATCAGGTCGTCGACCAGAGCGAAGAGCTGCTTCAGACCTTCACGCATGATGGCATGGTCATCGGCTATGAGTACGCGAATCATTTGACCTCCGAAGCAAAGGTGGGAAGAGCCTTGGATGGGGCGCGCAAGAACGCTCCGATGCGACTGCTCATGGGGTTTCCTGTGCAATGTTGACGGGCATCTGCAATCTGATGGTCGTGCCATTACCGGGAGAGCTGATGATGCTCACCTTGCCCCCCAGCATGAGCCCTCGCTCCTGCATACCCACCAGGCCGAATGTCTTCTTGCGCGGTGCTGTCGTATCGAATCCCTTGCCGTTGTCGGCAATTTCCAGCAGGTAGCTGCCGCTATTGCAGGAGAGGGAAATATCGACCCGGCTCGCGGCGGCATGGCGGGCGATGTTGGTGAGCGATTCCTGGACGACACGGAAGGCAGCCGTGGCGTGCTCGTCGTCGATCTGCAGGGGCTCCTTCGGAATTTCCAGATGGCACTCCAGGCCGGTGTGCTCGGTGAACTCCGTCACCAGCCATTCGAGGGCCAAGGGAAGCCCCATATTGAGCGCGGCCGGGCGTAGGCTGGAGGCGACGTTTCGGACGACACGGATGGTTTTGTCGACCAGAGTCATCAGGCCCTGGATGCGCTTTACCAGGAGCGGGTTGTTCTTGCCGAACTGGAAGCGCAGCAGGGAAATCCCCATACGCAATGCCGTCAGGTGCTGGCCCAATTCGTCGTGAATCTCCCGGGCGATGCGTTTGCGTTCTTCCTCGCGTGCGGTCTCGCGGCGGCGGGAGAGGTCCCGCAATCGTGCATGCGATTCTTCCAGGCTGCGCTCGGCGGCACGGATTGCCGAAATATCACGGCCGATCGCCAGGATGGACGTAACGGAGCCGTTGCGATCGCACTCTGGAACGAGCCGCACGTGCTGGACGATGGGGTGCTGCTGCTCGTTATGCAACCCGTCGAACAACAGCTCAGCCTCTGCGGGAATGCCGCTGCTGGCTACCCTCATGATTTCGTCCGACATCTGCGAGCTTGTGACGAAAGTATCTGGAATGGCATTGAGGCGTTTGCCGCGCAGGTCGGCGAGTGTGACTCCGAGCAGGTTTTCGAAGGCCGGATTGGCATAGAGGCAGCGCGCCTTCGTGTCATAGCGGGAAATGAAATCGGGGGCGTTCTCGACCAGTGCACGGAACTCCTCCTCGCGTCGGTGAAGGATCTGTTCCGCACGCTTGCGTTCGGTGATGTCCCGGGCGATACCGATGACCCGGTATACATGGCCGGACTCATGGTGCAGCGGGATCAGCGTCAGGTGAAAATCGCGCGTTCCAATGGGCAGGTGCAGCCGTATCTCTTCATCAATGGGCGTACCCGTTTTCAGGCAGGTGTGGTACTTGGCGATTGCTCGTTGTGCCAGTTGGCCCGGGAGCGCCTCTTCCAAGGTCTGGCCGATCAGACCGGCATGGGGAATACCGAGGAGCTTCGCTCCGGCGGGGTTGACCTCGATGCTGCGAAACTCGCCGCCCTGCGTCACTTCCAGCAGGAAGAGGGCGTCCATGGAGTTGTCGAATATTTCCCGGTAGCGTTGCTCGCTCTCTTTCAGCCGGGTCTCGTCCCGCTTGCGCTGGATTGCGATGGCCGCCAGGTGGGTGACCTGATGCACCTGCCGCAGGTCTTCTTCGGTCGGGCGACCCGGTTTCGGGAGGTAGATGCAGAAGGTGCCCAGTACCTCGCCCGATGAGTCGAGAATGGGCTCTGACCAGCAGGCCATCAGGCCGGCATCGACGGCCGAGGGGCTGAAAGTGCGCCAATTGGGATCGGCGCTGATGTCCTCCGTGATCACGGTTTCCTTGCGCCAGGCGCAGGTTCCACAGGTGCCGATGCCCTCACCGATTGGCACCCTGCCGAGCTTGCTGTTGTAACTCTCGGGCAGGCTGGGTGCTGCGCCGAAGACAAGGTGCTTCTTGTCGTCGTCCATGAGCATGATCGCGGCCAGGAAATCGGGCCGGGTTTTTTCCATGTATTCGGCGACCAGGGTGAGCACTTCCGGTAGGGAACCACCATGAGCGAGGTGCTCGAAAATCCGCAGCCGCGCCTCTTCCTGGCGCTCATGTTTCTTCATGGCGGTGACGTTGTAGCATTTGGCGAGGACGCTCACGATCTCGCCGTTCAGGCCTTTTTCCGCGACGAACTGAGTGGCGTAACTGATGATTTCGCCGGTCTCGATGGACGGCCATTCGATGATCGCTTCGGCGGGCTGGCCGGTTTGCAGGACGCCGGTAAGGATCGCCTTGTAGGTTTCGATCGGTGTAATGGCGCCCCAGCCCACCTCGACCGGTGCATGCATGGTCTTCTCACGCGACACACCGAGTTCCCGTTCATGCGTCTTGTTGACATAAATGCGGCGAAGGTCGCGATCGTAACGGACGATGATATGGGGGGAATTCTCAGCCAGCGTGCGGAACTGCTGTTCCCTGGCTCGGAGCAGTTCCTCCATATGCTTGCTTTCGGTGATGTCGCGGCTGACACCGACGACTCGGTAGATCCGGCCGTGTTCGTCCCGTACCGGAATCATCGTGCCCGCTATGGTGCGCGGGCCGGCACCCAGCATCAGTTCGGATTCCCACTCCACACTGGCGCCGCTGCGCAAGGCACGGCGGAGTTCGCCAAGAACGAAGCTCGAGGTGGATTCCTCCGCGAACTCACCCAGGAATCTGCCGATGAGCTGGCTGCGGGGCCAGCCGGAAACCCGCTCGAAGGCGGCGTTGATTTCCAGGTAACGGAATCGCTCGTCCTCTGTCACCTCCAGCAGATATAGGCAGTCCGAGGAGTTCTCGAAGACTTCGCGATAGTGGCGTTCGCGCTCCTGGCGTTCCGCTTCCAGGCGCTTCCTTCGCGAAATGTCCCTGGCCAGCGCCAGGTTGTATTCCTTACCGTTGAACGTGAAGTAACTGACGGTGACTTCAACGGGAAAGATATCGCCGGCGCGAGTCCTGTGGACCGTTTCGAAGGTGCCGGTGCCGTCCTCGCGAATGGCTATCAGCTTTTCGATGGCCGCCGTGAGCGAATAGTCAGGCGCGATGTCCGGTATGGACATGCCCAGCAGATCCTTCTCGCTATAACCCAGGCTGCGGCAGGCTTCGTGATTCACGTAATGGAAGCGGGCTTGCATATCGAGCACATAGGCGGCTTCATGCACGTGGTCGAGGGCAAAATCCAGCAGGGCGAGACGTTCCTGGGCGGCCTTGTCCTGGGTGATGTCCTCGAAGAAGGAAACGTAGTAGGGCGGGGTATCGTGCGGTGAAGTCACGACGTTGGCCGCCAGGCGCACCCAGACGAAGTGGCCGTCCCGATGACGGTAGCGCTTCTCGATATGCTGTGGAAGAGAGGCTTCGTTCGCGATCTGGCGCAACAGTTCGCGGCCCTTGTCCTGATCGTCGGGGTGCGTCAGAGCCTGCGAAGTCGTCTGCAGCAACTCCGCTTCCGTGTAGCCGAGCATGTCGCAGAGGGTGCGATTGGCACTGAGCCAGCGGCCCTCCATGGAGAGCAGGGCCATACCGATACCGGCGCACTCGAATGCCTTGCGAAAGCGTTCCTCGCTCTCCCGCAGGGCCTGCTCGATCTGCTTACGCTCGGTGACATCATGCAGGAAGCCGTACCAGATGATGCTGCCATCGCTCTCGATCGTGGGTTGGGAGCGCCCTTCGATCCAGACGATACCCCGCTCGGGGTGACGAATTCGGTACTCGCAGCGCCAGGGTTCGAGCGTACGGGCCGACTCGGCGATGGTCGCCATGACCCGCTCGTAATCGCCGGGATGGATCTGCTTGAAGAGAGGGGAGACGTCATCCACCAGTTCGGCGGGGTTCAGGCCGAAGAGCTTTTCGTATCCCCGGGTCGACCAGGACGGAACGCTATGCCGGCCGTCGGCCCCCTGGCGGTAGATGCCGATGACGCCCGGGGCGGTTTCCGTCACCTTTTCCAGCCATTGGTTCTGCTCGAGGCGCTCCCGCAGGCGCTGGGCCTCCGCCTTGCGGCGTTCGGTCGTTTCGGTGATTTCCAGGACGATGTGTCGCACCTGCCCGTCGTGGCGCTGGAAACTGAGGTGGGTCAGGCCGCGAAGAGTCCGCCCTTGCTTGTCCAGGTAGTTGGATTCCACCTGGATACGTGTGGCCCCGTTACGCAGCGCCTGCTCCCATTCCTTATGGAACGCCTCGACATCCTCTGGCGCCAGCAGGTCCTGGATATTCCGTCCGGCCAGTTCGGTTTCGGAAAAGCCGGTGATGGCACAGAGAGCCGGGTTCGCCCGGACGAACGAGCCATTCCCGGCGAGGAGGGCAACCCCCGTGGACATCCCCACCAGGGCGTCCTGAAGCCATTCGGAGCCTTGCATGGCTTGTGCTACTTCGTTCGTTACTCCGGACGACATGCTGTTGGTCCTCACTGTTCCGCGGAGTCCGTTCCGCAGGCTGCCTCAGGGTTGCTCGTCTCGTTTGCCGGGGCGCTAGACTCAGCCTAGCCGTTCGATGTCATTCACTCCGCCGCTTCGCTCAGGGAACTCGCGAAACCTGCGTTCCCTCCGCGGAGCTTGCGAAGATGAAGGCATCACGTTGCGGCAACTGCTTGGGTAGCCGGGCCATCGCCAGGCGCGCCTTGGTCGAATCGTCATAGTCACCGTACAACAACACGAACCAGGGCTCGTTGTCCCGTTTCGTTTCCTGTATCCGCAAGGGTTCGCCAGGGTGCTGCTGGAGAACCGCCTGCATGAAGGGCAGGCTGCTGCCGCCGACCAATTGAATCGCATAACGCTGTGGCTTTTCCGCTTCGCGGGGGGGCTGAGGCGGCGTAGCCGTTGGCATCGGGGCTGCGTCTTCGCCACCTTTCCCGTTCCCGAGCTGTTTCGGGTCGACCGGCTTGGGTGTCTCCAGCAGAGTGGTGACCGGCGCTGGCGAGGGAATGGCTGCCTCCGGAGCGGGCTCGCTCTGTGGCTGAGGCGCAGTGTGGGGGCGCAGGTCGATTTCCACGCCTGGCGACTGGGAGCGATCGAACAGCCGTTGCGGCTCCACCGGGAGGGTATTCGCCGCTTCGGCACTCGCCTGGCTCAGCAGGCGCATGTCGCTGTACTTGCGGCCGCTGAGAGCGTTCAGGCCTGCCGAGTCGCGGACCACGGTGGGGTGCAGGAATACCATCAGGTTGCGCTTGACGTGGCTGTCCTGGGTGGAGCGGAACAGCCGCCCGAGCAGCGGAATGTCACCCAGCAGGGGAACCTTGGAATTGCTGTGGGTGATGTCGTCCTGGATCAGTCCGCCGAGTACGATGACCTGGCCATCGTCGGCCAGGATGGTGCTCTTGATCGAGCGCTTGTTGGTCACCAGGTCGACTGCCTGGGCAGACAGCGATGCACTGGGTGCGATGGAGGAAATCTCCTGCTCGATCTCCAGGCGCAGCGTGGCGCCCTCGTTGAGGTGAGGCGTGACCTTGAGTGTCACGCCGATGTCCTTGCGCTCGATGGTGGTGAACGGGTTGCTGGCGCCGTCGCTGGTGGTGGCGTAGGAGCCGGTCTGGAACGGCACGTTCTGGCCCACCAGGATTTCGGCCTTCTGGTTGTCCAGGGTCAACAGGGTCGGGGTGGAGAGCAGGTTGCTCTTGCTGTTCGAGGACAGCGCGGTGATCAGGGCACCGAAATTGCTGGTACCGACACCGACGATGGCGCCATTGGGCAGGCTGGTCGGTACCTGGTTGTTGGCGATGGCACCGAGCAGCGTACCGACGGACAGGCCGGTATTGCTGAAGTTGACGCCGCCGATCCCCACAGTGCCCGAGCCACGTCCATCGCTGGCCCACTGCACGCCGAGGGCATCGCTGATGTCGCCCGACACCTCGACGATCGCCGCTTCGACCAATACTTGGGCGCGGGGCACATCAAGCTGGCGAACGATGTCCTCGAGCATGTTCACAGTATCCGGCTCGGCCAGGATGACCAAAGCGTTGAGGCTTTCGTCGGCACGGATCATCAGTTGCTGCGGTTTGCCGGAGCCGTCGCCGGTGCCGGTCTTCAAGGTCTCGCTGATTTGCCCGAGGGTCTCCGCCAGGGTCTTGGCATCGTTATGGCGAAGACGGATCACACGGGTATTGGCCGAGCGGGAGGAGGGGGTATCCAGCGATTGGGCGAGGTTCACCAGCTTCGCGCGGGCTTCCGCTGGGCCCATGAAGATCAGTCGATTGGTCCGTGTGTCGGCGATCACCTGGGTGCCGCCACCTTTCGCCTGGCCACCGCCGTTGATGGTGTTGTTGAGGATTTCCGCGGCATCGGTCACCCAGGCATGGCGCATGTCGTACACGGTGTAGTCGCGTTGGTTCGCCTGGTCCAGTTGGCGGACGATTTCTTCGATACGGGCGATGTTGGCCTTGCGGTCGCTGATGATCATCGCGTTGGCCGAGGTGACTGCCGCCAGGTGTCCGTACTGCGGGACCAGCGGACGGATCAGCGGAATCAGTTCGGCAACGGCGTTGTGCTGGACCTGAATCACTCGCGTTTCCAGGCTGTCCGCCCCGGAGAGGCCGCCCTTGGTGGCCTCGGCCTTGGCTTCGGCGTTCGGGATGATGCGGGCCTGGTCGCCTTGCGGCAGTACGGTATAGCCGTAGGTGGCCAGTACCGAGAGGAACAGTTGATAGACTTCGGGCAGGGTCAGGCTGGCATTCGATACCACCGTGACCTGGCCCTTGACCCGTGGATCGACAACGAAGGTCTCGCCAGTTATTTCAGCGATCTGACCGATGAAGTCGCGGATGTCCGCACCCTGGAGGTTGATGGTCCAGCGTTCTCCCTGCTGCTGGGCTGCCGGGGCGGCAGAAGATGTCGAGGCGGCATGCACCACGGGCGCGGCGATAAGACCGCTGGCGATGAGAAGGACGGTAAGGCGAAGAAAAGTGAATGGCATCGTCAGTCGTTGTCCGGCAGGTACTTCGTCGGGTGAGGCGGCAGTGCGGTTGCCGGGCTTTGTTCGCCGGGCTGTTCCGCGCGCAGAGGCTCGGTCGTCGTGACGGGGAGCGGCAGGGGCAGACCAGGAAATAGGGAGACGTGGGGAGTAGCGGCTCCCTCATTCGCCATGTCGGCAAACGATCGACGGGCTTGCCGTGCGTGATGCGAAGGAACTGCGGCCTTGCGGTTCGAGGTGGATAGCTGACGGTCCGAGTTGTCTGTGCAATGGAAAATTGCGGTCAAGTGTTCGCCGACTCAGTGATTGTTGGAATGATTGTCTGCTGGGCCATGCCTCGGCCAGGACCGTGACCGGGTAGGCCTGCCGCTGTCTCCATGTCGAGGACGGGCGAGGCTCGCACCTTCGCGATTGCTCTCGAAATATAGGTAGCGCCAAGGCACATGGCTATCAGGTTATCCCGGTTTTGGTTAGGACTTTGGTAGGGGGTGGGTAGGGATATCCTTAGTCGTACGCGAAGGCCCCTTGGATGACCGCTCATCGCTCGTCATGGAGCACGTCTGGCAGGGCGCTCGCATTCCGTTATCCCTGATCTTGTCCATGGCCCGGACAAACAAGAGAAGTTCGCTGTTGTTGCAGAACAGGAGGAAAGACCTGGGCTGAGGATTTCATGCGGTTCTGTCATGGGGATGAAAAAGACACCCGGCCACATGGTGGCCGGGTGTCGGGACTTCAGAGCGCGCTGACGCTGCTGGGTTTGACGTTGCAGGTTGCCGTTCCCCAGGCTGTTCCGTACTTGGGCGACTCTTTCTTATCGCGCTTTTGGACGCCCTCGTACTCTTCGCAGACCGGCACGGACGCAGAGCTGTCATGCTTGTACTGGGAGCTCGTATCGGTTGCCATCAGTAGGCCTAGAACCGGCGGAGTGTACTGGTAGCCTTTGATTTTCAGCTTGATGATCGAGACGACATCCTTGTAGTTGCGGTTAGCCCCGGCGATGGCCTTGATGCTGCCATTGACCTTCGCATTCTTGATCAGGAGATTGCGGGGGCCGCCGTTCTTGTCACAGTTCCCGCAGGAGCGCCAGATTTTCCCGTTATCGCCGGAGGCGATAAAACCGCCTTCGATGATGGTGGAGCTGTTCAGCGAGTTGTGCTGGAAAATCTTGTCGGGCTTGCCGCCGTAGCCATTCTTCACATTGTTGGCGATGCCGCCGACGATGGACATGGAGCGGGCCTGCTTGAGGTTGGAGGCCGCATCCTCGCAGACATCTTCCCAGACGATGTTCTCGAGACGGCAGTCGCCGGCCACACAGTGGATACCGTCGGCACCGCCGCTGGCGGCAATGCGCAGGTTCTTAACGGTGGCGTTCTTCAAAGTAATGATGGGCTGCTGCTTGTCGCTGTCGCTGGGGCAACTGGTGCCCAGGGTAATGCCGCCACAATCGATGGTGGCGTTTTCTACCACGGCACCGGCGTAGCAGGCCGCATCGGCTTTCCTGACCGCCTTGGCCTGGGCAGCGGTAGAGGTGCCGGCGAGATTGGATTCGCTCGTGCTGCCGTCGGCGGAAACGAAGACGACCCAGTACCAGTAGTCCTGGTTCAGGTTGGCCGGGGTATCGATGAAGGTTCGTTCTTCGCAGTCGTCCAGGACGGCGACTTCGACCGCGTCGGATTTGTCCGCCTTGGTGCTGCGATAGACGACCTGGCGAACGAATTGCCCATCGGCCGACCAGCTCAGGTTCACCGAATCGACGCTCTTGAGCGTCATCAGCAACGCCCGCGAGCTGGAGGATGATGAGGGGGAGTACGGCGTGGGGGCGACTGTGTTCGTGATCGGTACCGGAGGGGTGATGATCAAGGTCGTCGTTTGTTGGGCATTTGTCGCACTGGCAGAGCTCGAAGCTGTCGACGTTGCAACAACCTTGGTGCTGGCGGAGTTGGACAGTTTCGACTTCTTGTTGGCGTCGATGACTTTCACCCAGTACCAGTACTGTTGGCTCAGGTCTGGTTTATCGGTATAGCTGCGCTTGTTGACGTCGAGTTTGGCGACGAGTTGGCGACCGCTGGAGCCGGATTTGGTGTTGCGGTAGATCTCCTGGGCGACGAACTCGCCGCTGGCCGTCCAGTTGAGGCTGACAGTCGATGCGCTTTGGGAAAGCTTCAGGGCCACCTTGGGAGCGGCGAACGAAAGCGATGTGCCAAGCAAATAGAGACAACAGCCGATCAATACCTTGTACTTCATAACTTCTCCAAAGGATTGAAAGTGAGGTGCTGCACTTGCTCGCTCTTGAAACTCCTTCCCTGGCTGTTGAGCGGAATTAAAAAAGGCCGCACGAAGCGGCCAAAGAGTAGAGGCTCACTCCTCTACGGGGACCTTTAGTCTACGGCAAGCAACTTTCGGTAACTTATGGCTATAAGAAATCAAGAACCGTTCTGCAGCTTTGCATTGTATTGATTGGTTGATCACGATTTTTGTTTGATCCAGTTCGTCGGGAAAAGGGCAGTCTGTGGCCAAGTTGGCTATTTCTATTTGAAGGAAGAGCGATTTCGGCTGTCCGTACGAACGGAAGAAATCTTGCACTCAGTCACGTAATGAAAAAAATCAGGCGGGCAGTGGAACCCGTGGTGAACCGAGGAACGAAAAACGCCGCAAGTGCCGGCGTTTTTCTTTAGGAGGTCATGACGCAGGGTTCAGGTTCAGTGGAAGCGATATTGGTATTGTTGGCCACTTCTTCTGGGGTGAACCGGTGTGGGCTCAACGTTTCGATCTCGACGTCGAAGCGCCGAAAAAAATGACCAATAAGCTGATCGCCTACGAGGAGGCATGGCGATCAGGGGATGTCGAAGCGAGGCTGGACTTGATCGAAGACGAGCTGACTCGCAGTTGCGCGCGCGTCGCCGATCTGACCGGCACCCGGCGCAGCCGCTTCGTCGCTGAGACCAAGGAGGAACTGCGGGCGGTGTGGAGTTTGCCAAGCGCTGGAAAAGTCGTCGAGCTCGAGCAAGTCCATCACGTGGTCTCCACCTTCTACGTCTTTGCTGCGTACAAGTTGGTGCTGATTGTCGATGGCGAGAAGGTCATCAGGGAGACGGCACTCCTTCTTCCCATTGGCCCCAACCGAAAATTCATCGGCGAGTTGAGCTACTCGTTCGAATCCACCCTGTAAGCCCTGCGCTCAGACTCTCCTGAGCATTGCGCTTCCTCGATGCGTCAGTATTTCCCGGCACTGGCCTGGGATGATGCATCAAGGAACAGAGATTCCAATCGGCGAAGCCTGGGCAGTCCCTACATCCCGAACGCTTCGTACGCCCACGGCGTTCTTACCGAATAGTTGCGTAAATCCGCTTGCCAATGATGACGAGTGCAAGCGAATTCTCAGGCTGCCATGTTTGTCTGCCTGACTCAGTACCCGCGGTGCGTCCAGATGTTCCCGTTTCATTCGTTAGCGATGATTGATGGTGCGAGATGGAGGGGTGCCTGAAGGATAATGTTCACGATTTTCTCGCTTCGATGAATTGCCGTGCATGGGCTAAGTGGACAGCAATGACGTAGCGGTTCCTTCTCTAGCCCTATCGCATAGAAAAGCGAACTATCGGATCGCTGAGGCAAACCAGTTTTGCAGCGGGTGGATACGCAGCGTGGTTTCCGGTGGATAGCGCGGACAGCCTTTGCCGGCTTTGGGAGAGGGCGGCTCGGTCAGCGCCAGCAGCCCCGCCCACGGCACAACCTGTTCGTTTCAGGCGTCTTCCGCGCTTCTTTCCTGACGGGTCACCTGTTGGCAGATTTCGATGATCTGCTCGCGCATCCAGCGGTTGGCCGGGTCCTGGTCGGTGCTTTCGTGCCAATAGAGGTGTGTCTCCAGCGCGGGCACGTCCTTGACCGGCAGGTCGACGTAATGGAGGCCGTGGCGCCGCGCGAAGCGTTCCGGCACGGTCATGGCCATGTCGGTCTGCTGCATCACCAGCGAGGCCATCAGGTAATGCTGCGAGCGCAGGGCGATCCGGCGCTGGATACCCATCTTGCCCAAGGCCAGGTCGACGAAGCCCAGGCCGCTGCGCCGGCTAGAGATATGGATATGGGTCAGCGCCAGGTATTCGTCGAGGCTGAGTTTGTCCTTCGCCATCGGATGGCCCTTGCGCAAGGCGCAGACGTAGCGGTCTTCCAGCAGCTTGACGTGGCGGACCTGCGGGTCGGTATTGAGCGGGGCGTCGACGGCGAAGTCGAGGCGGCCGGCGGCCAGTTCCTTGGTGGTTTCCCGGCGCTTGGCGAGGAAGCTTTCGATCTGCACGGTCGGCGCCAGCCGGCGCAGGCGCTGGAACAGCGGCGGCAGCACCACGGCCTCGGTGAGATCGGTCATGCTGATGCGGTAGGTCTTGTTCGCCTGCTGAGGGTTGAAGGTGCGGCTTTCCTGGACCGAGACGCGCAGCAACTGCAGGGCGTTGCGCACCGGGCCGATGATGTTTTGCGCCATCGGGGTCGGCACCATGCCCTGGGCGGTGCGCACGAAGAGTGGGTCGTTGAAGGTTTCGCGCAGACGGGCGAGGGCGTTGGAAACCGCGGGTTGGGTGATGCCGACGATCTGCCCGGCACGGGTCAGGTTGGCCTCGGTATAGATGGCGTCGAACACGATGAAGAGGTTGAGGTCGACCTTGTTCAGGTTCATTCCGAGGCACTCCTGGTGTGGAAGGGAATCAGCGGGGCATATATCGGTTATGAATGTTTATACACGGTGAAAATAGGTTCGATAAATCTTAAACGCTGTTCTAGCATCCTTTCCAGACCTCATTCGTAGCCCGTCAGAAGGTAGCCCCCATGGATTTCGCCTATTCCCCCAAGGTCCAGGAACTGCGTGAACGCGTCACCGCGTTCATGGAGGCCCATGTCTATCCGGCCGAGCCGGTGTTCGATCAGCAGGTGGCCGAAGGCGACCGCTGGCAGCCGACCGCGATCATCGAAGAGCTGAAGGCCAAGGCCAAGGCCGAAGGCCTGTGGAACCTGTTCCTCCCCGAGTCCGAATACGGTGCCGGCCTGACCAACACCGAATATGCCCCGCTGGCCGAGATCATGGGCCGTTCGCTGATCGGTTCCGAGCCGTTCAACTGCTCCGCGCCGGACACCGGCAACATGGAGGTGCTGGTGCGCTACGGCTCCGAAGAGCAGAAGCGTACCTGGCTGGAACCCCTGCTGCGTGGCGAAATCCGTTCGGCGTTCGGCATGACCGAGCCGGGCGTCGCATCCTCCGATGCCACCAACATGGAAGCCCGCGCCGTACGCGAAGGCGACGAGTGGGTGATCAACGGCCGCAAATGGTGGACCTCCGGCGCCTGCGACCCGCGCTGCAAGATCATGATCTTCATGGGCCTGACCAACCCGGACGCCCCGCGCCACCAGCAGCATTCGATGATCCTGGTGCCGCTGGATACCCCCGGCGTGAAGGTCATCCGGCCGCTGCCGGTGTTCGGTTACGACGATGCGCCCCACGGCCATGCCGAAGTGCTGCTGGAGAACGTTCGCGTACCCTATGAGAACGTCATCCTCGGCGAAGGGCGCGGCTTCGAGATCGCCCAGGGCCGTCTCGGCCCGGGCCGTATCCACCACTGCATGCGCTCCATCGGCATGGCCGAGCGGGCCCTCGAATTGATGTGCAAGCGTGCCGTCAGCCGCACCGCCTTCGGCAAGCCGCTGGCCCGCCTGGGCGGCAACATCGATCACATCGCCAACTCGCGGATGGAGATCAACATGGCGCGCCTGCTGACGCTGAACGCGGCCTACATGATGGATACTGTCGGCAATAAGATCGCCGCCAGCGAGATCGCCCAGATCAAGGTGGTGGCGCCGAATGTCGCGCTGAAGGTGATCGACCGCGCCATCCAGATCCATGGCGGTGCCGGGGTCTCCAACGACTTCCCGCTGGCCTACTGGTACGCCATGCAGCGCACCCTGCGCCTGGCGGACGGTCCGGACGAGGTGCATCGCGCGGCGATCGGCAAGTTCGAGATCGGCAAGTACGTACCCAAGGACATGCTGCGCTCCAGCCGCTGACCAGGGACGCCCCTCCGTGACCGTCGCGGAGGGGCGGGCCTATATCCCGTACATATCCTCGAGATGCCGGCGATAACGCCGGTAAGCCGTTTCGTAGGCCCGGACGTTGCCGGTCAACGGACGCGTTGCCGTCGTTTCATCCAGCCTGACGCAACGCGCGCACAGCTCTTCCAGGGACGCCTCCGGTTCGCGCTGGCGGGCATGGCACCAGGCTGCCTGGATCGCCGCGCCCAATGCCGCTGCCTCGTTCTGTTCGGCACCGATCACCGGCATATCCATGCTGTCGGCAATCAACTGACGCCACACCGCGCTCTTCGCGCCGCCGCCGATCAGGCGGATGTTGTCGCTCCGTATGCCATTTTCCCGCAACAGATCGAGCCCGCGTCGCAAGCCGAAGGTGGTGCCTTCCAGCACGGCGCGGCACAGGTTGGCACGGGTCATGTTCGCGCTGGTCATGCCCAGCAGGTTGGCGCTGGCCTCGGGCAGCGGTGGCACCCGTTCGCCGTTGAAGAAGGGCAGCAGGGTTAGGCCTTCGGCACCGATGGGTGCCTGGGCGGCGAGCTGGGAAAAGCTGTCCAGATCGATGTTCAGCAGCTCGCGGACCAACGCGTTGGCGTTGGTCAGGTTCATGGTGCAGATCAGCGACAACCAGCCACCCGAGGATGCGCAGAACGAGGCGATCTCCGGTCGGCTGCCTATCCGTGGCCGGTCCGTCCAGGCGTAGAGGGTGCCGGACGTACCCAGGCTCATGGTGAGGATGCCGGGGCGGATATTGCCGGTGCCGATGGCGCCCATCATGTTGTCGCCGCCACCGCTGGACACCAGGACGTCGCCGGACAGGCCGAGCTGCCGGGCCACTTCCGGGCGCAGTGTGCCGACAGGTTCGTCGGCGGCCATTAATGTAGGCACCGCAGCAGCCAGGCGGCCGGTCGAGTCGATATGACGCAACAGTTCGACATCCCAGGTGCGTCCGCGCACATCGAAATAGCCGGTGCCGGAGGCATCGCCATGTTCGCTGCGATAACGGCCGGTCAGCCAATAGTTCAAATAGTCGTGGGGCAGCAGGATGTGGGCGATGCGCTCGAAAACGTGCGGATGCCGCTCGCGTGTCCAGAGCAGCTTGGACAGCGTATAGCCCGGCGCCAAGGCCACGCCCAGGCGGCGGAGCGAGCCTTCGACACCGCCCAGGTAGTCCAGCAACCGCTGGTTCTCCGCCTGGCTTTCCGTGTCGCACCAGAGCTTTGCCGGTCGCAGTACGTCACCCCGTTCATCCAGCAAGACCAGCCCATGCTGCTGGCCGGAGACCCCGATGCCCCGCACCTCATGACCATCCACCCCGGCTTTGTCCAGGACGGCCCGGCACGACTGGGCGAGGGCGGCCAGCCACTCCGACGGTTCCTGTTCGCGGCGGCCGTTCGGCCCTTCGATCAGCCGATGGGTCGCCGCGCCCTGGCCAAGCACCCGACCGCTGTGGGCGTCGAGCAGCAGGGCCTTGGTGCCCTGGGTGCCGCAATCGATGCCGAGGAAGAGGTCGCCGTGCCCGCTCATTGCGCCAGCAACCGTTCCAGCGTGCGGCTGACGCCGAGGGTTTTCAGACTGTGCAGGTTGCGTTCGAAGGCGTCGATGAACGCCGCCGAACGCGGGATCTTCGGTCCGAAGATTTGCTCCACGCCGAGCAGCCGGGCGCTGAGCCCTTCGTCATCGGCCACCAGCGCCTGGCAGAATTCCGCGTTCGGGTCGGGAATCCGGTAGCGTTCGCCACGTTCGTCGATGCCGCGCAGATACAACGCCCAGGCCGCGACCACCAGCGCCGCACGCTCCAGCGGACGTCCTTCGTCGATCAGCCGGTTGATGGTGGGGACGCTGAACTTGGAGAACTTCGACGAGCCGTCCGAGCAGACCCGTTCCAGTTGGTCGGCGATGGCGCGGTTGGAGAAGCGCTCGATCAGGGTGCGTTTGTAGGCGTCGAGGTCGATGCCGGGGACGGGCGCCAATTGCGGGGTTACGTCCTTGTCCATCCAGCCGCGGACGAAGTGCACGAACAACGGGTCCTGCATGGTCTCGTGGACGTAGCGGTAGCCACGCAGGAAGCCCAGGTAGGTGAGCGCCAGATGGCTGCCGTTGAGCAACTTGATCTTCATCTCTTCGTAGGGCGTGACATCGTCGATGAATTGCACCCCGACCTTTTCCCAAGCCGGCCGGCCGCTGACGAACTTGTCTTCCAGCACCCATTGCACGAAAGGCTCGCAGACCACCGGCCAGGCATCGTCGATGCCGTGCCGGTCATGCAGGTCGAGGCGGTGCCGAGTGCTGGTCATCGGCGTGATGCGGTCCACCATGGCGTTGGGGAAAGTCACGTGCCCGGCGATCCAGTCAGCTAATTCCGGATCGCGCAGCCGGGCGAAGGCCAGCAACGCCTTGCGCGTTACATCGCCGTTGTGCGGCAGGTTATCGCAGGACATCACTGTGAACGGCGGTGTACCGGCGGCGCGGCGACGGACGAGGCCGGCGGTGAGGAAGCCGAACAGGCTTTGCGGCGCATCGGGGTGGGCCAGGTCGTGCCGGATCTGCGGCAGTGCGGGGTTGAACTCCCCCGTGCCCTCGTCGATGCAATAACCGCCTTCGGTAACGGTGAGGGACACGATGCGTATCGCCGGATCGGCCAGTTTGTCGAGCAGTGCCTGGGGTGACTCCTCGGCCAGCAGCATGTCGTTGAGCGCACCGATTACCCGTACTTCGGTATCGGCAGTGTCGGCCAGCTCCACCAGGGTGAAGAGATAGTTCTGCTCGGCCAGCGCGTCGCGCATGGTGCGGTCTTCCTGGCGCAGCCCAGCACCGCAGATCGCCCAGTCGAGCGCTTCGCCGCGGTTCATCAGGGCATCGGTATACGCCGCCTGATGGGCGCGGTGGAAGCCGCCGACGCCGATATGGACGATGCCCTGGCGGAGCTGGGACAAATCGTAGGTTGGGCGGGCGACGCGGGGCGGCAAGTCGGAAAGGGTGTGCCGGTCGAGTTTCATGGATGTAAGGTCCTGGAGGCGGAAGTCGGTACGCGTCCTCCCAGCCTTCGACCGTGATTGGTGAAGACATTGGGGCCGAGCCCAGGGAGGACGCTGGTTTCAGGCGGCCTGGCGAACCGCGCGTGCGACGGCCAATCCATCCGCGTCGAACAGATGGCAATGGTCGAGGTCCAGCGTCAGGCCGATGCGCTCGCCATAGCCGCAGGTGAAGTCGCCGCGTACGCGCAGGGTGAGGTTTTCCTCCGAGTCGGTGCGCACGTGGCAATAGGTGTCGCTGCCCAGGCGCTCGCTGACGTCGGTGCCGACCATGAGCTGCGCCTGCTCCGGTGGCGCGCGGTGGAGATGTTCCGGGCGGATGCCGAGGGTCACCGGGCTGCCGACGTCCAGCGTTCCGGCTGCCGGCAACCGCAGGGTGCAACCGGCATCCAGGGCGACCTCGCAGCCATCGGCGTGCAGGGCGCTGACCCGGCCCCGGAGGAAGCCCATCTTCGGCGTGCCGAGGAAGCCGGCGACGAACAGGTTGGCCGGATGGTTGTACAACTCCAGCGGCGAGCCGACTTGTTCGATCCGTCCGCCATTGAGCACCACCACCTTGTCGGCCAGGGTCATGGCTTCGACCTGATCGTGGGTCACGTAGATCATCGTGGCCTGCAATTCCTTGTGCAGACGGGCCAGCTCCAGGCGCATCTGCACGCGCAGGGCGGCATCGAGGTTGGACAGCGGTTCGTCGAAGAGGAAAATCTTCGGGTTGCGCACGATGGCCCGCCCGATCGCCACGCGCTGGCGCTGGCCACCGGAAAGCTGACGCGGTTTGCGTTCGAGTAGGGGTTCCAGCTCGAGGATGCGCGCGGCTTCGCTGACCTTGCGCTCGACCTCCTGCTTGTCGGTGCCGGCCAGGTCGAGAGCGAAAGACATGTTCTTGCGCACCGTCATGTGCGGGTACAGCGCATAGGTCTGGAACACCATGGCCAGGTCGCGCCTGGCCGGGCTCTCATCGGTGATCTCGCGGCCGTCCAGTTCGATGCTGCCGCTGCTGACTTCCTCCAGCCCGGCAATCAGCCGCAGCAGGGTCGATTTTCCGCAGCCGGACGGGCCGACGAAGACGACGAATTCGCGATTGCGGATATCCAGGTCGATGCCCTGGATGATGGCGTGGCCATCGAAGCCTTTTTGCAGGTTGCGAATCTTCAGGTCTGCCATGGGAATTACCTTTTATTTGACGGCGCCGAAGGAGAGGCCGCGCACCAGTTGCTTCTGGCTGATCCAGCCGAAGATCAGAATGGGCGCGCAGGCAAGGGTGGAAACCGCGGAGAGCTTGGCCCAGAACAGCCCTTCCGGGCTCGAGTAGGAGGCGATCAGCGCGGTCAGCGGCGCGGCTTTCGCCGAGGTCAGGTTGAGTGACCAGAACGCCTCGTTCCAGCACAGGATCAACGACAGCAGCACGGTGGAGGCGATGCCGCCCTTGCTGATCGGCAGCAGCACCCGGACGATCTCCTGCAGGGTACCGGCGCCGTCCATGCGCGAGGCTTCGAGGATTTCCCGGGGGATATCCTTGAAGTAGGTGTACACCATCCAGACCATGATCGGCATGTTGATCAGGGTGTAGATCAGCACCAGCACCAGCCGCGTATCCAGCAGACCGAGGGATTTGGCCAGCAGGTAGATGGGCACCAGCACGCCGACCGCCGGGAGCATCTTGGTGGACAGCATCCACAGCAGCGTGCCGCGGGTCCGGCGGGTTTCGAAGAAGGCCATGGAGTAGGCCGCCGGGATGGCGAACAACAGCCCCAGGCCGGTGGCGCCGAAGGCGATGGTTACCGAGTTCCAGGCGTACTTGAAGTAGCCGCTGCGTTCCTGGATGTGCAGGTAGTTGTCCAGCGTCGGCACGAAGAAGAACTGTGGCGGTGTGGCGAAGGCGTCGATCTCGGTCTTGAAGCTGGTCAGCAGCATCCAGAAGATCGGGAAGAACAGCAGCAGCGCCACACTCCAGGCCGCCAGCCCGACCAGCCAGGTAGTGAGACGGCGGGATTGCTTGAGGGTCAGCATCGGTCGCTCCTCAGGACTTGTCGGTGAGGTTCTTGCCGAGCATGCGCACCAGCATGATCGCGGCGACGTTGGCGATGAGCACGGCGATCAGCCCGCCCGCCGAGGCCATGCCGACGTCGAACTGCAGCAGCGCCTGGTTGTAGATCAGGTAGGCCAGGTTGGTGGACGCATAGCCGGGGCCGCCGCTGGTGGTGGTGTAGATTTCGGCGAACACCGAGAGCAGGAAGATCGTCTCGATCATCACCACCACGGCGATCGGCCGCGCCAGGTGCGGCAGGGTCAGGTGCCAGAAGATCGCCAGCGGGCCGGCGCCGTCGAGGCGGGCGGCTTCCTTCTGCTCCTGGTCGAGCGACTGCATGGCGGTCATCAGGATCAGGATGGCGAACGGCAGCCACTGCCAGGACACGATGATCACGATGGACAGCAGCGGATGCTGGGCCAACCAGTCCACCGGCTGCGCGCCGAAGAGTTTCCAGAGCGCCGCGAGGATGCCCGAGACTGGATGGAAGATCAGGTTCTTCCAGACCAGCGCCGAGACCGTCGGCATGATGAAGAACGGCGAGATCAGCAGTACCCGGACGATCCCGCGCCCGGCGAAGTCGGCGGCTTCCAGCAGCGCCGAGATGAGCACGCCGAACACCACGCTGATCGCCAGTACGCTGCCGACCAGGATCAGCGTGTTGATGGCGCCGGGCATGAAGCCGGCGTCGGTGATGAAGAACTCGAAGTTCTCCAGGCCGACGAAGGCGTTCTCGCCCGGATAGAGCAGGTTGTAGCGGATCAGCGAGAAGTACAGGGTCATGCCCAGCGGCACGGTCATCCACAGCAGCAGGACGGCGACCGACGGGCTGACCAGCAGCCAGCCGGGCGAGCGCTGGCGCCGGGGTGCGGCTGCCGGCAGCGCGGGCAGGGTGGTGGCGGATTTCATCACAGAGGTGTTCATGGCGTTCGCTCCGAGGATGCGGCGGCGGGCGGACCCGCCACCGGGCCTACTTCGGATAACCGGCGCGTTTCATCTCGCGGGCCGTGGATTGCTGCGCGGCGGCTAGCACCTGCTCCACCGGCATCTGCCCGGTGAGGGCGGCGGAGAACAGCTTGCCGACCTGGGTGCCGATGGCCTGGAACTCGGGAATAGTGACCAACTGGATGCCGACGTAGGGCACCGGCTTCAGGGTCGGGTTGGCCGGGTCCGCCTTCTTCAAGGCTTCCAGGGTCAGCTTCGCGAACGGCGCGGCCTGCATATAGGCGGCGCTGTAGGTGGAGGCGCGGGTGCCCGGTGGCACGTTGGCGACGCCGTCGGTCTTCGCCACCAGGGCGGCGTAATCCTTCGAAGTGGCCCAGGTGATGAAGGTCTTCGCCGCGTCCTGGGCCTTGGAACTGGTGGGGATCGCCAGCGCCCAGGAATACATCCAGGCCGCACCCTTGTCGGTGACCTGCTGTGGGGCGAAGGCAAAGCCGACCTTGTCGGCCACTTTGCTCTGCGAGGCATCGGTGACGAAGGAGCCGGCCACGCTGGCATCGACCCACATGGCGCACTTGCCGCTGTTGAACAGCGCGAGGTTTTCGTTGAAACCGTTGCTGGAGGCGCCGGGCGGGCCGTACTGCTTCATCGTGTCGACATAAAAGTTCAGCGCCTGGGACCATTCGGGGCCGGTGAATTCCGGCTGCCATTTCTCGTCGAACCAGCGTGCGCCGTAGGCGTTCGCCAGGGTGGTGATCAGCGCCATGTTCTCGCCCCAGCCGGCCTTGCCGCGCAGGCAGATGCCGTACTGCTCCTCGGCAGGCTTGTGCAGCTTGGCGGCGAACCCGGCCACCTGCTTCCAGGTCGGCTGCTCGGGCATCTTCAGGCCGGCCTGCTCGAACAGATCGGTACGGTAGTAGGTGAGCGAGCTTTCGGCATAGAACGGCAGGGCGTAAAGCGTGCCGTTGGCCGACAGTCCCTCGCGAACGGAGGGGAACACATCGTCGAGATCGTAATCGGCGGGCAGGTTCTTCATCGGCTCCAACCAGCCCTTGCTGCCCCACAGGGACGCTTCGTACATGCCGATGGTGAGTACGTCGAACTGCCCGCCCTGGGTGGCGATGTCGGTGGTCAGTCGCTGGCGCAGCACGTTCTCTTCCAGCACCACCCAGTTGAGGGCGATGTCCGGGTGCTGCTGCTCGAAGGTCTTCGACAGCCGCTGCATGCGGATCATGTCGCTGTTGTTGACGGTGGCGATGGTGACGGTCTGGGCCGCCAGGGCGAGATTGCCGAGGGTGAGGCTGGCGGCGGCGAGCAGAGCTTTCGCGGGATTCATTTCGCACTCCTGTTCCGCCGCACGCGGCAGCAGAAACTCGTTATTGTTTTTGTCCTTCCCGCCTTGGCGAACCAGAAAACGGGGAAGAGTGTCGGGAGGCATTACACGCCCCTGGCGGAGCCCGGACAAAGCCTTGGCCGCACCTCGATCGATACTTTTTTGCACTCATGGGCCTGAGGTTGGAGTGCGGGCAAAACGATTCAGCAGCGGGGAATCGCCCATGCCAGAGCGATAGCGGCAATCGAGTGGAGGCCGCGAATAGTACCGGTCTGCCTGGGGCGGGAGGTCAGGCGAGGTTCTGTTCGGTGAGCCGCTGCACCACCAGCCGTCGGTAACGGGAAGGCGTCATGCCCTTGAGCTGCTGGAAGCGCCGGTTGAAGTTGGACAGGTTGTTGAAGCCGGACTCGAAACAGACGTCGGTGACCGGCTTGTCGCTGTCCGCCAGCAGCTCGCAGGACTTGCTGATGCGCAGGCTGTTGACGAATTCGACGAAGCCGCGCCCGGTGGCCTGCTTGAAGAAGCGCGAGAAATAGGTGGGCTTCATGGCCAGGTGCTCGGCCACTTCCTCCAGCGGCAGCTCGCGCATGTAATGCGTGAAGATGTAGTTCACCGCCAGGTTGGTGCGGTCGACGTGATTGTCGTCGCCGAGCTGCGCCGACGTGGAGCCGGAGAGCAACTGGTAGTCGTCGGTGGCCGCCAGCAACCCCAGCAGGGTGAGGAAATGGCCGAGGCGGGGGATGCCGTCGCTGTCGGCGATCAACTGCATCAGCACCTTGGCCTGGCGGATCGTCTGCGGGTCATGGAACTGGATGCCATAGCGCGCCCGCTCGAACAGCGGCGCCAGACCCTTGAGTTCGGAGAACACCGTGGTGGCGGCATCGAACAGCTCGTCGGTGAAATTCACCAGCATGTCGCGCTTGGGCACCACCTCGCCCTCGTCGACCTGGCTGATCCAGTTGTGCGGCAGGTGTGGGCCGGTGAGGAACAGCGTGTCCGGGCCGAAGTTGCCGATGTAGTCGCCGATGAACACCTTGCCGGAGCTGGCGACGATCAGGTGCAGTTCGTATTCCTTGTGGTTGTGCCAGCGCACCAGCGGACAGGGGAAGCCATGCTCGCGGTAGATCAGCGACTTCCCGTTGTGGTCGTCCATCAGCTCGTAGGACGGGTCTGTGATTCTGCTGGCTTTCATGTGCGGATTCGTATCGGCTGGATGCCGATTCTTATAGTTGTTTTGTCCGGTGACGCAAACCTCAATCCCGAATGTCCAGCTCCCGCCGATACGGCAGATCCGGGCCGGTGCGGGTGCAGGTGATGGCTGCGGCTTTCACGGCGAAGGCGAGCAAGGCCTCAAGATCGTCGCGCGACAGGTCGTCCAGCGCTTCCCGGGTATCGAATCCGCGCTCGGCCAGCCAGGCGAGCAGGGCGGCCTGGAAGCTATCGCCGGCCCCCACGCTATCGTGCACCTCCACAGGGGGTGCCGGTACGCACAGGCGGCCGTGCCGCTGGCTGAACACGCAGGCACCGTTGCCGCCGCGGGTCAGGAACACCAGCCGGCAGCCGCGTTCCAGCCAGCCGGCGGCGATTCGCTCGGCATCCTGATCCGGGTACAGCAGAGCCAGGTCTTCCTCGCTGACTTTGATCAGGTCGGCATGATCCACCAGCTCGTCGAGGCGCGTGAGCCAGCGCTGGATATCCGGCTCGACGTTCAGCCGCACGTTGGGGTCGAGGCTGATGAGCCGCCGACCGCTTTCGCGGCGGACCAGGGCGAGCAGGGTATCGGCAGTGGGCTGCACCACCAGGGAGTAGGAGCCGAGATGGATACCGCGAATGCCGTTGTCCAGCGTCGGCAGGTGTTCCGGGCCGAGCAACCGGTCGGCGCAACCTTCGCCGCGGAAGCTGTAATGCGGTGTGCCTTCGTCGTCCAGGGCGACCATCGCCAGTGTGGTGGGCGCGTCCAGCTCGACCAGGAATGCCGTGGCCACGCCTTCGTCGCCGAGCACGCGGCGCAAACGTTGGCCGAGATAGTCGCGCGACAGACCGGTGAACAACCCGGCCGCCGCGCCGAGCCGGCACAGGCCGAGGGCGACGTTGAACGGCGAGCCGCCGGCCACGGCATCGAGGGCAAGCCGGTTGCCGGCCGCACCGGAAGAGGATTCGGCAAAAACATCGAACAAGGCTTCGCCGCAGACCAGATACATAGGAAGGCTCCGGATGCGAGGGGTCGTTGGCTGCGAGCCTAGCGACGGGCAAGGGAAAACGACAATACGCGATGGCCTGGCAGCTGATACGAATTTGCACTGGCGGGGTTATTCGCGAGCAGCGTTCCCGCCAACGGAGGGCCGGGTTGGCTTATGTAGAGGCGAATTCATTCACCTGACCAAGCCTCGCCGGGCGAATGAATTCGCCCCTACGAACACGTCTGTGGGAGCGAACTCATTCGCGAATTTCGCTACAGGTGGCGTATTGCACCGAACTGCTCTGCGTAGGAGCCAGCTCTGCTGGCGAAGCGTTGTCAGTGAGGCTGCAATTCGGAGGGTTCTTCGGTGCGGGCCCGCTCTTGCAGCCAGAGCTTGCGCTGGCGCAACTGGGCGGCGAATTGGCGGGCGGCAAGTTCTTCGTCGAAGGTGATGCCACGGACACCCAGGCGCACCTGCCATTGCGGGCGTCCGCTGTGTTCAACCGGCTCGATCAACACGTCCATGCGTATGTTCCCTTGAGTGCGGGAGGTCCCAGACGAAGTAAAGCTCAAGGTTACGCCAAATGAGAAACGTTCGGAACCCGCCGGCGCTACCGATTCAGTAGACCCAGACTTCCACCCGACGGTTCTTCAACCGCCCTTCGTCGTCGTTGCCGGCCACCGACAGCTCGTCGCCGAGGCCGACGATGTCGCGGAAGATCACGCCGCCCTTGGCCAGTTCGCGGCGCACCGCCATGGCCCGCAGCTTGGACAGCAGCGCCGTGCGCGACGGGCTGCCCTTGGGATCGCCGAAACCGACCAGGACCACCGCATGCTGCAGCTTGTTCTGCGCCTTGAGGTAGTCGAGTACCCGCTCGACGTCACGCAGCGCCTTGTTGTCCAGGCTGGCGCTGTCTTCCTGAAAGCGGAAGTTCACCGACAGCCGTTGCGCCTCGCCGGCCAACTGCCGATAGGCGGCCGGCATCGCCTCGTTCGGCTCCACGCGCATGGCCGTGACGGTCTGGGCGATGAAGCCGTTCTGCCCGACGATCGCCTGGCCTCGCGGCCCCTGGGCGAAATGCACCAGGGCCTCGACCCAGGGATTGTTCGCCTGCGGTTGCCGATAGAAGAACAGCCGGCGCGACAGCGGATAATCCTCGGTAGCGATCAGCGCGGCATCCGGCTGCATCGGCAGCGAGTCGCCGGAAGAGATGGCCAGCGCCTTGGCGTGGCGGATGTAAGGCAGGCCGATGAAGCCGATGGCCGCCGGGTCCTGGCTGACCGCATCGGAGAGCTGCTCGCTGGATTCGAAGCGCTGGGGGCCAGCGGCCAGGCTCTTGCCCTGGCTGCCGAGCACCAGTTCCTTGAAGGTGTCGTATGTGCCGGACTTGTCGTCGCGGGCGTAGAGATGGATGGGGCCGCCGCGGCTGCCCAGCTCCTCCCAGGTCTTGGTTTCCCCGGAAAAGATGCGCGCCAGTTGCTCGATGCTGACGGCGTTCAGCGGATTGCCCGGGTGAAGGATGATGGCCAGCCCGTCCAGGGCGATCACCTGCTCGTTGTCGCGGCTGCGCATGTCGCCCAGCCCTGCCAGGGCCGCCGCTTCGCTGTCCTTGATCGGTCGCGACGAGGCGGCCAGGTCGGCGCTGCCGTCCTGCAAGGCGGTGAAGCCGGTGCCGGAGCCGTGTGCGGCGACCGCCACCTGGACGCTGCGGCCGTCGGCGCTACGGGCCACGACACGTTGCTCGTTCTCCGCGGAGCCGGCTTCGATGCGGATCTGTTGCAGCCCCTGTTCTTCCATCAGTCCTTTCACCAGCGCCGGGCCCAGCTTGGCGCCAATGGTATTGGAGCCCTGGATGCGCAGGACCGGCTGGTCGTCCTTCGGCAGGGGCAGGGCGGCGAAGACCGACCAGGGCAGGGCGTAGCAGACGAATCCGAGCAACAGCAGGGCGCCGGTACGGCTCCAGGTATCGCGTTCACGAACTGCGAGATCGCGCGACATGCGATGAGCACCTTCTAACGGAGGGAAAGTGCCGCGAGATTAAGTCGGATGGATGTCCGAAATATGACAGAAAGGCGAAGTGGCTCATGTTTGGCGAGAGGACTGGTCGGTCCTCTCGCTGAGACATGGCTTCAGTGCAGCTCGAGCCAGATGGGTGCGTGATCCGACGGCTTCTCCATGCCGCGCAGGTCGTAGTCGACGCCGGCGGCCTTCAGCCGAGGCTGCAGGGCGAGGGAGGTGAGGATCAGGTCGATGCGCAGGCCGCGCTTGGGTTCGTCCTCGAAGCCCCGGCTGCGGTAATCGAACCAACTGAAGCGGTCGTTCACCTCGGGATACAGGTGG
Source organism: Pseudomonas indica NBRC 103045 (assembly GCF_002091635.1). Lineage (GTDB taxonomy): Bacteria > Pseudomonadota > Gammaproteobacteria > Pseudomonadales > Pseudomonadaceae > Pseudomonas_M > Pseudomonas_M indica. The sequence continues at coordinate 115,584 of NZ_BDAC01000005.1, read as the reverse complement.
CGGAAGCTGTCCAGCAGGCCCCAGGCCTTCAACCGGCCCATCCATTCGCGTTCCTCCGGGAGGAAGCTGCATTTGCCGGTGCGCAGCCAGCGCTTGGCGTTCTCCGCGCCGATGCCGATGTCGCAATCTTCCGGCGAGATGTTGAAGTCGCCCATGATCGCCAGTGGCTGGTCCGGGCTGAAGCGGGTGGCCAGCAGCTCCTGCAGGTCGGCGTAGAAGCGCGTCTTGGCCGGGAACTTGACCGGATGCTCACGGCTTTCCCCTTGCGGGAAATAACCGTTCATCACGGTGATCGGTTGGTCATTGGCATCGGCGAAGGTGCCCCAGATGAAACGCTTCTGCGAGTCCTCGCCGTCGCTGGGGAAACCTTTGTGCAAGGCCAGCGGCGCCTGCCGCGAAAGCAGGGCGACGCCGTAATGGCCCTTCTGCCCGTGATAATGCACGTGGTAGCCGAGCTGGCGGATTTCCGCTTCCGGGAACTGGTCGTCGGATACCTTGGTCTCCTGCAGACCGATCACGTCCGGCTGGTGCTTCTCGATCAGCGCCGCCAGTTGATGGGGGCGGGCGCGCAGGCCGTTGATATTGAAAGAAACGATCTTCATGGCGGCAGTCCCTGGAAAAAACGCGATGCTAGCCGATCCGGCCGGCGTCCAGCCAGTCGCCTGGCAGGGGCTCCGGGGCGGTGCTAAGTTGCCAGAGGGTCCGACAAAATCAGATAACAACGAGGCACCCCGCATGCCAGACACCCACGCCGAAGTCCGACTGCTCGATGGCGGCTATGCCCGCGAAGCACGCTCGCTGCTGTACCACGCTTATCGTCACGAACCCACCTTCGCCTATCTCTTCGAGGCCGAACGACCGGGCTACGATCAGCGCGTGCGCGCCACGGTGCGCGAACTGGTCCAACAGCACTTCAACGAAGAGCAGCCGGCCATCGGCTTGTTGATCGACGACCGCTTGGTGGGTGTGGCGCTGATCGCACCGCCGCAGCGGCGCCTGGATATCACCGAGAGCTGGGCCTGGCGCCTGCGCATGCTGCTCACCACCGGCTTTCGCTGCACCCGGCGCTATCTGGACTACCATGATGCGGTCCTGAGCTGCCTGCCGCCGGGCCCGTACCACGTGCTGCCGCTGCTGGGCGTCCACCCCGAATTCCAGGGCAAGCACCTGGGCGAACAACTGTTGGAGGCGCTGCACAACTGGTGCGCAGAGGATGCCGGCTCCCAGGGCATCGTCCTGGATACCGGCAACAGCCGTTACCTGGACTTCTACAAGCGACAGGGCTACGAGGAAATCGGCGAAGTGGCGGTGGGACCGATCCGCGAGCACGTGTTCTTTCATCCGAACCCGCAGCCGGCGTTGACGGCGCAGGGATAGACAACAGGTACGGAGCGGAGTGGGTTGTCAGGGAGGAGGAGGTTTCGCGCGTTGCGCGAATCGTGCGGAGTCGCTCTGGAACGCGCTCCGCTGCGTGTTAGCATCCCCGGCCATGATGTTTCGTACCTGCCTCTGCCTGTTGCTTTCGACCCTGTCGATCAGCGCATCCGTGTTGGCCCAGAGCCAGCTCAGGGTGCGGGTCGATCCCGCCAATGCCGCCCTCAAGACCAATGTGCAAGCCCATATCGGCAACCTCGGCGAGCGCGACGAAGACGACCTGCGACGCCTGGCGCGGGTCGCCGAGGGGCAGGCGCGCCAGGCTGCGGAGGCGCTGGGCTATTACCACGCGCAGATATCCAGCGAAGTGAGTGGCGGCCCGCCGCCGCGCCTGACCCTGACCCTCCTGCCCGGCGAGCCGGTGCGGCTGCGCAACGTGACGGTGCGGATCGAAGGCGAGGCGACCCAACTGCGCGGGTTCCGCCTTCCCGACAGCAAGGTGCTGAAGCCGGGCGCGCCGCTCAACCACGGCCATTACGAGGACGCCAAGAAACTGATCGAGAACCAGGCCTCGCGCTATGGCTTCTTCAGCGGGCGCTTCGTCCGCAGCCGGCTGGCCGTCGACCCCGCCGCCGGGGTCGCCGATATCGAACTGATCTACGACAGCGGGCCGCGTTACCGCCTCGGCGCCGTGACCTTCAGCGGCGATTCCGTCCTCGATGAAGACCTCCTTCGGCGGATGGTGCCGTTCCAGGCGGGCGCGCCCTATGACTCCGAACTGATCGCCGACCTGCACCAGGCGCTGCAATCCAGCGGCTATTTCGAGGGGGTACGGGTGAACGCCATCCCGACCCAGGCCACGGCCGAGGAAATCCCGGTGGATGTCCACCTGACCATGCGCAAACCGCGTTCCTTTGGGCTTGGGCTCGGTTTTTCCACGGACGTCGGCCCACGCGTGCGGGCCAACTGGACGCGCCACTGGGCCAACCCCCAAGGGCATAGCTACGGCACCGAGCTGGAGCTCTCGGCCCCTCGGCAGAACGTCGGGGTCTGGTACGACATCCCGCTGGACCCGCCGCTCACCGACAAGCTGCGTTTCGTCGGCGGCTACCAGTACGAAGAACTGGCCGATACCGACTCCCTCAGCCGCCTGCTCACGGTCGGCCCCGAATGGCACAGCCAGTTGCCCAGCGGCTGGCAACGGGTGTTGTCGCTGAAATGGCGCCACGAGGAATACCGCCTGGGCGACGATTCCGGGCTCAGCACCTTGCTGATGCCGGGGATCGCCTACTCCTACCTGCGCAGCGACAGCCGCCTCGATCCCAGCCGGGGCTACCGGCTGCAATGGGAGCTGTCCGCCGCCAAGGATGGCGTGCTCTCCGACGCCAACCTGGTACACACCGCGGCCATGGCCAAGGGGCTGATCACCCTGGCGGGCAAGCATCGCTTCCTCGGCCGGGTCCAGGTGGGGGGCAATCTCACCGACGGCTACAAGGGCATTCCGCCGTCGTTGCGCTTCTTCGCCGGCGGCGACCAGAGCGTGCGCGGCTACGACTACCAAAGCCTGTCGCCGACCAACTCCGACGGCGACCGCATCGGCGGCCGCTACAGCGTCTCCGGTAGCGCCGAATACCAGTACAGCATCGCCGAACGCTGGCGCATCGCGACCTTCATCGACCAGGGCAACGCCTTCAACTCGCTGGACTTCCCCACCTTGAAGACCGGGGTCGGCTTCGGTGTGCGCTGGGTCTCCCCGGTGGGCCCATTGCGCCTGGACCTCGCCCATCCGCTGGATGGCGAAGGCGGCATCCGCCTGCACTTCTCCATGGGGCCGGAGTTATGAGACGGCGGACACGGATCGTTCTCGGCAGCGTCCTGGCGCTGGTTGCAGTGCCGGTGCTGGCGCTCGTCGTGCTGCTCGGCAGCGAGACGGGGAGCCGCTGGCTGCTCGGGCGGATACCGGGCGTGCAGGTGGATGCCTTCACAGGGCGCCTGGGCGGGAGCTGGCAGGCCGAACGCCTGCTCTGGCAGCAGGGCGAGCGCGGTGTCGAGCTGGAGGCGCCGCAACTCGCCTGGTCCCCCGGTTGCCTGCTGAGCCTGACCCTGTGTCTGGATCGCGTCATCGCCGAACGGGTGATCCTGACGTTCCCACCTTCGCCGGAGGAGGAAACGGCGCCGGCACCTCTCCAGCTTCCCGACCTGAACCTACCCTTGGCGCTGCGGCTCGGCGAGGTGCGCGTCGGCAGCCTGTCGTTGAATGGCAGCGAGCAGGCGAGCGGCCTGCAATTACAGGCGCAATGGGCCGGCGAGGGCCTGCGAATCGAACGCCTCAGCGCACGGCGCGGCGACCTGGCGGTGGAGCTGAGGGGGAGCCTGATGCCTAGTGGCAACTGGCCGCTGGTTGCCGAGGGCAACGTGGCCCTGCCGGAGGTCGGCGAACAACCCTGGGTGCTGGCGCTACGGGCCGACGGTGATCTGGCAGGACGATTGAAACTGATCGCCGACAGCAGCGGCTATCTGGTCGCGCACCTGGAAGGCGACCTGCAACCCCTGGCGGAGAACCTGCCGCTGCGGGCTCGGCTCACTGCCGACGGTTTCAAGCCGACCGCCGACCTGCCGGACACCCTGGTGCTCAATGCCGTGGAACTGACCGCCGATGGCAGTCTGGACGAGGGCTACGAGATCCTCGGTACCGCCAGCTTGCCGGCGGAGCAGTCGCCGATCGACCTCGCCCTGCAAAGCCGGGTCGATGGCAATGGCGCGCAGATCGCCGCACTGGAGCTGCTGGCGACGAAAACCCAACGCTTGTCCCTGAGCGGTTCGGTGGACTGGCGGGAAGCCTTGCAGGCGGAGGCCCAGGTGGACTGGCGCGACTTCCCCTGGCGTCGGCTCTATCCGGTCGTTGACGAGCCTCCGGTGGCGCTGAAGACCCTCAAGGCCGAGGTGAGCTATCGCGAGGGCAGCTACCTGGGCAATTTCGACGCGTCAATGGAGGGGCCGGCAGGCTCGTTCACACTGGCCAGCCCGGTGAGCGGCGATCTCCAGCAAGTGCACTTGCCTTCGTTACGGCTGGTCGCCGGCCAGGGCAGGGCGGAAGGGCAACTGAGCCTGGGCTTTGCCGATGGCATTCGCTGGAAGACCGAACTGACGCTCGACGATCTCGATCCCGCCTACTGGCTCGCGGAGCTGCCCGGACGGCTGGCGGGCCCCTTGCGCAGCCAGGGCCAGTGGCGCGACGGGCGTCTCGGGCTGGACGCCGAACTGCGCCTGGACGGCACTCTGCGCGGCCAGCCAACGCAGCTTCAACTGACCGCCACCGGTGAGGGCGAGCGCTGGACCCTGGGTGCGCTGGATGTGCGCCTGGGACCGAACCGAATCCAGGGCGCGGGGCAACTGGAACAGCGTCTGCAAGGCTACCTGAAGCTGGACATGCCGCGCCTCGGGTCGATCTGGCCGGGCCTGAGCGGTGCCCTGAACGGCCGTCTCGACGCCGCCGGGACGCTCGACAAACCGCAAGGGCAACTGCATCTGCAAGGGCAAACGGTGGCGTTCGAAGACAAGCGTCTGAAGGCATTGTCTGTCGATGCCCGTCTCGATGCCTCTCAGCACGGCGTCCTGGCGGCGGACCTGCAAGGCATCCGCCTGGGCGACAACGAGCTGGGCCAGTTGCTGCTCAGCGGGCAGGGCGACCGTCAACCCCAGCAGCTTGAACTCAGCCTGGACGGGCCGAAGCTGCGCACCCATCTGGCCCTGGCCGGCGACTGGCAAACCCAGGCCCAAGGCTGGAGTTGGCGCGGGCAGATTCGCGACGGTCTGGTGGAAACCGGTGGGCAGCGCTGGAACCTGCGGCGGCCGGCGCGATTGGAGCGGCTGGCGAGTGGGCGCATCGATCTCGGCGCCCATTGCTGGCAATCCGGCGCGGCCAGCCTGTGCGGCGAAGACCAGCGCCTGATGCCGGACCCGCGCATCCGCTATCGGCTGCGCGGCTTTCCGCTGGACAGTCTGGCCCAATGGTGGCCGCAGGACTTCGCCTGGCAAGGCGAGCTGAACGCCGATCTCGAATTGGACCTGCCGGCCTCGGGGCCCAACGGGCGCATCCAGGTCGACGCCAGCGGCGGCACCTTCCGCCTGCGTGAGGCGGGCGAATGGCTGGAGTTCCCCTACGGCCAGCTCCGCCTGGACAGCCAGTTGCGTCCGCAGCGGGTCGATACGCGGCTGGACTTCATCGGCCAGCGCCTGGGCGATCTGACCCTGGAGGCACGGATCGATCCGCGTCCTGCCACCAAACCCTTGTCCGGGAGCTTCCAACTACGCGGGCTGGACCTGTCCGTGGCGCGTCCCTTCGTGCCGATGGTCGAGCAATTGGAGGGCCACCTGAACGGCAACGGCACGCTGAGCGGCAGCCTGCAGCAGCCGCAGATCGACGGCCGTATCGTGCTCGATGGCGGGCAGATCGGCGGAGGCGACTTGCCGACCCGTTTCGATGACTTGCGTCTGCAAGCGCTGATCGCCGGCGAAAGCCTGCAACTCAGCGGCGACTGGAAGAGCGGGGAGCATGGCCAGGGCTCCCTCAGCGGTGAAATGGCCTGGAACGACGGCCTGGCGCTGGACCTGCGCGTGCGTGGCAACCGCCTGGCGGTGGTCGTCGATCCTTACGCCGAGCTGGAAGTGGAGCCGGACATGCATATCGGCATGGCCGGCGATCGGTTGGCCCTGACCGGCAAGGTCCTGGTGCCGCGCGGGGCGATCACCGTGCGCGAGCTGCCGCCGTCCACGGTGAAAGTCTCGCCGGATGCGGTGATCGTCGGCGCGGAGAAGCCGGAGGCGGGGCAGGCGATGTCGGTGGCCATGGATATCGACGTGGAAGTGGGGCAGGACAAGCTGACCTTCTCCGGTTTCGGTCTGAACGCCGATCTCGCCGGCTACATGCACATCGGCGACAACCTGGATGCCCGCGGCGAGCTGAACCTGAACAACGGCCGCTACCGCGCCTATGGCCAGCGCCTCACCATTCGCCGGGCGCGCCTGTTGTTCGCCGGGCCTATCGACCAGCCTTACCTGGACGTGGAGGCGATCCGTCGGGTCGAAGACGTGGTGGCCGGCTTGCGCCTGACCGGCAACGCCGCTGCGCCGCGCACCGAAGTGTTTTCCGAACCGGCGATGAGCCAGGAGCAGGCGCTGTCCTACCTGGTCCTCGGCCGTCCGCTGGGCGGCGACCAGGGCGACAACAACATGCTGGCCCAGGCCGCCCTCGGGCTCGGCCTGGCCGGCAGCTCCTCGATCACCGGTGGGCTGGCAAAGAACCTCGGCATCGAGAATTTCCAGCTCGAGGCCGAAGGCAGCGGCGACGCCACCAGCGTGGTCGCCAGCGGCAGCCTGACCGAACGCCTGAGCCTGCGTTACGGCGTCGGCGTGTTCGAGCCCGCCAGCACCATCGCGCTGCGCTACCAATTGACCAAACGCGTCTTCCTCGAAGCCGCCAGCGGCCTGGCCAGCTCGCTGGATATCTTCTACAAGCGGGACTTCTAGTCATTCGCCCGGCGGTGGCGTGGGCGAATGAATTCGCCCCTACAAGGGCATGTCTTTGTCTTCGGTGTAGGAGCGGGCTCTGCTCGCGAAAAGACCCGCGTAGAGGCTTCGCCAGCGGAGCTGGCTCCTACAGACCAGCGGCCTTCAAAGATCAGACATTCACCATGTGCATGACCGCCTCCGGGTAGCGCGTGCCGGCGGCTGCGTCGACCGGGAAGATGGCGTCGATCCGTGCCAGTTCGTCGGCCGTGAGCTGCACGTCGAGGGCGCCGATGTTTTCTTCCAGGTACTGACGGCGCTTGGTGCCGGGGATCGGGATCACGTCGTCGCCCTGGGCCAGCACCCAGGCCAGGGCAAGCTGTGACGGCTTGACGCCTTTTTCCTCCGCCATCGTCTTCACCTGTTCCACCAGCCGCAGGTTGCGGGCGAAGTTCTCGCCCTGGAAGCGCGGGCTGGAGCGGCGATAGTCGTCCTCGGCGAAGTCGGCCGGCGAGGTGATCGCCCCCGTGAGGAAGCCCCGGCCCAAGGGACTGTAGGGAATGAAGGCAATGCCCAGGCGCCGGCAGGCTTCCAGGGTGCCGTTGGTTTCCGGGTCGCGGGTCCACAGCGAATATTCGCTCTGCAAGGCGCTGATCGGATGCACCGCGCACGCCCGCTCCAGGGTGTTTGCGGACGCTTCGCTCAGCCCCAGGTAGCGGACCTTACCGGCCCGAACCAGCTCGGCCATGGCGCCGACGGTTTCCTCGATGGGCACCTGCGGATCGATACGGTGCTGGTAGTAGAGGTCCAGATGGTCAACGCCGAGGCGTTTCAGGCTGCCTTCGATGGCTTGGCGCACGTACTCGGGACGCCCACTGACGCCACGCACCGACGGATCGTTCGGATCGCGCAGAATGCCGAACTTGCTGGCCAGGAACACCTGATCGCGCTTGCCCCGGATGGCACGGCCGACCAGTTCCTCGTTGGTGAACGGGCCGTACATGTCGGCGGTATCGAAGAAATTCAGCCCCAGCTCCAGGGCGCGGTGCAGGGTGGCGACGGATTCCTGGTCGTCGCGGCCGGCGACATAGAAATCGCTCATGCCCATGCAGCCCAGGCCGATGGCGGACACTTCCGGGCCGTTGCGGCCAAGTCGTCGGGTTTTCATAGGGACACTCCTTCAATGGATGGCGAAAAGATTTCGGACCCCATTCTTGTTGTTGATCCCGGCAAGATAAACCGGATAAAAACGCATTCACCATTCGTAACTGGCGAATAATTGCCATGGACCGATTCATTGCCATGCGGGTGTTCACTCGCATCGTGGAGCTGGGCGGATTCGGCAAGGCAGCCGACAGCCTGCACATGCCGCGGGCTTCCGTGACAACCCTGATCAAACAATTGGAAGCGCACCTGGGCGTGCAGCTCCTGCAACGCACCACGCGCCAGGTCAGCCCGACCCTGGACGGTGCCGCCTACTACGAACGCTGCGTGCGGCTGCTGGCGGACCTGGAGGAAACCGAGTCGCTGTTCTCCGAGGCACGTCGCAATCCGCAGGGCAAGCTGCGTGTCGATATGCCCGGCTCCCTCGGCCGGCTGGTGATCGTGCCCGCGTTGCCATCGTTCTGCCAGCGCTACCCGCGCCTCGAGCTGGAGCTGAGCACCAACGACCGCCCGGTGGACCTGATTCGCGAGGGCGTGGATTGCGTGCTGCGTGGCGGCGACGTGCTCGACGACAGCCTGGTGGCCCGGCCGCTGGCCCGGCTCACCCAGGTCACCTGTGCCAGCCGGGCCTATCTGGACGAGCATGGCACGCCGCAGGACCCGGACGATCTGCAAGGGCATTGCGCGGTCAACTACCTGTCCGCGGTCACCGGTCGGCCGTTCGCGCTGGAGTTCATGGACGGCGCTACCTTGATAACCCGCGCCTTGCCCGGACAACTGGCGGTGAACGGTGCCGACGGCTACGTGGCTGCCTGCGAGGCCGGGCTCGGGTTGATCCAGGCACCGTACTACCACGTCGCGGCGCAGATCGCCCGCGGCGACCTGTGCGAGGTCCTGGCGCGCTGGCGCCCGCCGCCGTTGCCGCTGACCGCGCTGTATCCGCCGCATCGCCAGTTGTCACGGCGGGTCAGGGTCTTCGTCGATTGGCTGGCGGAGTTGTTCGGTAACCAGAATTGGGACGGTGGCAATGACAGTATGCCGAGTCGAATCCGCGGCGAATGAGCGAGCCGCAGAAAATTCACCCAAGCATTCCTGTCTAAAGAGTTAAAATCCCCAACTTCCGCTTCCTATACTGTGCGCCCCGCAAGCGCGGCCCGCGCTTGGGGGACCCGGCGATTGCCTCGCCGGCAGCAGGGGAGCGAGGAGCAGCGGAGCGATTACCCGCTTCGATGCCCGAACCGGAACTCTGCCTCATCCAGGCAGCTCAGCACGCGACGGCGGACCCACCGGTGCGCCGATCCGAACAAGGCGAGGGGAACCACCCCTGGCCGTGACAACAAGAAAAAGGAGCCTTAAATGGAATCCCTCAACAATCTGGTCAACGCCATCAACGGCATCGTCTGGGGCCCACCCATGCTGGTGCTGATCCTCGGCACCGGCCTGATCCTGATGCTCATGCTCAAGTTCATGCCCCTGGCCAAGATCCCGGCCGGCTTCCGCCTCATGTGGCAGGGCCGGACCAAGGGTGACGACGAGTCCGGCGAGATCAGCCCGTTCCAGGCGCTGATGACGTGCCTGGCGGCAACCGTGGGGACCGGCAACATCGCCGGCGTGGCCACCGCGATCTTCCTCGGCGGCCCGGGGGCGCTGTTCTGGATGTGGTGTACCGCGCTGGTGGGCATGGCCACCAAGTACGCCGAGGTGACGCTGGCGGTGCACTACCGCGAGAAGGATGACCGCGGCGAGCACGTCGGCGGACCGATGTACGCGATCAAGAACGGCCTGGGCAAGAAGTGGCTGTGGCTGGGCACCGCCTTCGCCATCTTCGGCGGGCTGGCCGGCTTCGGCATCGGCAACATGGTCCAGGTCAACAGCATGGCGCACGCCCTGCAAACCACCTTCAACGTACCGCTGTGGATCACCGGCCTGGTGTCGATGATCTTCGTCGGCCTGGTCATCCTCGGCGGCATCCAGCGTATCGGCAAGGTCGCCGCGACCCTGGTGCCGTTCATGTGCGTGGCCTACATCGTGGCCGCCATCGTTGTGCTGGTGGTGCATGCCGACGCCATCCCGGCCGCCTTCTCGCTGATCTTCACCCACGCCTTCACGCCTGTCGCCGCCACCGGTGGCTTCGCCGGCGCGGCGGTGATGGCGGCGATCCGCTTCGGTGTCGCCCGCGGCATCTTCTCCAATGAGGCCGGCCTCGGGACCGCCGGTATCGCCCAGGCCGCCGGCACCACCAACAGCCCGGTGCGCTCCGGCCTGATCGGCATGCTCGGGACTTTCATCGACACCCTGATCATCTGCTCGCTGACCGGCCTGGCGATCATCTGCTCCGGCGTCTGGACCGGCGGCGCCAGCGGCGCGGCACTCTCCGCGGCGGCCTTCGAGGCGGCCATGCCGGGCGTCGGCGGTTCGATCCTGACCGTGGCCCTGGTGATCTTCGCCTTCACCACCATCCTCGGTTGGAGCTACTACGGTGAGAAGTGCTGGGAGTTCCTGGTGGGCACCAAGGCGATCTGGCCGTTTCGCATCGTCTGGGTGCTGGCCGTGCCGTTCGGTGCCATCGCCCAGCTCGATTTCGCCTGGCTGGTGGCGGACACCCTCAATGGCCTGATGGCGATTCCGAACCTGCTGTCGCTGTTGCTGCTCAGCCCGGTGGTGGTGAAGCTGACCCGGGATTACTTCGCGAAAAACTGATGTGTCGCCGTGTGCTGGAAGGAAGTCTGACTTGCGGGTCAGGACATTTCTTCCGGCCCGTGCTTAACTGTGCGTTTTCCACGTAATCCATCACCCGAACAAGGAATCGATCCATGGCTCAAGTGACCCTCAAGGGCAATCCGGTGCAAGTCGAAGGCCAACTGCCGCAACCCGGCCAGCAGGCGCCAGCCTTCACCCTGGTCGGTGCCGGTCTGGCCGACGTGAGCCTGGCCAGCCTGGCCGGCAAGCGCAAGGTGCTGAACATCTTCCCCAGCATCGACACCCCGACCTGCGCCACCTCGGTACGCAAGTTCAACGCCGAGGCGAGCACGCTGGAAAACACCGTGGTGCTGTGCATCTCCGCCGACCTGCCGTTCGCCCAAGCCCGCTTCTGTGGTGCCGAGGGGCTGGAAAACGTACAGAACCTGTCCACCATGCGTGGCCGCGAATTCCTGCAGAACTACGGCGTCGCCATTGCCAGCGGTCCGCTGACCGGGGTCGCCGCCCGCGCCGTGGTGGTGCTGGATGAGAACGACAAGGTGCTGCACAGCGAGCTGGTCGCCGAGATCGGCAGCGAGCCGAACTACGAGGCCGCCCTCGCAGCCCTCGAGTAACAGCCGGCAACAATCCGGAACGGCCTGCCTCGCAGGCCGTTTTTCTTTGCAGGTCATGCACTTGGTGAGAGGGAGGAAGCGTAAAAGAGCGGTAAAGACGCTTTGCTTGAACGGTCCGACTGCTTATCGTTCACGCTCCTCGAACAGTGACGCTCATCATGTCCGACACGCAGACCTCTTCCCGCTTTTCCCGCCGCTGGTTGTTTCCGGCCCTCGGCCTGCTCGTCATCGTCCTGCTGCTCTGGTGGTTCTGGCCCAGCCCGCCTGCGGAACAGAAAGGTCGCGGCCCCTGGGGACGCGGCGACGGCGGCCCGGTGCCGGTGCGCGTAGCGCCGGTGGAGCAGGGCGACTTCGCCATCCAGTTGAAGGCGCTGGGCACCGTCACCGCCTACAACACGGTCAACGTGCGCAGCCGGGTGGACGGCGAGCTGGTCAAGGTGCTCTTCGAGGAGGGGCAGATGGTCAAGGCCGGCGATCTGCTGGCGGTGATCGACCCGCGGCCCTATGAAGTGGCCCTGCAACAGGCCGAAGGCACCCTCCAGGAAAACCGCGCCCAGTTGCAGAACGCCGAGATCGATCTCAAGCGCTACCAGGGCCTCTACGCTGAAGACTCCATCGCCAAGCAGACCCTGGATACCCAACTGGCCCTGGTGAATCAATACCGGGGCACCTTGCAGGCCAACCAGGCGGCAGTCAACGAAGCCAAGCTCAACCTCCAGTTCACCCAGATACGCGCGCCGATCTCCGGACGCCTCGGCCTGCGCCAGGTGGACGTCGGCAACCTGATCAGCAGCGGCGACACCACGCCGCTGGTGGTGATCACCCAGACCCTGCCGATCGCCGTCAGCTTCACCTTGCCCGAAGGGGACCTGCCGCAGGTGCTCAAGGCGCGCGCCAGCGGCGGCGAGCCGCTGGTGGTCGAGGCCTGGGATCGCAGTGAGCGCCAGTTGCTGGCCACCGGCGAACTGGAAAGCCTGGACAACCAGATCGACACCACCACCGGCACGGTCCGGATGAAGGCGCGGTTCGCCAATGCCGACGAAATCCTCTTCCCCAACCAGTTCGTCAATGTGCGCCTGCGCGTGGAAACCCGCCGGCAGGCCAGCCTGATACCCGCTGCGGCGCTGCAATACGGTTCGCGCGGGACCTTCGTGTTCGTCGTCGGTGCGGATGACAAGGTCTCGGTGCGTAGCGTCCAGGCCGGCCCGAGCGATGGCGAGCGCACCCTGATCGAAGAGGGCGTGGCCCTGGGCGAACGACTGGTGCTGGAAGGGACCGACCGCCTGCGCGACGGCGCCAAGGTGGAAGTGATCACCGACCCGCCAGCCACCCCGTTGCCGGCCATGACCAGCGAAGGCGACGAGAAGAAGCGCGACGCATGAACCTGTCCCGTCCGTTCATCCTGCGGCCGGTCGCCACCACGCTGCTGATGGTGGCGATTTTCCTCGCCGGGATCATCGCTTACCGGATGCTGCCGGTCTCCGCGCTGCCCGAGGTGGATTACCCGACCATCCGCGTGCTGACGCTCTATCCCGGCGCCAGCCCGGAGGTGATGACCAGCGCGGTGACGGCGCCGCTGGAGCGCCAGTTCGGCCAGATGCCGGGCTTGAAGCAGATGTCCTCGACCAGTTCCGGCGGTGCCTCGGTGATCACCCTGCGCTTCAACCTGGAAATGTCCCTGGACGTCGCTGAGCAGGAGGTCCAGGCGGCGATCAACGCGGCCACCAACCTGCTGCCCAACGACCTCCCGGCGCCGCCGGTGTACAACAAGGTCAACCCGGCCGACACCCCGGTACTGACCCTGGCGATCAGCTCGAAGACCATGAGCCTGCCGCAGGTCCATGACCTGGTGGATACCCGCATGGCGCAGAAGATCGCCCAGATCAGCGGCGTCGGCCTGGTTACCCTGGCTGGCGGCCAGCGCCCGGCGGTGCGCATCCGCGTCAACCCCGAGGCATTGGCGTCCTACGGGCTGAACCTGTCCGACGTGCGCAGCCTGATCACCGCCTCCAACGTCAACCAGCCCAAGGGCAACTTCGATGGCCCGACCCGCGTTTCCCAGCTCGATGCCAATGACCAGCTCAAGTCCGCCGACGAATACCGCGACCTGATCCTTACCTACCAGAACGGCGCGGCGTTGCGCCTGAAAGACGTCGCCACCATCGTCGACGGTGCCGAGAACGAACGCCTGGCCGCCTGGGCCAACCGGCAGGAAGCGGTGCTGCTGAACATCCAGCGCCAGCCCGGCGCCAACGTCATCGACGTGGTGGACCGTATCCAGATGTTGTTGCCGCAGATCACCGCCGGGCTGCCGGCCAGCCTCGACGTGGTGACGCTCACCGACCGCACCCAGACCATCCGCGCCGCCGTCAGCGACGTGCAGCACGAGCTGTTGCTGGCGGTGATCCTGGTGGTGCTGGTGACCTTCCTGTTCCTGCGCAAGCTGGCGGCCACGGTGATCCCGTCCATAGCCGTGCCGCTGTCGCTGATTGGCACCTTCGTGGTCATGCACCTGGCCGGATTCTCGGTCAACAACCTGACCCTGATGGCCCTGACCATCGCCACCGGTTTCGTGGTGGACGATGCCATCGTCATGCTGGAGAACATTGCCCGCCACCTGGAGGAGGGCGAGACGCCGCTGAACGCGGCGCTCAAGGGCGCGCGGCAGATCGGCTTCACCCTGGTGTCGCTGACCTTCTCGCTGATCGCCGTGCTGATCCCGCTGCTGTTCATGGCCGACGTGGTGGGGCGCCTGTTCCGCGAGTTCGCCATCACCCTGGCGGTGGCCATCCTGATTTCCCTGGTGGTGTCCCTGACCCTTACGCCGATGATGTGCGCGCGTCTGCTCAAGCCGGAGAAGGCCGGCGAAGAAGGGCGTTTCTACCGGGCAGCGGGTGCCTTCATCGACGGTATGATCGAGCGCTATTCCCACGGCCTGAAATGGGTGTTGCGCCACCAGCCGCTGACCCTGCTGGTGGCGGTGATCACCCTCGGCCTGACCGTGCTGCTCTACCTGGCGGTGCCCAAGGGCTTCTTCCCGGTGCAGGACACCGGGGTGATCCAGGGTATCTCCGAAGGCCCGCAGACCATTTCCTTCCGCGCCATGAGCGAGCGCCAACAGGCCCTGGCGGAGGCGATCCTGCGTGATCCGGCGGTGGCCAGTCTGTCGTCCTACATCGGGGTCGACGGCGACAACCCGACGCTGAACAGCGGGCGCCTGCTGATCAACCTCAAGCCGCACGCGGAGCGCGACGTCACCGCCAGCGAGGTGATCGAGCGGTTGCGTCCGGAGCTGGCACGCTTGCCGGGCATCCAGGTCTATCTCCAGCCGGTGCAGGACCTGACCATCGAGGACCGGGTCAGCCGTACCCAATTCCAGCTCAGCCTGGAATCCCCGGACGCGGCGCTGCTGGAGGAATGGACCCCCAGGCTGGTGGACGCCTTGCGCCAGCAGCCGGAGTTGACCGATGTCACCAGCGATCTGCAGAACCGTGGCCTGCAAGTATTCCTGGAAATCGACCGCGATGCCGCCAGCCGCCTCGGCGTCAGCGTCACCGACATCGACGACGCGCTCTACGATGCCTTCGGCCAGCGCCAGATCTCCACCATCTTCACCCAGGCCAGCCAGTACCGCGTGGTGCTCGAGACCCAGGCCGCCGACCGTCTCGGCCCGGCGGCGCTGCGCCAGATCCATGTGGCCACGGCGGAGGGCGGGCAGGTACCGCTGTCGTCGCTGGCGCGCATCAGCGAGCGGCCGACCACACTGCTGATCAACCACATCGGCCAGTTTCCGGCGGTGACCCTGTCGTTCAACCTGGCGCCCGGCGTGGCCCTGGGCGAGGCGGTGCAAGTCATCGAACGGGTGGAACAGGAGATCGGCCTGCCGGGCGGTATCCAGACCGAATTCCAGGGGGCCGCCGAAGCCTTCCGCGCCTCGCTGTCGAGCACGCTGCTGCTGATCCTCGCGGCGGTGGTGACCATGTACATCGTGCTCGGCGTGCTCTACGAGAGCTACATCCACCCGATCACCATCCTCTCCACCTTGCCGTCGGCCGGTGTCGGCGCGTTGCTGGCGCTGCTGCTGACCGGCAACGACCTCGGCCTGATCGCCATCATCGGCATCATCCTGCTGATCGGCATCGTCAAGAAGAACGCGATCATGATGATCGACTTCGCCCTGGACGCCGAACGCCACCAGGGGATGAGCCCGGAAGAGGCGATCTACCAGGCGGCACTGCTGCGTTTCCGACCGATCCTGATGACCACCCTGGCGGCCCTGTTCGGCGCCATCCCGCTGATGCTCGCCACCGGCTCCGGCGCCGAACTGCGCCAGCCGCTGGGTCTGGTGATGGTGGGTGGGCTGCTGGTCAGCCAGGTGCTGACCCTGTTCACCACGCCGGTGATCTACCTCTGGTTCGACCGCCAGTCGCGGCGTTTCATGCGCCGTAGCGCGGCGGGTGTGGCCCTATGAGCTTCAAGCAGCAAGGGGGGGGCGGCAAGCATCGCTGGCTGGGGCTGGGTGGATGGTTGGGGGAGTTTTGCGTGGTTAGGTGTATGCCGAAGCTCCGCCCCCTCACCCCAGCCCTCTCCCCAGAGGGTAGAGGGAGCGATTCGTGCAGGACCGAGCTTCGGTTTTCCACCGTAGCTGCAGGCGACTCGAATACCCCCTCGCCCCTTTGGGAAGTGGGTCGGGGTGAGGGGGTGATCTTCAGTCGAATACAAGACCGCCTGGACTCTCCAAGCGCATTGCCGTTTGGTGTTTCCCATAAGAGCAAGCTGGTCGGTTGCTCAGGAGAGCTGCTCGGGCAAGCTCACAGGGGGTGTGAGTGGATACTTCGTTCCCTCTCCCCAGCGGGGAGAGAGTGTGGTCCATACACGCCGATGTATCGGTTATGCACCTCAGTTCCAGGCACCTCGGATACCCCCTCGCCCCTCTGGGGAGAGGGGGCGGTCTCTCGCCGGACAACAAACCCTCCCACCCCCACAAACCCCCTTGAAGCGCTCCCGGCTGCTTTCCCGCTATGAACCTGTCCGCGCCCTTCATCCTCCGTCCGGTCGCGACGCTGCTGCTGAGCCTGGCGATCCTCCTGCTCGGCGGGCTGAGCTTCGGGCTGCTGCCGGTGGCGCCATTGCCGAAGATGGATTTCCCGGCCATCACCGTGCAGGCCAATCTGCCGGGAGCCAGTCCGCAGATCATGGCGGCGACGGTGGCGACGCCGCTGGAGCGGTCCCTCGGCACCATCGCCGGGATCAGCGAGATGACCAGCCGCAGCAGCCAGGGCTCGACGCGGATCATCATCCTCTTCGATATCGACCGCGACATCGACGCCGCCGCCCGTGAGGTGCAGGCGGCGATCAACGCAGCGCGCAATCTGCTGCCCAGCGGCATGCGCAGCATGCCCACCTACCGCAAGGTCAACCCATCGCAGGCGCCGATCATGGTGCTCTCGCTGACCAGCGATGTGCTCAGCAAGGGCCAGCTCTACGATGTCGCCTCCACCCTGGTGGCGCAGAAGCTGTCCCAGGTGGCAGGTGTGGGCGAAGTGCAGATCGGCGGCAGCTCGCTGCCGGCGGTGCGAGTGTCGCTGGAACCGCGTTTGCTGGATCAATACGGCATCGCCCTGGACGACGTGCGCCAGGCGATCACTTCGGCTAGCGCGCAACGGCCGAAGGGGGAGGTAGAGGATGGCCAACGCCACTGGCAGGTGCAGGCCAACGACCAGCTTGACCGCGCTGCCGACTATGCGCCGCTGATCATCCGTCAGCAGAACGGCGCCAGCGTACGCCTGGGCGATGTGGCGACGGTGGTGGACGGGGTGGAGGACCGCTACAACAGCGGCTTCTACAACGACGAACAGGCCGTGCTGGTGGTGATCAACCGCCAGGCCGGCGCCAACATCATCGAGACCATCTCGGACATCCGCGCCCAACTGCCGGCGTTGCGCGAAGTGATCCCCGCCAGCGTCGAGCTGGAAGTGGCGATGGACCGCTCACCGGTGATCCGCGCCACCCTGCACGAGGCGGAACGCACCCTGCTGATCGCCGTGGCCCTGGTGATCCTGGTGGTGTTCGCCTTCCTTGGCCGCTGGCGCGCGGCGCTGATCCCGGCACTGGCGGTGCCGGTGTCGCTGGTCGGCACCTTCGCCGCGATGTACCTGATGGATTTCTCCCTGAACAACCTGTCACTGATGGCGCTGATCATCGCCACCGGCCTGGTGGTGGACGACGCCATCGTGGTGCTGGAGAACATTTCGCGGCACATCGAGAACGGCGAGCCGCCGTTGCAGGCAGCGCTAAAAGGCTCACGGGAAGTGGGTTTCACCCTGTTGTCGATGAATCTGTCGCTGGTGGTGGTGTTCGTCTCCATCCTGTTCATGAGCGGCATCGTCGAGCGGCTGTTCCGCGAGTTCTCCCTGACCCTGGCGGTGGCCATCCTGATCTCGCTGCTGGTCTCGCTGACGCTGACGCCGATGCTCTGCGCCCGTTGGCTGCGCGAGGAAGAACAGCGCGAGCCGGGCCGCCTGCGGCGTTTCGGCCAACGCCTGCAGGAGCGGGTACTGGAGGGCTATCGGCGCAGCCTGGACTGGGAGCTGGCTCATTCGCGGCTGACGTTGTTCAGCCTGATCGCCACCATCGGACTGAACGTCTACCTGTACGTTGCTGTGCCGAAGACCTTCATGCCGCAGCAGGACACCGGCCAGTTGATCGGCATGGTCCGCGGCGACGACGGCCTGTCCTTCCAGGTCATGCAGCCGAAGATGGAAACCTATCGCCGGGCGGTGCTGGCCGATCCGGCGGTGGAAAGCGTGGCCGGCTTCATCGGCGGCAACGGCGGGATCAACAATGCCTTTCTGATCGTGCGGCTGAAACCCATGGGCGAGCGCACGGACTCCGCCCAGGCGGTGATCGACCGGCTGCGCGAGAGCGTGCCCAAGGTGCCCGGCGGACGTATGTTCCTGATGCCCGACCAGGACCTGCAGTTCGGCGGTCGGGAAGGGCGAAGCACCTCGAACGAATACGTGCTGCTGGCCAGCGACCTGGACGACCTGCGCATCTGGCTGCCCAAGGTCCGTGATGCGCTCGCGGCACTGCCCGAGCTGACCGATATCGACGCCAACGAAGGCGAGGGCGCCCAGCAAATCCGCCTGGTGATCGATCGCGAAACGGCCAAGCGCCTCGGGGTCGATATGGCGATGGTCACGGCGGTGCTGAACAACGCCTTCAGCCAGCGGCAGATTTCCACCATCTACGACAGCCTCAACCAGTACAGCGTGGTGATGGAGGTCGACCCGAAATACGCCCAGAGCCCCGAGGTGCTGGAGCAGGTCCAGGTGATCACGGCGGACGGCGCGCGCGTGCCGCTGTCCACCTTCACCCACTGGGAGCGCAGCCTGGAAGAGGACCGGGTCAACCACCAGGGCCAGTTCGCCGCGGAGAGCATCGGTTTCTCCCTGGCCCCCGGCATCAGCATGGAACAGGCCACCGCCGTCATCGAACGGGCGGTGGCCCGGGTCGGCCTGCCCACCGACGTGCAGGGCATGCTGGGCGGTACCGGTGGGGTGTTCCAGAAGGCCCAGCAGGCGCAGCCGTTGATGCTGCTGGGCGCGCTGCTGGTGGTCTACATCGTGCTCGGCGTGCTCTACGAGAGCTACGTCCACCCGTTGACCATCCTCTCGACACTGCCTTCGGCTGGGGTCGGTGCACTGCTGGCGATCCAGTTGTTCGGCCAGCAGTTCAGCCTGATCTCGCTGCTCGGACTGTTCCTGCTGATCGGTGTGGTGAAGAAGAACGCCATCCTGATGATCGACCTCGCCTTGCAACTGGAGCGGCATGAGCGTCTCAGCCCCGAGGCCTCGATCCGCCAGGCCTGCCTGCTGCGCTTCCGGCCGATCCTGATGACCACCCTGGCGGCGATCCTCGGCGCACTGCCGTTGATCCTGTTCAGCGCCGAGGGCTCGGAAATGCGTAAGCCGCTGGGTATCGCCATCGTCGGCGGCCTGGTGCTCAGCCAGTTGCTCACCCTCTACACCACCCCGGTGGTCTACCTGTACTTCGACCGCCTGCGTCACCGCGTCAACCGCTGGCGCGGCGTGCGGACGGACGCCTCGTTGGAAACTCCGCTATGAACGCTTTTCTCCCTGATCGATTCAATGCCTGTCGGCAGCTCGCGCAGGCCGGCGGTGCGGTGCTTTTTGCCGTGCTGCTCGCCGGTTGTACCCTCGGTCCGGACTACCAGCGGCCTGAACTGACAGTGCCTGCCCAGTACCGCGAGACCGAAGGCTGGAAGCCGGCGAAACCGGCCGATGCCGTGGAGCGGGGGGCCTGGTGGTCGCTGTACGGCGATGCCGAGCTGGACGCATTGGTCCAGCGGCTCAATCTGAACAACCAGAACGTCGCTTCCGCCGAGGCGCAGTACCGCCAGGCCCACGCCCTGGTGCGCAGTGCGCGGGCCGGATTCTTCCCGACGCTCTCCGGCAACGCCGGCGTGACCCGTTCCGGTCGAGGCGGCGGCGACAGCAGCGTGACCACGGCGAACGGCCAGACCTTCAGCACCTCCAGCGGCGGCGTTTCGAAGAATTACGACGCCAGCCTGGGCGTGAGCTGGGAGCTGGATCTGTGGGGCAAGCTGCGCCGCAACCTGGAGGCCAACCGCGCCAGCGCCGCGGCCAGCGAAGCCGACCTTGCGGCGATGCGCCTGAGCATGCAGTCCGAACTGGTGCAGAACTACCTGCAACTGCGCGTGCTGGATGAGCAGAAGCGCCTGCTGGATGCCACGGTCACGGCCTACGAGCGCTCCCTGCGACTCACCGAAAACCAGTACCGCGCGGGCATCGTGCCGAAGTCCGACGTCACCCAGGCGCAGACCCAACTGAAGAGCACCCAGGCCGAGGCCATCGACCTGGAATGGCAGCGCGCCCAGCTCGAACATGCGCTGGCGGTGCTGATCGGCGTTCCGCCGGCGGAGTTCGCCATAGCGCCGCGCGAGGCGGTGCCGAACCTCCCGGCGCTGCCCGCGGGCGTGCCGTCGCAACTGCTGGAACGCCGCCCGGACATCGCCGCCGCCGAGCGCCGAGTGATGGCCGCCAATGCGCAGATCGGCGTCGCCGAGGCCGCCTGGTTCCCGGACCTCACTCTATCCGCCAATGGCGGCTACAGCGGCAGCAGCTTCGCCGACTGGTTCGAGGTACCGAACCGCTACTGGTCGCTGGGGCCGCAACTGGCCCTGACCCTGTTCGACGGCGGTGCTCGCCGTGCCGAGCTGGAGCGTAGCGAAGCCAGCTACGACCAGACCGTGGCCGAATACCGCCAGGCCGTGCTCGATGGCTTCCGCGAGGTGGAGGACTATCTGGTGCAATTGCGTGTGCTGGAGCGCGAGGCTCAAGTCCGCCAGGACGCCCTGGACGCTGCCCGCGAGTCGCTGCGCCTGATCGAGAACCAGTACCGCGCCGGTACCGTGGACTACAACAGCGTGGTCACCGTTCAGGCCACCGCCCTGAACAACGAACGCACCGCCCTGAGCCTGCTGGGCAGCCGCCTAACCGCCAGCGTGCAACTGATCACCGCGATGGGCGGGACCTGGGGTGAATTCATTCGTCCAGCCCAGCTTCCGCCGGGCGAATAAATTCGCCCCTACATCACGCGCCACACCGGCCTGCTTTCTGTAGGAGCCAGCTCTGCTGGCGAGGCTTCTGCGTGGCCCAATTCGCGAGCAGAGCTCGCTCCTACAAAGGCAATGTCGAACTCTTGCAGGGGCGAATTCATTCGCCTCTGCAGCGGGCTTCCAGTAGCTCATGACGGAACCCTCGGCTGTCGAGAGCCACCCAGGACATGCCCCTCTTGATGGCGAATAACGGCATGAACAATCCCGGGATCAGATCTTCGTCCTTTCATTTCCCCATTCAGCACGATACCCACCGCCCGCATGCGTCATCTTCAACGCCGCGCAGCCAGGACGATCTGGCATTGACTGCGCGTAAGCATGTGCTGGAAAACCGTCTGACGGGGCTACAGCAGACACTTCAACAGGAGCTTCATCGCCAGTGGCGTTACGGCCGTACCGTCAATCAGGACTGTTCGAAGTCGGAGAGCTATGCCAATAGGCGGCGGGAGGAGCTGGCCGCTATTCCCGGAGGGGCCGATATCGCTGCCCAGTTTGGATTGACCTTTGCCAAACCGGGGGTTCCGGCAAACAGTTTCATTCATGAACTGAAATTCGAGCATGGAATCGATAGTGACTATCTGCGGGATATGCCGTCGACTGATTTTCTCGATAAGTGCAAGGAGCTTTATCAAGAGCGGTATCCCGACTCGAGGCGCAACGCGGTTTTCGTCAACAGTCGCCACAGTGCCGAAATGATTCTGCATCATCTGCGCGATCAATTACCCGGCGTGGATTCCCGGAATTACCTGCAGCAGCATCTGCTGGAATTGCGTCCCGGCGTATACGCCCTGGAACTGGCGTCACATCTGGCGGAAAAGGCTGAGCCGCTGATTCATACCTACGGTGCCCGGCCATCGGTATATCGCGTCATGACGGAACGTGGCTCATCGCCTGACTCCGTGCCATCGGACCCCGCCGTCGATAACCGTGTCCTGTTGGCTGCCTTTCGCCGTCCAGCGGAACAATCCATTAGCGACCGTCTGCATGCCATCCCGAACAGCGAGGGCATGGTCGGACTAGGGCACACCGCTGCCACGCTTCTGGATCAGCTGGTGGACATACTGGATGGACCGATCATGGAGCGGCACCAGCATAATCCGCTGCTGGCGAATGGGTTACGTGCCTTGCGTGCGATTGCCGACAGCCTGCCGAGCCTGAGCCATGACAGCATGGCTTTCAGCAATGGCTATCAGGCGCTCATGGAAGAGATGAACGTCTGCCTGAGTGCGGTACATCCCTATGGGTTGAAGGACTTCCGCCAGGCGGCTGCTCCCTTGGCGGCCGCCTGGCGTCTACCACCCTCGGTGCCAACTCCGGAAGTGCATCTGGTCAGCTCCGGCATGGGGGCATTGTCCCTGGGGTTCGAGCTGGCCGAGTTGATGACGGGCAGTGCCCGTGTCGAAGAAGCCAGCACCCGCCATCATGGCAAGACACCGGTGTATTACGAAGTGAACAATCTACGGCAGCAGCGTCAAAGTGGCACCAAATCGGCTGACGCCCTGTATGCCGCCCTCGGCCATTCCTTGCCGGATAAACCCGGCCAGCCCAGTTGGAATGTGGAAGCGGTTATCGAGGCGGTCGACAGCCGCCTGTCCAGGAAAAAAACCAAGCAGGGCCTGCAAGGAACATTGAAAGCGGCGACGCAGCATCTGGGACAGGTCAGGAAAAGCGAGAAGCCTCTGGTGTTGATTCTCGATGCGACCCTGGAAAGGCGCGGCGACATGGAGCGCCTGGTGGGACATTTCACCAAGGACATCGCCGCCAACAGGTTGCGCATCATTGCCTGCAAGAGCTACCAGAAATACCCCAACCTGTGCAGTGGCAAGGTCATGGCCGGTGGTATCGCCTTGATTTCCGCCGACGATGGGGCTGCCCGCAAAGGCCGTGAGCATCTTTCCCGGGTGGAGCAGGACCTGAACTGGATCGAAAACGACGAAATGCAGCTGATGACCCATATGCTGAAGGGGCGTACCCATGAATTCGAGCTACTGGAACGGGCCACCGACAATGGTAATTTCGTGGCGCAGCAGTTCTTTCATGGGCAGCAGGGTCATATCCGGTTCGACCTGCAGTCTGCGCAATTGCCCTTCGCGGCCATCCAGATCGGGGAGGAGTATGCACAGTTCTCCCTGAATCTGGCTCAGGGAAGGCAGACCTTCCAGACTGACCACACGGATCACCTTAATAGTCATGTGTTGCGCGGACGCGACAGTTTCGGCTTTGCCACGACGACTCTTGCGAACGTTCCCGATGGAGAGGGGCAAGGCTATCTTCGCTTTGCCTTCGGCCAGGAAAGCCGAGCCGAACTGACCGAACATTTCTATATGCCCAGCCGCATGCTGCGGCCCGATGCCCAATGGAGCTGCGCGCACGCTTTTAACCACGTTCAGCAACTGCTTAACGAAGGGATGCGTAACAGCGGAATTTCTTCCCATGTGCCCATGTCCATGGCGCAGAAACTGAACGCCGTTGGTCAAGCCGAGCTGCAACCCCTGGATGACAAGCGCCTTCAGGCCGATGACCCGGTGGCGTTGCATCGGCAACCCCGGCCCGACAGCGGCATGACCATGAGTCGCATCGCTTCGGTGGCGATGCATCTGGGGGGCTTGATCATCGGTATGACCGAGCCCGCCATGTGGCAAGGCGGCCCCGACCGCGATCTGCTGGATGTGATGCTGGGGCAGTTGATTCACTCGGGCATGCCCGGTGTCTCTCGTTCCGGCAGGGCGATGATTCTGGATACGCATGCCTTTCTCTGTATGGGGGACATGCGGAGCGACGATGTCGAACAACAGGTGCGCGGGCTGAAAAGCCTGGCGGAAAGTTGCCAGCGCCTGTCTGGTATGGCGCGAATAGGGGATTATCTGCGGTTCGTGCCGGATGAGACTTTTGCCGCGGCCCCCCGTGCCGTGCAGGAGCAGGCCGTGGAGGCGTTGTTTGTCAGCCAGGACAACCAGACCCGCCTGCACCTGATTCAGTCCATGCTGGACGATGCCCAGTTCTGCAAGGCCTCCGCGTGTCTGGATCGCTTCGAGCAACAGTTGGATCGCCGGGCGCCGCCAGTGGCCGAAAGCCTGCATTCGGCCAGGCAGGGAGAGCAGTCTGATCGTCCCGAAACGATGAATGCACGACAGCACACCGATTTGCGTGAGCAATTGCTGAAGCAGCGGCTGGCACTGACGGAATTACAAAGCAATGAACGGCGGAGCCGGTTCTGGTCGAGCTGAGCCGGCTGATTTCCACCCCCACAGGTTGAGTGCCACGCCAGCCCCGCTCTTCGCAGGAGCCAGCTCTGCTTCCTGGTAGGGGTGAATACATTCGCCCAGCCCAGCCTTCGCCGGGCGAATAAATTCGCCCCCACGGGTAGAGCCCGAACCGCTTTGTGGGGCGAATGTATTCGCGAATCGGAAACGTCGTTTTTTCGCGGATGAATCCTCCTACCCATCGCCTGCTTTCCGTAGGAGCCAGCTCTGCTGGCGAAGCTTCCATGCGGCCAATCGCGAGTAGAACCGCGAGGCGGCCCTCACTCATCCTCGATCAAATTCCGGCGCTCGTCCGCCGCGCCGGCCGCTACCAGGCGCTGGGCTTCGTCCTCGGAAATCAGCAGGCGGGCCGCGCCGCTTTCCAATACCGACATGCGTGCCTGCGAATCGGTAGTGATGCGCACCTCGGAGAGCGGCTTGTGGTATTCGATGCCTTCCACGCTGAAACGACAGGAAGCGTTGTCGATGTCGATTTCGACCGCCATGGCGGTGTCCTCCGTGTTCTGCGGGTTCTCTCTTGTCTGACCATGCTCGGGCGGATCGGTTGAGGCCGAACGGGAAAAACCTCGGTACCGGCAACTCCGGGCTTGGCTGTCGGTCCATCCTTGAGTGAGGTGGTGGGCAAGCGGAGGCTCCATGAGCTGGTGGCAGACGGTCGCGGCGACGCTGGTGGAAGAATTTTCCGATTTGACCGATGTGGCTCAACTCACGCGCTTCAGCGTGCGCATGCTGCTGGCTGCGCTGCTGGGTGGCCTGCTCGGCTGGGAACGCGAGCAGAAGGGCAAGGCGGCAGGGCTGCGGACCCACATGCTGGTCGCCGTGGGGGCCACGCTGTTCGTGATGGTGCCGCAGCAGGCCGGCACTTCGGCGGCGGACCTGAGCCGGGTGATCCAGGGCGTCATCGCCGGCATCGGCTTTCTCGGCGCCGGCAGCATTCTCAAGGGCAGCGACGAAGAACACGTGAAAGGGCTGACCACCGCCGCCAACATCTGGCTGACCGCCGCCATCGGCGTGGCCGTGGGGCTGGGGCGGGAAACCTCGGCGATCCTCGCCACGCTGCTGGCCCTGGTCGTCCTGGTGTTCCTGAGCAGGGTGGAGCAGAGCGGCAAGGATTGACCGACAGGAGCGGATCGTTCCCACGCTCTGCGTGGGAATGCAGCCTTGGACGCTCCGCGTCCGTTTTTCTAAGCCTGCCGGATCGCCGCCAACTTCACGTTGCTTATCGCCGGGCGCAACGGTGGAAAGTCGTCCGGAGTCAGGGTTTCTTTCTCCAGGAGCAGGCGGGCGCCGCGTTCCAGATCGTCCCGGTGGGTGGCGAGCAATTCCTTGGCCTGTGCATAGGCTTCGTCGATCAGCCCTTTGACGGCCAGATCGATCTCCCGCGCGGTCTGCTCGGAAAAGTCCTTCTCGCGTACACCGATCATGTGATCGCCGAGGTAGCTGGCGCTCTGCCGCTCCAGCACCGCTTGGCCGAGCAGCTCGCTCATGCCGAAGCGGGTGACGATCTGCCGGGCGATATCGGTGACCTTGGCCAGATCGTCGGCGGCGCCGGTGGAAACCTCGGCGAATACCAGTTCTTCGGCGGCGCGGCCGGCGAGCAGTACCACCATGCGGCTCTTCAGCTCCTGCAGGGTGATCAGGAAGCGGTCCTCGGTGGGCCGTTGCAGGGTGTAGCCCAGGGCTCCGATGGAGCGCGGGATGATCGAAACCTTGTGCACCGGGTCCATGCCGGGCAGCAATGCCGCCGCCAAGGCATGGCCCATTTCGTGATGCGCCACCACCTCGCGTTCGTGGGGCTGCAACAGGCGGCCCTTGCGCTCGGCACCGGCGACCAGGCGTTCCACCGCCGCCGTGAAATCGGCCATGCCGACCGTCTCCGCGCCTCGGCGGGTCGCGGTGATCGCCGCTTCGTTGACCAGGTTGGCGAGATCGGCACCGGTGAAGCCAATGGTGATTCCGGCAATCCGATCGACATCCACGTCCTGGCTGGCGCTGATGCGTTTCATGTGTACCTGGAGGATCGCCGCCCGGCCCTTGTGGTCCGGTCGGTCGACCACGATCTGGCGGTCGAAGCGGCCGGCGCGGAGCAGGGCGGGGTCGAGGATTTCCGGGCGGTTGGTGGCGGCCAGCAGCACCACGCCTTCGCGTGGGTCGAACCCGTCCAGCTCGGCGAGCAACTGGTTGAGGGTCTGCTCTTTCTCGTCGTTGCCGCCAAAGGCACCGACGCCACGCATCTTGCCGAGGGCGTCCAGCTCATCGATGAAGATGATGCAGGGCGCCGCCTTGCGCGCCTGCTCGAACAGATCACGGACCCGCGCGGCACCGACCCCGACGAACATCTCGACGAACTCCGAACCGGAGATGGAAAAGAACGGCACGCCGGCCTCTCCGGCGACGGCCTTGGCCACCAGCGTCTTGCCGGTGCCGGGCGGGCCGACCAGCAGGATGCCCTTGGGAATCCGCGCGCCGAGGCGGCTGTAGCGGGGTTGGTCCTTGAGGAAGGACACCACTTCCTCAAGCTCGGCCTTGGCCTCGTCGATGCCGGCGACATCGGCGAAGGTCACACCGGTATCGCGCTGGACGAACACCTTGGCCTTGGACTTGCCGACGTTGACCAACCCGCCGAAGCCTTGCTTCTCGGCGATACCGCGGAAGAAGAAGCTCCACAGCGCGACGATCAGGATGAACGGCAGCACCCAGCCGAGGATGCTGGCGAGCACGGTGTTTTCCGCCTTGCCGCGGAAGGTCACGCCGGTTGCCGCCAGTTCGTCCGCCAGGTCGGGCTCGACCCGCTCGGTGATGAAGTAGCTGCGGCCGTTGACCGGCTCCTTGAGCTTGCCGCTGATCTGCCGCTGCTCGACCACCAGCTCGGTGAGCTTGTCCTGCTTCAGCAGGCGCACGAATTCGCTGTAGGGCAGGGCCTCGACGGCGTTACGCGATGCCCACCATTCCTGGAACATCAGGAGCACCGCGAAGGCGATCAGGAAGTAGCCAACGTTCCATTGATGCTGCTTGTTCATCTCGCGCTCCCGTTCGCTTGGCCTCACTGAGTTGTAAGGCAAGCGGGAACGGGGAATCTTGACTCCCGTCAAACGAGCGGGACGTTCAGGCGCGCAGCAGCTCGATCAGGGCACGCAGACCGGCCGGCACCTGGCGGCGGCTGGGGTAGTAGAGGAAGAAACCGGGAATCGTCGGGCACCAGTCTTCCAGCACGGCGATCAGGCGGCCCGTGGCCAGGTGCTCCGCGACTTCGGTTTCCATGCAATAGGCGAGGCCGATTCCTTCCAGCGCGGCCTGGCTGTTGAGCTGGGTATCGTTGATCACCAGCGGGCCGTCCAGTTCCATTTCCAGCGCCTGGCCGTCCTTGGCGAATTCCCAGCGATAGTTGCCGCCGAGGGAGAGTCGCCAGCGGATGCAGGCATGCTGGCGCAGGTCCTGCGGGTGTAGCGGACGGGGATGGTCGGCGAAGTACTCGGGCGAACCCACCACCAGGAAGCGCTGCTCGGGGCTGACCGGGATGGCCACCATGTCCTTCGGCAGGCTGTCGCCGAAGCGGATACCTGCGTCGTAGCCGCCTTCCACCACGTCGATCAGGCGGTCCTCGGCGATGATTTCCAGCTTGATCAGCGGGTAGCGCCGCAGGAATTCGGACATCCGCGGTGCCAGCAGGAACTGGGCGGCGAGCCGGGGCACGTTCAGGCGCAAGGTGCCGGCCGGTTCGTCGCGGGCCTCGTTCACCTCCTCCAGGGCCTCGGCGATGTCGCGAAAGGCGGGCTCCAGGCGGCTCAGCAGGCGTTCGCCGATCTCCGTCGGCACCACGCTGCGGGTGGTGCGGTTGAGCAGGCGCACCCCCAGGCGTTCCTCCAGAGCACGGATGCTGTGGCTCAGCGCCGATGTGGAGACGCCGAGCTCCAGCGCCGCGCGGCGGAAGCTGCGGTGGCGGGCGATGGTGGAGAAGGTGGTGAGGTCGGAAACGTCCGCGCGGGTGAACTTCATTGTTGAGCCAAATTCAACGAGACGTGTTGGATTATAGGGTTATGTTCCCGGACGCGGCGGCGAATAATGCCAGCGATTCGCTTGAGCCAAGCGGTCCGATAACCAGAACGAGCGTGCGACCATGATTACCCTGAACCTGAACGGCAAGGATCACGAACTCGATGTCCCGGACGATATGCCCCTGCTGTGGGCCATTCGTGACGTGGTGGGTTACAGCGGCACCAAATTCGGCTGTGGCATGGGCCTCTGCGGCGCCTGCACCATTCATATCGACGGCCAGGCCATGCGCTCCTGCATCACCCCGGTGGGGCAGGCGGTCGGCAAGGCGGTGACCACCATCGACGCACTCCATGGCGACCCGGTCGGCCAGGCGGTCCAGCAGGCCTGGCTGGACGTCGGCGTGGCGCAATGCGGCTACTGCCAGGGCGGGCAGATCATGTCCGCCACCGCGCTGCTGAAAGGCAACCGCAACCCGGACGACGCGCAGATCGAAGCGGCCATGGCCGGCAACATCTGCCGCTGCGGGACCTACAACCGCATCAAGTCGGCGATCCATAGCGCCGCCGGCAAACTGGAGGCCAAGGCATGAGCACGCTGCCCATGGATGATTTCGCTGTCGCCAACCTCAGCCGTCGCGGTTTTCTCAAAGGCTTGGGGGTGACTGCCGGCGCACTGGTGATCGCAGCCAACTGGGGCTGGCGCGATGCCTTCGCCGAAGAAAAGAAAAGCTACGGCGCCGATGGCATGCCCAACGGCTGGCGCGACGATCCCAAGGTATTCCTCAGCATTGCCGCCGATGGCGTAGTGACCTTCGTTTGCAGCCGTTCGGAAATGGGGCAGGGTGTGCGTACCAGCCTGGCCATGGTGGTGGCCGATGAGCTGGAGGCCGACTGGGCGTTCATGCGCGTGATCCAGGCGCCGGGCGACGAACAGCGTTTCGGTAACCAGGACACCGACGGCTCGCGCAGCATGCGCCACTGGTACGAACCGATGCGCCGCTGCGGGGCGGCGGCGCGGGCCATGCTGGAACAGGCGGCCGCCAATCGCTGGCAGATCCCGGTTGGGGAATGCCAGGCGCGCGAACACCGCGTCGTCCACCAGCCGAGCGGGCGCAGCCTGGGCTTCGGCGAGCTGGCCGAGGCGGCATCGCAACTGGACGTCCCGCCACGCGACAGCCTGAAACTCAAGTCTCCGGAGCAGTTCCGCTTCATCGGCAAGGAATCGACACGCGCCATCGACGGCGCCGACATCGTCAACGGCCGCGCTGTCTACGGGCTGGACCCGCGCTTCGAGGGGATGCTCTACGCTGTGGTCGCACGGCCGCCGGTCTACGGCGGCAAGGTGGTGCGCTACGACGACAGCGCCACCTTGAAGGTCCCCGGTGTGGTCAAGGTGATCGAAATCGCCGGCTCGCCGCTGCCCTCCGAGTACCAGCCCCTGGGCGGCGTGGCGGTGGTGGCGCGCAATACCTGGGCGGCGATCAAGGGCCGCGAGGCGCTGAAGGTCGAGTGGAACGACGGTCCCAACGCCGCCTATGAGTCGCGCGCCTACCGCGACAGCCTGAGCAAGGCCGCCCATGCGCCGGGCAAGGTGGTGCGCGACCTCGGTAACGTCCAGGCGGTTTTCGACCAGGCCAGCCAGGTGCTGGAGGCCGAATACTATATCCCGCACCTGGCCCAGGCGCCCATGGAGCCGCCGGTGGCTACGGCAATCGTCAACGACGGGACCTGCGAGGTCTGGGCGCCGACCCAGGCGCCGCAGGTCACCCGCGAACGACTCGCCGACCGATTGGGCATTCCCTTCGACAAGGTCACCGTCAACGTGACCCTGCTCGGCGGCGGCTTCGGCCGCAAATCCAAGCCGGACTTCGTAATCGAGGCGGCGCTGCTGGCCAAGGAATTCCCCGGAACCCATCTGCGGGTGCAGTGGACCCGTGAGGACGACCTGCATTGCTCCTATTTCCACACCGTGTCGGTGGAGTACCTGCGTGCCGCATTGGGCAAGGAGGGGCGTCCCGAAGCCTGGCTGCACCGCAGTGTGGCGCCGAGCATCTCGGCCTTGTTCGGCCCCGATCCCAAGCACGAGTCGCCCATCGAGCTGGGCATGGGCGTTCTCAACCTGCCGTTCGCCATTCCCAATCTGCGCCTGGAAAACCCCGAGGCCGCTGCCCATACCCGGGTCGGCTGGTTCCGTTCGGTCTCCAACATCCCTCATGCCTTCGCCATCCAGAGCTTCATCGCCGAGCTGGCGGCCAGCGCCGGCGTGGATCACAAGGCGTACCTGCTGCAACTGCTCGGCCCGGACCGCAAGATCGACCCGCGCAGCCTCGGCGACGAGTGGAACCATGGCGAGTCGCCCGAGCTGTACCCCATCGACACCGCTCGCCTGCGCGGCGTGATCGAAAAGGCCACCCAGGAAGCCGGCTGGGGCAAGAAGCAGGAGAAGGGGCGCGGGCTCGGCCTGGCAGTGCACTACAGCTTCGTCACCTACGTGGCCGCCGTGCTAGACGTGGAGGTGAAGGACGACGGCGCACTGCTGGTCCACCGCGCCACCATCGCCGTGGACTGCGGCCCGCAGATCAACCCCGAGCGCATTCGTTCGCAGATGGAGGGTGCCTGTGTGATGGGCATCGGCAATGCGGCGCTCGGCGAGATCAGCTTCGCCAATGGCCGGGTCCAGCAGGACAACCTGCACATGTTCGAAGTAGCGCGCATGCCCCTGGCGCCAAAGGACATCGCCGTGCACCTGGTGCGCCCGGCCGGTGAGGTGCCGCTTGGCGGCGTCGGCGAGCCGGGCGTGCCGCCGATTGCGCCGGCGCTGTGCAACGCTATCTTCAACGCCACCGGCAAGCGCATCCGCGACCTGCCGATCCGTGCGCAGTTGAAAGACTGGCGGAGCGCCTGATGGACAGTGCCGACCTCGAGGTTCTGCGCAGCATCCTGGCCTGGCGGCGCGATGGCCGGCGCGTGCTGCTCTACACCGTGGTGGAGACCTGGGGCAGTGCGCCCCGGCCTCCGGGTGCGATGCTGGCCATGTGTGGCGATGGCCGGTTGGTGGGCTCGGTGTCGGGCGGCTGCATCGAGGACGATCTGGTCGCCCGTCTGCATGACGGCCGCCTGCCGCCGGGCAAGGTGGGTGCCGAGCTGCTCACCTACGGCGTGACTCGCGAGGAGGCCGCCCGCTTCGGCCTGCCGTGCGGCGGCACCCTGCGCCTGACCGAGGAGGAGGTAGACGATCCCGCCTGGGTCGCCGATCTGCTGGAACGCTGCGAAGGGCATGAGGTGGTCGTCCGCGAGCTGCATCTGGCCAGTGGCACGACCCGCCTGCGTCCGGCGGACCGCGACGAGGCGCTGAGCTTCGACGGCGAAACCCTGCGGGCGATCTACGGGCCGCGTTGGCGGTTATTGCTGATCGGCGCGGGGCAACTGTCGCGCTACGTCTGCGAAATGGCGCGGATGCTCGACTTCGACGTGCTGGTCTGCGATCCGCGCGAAGAGTTCGCCCATGGCTGGGAGGACCTGCGCGCCCGCTTCGTCGCCGGCATGCCGGACGATGCCGTGCTGGCCATCGAGCCGGACGAGCGCACCGCCATCGTTGCGCTCACCCATGACCCACGCCTCGACGACATGGCGCTACTCACCGCGCTGACGTCGCGCGCCTTCTACGTCGGGGCACTGGGTTCGCGGGTGAATAACCGCAACCGCCGCGAACGCCTGGCATCGCTCGGCCTCGCCGAGAGTGAAATCGCACGCCTGCACGGCCCGGTCGGCCTGCCCATCGGCAGCCATACCCCGGCGGAAATCGCGTTGTCGCTGCTGGCGGAAATCGTTGCACTGAAGAATGGCGCGGGGGATGCGTTTTTGTAGTGTTCTCAGCGGTTGCGTGGGCGAAAGGCGAACTCATTCGCCGAAACCCCGTCGGGCGAATGAATTCGCCCCTACAAAGCCACCGAAGCATCGTTGTTCGATAAAGCTGAACACCCGCACATACCTCCCTCGCCCCTTTGGGGAGAGGGCCGGGGGCGCCCGGCGTCGGGTGAGGGGGCGGAGTTTCAGGCCACAACGGACTCATCGTGATCCACCAACCCCAGCCCCCGATGTAGATTCGAACTCTGCCCGCGAACGCGTCGCACAAAGCCATTCGCCAGCAGGGCCAGATTCACACTCACCTCACGGAAAACCACTCCGCGGGCTATCCTCTCCCTTCGGGGGCGCCGGAATCGGCAGCAGGCGGTGGATCGGCAACAGGGGGAGCGGATGGCGTCAAAGGAAACCGGCCGGGCGATGCATCTGGGCTTGCGCGCCTCGATCGTGCTTTCCGTCATCGTCGGGCTGACGATCCCGGCCACGGTCAGCAGCTTCCTCACTCTGGGCTATCGTGAACAGGCCCTCAACGAAAGCTTCACCGCTGAGCACCAGCGCCTCACCGAAATCCTCGCCCTGGGCATGCAGGAACCCCTGTGGAACCTCAACGACGAAGGCGGACGACCGCTATTCGAATCGCTGCTGGGTGACCCGCGCATCGTCTCCATCAGCGTCCGTGACGAGAACGGTATCGACTTCCTCAGTCGCGCCTATCCGGAGCGCCGTACCGGTCGGCAGGTCATCCTGGACCGCGATGTGACCAACGACGACAAGGTCATCGGTCACGTCAGCCTGGAGATGGACACCGGCATGCTCGACAGCCAGACCCGCATCGACCGCCGCATCCTGGCCTGGACGGTGACCGGGCAGTTGCTGCTCAGCCTGATCCTGATCGTCATCCTTCTCCAGCGACGCTTGCTGGCGCCGATCAAGCGCTTGATGGACGAGTCGGAGCGCCTGGCACGTCGCGACCTGTCCCGGCCCTTCATCTGGCAGCGCCGCGACGAACTGGGCAGCCTCGGCGTCAGCCTGGAATCCACGCGCCAGGCGCTGCAGGCGCTGTTCAGCGAACTGGAAACGAAGAACCAGGCGTTGCAACAGGACATCGAGCGGCGTGCCCTGATCGAGCAGGAGCTGCAGAGCCACCGGGCCCACCTGGAAGAATTGGTGCAGAAGCGCACCGAAGAGCTGCTCGCCGCCAAGGAGCGGGCCGAGGTGGCGAACCAGGCAAAAAGTACCTTCCTCGCCAGCATGACCCACGAACTGCGCACGCCGCTGAACGCCATCCTCGGCTACGCCCAATTGCTCAAGCGCGACAAAGCCCTGACCGAGCGGCAGGCGGTGGGCTTGCAAACCATCCAGCAGAGCGGCGAACACCTGCTGATGCTGATCACCGACCTGCTGGACCTGGCCAAGATCGAGGCGGGTAAATTCGAACTCTTCCCCAGCGCGGTCAGCCTCAACGTCTTCCTTATGGGCATCGCCGACATCATCCGGGTTAAATCGGAGCAGAAGGGCCTGAGTTTCAACCTTCACTTGGCGCCGAACCTGCCGGCGGTGGTGCTGCTGGATGAAAAACGCGTGCGCCAGGTCCTGTTGAACCTGCTGGGTAATGCAGTGAAATTCACCGACAGCGGCTACGTCAGCCTGCGCGTGGAGGTGAAGCAACAGGACGAAACGACATGCCGGTTGTGCTTCGAGGTGCAGGACAGCGGCATCGGCATGGATGACAGTCAGTTGGAAAGCATCTTCCAGCCCTTCGAGCAGGTCGGCGAGTCGCAGCGCCGTTTTGGCGGCACCGGGCTGGGGCTGTCCATCAGCCGCCAGTTGGTGCGCCTGATGGACAGCGACATCCAAGTCTCCAGTACGGCCGGCAGGGGCAGCACCTTCTGGTTCGAGCTGAGCGTGCCGCTGAGTGACGATGCGGTGATGACTCCGCAGACGGAGCTGAGCGTGATCGGTTACCGGGGCGAGCCGAAGACCATTCTGGTGGTCGACGACATCGCGGCGAACCGTGAACTGCTCAAGGACCTGCTCGGCTCCCTGGGCTTCCACATTCATCTGGCGGAAAACGGCGAAGAGGGCGTGGCCCGTGCCCGTGAGATCAGGCCCGATGCGATTCTCATGGATATCGTGATGCCCGTGATGAACGGCCTGGAGGCGACACGGCACATCCGTGAGCTGGCCGGGCTTGAACATGTACCGATCATCGCCATTTCCGCCAGCGTCACCCCGGAGGACCAGAATCAAAGCCTGGTTGCGGGAGCCAACGTATTCATGACCAAGCCGGTGCAGCAGAATCGCCTGCTGCATGTGATCGGCGAACTGCTGGGCTTGGAGCTGATCCATGACGACACGCCCGAGACGGCCGAGGAGGAAACCGCCGCAGCGGCATTCGTGGCGCCCCCGCAGAGCGAACTGAACGTGCTGTACGAACTGGCGCTGGTGGGCAACATGCGTGATATCCGGCGCCACGCCGATCACATCGAACAGGTGGATGCCGCGTTGAAACCGTTCGCCGAGAAACTGCGTCAACTGGCGAAGGAATATCGCTCCAAGGCGATTCTCGAGCTGGTCGAAGCCTGTGTGGAACGGAGTAGCCAATGAGTACGCTCAGTGAGGTCGAGCCTCAGGAACATACCATCCTCATCGTCGACGATACGCCGGCGAACGTCGGCGTTCTGGCGGATTACCTGGAAGACCAGGGCTTTCGCGTGGTGGTCGCCCAGGACGGCGAGGAAGGCTTGAAACGCGCCGAGTTCGTACGGCCCGATCTGGTCCTGCTGGACGTGATGATGCCCGGCATCGACGGGTTCGAAACCTGCCGCCGCCTCAAGGCCGCCGAGCAAACGCGGGAGATACCGGTGATCTTCATGACCGCGCTGACCGACACCGGCAGCGTGGTGACCGGCTTCGGCGTCGGCGGAGTGGATTACGTCACCAAGCCGCTGCAGGTGGAAGAGGTGCTGGTGCGCGTCACCACCCACTTGAGCCTGCGCAACCTGCACAAGCAACTGACGGCGCAGAACCTGCGTCTGCAACAGGAAGTCGAGGACCGCCAGCGCGCGGAAGAGGCCCTGCGCAAGGTGGGGGAAGAACAGCAATCGCTGATCCGCAAGCTACAGGAGGCCCACGACCAGTTGCTGCAATCGGAGAAGATGGCCTCCATCGGCCAACTGGCCGCCGGCATCGCCCACGAGATCAACAACCCGGTCGGCTTCGTCAGCTCCAACATGGGCGCGTTGCAGGACTACATCCAGACGCTGCTGGACCTGATCGACCGCTATGACGACGTGGTTGCACAGGTACCGGAGGGGCAGGGCGTGCTGCATGACCTCGCACGGATGAAGCAGGACGCCGATATCGAGTTTCTCAAGAGCGACATCGTTGCCCTGATGGCGGAATCCAAGGAGGGGCTGAAACGGGTCAAGGATATCGTCCAGGCGCTCAAGGACTTCTCCCACGTGGGCGAGTCCGACTGGCTCGAAGCCGACCTGCACCACGGCCTCGACAGCACACTCAACATCGCCAACAACGAGATCAAGTACAAGGCGCGGGTGGTCAAGGAATATGGCGACCTGCCCAAGGTCACCTGCCTGGCCTCGCAGCTCAACCAGGTGTTCATGAACCTGCTGGTCAACGCCGCCCACGCCATCGAGGGCGAAGGCATCATCACCATCCGCACCGGCGCTTCCGACGGTTGGGTGTGGGTCTCCATCCGCGACAACGGCGCCGGCATCTCGCCCGAGAACATGAACCGCATCTTCGAACCCTTCTTCACCACCAAACCCATCGGCAGCGGCACGGGTCTGGGCCTGTCGCTGTCCTACAGCATCGTGAAGAAGCACGGCGGGCGAATCGAGGTGGAAAGTGAGCCGGGCAAAGGCACCTGCTTCACTGTGCATCTGCCGGTGCATCCGGAAACGGAGTCGTAGAGCGCACGCCGGTGGGGGCGAATTCATTCGCGAAGACGCTTCGCCATGCGCTTTTCGTAGGCGCCAGCTCTGCTGGCGAAGCTTTTGTGCGGGCAATCGCGAGCAGAGCTCGCTCCTACAAAAGCAAAGTCCGAACTCTGGGTAGGGGCGAATTTATTCGCCCAACGCAGTCAAGATGGACGAATGAATTCGCCCCTACACGTGGTGTTCCGTAGCCCGGATAAGCGCAGCGCAATCCGGGAAGCGTGGTCCTGGATTGCGCCAAGGCTTATCTGGGCTACGGACGGTATGGCATCCACGCCGAGCCGTGGCGAGGAGCGCTCGCCACGGCTGTCCGCATCACTGGATAGTGACGCTGTAGTCCTCCACCTCGCCGTAGTTGAAGGTTCCGCAGGCCGCGGGGGCATTGTTGTAGCGCATGGCAACGCGCATCCGGGTCTTGCCCTTGGTGGCGTTGGCCGGCACCACCAGGTTGCCGGTGACGACCGTCGACGACGCCCGCGCCGAGCTGAACACCTGCTCGCCCTGGTCGGAGAAGTCACCGTCCTGGTTGAGGTCGATCCACACCTTCCAGTACTCCCCGTAGGCCCGACCGGAGAATTGCGGCGTCAGGCGCAGGGCGTTGGTGCCGCGTTGCAGGGCGGCGGTCTGGCTGGTGAAGTCGGAGTAGCGGCTTGCGCCCGAACTGTTGCTCAGGCCGCCGACGCTGACATTGGCGATCCACTCGCTGTCGGCGTTGCTGCTGCCTGCCGCGCAGTATTCGACGGGCCCGCCACCGGCGCCGACTTCGAGG
Source organism: Pseudomonas indica NBRC 103045 (assembly GCF_002091635.1). Classification (GTDB taxonomy): domain Bacteria; phylum Pseudomonadota; class Gammaproteobacteria; order Pseudomonadales; family Pseudomonadaceae; genus Pseudomonas_M; species Pseudomonas_M indica. Next base: position 78,713 of record NZ_BDAC01000005.1, on the reverse strand, counting down.
AACACGGCGGAAACCGCACCCCAGTTGCCGTCGGCATCGCGGCTACGCACATAGACGAGGTGCTTGCCTTCGGTCATTCCGGTGGTATCGATGCTGGCATCGACCGTCTCGGTCTTGGCGTCGAAGCTGCCGTCCTGCGCGGCCATGGCTACCGGCATGGCGCCGTCTTCCCAGGGTGCCTTGTCGATGTAGTACTCGGCGGCGGCGATGTTCTGGGTCGGTTCGGTGCCGTTGCTGTTGTTGAAGCGGCTGTCGGTGACCTGGGCGGTCAAGGTGACGGTCTCGCCGGCCGCCACTGGCCCTTCGGCGCTCACCGCGACGGTGGTCACGTCGGGCCCGGCGGGGGTCAGGTAGGGCGTGCGCACCACTTTGGCGGCGTAGATCAGCGCCGGCAGGTTATCCGGCTTGATGGTCTTTTCGTAGGTTGAGCAGCTTTGGAAGAACTGCGTGCCCAGCTCGAAGGTATAGGCCGCCACGCCCAGCTCGCCGTAGCTCACGCCGTCGCTGGTGCCGTCGGTGGGGTAGAGGCCGACCGACTGTTCGGGGCTGTAGCCGTTGAAGAAGGCGAACTTGCGCCCAAGGGTCTGCAGCGCGGTGGCATTGGGCGCCGGCTCGGTGGTGTCGCCCCAGGGCCACAGCACCAGGCGGCTGTAGCTGTGGATGTCGAGGTGGATGCCGCTGGTGTCGGCAGGGGCCGCATCGCCCCGGTTCGGGCCACGGCGGTCCGGCCAGATGCTGCGCACATAGTTTTCGATGGCCTGGATTTCCGGCTCGGAACCGGCACTGGGGCCGCGGTAGGTTAGGTTGCATTCGTCGCCGCTGGAGCCTTCGCCGTTGGTGCTGTTCCAACCGAATGTGAAGTTCCGGTTGAGGTCCGCGCCGCGGGTGTTGCTGGTGGCACCGCAATAGTTCTGGTTGGTGTTCTTGCGCCAGGAGAGGCCCGATTCGGCTTTCTTGCGGCCGTCCGGGTTGGTGTGCAGCATCAGGTGCACTTCGTGGTGGTCGAGAATCCAGGTGGCGTCGGCGTTCTTGCCGTAACCGTCGATCAGCCAGCGTGCGAAGGCGAGGTTCAGCGGCGCGGTGGTGTATTCGCGGGCATGGATCGCGCTGTTGGCGAACAGCTTCGGCTTGTCGCCGCCGGTGGCCTTGTTGGTCAGCTTGAGCACCTTGATGTCGTAGCCGCCCAGGCCCTGGCTCTTCTCCCAGGAGTCGCCGACGTCGATCCACTCCGCCAGATCCGGGTGCTCCGCCGCCATGGCTTCGGCGGCAGCGAAGGTCTCTTCGACGGTTTCGTAGCAGCTGTAGCCGGGAATGCCGGTGATGCCCGGCTTGGCGGCGATGGTGGCGTCGCCGGCTGCCGCCAGTTGGGCACGCTGCTGGAGCTGGTCGAGGACCTCGTTGCGCTTCTGCATGAACTCCGTGGCCGGCGAGAAGGTGAAGCCGAAGACTTCCAGCTTCTTCATTTCCTCGGGCTCGAGTTGCATGACCAGATAGCCATCTTCGTAATGCGACTCGAGCAACTGTTCGTGGAAGCTAATTGCAGCTTTGCGGGCGATTTTCTGGTTGGGGAAGTGCACTTTATAGATATTCGTGACGGCTTTTTCCTGTTCCAGCAAGAGTGCATGTTCCCGTGCCTTGTCAGGCTGCGCCTGGAGGTTTGCACTGGCGATCGACATGGCCAAAAGAGCCATCAAGGGGAGAGCGGTCGTTGTGGCTTTCATTTCGATTCCTTGTAGCTGAGGTTATTCCTGGCGACGGCCCGTCTGCAGGCCCTCGCATGGCTGCGCCCTCGTGAGGCACGCCGGGTTTGCACAGCAAATGAAAAGCCCCGATCTGCTTACAACCTGGTCTTAACAACCCACTACGTCTGTTTATTGTTGGTTGTTGTTCATCCGCAGCAGAAAGAGAAATCTGAACTTAGGAGTACCTGATCAACCTGTCAAACTTGGCATATTGCCAGTATTAAATTGATACCATGTCAATTGTTGGTTACTTATCGATGATGAATCGGTTGAGGATATAACTTTCGAAAATTGAAGCTGGCACTTGCCTGGTAATGGGTTAACGTTGGGAAGTTCATCCTTACTTGTCGGGAATAATCATGGCCAGACACTGGCATCTCCTCTGCGGCGTGCTTGCGCTGACGTTCCTGGTGGGCTGTGCGCAAGCCGGCGCCGAGCGGGCGTCGACACCCGAAGCCAGTGCATCCGACCAGACCCTGGGCGAAGACTTCCGTACCTTGCGTGCCCGCCAGGGCCATTTCTCTGGCGGCAGCTGGAACCGCGACCTGGACCAATGGCAAGGGCAGAAACACCGGACGATGCAGGAGCTGCTGAAGCGGATTCTGGCGGGAGGATACGACGCAACCCGCATGAGCGCCTTGCTGGGAGAGCCGGACCGAATTCTGCAACCTGCGGACCCGGACTACGGCTACCCCCTCGAACAGACGCAGTGGCAGGGCCAGCCCGAGGGCGACCTATGGCTCTATCACTGGCGAGGGGCACACGACCAACTGGTGTTCGCGGTGAAGGATGGTCGGGTTTTGGCCGGTGGATGGTTGTATGCCGGTGAGTGACCGCGGTGCAGGCGGGGAACAGTGATTTATCCGCGAAGCGGGTCTGTCGGTCATCACGAATGAATTCGCGTATGAAGGTCAGCGCTTTGGCGTAGGGGCGAATTCATTTGAACTTGGGAAACCACGTCCTTAGGACGTGGTCATGAGTCATCGGCTCTGCCTGTGACGATTCCTCTGGTGGATGAGATCGACGAGGCTGGTCGGAATTGTGCAGGCTCGAAATGCTAGCGTCTTGCACGGTATCGGTTGGAATCGATAGCCGAGGGTTAGTGAAGCTCAAGCTCCACTCCCGGATTGTGCATCCGGGCTACGATTTATCAGGCTGCTCCGTGGGCTGGCCTCGCCCCCTTCTAGGGGGCTAAAGCAAGTCCACGTTCTACGAACGTGGATGTTTACTCGCTCGGCGAGGGTAAGGGCGTTCGGTTCCAGCTCAAAGAAAATAACGCAACACCAGCGATACGGCTCCGAAGATCACCGCCATCAGCAGCCAAGTCCGGGCCGCGGGATCAGGCCTGTCTCCCCCTGATCGCAGCAATCGCCACGCCGCCGCAAGGGCAAAGCATAGGGCGATCAGGGGGAACAGGTTCTTCGGCTCGAACATCAACTCATCCCCGCCAGCAGTCGTTGTTGCCGTCTCGCCGGGGCGCTGGTGGGAAAGAGCGCTTCGGTCGGCCGAAACCGCGCCAACGCGCAGGCCGCTGCAATGCGTTGGCGCTGCTGGCCCTTGTGCAGTACGTGCAGGCATTGGTGCTCGCTCAGCGGCGAGCCGAGCAGGTAGGGCGTTCCCGTCTGGAAACTGCCTTGGTTCGCCTGCCACCAGGCCTGCACCAACTGCGGGTCGGGCCAGGGCAGGTCCTGGTCCGGGTCCATGGCCACGTTGGGATCGTGCGGATCGTCCGTGGGGCCGGCGTCGTAGTCGGGGGTATCGACCAACTCCAAGTCCAGCAAGGCCAGATCGGCCCCGGTGATCAGGCTGAATGCCTCGCCAGCCACCCGCGCATGGGGCAGGTCGCCCATCTGCTGGATCAGCCAGGGAACGCTCACCGGATCGCCGATCAGGCCGGTACCCTGGATCACCAATCGGCGTTGCTCGGCATTCGGTGCGAGACTGCGCAGCCAGGCCATGGATGCCTCGCGCTTCTGCCAGCTGAGCAACACGTTGAGGGCGCGGCCTTGGTGCTCACCCGGTCGCTCGGCGAAATGTCGGAGCGGCCCCAGCGCTTCCTCGTCACCCATCTGTGCCGTCGCCCAATTGGCCCAGAAGCGCACGTTTTCGTCGGCATGCAGGCGGTGCGCGCGAATGGCAGCCATCAGGTCACGCCGCCGCAGCTCCCCGGCCGTTCGAGCCGAACGGGCCAGCACGCCGGAGTCGGCATGAGACAACCCCGCGAGCAACGCCAGGCCGGGATCGTGTCGGTGCATGCCGCAGGCAGCGAGGCCGAGACGGCGAAACACTGGTTCGGGAGAGGCGAGCATGCGCTCGATCCAGGGCGATACCCGATCCCAGTCAAGCCAACCCAAGGCCATCAGATAGCCGCGCTCCGTTTCCCCGGCACTGCGCAAATGCTCGCTGAGCCGTGCCAAGACCTCTGCATTACCCGACTCGAAGGCCAGCACCACACTGGCGAACATCTCGCCGATGGCATGCGGGCCGAGCTGGGCCAGTAAGGTTTCCAGGCCGCTGGAGCCAGCGATGCGCAGGCCGTCGAGATGGGCGTCGAGGCGGTCGTCGAGTTTGTCGAGGTCGTCCAGGTCGTAATGTGGCGCGCGTAGGGCGTAGTCACGCAGGACGGCGAGGAAGCCGGCTTCTTCGGCGTGCTGCTCGACCATTGTCACGATCGCTGCCATGAGGCGCTTCCTGCGAGAGCTAACGGTAGTGGGTCGGGTACGATCTTCATCAATCGATACGCAGTATTCGCTTCCATGCGCTTCCATCGAATTCCATAAGGTCCTTAGCCCCAATCGACCACATGATTCCGTCGGCCGCGCTCAGGTGGTAACAGGTCTCGGGGAGGTCATCGCCGAAATCGACGGGCTTCAACTTTCCGTTTTCCAGGCGATAGACGAAGTGGGTCGACGCGACGTAGAGATGATCATTGAAGAATTCCATGCCCCAGAGGTCTTCCCGGGTGCTGTCATGCTCGATGATCTCCCATTGGTCATTGCGCCCCCGCAAGAGAGTGCCCAGCTGTCCGCAGGCATAGACATAACCGTCGTCTGCGCACCGAACCTTGTACAGCGCCAGGTTGGTCGGGCTGGTTCGCTGAGTGAAGCGGGCGCCGTCGTACTGCCAGATTTCTCCCTCCCAACCCACGGTGTAGATCTCCTGCTCGTCGAACCCGTCGATGGATTCGAAACTGGTGTCGGTAATAGGCACATCACCGACCTGCGCGGATTGGTCGATGCACTTCCATTGTCCTTCACCGTCTCGTACATAGGCTTGTCGACAAGTGCCCACTGCATAAGCACGGCCCTTGGCGATACCGCGGATTTCCCGAAGCGGGCCGCGCTTGCGGGGATCGACACCGCAACTCCCGATCGGGGCTTCTTCCTTCACCGCACCGCCGCCGCTCGCGCGTACCGAACCGTCCGTTCCGAGCACCAGATAGCGTTCGACCGGCACATGGCAAACGGTGCCCGAGCAGGCCAGCCATTCAACGGTACCGGCGCCCCAGGTTCCCCGATCCAGCGTGAACAGTAGCGAGCCCGTATGACCTTCGCTGATGGCGGCATCGTTGGTGGTGACGAGGTAACCGAGGTCGGAATAGCGCACGGTTCCGGTGCCAATACTGAATCCGCTGAACCGCGGGTCTCGAGTGTCCATGTTGGTCTCCTGAATGTGAGTGGATTAGCGGCCGGACTCGTTGGCGAACATCTCGGCCACGGCCTTGCCGCGCTCCTGTGGGTCGCTGGTCATGGTCGCGTTGGCTTTGATCGGTTTCTCCGTGCCGTCATCCTTGGCTTTGTCGTGGTACTTGTTCAGCTGGGCCTCCAGGCATTCCTGGGAGCAGTTGGAATCCGGGAAGGTTTTCCTGGCCGCCTTGGCCCCTGTCTGGGTTGCCTTGGATCGTGGCCATTCACCTTTCGCATCGGCCTCGTGCAAGGCCACCACGCCACGCCGGGTATGCATCTGGCCGTGGGTGGCGGTGGTCTGGTTGGGCCCTTCGGCGCACATCACCGGGGCCTTGTTGGTCTTGTATTTGCTCCAGCCTTCGATCTTGGCGCCATTCCGGGGGCCGAACGAGGCCGCATCGACGAGGTGATCCCCGGTTTGACCGGGGCAACATCTGTTGGGCTTGTACGGCGCCAGGAAACAGCGCATGGCTTTCTGGCATGCGTCGTTATTGATCGTCGTGGCCAAGGCGGAGTACTTCGCCTGAACTTCGGCGTGCTTCTGCATATAGGTGGGGTCGGTTTCGAAGCCATCCCCTGCGGCATCCTTGGCCGCCTTTCTGGCCTTGGTCGCATCCCGCAGCGGAGTAATGTCCGGGCAGACCATCTTCTGGCTGGTGTCCCCGCAGGCGGTTTCCGCCCGGCTTCTTTCTCCGTCGCATTGGGACAGGTCCTTGGCGAAAGCCATGCGGTCCGCATAGGTCCAAGGCATGGTGTTGCCGGGCTGGGATGCGTGGTTATGTGTGGTCAGGTCCATATGCCGGACGACGTTCTTCCCTTCGTACTTCACGTCCATCGACCAGGAGGTGAAATACACTTTTCCCTTGATCTTGCTGGTGACGATGCCCTTCTTCGGCGCGTTACCTGCCTCGTCCCCATAGCTGGTCTTGAAGTAACTCTTGTCCTTGAGCATCACTTCCTTGCCGCTGATCTTCACCGTCTTGCTGCCCTTGGTCGTGTCCTTGGCCATGCCGGTGTTGGGGTAGGGAATGGGCACACCCGGCGGTGTCGGCGGCGCCTGGGGCGGGGTGAAGCAGACGTCTGGAAAGCAGGCGATGGATTTGCCATCCGCCGCTTTGCAGGAAATCTCCATGTTGTTGGCGAAAACATCGTTGGCCATCAGGCAGCCCTCACTGTCTGGTAGCTGAGCAGGGCGGCGGCGCGTTGGCCGGCGTCGTTGCCGAGGTGGCAGAAGATGTTCGGGCCTTCGCCGTAGTTCTTGCGGCAGGCGGCGAGGGCGACGGTGAGCATGGCGGGGCCGATGGCGGCGCCGGTTTCGCCGATGCAGTCGGCCGGGTGCCAAAGGTGGAAGAACTCCTTGCGCACGCGCAGGGTGCGGCTCAGGGCGAGGGAGGCTTCCTTGAAGTAATACTGCTCGCCGGAGATGTCGGTCAGCCGATAGTCCATCGTTTCCAGTCCGCAGCCGGCTTCGGCCAGGGCGGCGCGGACGGCCTGGGTCAGGCCGTCGGCCCGCAGGGGGAGGTCTTCGGCTTCCACCGTGGCTTTTTCGATGCCGAAGCCCAGGCCGATGCAGGCCAGTTGCGGTTCTTCGCTGGCCACCGGTGCACCGACCACCACGGCGGCGGCGCCTTCGCCGGGGATGAAGCCGTTGGAGTTCTGGCTGGTGAGCAGGCGTTCGCGCTCTTCGTAGGCGGCCAGGGTGGGAGCGGCGAGGAAGGAGTCGACCCCGGCGATCAGCACGTGGCGATGGCCGCCTTCGTAGACCAGTTTGCGCGCATTGAGCAGTGCCACCGCGCCGCTGACCCGGCCACGGGGAATGACGTTGGAACTGTCATGGAAACGGACGCCCAACTCCCGCTCGATGTCATGCAACAGGCTGATGTCCAGTCCATCCAGCCGGCCAGGACGCTCGGCTTCGGCTACGCCGAGGAGCAGGGGCATTTTCTCCGGGGCGCAGCCCGGTACGTTGCGCAGGGCTTCGGCGATGGCACGGGCGGCCATCTTGATCAGCTTGGTGCGACCACGCCAGGGTTGTTCCAGCGGCACCGTGGCTGCGATCTGCCATTCGCCGCCCCGGTCGATGAAGCGGGTCTCCTGGAAGTTGTCGAGGGCGCAGCGGATGGCGGCGCAACTGGACGGCGCATCGAGGCCGACCGCGCTGACCATGCCGGAGCCGAGTATGCAGATGGCTGACATCAATCGCTTTCCTCCGGCACGCGCTTGGACTTCACCAGTGCCGAGAGGGACGGGTAGTAGTCCTTACCCAGCTCGCGAGCGCGCCACCAGGCGGTGGACATGGTGCCCACCAGCACCTGGGCGATCTCGAACATGTTGCGTTTGAGTGGGCGGCTGGTGCGCCAGGTGACTTCGACGGTACGGCTGTCGGTGTCGATGGCCAGGGTGTCGATCACTGCCTGCACGGTCTCGTGGCCGCCTTTTTTCAGGAAGAAGGTTACCGGTACCTGCATGGTCGGCACCTTGAAGCCAGCGCGTTCCTGCGGCGTGAGGTTGAGCAGCAGCACGTCCTCGCCCCCCTTCAGGTGATCGGTCTGCTGGTCGGCCGGGGCGGCCTGGAAGTAGCGGTTGTCGAAGTCGGGCGGCAGGAACGGAAAGCAGTCGGCGAGCCAGGCGTCGTCGTAGGTACCGGCGAAGGCAGCGCGTTGCGGCCAGCTACGACCGATGGGACCGAGGGCCATGGGGCGGTAGTCGCCGCTGGGGCTCTCGATGGGCTGGCTCAGCGCTTCGGTGCTGGGCAGCGGCATGCCGACGATATCGGCGGCGGCAATCGCACGGGGATACCAGCCGCATCCGCCCGGGTTGTCCAGGTAGCAGTGGCGCATCTCCGGTTCGTTTTCCATGGGATGGTTGCCGCCGAAGGCCTGGGCGTAGGAAATCTCCAGTTCGGTGAACGGCTGGGGCAAGCTGGGACCGATGCCGAGCAACGCATGTTGCCAGTGACGCGGACCGACCACCGCAAATGCCTTGCTGACCTTGCCGACGCGGATGCCGGCGGTGACGCGCGTGGCCGGGCGGCCATCGGGGGCATGGGCCTTGCCCAGCACGAGCACGTCGCAGAAGGGTTTGACCGGGGCGAAGTCCATTTCCTGGCGCGGTGCGGACAGACCCGGCTCGCCGAAGAAGGTATCGGCCATCAGCAGCGGACGTTGCCGTTCGGCGAGGCGCGCCTCGCTACCGTCCAGCGGCATGTCGAAGGTGCCTTTGGCGACCACCACCAGGGATTCGCGCCCGTCCGGGGCGAGGCCCTGGGTGTAGGCGGCAGCGAGGCGCGTGGCGTTGAGCAATTCCATTCGCGCGCGGCCTCAGTTGATCTGCACCGAACCACCCTTGATGCGATTCGCACCGGACGATCGACTCGACAGGTATGCGCCGCGGATCAGCACCTTGCCTTCACGGGTGAGGGTGATACTGGCCTTGCCGCACCGCAGGACGATCTCGCGTTCGGCATGCAGCTCCAGGCGCTGGTCGTCCAGTTGCACTTGGGCGACCGGAGCGGGCGTGACGGCTTGGCCGAGCAGGCGGCCAATCACCAAGGGGCGGGCCGGGTCGCCGTCTTCGAACATCAGCGCGACCTGGGTGCCGATGTCCTGGGGAGCCAGCAGGGCGGTGGTGCGGGCGGCGATGCCTTGCTGCTCGGCGCAGCCAGGGTAGGTCACCACGGGCGTCCCGGCCTGCGGCAGGTCGAGTAGAACGCCGATGACCACGCCGTCGATGCGGGCCTGGCTGGGTAGCGCGTATTGAACCGTCATGCCTGTCACTCCTAGTTCTGCAGGATCTTTCGTCCCTTGATCACCACGTTCTTGTTGGCCTTGACGTTGATCGCGCCGGAGCCATCGATGGTGATGTCCTTACCCTTGATCTGAATGGTGCCGTCCTTCTTCATCGTGATGCTGGCGCTGCCCGTCTTGATGGTGATCGAGTCGCCGGCGTCGATGACGAGGTTATTGCCCACCTTCAGGGAATCGTTCTTGTCGATGTCGGTGGTTCGCCCGCCGTCGACCTTGCGCGATTCGTTCGATTTCACCGTGGTCGACAGATTGGAGCCGACATCCACCGAGCGGTTGGAGCCTACGTTGGTCGATTGGTTGCGGCCCACGTTGATGTCCTGGTTGGCACCCACGTTGACGGTCTGGTAGGCACCAATGGCGACTTCCTGGGCGGCGCCGACGGTGATCGTCTCGTTGAGGCCCACCGCATGGGTGCGTTGCAGGGCCACGGCGGCGGTCTCGTTGGCGCCGACGGTGATCGTACGGTTGCTGCCGATGGTGATGGTTTCGTTGCTGCCGACGACTTCCGTGCGGTTCACCCCAATGGTGATGGTCTCGTTGTTGCCGACGCTCTCGGTGCGGTTCACGCCGATGGTGATGGTTTCGTTGTTGCCCACCGTCTCGGTGCGGTCATGCTGGACGAGGACGGTCTCGTCGTTGTCGATGGTCTTGCTGCGGTCGTGGCCGACCCAGTGGGTCTCGTCGTTCTCGACCTCGATGTCCTGGTTCTTCTCCGCATGGATGAAGAGCTGCTCCGCGCCTTTCTTGTCCTCCATGCGGATTTCGTTGAAGTTCGCCGGCGTGCCGCCCTTGCTGGAACGGCTCTTCACGCCGCTCTGGGTGGCATTGGCGGGCAGGTCGTAGGGCACGGTCTGTTCGGCGTTGTAGACCCGGCCGGTGATGATCGGCCGGTCGGGGTCGCCTTCGAGGAAGCTGACGATGACCTCCTGGCCGATGCGCGGAATCTGGATCGCGCCCCAGTTCTTGCCGGCCCAGGCCTGGGATACGCGCATCCAGCAGGAGCTGTTCTCGTTGGACTGGTCGTGGCGGTCCCAGTAGAAGTGCACCTTCACCCGGCCGTATTGGTCGGTCCAGATCTCTTCACCGCCGGGGCCGACCACCAGGGCGGTCTGCGGCCCCTGGACGATGGGCAGCGGGGTGAGCGGCAGAGGGCGGAAGGTCTGGCTGGCGTCCATGCAGTCGAGGTCGCTTTCGTATTGCAGCATGCCTTCCATGTGGCCCGATTCGTAACTTTCCTGGGTGATGCGGTAGCGCGCGCCCACCACCAGGTATTCGCGGTTCTGGTCGTCGCGGGGGTAGTTGGTCAGTTTGAACAGATGGCCGGAGCCCAGGCCGCGCGCCTTGCCGCGCAGTTGCACGCGTTCGAACTGCGCCTGGATGGCTTCGATGCGGGTGCGGGCGTAGTGCTCGCCATCCTTGCTCTGTACGTACTCGCCCGGGTAGTCGTAGAGCGGGTAGTCGCCGTGAGCATGGCTGCGCGACACGCTGGAGCGGACCTCCAGGCGCGCGCCGGGTCGCTGGAAATCATAGTCGTTGAGTGCCAGGGAGCCGGGCTGGACTTCGCGGGCCAGGCGCCAATCGAAGAAGTGGTCGCGTTCGCGCTGCTCGTCGGTCGGTGGGTAGTAGGGCACGCTGGCGTAGTTGCTCACCGTCGAATGCGCGCCGTAGGCATCGGCCAGTACCAGCACGTGGCGGCTTTTCTCGTGGCGGAAGTAGTAGTAGATGCCTTCCTGTTCCATCAGCCGGCTGACGAAGTCGAAGCTGGTCTCGCGGTACTGTACGCAGTATTCCCACTCGCGGTAGGTCTGGCTCAACGAGTCCTCGAAATCGGAAAAACCGAGGTCGCGGAACACCTGCTTGATGATGTCCGGCACGGTGCGGTTCTGGAAAATCCGGCAATCGGAGGTGCGGCTGAGCAGCCACAGCCAGGGCCGCAGGCTGACGTGGTAGCCGGCGAACTGGCCGTTGCCGGCGCCCTGGCTGCACCGGCTGACGATGCCGTGGAAATAGCGCTTGCCGCCGTCGTGCAGCTCCAGCGTCAGGGTCATGGGCTTGCCCAGCAGTTGGTCGAACTTGACGGACGGGTCTTCGGAAATCAGCTCCAGTTCGTACTGGAAAATCCGTCCGAGTTCTTCGCTGCCATCCAGGCTCTGCAGGACCAGCACGTTCTCCCCGAGGGGGCTGGTGACCTGTACCAGTCGCGTGTTCTGTGTGATCGCCATCGATACTCCGGCCTCGCTCAGGCGCTAGCCGCCCCGCGTTCGAAATCGTAGTGCAGCGTGTTGTCGCGGCCGCTGATATGCACCCCGGCCAGCGGCCTGCCTTCCAGCATGCGGGTGAGGAACTCCCGGCTCAGGTCGGGCAGCAGCGTGTTGGTGAGGATGGCATCGATCATCCTGCCGCCGCTCTCGGTTTCGGTGCAGCGTGAGACGATCAGATCGACCACCTCCGGATCGTAGTCGAACGGCACCTTGTGGCCGGCTTCGACACGGCGTTTGATCCGGTCGAGTTGCAAGCGTGTGATGCTCTTCAGCATTTCATCGCTCAACGGGTAATAGGGGATGGTCACCAGGCGGCCGAGCAGGGCGGCCGGGAAGACCTTGAGCAGCGGTTCGCGCAGGGCCTTGGCGATGCCTTCCGGGTCGGGCATCAGTTCCGGGTCGCTGCATAGGTTGGAAATCAGCTCGGTACCGGCATTGGTGGTGAGCAGGATGAGGGTGTTCTTGAAGTCGATCAGGCGGCCTTCGCCGTCTTCCATCATGCCCTTGTCGAACACTTGGAAGAAAATCTCGTGGACGTCCGGGTGGGCCTTCTCCACTTCGTCGAGCAGCACCACGCTGTAGGGCTTGCGCCGCACGGCCTCGGTCAGCACGCCGCCTTCGCCGTAGCCCACATAGCCGGGCGGGGCGCCCTTGAGGGTGGAGACGGTGTGCGCTTCCTGGAACTCGCTCATGTTGATGGTGATGACGTTCTGCTCGCCGCCATACAGGGCTTCGGCCAGGGCCAGGGCGGTTTCCGTCTTACCGACGCCGGAAGTACCGGCGAGGAGGAATACGCCGATCGGCTTGCTCGGGTTGTCGAGGCCGGCGCGGGAGGTCTGGATGCGCTTGGCGATCATCTCCAGGGCATGGTCCTGGCCGATGATGCGCTTCTTCAGTTGCCGGTCGAGGTTGAGGACAGTCTCGATCTCGTTGCGCGCCATGCGGCCGACCGGGATGCCGGTCCAGTCCGCCACCACCGAGGCCACGGCCTGGTAGTCCACGCTCGGCAGGATCAATGGCGACTCGCCCTGCAGCGTGCTCAAACGCTCCTGCAATTCGCCGAGCCTGTCGCGCAGGGACTGGCGCTCGGCATCGTCGAGGCGGCCGGCCGGTGCGTCCGGAGCGGAGCCGGTGTCGTCGACCGCTTCTGCCGCGCCACGCAATTGGGCGCGCACGGCGAGCAGCTCGTCCACCAGCGCCTTCTCTTCGCTCCAACGGGCCTCCAGCGCAGCCAGACGCTCGCGCTCGTCGGCCAGCGCCGCTTCGGCGTCGGCGCGGCGGCTGCGGATGTCGATACCGATGGCCTGCTCGCGCTCGATGATTGCCAGTTCGGTGGTCAGGGCTTCGATGCGCCGGCGGCTGTCGTCCACCTCGGCGGGCACCGCATGCAGGCTGATGGCGACCCGCGCGCAGGCGGTGTCCAGCAGGCTGACCGACTTATCCGGCAACTGCCGTGCCGGGATGTAGCGGTGGGACAGCTTCACCGCCGCCTCCAGCGCCTCGTCGAGGATCTGCACCTTGTGGTGCTGCTCCATGGTGGAGGCGACGCCGCGCATCATCAGGATCGCCTTCTGCTCGGACGGCTCGTCCACCTGCACGACCTGGAAGCGCCGGGTCAGGGCCGGGTCTTTCTCGATGTGCTTCTTGTATTCCGCCCAGGTGGTGGCCGCCACGGTGCGCAGGGTGCCGCGGGCCAGGGCCGGTTTGAGCAGGTTGGCCGCATCTCCGGTACCCGCCGCGCCGCCGGCGCCGACCAAGGTGTGGGCTTCGTCGATGAACAGGATGATCGGCTTGGGCGAACTCTGGACGTCCTCGATCACCTGGCGCAGGCGTTGCTCGAACTCGCCCTTCATGCTCGCACCGGCTTGCAGCAGGCCGACGTCCAGGCTGCGCAGTTCTACGTCCTTGAGCGCGGGCGGCACGTCGCCGGCGACGATGCGCAAGGCGAAACCTTCCACCACCGCCGTCTTGCCCACCCCGGCTTCGCCGGTGAGGATCGGATTGTTCTGCCGTCGCCGCATGAGGATGTCCACCAGTTGGCGGATTTCCTCGTCACGGCCGACGATAGGGTCAAGCTTGCCGTTGCGGGCCTGTTCGGTGAGGTCGACGGTGAAGCGCTTGAGTGCTTCCTGCTTGCCCAGGGCGCTGGGCGCCATGGCGCCGCTGGCTTCGCCGGGCGCGGCGGCAGCGTTGAAGCCGTCGGTGGCGGACAGACCGTTCTCCGGCGAGTTGCCCACGTATTCGTCGAAGCGCTCGGTCAGTGTTTCCACCTTGAACTTGTCGAACTCGCGGGAGATCGCCAGCAGGGCATGGCGCAGGCTCGGCGTCTTGAGAATGCCGACGATCAGGTAGCCGGTGCGCACCTGGCTCTCGCCGAACATCAGGCTGCCGTAGACCCAGCCGCGCTCCACCGCTTCCTCGGCGTGGGAGGAGAGGTCGGTGATCGAGGTGGAGCCGCGCGGCAGGCGGTCCAGCGCATCGCTCATGTCCTTGGCCAGCCGGGCCGGCTCCACATTGAACTGGCGGATCAACTGGTGCAGGTCGGAATCCGGCAACTGGAGAATCTGGTGGAGCCAGTGGACCAGTTCGACGTAGGGGTTGCCCCGCAGCTTGCAGAACACCGTGGCGGCTTCGATGGCCTTGTAGGCGAGGCTGTTCAATTTGCCGAACAGCGCGGCGCGGCTGATTTCGCTCATGTTGTTGTCTCCTCGGTCCGTGGGCTGGAGGGGCTTTCCAAGGCGTAATGGCGACCTAGCGAGAGGTCCGCGGGGTCCGTTTCCGGCGTACCCAGCCAGGTGTTGAAGCCGAGCCGGTCGCCGCCGTCGAGGTTGATGGGCGGCACGTCTTCCTGGCGCAGTACCAGGTTCACTTCCCAATCCAGCTCCTCGCCCTGGTATTCCGCGACCCAGGCGGCAAGTTCGCCGAACAGCTCGCCGTCGGGCAGCAGGCGCTGGTAATGGGAGAGGTCCAGCGGGCCCAGGCGAATGCGGAACTTGTGCTGCCGGTCCCAGACGTGACTGCCCAGGCAAAGGTCTTCGCCGAGCGAGCTGGCGCTGTGGCCGAGCCGGCTGCACTCGGGGAGTTCCAGCCACTGCCCGATGTACTCCTCGATGCTCACCGGCAGCTCGAAGTAGGTGGAGAGAATGGCGCTCAGGCCGTCCGGGTAGCGGGTCTGCGCCGCCAGGTGGCCGGTGTAGTGGTAGCGCGCGCTGTCGGAGATCGGCCCCTGGCCGAGCAGGCTTTCCATGCCGCGACCGGATAGCGCACCCAGGCGCGCGGCCCAGTAGTCGTCGTCCGGACGGTCGTGGCTGACCGTCGGCCGCGACTCGGCCCAGGCGCGGTAGAAGAGGGTGAGCAGGCGGTGGTTGAAGACGTCCAGGAAGCGCTTGAAGGTCGGATCGCCGTGGTGCCGCGCGCGTTCCCGGGCGTATTCGGTAAGGTGCAGGGGCAGCGGGCCGTTCGGTCCGGTCAGGCCGAAGAAGAATTGTTCGAGACGCGGCGGCCGGCCGTCGGTCCCAGGGTCCACGGCGGCCAGGGTCGAAGGGGCGAAGCCACAATCCGGGCGTTGGCCGAGGCGTAGCGGGTCTTCGCCCAGGCGTACCGAATGGCCGATACGCGGGCGTTCCGGTAACTCGCACTCGATGCGCCGCAGCGCCTGGAAGAAGTCATAGCTCCAGGGCTCGGTCGCCATCTCGGCGAGAGTATTCAAAGGTTCGGACGGCGTCCGGGGTTCGCCGGCCATCGCATCACCTCGCCTCGTTCCGTGGTGCGCAGCACCGTTTCGGTAAAGCTGTTGATCGACACATAACGGGTCAGGAAACGCTCGAACACACTGCCGAGGAGGAAGACCCCGGTGCCGCGAAAGGCGTTTTCGTCGAATTCCAGGCTGATCTCCAGGCCACGGCCGAAGACGATCGGGCCCGGCATCGGCAGGCGACGGGTGCAAGGCCGGCTGCGTACTTCGCGCAGCCCCTCGATCTGCAATTGAATGGCCGGGTCGCCGGGGTCGCCGTACAGGCGCAGCAACTCGCGCAGGGCCGCCGCCCCTTGTCCATGCTCGGTCAGCGACAGGTAGTTCAGCGAGAGTTGGCTGATCAGGCGCCAGGCGCTGGCATCGTGGGCACGGCTGGCACGCGGCCGGCTCGGCCCGGCCAGGCAGCGCACGGCCAGCACGGGGGCGCTGTCTTCCAGGGTGAAGTCGCTTTTCGCCGTGCCCACCGGCATCAGCAGCGGCAGGTCGCGGTTGGTGCACAGCGCCTTGACGCCCAGTTGGCGCAGATCATGGCGATAGGGTGCCTGGTTGGCGTCCACCAGGGAGACGAACGTCTCGCTGCCGACGTAGCTGGCCCGCGGCCCGCGCCGCCGACGCTGGCTGGACAACCGGCGCGGCTCGCGGCGGACGATGTAGTAGGCCTGCTCGCGACCGTAGCGGGCCGGGTCGCGCACGGCATAGAACGGCTGGAACGGCTGCTCCGGGCCGCTGCCGTAGCCGGTGACCTGTTGCAGCGAGTGGATTTCGAAATCCAGCGGGCGGGTACGGTCGGCGATCACGTGATGTTCGTGCACCCGCTCGGACAGGTGGATGCGGTCCGCGCGCCGTGGAAACAGGTTGATCGCCGGCGTACAGAAAAGCACGAATTGCTCGACGCCCAGCGTGCCTTCCAGGGTCGGGTCCAGTTGCTCGAACAGGACGATCAATTCCAGCTCCTGGCCGGCACAGCGGCGGACGGCCGGGCCCAACCCGGTGAACTCGGCGAACAGGTAGCGATGGGGCAGGGCGAAGTACTCCTGCAACAGCCGGTAGCCCTGGAAGGCTCGCGGCACCACCGGCAGCAGGGCATCTTCGTCATCCAGCCCGCGGGGGCGCAGCGCTTTCAGCGGCAGGCGCTCCACCCAGTCATCCTGCGGGCTTTTCACGAACAGCGCGCATGCCTTGCCGAACAGTTGCTCGTAAAGGCGGAAGGGTTGTTCGTCGGCGCCGTGCAGGTAGAACGGCAAGCTGTCCAGGCCCAGGCTGTTGAAGGGCAGCCCGGCGCCGGTACGCAGGCGCAGGCGCAGGCCGGCCTTGGCGCGGGGCTCGCTGGCGGCCAGGCGCCCGAGGGTCGCTGCCGGGGTGCCGAAATATTCGACACGGGCAACCTCCAGGGGCCAGAGCGTGACTGGGTGGGCCGTGCGGTATTCGCAGGCGGTCTGCTCTTCGTGACCGAGCAGCCCACGCAGCGCCGAGTCGCGCTTGACGGTGAAACCACCGGTCAGCGAGCCCTCGTTGGGATCGGCCTGGAGTTGCACCATCACCATCGACGGGGTGGGCGCCAGGTAGTGCGGGTAGGCGATTTCCAGCAGGTTATGGGTGAAGGTCGGGTATTCCGCATCCAGCTTCAACTGCACCCGCGCGGTCAGGTAGGCGAAGCCCTCCAGCAGGCGCTCGACATAAGGGTCGGCACAGTCGATACCGGACAGGCTCAGGCGGCTGGCGATCTTCGGGTATTCGCTGGCGAACTCCGCCGCGCTTTCGCGGATGTGCAGCAGTTCCTGGTTGTAATAATCCAGCAGGCGAGGGTTCATCGCGGCCTCCGCTGCTGTTCGGCCGGCATCACGCGCACGTGGCCGGTCTCGAGGTCGAGGTTGGTGGTGAGCAGCATGCGCAGGGGCACCGGCTCGGCCCAGAGGTCGCCCTCGATCTCGAAGCTCAGGGCGTTGTGGTCCATTTCTTCCGGTCGCAGTTGTGCGCGTACTTTCAGGGAACTGCGCAGGATGCGCGGCTCATAGGCGGCGATGGTCTCGGCGAGGAGTTCTTCCACCGCATGGACATCCACGCTCGACGCGGTATGACCGGCCAGCGCCGGCAGGCCGTAGTTGAGCACCGAGCTGCCGGCAGGGATCTGCATGCCGGTGTCCGGATCGAACAGGGCGGTGGTGTTGAACAGCCAGGCCAGGTCACGCAGCACCGATGCCTTGAGTTGGTTCAGCGACATGATCCGGCGGTCGGCGCCTTCCCGTGGGTTGCCGGGTTCTTCGTCGGTCAGGCGGTCCAGCAAGGACGGCTGCAGGCGTTCCTGGGGCGTCAGTTCGGCCATCTCAACCTTCCACCGGGTCGAAGTCGAGGCTGCGCAGTTCGAACAGCGGGTAGTCGCCATTATCGGTGGCGAACAGGCGTTGTCCGAGCGGCCGGTCGCCGTCCCAGTCAGTCTTGCGCGCGAGACGCGCGGCATCGTCGCCTTGGGTGGGGGTTTCCGGGTAGCGACTGGGGATCAGTGCGACGGTGGTGCCGCCGTTGATCAGGGTCAGTTCGGCGGGCAGCCAGACGAGATCGCGCAGGTCCTCCGGCGCTTCGGTCTTGAGGCTGCGCAGGTTCTGCATCGGCAGCCAGGCGTAGCGGCCGTTGACGATCACTTCCAGCACCGGGCCGAGGCGCGGGTCGGCATCGGCGAACCAGGCGAAAGCCTCGCCATTCGCTTGGCCGGTCACCGCCGGAGCGGCTTCGAACGCTTGATCGCGTAAACGGGCTGCGGCTTCGGCCTGGCCTTCGCCATCGAGGCGCAGCGCCTGGACCAGCAGCGCGACCCAGTCAGCAGGCTCGCCGAGCAGCACCGGCGTCACCCGGCCGGCGAACACCTCGGCCCGCAGCGCTTCGCAGTCCAGCGCGGCGCGGTAGATCTGCACCATGGCCAGGGCCTTGGCTTCCAGCTCGCCGGCGACCGTAAGCTGCTTCTGCGCGCGCGACCATTGCCCCATGACGGCGAGCAACTGGAACAGGAAGACCCGCAGATCGGCATTGCCCGGCTGGCTGCGCACCTGCTCCTGAAGTGTGTTCAGGGCATCGTCGATACGTCCGGCACGGAGTAATTCATCGGCATTCATCGCGGCTTCCTTTCGTTATCGGCCGGATCGGTGTCGCTACCGTCCCGGCAGGGTCGGGCGGATCAGGGACGGGATTCGAACAGGCCGATGAAGACCTTGTCGTCCCATTGGATCGGCGGGCAGGCCGCCACTCGGCTGACCGCCTCCGAGGGTTCGAGTCCGGCGCCGAGGGTCCTGACCGCCTGGATTTCGGTGCGGCAGTCCTGGCTGTCCGGTACCTGTTCGCTGCTCTCCACGAGCAGCACGCGGTTTTCCCCCACCTGTCGCGTGCGTAGACCGCCTTCGCGGTCGCGGTGGAACTGGCAGGGCCACTTGAGTTGCAGGTCGAGGTTGGCCTGGCCGGGCTCCACTAGCGCGCAGCGTCCGTCGTGTTCTTCCAGCGTCAGTTGCCGCTCGCCCAGGCGGGCCTGCGTGGCGGTATCCGCGCTGCTCTGCGCGCAGGCGGGCAGGGCGATGCACAGGGCGGAGCAGAGCAGGGCGTTGAGTGCTCGCGTCATGACAGCTCCCAGAACCAAACCTGGGCGGACAGGTTGGACGGATCGTCGTAGGTCTTGGTGAACCCTCGGTTCCATAGGTCGATGTGGTCTCCCACGGCGCGACTTTCACCTCGTCGGGTGAAGCAATCCTTGAAGAAGATGATTCCGGTCTTGTCGTTGAGGGTGCGCTTGGCTGCCGCCCCATCGGTATAGATGCGCGGCCGACCGAGGTGGCGCCGCCAGAGCCAGTTGGCGAGGGATTCAGCGCCACGGGCATGACCATGGCTGCACTTGGGTTCGGAGTAGGTGTTGCGGTCCACATGGATGGTGCGCTCGGCATTCAGGGTGATGCTCATGCGGATCGCGCACTGGTTATCCCAGCCACCGTCGCAGGGGTGGTTCTCGCTCGGGTAGTTGTTCCATAGATTGATGAATGCCGGCGTTGCCATGTCGAAGCTCCCGTTCCGTGGCAGGCAAGGTTCCGCGTCCCCTGCGGCAGCCACCGCAGGGGACGGGCTGTTACACCTTGACGTTCTCGCGGATATTCCAGCCGTACTTGATCGGCCCGCCGTCCTTCGCGCCGTCTTCTTTCTGCGGTTGGTAGTCGACCAGTACCTGGGCGAAGTTGAGGCTGACGTTCTCGGTCAGGCGGTCTTCGCCACCGCTGCCGCCCGTGCTCAGCGAGGAGACCAGGACCTCCTTCAGGGTGATCACCAGGTACTCGACCGGGTTGTCGCCGCCAGCCTTGCGAATCGTCAGCTTCGCCTCGGGGTAATGTTTGCCGCTGGAGCAGGCCATCATCAGGTTGGGCGATGCCTTGTCGACGTACTTGGTGAACGACAGGTCGTTGATGTTGACCTTGCCGGCACCGCCGCCACCGCCCATGTGCATCGAGCCGGACTGGGCCATGCCCCAGCTCCAGGCCAGGACGTCGATTTCGTCGGCGTGTGCCTTGTCCCTGGATTCGCCCTTGACGTCCCCGATCTTGATAAACATATCAACAGCCATCATGCCTCCTTAGTGGCTCGCGCCACTGGTTCCCTGGCGGCCGCCTCCGTGGCGGACGCTTGTCGTGATTGGTCAGGCCGCCTTCGCCGAAGGCAGCTTGGATACCAGGCGCAGCGATACCGTCAGCCCTTCCAACTGGTAATGCGGGCGCAGGAAGAACTTCGAGTTGTAGTAACCGGGGTTGCCCTCGACTTCTTCCACCACCACCTCGGCCGCGGCCAGCGGGTGCTGGGCCTTGGTGGTTTCGGTGGAGTGCGCCGGGTCGCCGTCCACGTAGTTGAGAATCCAGTCCTGCAGCCAGCGCTGCATGTCGTCCTTCTCCTTGAACGAGCCGATCTTGTCGCGAACGATGCACTTCAAGTAATGCGCGAAGCGGCAGGTGGCGAACAGGTACGGCAGGCGCGCGGCCAGGTTGGCGTTGGCGGTGGCGTCCGGGTCGTCGTATTCGGCCGGTTTCTGCAGCGACTGGGCACCGATGAAGGCCGCCAGGTCGGTATTCTTCTTGTGCAGCAGCGGCATGAAGCCGTTCTTCGCCAGCTCCGCTTCACGGCGGTCGGAGATGGCGATCTCGGTCGGGCACTTCATGTCCACGCCGCCGTCGTCGGTGGGGAAGGTGTGGGTCGGCAGGTTCGGCACCTCGCCGCCGGATTCCACGCCGCGAATCCGCGAGCACCAGCCATAGAGCTTGAAGGAACGGTTGATGTTGACCGCCATCGCATAGGCCGAGTTGGCCCAGGCGTATTTGGCGCTGTCCGCGCCGGTGGTTTCTTCCTCGAAGGCGAAGGCATCCACCGGATCGGTCTTCGCGCCGTAGGGCAGGCGGGCGAGGAAGCGCGGCATGGTGAGGCCGATGTAGCGGGAGTCTTCCGATTCGCGCAGCGAGCGCCAGGCCGCGTATTCCGGCGTGGTGAAGATCTTGGTCAGGTCGCGCGGGTTGGACAGCTCCTGCCAGGAGCCCATGCCCATCACCGTGGGCGAGGCGGCGGCGATGAAGGGCGCATGCATAGCCGCGCAGATCTTCGACATTTCGCCGAGCAGCTCCACGTCCGGGGGCGACTGGTCGAAGTAGTAGTCGCCCACCAGGCAGCCGTAGGGTTCGCCGCCGAACTGGCCGTACTCTTCCTCGTACATCTTCTTGAAGATCGGGCTCTGGTCCCAGGCGGTGCCCTTGAATTTCTTCAGCGTCTTGTGCAGCTCGCCTTTAGAGATGCTCATCACGCGGATTTTCAATTGCTCGTCGGTCTCGGTGTTGTTCACCAGGTAATGCAGGCCGCGCCAGGCGCTTTCCAGTTGTTGGAAGTCCGGGTGGTGCAGGATCAGGTTGACCTGGGCGGTCAGCTTCGCGTCGATCGCGGCGATGATCGATTCGATGGAGGTGATCGCGTCATTGGAAATCAGGTCGGTGCGCGACAGCGCATGCTCGGCCAGGGTACGCACGGCGGTTTCCACCGCCTCGCGGGCACGCTCGGTCTTGGGTTTGAACTCCTGCAGCAGCAGGCTCGCGAACTCGCTGGTCTGCTCGGTGGCGGCTTCGGGCTGCAGCGCTTCGTTGCTCATCGGTTCGGCCATGGTTCAGGTCCTCCTTACGCTTGCGGCTCGGAATCGGTCGGCTTGGGTGCGCTGGCGAGTGCCTGCAGCAGCGCTGGGTCCTTGATCGCTTTCAGGATCATTTCCTCGGCGCCGGTCTTGCCGTCCATGTACGTCAGCAGGTTGGCCAACTGGGTGCGGGCTTCGAGCAGCTGGTTGAGCGAGTCGACCTTGCGGGCGATGGCCGCCGGGCTGAAGTCGTCCATGCTCTCGAAGGTGATGTCCAGGCTCAGGTTGCCTTCGCCGGTGAGTGCGTTCGGCACGTTGAAGGCCACGCGCGGTTTCATGGCCTTGAGACGGGAGTCGAAGTTGTCGACGTCGATCTCCAGGAACTTGCGGTCGGCGACCGCCGGCAGCGGTTCGGCGGGCTTGCCGGCGAGATCGGCCATGACGCCCATGACGAAGGGCAGCTGGACCTTCTTCTCCGCGCCGTAGAGTTCCACGTCGTACTCGATCTGGACGCGGGGTGCGCGGTTTCGCGCGATGAACTTCTGACTGCTGGTGCTAGCCATGTTGCTCCTCCTTGGCAGCCTCTGACGGGCTGGATTGGCGTCGGAAAAAACGGATAAGCGTCACTGCGCTATTCGGAACCGGGGCCTCGCAGGTTTTCGAATTGCGAAAGGCCGTCCGGGATCAGGTTGCGCACGATGGCGGCGAAATCGGCGGTCACCAGCGTCTTGGCGCGGGTCAACAGGACGGGCACCGGGCTGGAGGGTTCGTGCGTGGCGTAGTACGCCAGGATGCGGTCGAGGGTCTTCAGCACATCCTCCCGGCTGGTGATTTCAGCCGATGCGCGAGGCGCTGCGGGAGCGTTGCCGGCGCCCTGGGGCAGCGGATCGTTCGCGGCGGATTCTGCTGCGGGCATGTCGACCGGTGCTCCATTGACGTGCGGTGCGTGCTCGTTGATCAACTGCAATGCCAGGCGGAGCAACTGCTTGAGCGGCGCGAGGTCGATGCCTTCGGCCGCATCGACGCGGTTGCTCACTTCGCTTTCGATGGCGGCCAGGTGGGTCTGGGCCTCGGCGAGCGCCGCCCGAGTGCTTTCCAGTTCCTCGGCTTCGCTGTTCTGGAAGGCGCCGGAGACCTGTTCCAGGTTCAACGTCTCCGAGGCGAAACGCTGCAACCCCGACGCGTTCAGCGCCGCTCTCAGGCTGACCGTGCCGAAGGCGCGCGAGCGCACCAGGGGCGCGTCGCGAAGCAGTTGCAGCAGGGTTTCGTCGATCAGCCCGCGCAGGGCATTGAGGCGGAAGGTGGGGTCGTTGTCGTCTTCGCTGTCCAGGCGGGGATGGAGGCCGTCCCAGTAGCGTTCGAGCAGTTCGCGAACCAGCGCGAGGCCTTGGCTCAGGCCGGGGAGACCATCCAGGGCGACGGTGCTTTGCACCAGGTAGTTGGCAATGCGCAGGTCCTTGCTGCGCCCGAACAGGCCTGTGGCCAGGTCGCGGACCTTGCGCCACTCGGGGGGCTCGGCGGCCAGTACGGCATCACCCATCTGCCGCTCGGGCAAGCCCTGTGCGGCACGCTCCAGCTCGAGAAAGGAGGCATCGTATTCCAGGTCGTCGCCACAGGGCGAGTCTGCGCTGACAGCCGTAATCAACAGTGGTAAGTCCACCACAGCGGGTGATCTCCATATCAACCTGAATAAAGCTGGCGCGCCGACATCATGAGCGTACGACTTAATCCGCGTCCTTCGGATTACGCTCTGGCAGCACCGCTTTCAGTAAATCTGTTTGTAAGAATGAGCTAATTCTTGGTCGCGATTCGAACTTGTCAAGAAGTCTCGGATGGGCGCCCGAAGTTCAGGGGGATAGAAGATAGGTCAAATCGGAAAGAGATGTTTATTTTGTTTTGCTATATGTTCAATTCCAAAAAAGCACAACACTCATTGCCTCAATGGGCGACACTCAACGGCTTTATGAAGTTTATACTGGATGCAACTGGCTTGATATTTAATAGCCATCATTGGCGGGGTGCAAGGAGCTTTAATGCCGCTGCGTTTGACCATCACCAGTTATCACAAACTCACACCGGGACAGTGTGCGGAAATGACGCTCGATCAAGGCGAGCTGAGGATAGGGCGGGGCACGGATAACGACTGGGTGCTGCCCGATCCGGAGCGTCTGGTGTCGAGCCAGCACTGCACCATCCAGTTCCGCGACGGGACCTACTACCTGACCGATACCAGCACCAACGGAGTGCTACTGGTGAATTCGGGGGTTCGCATGCGGCGCGGCAACAGCGAACCGCTGCAGGACCGCGAGGTGCTGCGCCTGGGCGAATACGAGATCCTGGTGCAGCTCGAGGCCATGAGCCCCGGCGTGGTGACGGCCGATCCCTTCACCAGTTTCGATGCCCTCATGAGCCGGCAGACCGGCGCACCGGAAATCGCCCCGGCCGCCCAGCCGGCGCCCCCCAGCGTGCCGATCAACGCGCATTTCCAGGGGCGTTCATCCCTCGATACCAAGCCCGACCTGTTCGATTTCCTCGCCGCGCCGGCGGTGCCGCCAGCCCCCCGGCCGGACCACGTCCCCGCCGACCGGCATGACTTCCGGCCGCCGGAGCCCGTGCTGCCAGAGCCGGCCATTCCTGAGACGTCCTCGCCGCAGCCGGCGATTCCCATGGATTGGGACCCGTTCGCCGACCTGAGCACGCCCGCATCGGGCACTGCCGTACCGCCGCTCCCACCGGTCGAGCCGGCTCCACCGGCCATGCCGAGCGAGCCTGTCGCGGAAACGCCAATCGTCCCCGAGCCTGAAGCGAGCCGGATGCCGCCGCCGAAACCGACACCGGTACCGCCGCGCGCCGAGCGGAGCGGCGCTCCGGCCGGTCACAGCGAAGCCCTGGAAGCCTTCCTGCGGGGCGCCGGTATGGATCAGGTGAACGTCGACCGCGACGAGGCGGCTGCGCAGATGGAGGCCATCGGCCGCAGTTATCGGCTCATGGTGGAAGGGTTGCTGGATGTGCTGCGTGCCCGTAGCAGCCTGAAGGGCGAGTTCCGCATGTCCCAGACCATGATCCGCCCGGTGGAGAACAACCCGCTGAAATTCGCGCCCAATGCCGACGAGGCCATGTTGCTGTTGCTGCGGCATGGCAACCAGGCCTTCATGGCACCGGACCGGGCCATCGCGGAAAGTTTCGAGGACCTCAAGGCTCACCAACTGGCTGTCATGGCCGGTGTACAAGCGGCCATCAAACATTTGTTGAAGCGATTCGAACCGGCAGAACTTGAAGCGCGCCTGAGTAAACCTTCCGGACTTGCTGGCTTATTGCCGGGAGGCCGACAGGCGCAATACTGGGCGTTGTTCACCGAACTCTATGCCAATATTTCGAAGGAGGCCGAAGACGATTTTCAGGATCTGTTCGGACGCGAATTCAGTCGCGCCTACGAAGAACAAAGTCTCAGACTAAGACGCAATTAAATGGCCATTAAAGTAATGGCACTTTGTCGGAGTTCGTAAGTTTCTTACTTCTTTGGCCGCGCTTCGTTTTTGCGGTCTATTCTGATTCGGAATTAAACGTCATAGAGGACGGATACATGCCAAGGACATTATGGATAACAGTGGCTGCGTTATTACTGGCCGCTTGTGCGTCCGAACCTCCACCGACCCGGGTCCTGCTGCAGTTCCAGGCCTCCGCTGATCTCAACCCCTCCGCCAGCGGGCAGGCGGCACCCGTCCGTGTCCGGCTCTACGAGTTGAAGAGCGGCGCCGCGTTCAGCCGGGCCGACTACTTCTCTCTGGTCGAATCCCCCCAGGCCACGCTCGCGGCCGACCTGATCGAGCAGGATGAACTGCTGATCCAGCCGGGCGACCGCCAGGAACTGGAGCGGACCCTCGATGCCTCGACCCGCCTGCTCGGCATCGTGGTCGCCTACCGCGACCTGGACAGCGCCGTGTGGCGGCAGCTCGTCAGCATACCGGCCAACGAGGAGAGCCGGTTCGACATCACCCTCGGGGCCCGCGTCGTAAGCGCCATGCCCGCGGAAGAGAAATAGCCCGGTCGGAGCCCAACCATGTCCTGGAATAACCGAGTGGTGTGGTCCGAGGGAATGTTTCTCCGGCCCCAGCACTTTCAGCAACACGATCGTTTCATGGAAACCCTGCTCGACGGCCGTTGCCGCAGCTTGATCGCCGGCGGCTGGGGCTTCTCCGAGCTGCGCATCGACGACGCCCTGCTGACCCAGGGCAAGCTG
Organism: Pseudomonas indica NBRC 103045; assembly: GCF_002091635.1. Lineage (GTDB taxonomy): Bacteria > Pseudomonadota > Gammaproteobacteria > Pseudomonadales > Pseudomonadaceae > Pseudomonas_M > Pseudomonas_M indica. The sequence goes on along the minus strand of NZ_BDAC01000005.1, from coordinate 53,097 downwards.
GCCATCGTGTCCGCCCGCGGCGTGCTGCCCGACGGCACGCCGTTCCACATTCCCGGCGACGATCCGGCGCCGCCGCCGCTGGCCGTCGACGACAACCTGCGCGATGGGCTGGTCTACCTGGCCCTGCCGCTCAAGCGCGCCGGGACCCGCGACACGGCGGGCGAGGGCGAGCCGCTGGGTGGCGCGCGCTATGTGAGCCAGGTCCGCGAGGTACGTGACGACAACGCGCCCTTCGAGAGCCGCGCACCGGTAGCGGTGGGTTCCCGTGCCTTCCGCCTGCTCACCGAGCGGGATGGCCTCGGCGAATACGCCTGCGTGGGCGTGGTGCGGGTGGTGGAGAAGCGCAACGACGGCGCCTTGCAACTGGACGAAACCTACATTCCGCCGTTGCTGGACGTCGCCGCGTCGCACACCTTGTCCGGCTTTCGCAGTGAGCTACAGGGACTACTGCACCAACGCGGCGAGGCGCTGGCCGGACGGGTGGTGGCCTCGGGGGCCGGTGGTGCCTCGGAAATCGCCGACTTCCTCCTGCTGCAACTGGTCAACCGCGCCGAGCCCTTGCTCGCCCATCTGGCCCGGCTCAGCCCGTTGCACCCGGAATCCTTGTACCGCGAGCTGGTCGCCCTGGCCGGGGAGTTCTGTACCTTTTCTTCCAATGCGCGCCGGCCGGCCGACTATCCGGCCTACCAGCACGACGATCTCGACGCCACCTTCGCCCCGGTGATGCTCGCCTTGCGCCAGGCTTTGTCGATGGTGATCGACAGCCGCGCCATCCCGATTCCCATCGTCGAGAAATCCTACGGCGTACATGTGGCGATGCTGCCGGACCGAACGCTCATCGACGCCGCCAGCTTCGTCCTGGTGGTGCGTGCCGATGTGCCGGCCGAGCACCTGCGCAGCCTGTTCCCGCAACAGGCGAAAGTGGGTTCGGTGGAGCACATCCGCGACCTGGTCAACCTGCAACTGCCGGGCATCGCGCTGCTACCGATGCCCGTCGCGCCCAGGCAGATTCCCTATCACGCCGGCTCCACCTACTTCGAACTGGATCGCGGCAGCGACCACTGGAAGCAACTGACCCATTCAGGCGGTTTCGCCTTCCACGTCGCCGGCCAGTTCCCCGGCCTGAACCTGGCCTTCTGGGCCATTCGAGGATAATCCGATGCATCCGATAGAAGACCCTTTCGGCGGAGCGCCTGTCGGCAGCGGTTCCGGGGGTGCCAGCGACCGCACCATGATCATGCCCCGGCCCGGCGGACGAGGCCCCGACCCACAGCCGGCTCGCCCGGATGCCGGCCAGGCCGCCGGGCCTGCTCCGCAGATGCCCAGTGCGCCGCTGACCCATATCCGTGGCCAGGGCCTCAACCCGCTGGAGCGTGCGGCCGGCCCGTTGCTGGCCTTGCTGACCCGCTTGCGCAGGACGCTGTCCCACCCGATGCCCGCCAGCCTGCGGGCCCAGTTGCTGGCCTACCTGCGGCAGTTCGAGGAGCAGGCCCGCGAGGCGGGCGTGCCGCAGGACGAAGTGATGCTCAGCCGTTACGTGCTTTGCACCGCATTGGACGAGGCCGTGCTCAGCACGCCATGGGGCAGCAGCAGCGAGTGGGGCAAGCAAAGCCTGCTGATCACCTTGCACAACGAGGCCTGGGGTGGCGAGAAGGTCTTCCAGTTGCTCGACCATTGCCTGCAGAACCCCCGCCAGCGCTTGCATCTGCTGGAGTTGCTGTATCTGTGCCTGTGCCTGGGCTTCGAAGGCCGCTACCGGGTGATGAACGACGGCCGCAGCCAGCTCGAAGCGCTGCGTGAGCGCACCGGGGCGACGATCCGCACCGTGCGTGGCGAGATCGAGCGCGAGCTGTCGCCGCACTGGCGCGGACTGACGGTGGTCCGCGACCGCCTCACCCAGTACCTGCCACCCTGGGTCGGGTTTGCCGTCTGCGCCGCTTTGCTGCTGCTGCTCCTGCTCGGCCTGCGCCTGAAGCTGGCCTCGGATGCCGAGCCGGTGTTCAAGAATATCCATGCCCTGGGCGAAATCCCGGTGCAGACCATCGACCGCCCGCCGGTTCAGCCCAAGCTGATCGAACGGCCACGCCTGGCGCGCTTCCTCGCCGAGGACATCAAGGCTCAGCGGGTCGCCGTGGAGGACGCCGTGGACCGCTCGGTGGTGACCATTCGCGGCGACGAGCTGTTCGCTTCCGGCAGCGCGTCGATCTCCGAGGAGCTGCAACCCTTGCTGCTGCGCATCGCCGACGCCATCCGCAAGGTCAACGGCGAAGTACTGGTGGCTGGCCACAGCGACAACCGGCCGATCAAGACCTTGCGCTACCCGTCGAACTGGAAGCTTTCCCAGGACCGTGCCCAGCAGGTGCTCGACATCCTCGCCGCACGTACCGGCCAGCCCGCGCGCTTCACCGCCGAAGGGCGCAGCGACACCGAGCCGGTGGCATCCAACGACACCAGCGAAGGACGGGCGCGTAACCGTCGGGTCGAAATCACGGTTTTCGCGGAGGGTGCGCAGTGAAGGCGTTCTTCAATTTCTTCGTTCGCTGGGTGGTGCCGGTACTCGGCCTGATCGCCCTCAGCCTGGTCATCTGGTTCCTCGGCCCGCTGATCGCCTTCGGCGAGTACGAACCCCTGGCCTCGGCCACGGCCCGCTGGGTGCTGATCGCCCTGGTGTTCGCGATCTGGATCGGTTTTCGCGTACTGCGCGTCATCCAGGCGCGGCGCAACGCGGCGAAAGTCATGCAGGGCCTGGTGGCGGTGGCGCCGGACGCGACCAGCGTCGCCACCGCCGAAGAACTGGCGACCCTCAAGCAGCGCATGGACGAGGCGCTGGCCCTGCTCAAGCGGGCCAAGCTGGGCGGCAACGAACGGCGCAACCTCTATGAGCTGCCCTGGTACGTCATTATCGGCCCGCCGGGTTCGGGCAAGACCACCGCGCTGATCAACTCCGGGCTGAACTTCCCGCTGGCGGCGCAGATGGGCAGCGGCGCCATCCGTGGGGTCGGGGGCACGCGCAACTGCGACTGGTGGTTCACCGACGAAGCCGTGCTGCTCGACACCGCCGGCCGCTACACCACTCAGGACAGTCATGCGGCGGTGGACAAGGCGGCCTGGCTGGGCTTCCTCGATCTGTTGCGTAACCAACGCAAGCGTCGGCCCATCGATGGCGCCTTCATTGCCATCAGCCTGTCCGACTTGCTGCTCGGCAGCGACGCGGAGCGCGCCGCCCACGCCCAGGCTATCCGTGCCCGGGTGCAGGAGCTGTATACCCAGCTCGGGGTGCGCTTTCCGATCTACGTCATGCTCACTAAGCTCGACCTGGTGCCGGGCTTCATGGAGTTCTTCGACAACCTGAACAAGGAAGACCGCGCCCAGGTCTGGGGCACCACTTTCGCCCTCGATGATGGCAAGAGTGCGCAAGGTCCCCTGGCGACCTTCCCGGCGGAGTTCGCCGCCCTCGAACAGCGCCTCACCGAACGCCTGGTGGAACGCCTTCAACAGGAGCGCGACCCGGCGCGGCGCGACCTGATCTATGGCTTCCCGCAGCAGTTCGCGGCGATCCGCGACAACCTGACCAGCTTCCTCGAGGCGGTGTTCAAGCCGAACCCTTACGAGGAGCGGCCACTGCTGCGCGGCGTGTACTTCACCAGCGGTACCCAGGAAGGCAGTCCGATCGACCGGTTGATCGGTGCCATGGCGCAGAGCATGAACCTCGACCGCCAGCACCTGGCACGGCAGACCGGCACCGGGCGCAGCTATTTCATCGAACGGCTGTTCCGCGACGTGGCGTTCGGGGAGCGCGGGCTGGTCGGCACCAACCCGAAGGTGGAGCGCCGGCGCAAGTGGATCACACGCGGCGCGTTGGCGGCGACGGCGATGCTGTTCCTTGGCGTCTGCCTGGTGTGGATCGCCAGCTACCGGGCCAACCAGAACTACATCGCGGCAGTCGATGGACGGGTCCAGCCACTCAAGGATCAGGTCGAAGCCATCAGCCCGGCTCAACGCGACGTACTGGCGGTGCTGCCGGTACTCAATGCGATCCGCAACGTGGCTGCCAATCCGCCGTCCTGGGCGGAGGGCTATGGCCTGTTCCAGGGCGACATGCTCGGCGCCGAGGCCAGCAGCGTCTACCGCAAGCTGCTGATTGCGGTACTCGCGCCGCGCCTGCTCACTCGCATCGAGGAGCAATTGCGCAACGGCGGCAATTCCGACTTCCTCTATGAAGGGCTGAAGGCCTACCTGATGCTGGCCAGCGCCGAGCATTACGACCCGGACTTCATCAAGGCCTGGATCAACCTCGACTGGGACCACAGCCTGCCCCGTGATCTCGCGCCCGGGCAGCGCCAGGCCCTGGGCGAGCATCTGGATGCGTTGTTCGAGCGCAAGCCGCCGCCGGCCCGCCTGGACGAGGCGCTGATCGCCGACCTGCGCCGACAATTGCAGCAGATGTCGGTGGCCCAGCGGGTCTACAACCGGGTGAAGCGGCAGAAACTGCCGGAAGGCGTGAAGGACTTCCGCATCAGCGAAGCCGCCGGCCGCGATGCGCCGTTGGTGTTCGCGCGCAAGAGCGGGCGGCCGCTGAACGATCCGCTGAACGGCTTCTTCACCCAGCGCGGCTACCGCGAAGGATTCCTGGCTGCCAGCCTGACTCAATCTGGAGCCCTGGCCGAAGAGCAGTGGGTGCTCGGCCGCACCCTGGAGGATAACCAGGACGTCGCCAGCCTGGCGGTGGACGTACGCCAGTTGTACTTCCAGGACTATCTGAACCACTGGGAAGCCTTGCTCGCCGACCTGGATTTCGTGCCCATCACCAACGTGGCCCAGGCCGCCGACGTGTTGCGAGTGCTCTCCGGGCCGAACTCGCCGCTGAAAAAGCTGCTCGTGGCGGTGGCCAAGGAAACCGACCTGCAACAGGAGGAACGCCTGCTGGCCCAGAAAGCCAAAGAGGGCGGTACCGTGGACAAGCTCAAGCAGCAGCTCGGCTCGCTGGTGGGGCAGTCCGGCGCCAGCGAAAACCGCCCGGCAACGGTGGAAGACCCGATCAGCGCGCGCTTCGCCGAGCTGAACAGCCTGGTGGCGAAAGAGGGGGACGAACAGGCGCCGATCGACAGCCTGCTGGCCGACCTCAATGAACTCTACGTACAGGTCAGCGGCATGAGCGGTGCCAGCGGCGAGGCACTGCTCGGCGAGGCGAAGAACCAGGCGTCGGCCGCCGCGAACCGGGTCGCCCTCAACGCCGAGCGCCAGCCCCCGGTGGTGCAGAACCTGGTCAAGTCCGTGGTCAGTGCCACCACCAACAGCATGATGGGCGGCATTCGCAACCAACTGAACGCTGCCTGGCTCAGCGAAGTGGTGAGCGTCTACCGGCAGTCCCTGGCCGGCCGCTACCCCCTCGACCGGAGCAGCAGCCGCGACGCGACCCTGGAGGATTTCGGCCACTTCTTCGGCGTCGGCGGTGTGCTCGACAGCTACTTCCGCAAGTACCTGCAACCCTACGTCGACACCTCCGCCAGCACCTGGCGCTGGCAGCCGGGCGCGGCGGAGAAGCTCGGCATCGGCTCCGGCGTGCTGCAGACCTTCCAACGCGCGGCGAACATCCGCGATGCCTTCTTCCGGGCGGGCGGCACCCAGCCGACGGTGCGCTTCGAACTCAAGCCGGTGACCATGGACGCCTCGGTCAACCAGTTCATGCTCGACCTGGATGGTCAGCAGCTCAGCTACGACCACGGGCCGAGCCGGCCGGTGGCGATGCAATGGCCCAGCCCCAATGCCTTGGGCATGGTCCGCGTCTCCGTCACGCCGCCCACCAGCAGCGGGCGTTCGGGGATGACCGTGGAAGGTCCCTGGGCCTGGTTCCGTCTACTGGAGCAGTCCGACCTGACCCAGGGCAGCTCGCCGGATCGTTTCACCCTGCGCATGCGTGTCGACAACGCCAGCATTTCCTACGAGCTGCGCGCCAGCAGCGCGTTCAACCCGTTCCGTAGCCGTGTGGTGTCCGGCTTCAGTTTGCCGGAGCGCCTATGACGACACCCGGTTTCTACGGAAAACTGGCCGGTCGTGGCGACTTCATGCACCGCGACCTGCCACCGACCTTCATCGAAGCCTGGGACGCCTGGCTGGCGGCGGGCATGGCGGCGAGCCAGGCGGAACTCGGCGCCGGCTGGCTGGACGCCTATCTGGTCAGTCCGCTGTGGCGTTTCGCCGTAGCACCGGGCCTGCTCGGCGGCGAGGCGGTGACCGGCGTGATGATGCCCAGCATCGACCGGGTCGGACGCTACTTTCCGCTGACCATCGCCGTGCTGCTGCCGGCGGACAGCGACCTGGCGGCCCTGGTGAGCGGGCCGGACGATTGGTACGAACGGGCCGAGGCGCTGTTGCTCTCGACCTTGGGCGACGAAGCCGATGTCGAGGCGTTCGAGGCGGCGGTGACGCGCCTCGGCACGCCCTCCTGTGCTGCTGGGCCTGCCTGGCGGGAGGGGCGGGACGGTCATTGGCAGGTCGCCGCCGCCACGCCCCAGGCGCGTAGCGCCGCGCTGGGCCAACTGGCCTGCGAGGGCGTGAGTTTCTGGTGGGGCAAGGGGTCCGAGCGGGTACCCGCTGGCCTGCTGCGCTATCGAGGCTTGCCGGGTCCGCAGGGTTTCGTGGGATTTCTGGTGGGAGAGGGCGGCCAGCCGTCCGTCCCGGAAAGCATTCAGTCCGAGTTTGGAATCCTTTGATGGTCCCGATATCCATCGATCATTACGAATCCGCCAGCCACACCCATGTCGGCATGGTGCGTCAGGTCAACGAAGATGCCTGCCTGGACGCAACGGACGCCGGCCTGTGGGTGGTGGCCGATGGCATGGGCGGCCACGCGGCCGGCGATTTCGTCAGCAGCCTGATTGTCGACACCCTGCGCGGCATTCCGCCGGAGCCGGATCTGGAAGGCTACGTCCAGGCCCTGCGGGTCGCCCTGGAGCAGATCAACGCAGCGGTGCGCGATGAGGCCGTGCGACGCGGCGTGAGCATGATGGGCAGCACCCTGGTCCTGCTCGTCGCCCGAGGTTCCCGCGCCATCTGCCTGTGGGCCGGCGACAGCCGCATGTACCGCCTGCGTGGCGGCCAGTTGGAGGCCATCACCCACGACCACAGCTACGTCCAGGAACTGGTGGACAGCACTCTGCTCAGCGAAGCCGAAGCCCGCAGCCATCCGCTAGCCAACATCGTCACCCGGGCGGTGGGCGCCCAGGAGCAACTGGATCTGGCCAGCGTCGAGCTGGATGTGTTGCCCGAAGACTGCTTCCTGCTGTGCAGCGACGGCTTGAACAAGACCGTCGAGGATGACGAGCTGCGCGAAGTGCTGGGCTACGCAGCGCCCTACGAAATGGTTCGCAGCCTGGTCCACCTGGGGTTGACCCGGGGGGCGCCGGACAACATCACGGCGGTGGTCGTCAAGGCCTGTTGACGGAAGTAGCGAGCATGGACATAGAGATTCCGGGGTACCAGATCGAGCGCGAGCTCGGCGACGGCGCGATGGCCACGGTCTACCTGGCGACCCAGCGCTCGCTGGAGCGCAAGGTGGCGCTGAAGGTCATGGCGGCGGCGCTGGCGGCCGACCCGAGCTTCTGCGAGCGCTTCCTGCGCGAAGGCAAGACCCTGGCGCGTCTCAGCCATCCGCACACCGTCACCATCCATGACATCGGCAACGTCGGCCATCACTACTACATGGCCATGGAGTACCTGCCCAACGGCACCCTCAAGGACCGCATCGCCGAGGGCGTGAGTCCGGAGCAGGGCATCGTCTGGCTGCGCCAGATCGCCTCGGCGCTCGGCTACGCCCATGCCCAGGGGCTGGTCCACCGCGACGTGAAACCGGCCAACATCCTGTTCCGGGCCAACGGCTCGGCGGTGCTTTCGGACTTCGGCATCGCCAAGTCGCTGGAGGACCGCACCCAGTTCACCCAGGCCGGCTTCGCTGTCGGCACCCCCAGTTACATGAGTCCGGAGCAGGCGCGCGGCCAGCAGGTCGACGGCCGTGCCGACCTCTACGCCCTCGGCGTGGTGCTCTACGAAATCCTCACCGGCAAGCTGCCCTACAGTGGCAGCGACTCGCTCTCCACCGCACTGGCCCACCTCACCGAGCCGCTGCCCGAGCTGCCCATCGAGCAGGGCCGCTACCAGGGCATCCTGCGCAAGCTGCTGGCCAAGGACCCCGCCGACCGTTTCCCCAACGCCGACGCTCTGATCGCGGCGCTGGACGGGCTGAACGCCAGCGTGCCGGTGGACGACAACCAGGCCACCCAGGTCCGCCCGGTCGATCTGTCCGCGCTTTCGGCGGCGGTACAGGCAGAGCCGGTCAGCGTGACGCCGGCGCTGGATACCGCCGTGCCGCATCCCACCGTGGCCGAGCTGCGTGTGCCGGACCCGGCGGCCAACCGCGACGACGGCCCGCGCAAACCCTGGATGGCGCTGCTCGCCCTGGCGTTGCTCGCCGTCGTGGTCGCGGGTGGCGTGGGTTACTGGCTCCTGCGTCCGGAGGCGCCGCCACAGCCGGACACCGCCCAGACCGACGGTACGCACGAGCCCGTGACGGACACAGATCGCGAGACCCCGGATCGAACGGTCGACGAGACGCAGGCGCCGGGGGACGTCGCCGTGATTGGCGATGGCGGCGATCGGCCGCTGCTCATGGCCGGGAAGAAGACCCTGTTCCAGCGTGTGTTGAGCAAGCCCGAGGCGCGCTTCGCCCGCGAGCCCGGTGCGCCGGCCGAGGGCGCAGAAATCCCCGCGTTCTCGGTGTTCTATGTCTATCGGCGCCAGGAGGTCGATGGCCGCCCGTGGGTCGAGGTCGGCGCTTCCAGCGACGGTCAGCGCGACGGCTGGCTGCCGGCCGAACAGCTCAGCGACTGGAAACAGAGCCTGGTGTTGAGGTTCACCGAACGCTCCGGCCGCTCGCCGGTGATGTTCCTGCGGGACGCCACCGCAGTGGAACGCCTGCTTGCCGATCCGGCACAGGCGCGCAACATCCTGCACAAGGCGCGTTTCGAACAGGCCGATCCGCAGGTCGTGGCGCTGGAGCCCGGCGATACGGCCGTTCCCCAGGAGGCCTTCTATCTGCTGCCGATCTTCGAGTCGCGGGAGAGCTTTGACGCCAGCGGCCAGCCCGTGCAATTGCTCAACGTGGCCTCCATCGATCCCGGTGACACACCGCAGGTCCGGGGTGAGGGCGGTGCGACGGTAGCCGCCGGCGGCAGCTTCCGTACCGGCATCGTGCTGGTGGTGGATACCTCGGTTTCGATGCAGCCCTACATCGACCGGGTCAACCGGGTGGTGCAGGGCTTGCAGCAACAGATCGCCAGCCAGGGCGACCTGGACAACGTGAGCTTCGGGCTGGTCGGGTTCCGCAGCAACGTGGAAAAGACGCCGGGACTGGAATACGTGGCGAAGACGCTGGTCACCCTGGAAGAGGGACGCAATCCCCAGCGTTTCGCCGAGCTGGCCAGCCAGGTGAAGGCCACCGACGTCTCCAGCCATGCCTTCAACGAAGATGCCTTCGCCGGCGTGATGGAGGCAGTGGAGAACATGGACTGGACGCCCTACGCCGGACGCATGATTCTGCTGATCACCGACGCCGGCGCCCTGCGCAAGAACGACCCGCTGGGCCGCACCCAGATGAACGAGGCGGAAGTGCGCGAAGCCGCCCAGGCCAAGCAGATCCGCATCTTCGCCCTGCACTTGCGTACCCCGGCCGGACGCAACAACCACGGTTTCGCCGAGCAGCAGTACCGCAGCCTGACCGCCGACCCCAACCCGCAGATCGCCGACCTTTACGTGCCGGTGGCGGATGGCGGCGTGGACCGCTTCGGCGATACCGTCGCCGAGATCGGCTCGGTGATCGCCAACCTCGTCCATGAGGCCGGCAATGACCGGTTACCCAGCCCGCCACCGCTGCATGACGGAGCCAGCGTCGCGGCCAAGACCACCGCCGTGGGCTACGCCATGCACATGGACTTCCTCGGCCGCCGCTCCGCCACCCGTGCGCCGCAACTGGTCACCGCCTGGACCGCCGACCGCGACCTGACGAATCCGTCGCTGCCGGCCTTCCAAGTCTGCGTGCTGTTGAGCAAGCTGCAACTCAACGAGCTGCAGCAATCGCTGAAGCTGATCGTCGAAGCCGCACGCCGCACCCAGACCTCGCCGAAGGACTTCTTCCAGGAGATCGCCAGCGCCAGCGCCCACATGAGCCGCGACCCGACCCGGCTGACCCGTGGCAGCAACCTGTTGCAGAGCGGTGTGCTCGGCGAATACCTGGAAGGGCTGCCGTACCGCAGCAAGTCGCTGAACATGACCCAGGAACTCTGGCTCTCGCTCAGCGTGGCGGAGCAGGAAGACTTCATCGATGAGCTGGAGTCGAAGATCCGCCTGTACGAAACCTTCCACAACGACATCGCCAACTGGGTGCGTTTCGGCGACGCCCAGCCCGGCGATGCGCTGTACCGCGTGCCGCTGGCGACGCTGCCGTGAGGAGGGAAGGGTGAGACGCGAGACGTTCGGGAGCCCGTACCGATGCTAACCCTCAGGGATGTGCGCAAGACCCGTGGGGAGGGGCGCCAGCGCTACAGCCTGGTGGTCCCCCGGTTCGACCTGGAGCCGGGGCAGCGAATTGCCCTGGTCGGGCCCAGCGGCAGTGGCAAGAGCACCCTGTTGGACCTGCTGGCCCTGGTGCTTTCGCCGGACCCGGGCAGCCGCATCGAACTCACCGCCAACGGCCGCAACCACGACATCGCCGCACTCTGGCGTAGTGGTCGGCAGAACGTCCTGGCGGATCTGCGCAGCCATCTGGTGGGTTATGTGTTGCAGACTGGCGGCTTGCTGGGTTTCCTCAATGTCGAACGCAACATCGGCCTGTCGCGCGCCTTGCTCGGCCTGCCGACCGACCCCGCGGTGCAGCGCCTGGCCGAGCGTCTGGAGATCGCCGATCAACTGAGCAAGAAACCGTCGGCCCTGTCCGTCGGGCAGCGCCAGCGGGTCGGTATCGCGAGGGCGTTGGCCCACGATCCGCCCATCGTCCTGGCCGATGAGCCGACCGCCTCGCTGGACCCGCTGAATGCCGAGCGGGTCATGCGCCTGCTGGTGGCCCAGGCCGAGGAGCGGGGCGTGTGCATCGTGGTAGCCACCCACGATGCCAGCCTGGCACGCCGCGCCGGGCTCCAGCCGTGGGAGCTGCAAGTACGACCGGGCGACGACGGCGGGGTGACCGCCACCCTGGGAGCGGCGCCATGAGACCGGGGCTGATGGCCCAGCTCGCCTGGCAAGACTACCGGGCCGAGGCACGCCTGTCGGTGTGTGCGGTGCTGGCGCTGGTCGCCGTCCTGGCACCGCTGCTGGTGTTGTTCGGCCTCAAGTTCGGGCTGGTCACCACCCTCACCACGCGCCTCGAACACGATCCTGGCGTGCGCGAGATCATCCCGCTGGCTGGCGGTCGTTTCAGCGCCCGGGACGTCGACGAACTGGCGTCCCGTCGCGACGTCGCCTTCGCCTTGCCGCGCACCCGCCAGATCGCCGCCACCGCCGATCTCTATCCGAACGGCAACGGCCAGGCACTGACCGTGGAAATGCTGCCCACCGCCGAAGGCGATCCGCTCGTCCCGCCGATGCAACTGCCGGAAGCACCCGACGAGGTCACCCTCAGCCAGCGAGCGGCGGAAAAGCTCGGCCTGCATACCGGCGACACGTTCACCGCTGCTTTCGGCCGCCAGCGCAACGGCCGGCAGGAATACCAGCGCATTCCGTTGCGGGTGAAGGGCGTGCTGCCGCTGGAAGCCTTCCCACGCGATGCGCTGTTCTCCCGGACCGGCCTGCTGGAGGCCGCCGAGGATTACCGGGACGGCAAGGACTGGCCCGGCTACCAGCCGGCCGCCAATCCCAACCGGGTCTATCCCGGCTTCCGGCTCTATGCCCGCGACCTGGACAGCGTCGAGCGGCTGCGGCAACTGTTCGCCAAGCGAGGTTTGGAAGTGGCGACCCAGGCGGCGGCCATTGCCCAGGTCCGCTCGCTCAGTCGCAACCTGTCGCTGGTGTTCTGGATCATCGCCAGCCTGGCGCTGCTCGGTGCCTTCGCCGCGATGACCGCCAGCGCCCTGGCCGCCGTGGAGCGCAAGCGGCGGGCGTTGGCGGTCCTGCGCCTGCTGGGATTTTCCACGGCGGCGCTGATCGCCTTCGTAGTGCTGCAATCGCTTTATACCGGCCTGTTCGGTGTGTTGTTGGCCTCCGGGCTGTACGGTGTCGCCCAGATGGGGCTGAACAGGCTGTTCGAGACGGCCGCAGGAGAATATGCCTGCCGCCTGTTGTTCAGCCATTACCTGACGGCACTGCTGGCAACCCTGTCCTGCTGCGCACTGGCTTCGGCGTCGGGAGGCTGGCGAGCCGCGCAGATCGAAGCCTCGGAAGGATTGCGCGATGTCTAGTCCTGTCGTTTACAGCCTGGTCGTACTCGCCTTGCTGGTCGGAAGCAACGTCGCATGGGCCGAGGAAACCGCCACGCCGGACAATCCGAAGCCGATGGCGGACGACCTCAGCCTGCCGCTGCCCTGCGACAGCGAAATGGTGTTCCGCTATGTCTACATCCTGGCGCGAGGCGCACTGGACGACCGCGAGGTGAGCCTCGGCTACCCGTTCAGCGAAGGGGAGACGGGCTACCAGCAGTCCTTCATTTCCGGTTACCGGCGCGACTACATCAATGGCCAGTTCGTACTCGACGACCTGCCGACCGACTGGCGTCCACGCATCGAGCCGAACCTGCCCAAGGTCGAGGCCGATACGCTGCTCAAGCCGATGTTCTATTTCGTCGGCAAGTACGAAGTGACCCAGCGCCAGTACGATCTGGTCATGGCCCAGGCTCCGGCGCTGGAGGGGCAGGGCGAGTCTCCCGCCTGCGAGCCGCCGGCCACTGGCATGCAGGCACGTTTGCCGAAAGTGAAGCTCTCGCGCCTGGAGGCGGAGCGCTTCACCTCGGTCTACAGCGCCTGGCTGATGAAACATCATCGTGACCGTCTGCCGGTGAGCGGACGCCAAGGTAATGGCGACGACGGTGGCATCGGCTTCGTCCGTTTGCCCACCGAAGTGGAGTGGGAGTTCGCCGCCCGCGGTGCCCATGCGGTGAGCCGGCAGGAGCTGGAAGCCCGGCTGTTCCCGCGCCAGGTGGAGGGCAGTGACAACGACGGCCCGTTGAGCGACTGGGCGGTATTCAACCAGGTCGCCGGCGGCACCGGGCAGGGGGCTCGGCTGTTGCCGGTCGGGTTGAAGAAGCCCAACCCCATCGGCCTGTTCGACGTGATCGGCAACGCCGCCGAAATGGTCGAGGAACCCTTCCAACTGGTTCATGCCGGACGTCGTCAGGGGACCTACGGCGGTTTTGTGGTCAAGGGCGGCAATTACCTGGAAGGCGAGATGACCCTGTTCACCGGTATGCGCCGGGAATACCCGTTGTTCGCCGCCGACGGCAGTGAGCAACGCAACGAAACCACCGGTTTCCGGGTGGCCTTGGGCGCGCTGTCGGCACCGCGCTCACGCTACAAGGAGCTGTTCGAGCAATGGCAGGCCGAAGGCCGGCTGGCCGGGCTCACCGATGAAATCCAGGACACCGAGGACCCGACCAAGCTGCTCGACGACATCATCGCCGGCAGTACCGACCCGAATCTGCAGGCGCGCCTGTCGCAGGTGAACGAAGAACTCAAGCGCAACGTTTCGCTGATCGCCCGCCAACGGGAGGAGGCTGCCGGCAACCTGATCCAGTCGGCCGCACTGGTGGCCGAGACCATCAACAACTACAACATCCGCCTGACCAATCTGAAGAAAAGCCTGCAACAGGCCCAGGCGGCTAAGGACACGGCCGCCGCCAAGCTCTATGAAACCGCCATCGGCAACGGCCGCAGCGCACTCAATGGCGCCGTGGCGATCTACATCGACAACCTGGCGACCGGTACGCGCTATACCGATGCGGTCATCCAGGCGCAGTTCCAGCGCACCCGGGAAGAACTCAGTCGCAAGCCGGTACTGGGCGAAAGCCTGGTCAAACGCGCCACCCTGTTCGTTCGCCATATCGATCGATATCGCAAGGAACAGCGCGCCGAGCCGGAGGCGATCCTGAAGGAACTGCTCGCTCCCTGACGGGCGGGCGCAAGCGTGGCTTCGTCCGGCAACGGAGGGAACGTCGGCGGGCCGAAGAAGGAATCAACTGGAAGGAGAGAGCGACCATGGAAAATCATCGCAATACTGTGTCTGTCTGTGCCCGCTTCGCCATCGGAGCGGTCTGTACCAGCCTCTTCCTCAGCGGATGCGCCAGCGTCGGCGGCGGAGCGAGTTCCAAGGTGGCGGCCACCACCCGAGCGGAGTATTACCCGAGCTGCTACGAGCCGGTCAGCCATCTGCGCAGTTCCGATGCCGCCATGCAGAAGTCCGTGGCCACCGGTGCCGTGACGGGCGGCTTGCTGGGCGGCCTGACCGGCGCCTTGGCCGGCGGCGGCGACCACACCGCGCGCAACGCCTTGATCGGCGCGGCCACCGGCGCGCTGGTCGGCGGGGCGGTCGGCTACTACACCGAGCGGCAGAAACAGATCACCGACGACCAGGCCCGCATCGCCTCCTATGGCGCCGATATCGACGCCAGCGTCGGCGATATGGACCGCAGCATCGCTTATGCCTCGGCGGCGCAGGACTGTTACCAGCGCGAATTCACCAACCTGCAGGCGGCGCACAAGAGCGGCAAGATCACCGAGGCGGAGGGGAAAAAGCGTTTCACCGAGATCGTCAGCGGCCTGAAGGAGACCAACGCGCTGTTGGCCGCGGTGGATGGCCGTGCCGGCGAAAACATCGACACCTACACCCAGGCCTATGAGAAGGACCTCCAGCAAATTGGCGTGCAGCGCCAGACCGTGACCCAGGTCGCCAAGGCGGAAACCAAGAAACCGGTAGTCGCCTCGACGGTGCCGAAAGCGGCGGTGGACACCGAGAAGAAGTTGCAACAGGCCGACACCAAGCGCACCCAGATCAAGCAGGTGACCTCGCGCGGCACCAGCCTGATCTCCAGCGCCTGCAACAACCCGGACGTGGGTGACTGGGGCGCCGAGCAGTGCTCGAGCGTTTGATGCCCGCCGCGTAACAGGGCAGTGGGGAGCGAATCCATCCGACAGCCATTCGTGGATGGCCCGCTCTCCATGTGCCGGGCGAATGAATTCGCCCCTACAAAGGCAGCCAAACTCCATCGCGTCCCGCACCGGCCGTAGCCCGGATTACGCCAAGGCTTATCCGGGCTACGTATCTTCTGTAGGGGCGAATTCATTCGCCCTTCGCCTCTCCCCAGCTTCACCGTTTCCTCATCTTGCCAACTCAGGCCTTGCAGGAGCGAACTCTGCTCGCGATGGAACCACGCCAAAACTTCGCCAGCAGAGCTGGCTCCTACAACGGCGGGCGCTGCCGACAATTCACGGGGGGCCTTAAACAACCGTTCAGCAGGTCAAGCACCATAAGGTCAAACCGCTTGGCAAAGGTCATGGGAGATGGCTCACAGCTCCGAGGCGACGTGACCACCGGGTTTTCGGGCCGTGCTAGCGTCCGGCAATCCAACATTCCGCCGCCTGCCGTCTTTCGAAACGAGGGAACCGATGCCTTGCCTCCCCCCGAAGCGGGTTTCTCGCCCGGCCGCCCGTCATCCGTCTGGATACCTGCCACAAGCAACCGGGCCGGAGGCTAGCACCTATCCGCGCAAGACATTGGCCCAGTCGATCTCCGTCGCATTGCTGGCAGGGTTGGCGGCTTGGCCGTCGGTGAGCGGCGCAGTGATCTACGACGAACCCATTACCGGCGTGGCCAATAACGACAGACCCGGCGGCACCGGTGGCTACGATCCGGCCTATGCCCTCACCGAGATCGACGGTGTTCTGCATTACACCTTTGCCAACGGCGATAGCGTGGCCCTGGAGGGAACGGGTACCGATGTGCTTGCTGTCTCCCTGAGTACTGCTTCGGCGCCAGTCGCGCTGGATACCGGAGGAAGCCAGCCCTTGAGCATTTCCGCCGTCAGGAAGCAGAGCGGTGTCTGGGGGTTGGCGATAGGCATCGACGATGCCGGTACCGCTCTTACGGTCAACGGGGATAGCACGATCAAGGCACAGGCGGATGACTCCAGCGCTACTGGCGGCGGCGTCGCCATTGGTGTGCGAGCTACGTCCGGGGCAAACATCGTGTTCAATGGCACAACCAGCATCGACGCCTTCACACCCGGCAAGGCCCAAGGCATCTTCACGTCAGGCGGAAGTACCATCACCTTCAATGGTCCGACCCACATCCTGGCCCAGAGCCGAGAGACACTTGAAGGTGTATACAACTCGAATCTCAGCACCATCATCTTCAACGGCGATACCACCGTTCTGGCTCATTCCATCTGGCCGAGCGACAACGCTCATGGCATCTATAACGATAATGTCGGCAGCCGGCTGACGGTAAACGGCAATCTGACCCTGGAGAGCATCGCCCAAGGTTCCACAGCCTTCGGTATCCGTAACCAGGGCATCCTGACGGTCACTGGCGATTCCACGGTCAATGTTTCCAGCCCGCGCTCGGCCTTCGGGGTCGCCAATACCCATTGGCGGGCCAGGATGAATTGGGACGGCGATCTGCAAATCACGGTGCGCGGCGGTTCCTACGTTCCCTTCGGCAACCCCTCCGGGATCAGCAACGACCGCACGCCGGGCGCGCAGATGGATTACAACGGCGCGGTCTCGGCCGATGTGCTGTCCGCCGCGGTGACCTACGGCATCACCAACACCGGTGACATTCGCTTCAATTCGACGTCCGACCCGGTGTCCTTCACGGTCGCCTCCACCTGCAGCACGTGCGACGTCTACGGCTTCCGCAACCTGGGGAGCATTTCCGTCGCCGGCGACCTGAACATCACGACGTCGCCGAGCGGGACGGGGAATGCCTATTCGCTCTGGAGCGTGCCGCTGGACACGCAAAACGCCAGCATCACCGTCAATCAGAACGGTGGGCACAGCGTCCAGTTGGATGGCCATATCGTCACCGCCACGAGCGATAACGGCAGTTTCCTGGGCTCGGTGGACGTCAACTTCGATACCGCCAACTCGTTCCTGGCTGGCCTGGCCGGTGGCTGGCAGTCCTCGACGGCCTATTCGATAGGCCGCACCACACTGGCGTTCAGCAACGGCGCGCGCTGGATTCCCCAGGGAACAGGCACGATGAGTACCGACTTCGGCTCGGGCTCTCTCACCCTGGGTGATGCCGGCATGATCGATATGGCCAGTTACTGGGGGACTTTCGCACCTTCGTCCATTCCCAGCCATTCCTATCGCACGCTGCTGATCAACAGTACGAAAGGCGCTACGGTCTCGCTGAACGATGACGCGCGCTTCCGCTTGCTCAGCGACATCACGGGCGCGTCCGGCACGGTCACGGCGGACAAGATCGTTTTCGGCAGCGGTATCACCGGTTTCTCCGCCACCGGCACCCAGGGCATCAGCATCGCCTATGACCCGGTACTGGATGATGTCTCCTGGGTGAATGCCTCGACCATCAGTTCGGGAACGACCATTCAGGCCGCATCGCCCATCACCATCGTCGATGCCAGGGCGGCCGCGGGCGGTACGGCCACGTTCGCCGCCGCCACGGGCCTGGCGAGGGCCTGGAGCGGGACCTATGAAAACAATCTGGTGAGTTTCAGCTACGCCCCGCAGGTCAGCCTCAGTGCCGATGGCCGCAGAATCCTGCTGACCGGGATCGTCATCGGTTCGGGGGGCAGCGTTGCCACGCTCGCGGACAACGGGGCCGAGGGCAGCGTGAGTTCGGCGGTGGGTACCGTCGCCACGGGGGAAAACGTCGCCGTCGCCGTTGCCGCTATGCGTCCAGCGGAGACGGTTTTGACCGCCGCCGATGCCGCCGACAGCCTGGTCAATCTCTGGAGCCAGGACGGCCAAGCCTCCGCTCAGCATGCGCGTACCCAACTGCGCAGCTCGGATGCCGAGGATACCGCTGTATGGGTCAGAGGCGACGCGGGCGAACTGGACGCGAAGACCGCCTATTCACGTGACCACAGCCAGCGTTACAACGGCGTCACCGCCGGGGCGGACCGCCGTTTCACCCGCGATGGTGCGTCCAGTGCCGTCGGCGTCAGCTTCGGCCAGACGCGTTCGAACGCCAACTACGAGCAGGGCAAGGGCGAACTGAGCGAAACCACTTTGGGGCTGTACAGCGGTTGGGCCGCGGACGGCGGCCCCTATGTAGTCCTCGGCGCCGACGCGTCGATGCTGGAGAACCGCTACACCGCACGCGACTCGGTCGGGCGCCATATCGCCGGGAAATACCGGACACCCGCAGCCCGCGTGTATGCCGATAGCGGCTATCCGTTCAGGTTCAGTGAGGGTTACTACATCGAGCCCCAGCTCGGCTTGTCCGTCGGCGCCATTCGCGGCAGCGAGCACACCACGCGTAACGGCGTGAAAATCGAGCAGGACGGACAGGTCAACTCCGTTGCCCGGGCCGGCGTGGAAGTGGGCAGAACGCTACAGGGCCTTGGCGTGAACGGGGGCCTGTATGCACGGGCTTCGGCATTGCGCTACATGGGTGATGACCTGGAAATCGAGGCTTCCCAGGATGGCGCTACGGTCATTCCCGATACGGCGGACCGCAACGGTACGGGCAGCGAATTCGTGCTCGGGGGCGACATCGGTTTCGGCCTCACCAGCCTCTATCTCGAAGCGTCCGAAGCCACGGGCGTGGATACCAAGCGCAACTGGGCCGTCCAGGCGGGGCTGCGGCATAGCTGGTAAGGACAGGGCGTTCGAGCGGCGGTATTGCCATTCGAACGCAATATCGTCCTGAATCCACGTCATCCGGCAATCAACCGAGTCAAGGTGATCGAGGTGTATGACTTCACCTATGACGAGCGCATGCTCCTTGCTCGGAGCTGACGCCGGCGACATTCATCAGCACGTTATCCGGCTTTCCAGCAGGGCATGGATTCGCATCGCCAGCTCATCGGGAGTCGTCCCGACCGTTTCGAGATGCACTTCCGGATGTTCGGGCGGTTCATAGGGCGAACTGATGCCCGTGAAGTTGCGAAGCTCGCCGCGCATTGCCTTCTTGTACAACCCCTTCGGGTCCCGCCGGGCGCATTCCTCGATGGGCGTATCGACGAAGACTTCGATGAACTCACCGTTGGCCATGAGTTCGCGCGCGAGCTGGCGTTCCGAACGGAAGGGGGAAATGAGCGACACCAGGACGATCAGGCCCGCGTCGGCCATCAGCCTGGCGACCTCGGCAACCCGACGGACATTCTCGATGCGATCCTTGTCGGTGAAACCGAGGTCTTTGTTGAGTCCGTGGCGAACATTGTCGCCGTCCAGCAGATAGGTGTGGCGGCCTCGGGAGTGGAGGAGTTTTTCCAACCGGTTGGCGATCGTCGATTTGCCGGAGCCCGACAGCCCGGTGAACCAGACGACGACAGCTTTTTGCTGCTTGAGAGCCGATCTTGCCTTGCGGTCGACCTCCATTGCCTGCCAATGCACGTCATGGCTGAGCCAGAAAGCAAAATCGATCATACGCTTGGCTCATACGCTGTGCGATTCGAGGGTTCCTTGCCGTGCACTCCCTCAAAACTGAATAGAGCTGACTGCATCGACGCATACCACCTGGGAAGCTGCGAGATTTGCGTACTGGAGCGCAGGCAGCTCTCACGCGCGGCTCTGGCCATATCCTCGAAGTCACGATAATCGGTCGCCAGGCGCTGCATGATTCCTGCTGCCTTGGCCTCGATGTCCGGCTCGTCGAGAACAAGGCCGTTCAGCCCGCTCACGACCTGCCTTTTCAGGCCGAAGGCGGATGACACGATGACGGGCCTGCCTCGGAAGAGGGCCTCCGTTGCCGTCAGGCCGAAGCCCTCTTCGCGGGAGAGTTGAAACACGGCGTGGGCGTTCTGTTGCAGCCGGCCGACGATCTCGGCATTTACGTCATGGTTCTTCATCGAGATACAGGCGAGATACACGCGCTGCCGTACTTCCTTGGGCAGTTGGGCGTGCAGCTCTACGCATTTCTCGAAATACGCACGCCCTTCGGGATCATCAGCCACACCCAACGGGTCTGGCCCGGCGATGACCAGGCGGATATCGTCTGCCTCGTCGACCGGCGTTCTGGCGAAACGCTCGAAAGCGGCGATGACCCGGTCAATGCCTTTCAACCCATCCCATCGGGAGACATGCAGGAAATATCGCGAGCCGAGAATCTCGTTCAGTGAGGGAGCGGCTTCAACCTCGTGGGCATTGAACGAAACCGAGTCCTCCAGCATTCGGTTCGCCGGCTCCACATGGTTGCGGTTCTTGCTCGAGAACGGGCTGATCGACGGCTGGATGATATCGATGGGGCGGTCGGTATCGAAGGCATATTCCTTTGCGCTCAGGACAATGCGCTGGAAAGGCTGCAGGTAGTTCCCCAGGAGCCGCCAGACGTTGTCGACCCTCGGGGTGCGCTCGGGATAACCGATGTGGCATCGCCAGATGGCGGGATGCGGGTAAGCCTCGAGAAACTGGGCAGCGGCGCAGAGCGGCTGCGGATCATGGATGACTAGGAAGTCGTCCGGCCCGATAATTCGCTCCAATTCCGCGGCCCCTTGCATCGATGTTTCCAGATACTGCGGCAGCAAGGCATCCAGACCAGCGACGGTGGCGTCATGAAGGGCGTTGTGAAGCCCTTTGGTGAACTGGAAAAACTGCTCTTCCTTCGGCTTGAAGATGAGCCAGCGCACATCGAAGCCCAGTTCCCGGAGGAGGCCTATATGGTGGGGAAGCATCTCGGCGACTCCACCGCCGAACGCAGTGGAGTTCATGTGCCAGATACGACGGTGGCCGAACGTGTCACGCATTGCGCGAGACGAGCGGAGCAAGTGATCGAGAAGGGTCCCATACTCTTCCCGCTCTGCGGTGTAATGCTCGAGTACCGAGCCCTCCACCAGTACTTCATCGAATAGCGGTGTGCGTCGTTCCGTGGATACTTTCATGGCGTGTCCCTTCGTTCGATCTGGAAAGCAGGCTCAGCGAGGCCGGCCGGAAAGAAAATCTCGCGAAAGTGCTCTATCCAGCCTTTGGTTTCGGGGTGGCCTTTGGCATTGAGGCCAACACCTATGCAGTCGCAACCGGCGGCGGTTGCGGCTTCGATACCGGTCAGGGAGTCCTCAAAAACCAGGCATCTTTCCGGGGTAATACCCAGCATGCGCAGCAGCGTTCGATAGGGTTGCGGATTCGGCTTTCCCTGGCTGACATCCTCCGCTGCAATCAGGATTTTGGGGTGGGGAATTCCCGCCGCATCGAGGCGGGCAAGGGCTGAAATCCTCGCCGACGAGGTAACGATGGATCTTCGGCCGAAGGGGATCGATCCATAGAACTCGGCAGCACCCTGGATCGGTTGCAGCAGCTTCATCGCCTGTATTTCGTAATCCGCAATGCGAGCCGCTTCGCGCTCCGGGCAGAGACCGGGGGCAATCGCTGCCACCAGTTCGATATCCCGGCGGGCGGCCGACATGCGCACCGTGTAATCCGGGCAGATGCCTTCTTCCTGCGCCCAGCGACGGAGTGCGGTTTCGACCACGGCCTCGGAATCCACGAGGACTCCGTCCAGATCGAAGGCTATGTGGTCGTAACCCTTGAGCCGAATACCGATGAAATCTTCTTCCCGGAGCCCCCATCCCTTGTGCGAATAGGCAGTTGCCGTTTCCATTCGATTCTTCACGAACTTCTCCCTGTATCAGGCCCAGTGATGCTTGTTGGAGAGGCATGCGTGCTCTGTGGCATGGAATGCTTTCGCGCAGTACTCGACGACGGATGCCTCGGTGACCTGGACCGTCATGTCCTGGTCCTTGCGGTAGTCCGCGAGCGCTCGTTCCAATGCCGGCTGTAGGGCTCTGAAGAATGCGTCGTCCATGGCCGCATTGCTCATGTACTTGCCTGGGTAGCCAATGTAGATGCCGTGCTGCAGGCACCTCTGAGCGAAGGCTCGTCCATGGCTGAGCGAGGGCAGGACGATGTCGAACATGCTGTCGCTGCCGAGGATGCGCGCCGGTATTGCGTTGCGCTCGAACGAGAGCAGGAACAGTTCCTTGAGTGCAGCGCCGCTCTCGGCGAGGCGCGCGACGATTTGACCTTCTTCGAAGAGTTCCTGTGTCAGGTTGCCGGCCACGAAGGCCCGGTTCTCGCGCAGGTAGGTATTGCCGAGATAGGCCCTGTCGGCGCCTTCCATGGCATCGGCGGTGCCGACGACTGCGGACAGGCCGACGCCTTGCGCGATCCCCTTGGCCAAGGTAATGAGGTCGGCTTTCACACCGTGTTGCTGGCAGTAGCCACCCTTGGCGTAGCGAAGCCCGCACAGGACCTCATCGACGATCAGCAATACGCCATGCAGCTTGGCCATCCGGGAGATTTTCTGGAGCAATTCCGGGGGAAAGACCGAGGGCTCGGGCGTGAAGAAAATGCCCGCGACCCTGCCTTGGTTCTCGACCAACTGCCGTTCCAGGATGTCGAGGTCGTATTGGAAATCCTGGATGTGCCGATCCTCGGCCGGCGGGTTGTTGGACCAGGGGTGCTGTTGGAAGAGATCGTGCCAGCCATGGAAGCCCGCCGTCAGGATCACCGGCCGGCCAGTCCGGTGCCGGGCGATCCGGACTGCCGCTTCCGTCGCACAGGAGCCGGTCCTCAGAAAGAACACGCGGGGATGGTCCGGGAACATCGTCGCCATTTTTTCGGCCAGGCGCTGGCGTTGCTCGCTCACCGGCGATGGCAGGACGTCGGTTTCCCGCTCCATCGCCTGCGCAAGCCTGGCCTTGAACACGGGGTCGTTGCTGCCCAAGGGCGAAGCCCCGCTGCAGGACGTCATGTCCAGGTAGGTCTTGCCGTCGATGTCCTCCGCCATCGCGCCTTTGGCGGAACGGAATACGATGGACGAGCGGGTTTCCCGCTCCCATTCGGTCAGATAGCCGGTAACTACAGGATCGAGCATTTCAATTCCCTCTTCACTCGAGCGACAGGGCCATGCGCCTCGCATTGGCCATGATGGTGTGTGTCGGATTGCTGTTCCCCGCGAAATTCATGACGGAGCCATCCATGACATGGATGTTGGTGAACCCATGGACCTTGCCGTAGCTGTCCACGACCGAGGTTCCGGGGTCGTGCCCGGCACGCATCGTGCCGTGCAGGTGGGCACTCCCCTTGGCATGGGCGAAAGGTTCCCGCTCGATGCGAAAGGCGCCCAGGTGGCGAAGAATGTCGTCCGCGCGGTCGGCGAGAAAACTTATCCGGGCGCGGTCGTTTTCCGAGTTCCGGTATTCGAAGCGGATGTAAGGGATTCCGTACCGGTCGACGGCCTCGTCCAGTACGACGCGGTTGTGCGACCACGGCTCTTCGCCGGCGATGTAATGCAGGCGCACAAGGCCGACGTTCTCGTCCGGCAAGGGGAAATTCGCTTCATAAATGAGCCCGCCGAATCGGCATGGCACGTCGGCATGCTCGTAGAACTCGTCCGTATACACGGTCGCATGCGGCCCCCAGTGCGGCACGAAAGCGTTGGAGCAGGTCAGCTCCATGTGGCCGACGGAGTAGCCGCTGATCTTGAAGGAGAGTCCGCGACCGACCAGACAGGATTCGTTGCCTATTCCTCTCGGTGCATGCCTGCTCTTCGACCGCAGCATCAGTGCCGCCGTCTGTATGGCGTTCGCACAGACGATGACCCTTTCGACCGGAATCCGGATTCGCTCCGAGGAGAGTGGCACATAGCACTCGAGGGCTTCGGCCCGACCGTCGCTGCGGGTCTCGATCCGGTTGACGAAACAGCCGTACAACACGGTGATCGTCCCCGGCAGGGCGGAGTCATCCAGAATGTTTCTCGCCAGCACCGAGGCCCTTGCATCTGTAGGGCATGCCAGTTCGTCGCAAGCGGAGCATTCGGTGCATCCCTTGCTAGTTCCTGGCGGCCGGATAGCCAGTGGGATGTTCTTGGGGCGTATGCCGAGCGTCTGCATCGCATTGGAGAGCATCAGCCCACGCGAACTGGCTGGGTACGAGGGAAATCCATTCGCGCCACTGATGCCCAGGAGGTGCTCGATCTCGGTGTAGTACGGATCGAGATCCTGGAGGGTGATTGGCCAATCGATTTCCATGTCGGTCGTCAGATACCGGGAGGCTGACAGATCGGCTTGCCGGTACCTGAACGTGATCGCGTTGTAGAACTGCATGCCGCCGCCGACGCAGCATGCTGTCCAGGGCTTGCCATCGGCGGTGCCGCTGGAGGTGAGTGCCGTGCTGTAGGCCGCTTGATGAGGCCCGTGCAGCGCACCTGGGGAAACCAGGCCGCCATACTCCAGAACGGCTACATGGCAGCCTTTTTCCGCAAGTGTTCGGGCGACGATCGACCCGGATGGCCCGGAGCCGACGATAACTGCATCGAAGTGCGTGTAATCACAAGAGGCCGCTGCGATGTGCCTGAAGTCCGTCATGGGCAATAGTTTCCTGTGGGATGAGGGTGGACCAGCAGCCTGTGCTCGCAACGGATGCCAGAAGGTGCCTGGTACGGGCCACGTAGCGGGGAACCGCGATTTCTGCCTCGTCGGTGGCAGGGTGGCGGTAACTGACGGAAAGGCCGTCGTGGGTACGTATAAACCAGAAGTACACGTCGTCCGGGTCGGTGCTGCGGCTGCGGAGCATTGCGGTCCGCCAGGTATTCCAACTGCGGGCGCCAGGGGCGCGGCGAAGGTCGCCGTAAGAAACCATGAAGGGGTCGCGGAGCGGTTGGCCGAGAAGCTCCGTCACCCGGGGAAAGGGAATCTGGGCCAGTTCTTTTACACCGTCGAGGCCGGAAGCCGCGGAGCGCACGGCCTCAGCGAAGGAGCCGGCTGCATCCAGGGAGAAGGCAATCGGACTCATTCCCACGTAAAAGCCGATGGCGGAGCGCGAGAGGCCAGTCCTCGTATGAAAAGGGGCCATGGTGCGGAAATTGTCCGAACCGGTGATTTCTTGGCCGACCTTGGCCAGGCAGGCGAGCAGCCCGGAGAAGGAGTCGCCGCCCGCCGCCCGGCAGGCGCGGTCGAAGGCATGCGCAGTGGATGCATCGAGAAGCTCGGCGTATCCGCCAGGTTGGGCGGAGGAGCTGCCGCTCGTGTCACCAACCGGTACAGGGAACGTCGGCAGGCGGCCGCCGGCCTCGGTGACGAACCGTCGCCAGCGGACGATGGATTCGTGGTCGGCGGTCAGGGTGTCGGCGGCGTTCCGTTCGGCCTCCGCGAAGTCGAGATAGCTGGCCGTGGGCGGGAGAGGGGGCGGTACGGGCTTGCCGGTGGGGGCAGCGAGGGCTGCGGCGTACAGGGTTCGAATCTCGTATGCGCTCAGGAGAATGGAGTAGCCATCCATCAGTGTGTGGTCGGCGGCGAGGCAGACGGTGGTCGCCCCCGGGTGGCTGATGGTGGCGCAGACATATCCGGGCCAGTCGAGGGGGCCGGCTTCGCCGTCGAACAGCGCTTCGAGATAACGAGTCAGCTCCCGGCCGTCAGTAATGTCGCGCGTCGCATCGGGTTGGATCGTCACGACGCCGGTGGGTAGCGTCATGCGACGCAAGTAGCCGCCCGTGGTGATGGGCAACGAAAGAATGAGACGGCTGCGCAGGGTTTCGTGGCGGTCTATCCAGCTGCGCAAGGCCGCAGCAAAGGCGTCTGCATCGAGTTCGGCGGGTAGGTCGAATACGCCGCCCAGCCAGGACGGTGGCAGGGGGCCTTCGCTAGCCGCCTCCAGGGCGTAGGTGATGAGCGCTTCCTGGCCATAGGAGGCCGGACGCGGATCGTCTACCCAGGGAGCGTCGAAATCGGGCGGTGCGCTGGCCCGCCAGACGGTAAGGCGCCCCGGCGACAGACCGAACGATGGTATGTCCAAGAACTTCATAGTGATGACTGTCCTTATCCTCGAGAAACGGAAACGGTGGGTGGAGTCCCGTCCGGCGAACGGCGGGCGGGGAAGGGGGATGTCGGTTCCGGGGAGGCCTCTTCGAGTTGCGCTGTCCGGATGTTCCGCAGGGGCGATGCCATGAGCCACCCGGTGGCTAGTGCGATCAGGGCACCACTGAGCAGGAGCGTCGTGCGGGCGCCGAGCCAGCTTCCACAGACGCCACCCAGCAGGGCTCCCACGGGGGCGAGCCCCCAGACGACGGTGCGGATGCTCGCGTTCACCCGGCCGTGTAGCTCGGGTGGCGCCAGGGCATAACGGATCGGGACCTGATGGACGTTGTAGAGCTGCTGGCCAGCCCACAACAGGAATTGTGAAAGCCCTATCACCGGCCACACCCACCATCCCGACACCTGAAGCGCAGGGGTGAGTACCGCACCGATAGCACTGACGAGCAGAGCCGCAATCAGCACATGGCCCAACCCCAACACTTGCGCCACCGAACGGGCCAGCAGCGCACCGACGGCAGCTCCCGTCGCAGCGATACCCGTGACGATGCCGATTGCCGTGGCATTCAGACCCAGCTCTGCGGTCAGGTACAACAGGAGGACAGCGGAGTAGGCGCTATGAAAAAAGACGAGGGTGCCGGTGGCGAGCGTGACTGCGCGCAGCTGGCGGTCACGCAGCACGAACAGCGCACCTTCTGCTGCTTCCGAGAAGACTCGGCGGACGATTCCGCCGCTGCGCTCCCATGCGCCGGACCTGTCGCGTGTCGGCTGCATCACCACATAGGGGAGCAGCATGGTCACCAGCAGGAACGATGCCGCGTCCGCGAGTATCGCGACAGGCGCAGAGAATGTGGCGATGAGCCAGCCTGCGAGCGGCAGACCCAGCACCAATGCCGCCGACTGTCCCAGCTCCAGTCTGCTCTGCGCCTGTACCCGTTGGGGAGAGCGCACCACGGTTGGCACACAGGCCAGGAAAGCCACATCGGCGATCACCGTGGCTGCGCCTACCAGGGTGGCGACAGCGTACAGATGAGGCATGGCGACCTGTCCGGTCAGGAGAGCGGCCAGCGGCACAGTGGCCAGGGTGACGGCCATCGCCATGTTCGCCGTCATCAGGAGGACACGGTGCGGGAGACGGTCGACGAGAACGCCGGTGAGCAATCCCAGCAGCAGATAAGGGGCCCGTCCGCAGGCGAGCAACACACCGGTCTCGAACGGGCCTGCAGCGAGCTGTTCGATCGCGATCAGGGGAAGGGCGAGAAGCGTCACCTGGGAACCGACGAGCGAGACCGTCTGCCCTGTCAGAAGGAGATAGAAGCTGCGCGGCAGATGGCGTCGGGACACCTCGGATGCCTCCTGCATCAGGCCACGCCCCCGGTCGCCAGCTCATAGCCCAGGTGTTCCAGTTCCTTTCCGGCGATCCGCTCGAACTCCTCGATTTCCCCGCGGGAGAGGTCCTGCAGATAGCGCCCATTACGCCCGGTGTAGAGCGGCTTACCCGCGGCTTCCGCTGCGGGATGGCCCCAGGGGTTGTCGAACAGCGCGTGCTTCTGCTCTGCGTGGTGCAGGATCGCCTCGCTCCAGGGCAGCCCGAGGTGAGCCAGCATCCGCTCGGCGGTTTCTCGGGGTCGGGTGATCAAATCCTCGTAGCGCACCTCAAGGTAGCGGCCCTCTGGCGCAGCCTGGCGGGGCTGGCTGACGACTTCCAGCCAACCTCGCGCGGCTTCCGCGACAGTTCGGTAGCCCCAGTCGGGAACGGTCTTGAGATGAGAGGCGGCCAGGTCGCGACCGTCGCGGATGATGTGGATGAAGTGGGCCTGCGGCCAGATTGCAGCATAGGTTCCGACGTTCCGGATCTTCCGCTGGAGCTTTAGGCCCCATCGTTTGGCGCCCGTCTGCTCGCGGCGGAATTCGCCGATGGCATCGATGAGCAGGCAACGGTCCTCCAGGGCGGACAAGTCGGTTCCGCGCTCGGCCATCACGCGGCTCACCAGCTCTCGCAGGTCGTCACGGCCGAGGCCGAAGCGCTCGCACTGCACAACGAAGTGCGCGCCGTCGTATAGCCCGGGATCGATGCTGTCCTTCGTCGCATCGGCGAGCTGTGAGCTGTGGCGATCCATCAGATCGCATATCGCGAGGATGTGCGGGCCGAGATCGACGGGCTCGGTGAAATCGATTTCAGGGCCGACGACCAGATCGGGATGGGAGTCGAGCAGGATGCTGAGCAACGTGGTGCCGGAACGGTTTTCGCCGCCGAGCAGGACAGGGTTGGAGGGCAGGATGAGAGAAGGGGAATCGGATATGGCAGTCCCATCGATGGTGGTGCGTGGATAACTGCCTAGTGTCTCGGTGAACTTAGTGTTCATTATTCGCTCCCTCTATTTTTAGGCAAAACCCAGCCCTTGGCCTGATTCAGCCATGTAGTTGTCCAGCGTGCGGACGATTGACGAGTTGTTTTCAGAAAAGAAATTTCAGGAATTTGCGCTGCAAGGGCCTCCTGCCAGCCAAAGCGGTTTCATGGGTGTGAGTGCTAAATATCAGATCAATAACTAAAGAGTTTTTCGGTAATCAATATGCCGGTAATAGAAATTAAATATTTCGAATTTCTTTAATGATTAATTGAAGTTGACCGATGGTAACGCACACTCGGTGCGCAAAGTCTTGCGCAATATGATGTGGCATTTCGGTTTTGCGAACCATTTCTGCCCGTCTTTGAGATCAATTAAGTGCGTTATTTTCTTATTTAGCGGTATGTCACTTAAGTCGGGCAAAACTGCTATGGGCTTTGCGGTATGTGGGTTAAATAAGTCGCAAACCGAAGGGCCTTGCCTATGCTATCGCTTAAAAGACAAGCGCTTGATCAAATAGGACTTTTCATAAAAAAGCGGTACGTCTGGCGAGATATCAGGGAAAGAGGGCGCGCGGGGCAATTCGGCTTCGGATACACAGCCACAGGGCGACATCATCGATGGTTATGACAGCCGACGGCGTTACGCTGATTCAAGTGGAGGGCGGCGGGAAAACGCTTCTCTTGCGTACCGCCAGTACCGGTTGCGACGCAATGACCAGCTCCATCCGGGTCGCATGCGGGACCCTGGACGGGGTGCAGGTGGGATCAAACTGGGCGAAGACGCCGGCTAAGAGGTGGGAACGAACGCGTACAGACTGTCATGAGTAATCCAGTTTCGGCTCGGGCAGTCGGCAATGCTGCAAATTCAATGTCCGGGTATGCAGGAGTTCCAAGGAGGCCCGATGTCCCACGCTGATGATGATCGAGTGTGGCAGCGACTGCTTCAGTTGGGTGTAGCAGGTTCGCTCCGTCGCTTCGTCCAGCGCCGAGCTGGTTTCGTCGAGAAGCAGGACCTTGGGACGCATCAACAGGGCGCGGGCGAAGGCACAGCGCTGTTGTTCGCCGATGCTCAGGGTCTGTGACCAGTCGAGTTCGGCATCCAACTGCTCGATCAAATGCCCAAGGCCGAACTGGCGCATGATGCGCTGTAGCGCCGGATCGTCCTCGGGGCGGGGAGTGGCGGGATACCAGAGCATGTCGCGCAGGCTGCCGAGCGGCAGATAGGGTTTTTGCGCCAAGGTGAGGACGTTGCCCAGATCGTACCGTGCCTTGCCGGACGCATGGCTCCAGATACCGGTAAGCGCGCGGATCAATGTGGATTTCCCATAGCCGGACGGGGCCTGTATCAGCAGGCTCTCGCCCGGCTGCAGGTACAGGTTCAGGCCGCTGAGCAGCGGTTTGCCGTCCGGCAGCCAGAGCGACAAGTCCTGTACCTCGAAGCCGTCGGCGTCGTGTTCGAGGCGTACGCCGGTCTCGTCGCCGACACTGGCCAGGCGCTGTTGGAAGCCCGTCAGGCGGTCGATGATCGATTTCCATTCGGCGATCTCCGGGAACACCTTGACCAGATAGGCCATCGCCTCGTGGACCTCGCCGAAGGCGGCGCTGAGCTGGGTGAGCCGGCCGAGCGGGAAGGCGCCGGCGAAGAATTGCGGCGCCATGACGAACATGGGAATGATCATGGCGCTGCGCATGTAGAACGTGGAGTAGCCGAGCACGACCTTCTGCTGCTTCACCAGGGCCCAGAAGTTCTCCAGCGCGGCGCCCAGGCGCTGGCTGAAGCGGGCGTGCTCTTCGCTCTCGCCGCGGTATTGGGCAACGGCTTCGGCATTCTCACGCAGGCGCATCAGGGAAAAGCGGAAGTCGGCCTCGCGGCGCTGCTGGAGAAAGTTCAGCCGCGGCAGCGTGCGTCCCAGCCAAAAGGCGCCGCCAGTGCCGAGGATGGAGTACAGCAGGGCCGCCCAGACCAGCAGGCCGGGGATCACCAGCTCTTCTCCGGCGATGGGAATCCGCACCAGACTCGAGGCCTGCCAGAGGATATGCAGGAAGGAGAACAGCGACACCAGGGCGGTCATCAGGCCCAGGCTGAGCTTCAGCGACATGCCGATGAACAGGTTGATGTCGTCGGCGATGCGTTGATCGGGGTTATCCGTTTCCGGCGAAGTGAGCTGCAACTTGAGGTAGCGCTGGCGCTGCAGCCACAGCTGCAGGGTGTTCTCGGTGGACCAGCGGCGCCAGCGCAGGGTGAGCTTCTGCTGGAAGTGGAAGGCGGCCACGGTGAAGGTGGCCAGTCCCGCCTGCAGCAGGATGAAATAGCCGCCGCCCATCAGGAAGGCGTCGTAGTCGAGGGCCTGGAGGGCGTTGTAGAAATGCAGGTTCCACAGGTTGTAGAGGATGTTCACGCCCACCAGGCACAGGTTCATCAGGATCGTGCCGAACAACAGCAGGAGGGCGGGACGTCTTTCGGAAGAGGACCAGAACGGCCGGGCGAGCGACCAGAAATCACGGAGTGTCTGCATGTGGCCTCAAGGTTTGCCCGGCGTTAAACGCGTTGAGTTTATAGAGGGACGGCTATACCATCAACGCTAATCGTTCTCATTGTTTTTATGCCTTGGGCTTTGGAGGCTGGCCATCGAACTACCGGACTGGCTGTGCCACGCATGGCCACCCATCCAGCGCGTGATCCAGGTCGAAAGCGATGGTCGTGCAGGGGTGCCGCTGACCAGCTTGGCCGATGCGAGCGTGCTGCATCCCTTGCTTGACCGTTTCGCCGAACTCTATCCCGGCATCAAGCGTCCTCCCGTCGCCTCCCAGTGGTCGATGAACTACCTCAGCGTGCTGCTGCCTGTCACCCTCGCGGCTGTACTGACGCGCGATCGGGCCATCGCCTTCTGGGAGCGGGACGTAGCGCTGCTGCATGACGCCGGCCAGCCATCGGCATTACGGTTGCCATCGCCGCAGCCGGCGCTCTCCGCCCGGCAGCGTGACGACTACTGGACGCGCCTGCTGCGCGAGCACCTGGAGCCGCTGTTCGCCAGCCTCGCCGCCTGGGGCGGGCTGGCGCCGAAGGTGCTGTGGGGCAACCTGGCGGCGGTCTGGGATGGCGCATTCGCGCGGATTGACGCCAACCTGGAACGTGAAGGATTCGCCGAGGCCCACCGCTGGCTGGAGCGGGCCGTCGTCGCGGACGGCCGTCTGAAGCCGAGAAGTCTGCAATGGATGGTCGACTCGCCCGCGCCGGAGGTCTGCGCGCGCATCCCGTTGCGCCGTCATTGCTGCCTGCACTACCAGTTGCACGCCCCGGTGCCCGGCAAGCCGCAGGTGCTCTGTGAGTCCTGTCCCAAGCTGCATCGCCTGCCGCAGGCGGAGCAGGCGAGCTATCTGCGTTATATCTATCTCGGCGAATCCTAGATTCGCCGATTTCGCTACAGCCCCTGGCCCAACCGACGCCTCACCAATTCCAGCACCTCATCCGGCCGCTCGAACGGGAAGAAATGCCCGCCGTCGAAGCCGTACAGCTCGCAACCGGCCGAGGTTTCCGTCTGCCAGTCGCGCAGCGTTTGCTCGCCTACATGGGCATCGTCGTACCCGGCGAGCACGCTCATGGGAACATCGAGGCGTGGGCGCGGCTGGTAGCGGTAGTGGCGCAGCAGGGCGAAATCGGCGCGGATGGCTGGCAGTAGCAGCGCCATCAGTTCCTGGTTCGCCAGCACCTCGGGCGGGGTGCCGGCATAATCGCGCAGCTTGGCCACGAGTTCGCCGTCGCTCAGCAGGTCGTAGCGTGGCGCGCCGCCACGGTGGCGCGGTGCGCCGCTGGCCGAGACGAACAGATGACGCGGACGTGCCAGGCCGCGCCTGACGCAGTGGTGCGCCAGTTCGAAGGCCACCAGGGCACCGAGGCTGTGGCCGAAGAAGGCGTAGGGCAGGTCGTCGTGACGGGCGAGGACCTGACCCAGCTGCTCGATCAACGTGGCGAAGTCATGGATGGCCGGCTCGCCGAAGCGTGCGCCGCGCCCCGGCAACTGGATGGCGCAGAGCTGGATATCCGGCGCCAGGGCCGGGGACCAGGGCATGAAACTGCCGGCGCTGCCGCCGGCGAAGGGGAAGCAGAACAGGCGCAGGCGCGCGCCGGGCAGAAGTCGGGTCTGGACCCACGGCGAGTCCTGCAGACGATGAACGTGCATGATCGGCCGCTCCTCAGGACGCCGTAGCCGCGAGGGCTTCGGGGCTGGCTTCGAACACGCGGCCCTGGTCCACCTTGATCATCCGGTCGGCCAGCGGGAAGTAGGCATCGTCGTGGGAAATCACGATCACCAGTTTGCCGCGCTGGCGCAGGTCCGGAAGGATCTTGGTGTAGAAGAAGCGCTTGAACACCGGGTCCTGGTCCGCTGCCCACTCGTCGAACAGGTAGCAGGGGCGGTCGTCGAGATAGGCGGCCAGCAGCGCCAGGCGCTTGCGCTGGCCGGTGGAGAGATCGAGCGTGGACAGGCGGCCGCCGTCGATGCTGACCTTGTGCGCCAGTTGCAGATGCGCCAGGTAGTCGCGGGCCTGCTGCATCAGGTGGGGATCGTCGCCGTCGAGCAGGTGCTCGAACAGGCAAAAGTCGGTGAAGATCGCCGAGAAGTGTTGGCGGTAGAGGTGATTCTGGCTGCTGGAGGCGACCTTGCCGTCGAGCAGCAGGTCGCCGCCTTCGGGCTGGTAGAGGCCGGTCAGCAGCAAGGCCAGGGTGGTCTTGCCGCTGCCGTTGCCGCCGGTGATGAACACCACTTCGCCGGCCCGCAGGTCGAGATCGAACGGGCCGAGGGTGAAGCGGCCGTCTTCGCCTTCGCGATAGTAGGTGTGGCGCACCTGGCGGCAGCTCAGCCCGGTCACCTGACGGGCCGGCGCCAGGGCGTCCTCGGGCGTGCCGGCGACTTCCAGCTGGCCTTCCAGGGTGCGGATCTTGCGCAGCGAGACGCTGGCCTTGCCCAGGGTTGGCAGGGCGTTCATCAGCTCCGACAACGGCGTGATCATGTACAGCAGGGTGAGGATGTACCCGGTCACCAGCGTCGCACCGAGCTCGATGAATTGCGGCGCGAGGAACAGCACCGTGCCGATCAGCAAGTAGAAGATGCCGTTACCCCAGTTGAGCACCAGGGCGTATATGCTCATGCCGCGCACGAAGTCGCGGCGATACTGCTGGCTGATGGGGTAGAGCAGGCGCTCGAAAAACTGCAGGCGCCGCGAGTGGTTGAGTTGCAGTTCCTTGCTGCCGTCGGTGAGCAGGCGGTACTGGTCGAACAGTTGGTCCTTCAGTTCGCGGGCCTTGGCGATGGAGGTCAGCGCCTTGCGCTGCGGCCAGTGGAAGCTGGCCGCGCCGAGCAGGATCAGTGCCGCGGTGAGGCCCAGCAACGGCAGGCTGAGCCAGCCCAGGTAGCCGAGGCAGGCCAGCACGATGCCGCTGTTGACCAGCAGGATCGGCACCAGCTCGACGGCCTGGCTGATGGCCTGGGTGTCGTCGGTGAGCATCGCCAGCAGGCGGTGCTTGCCCAGGCGCTGCAGGCGCGGGTAGGGCGTGTCGATCAGCTTGCCGCTCAGATGCAGGCGCATGTCGCTGACTGCGGTCTGCCCCAGGCGCAGCAGGCTGACGTCGGAGACGACGCGCGAGACCACCACCAGCGCCACCAGACCGGCGAACGGCAGGCCATCGACCGGGCGCAACTGACCGAAGTCGGCCAGCGAGTGGTTGATGTTGGCGATCAGGCCGGCGGCCGACAGGCCGCAGACCAGGCCGGTGGTGGTGGCGATCAGCAGTGTGAGCCAGGAACGGCGTGCCAGTAGCAGTAACAGATCCATCTCAAATCGTCTCGTCGTTCGAAGGTTCGCGTCGGTTCGTGCCCAGGGCGGCCAGGCTCTCGACCAGGCTCTGTTGCCACTCATCCTGGCGCAGGATGTCCAGGTGCTGCGCGGGGATGACCCGTTCGTTGATCGGGCCCTGGCTGAGGCGGCTCCAGTCCGGCGCGCTGAAATCCTCGGATTCCAGGGTCGCGCTGGCCCACCAGAGGTGCAGCGGACAGCGCAGCGTGACGGGGCGGAAGGTGCCGATCAGCGCCTGGGTGTGGCCGTGCTGGCGCAAACGGTATTCCAGTTGTTCCCAGCTGTCGCCTGCCAATTGCACGCCCTGCTGCCGGGCCCATTGCGCCAGGGCGAGTGGCCATTCGTCGGGTGTCCGCTCGAGCAGGTGCGCGCGTGCCGCCTCGGTCAGCGCCGACAGGCGTCGCTGGCTGTCGGTGTCGAGCCGTTCGGCGGCGGCTTGCAGCAACTGTTCGAAGGTTTCTGCCGGTGCGCTGCGCTGGGTCTGCGAATCGACGATGCCGAGGAACGCCACCTCCTGGCCGGCTTCCTCCAGCTGCGCCGCGGCGCAGAAGGCGAGCAGGCCGCCGAGCGACCAGCCGAGCAGGTGGTAGGGACCCTGTGGCTGTTGCCGGCGCAACTGCTCGACATACACCGCGGCCAGGGCATCGAGGCTGTCGCGGCCCGGCAGCGGGCTGCCCTCGGCCAGGTAGGTGGCTTGCAGACCCCAGAGACTCCAGTCCGCCAGCGGCTCGGCCAGGGCGCGGTAGTCCTGCACGTGGCCGGTGGAGGGGTGGAAGCAGAACAGGTTGCCCTTCGTCGCCTCCGTCCGGGACAGCTGCACCAGCGGCGAGAGCTGCAACCGGGCCTGCACCAGCTCGGCGAAGCGCGCCACGCTCGGTGCATCGAACACGGCGTTGACCGGCACCGGCGCGCCGAGCGCGTTCTGCAGGCGGCTGGCCAGCTTGACCGCGGCCAGCGAGTGGCCGCCGAGGGCGAAGAAGTCATCCTCGATGCCGACCCGCTCCAGGCCCAGCACGCTGGCCCAGACCTCGGCCAGCAACTGCTCCAGCGGC
Organism: Pseudomonas indica NBRC 103045; assembly: GCF_002091635.1. Taxonomy (GTDB): domain Bacteria; phylum Pseudomonadota; class Gammaproteobacteria; order Pseudomonadales; family Pseudomonadaceae; genus Pseudomonas_M; species Pseudomonas_M indica. Next base: position 17,876 of record NZ_BDAC01000005.1, on the reverse strand, counting down.
GTGCGCGGCAGGCTGTCGCCGACATGCTCGAGCACCTGCTCGGCCCATTGCGCGAGCGTCTTGCGGTCCAGCTTGCCGTTGCCCAGCAGGGGCAGGGCGTCGACCAGCCGCAGGGTCGGCAGCATGTGCTCCGGCAGGCGCTCCTGGGCCAGGGCTTGAAGTCGGGCGAGCGTGCCGGCCTGGTCGTGTTCGAGGGTGAGGAAGGCGAACAACTGCTGATCGAACGGGCCGCGCGCCACGCAGGTGACGGCCACCTGGGCCACGCCGGGCAGTCGGGCGAGCTGCGCCTCGATGTCGTCGAGTTCGACGCGGAAACCACGGACTTTCACCTGGCGGTCGGCACGGCCGATGATCTGCAGGCTGCCGTCCGGGCGGTAGCGCGCGCGATCCCCGGTGCGGTAGAGGCGCTCGCCGGGGCGTTGTGGATGGTCGCGAAAGCGCTCGTCGGTCTGCCGTTCGTCGAGGTAGCCGCGGGCCAGTTGCGGCCCGGCCAAGTAGAGCTCGGCGGCCTGGCCCGGCGCCACGGGATTGCCCTGTTCGTCGAGCAGATAGGTGCGCATGCCGTCCAGGCGGTCGTCGAGCGGCAGGTGGCGGTACTCGATGGCCGGGTCGAGGCGATGCATGAGTACGCCGATGGTGGTTTCGGTCGGCCCATAGTGGTTGTAGACGGCGAGGTCCGGCGCGAGGCGGCGCAGGCTCTGCAGCAGGCGCTGCGGGCTGTGCTCGCCGCCCAGGATCAGTTGCCGGCGCGGCAGGGTGGCGACGGCCGCGCTGTGTCCGAGCCAGGCGTCGAGCAGCGACGGCACGGTCTTCAGGTGGTCGATCGGGTGACGCGCCTGGTAAGCCGCCCAGGCTGCGGCGTCGAGGCTGGTGGCCTTGTCCACCACATGCAGCTCGCCGCCGCTCAGCAGCGCCGGGAACAGCAGGGTATAGCTGAGGTCGGCGGCCAGCGAGGTGACCAGTGCGCTGCGCTCGCCGGGGGCCAGGGCCAGGCGACGCAGCAGGCTGTCCACATAGCTGCCGAGCTGGCGGTGTTCGATCACCACGCCCTTGGGTGTGCCCGTGCTGCCGGAGGTATGCAGCACATAGGCGGCGTTGTGCGCGGCGATTGGCAGTGTCAGCGGGCTGTCCGGTCGATCCTGCCAGCGCTGGGCATCGCCCAGGTCGAGACTCTCCAGACCCGGTAGCGCAGGTGGCGTGGCGCTGCCATCGACGATCAGGAAAGCGGGGCGGGCGGCTTCGATGATCGCCTGGTTGCGTGCCAGCGGCTGCTGCACGTCCAGCGGCAGGAAGGCCGCGCCGCATTTGAGCACACCGAGCATGGCGACGATGGCATCGGCGTTGCGCTCCAGATGCAGGGCGACGCGGTCCTCGGTACCGATCCCGCGCGCGTTCAGGTAGCGGGCCAGTTGATTGCTGCGCGCCTCCAGCTCGGCATAAGTCAGTTGGCGGGTCGCATCGCACAGTGCCAGGCGTTTGGCAAAGCGCGCCGCCTGCTGGCTGAAGCGCTGGGGGAAGGCGACGAAGGGCGTCGCGGACGCCTCGGTCCGCGTGCCCTGCACGGCGGCCAGGGTGGCGTCGAAGCTCGGGCTGTGCAGCGGCAGGGCTGCGAGCGCCTGCTCGGGATCGTCGAGGGCGGCAAGCAGCAGCGAGCGGTACTGTTCCAGCAGCACCAGGGCAGTCTGCAGGCTGTAACCGGCGGTCTCGAAGGCGAGGTTGAAGCGATAGGCGATGGTGCCGTGCTCGTCGGTCAGGGCTTCGGCCGTGAGCAGCAGCTCGAAGGCTTGGGCCGGCGAATCGAGTTCCAGCACCGAGAGCGTTGCGCCAGAGGCACCGGCCATGGGCAGCGCCTGGGGCAGCACACTGCCCCATTCGAAGCCGTAGCGGCTGGCCGAGGGGGAGGGGTCGCTGACGATGGCGCAGTACTCCTGCCATTCGCGGGCGCGGTCGCACAGGCGCTGCACGCCGTCGAGCGCCTCGCCGAAGCGGCTCTGCAACGGGAAGCGCCAGGCCAGGGGCAGGGGTTTGGCGAACGCGCCCCAGCAACCGGCCAGCTCCTCGTAATCGTCGCGGCAGTCATGCACCCAGTTCATCGTCAGGACCGGCGCCTCGCCCGGGCTCAGGCGTTGCAGCAGGGCGCACCAGGCCGTCAGCAGCACCTCGGCGGGCGTGACCTGGTGCCGCTGGCAGAAGGCATCGAGCTTGGCGGCTAGCTCCGGCGTGCCATCCAGTTGCGCCTTCAGGTGCCCGGGCTCGGCCCGAACACGTGCTTCGCGGTACGTCAGTTCGACCTGTTCGTGTTCGCCGAGGGCCTGCTCGCGCCAGTAGCGGCGGCCCAGCTCGGCGTCGTCCTCGCCCTGCAGCTCGTACAGCCAGGCGCTGTACTGGGTGTAGCTCATGTCCTCGTCGTCCGGCTGCACCTCGCCGGCCAGGGCCCTGGCGAGGCGCAGCAGGGTGCCTCGGTCGGCGCTCAGTGCCGGCAGTTGCAGGTGCAGGCGCTGGCGATCGGCGGCCAGCGCCTGGCCGTCCAGGCGCACGCCGTCTTCGACCTGCATCGCCTCGTTGGGCGGCACGACCTGCTGCAGCGGCACGCGCAGACCGGGCGAGGGGCACAGCCGCAGGCGCAAGGCCTCGTGCCGTGCCACCAGGGCCTGCAGGCGCCGGCGCAGGTCGGCTGGCTCGACCGTGCCGTGCAGGTCAAGGGTCAATGAGGCGGCCGGCAGGCCCGACTGCCAGCGCAGGCGCTGTTGCGGTGAAAGCTGGAACTGCTCCATCACAGGCTCTCCTCCAGCGCCAGATGGTGACGCGCCACCGCGCCGGTGGACGCGTCGAGTTCGTCGCGGCGCATCATCTGGCCCATGGCGACGCAAATCTTGCGTTCGCCCTCGAAGGGATCGCGGGCGTGGGCGACCAGCATGTTGTCGAGCATCACCACGTCGCCTTTCTGCCAGGCGAAACGCACGGCGCAAGCCTCGTAGGCGCGGCCGATCTCGGCCATCACCTCGTCCTCGATGGGGCTGCCGTCGCCGTAGCAGACGTTGCGTGGCAGTTGCTCGGGGCCGAACAGCTCGATCAGGTTGCGCCGCACCTCCGGCTCCAGGCACGCCGGATGGTGCAGCTGCACCTGGTTGAAGAAGGATGCCTCGCCGGTGTCCGGGTGGCTGACGATGGCCGGGCAGCGCTGGGCGATGCGCAGACCGTCCTCACCGAGCCATTGCCATTGGGTGCCGGCCTCGCGGCAGCGCTGCTCGACCTCCTCGCGCCGTTCGGTCTTGAAGAAGTCCTGCCAGCGCACGTCCAGCTTGTCGGTGAAATGGCGGACATAGAGTAGGCCCTTGGCCCGCAGCGTCTCCACGATCGGCCGCGGCAGGCGCGCGAGCACGTCGCGGCAGTCGACGATGGGCGTGCAGCCGCCGCGCGGTGCCGGCGTCTCGCAATAGAACCACTGCTTGCGCGGCCACTGCGCGAGGTGCGAACTCTCGTTGTGGAACAGGATCATGTGCTGCTCCGGGTAGGGCGTGGAGTGGTAGATGTTCTTGCCCGAGTTGTTCTTCGGCAGGTCGCCGTAAGTGCCATAGAGGTCGGGCTCGATGGCCTGGGCGAACTGCTCGAAGGCGCTGGCGTCGGGCAGGTCGAAGCCACGGAACAGCAGACCGCCGTGATGGCGCAACTGTTCGCCGATCCAGCCACGGGCCTGCTGCGCCCAGCTCACCGGGTCCAGCTCGCCGAGGCGCGGCTCGATCACCAGGGGCAGCGAACGCCCGGTGGCCAGAGTGGCGGTGCGCACCTGCTCCTCGGGGCGCTGGCTGACGGCGGTGGCACGGGTCTGCTTGAGCTTGCTCAGTTTGGACAGCTTGCGCGAGGCGCGGCTCGCCTCGTCGCTGGCGGATGCATCGTACATGGGGGCATTCTCCGTGGCGGCCGGGCTGGACAGGCGCCAGTCCCAACCTTGCAAGGCGTGTTCGGGGGCCTCGATGACCCGTTGCAACAGATCGTCGAAGCCGCGCTGCAACTGCTCGATGGTTCGCTGCTGGAACAGGCTGGTGCGGTATACCCAGCGCAGGGTCAGGCCCTGTTCGTCTTCCTCGGCGAACAGCGCCAGATCGAACTTGCTGGTTTCCTGGCGCGGGGCCAGTTGCTCGACGTGCAGGCCGGGCAGCTCGGCGGAGGAGCGCGGCGTGTTCTGCAGGACGAACAGCGCCTGTACCAGCGGGTTGACGCCGGCCTGACGCGGCGGCTGCAGGGTCTCGACCAGCTTGTCGAACGGCACCTGCTGATGCTGGAAGGCGGCCAGGGTGTCGTCGCGCAGGCGCTGCAGACGGGCGGCGAAGTCCTGCGCCGGGTCGAGGCGCGCGCGCAACGGCAGCACGTTGACGAAGAAACCGATCAGCCGTTCCAGTGCCGGGTGCTCGCGGTTGGCCAGGTCGGTGCCGACCAGGAAGTCGTCGTCGCCGGTGACCCGCTGCAGCAGGCAGTTGAAGGCATTGAGCAGAACCATGAACAGCGTCGCGCGCTGCGTCTGCGCATAGGCTTTCAAGTGCTCGGCCTGGGCTCGCGGCAGGGTCTGGCGCAGTGCCGCACCCTGATAGTCGGCCTGCGCCGGGCGCGGCTTGTCCAGCGGCAGGCGCAGCAGCATCGGTGCGCCCTGGAGTTGACCGCGCCAGAAGTCGATGTCGCGTGCCAGGCGGCGCTGCTGCGGGGCGCTGCGTTGCCAGTGGGCGTAGTCGGCGTACTGGATCGGCAGTGGCTCCAGCGCCGGTTGCCGGCCGGCGCGATAGGCGCTGTAGGCGGCGATGGCTTCCTCGACCAGAATGCCCATGGACCAGGCATCAGTGGCGATATGGTGCAGAGTGAACTGCAGCACATGGCGCGCCTGGCCCAGGCGCAGCAGACGCGCGCGCAGCATTGGCGGGCGCTGTAGGTCGAAGGGGCGCGCGGCTTCGTCGTCGATCCACCGCTGGACGTCCTCGTCCGAGCTGAGCGGCTGCAGCGCCAGTTCGACGCGCACGTCCTCCGCGATCACTTGTCGCGGCGTATCGCCGTCCAGGCTGAAACCGGTGCGCAGCGACTCGTGGCGGTCGAGCACGTGTTGCAGCGCGGCGCGCAGCGCCTCGACGTCCAGTTCGCCCTCCAGGCGCACCGCGGTGGAGAGGTTGTAGGCGGCGCTGGGGCCTTCCAGCTTGTCGAGGAACCACAGGCGCTGCTGGGCGTAGGACAGCGGCAGCAACTGGTCGCGCGACACCGGCACGATCTCCTCGGCTGCCGATTCGTTGGGTGCCTGGGCGTCCACCACCTTGGCCAGCTCGGCCACCGTGCGGTGCTCGAACAGGGCGCGCAGCGGCAGGTCGACGGCGAGCCGGCGACGGATGCGCGCAACGACCTGGGTGGCCAGCAGGGAATGGCCTCCGAGGGCGAAGAAATCGTCGTCGACGCTCAGCGAGTTCAGGCCGAGCAGGTCTTGCCAGAGCTCGGCCAGGGCCTGCTCGGTGGGCGTGCGCGGCGCCACCCGGGCCTGCGCGGCGGCTTCGCCGGGCAGGCCGAGGGCGGCCAGGGCGCGGCGGTCGACCTTGCCGTTGGCGTTCAGCGGCAGCCGCTCCAGGCGGCGCCAGTGGCCGGGGACCATGTAGGCCGCCAGTTGTCCACGCAGATGCTCGCCCAGCAGTGCCTGCGCCATGGCATCGTCCAGCGCCGCGTCGCAGGTCACGTAGCAGGCCAGCAGTTGCAGGTCGCCACGGGCGTCGGGCAGGGCCAGTACCGCGGCGCTGTCGACCTGCGGGTGGCGCATCAGTCGGTTCTCGATCTCGCCCAGTTCGATGCGGTGGCCACGAATCTTCACCTGCTGGTCGCGGCGGCCGAGGTACTCGATGACGCCGTCGGCGCGGTAGCGGCCGATGTCGCCGGTACGGTAGAAGCGTGCGCCGGGCTCGAACGGGTGCTCGACGAACGCCGCGCGGGTGCGCTCGGCGTCGTTGAGATAGCCGCGGCCGACACCTACGCCGCCGACGCACAGCTCGCCCGGTACGCCGATGGGCAGCGGGCGCAGGGCGTCGTCGAGGATGAACAGTTGGTTGTTGGCGGTGGGGCGGCCGATCGGCATGTGCGCGCAGTCGTCCTGCGGCGCGTCGTGGATGGCGTGGAAGGCGACGTCGTCGGAGCACTCGGCCGGGCCGTAGGCATTCATCAGCGGGGTGCCGGGGAAGCGCCGCCGCCAGTCGCGGGCGAGCGCCGGCGGCAGCGCCTCGCCGGTCGGCAGCAGCCAGCGCAGGCTGGCCAGTTCATGCTGCGGGCCGGCCTCCTGGAGCAGGCCGCGGATCAGCGCGGGCACCGCCTCGAGCAGGCTCAGGCGCTGCGTTTCGATGGCGTCGAGCAACGCGGCGGGGTCGTGCGCGACGCTGTCCGGCAGGATATGCACGGTGGCGCCGACGAGCGGCGCGGCGAGGAACTGCCAGACCGAAATGTCGAACGCCGGCGAGGCGGTCTGGGCGATACGATCCTCGCCACAAAGTCCGAGGCTCGGCACTTTGCCGAAGATGTTGTTGAGCATGCCGCGCTGTTCCACCAGGGCGCCCTTGGGCGTGCCGGTGGAGCCGGAGGTGAAGATCACGTAGGCGAGCTGGTCGGCGCGATGGACGTAGCGCACCGGCGCGGCGTCGGCCTGCCACAGCTCCTGGGCCACCAGGCAGGTGGGCTGCCGCGCGACGCCGGCCAGTACCGCATCGAGCAGCCCGCTGGCCTTCTCGTCCACCAGCAGTAGCGGCGCGCCGCTCAGGCTCAGTAGTTCGCCCAGGCGCTGCGGCGGGTGCTGGATGTCCAGCGCCTGGAAGGCGGCGCCGGCCTTGAGCGTGGCGATCATCATGCACAGCAGGGCCAGGCCGCGCTCGGCGGCCAGGGCGACCAGGGTGTCCGGGCCGGCGCCGGCCTGCTGCAGGGCATGGGCGATGGCATTGCTGCGTCGGTCGAGTTCGGCGTAGCTGAGCGTTTCACCGGCGCAGACTGCGGCGAGGCGTTGCGGATGCGCCTGCACCCGCTCGGCGAACAGCGCCGCATAGCCGCGTTCCAGCGGGAAGTCGACGGCGCTGCGGTTCCATTCCACCAGCAGTTGCCGGCGCTCGGCCTCGGGCAGCATCTGCAGGCTGCCGAGCGGCGCCTCGGGCTGGTCGAGCATCTCGCCGAGCAGTTGCACCAGGTGGCCCAGCATGCGCTGCACGCTGTCGGAGGTGAACCGGCTCTGGTCGTAGGATAGGCGGATACCCAGGCGGTCGCCGGGGTAGAGCACCACCGTCATCGGGAAGTTGGTGTGCACCCGGTCTTCGTAGATGTCGATGCTGAAGCCGTCGAGCCTGACGCTGGCGACGTCCAGCGGCGCGTTCTCGAACACCACCAGGCTGTCGAACAACTGGCGGCCACGGGGGACTTCGCTGCAGCGCTGGATGTCCACCAGCGGCGCATATTCGTGATCGCGCAGCTCGGCGTTATGCGACAGCAACGCCTGCAACCAGCCGATCACCGGGCGCTCGGGGTCGACGTCGACACGCAGCGGCAGGCTGTTGATGAACAGACCGACCATCTCCTCGACCCCGGCCAGCGCGGTGGGGCGGCCGGCCACGGTGACGCCGAAGAGCACGTCGCGGTTGCCGCTGTAGCGCGACAGCAGCAGGGCCCAGGCGCCCTGGATCCAGGTGTTGGGGGTGAGCTGGTGCGCCTGGCAGAGCTGCTGCAGGCGCTGGGTGCGGGCGACGCTGAGGGTCAGGTCGCAGTCGCCGACCACCTCCGGCGCGCGGTCCGGCTGGGCCACGGGCAGATCGACCTGCAGCGGCGTCGGCGCCTCGAAGCCCGCCAGTTCGCCGCGCCAGAAGGCCTGCGCGCTGTCCATGTCCTGGCGGGCGAGCCAGCTCATGTAGCCACGGAACGGACGCAGGCGCGGGCGCGCCACCGCTTCGCCGCGCGCCACGGCCTGGTAGATGGCCAGCAGGTCTTCCATCAGCAGGCCGAAGCACCAGGCATCGGTGAGGATGTGATGGAAGCTGCGCACCAGACTGAAACGCTGGTCCGCCAACTGGAACACGCGCAGGTGGGTGAGCGGCGCGCGGCTCATGTCGAAGCCGCGCTGGCGCTCGTCGGCCAGTACGGCGTCCATCGCCTCGCGCTGGCGTTCGGCGTCGAGGTGACGCCAGTCGTACCACTCGAAGGCCAGCTCGGTGTCGCGGTACACGCACTGCAGCGGGGCATGATCCTCCTGCCACCAGAAGGCGGTGCGCAGCATCGGGTGGCGCTCGAGCAGCAGGCGCCAGGCACGTTCCATGGCCGGACGCTGCAACGCGCCGTCCCAGCTGTAGCGCTGCTGCATCAGGTAGATGCCGCTGTGCGGTTGCAGCAGGGTGTGCAGCAGCATGCCCTGTTGCATGGGCGAGAGCGGATAGAGGTCTTCCAGGCGTGCCCAGGGCAGCGGCTCGCTGGCCAGGGTCGCGGCCTGCGCGTGGCACAGCGGGAACGCCTCGCTGGCTGGGCGCAGCTCGGGGCTATCCGCCAGCGCCGCCAGGCTCTGCAGCTGTTCCACCAGGGCGGGCAGCCAGGCACTGGACAGCGGCCCTTCGGCGTGCAGGTGCAGGGTGCCATCGTGCCAGCAGGCGTCCAGGGTCAGCGCCTTGGCCAGGACCGGTTCGCGGCTGGCAGCCTGGACGCCGGCGAGTACCGCCTGCGCCTCGCGGTGCGCATCCCAATCGCCGAGCCAGCGCAGGGCCACCGCCGGCGTCGGCAACTCGCGCAGCGGCTCCAGCAGGTAGGGGTTGTCGGCCAGGTGGCGCAGGGTGCCGTAATCCGCGCCCTGTTGCGGGTAGGCGCGCAACTGCGCGGCCACGTCCTGCAGGCGGGCCAGGCTGTCGCCGGTCGGAGCCTGCAGATAGAACGGCACCGGCAGGGCCAGGGCGCCGAGCAGACGCGCCGGGTCCAGATCGGCCTGGGCGATTGGCGCGTGCAGTGGCAGGCGCGTGGCGTCCGGGCGACCGGCCAGCAGGGTCAGCGCGACCGATGCGCCGTCTTCGCCGCGCAGGCGTTCGACCAGGCTGGCCGCCAGAAGAGCATTCCAGTCCAGTTGCAGGGTGTCGACCAGACGCTTCAGCCGCGCCGAGGTGGCGTCGTCCAGGCGTTGCGCGGCCTGCCCGGTCTGCTCAGGCAGGGCCAGCGGGGGCAGCTCCAGGCCGGCGAATTGCAGCCAGTGCTCCCATACCTCGTCCAGGCGATCGCTGCCGGCGTCTCGCTGCTGATGTTCGCACCAGGCGCCGAGCTCGCCGCCCGTGTAGGACAGGCGAATCGGCCGCTGATGGCGCAACTGCGACAGCGCCAGGTTGAGGTCGGAAAGCAGCAGTGGCCAGGCCGCTTCGTCGAGGCACAGCGGATGGGCGACCAGCAGCAGCCGATCACCCGTTTCGCCGCGCAGCAGGCTGGCATGCAGGCCCTGTCCGGCGACGAGGTCGAGGCGGGCGAAGGCCGCTTCGGCCAGGGTTTGCAGCGGCTCGTCGCTGCGCGGCTGCTCGCTCACTGCAACGGGCGCGGCAGTGGCCAGCACGCGTTGTTGCCACTCGCCTTCCGGGGTGCGCTGCACGGCCAGGCGCAGCGCCTGGTGATGCCCTTGCAGGGCGGCCAGTGCCTGGGCCAGGTGGGCGGCAGGCAGCTCGCCGTCGATGGCCAGGCAACGCCAACTGGGCTGCAGGGCCCCGGCTTCGAGGCGGGAATGCTGGCCGGCGCTCAGCGGTATGACGAAGCCATCGCCCTGTTGCCGGGCCGCCGCGCTTTCGGCGCCGGCGCCGAGTACCTGGGCGATATCGGCGATGGTGCGGTTCTCGAACAACTGCTTGGGCGTCAGCTTCAGTCCCTGCTGGTTGGCGCGGGCGATGATCTGCAGGTTGAGGATCGAGTCGCCGCCGAGGCTGAAGAAGTTGTCGTGCACGCCGACTCGCTCCACCTTCAGCACGTCCTGCCAGATGCGCGCCAGTACCGCCTCGACCTCGTTGCGCGGGGCGACGTGGCTGGCGCTGTCGGCGGCCGGTGCACTGGGCAGCGGCAGTTGGCGCAGGTCCGGCTTGCCGTTGGCGGTCAGCGGGATGGCGTCGAGGGTGATGACGTGCGCCGGGACCATATAGTCCGGCACGCGGCGGCCGAGGTCGTCGCACAGTTTGCTCGCCGACAGCGACTGGCGCGCCACCACGTAGGCCACCAGGCGCGGCATGCCATCCACCTCCAGCATGCGCACCAGGGCCTGCTCGATCAGCGGCGAGAGGCGGCGGATCTGCGCTTCCACCTCGCCCAGCTCGATGCGGTTGCCGCGGATCTTGACCTGGTTGTCGATCCGGCCGAGGAACGCCAGTTGACCGTCGGCCAGCCAGCGCACGCGGTCGCCGGTGCGGTACCAGCGCTGCCGGTTGGCTTCGACGAAGCGCTCGGCGGTCAGGTCGGCGCGGTGCAGGTAGCCGCGCGCCAAGTCGCCGGCGATCCACAATTCGCCGGGAACGCCGATGGCCACCTCGCGGCCGCTGCCGTCGACCACACGCAGGCGGCGGTTGGCCAGCGGCCGGCCCAGGGCGACCAGCCCGATGTCGGCCGCCAGCGGGGTGGCCAGGGCCCCCACCGTGGCCTCGCTCGGGCCGTAGTGGTTGAACAGGCGCAACGCCGGCGCCAGGGCGCCGACCTGGCGCAGCAGCTCGGGCTTGAGTGCGTCGCCGCCGAACACCAGGCGTTCGCGCGGCAGCAGGCGTGGGTCGGGGTGGGCCTGGAGCAGGCCCTGCAGGTGGCCGGGGGTGATCTTCAGCACGTCCACCGGGTGTTCGCCGAAGAAGTCGGCCAGCGCCAGCGGGTCGAAGCTGGTGTCCTCGTCGACCAGGATCAGGCTGCCGCCGTTGCACAGCGCGCCGAACAGCTGGGTGTGGCCGAGGTCGGCCGCCACCGTGGAGAGCAGGCCGTAGCGCGCCGCGGGTGGTGGATCGAGCAGTTCGGCGACGGCGGCGAGATAGCCGACGATGGCTCGGTGCTCGACCACCACGCCCTTGGGCGTGCCGGTGGAACCGGAGGTGTAGATGACGTAGGCGGGGGCGCCCGGGTCGTCGCTCGCCGTCACCGGGCTGGCCGGCAGGTCGGCGAGGGCGTTCGCCTCGTCGTCCAGCCACAACCGGGCCGGGCCCTCGCTGCGCGGCAGGCGCGACTCCAGCGCACGGCGGCTGAGCAGCAGATCGGCGCGGCTGTCCTCGAGGATGTCCGCCAGGCGCCCGGCCGGCTGCTTGAGGTCCAGCGGCAGGTAGGCGGCACCGCTCTTGAGGGTGGCCAGCAGCGCCACCACGAAGTCGACGCTGCGCTCCAGGGCCAGCGCGAGCAACCGGCCACGTCCGATGCCCTGGGCCTGCAGGCGGTGGGCCAGACGGTTGGACTCGGCGTCCAGTTCGGCATAGCTCAGCGCGCGCTGGCGGTCCTGCACGGCCAGGCGCTCGGGATGGGCCTGCGCGCCCTGGATGAAGCGCTGCTGCAGGGTGGCGGCGGGCACCGCGAGGCGTGCGCCCTGGCCATGGGCCTCCAGGCGCTGGCGTTCCTCGTCGCTCAGCCAGTCCAGCGTCTGCACGCGCGCCTGCGGCTGTTCGGCCATGGCCAGCAGGATCGCCCGCAGCTGGGCACTGAGGATAGCGATCTCGGCGTCGCTGAAGCGGCTGCGGTCGTAGCTGAACAGGTATTTCAGGCGCTCGCCGGGTATCACGATCAGCGACAGCGGGAAGTGGTTGCGGCCCTGGGTCAGGCGGATGCCGTCTTCGCGCCGCAGCTCCGCTGGGGCGCTGAAGCTCAGTCCTCCGGCGTCCTGGTTGAGCGCGTCGGTAACGGGGAAGTTCTCGAACACCAGAATCGAATCGAACAGCGCGCGCTCGGCCGGCACCTGGCTCAGCGGCTTGAGCCGGCTCAGCGGCAGGTAGGCGTGCTGGCGCAGATCGCTGTTGCGTTGCTGCAGGTCCTGCAGCCAGTCGCCGAGCGGGCGGGCGTCGTCCAGGCGCACGCGCAGCGGCAGGGTGTTGATGAACAGGCCGACCATGGCATCCACCCCGGCCAGCCCGTCCGGGCGACCGGCGACGGTGACGCCGTAGACCACCTCGTCACGCCCGGCGTGCTGTCCCAGCAGCAGTGCCCAGGCGCCCTGGATCAGGGTGTTGACGGTCAGGTGCTGGCTGCGGGCGAACCGGTTCAGGCGTTCGGTCTCGGCGGCGTCCAGGCGCGTCTCGCGTTCCGCGTAGGGATGCGTCTGCGGCGCCTCGGGCAGGGCGAAGCAGGGCAGCGGGGTGGGGTCGCTGAAGTCCAGCAGCTGCTCGCGCCAGAAGTCCTCGGTGGCCTGGGCGTCCTGCTCGGCCAGCCAGGCGATGTAGTCGCGGTAGCCAGGGCTCGGCGGCAGGCCGGGGGCGTCGCCGCGCACCTGCTGGTAGTACAGGGCCAGCCATTCCTGGATGGCCACGCCGACGCTCCAGCCGTCCATGAGGATGTGATGGAAGGTCCAGATCAGGTGCCAGCGTTGCCCGGGCAGGCGCACCAGGCACAGGCGCATCAGCGGCGCCTCGTTCAGTTCCAGCGCCTGGTCGCGTTCCTGCCGCGCGCGCTGGCGCAGCGCCTCCTCGGCCTCGTCGCGGTCGCGCCAGTCCAGTTCGCTCAGCGGCAGCGGCACCTCGTGCTGTACCACCTGGTAGGCGTCGTCCAGGTCTTCCCAGAGAAAGGCGGTGCGCAGCACCGCATGACGCTGCAGCAGCGCCTGCCAGGCGCGGCGGAAGGCGCCGCTGTCGAGCGGGCCGGTCATGTCCAGGCTGAGCTGCTGGTAGTACACGCGCGAATCCGGCTCGTAGACGCTGTGGAACAGCAGACCCTGCTGGGTGGGCGAGAGGGAATAGATGTCCTCGATGTTGCTCATGATTCTTGTTCCAGTCCGTAGGCCGTAAAAAGGTATCGAGTGCGTGGCGGGCGCCGGCGCCCCATGGGGTAGCCGGCGCAGCGCCCGCTAGCTCTGCGAGATCGGTTTGCTCTTGAGTTTGCTCAGCAGGGTGTCCAGGTTCTTCTGGTTCAGGGCCTTGGCCAGGGGGAAGTCGGTCGGCGACAGTTGCCCCGTCTGGTTGCCCTGGCAGTGGCGGATGACGCCGCGCAAATGGGCGAGGTAGGCCTGCAACAGGCGCTCGCGGGTGGCCGGCGCAAGGCGCAGGCCGGCGAACTTCATCTCCACCTGCAGACGCCCGCCAAGCACCGCCAGCACCACCTCCAGCTCATGGCTGCGCGGGGTGTCGGCGGCGACGGTGGGCGGCAGCGGCTCATCCACCAGTTGCAGCAGCCCCTCGCCGCCGACGCCATCGATCTGGCCCAGGTAGTTGAACAGCACGGGATGGCGGTGCGCCGGCAGCGGCACCCCGGTCTGGTGACGCAGCAGGCCGTAGCCCAGGGCCTTGTCGGCCGCGGCGCGCAGTTGCTCCTTGACCGCGACGATCAGCGCGCCGCTGTCGCCGCCCTGCGGCAGGTCCAGACGCACCGGATAGAGCTGGGTGAACCAGCCCACCGTGCGACTGACGTCCAGCTCGGCGAACGGCGCGTCGCGGCCGTGGCCTTCCAGGTCGATGCCGATGGCACTCGCGCCCGACCATTGCTGCAGCGCGCCGGCCAGGGCGGCGATCAGCAGTTCATGGCCCTGGGTGCGATAGCTGCCCTGCGCCTGCTGCAGCGCCTGGGTTTCCTCGATGCTCAACGCCGCGCTCAGGCTGACCTCGTCGGCCACGCGGTTGTCGGCCTGGGGCTGGTCCACCGGCAGCTCGCCGGGCAGCGTCTGTTGCAGCCAGTAGTCGCGCTGCGCCTGCACGGCCGGGCTGGCGGCCTGCTGCCAGAGGCGCTGGCCCCACTGGCGGTAGGAGCTGGTCTTGGCTGGTAGCGTGGCGTTCTGGCCGGCGGCCAGTCGTGGGTAGAGCGTGTTGAAGTCTTCCAGCAACAGGCGCCAGGACACCGCATCCACCACCAGGTGATGGGCAACCAGGTAGAGGCGCTGCTCACCCTCGGCCAGGTCGATCAGCAGGGCGCGGATCAGCGGCCCGCTGGCCAGGTCGAAGCTCGCCTCGACCTGTTCGGCGATGCAGGCGCGCAGGGCTTCCGGCGTGCAGGGCACGGCCAGACGGACCTGGGCGAATGCCACTGCCTGGCTGGCATCGGCATAGGCCTGGCGCCACTGATCGCCTTCGCGGGTGAAACGCAGGCGCAGGGCGTCGTGCTGCTCGACCAGGGCCTGCAGCGTGGCTTGCAGGGCATCGGCGTGCAGCGGGCGGCTGGGCTTGAGCAGCACCGACTGGTTCCAATGGCCGGGCTCGGCCAGCGCTCGTTCCAGCAGCCAGTGCTGGATCGGCAGCAACGGCGCCTCGCCCTCCAGCAGGCCCTGTTCCGCCTGGCACTGCTCGACTTGGCTGGCGACCCGCGCGAGGTCGGCCAGGGTGCGTTGCTGGAACAGCTGGCGCGGCGTCAGGCCGATGCCCTGGGCGCGCGCCTGGGCGATGAATTGCAGGCCGAGGATCGAGTCGCCGCCGAGGGCGAAGAAGTTGTCGTCGACGCTCGGCCGCTCCACACCGAGCAGTTCGCCGAGCAGCCGGCACAGCACCTCCTCGGTGGCGTTGCTCGGCGCCCGCTGCGTGCGCGCCTGGCCCTCGAGCTCGGGTTTGGGCAATGCCTTGCGGTCGATCTTGCCGTTGCTGCTCAGCGGCAGGGCCGGTAGTTGCACGATGAACGCCGGCACAATATGCGCCGGCAGCTGCTGACTCAGGACCTGCTTGAGCGCGTCGACGTCCAGGGCCTCGGGGCCGCAGAGGTAGGCGACCAGTTGCGGCGTGGCCAGGTCTTCGCGCAGGACGGTGACCGCGGCGTCGATGCCGGGCTGGTCGAGCAGGGTGGCGTCGATCTCGCCCAGTTCGATGCGCAGACCGCGCAGCTTGACCTGATGGTCGAGGCGTCCCAGGTACTGGATGTTGCCGTCGGCGAGGAAGCGGCAACGGTCGCCGGTGCGGTACAGGCGCTGGCCGGCGTCGAACGGACTCGCCACGAAGCGTTCGTGGGTCAGTTCCGGCCGGTTCAGGTAGCCACGGGCCAGGCCGGCGCCGCCGATGTACAGCTCGCCGACCGCGCCGATGGGCAGCGGGGCGAGCGCCTCGTCGAGGATGTACAGCTGCAGGTTGGCGATCGGCTTGCCAATGGGCACGAAGCCCAGGGTCGAGGCCGGATCGCAGACCCAGCAACTGACGTCGATGGCCGCCTCGGTGGGGCCGTAGAGGTTGATCAGCTTAGCCGGGTGGCGCGCCTGGAAGCGCTGCTGCAGTTCCAGCGGCAGGGCCTCGCCGCTGGCGAAGACCTGGCGCAGCGAGGTGCAGCGCGGCAGGGCCGGTTCGCCGACGAAGGCCTGCAGCATCGAGGGCACGAAGTGCAGGGTGGTGATGCGTTCGCGCTGGATCAGCTCGGCCAGGTAATGGCTGTCGCGATGACCGTCGGGCTTGGCGACCACCAGGCAGGCGCCAGTGATCAATGGCCAGAAGAACTCCCATACCGACACGTCGAAGCTGTAGGGGGTCTTTTGCAGCACACGGTCGTCGGTGCCGATGGGGAAGGCCTCCTGCATCCAGTACAGGCGGTTCATCAGCGCGCCGTGCTCGTTGAGCACGCCCTTGGGCTGGCCGGTGGAGCCGGAGGTGTAGATGACGTAGGCGAGGTCGCCGGGCTGGTTGATCGGCTCGGGCTGCGGGCCGTCTTCCAGCGCCGAGGCATCCAGGCACCACAGCGGTGTGCCGGCCGGCAGACAGGCAGCGGTGGCCGGCTGGGCCAGGGTCAGGGCCGGGGCGGCATCCTCCAGCATCAGGGTCAGGCGTGCCGGCGGCAGCTCCGGATCGAGCGGCAGGTAGGCGGCGCCGGCGCGGACGATGCCGAGCAGGGCGACCACCATTTCCACCGAGCGCTGCATGCACACGGCGACCACCTGCTCGCGGCCCACCCCGCGCTCGCGCAGTTGCCTGGCCACGGCGCCTGTGCGGGCGTGCAGCTCGGCATAGCTGAGGCGCTGCTCGGCATAGACCAGCGCCGGCGCGTGCGGGGTGCGCGCAGCTTGTTCGGCCAGTGCCTGGGCCAAGTCGTGCGGACTGGGGTAGGCCCTGGTCGTGGCATTCCACTGCTGCAGTTGGCGGCTGCGCTCGGCGCTGCCGAGCAGGTCCAGTTCGCCCAGTTTCGCCAGCGGCCGCTCGGCGATATCGGCCAGCAGGCGCTGCCAGGCGCCTGCCCAGCGCGCGATGGTATCGGCCTCGAACAGCTGGCGCTTGTATTTCAGGCGCAGCGACAGGCGTCGGCCGTCGTCGTGCACCTCCCAGCCCAGGTCGAAACTCGAGGCGCTGGACGGTACCTCCACTTCGCGCAGTGTCAGCGGCGCCCAGGCATCGGCGCGCAGGCGGGCGTTCTGCATGGCGAACAGCACCTGGAACAGCGGCGTGCGGGTCATGTCGCGTTCGCTGACCAGGGCATCGACCACCTGCTCGAAGGGCACCTCCTGATGCTCCTGGGCAGCGAGCACGCGTTCGCCGACCTGCTTCAGGAAGGCCTCGAAGGCCAACTGCGGGTCGACCTCGGCGCGAATCACCAGGGTGTTGACGAAACAACCGATCAGCGCCTGGGTTTCCGCCAGATCGCGGTTGGCCACGGCGGTGCCGATGCGCACGTCGCGCTGGCCGGCCAGGCGGCCGAGCAGCACCTGGGTGGCTGCCAGCAGCAGCACGTAGAGGGTCATGCCCTGGCGCTGCGCGGTCTGGCGCAGGCGCTGGGCGAGAGCCTCGGGCAGCAGCAGATCGTGGAAGCCGCTGGCGGTGTCGGGTTCGGCTCGGCGCGGATGGTCGGTGGGTAGCTCCAATTGGTAGTCGCCATCGCCGAGGGTGTCGCGCCAGTACTGCAACTGTTGGCGGTAGCGCTCGGCCTGGGCCGGCAGCCGCTGCCAGAGGGCGTAGTCGACGTATTGCACCGGCAGGGCCGGCAGACATGCCTCGCGCTGCTCGCCGCGGGCGCGGTAGAGCTCGGCCAGTTCGTCGATCAGGCACTGCATCGACCAGTCGTCGGCCACCGTATGGTGCAGGGTCAGGAGCAGCAGGGTGCGCCGCTCGTTGTGCAGCAGACAGCCACGGACCAGCGGGCCGGCCGCCAGGTCGAAGGGGCGCCGGGATTCTTCTTCGAGGCGCTGGGCGACCCGGGCGTCCCAGTCCGTCTCGGCCAGCGGCTCGATAGGCAGGTGCGCGCGGCTCTCGGCGTCGATCAGCAACTCGGCCCCCTGGCCACGCTCCAGCAGACGGCCACGCAGCACTTCGTGGCGGGCGACGATCTCGGTCAGACCCTGCTGCAGCCAGTCGAGGCGCACCGGGCCGCTGAGTTCCACGGCCGAGGTGATGTTGTACTCGGCGGCTTGCGGGTTGAGCTGGTCGAGGAACCACAGGCGCTGCTGCGCATAGGACAGCGGCAGGCGCTCGGGGCGCGGCTGAGGCGTCAGCTCGGCGGCGGCGCTGCCCGCCGGCGTGCCGAGCAGGGCGCTGAAGGCGCGCAGCGTCGGCTGCTCGAACAGTTGGCGCAGGGCCGGTGCCTGGCCGTACTCCTGGCGCAGCCGGGCGAGCAGCACGGTGGCCAGCAGCGAGTGGCCACCCAGGCGGAAGAAGTGGCTGTCGCGGCCGATCAGCTCGAGCGGTATTTCCAGCAGCTCGGCCCAGCGTTCGGCCATGCGCCGCTCGGCCTCGCCCTGGGGATTCTCGTGGCGGTCTTCGGCCTGCTCCAGTTGCGGACGCGGCAGTTGCTTGCGATCCAGCTTGCCGTTCGCGTTGAGCGGT
>NZ_BDAC01000004.1 GCF_002091635.1 Pseudomonas indica NBRC 103045 | reverse complement strand
ATTGAGCGCTAGTCCGTTCACGATACCCAGTGACAAGGCAAGCGCACCAATTTCAAGCCAAGACATTGGCTGAGTTCCGACCCACCATGCTGACACAATTAATGCAGCGTAATGCATAGGAACTGTTAGATATGTCAAAACTCGATAGTACCGCTCCTTCTCTAGTTTCGGCACCACTTCTTCAGGCGGATTATTAAAGTCCTCACCAAACATCGCATCAAGCAATGGAAGTGCGCCGTACCATACGAGCAATACCAGCCCATAAAAAATCCCCCAACCAGTTTCATTTGCAAGCCAGATTCCGATCATCGGAGTAGCCGGCCACAAAGTTGATAGTATCCAGAGATATTTCTTTTTATCTACGTACTCTGGAGCGGAATCCAGAACTCTGTGTTTCTCAAGCATTTGGTGTTCTCCAATTTTTATTAAATTAGTCGCTACGAGATTTAAGACGTAATTTTATGCCTAACTGAGAAAGTTAAGCCGCCCACTCTCACTCTCGACATCATAAACCTGAGCTAATCGGACGCTTGCGCCAACTACACCTACGGGTAGTTTTTGCTCCGTCGTCTGCTGGAAAAACACGAGCTGGCCGCAAGCATGCTGGCGGTGATCAATGGCTATCTGGGGGACCGAGGGCTGTCGCTGCGCCAAGGCACGATTGGAAACCTCCAAAACCCGGGCTTCCGGGTAACATTGGCGTCCCCTTGTGTTGCCGCTGACCGAAAACTGACCCAGTAGAGGCTGTTCTGCCGACTGAAAACTGACCCAGGTGTTCAACTGCTTCTGCTCAATTTTTGAGCAGGAGAACACAGGGTGATCAGTATGGAAATGATGGGCAAAATTCGCCGGATGTATTTCCGCGACAAGCTGTCGCTGCATGAGATAGCCAAGCGCACCGGGTTGGCGCGCAACACGATTCGCAAGTGGGTCAGAGCACCCGAGGCGAAGCAGCCGGTTTACCAACGCCGCGCGATCTTCAACAAACTCAGCCCTTATCACGCCACGCTGGAGCAGGCGCTGCAGGCCGATTCGCTGCGCCCCAAGCAACAGCGGCGCAGTGCCAAGGCGCTGTTGGCGCAGATCAAGGCCGAGGGGTACGACGGTGGCTACAGCCAGCTCACCGCGTTTATCCGCGTCTGGCGCGGGGAACAGGGTAAGGCGTTGCAGGCCTTTGTGCCGCTGAGCTTTGCGCTGGGTGAGGCGTTTCAGTTTGACTGGAGCGAGGAAGGCCTGCTGATCGGCGGCATTTACCGGCGCATGCAGGTGGCGCACCTGAAGCTCTGCGCCAGCCGTGCGTTCTGGCTGGTGGCGTATCCGAGCCAGGGCCACGAGATGTTGTTCGACGCCCATACGCGCGCGTTCAGCGCCTTGGGCGGGGTGCCGCGTCGAGGCATGCCGGATTATGTGGCGCGCCACATAATCCGGCTTATGTTCCCTTCGCCATTATGTGGCATCGGCTCGGCGGCCCCACGAGTGACGGGGGCGTTCGAGCCGAGGGGGCACATAAGAATCACAGGGAATCGAGCCATTTCAGCAAGTCGACGTCCCGGTGCCAAGCGCCTGATTGGGAGGATGCCGCCGAGGATTGATCGGGTGGAACGCACAGGGCGACGGCAGCCTCCTTGGTTCGGATATTGATCTCGGCATAACGGTGCGTCGTTTCCAGTCCGACGTGACCGAGCCAAGCCCGGATGACGTTGATTTCGACTCCGGCCTCCAGCAGGTGCATCGCCGCGGTATGGCGCCTATCTCTTCAGCGACATAGGCGCCATGCGACTGCCATGCACCTGCTGCAGGCCGGAGTCGACCTCACCGTTATCGCCCTGTGGCTTGGACACGAGAGCCCAGTGACGACCCACGGCTATGTCGAAGCCGATCTGGCCTTGAAGGAACGGGCCCTCGCCGCAATCGCGCCGCCCGAACTTCGGCGCACGCGCTACCGCCCAACGGATGCCCTGCTGAAGTTCCTGCAGGGGCTTTGATTATGCGTAGCTGACAGAGCTGGGTCGCCACAGACAGCGGGGCTGTCGCAGGCGACTCAACATAATCGCGGGCTGAACATAATTGCGGTTATGCCGAGCTCGGCATAACCGCAAAAATTACCTGTTTGCCGGATCCGATGCGGGAGGGGAACGAGCGGCGGCGATCTACAGCCTGGTGGGTACTGCCAAGCTAAACGGGTTAAATCCGCAGGCCTATCTGACCTACGTGCTTGAGCACATCGCCGAACATCCCGTTAACCGGGTGGGCGAACTGCTGCCCTGGAATATTTCCTTGAACCACACTGACCACTGCGAGGCCGCCTGATCCATGGTTAAAACTGTCAGCCTACCCAAACCTGCACCTGATCTCTTGCTGTTGCACATTGAGCTGAAGTGGATCACACCGACGATCTGGCGTCGTTTCGTAGTCCCTGAAAACATTACCTTGGGCAAGCTGCATCACGTGATTCAGGTCGTGATGGGCTGGAGCGACAGTCATCTGCATGAGTTTGAAATAGCAGGTGAAAAATACGGGATTCCCGATTCTGATGGCTGGGGGCCGCCGGTGAATCCAGAAGCTCGCAAGACATTGGTCAAAGCGCTGTTCGGTAAAAAGACGTTTGACTATCTCTACGACTTTGGTGACAGCTGGGATCACCGAATCAAAGTCGAGAAAAGGCTACCTGCCATCACAGCCCCTCAACTGCCGTATTGCATTGAAGGTGCCAATGCTTGCCCACCGGAAGATGTAGGTGGGGTGCCGGGTTACGAGGGTTTTCTAGAGGCCATGGCAGACCCCAAGCATCCAGAACACGACGACATGGTGGGTTGGTACGGTGAAATATTTGAGCCGGCGGCATTTGACTGCGAGCGCGTGAATCAGTGGTTTAAGAGGATCAAGGCTTGAGTTGCAAGACGGTGTAGCTCGGACGCTTACGTTCTATCGCTTTACCCAAGAAAAAGATTGATCAGTTATCAACCCTCGTGTTGCTCAAAAAGCTGCCGCCAGCGTCAGTTGTGCACGGGCCTCGATGATCTCAATCAGCTCGAAGTGCTTGGGGAACTCGCGCTTGAGCCAGCCGCTGGGCACGAAGTGGTGATCGAGGTGAACGACTGTGCTTTGGCCTTCGGCAGCCGCGCAGAGCATGACGTTCAACTCTGAGTCATCGCCAGCCATCGCAGCCGGCACGAAGACGATGCCGTTGTCGCTAATACCAAACGAGCGCCTCCATTCTGGGAAGCGCTTCTGCTCGGGGTTTGAAACGGCAAACCAATGGATTCTGTCCATCTATTCCTTCTCGAATGGGAGCAACGTGGAGTAAGGCAGCAAATCACCTTCGGCTGCGGCTAATACCTGGTCCAGCACAGCCTCGGGGGCATCGAGAGCACCGAGAATCACGTACAACTCGGAGAACACGTTCATCCTAGCGGCACGGTCGAAGCCAGCATCACCGCCTACCGACTCGGCATGGTCGAGCGCATTGGCAACGACATTCTCCCTGAGAAGATAACGTGCGCCGCATTCGCAGAGAAAAGGCTGTTTAGCGTTATAGAAACGATCCTGGGCTTCCCAACCATGCAGCCTCGGCTCCATGGGTTTGCCGCACTGAGGGCAATAGGCAGGCTGGACATCCGAAAGATAGAGCATAGCGTGAGTCCTTTTTCTGGAGCGGCGCTCCATATTTGGAGGGCCGTAGAATGCACGCTATTGTCATAACCCCGATTCACCGTTGTCCAGAAAAGGTACAAAGGTACAAATGTCCCTCTCGCTTGATGCCACTTCCGCTGACCACTCCGGGTTAGAAAAATAGAAGAAGTAGCATTTCAAGAGAGCTTGGCTTGTATCAATGCCGTTATTGCCGTGAGCTTCTCATCAGGGGATCTGTCGTCAGTTGCATCGACAATGCTTTGGATCGCATGGAGGGTCGTGGACGCATTTGGTTCTGCTTTCAGGATGTCTTGTATTTCAGCATCTTGTGTGAGATGGATATAAGTAGAGAGTGTGCTCTTGGATGCGTGGTATGAGTTTTTGCGAGCGATGGCCATCGCTACGTCTAGAATATTGGCTTTCGACATTTTTGAAAGCGTACTGATGTTCTTGGCGACTAATATGGTGAAGTATCGGTGGCGGAAGTTATGATAGGAGATACCTTTGAGGAGTTCTGCGTGTCTTGAAGTCTTGATGACTACGTTGTAATAGGAGTTAAAGGTGGTGCGCGCCAGAGGATATCCAGTATCTTCGCTAACGAATATCCTGTCATGAAGCTCGCTGTGAGGATGGCTGGAACGAGTGAGTAGAACGAATTTGTAGATTTCTTGAAGCTCGGTTCTCGGTATTAGTACCTGGCGTAAGCAACCTTTGTATTTTCCTTTTAAAACGGGGATGTTTGTTACAGGGCCGTTATTTTTATAGGCATTAATAATGGAGCTTGCTGGGATGTTAATGGCTTCTTCTATTCGGCTGCCTGTGTGTTCGAGTAATGTGGCAAGGATGTACCATCTATCAATTATATACTGGTTGGATGTGTAGTCGTGAATTGCTTCATGCCATGCGTTCAGTTCATTGTTTCTTATGAAGCTTGTTGGTTTGGTCGGAGTATCCCTTAGTTCATCTAGGCAGGGATGGGTTAGAAAACGCAGTGGCGTCCGCCTGTTAAGTCTGTAGAAGTCCTCTGTAGCATTAATTTGAAAGTTATGTGCGCGAGGGTCAGTGGTAAGTAGGTTCTGGAATTTGTTTTCTTTTTGCGTGTGCTCTAATAGAGCTAATATGCGTCGGACAATTTTCTTGATTGTGGTCGAGTTTGCCGTTCTAGAGTTTTGTTTGTACTTAACGAAGTCGTAAAGGGTTTCGTCAGTGACATCAAGAATGGTTAACTTGTTGCGTTCTATGTATTTCTGGAAGACGTTTAGAGTATCAGCATGGCTGAACACTGTTTTAATTGCTGGCCGGACCCCATAGCTGTTGGCACCACCGCCGATACTCGTAAGGTAGCTATTGAGCTCCCAGCAAAAGTTACCTCGGGAGTCAAAAAGCATTGGAAGAGACGGAGGTGTGGTGTGGCCGTGATTAAAAAGGAAGTCAAGACGCGGAGCTTTTGCTACATGTATCATGGTTTCACCAAGGTGAGATGAGCTCTATCAAGTGCCAGGGTGTGGCTTTTCAAAACTTGCTGATATCTGATGTCCTGGCGAGTGTGTTCGTCCACTCTAGCAACCAGTTGCATGTACGCCCTGTAGACTTCGCCTAATGTATTTGTGAGGTAGTCGACTTGATTTTTTAGAGTGGAGATTTCTTCTTGCTGTGAACGCTGGGTTGTTCGCTTTTGAGGTGGGAGGGTTTGTGTGGCGGGCGTGAGGTTGTTGTATGTTTCTAAGGCGGCTGCTAGTTGATCTGAGTATTCAGTGTTGTAGGGTTCTCGCGATGTATTATAAGAGCAAGAAATAACTCCAAGGTCGGCATCTGACCAATTAAGGGCGGACTTGAACGGTATGCCTCTTTTGCTCTTAAGTGCGTCCAGGGAAGGAAGTCTTTGCCGGTCTTCGATTGCTTTTCTAATCAGCAATATTTTGGTAATCAGGCTTTGTGTTTTGGCTTGCTTCTCCTGAAGCTTGGCTGCTGAAGTTTCACCCTTTGAATAACGGCTCATATTATTTACTCGCGTACACAAAGATTTTTTTGTTGTTGATGATTTGGAGTCTTATTTCGCGATGGTTTGCCAGTTCCTGAAGGTGTTCAGATAATAAGGCGTGGTCGCCAAGTTTGATTTCAAGCTCACACTCAGCAAAATTTTCTTGTAGATCTTCGTCGACTAATACGTTTTTGCCTACATGCCCCTCCAAGTAGTCTATTAAGAATTCTAAGGTTTCTCGCTCCCAACCGGGCTGGTTCGCGATATTGGCGTAGTAAAGGGTCACGCTAGGTTCAATGTGCCCCATCATCCAGCGCAATGGTTCAATTTCTGTACTGCCGCTTAGGTAGAAGAAAAAGGCGGCGAAGAAACGCCTGAACTGATGAGGTCGTGCATACCATCTAGTTTCGCCTATCTTAGGTACTTGAATCCAATCGGAGTATTGATCCAGTTTTTTTAGTAGAGTCATTTCACTGCGATCTTTTCCTTTGAATGAGCCGGAGGGCCAGATGGAGGTCATGCCTGGGTGGCGATCCTCCATAAACTCTATGTACTCGTTAATGAAGTCCCAAATGACTTTAGGTATTGGGCGCTTTATAATCTCAAGCTCATGGCTGTTACTGGCTTTCGGGATTTTAAGCTTCAGATCCCACAAGCCATCCAGTTTTGAAATTGTAAGACAGTCAGCGTCGAGCAAGGCGGTACTCAATACTCGGCAAGCTGAAAAAGTATGGATAAGGATGCGTGTTGTGATAGCGTAAAAATCAATTAGTTCATCAGTGGAGATGTGTTCGCGCATAATCGAGTTGCAATAAATACCACCTCTGTTGCTGCCGCACTTACCATATGTTTTAATGTTTAGATGTTGTAGTGCCTTGGGGATTGGTACAGCCTCAAAGGTTTGCTTCTTGAAAATGTGCACATTTGATCTAATTGTGCTTGCGGCATATTTATCTATAATTTCTCTGTTGTAATGGTTGTCCAGTTGCTTTATGTAGGCTCGGATGTGTGGCGCATAGTTGCGATGAAAAACAATAGCATTGCTGATGTAGTGAAATGCAATATTTGTAGGCATCAGTGGGGTTTGGCTTTTATCTACAAATCTGCCGGTCATGCTGTTAATTACATCTGAGATGTCGTGCGTTCCTACCTTAAAGGAATGAATTTGATATTCTTTAGTGGAGTGTAGGTAGGTTAAGTTGGTGCATTTATTTTGGATTGTGGAGATGCTGAGTGTGTCCTCTTCATTCTCTTCATTCTCTTCATTCTCTTCATTTGCTGAGTGCGTACAGGTGAATTCCCGGCAGATGTCAGACCTGTTATTTTTAAGTTTCTGGATTAAGATCTTTTGTGTTATGGGTGGTATGTGCATTCCTGAAATGCAGGATGCAATGTTTTCGCGGCCTCTTGGCGTAGGCCCTAACTGCGTGTCGAGATTGAGTAAATTTATCCCCATGAGCGTGAGGTCGTGAGCTTCTAGGAAGGTCTTTATGTCTTCCAGGGTGATATCGGCTAGGGTGACGATTTTAGGGGGCTGATTTAAGCGGTGCCTGGCTTCATACACATGGTCGGCAATTTCAAAAGCCGTTCTAACAAAGCCGACTAATGCGCACGGTCGTTTTGACTTTGAGCTTTCGATGAGGGCTATCGCTGATGATTGTAAATCTCTGATAAATAAATTCCATATCAGATCTGATGTGGATGACCCATCAAATAGCTGGTAGTCAAAGCTAAGCTTTACATAGCGACTGCTGTTCGGATCTTCCGAAACTGTAACCTTGGTGCCGGTGCGAGGAAGATACCACTTCATATTTGAGGAGTTGGGGTGGATCCAACTAGGAAGGATCGCTTGGGAGGTTGCTGTAGATGGAGAGCTCTTCTTGATTTTTTCATTATTCATTTACGTGTACCTCAAGAAGCTCAAAGTTCATTGGTATCGGAGTAGCGTCCGCCAGTAGCTTGATCATCTTTCGACTGCCTTCGTCTTGGATTTTTGTGATGATTTTCTTGCAAGTCGAGATGAGCTCTTGTTTTGTCCCATATGTCGCGTAAGAGACTATCAACCCAATTGCTTCTGGTGAGCAAAGGAAACAGAATACTTGACCTGGGTTGTGGGTTGTCGTGTGGCGGCTGTTAGTTCTTAAAAATTTCACAGCCTCGATAAACTGCATCTTGGCGCACTCGTAATTATTATTCTTAATGCGGGGGGAGTGGGTTGAGATATCTTCTGCTATTAGTAGTTGAATTTTTTGATGGTCACGTATTCTCTTTCGGTAAACAAATTCTTGAATTGAAGGTGGGATGTAGTTTCTCAGGGCTGTTAGCAGGGAATTTCCTAGGTAAATGGTCGTTTCCAAAGTGTCTCCACCACTCTCAATCCATTTCAGCAGTCCTCGTGAAACCCTAATTTTAGGCATGGTTGGTTCAGCTTCAGCTACCCATGAAGGCAGCGAATCAATGATTGCTTTGAAAGTGTTTTTACGTCTCGTGTCTAAGATACGGTAGAGGTGTTCATCCCCGTGGCGAGTAGGGCTAGAACCATCCATGACGAAAAGATAGTTGGAATTCAAGGCTTTGGAGTGCTGGACTCTCATTTGCAATAGCATCCATAGCGCAGTATGGGCGTCTATACTTTCTGCATCGATTTCAATCTCGTCCGTAGCTTTTGGTGCGTGGCGCTCAATTAATTTGTTAGCCCTAGGTTTAAGGGTGGTGATAGTTATGCCGCCATCTTCTCGGATGGTGACAAATTGACCATCTTTTGTTTTCTTGACTTGGGCATTTGCTAAGTCGAAAACATTTATCCCGAGTTCGTCAATGATGATGCACATGGCCGCCACAGCAAACTCTTCGGTAATTCCCAGGTAGGATTTGATTTTCGTAGTAGACCAGGAATAAATGTGGTGCGCGCCAGGGAAAGATTTGCGTGTAAATAGACCATCTTGTTCTGTGGCTAGGTACGCAACAGAGTTGCTGAAGCCATTTGGATGTGATGGTGAGAAAAAGCTTATATGTTGGCCAGAGCGAGATCCTCTCAGGTTAGGATCTAGGTTGTCTTTTGTGAGTCGGATGGCGGCCACATCGCTTCTGCGAATCATGCCTGGAACTTCCAAAAACCGTGCATAACCCTCTGCTACAATGCGCTTGCATTTGGAGAGAATGACAGTTCTATGTTTTTCGATTTGATGGGCAATCTCGTTAAGAGCGTTTTCCATTGAATTCGCTTGAATGGCATGTTCCAAGGTCAGATAGCCAAGAATGTTGCATTCTTTTTCTGAGAATACGTCTGTCGAGTTTGGGACTGGTAGGATCAGCGCATTGCTAGGTAGCTTTTTGGCTTTTTGAAGCCTGTTCAAGTAATAACGAACGGCGGTGTAGTCAGAGATGACGGTGACTTCTTTGATTGGCTTGCCTGTAATTTCGGATATTGCACTGCGTCGATGAGAGAGAAATTGGCGGCAAGCATTGGTGATTGCCACAGGGTTCCGATACCACTCTGAATCAAGTTCGTGAGCGATCATGAAAAAAACGCGGATGAGGGGCGCCCGGCGCTTCGGAGGATGCTTTTCTACCCAGATTAGGATGTCCTCAGGGCAGCAAGCCCTGATACTATCGACCAAATCTTCCCGCATCCTGCTCATCGCTTTCCTACCTGAAATTGGTTCAGATAGACAGTGTAGTCAGGGATAGGGCTTCCGTAAGGGTAAAGTGTATGAACAGTATGGCTTTGCAACGTGTTGGTTTCTCAGGCGCCAGCCTATATGAACCCAAATCCGTACTGCTTCCCCTGCAGGCCCGCCTGATGTCCCAGGCACTGCGCAAGATCACCGGCAACATCAAGAACGCCAACTGCCTGGTCATCTTCATCAACCAGATCCGCATGAAGATCGGCGTGATGTTCGGCAACCCGGAAACCACCACCGGCGGTAACGCCCTGAAGTTCTACGCTTCCGTCCGCTTGGACATCCGTCGTACCGGCGCGGTGAAGGAAGGCGAGGAAGTGGTTGGCAGCGAAACCCGCGTCAAGGTCGTGAAGAACAAGGTGGCACCACCGTTCCGTCAGGCCGAGTTCCAGATCCTCTACGGCAAGGGCATCTACCGCAACGGCGAGATCATCGACCTGGGCGTGCAGCTCGGCCTGCTGGAGAAGTCCGGTGCCTGGTACAGCTACCAGGGCAACAAGATCGGCCAGGGCAAGGCGAATGCCGCCAAGTACCTGGAAGACAACCCGGAAGTCGGCAGCAACATCGAGAAGGCCATCCGTGACAAGTTGCTGGTCAGCAGTAACACCGCCAAGTCGAGCGCGACCCAGGACGACCTGGCCGACGTCGACGTCTGATTCCGCGGATGCCCGTCATCCTCGATAGTCCCGCCGCGGTGCGGCGGGCCGCCATGGATCTGCTGGCGCAACGTGAGCACGGTCGGGTCGAGCTGACCCGCAAGTTGCGCCGGCGCGGTGCTCCCTCCGAACTGATCGACAGCGCTCTCGATCGCCTGGCGGAAGAGGGGCTGCTCTCCGAATCCCGTTATCTCGAAAGCTTTGTCGCCAGCCGGGCGCGATCCGGCTACGGCCCGGTGCGCATCCGTGAGGAGTTGGCGCAACGGGGCCTGCCTCGCGATGCCATCGAACAGGCGCTGCGGGAGTCCGGCGAGGATTGGTACGAACTGCTCGAAGACATCTGGCGGCGCAAATTCGGTGGCCAACTGCCGAGCGATGCCCGCGCGCGGACCCAGCAGGGGCGTTTCCTGGCGTACCGGGGGTACCCGCTGGATTTGATCAATCGCTTGCTGCGCGGGGCGGGGGCAGCAGATCTTTAGATGTTTCGCTAATCCCACTTCCCTCAGTGCATAGCCTCGATAAAGCGTAGGGCGAGCGTCGCCTAGGTGGTGGGCGAATTTATTCGCCCAAACAGCCGTAGGGCTGCCCTCTGACCCCTTTGCATCCCACTGCTCCCAGGCAAGAACCTCCAGTTACCTTGCGTTTCAGCGCATAGCCCCCCCTCGCGACACTCTGTCGCGGCGACCACCCCGTAATGCCCTTGATCTCGGTCAAGGGCGTTGCGGGACCGACTCCTTAGAGTTCCGTCGATTCAGATGTCGCAATAGGAGTACGCATGCAACTGGTTTGCCCGGCGGGAAGTTTGCCCGCGCTCAAGGCGGCCGTCCGCCAGGGTGCCGATGCCATCTACGTCGGCTTTCGCGACGATACCAACGCCCGTCATTTCGCCGGGCTCAATCTGGACGAGAAACAACTGGAGTCCGGCCTGTCTCTGATCCGTCAGCATGGGCGACATCTTTATATGGCGGTGAATACCTATGCCCGGCCGGATGGCTGGAGCCGCTGGCAGCGCGCCGTGGATCAGGCCGCCGATCTCGGCGTGGATGCGCTGATCGCCGCCGACTCCGGGGTGCTGGCCTACGCCAGCCGGCGTCATCCCGATCTCAATCTGCACCTGTCGGTACAAGGTTCGGCCACCAATGCCGCGGCGCTGAGCTTCTATCACGAACGCTATGGCATCCGTCGTGCCGTATTGCCGCGCGTGCTGTCGCTGGCCCAGGTGCGCCAAGTGGCGACCAAGAGTCCGGTGCCAGTGGAGGTCTTCGCCTTCGGCAGCTTGTGCATCATGGCCGAGGGCCGTTGCCATCTGTCTTCCTACATCACCGGTGAATCGCCGAACCTGTGTGGTGTCTGCTCGCCGGCCAAGGCGGTGCGTTGGAGCGAGGAGCCCGAAGGGCTGACGTCGCGCCTCAACGATGTGCTGATCGACCGCTACGGCGAAGGCGAGGCGGCCGGCTATCCGACCCTCTGCAAGGGCCGCTTCCAGGTGAACGGCCAGCGCTTCCATGCCCTCGAGGAGCCCACCAGTCTGAATACCCTGGATCTGATTCCCGAGCTGGTCCAGATCGGCGTGGCGGCGGTGAAGATCGAGGGGCGCCAGCGCAGCCCGGCCTATGTGGAGCGGGTCACCCAGGTCTGGCGCGAGGCGCTGGATGCCTATCGCCGGGCACCTTCGGTTTTCAGTGTGCAACCGCAATGGCGGCGGGCGCTGGAGGGCCTTTCCGAAGGCAGCCAGACCACCCTGGGCGCCTATCACCGTTCCTGGCAGTGAGGAATCATCGATGAAGCTCAGTCTTGGGCCTGTGCTGTTTTATTGGGATCGGATGCGGCTGATGGATTTCTACGCCGACATGGCGTCCCAGCCGCTGGATGTGATGTATCTCGGCGAGACCGTTTGCTCGAAGCGTCGCGCGTTGTCGCTGGATGATTGGCTGGGGTTGGCCCGCGAGCTGAAGGAGTGCAGTGGCGCCGAGCTGGTGCTGTCCGGGCTGGCGCTGATCGAGGCGGCATCTGAGCTGTCCAGCCTGCGCCGGCTGTGCGAGAACGGCGAACTGAAGGTGGAGGCCAACGACATGGGCGCGGTGCATTACCTCGCCGAGCGGGGTGTGCCCTTCGTCGCCGGGCCGGCGCTGAACCTCTACAACGCCTATGCGGTTGCCGAGCTGATGGCCTGTGGTATGACCCGCTGGGTTCCACCGGTGGAATGTTCCGGCGCCTTGATCAAGGCGGTCGGTGAGCAGCTCGATGAACTCGGCATGACGCGGCCGGAGATCGAAGTGTTCGCCTACGGCCATCTGCCGCTGGCCTACTCGGCGCGCTGTTTCACCGCAAGGGCGGAGAACCGCCCGAAGGACGATTGCGAATTCTGCTGCCAGAACTACCCGGAGGGCATTCCGCTACTCAGCCAGGAAGGCCAGGCCCTGTTCACTCTCAACGGTATCCAGACCATGTCAGCGGCGGTGAGCAACCTGCTCGCCGATTACCCATCCGTGCAGGCGGCCGGGGCCGATCTGCTGCGTCTCAGCCCACGAGCCGAAGGCATGGCGGAGTGCATCCAGCGCTTCGACGCGGTCCGCCGCGGAGACGCGCCGCCGCTCGCGGTAGAGGGCTGCAACGGCTACTGGCATGGCCGCCCGGGAATGCTGCGGGCAGAGGAGGCCGGACTATGCTGAAGCCGACCCCGATGCTTCTCGGCCTTGGCGACCGTTTGCTGCCGCTGGCCTCCCGCGTGCCCTTCAAGCTGCAGCGGCTGGCCCTGGAAAAAGGGCTCAACCGGATATTCGCCGGTCCGTTGAAAGACGGCGCCTTCGACATGCTGGAGGGGCGTTGGCTGCGCCTGCATATCCGTGACCTCGGCCTGAGTTGGTGCCTGACCCGCAGCCGCACCGGCCTGTGTATCGCCGCGCGCGAGCAGGCGGATGCCAGCATCAGTGGCGACTGGCGCGAATTCCTGCTGCTGGCCAGCCGTCAGGAAGACCCGGACACCCTGTTCTTCCGCCGCCGGCTGTCCATCGAGGGCGATACCGAGCTGGGCCTGGCGGTGAAAAACCTGATCGACAGCCTCGACCCGGAACTCCTGCCTTCCTGGCTGTGGCGCGGGCTGGAAGCGGCCGGCAAAGGTGTGGTCGCGGCGGGTTGAGCCGTTCCGTTCATCACCGGCTAGGCTTACAGGAAGGGCCCGCTGCGGTAAGGCGGGCCTTCTTCGAATAGCCGCGCCGAGGGCATGACGTGATCGAAAAACCGGGTTCCCGCCTGCAGTTGTTCCTGATTCTTTCGATTCTCCTGCTCGTCTGGCTCTGGGCCGCCATCGCCCCGCTCAGCCGCGAGGACTGGCTGCTGGAGAACCTGCTGGTGTTCTTCTTTGCCGCGCTGTTGTTGGCGACTTACCGGCGCTTCAGCTTTTCCCTGCCGTCCTACTGGTTGTTCACCCTGTTCATGGTCATGCACCTCTACGGCTCGCACTACACCTATGCGGAAACCCCGCTCGGCTATTGGCTGCGCGATCTGTTCGGCACCCAGCGCAACCATTACGACCGGGTGGTGCATTTTTCCTTCGGTCTGCTGCTGCTCTATCCCCTGCGCGAGATTCTGCAGCGCTCGGCTGGGCTGACCGGTCGCTGGCTGGCGATCCTCAGCCTGTCTGTGGTGATGGCAATGAGCGCCTTCTACGAACAGGTGGAGATGGCTGCGGCGCTGATCGTCAACCCGGAACTGGGTTCGGCCTTCCTCGGGACGCAAGGGGACGAGTGGGACGCCCAGAAAGACGCCGGCCTGGCGATGCTCGGAGGACTGGCGACGTTGCTGATCCTGCGATTGGGACGGAGCCTGGCGCGCCCGAGTCGAACGTAACCGAGGAGTCTGTAGCCCTATTTCTACGTGTGGGCCACGCCATTATTTTCGCCATCGCCCGTGCGCTGATGTCGGCATAAAGAACTATTGCCAGCCCGGCGCGCCCTCCGGATGCTAGGGTCTGTACGAAAAGTCGCCGAGCGAAGGTCAGGCTAGGCAAAAATCGGTGAGGAAGCGGAGTTTACGTGCTGTAAATGAGCATTCCGAGCCGATTTTTAACGACGCATCACCGAGCGCAGGCACTTTTCGTACAGAGCCTAGATCTGACCAGTGCCAGCGAACGCCCCATGCCCACTAAGACCGACCCGCCTGTCCAACTCACGCTGCCCAACGGGCTGCGTGTGGCCTTGCTGCACGATCCCGCGCTGGTCCAGGCGGCAGCCGTGGTGCGGGTGGCGGCCGGTGGGCATGACGCCCCCGTCGAGTATCCGGGGCTGGCGCATTTCCTCGAGCACCTGCTATTCCTCGACAGCGCGGCCTTTCCTGCCGATCAGGGGCTGATGGCCTATGTCCAGCGCTGCGCCGGGCAGGTCAATGCCAGCACCCGCGAACGCGACAGCTATTACTTTTTCGAAGTGCCGGTGTCGGACCTGGACGGCGGTCTGGCGCGCCTCTGCGACATGCTCGCCCATCCCCGGTTGGCGCTGGAGGCGCAGTTGCGCGAGCGGGAGGTGCTGGAGGCCGAGTTCCAGGCGCGCAGCCGCGACACGGATACCCTCTGCGATGCCGCCCTGGCCCGGGTGATGCAGCCGTCGGACCATCCCTTCCTCGGCTTTCATGCCGGTCATCGCGGCACCCTGCCGGTGGAGCAGGCTGCCTTTCAGAACGCCTTGGCGGGCTTCCACCAGCGGTTCTACCAGGCTGGGCAAATGCTGCTGGTGCTGGCCGGTCCGCAACCACTCGAGCGGTTGCGCGAACTGGCGGAACTATATGGCGGACGTCTGCCGGCCGGCACCTACGTTCCACAATCGGTGCCACCCGTTTTGCGCCTGCCGGCTTCCACGGGCCTGCGTGTCGAAGCACAGCCGGGCCGCCTGAGCCTGTATGGCCTGTTCGACGACCTACCCGACACGGCCGGCGAGGCACTGGATTTTCTCGGCGAGTGCCTGGCCCGCGAAGAGCCCGGCGGCTTGTCCGAATGGCTGAGTACCCAGGCGGGCTGCGACAGTCTGCGTCTGCGCGTGCCTTATCGTTACGCCGGTCAGGCCGTGGTGGCTGTCGAATTCGGCTTGGGTGAGGCGGGTGAGGCCAACGCGGGGGCCTGTGTCTCGGCCTTCTTCGATTGGCTGGATTTCTTCGCCGCCGCCGACTGGGGCGACCTGCGTTGTGAACACGCCCGCAGCGTCGCGATGCGCGAGCGAGTGTCGCCGCCATTGGCACGTGCCCGGGCCTGGGCCGAGCGGTCGGGGCCGCGCGATGACGGTGTCGAGGGCGGAGGGTTGTCGGAATCGGGGCTGCTGGCCCTGCGAGCGATCCTGACGCAACTGCGTCGCCAGCAGCGGGTGGAGCTGCTTACCGTTGCGGCAGTATCAAGCGCGCCCGCGGATCGGGGATTCCCGGTCAAGGCGGAGCAGGCATCCTTGCTGCCGGGTGTACAGGGGCAATGCGGACCCTGGCGCCTGCCCCCGGCCAATCCATTCCTCGCCCTGCCCGGGGCGCCTTCCGGCCAACAGATGGCCGTTCCCGAGGCCTTCCACTGGAAGGAATGCAATCCATCGTTCCCCGGACAGGCTGCCGTATTTCTACGCTGGCGTTTTCCTGAGCAACCGGCAGGCGATGAGCTGCGCCACGCCTTGGCGGCGGCGCTGCAACCCGTTGTCCAGGCTGCGCGGCAGGCGGCGGTGGACGTGCGCCTCGACGGGCAGGGCGGCGATTGGGTGCTGAGTCTGTGCGGGTTGGCGTTATCGCAGCCGGCGATCCTTGGCGCTGCGTTGAAATGCTTGTCGGCGCCGTCCGCCGATGCCTGGGCGCGGGGGATTCAACGACGCGACGCCGAGCGTCGTCGTGCAGCCGGCGAACTGCTGATCCGCCGGCTATTGAAAGAGCTGGCCAATGCCTTCGGAGCGCCCACCGAGGCGGACGCCATCGACGCGGGCGCCTGGCAGGATGCTCTCGCCCGCTGCTGGCGGACGGCCTGCTGGGACGGGTTGGCCCTGGGCTACGCCGGTGCGGATCGGCAGCGTCTGGAGCAGGTGCTCCCGCAGGTTCCCGGCGAGCCGTCGCGGGCGGCTGCGCAAGCGCCGATCCCGGAGGCGCGCTACAGTTGGCGCGATGCGGCGATTCCGACCGGGGAGTGCGGGCTAATGCTGTTCTGCCCCTTGCCGGATGCCGGAGCGGAGACTGAAGCGGCCTGGCGTCTGCTTGGTCGCTGCCTCGAACCGGCGTTCTACCGGCGCCTGCGCAGCGAGCTGCAATTGGGCTACGCGATCTTTTCCGGATTTCGCTCGGTAGGGCGGTCGCGTGGATTGCTGTTCGCAGTGCAGTCGCCGAGCGCGACGGCGGCGCAGATTCTGTCCCATATCGAAGCCTTTCTCGACGACCAGGCAGCGGTGCTCTCCACCCTGGAAGAAACGGCCTTGCGGGAAATGGGCGCCGATCTGGCCGGTCGCCTGAGCCGATTCCCCAGCCTGCGCGCCGCTGCGGAGTGGCATTGGCAGGCCCATCTGGAGCAGGTCTCCGTCGATCATCTGGAGCGCCTGTGCGGGGCGTTACGGACGCTCGACCGCAGCACCTTGCTCGCTCACCACCAGGCCTTGCGCGAGGCCCAAGGCGGTTGGCGCGTATTGGCCAATGCCGCGCCGGTGGATAGTCGCTGGCAGTGAATCAACCGAAGGCGGGCGAATGAATTCGCCCCTACACGTTGTGCGCTACACCGAACCGCTTTTGTAGGAGCCAGCTCTGCTGGCGAGGCCTTTGTGCGGCCCTCATCGCGAGCAGAGCTCGCTCCTACAAAACGCTGGGCGTATCGAAATTTCGTCCGCGATCCCCTTAACGCCTACTTAGGTCTCATTCCCCGCTGCGGCCGGCTCCGTTTTCAGTGTCTTCCTTCGCCTTGACGCCATAACCGGATGCGCTATCCAGAGCCTGCCGTGGAGACTTTACGACCTAAGCCTTGCTCCTCCCGGGCAGGGGGATTAATGCTCGCCGCGCTCTTGCCCGAGCCCCGGCCAAAGTACTAGCCGGTTGCCTCCATGGCAGCGTATGGCACCGACCGACCCGTTTCGATAATCGCTCCCGTCACGACTGGCATGGCAGTCGTCCTACTCAGCGGAGAGCGAAATGAACAAGAACAACATCGCGCGCAGCGGATTCCTACCCCTCGCCCTGGCGAGCGCCGTGGCGCTGACCATTGCGCAACCGGCCATGGCGGAAATCGTTCTGTACGACCAGAACGACACCACCTTCTCCACCGATGGCTACATCAACGCCTTCTACGTGAACAGCGACGTGGACCGCGACGGCGAGCAATTTGACCGTCGCCAGTCGCGGGTGAAGATGGGCTTCCTGCCGAACTGGATCGGCTTCAACATGGGCAAGCAGGTCGGCGACCTGAAACTGGGCGGCCGCTCGTCCTTCTGGGTCACCATCAACGACAGCGAGCAGAACGGCACCGACACCGCCATCGACGTCCGTCAGTTCTACGGCACCGTCGCCAGCGACTGGGGCGAAGTGCTGGTGGGTAAGGACTTCGGCCTGTTCGCCCGTTCCAACATCCTGCTCGACGAACTGCTCGCCGGCTATGGCCAGGTCAGCGACACCCTCGGCCTGGTGGACGGCGGCGGCGTGTCCTTCGGCAACATCGGCAGCGGCTACCCCTATCCGTTCCCGACCTCGCAGATCACCTACCGCTCTCCGGTGATGGACGGCCTGCGCATCGCGGTCGGCATCATGGACCCGGTGGACACCAACGACGACAGCGCCA
This sequence comes from Pseudomonas indica NBRC 103045, assembly GCF_002091635.1. Lineage (GTDB taxonomy): Bacteria > Pseudomonadota > Gammaproteobacteria > Pseudomonadales > Pseudomonadaceae > Pseudomonas_M > Pseudomonas_M indica. The sequence goes on along the minus strand of NZ_BDAC01000004.1, from coordinate 317,417 downwards.
CCGGCAAGGCCTACCAGGAAAACCCGCGTTTCGAATCCGAAATCACCTACCAGTTCGACCTGGCCGGCGCGCAGATCTACTCCTGGATCAACGGCGGCTACCAGACTTCCGACAACACCGACTCCACCGTCGACGAAGTCACCTCCAAGGGCCTCGGCTACGGCGTGCAGGCCAAGATGGGCGCGGTATCCCTGACCGCCTCGGGCTTCCAGGCCAAGGGCATCAATCCGTTCTTCACCAACAACGCCGGCGAAGCCACGCTGCGCGAGGTGGACAGCGACGGCTACCTGCTGCAAGGCTCCTATCGCTTCGGCAAGAACCGCGTGGCGTTGTCCTACGGCAAGACCAAGGACGACGGCAACGGCCTGGGCGTCGCCGCCGACTACGAGACCCGCGGTATCGCCTTCTTCCACGACGTGAACGACAACCTCAAGCTGGTGGCCGAGTACAACCAGTTCGAGATCGATGCGGCGGAAGGGAGTGGGCTGAACGAGGACACCGACACTTTCGCGGTGGGGGCTGTGTTGTCCTGGTAACGATTGCGCAAGGGCGGGTCCATTGGGCCCGCTCTTTTTATTTGGCTCTTCGCAGCATATGGAGAGCCTTGATGTTGGACTGGCAAGTTTGTCGCTTGCTCTTGTGTCTATTGGCCAGTGCGCTGGCTGATTTCTGTGTTTCGGGGGAACGTTTTGGTTTCGCCTCCCGGCGAGTCACTTCTTCTTTGAAATGCGCAAAGAAGAAGTAACCAAGAAGAAAGCGCACCCCGCATGCGGGTCTCGCTTCGCGAGACTTCCCTCCCTCCATCGTTGTTCCAGGGGCCCGCCATGAAGGGCCATCCCTGGCCCATCATGGCTCTCGCGGCATCCATGCCGCTCAACCCCTTACACAACGATTCCGCTCGGCCTCCTGAGGGGACCGAATCCCGGCCCAACCTCTTGGTGTAATCAAACAGGCTTCTGTTGGCTGTTGGCTGTTGGCTTTGGCGCACGGTGCTCCAGGCGCGGACAAATCCCCGTCAGGAGGCCGAGTGGAGGCGCTGCGTAGGGGGACGAGCGACATGGATGTCGCGAGAGGCGTAAAGGGCCAGGGACGGCCCTTGTACGCCGGCCCCCGGAGCAGTGCCGGAAGGAGGGGAGTCGAGCGAAGCGAGACCCGGATGCCGGGGAAGGTTTCTTTTGCTTACTTTTCTTTCGAAAGAAAAGTGAGGCGCCGGGAGGCGCAACCAGAAGTGTCAACAACACACGGAAATCAGCCAGCGCACTAACCAACGATCACACAAACTTGCCAGTCCGGTATCAAGGGCGATTTCCCCCGAAAAAAGACAAGAACCTTGGGCGGAGACGCTTCCTACCGCTAAGCCCCCACATCGCCCAACTGGCCTAAACCAAGGCTTCAGCCAGGCACGAAAGCGGCTTTGGCCGCTGTTCGCCACCAGCTCTCGCCGATCACCACCCCCTACCTTGGGAGGTCCCCCGCCACTACCCAAGTAGGATACGGCCCCCCGTCACCCCTCCGTAGAATCAACCTGTAATCAGTGGGGTTATAGGCGGGGCGAACATGCAAGAAGGTCTGGCAGACGGCGTCGTCACCGCGATGTCCAGCGCACGGGAAGCCGAGGTGGTCGCCCAGGACCTGGCGCGCCAGTTGATCCACCCGCACCTCGGTTTCGTGCTGTTCTTCTGCTCCGCCGAATACGACCTGGACGCCCTGGGCGATGCCCTGGAGCAGTATTTCGGCGGTATCAACGTGATCGGCTGTACCACCGCCGGCGAGATCACGCCGCTGGGCTACGGCCGGGGCTGCGTCAGTGCGGTGGGGTTCGATCACCGCAGCTTTTCCATCGCCAGCGCGCTGATCGACGAGATGGAGCGTTTCAGCCTGCTCGATGCGCAGCAACTGGTGGAGCGCCTGGTCAACGATTGCCGGGGTAATTCCCTGGCGCCGATCAAGGGCCATAGCTTCGCCCTGACCCTGCTCGATGGCCTCTCCAGCCGCGAGGAGGTGGTGCTCGCCGCGCTCAGTGCCGCGTTCGGCAGCATCCCGCATTTCGGCGGTTCGGCCGGCGACGACAACCACCTGACCCATACCCACGTGTACTACGGCGGGCGCTTCCATGCCGGCGCGGCGGTGGTGGTGCTGGTCAACACCTGGCTGGAGTTCGAGGTGTTTTCCACCCATCACATCCTGCCGCGCGCGGAGAAGCTGGTGGTGACCCGCGCCGACAGCGCGACGCGGCGGGTCTACGAGTTGAATGCCGAGCCGGCGGCGCTGGAGTACGCCCAGCAGATCGGCGTGGCGGTGGAAGACCTCGACCTGCGCCTGTTCGCCGCCCATCCGCTGGCGGTGCGGATCAACGAGCAGTACTACGTGCGCTCCGTGCAGCGGGTCAACGACGACCTCAGCCTGACTTTTTATTGCGCGGTGGAGAACGGCATCGTCCTCACCGCCATGACTCCCGGGCCGCTGTTGCCCAACCTGCAGGCGCAGTTCGAGCGCCTAGAAAGCCGCCTTGGTCCGCCGTTGCTGACCATCGGCTGCGACTGTTTCCTGCGTCGCCTGGAAGTGGAAGCCGACGGTAGCGTGGAGCGGACCGCGGAGTTTCTTCGACGCCAACGGGTGATCGGTTTCAACACCTACGGAGAACAGTTCAATGGCATGCATATCAACCAGACCTTCACCGGCGTCGTCATCGGACGACCCGGTGGAAGCGTATGTCGTTGACCTGGAAGCGCGGCTGGCCGCGCTGGAAAGCGACAACCGCAAGCTGCGCCGGATCAACGCTGCGCTGATCGAGCGCGTCGAATCCAGTGCTTCGCGCCGCGACGACAGTTACGCCGCCTTCCAGCACTCGGTGGTGCTGGCCGAGCAGGTGCGTGAGCGCACCGACGCGCTCAACCAGGCGATGGCCGAGCTGAAGGCCAGCAACCAGTTGCTCAGCGACGCCCGCTTGCGCGCCGAGACCGCTCACCAGCACCTGATCGATGCCATCGAGAGTATCTCCGACGCCTTCGTGCTGTTCGACAAGGAGCAGCGCATCGTCCTCTTCAACAGCCGCTTCAAATCGTTCTGGGCGCGTACCCGCGCGCGCATCGGTGCCGGCACCCGGTTGTCGGAGATCAAGCGGCTGGCCGAGAGCACCGGGCTGATCGTCGAGGAGCACCGCAGCAGCGGCGATGACGAGCACCTGATCTACCGCCTGCAAGACGGCCGCTGGGTGCAGGTCAGCGAACGACCGACCCGCGAGGGTGGGCTGGTGATCCTCTACACCGACATCACCGAGGTGAAGATCAGCGAAACCGCTCGCCGCGAGCAGGCCCTGGCGCAGAAGTCGCACCTGCTGCAACGGGCGGTGGATAACCTGTCCCAGGGCGTGGCCATGGTCGGCACCGACGGTGCGCTGGAGCTGTGGAACCGCCGCTTCCTCGAGCTCTGCGGGTTGGCGCCGATCGGTGCGCACCGGCCGTTCGCCGAGGTGATGGCGGAAAGCGAACTGCAACTGCTCACGCCGGACAGCCGCGATGCCAACGGCCGGCCGATTCGCGAGGTGGAGCAGCGCCTGTTCGACGGCCGCATGCTGGAAATCCGCACCCACGCGCTGCCCACCGGTGGCTTCGTCAACACCTTCACCGACATCACCGAACGCTACCGCCATGCCGAGGCGCTGCGCGAGAGCGAGCGCTGGATTCGCCTGATCACCGACCACGTGCCGGCGTTGATCGCCTACCTGTCCGCCGACCTGGTCTACGAATTCACCAACAAGGTCTACGAGGAGTGGTATCGCTGGCCGCGTGGCGCCATGCTCGGCCAGAGCCTGCGCGAAGTGCACAGCGAAGAGCATTGCCGGCGCCTGGAACCCTACATCGAGCGGGCGCTGTCCGGGGAGAGCATCACCTTCGAGGTGGCGGAGACCAACCTCACCGGCCAGGAACGCTACATGCTGCGCTCCTATGTGCCGAACCGCCTGGCCAACGGCGAGGTGGTGGGCATCTTCGTGCTGATCCGCGACATCACCGAGCGCCGCCGCACCGCCGAGGCGCTGCACCAGGCCTACCAGAACCTGGAGCAGCGGGTACGCGAGCGCACCGCCGAGCTGACCACGGTCAACGACCAGTTGCGCCGCGAGATCGAGGAGCGTGCCCAGGTGGAATCGCGCCTGCGCGAGGCCAAGCGCGAGGCGGAGCAGGCCAACCTGTCGAAGACCAAGTTCCTCGCCGCGGTCAGCCATGACCTGCTGCAACCCCTGAACGCTGCGCGGCTGTTCACCAGCGCCCTGCTGGAACAGCGCGAGCCGACCGCCAGTGCCGGGCTGATCCGCAACGTCAGCAACTCCCTGGAGGATGTGGAAAACCTGCTCGGCACCCTGGTAGACATCTCCAAGCTGGACGCCGGGGTGATCAAGCCGGACATCGCTTCCTTCGCGGTCAGCGAACTGCTCGACAACCTCGCCGCCGAGTTCCGCCAGCTCGCCGCCAGCGAAGGGCTCCGACTGGACTTCATCCCCAGCTCGGCGCTGGTGCGCAGCGACACCCAGTTGCTCGCGCGCATCCTGCGTAACCTGCTGACCAACGCCATCCGCTACACCCGCCAGGGGCGCATCCTGCTCGGCTGCCGGCGCGTGCGCCAGAGCCTGTCTATCGAAGTCTGGGATACCGGCATCGGCATCCCGGCGGACAAACTCGGCGAGATATTCCAGGAGTTCAAGCGCGGCGAGGGTGCGCGGCCCAACCAGGATCGTGGCCTCGGTCTCGGGTTGGCCATTGTCGAGAAGATTGCCCGCATGCTCGGCCACCGCATCCGCGTCGCCTCGCAGCCGGGCAAGGGCTCGATGTTCGCCATTGAGGTGCCGTTGGCCAAGCGTGCGGCACGGGTGCGCCAGGCGCTGGACACCCCGGAGTTGCTGGTGGAACGGCTGCGCGGGGCGCGGGTCTGGGTGGTGGATAACGACGCGGCGATCTGCGCCGGCATGCGCACGCTACTGGAGGGCTGGGGCTGTCTGGTGGTGACCGCATTGTCCGAGGAGGACCTGGCACGGCAAGTGGACAACTTCCATGACGAGGCCGATCTATTGATCGCCGACTACCACCTGGACAACGACCTCAACGGCGTCGACGTGGTCGCCTCGATCAACGCCCGCCGCGCCGCGCCGCTACCGGCGCTGATGATCACCGCCAACTACAGCAACGAACTGAAGCAGCAGATGCGCGAGCTGGGTCATACCCTGATGCACAAGCCGGTGCGGCCGATGAAGTTGAAGACGGCGATGAGTCATCTGTTGGAGAGGCACGGCTGAGGCCTCGTTTGTTCCCCTCTCCCGTTTACGGGAGAGGGGCCGGTTCACCCTCTTGGAAAGCAGGCTCAGCGGCGCAGGTAGGCGGCGAAGTCGATGTCGCCGGCGGAGAGAATCGCCTGTACCCGGTTGTGCACGTTGAGCTTGCGCAGGATCGCCGAGACGTGGGCCTTCACCGTGGTTTCGGCGATATCCAGGTTGTAGGCGATCTGCTTGTTCGACTCGCCCTTGGTCATCCGTTCCAGCACCAAGAGTTGTTTGCGGGTCAGCGCCTGCAGCAGTTCCGGCGGGATGCTGCTTTCCTCGTGGTGGCTGCGGCGCGGCGAGTTCTTCTGGGTGCGGATGATGTCCGACGGCAGGTAGACGTTGCCGTTGAGGATCTGCTCGATGGCCTCGGTCATCTGCGCGCGCGGCGAGGATTTGGTGATGAAGCCCACCGCGCCGTAGGTGATGGCTTGCAGCACGATCTGCTTGTCCTGCTCGGCGGAGACGATCACCACCGGAATGGTGGGCGCCTCGTTGCGCAGGTTGATCAGGCCGTTGAGACCGTGCATGCCGGGCATGTTCAGGTCGAGGAGGATAAGGTCGAGATCGTCGTGCTCCTCGGTCAGGGCCAGGGCGCTGTCGAGGTCGGCGGTCTCCATTACTTCGCTGCCGGGGAAGCCGTCGCTGATGACGTTATGGATGGCTTCACGAAACAGCGGATGGTCGTCGGCTATCAGAATCTTGTACACGGCCGTTCACCTCGGTTCTTGTCGTTATAAGTTTGGCAAATCAAGCAACTTATCGTTCGGGGTGGCAGGCCCCGTTCCGCTCCCTCGGATGTCCCTCTTCCTGAAGGCTCCTCTTCTTGTCTTACGGGTACGGTGCCGGTTCGGCGGCCTGCAATGGCAGGCCGGCCTGTTGCCAGGCGTCGATACCGTCACGGTACCAGTAGAGCGATTCGTAGCCCAGCGCGCGAGCGCGCCGGATGCTGTTCCAGGACAGCCAGCAGTCGGATCGGCAATAGAAAACGATAGCGCGGCGCTTGTCGCCCTCGGTCGCGGCTGCCAAGTGACGACTCAGATAATTCTGCCAGGACGGTTCCAGCACGCCGTCGCCGGTGTTCGGCAGCCATAGGCTGCCGGGGATGTTACGGTGCGGCTCGTCCTCGACGAAGCGGCCGTGCAGCCAGGGCAGGCGGTAGACGTCCACCAGCAGCGGCTTCGGCTGGCATTCCAGCAGCGCTTGCAGGGCAGGGGTATCGAGGGTGACGGCACCATCGGCCTGGGCCGGCGTCGGGCTGCGGTAGCGGTCGATACGGTAGCCGTCGACGGAAAACAGCGCTGGGTCCGGCGTGGCCGCCATGGCCAGGGGGGCGAACCCCAGAACCGCCAACAGCGTAGCGAGCATCTTCGACATCATGGCTGACCCGAGCCTTTCGATGCGGTCATTACAAAGAAGTGGCAGTGCTTTGGGAATCCTACGATGGAGGGGAAAACCGCTACCAAAGTAGTAAATCGGGGTGGGAGGTGTTTCACGGCAAGGCGTGATCAGTGCAGAGACGAATTTATTGGCCCCTGCACCCGGCCATTCCTGTGAGAGCGAATTCATTCGCGATTGACTAGGCATGGTCGTCACCCCATCGCGAATGAATTCGCCCCTACACGGGATGTAGCCGGGATAAGCCTTGGCGCAATCCGGAAGGAGGGATGGCGGCCTTTCAGGCCGCGCGGCGCAGGGCGGCGTGCTGGGGGTTGAAGCTGAGCACGGCGAGGACGGCGAACACCAGGGTCAAGCCCAGACACACCGCCAGGGCCAGGCCGTTGAGGCGTTCGTAGAGGGCGAAGCGCACCAGCTCCACCGCATGGCTGAAGGGGTTGAGCGCGCAGATCCAGTACAACCACTCGCTGGCCTCGCGCATCTTCCACAGCGGGTAGAGCGCCGAGGACAGGAAGAACAGCGGGAAGATGACGAAATTCATCACCCCGGCGAAGTTCTCCAGTTGGCGGATGCCATTGGACAACAGCAGCCCCAGCGCACTGAGCAACAGCGCCACCAGCAGCAACGCCGGCAGGGCGGCGAGCAGGCCGGCGACGGGTGGCTGCACCCCATAGAACCAGGCGATGGCGAGGAAGGCATAGACCTGCAGCAGCGAGATCAGCGCCGTCGCCAGCAGTTTGCCGCAGAGCAGGAAGCCACGCGGCAGCGGGCTGGTGAGCAGCACGCGCATGCTGCCCATCTCGCGGTCGTAGACCATCGACAACGAGCCCTGCATGCCGTTGAACAGCAGGATCATGCAGGCCAGGCCGGGGACGATGTAGGTCTCGTAGGTGATGTAGGTGTCGTAGGGCTCGATGATGGCGATGCCCAGGGCGGCGCGGAAACCGGCGGCGAACACCAGCAGCCAGAGCAGCGGGCGGACCAGGGCGCTGAGAAAGCGCGAGCGCTGCTGGACGAAGCGCAGCCATTCGCGCACCACGATGCCGCGCAGGCATTCCCAGTAGGCGCCAGGGCCCAGGCGGGATGCGGCACCGAACGCGGATTCCGGAGTGCTCATGCCGCCTCCCGCCGGGTCAGGCGTTCGAAGGCGGCGGCCAAGTCGTCGCCGCCCAGGTCGGCGGCGCGGCCCTGGGCCACCAGACGGCCCCGGTCGAGGATCAGCAGGTCGTCGTCGGCCTGCACCTCGTCCAGCAGGTGGGTAGTCCAGAGCACGCTCAGCCCTTCGTCGCGGCACAGTTGGCGGACGTGGCGGTTGAGCGCCAGCCGGCTGGCCGGGTCGAGGCCGACGCTGGCCTCGTCGAGCAGCAGTAGGCGCGGTTTGTGCAGCAGCGCGCGGGCGATCTCCACGCGGCGGCGGTGGCCGCCGTTGAGCAGGCGCACCTTGTCGCGACGGCGTTCGGTCAGGGACTGCCGGGCCAGTTCCTCGTCGATCCGCGCCGCCGTGAGCTTCCTCGGCATGCCATGCAGGGCGGCGTGGTAGCGCAGGTTCTGCTCGACGCTGAGGTCGAGGTCCAGGGTGCTCTGCTGGAACACCACGCCGAGCTGGCGCAGGGCCAGGCGCGGTTGCTGGCGCAGGGAACAGCCGTAGACGCTGACGTCGCCCTGCTGCAGGTCGTAGAGACGGGTGAGCAGGGCGATCAGGGTAGACTTGCCGGCGCCGTTGGGGCCGAGCAGGGCGGTGAAGTGGCCGGGCGGGACGTTGAAGGAAACGTCCTCCAGCGCCGACCGGGTGGCGTAGCGAAAACCGACGCCGTGCAGCTCCAGGGCGCTCATGGCTTCACCACCACGCCCCAGGGATAGCGGCCCACCTTGATCGACTTGCTCACCTTGAGCTTCTCCACATCGATCACCGAGACATCCCCACTGACGCCGTTGGTGGTCAGCAGCAGGCGCTCGTCCGGGGAGAACGCCATGTGCCACACGCGCCGGCCCACCAGCAGGTAGTCGAGCACCTCGTAGGTCTTCGCATCCACCACCGCCACGTGGTTGGCCGGGCCGAGGGCGACGAAAGCGTACTTGCCGTCCGAAGTCAGCCGGATACCCACCGGCTGTACCTTGTCCGGGTGGATGCCCTTGATCTGGAAGTTCAGCTTCTTGAGCACCTGCCGGCTCGCCACGTCGACCACGGTGACGGTGCCGCCGATCTCCGCCGAGGCCCAGAGCTGGCTGCCGTCCTTGCTGAATTCGACATGCCGCGGGCGCTGGTCGATCAGGGTGTTGTCCACCAACTGATGGGTGGTGGTGTCGATCCAATGCAGCATGTTGGTGGTTTCGCTGGTGTTCACCGCCCACTTGCCGTCCGGGCTGACGGCCATGCCTTCCGGCTCGACGCCGACGTCGATCTGCGCCAGCACCTCTTCGCTGTCCACGTCCACCACGGTGACCAGTGCATCGTCCTCGTTGGAGATGTACAGCCACTTGTTGTTGGGGTGCAGGGCGAACTGTTCCGGGTCGGCGCCGGAGGGCAGTTCCTTGACGATCTTGCCGCTGGCCAGGTCGAGCACCTGCACGCGGTCGGAATCGCTGGCGCAGATGTAGAGCAGCTTGTTGTCGTGGGACAGCGCCAGGCCGCGTGGGCGCATGCCGACCTCCAGGGTGCCGGTGACTTCCATGCGCTCCAGGTCGATGACGCTGAGGGTATTGTCCTTCTCGTTGGACACATAGGCGGTGGCGGCCAGGGCCGGGCCGGCGGCGGCCAGCAGCAGGGCGGTGGCGAGGAGGCGGGTCGGCAGGGCAGTGGGCATGGCGTTTTCTCTTGTCGTTATGGGGGCAGCGTCACAGGCGCGCGTCGCTCAGCCGGCAGCGGCTTTCCGGAGCGTCGAGGCCCAGGGTGTCCAGCTCGCTGCTGGGGTGGAGGAAGCCATCCTGCGGAGAGGTGGACACCAGCGCCCGTGGGTGGACCAGCGGAATCGGCTGGCGGAGCTGGCCGTCCCAGGCGCGGTAGCTGAGCTTGCGCCCCTTGAAGCCGTCGATCGGCAGGTCGGTGGAGAGTGCCAGGCTGCGGATCGCCGCCGGTGCGGTGTCGCGCAGGCGGGTCACGGCGGTGGCAATGCTGCGCACGGCGATCCAGGCGGCGAAATCGCGGTCGTTCATCCAGCGCCCGGCATGCTCCTCGAAGCGCTTCTGCAACTGGGCGGCGCCGTAGGTTTCCACGGTCTTGTGCCAGCCGGTCGGGGTCAACCCCTGGGTGCCGGCCACCGGGCGCGGGTACCAGGTCTGGTAGGGCACGTATTCGCCGAAGTCGCCGCGCTCGTCGGCCACCAGCACCACGTCGTACTCGGCGGTCTGGGTGAACAGCGGCATCTCGGCCTGGGCGCTGCGACGCTGGTCGTTATCGAAGGTCCAGGGCTTCTCCGCGACGATCTTGTGGCCGAAGCGCTTGGCCGCGCGGCGCAGGGCATCGGCGTAGGCCTTGTCATCGGCGGTGGTGCCGACGATCAGCAGCCAGCGGGTCCACTTGCGTACTGCAAGGAACTGAGCCAGGGCATCGGCCAGCATGGCGCGGCTGGGCAGGCTGTGCAGCACGTTGCCTGGGCAGGCGTCGAGACGCAGGCCGTCGTCGGCGCTGCCGACATTGAACAGCAGGCTGTCCGGCAGCGCGGTGGCGAGCTGGCGCAGGCTGTCGGCCGGGGCGTTGACCACGAACAGGCGCAGGCCGTCGGCATGCAGCCGGCGTGCCTCATCCAACAGGGCTTCGGGGTTGGGGCTGTCCGCCACTTGGAGGTCATAGCGATGCTTGAGGAAACGGCCGGTGCTGTTGCTGTCGGTGATCGCCAGCTCGGCGCCGCGCAGGCCGGCATCGTCGGGCTCGGGGATGACGTTGGACAGCAGCGGGCCGGGATCGGGACGGTAGGCCAGGTAGCCGATGCGCACCTGCAGTTCGCCGTCCGCAGCCTGGCTGTGGGTGGCGAGCAGAGCGGCGCTGGCGATGGCGAGCAGGTAGGCCAGGCCGTGGATCGCGAGCAGGCGCATGGGCAATTCCTCCAGGGTTGCTGCCAGCATAGGAAGCCCGGAGGGGGCGGGAAATATGAAGAAAGTACCAGTTGGCCGGTACCAAGGTAGTAGGTTGTCCGGGGCGCTGCGCCCCTAGGATGGTCCCGTGCATCCATAACAAGAAAAGGGACCCGCCATGCAACTGTTCAAAGCCTTGCTCCTGCCGCTGCTACTCATCGCCAGCCTGATCGGTTTCGACAAGGTCCACGCCGCCGGCGATCTGACCCGCCGTACCCAGCCGCTGCCGGACCTGGTGCTGGGCTCGGACGACAGCGATTACTTCATCTCGCAGAACGAGTATTCGCTGGAGACCGGCAAGGCCTACCAGCTCAAGGTCATCTCCCACGGGCAGAAGGAATGCGCCTTCCAGGCACCGGAATTCGCGGTGTCGATCTTCCTGCGCAAGGTCGAGGCCGGTGGGGTGGAGATCAAGGCGATGACCCTCACCGAGCTGGAGTTCGAGGACGCCGGGCAGGCGGAAATCTTCTTCGTGCCGATCAAGCCGGGCAGCTTCCCGTTCTACTGCAAGGGATTGGAAGCCAAGGGCATGTCCGGACGCTTCGTGGTTCGCTGATTACCGTATGGTCTCGTTTGGGGACATCGGTGTTTGGGCTCGGCGGTTGAGGGGCCAGATGGGCCGCCCCCTCACCCTACGCCGGGCGCCCCCAGCCCTCTCCCCAGAGGGGCGAGGGGGTTGTTTGTGCGGGGGTTAAGGTTTTGCGTTTGTCGTTGCTTCGTCTGAAGCTTTTCTCGCCGTTGTGTCGCCCAGGCCATGAACCTGAAGCCTACACGGTCGATCCCCTCGCCCCTCTGGGGAGAGGGCTAGGGTGAGGGGGCGGAGTCAAGCCTGTCACCATCCTCAAATCAGCCCCATTCCCCCAACATACGATCCCCGGCCGCGCCGCTTCTCGTCATTCAGCGAACCAATCCTGAACAGCTCCCGCACGACTCCTCTTTTGGCCTTGGTCGTACGCCCTACTACCAAGGGAGTAGTCGCTGAAAACCAAAGCAGGATACTGGGATAACGCCACCCTTCCTAAGATTCGACTCAACGCGCTCCGCCGGGGCGCCTGGCCTTGCACAGCATTACGAAGAGGGTGGAGTTATGAACAAGAACATCGCATGGCGTGCACTGATCGGCGCAGGGATCCTGAGCGCTTCCGGGCTGGTCATGGGACATGGCGACGTCACCCCGCAGGCGGTCAACACTTCCGACCTGGAGCAACTGGGCGCCGAGTGGCGCGACGAGAACCCCTACCGCGAGCCTTACGAGAAGCACGCCAAGGCCGTCGAGATCGGTACTTCCGCCTACAACCAGAACTGCGCCCGCTGCCATGGCCTGGAAGCCATCTCCGGCGGCATCGCCCCTGACCTGCGTTATCTCGAAGCCGGCATCGAAGGCGACGAGTGGTTCAAGGAGCGTGTGATCAACGGTGCGGTGCGCGACGGCGCCGTGTACATGCCGCGGATGGCCGATTACCTGAGCCAGGAAGCGCTCTGGGCGATCCGTACCTACCTGGAAAGCGTCGCCGTCTCGGAGTAGGCCCATGCGCCTGTTCGTCCTGCTGTTCAGCCTGCTGCTCGCCGGGCAGCAGGCCCTGGCACAGATCCGCCCGTATGACGACATCGTCGCCTCCGGGGTGCTCAAGGTCGCGGTGTACCAGGACTTCCCCCCGTACAGCTACAAGCAGGACGGCCAGCCGCGCGGCGTCGACGTCGCCGTGGCCGGGGCGCTTGCCGAGGGCCTTGGGCTGAAGCTGGAGCTGCTCTGGATGGAGCCCGGCGAAAAGCTCGACGACGACCTGCGCAACTACATCTGGAAAGGCCATTACCTGCGCCCTAACGAGCACGCGGACCTGATGATGCGCGTGCCCTACGACCGCGACTTCACCTTCAAGCGCAATGAACTGGGCGAACTGATCAACGAGCGGGTGGCCATGTTCGGCCCCTACCAGCGCGAATGCTGGCAGGTGGTCTACGACACCCGTCGGCTGAAGGACGTGCCGAGCATCGCGGTGTTCCAGTACCACCCCATCGGCGTGGAGCTGGAAAGCGTGCCCTCGTTCTACCTGTCGTCCGTGATGGGCGGCCGGCTCAGCAGCCATACCCAGCATTTTCGCACGCCTTCCGAAGCCTTCGCCGCGATGCGCGCGGCCAAGGTAGATGCGGTCATGGGCCTGCGCGGCGAGTTGGATTGGCTGCTCAGCCATTCCGGCGACGCGAAGCTGAAGGCGGCGGAAAACGCCTACCCGGACATGGGCCGGCAGGTATGGGACATCGGCATGGCGGTGCACGAAAGCAACCGCCAGTTGGCCTACGCGGTGGAGGAGGTGCTCGAAGGGCTGATCCTCGACGGCAAGGTCAAGACACTCTACGAGGCCGAAGGGCTGCGTTACGAGCTGCCGGGTCTGTATCAAGACGTTCAGTGAGACGGGTGGAATGTTCCATCCCGAGTCGAGGGCGCGTCACCCACTCTGAGGGGAGTCGGCGATGGATATGCGTAGCCTGTTGCTGCTGGCCCTGCTCGGCCTGTCGGGACACCTGCCCGCCGAGGGCAAGGACCCGTTGCAGTCGGCCATGTGGGACTTCTACCACCGCCGTCTGCTGGAAGGGGCGCCTGTGGTCTTCGATCAGCGGGTGCGCCTGGAAGTGCCTCCCTTCGCCGAAGATGCACGGCAGGTGCCGATCCACATCGACGCCAGTGCCCTCGACGGCGAGGTGGTGAAGATCATCGCCTGGGCCGAGCTGAACCCTATCCCGCACATTTTCACCTTCCATCCCGGGCCACGCCTGCGCCCGCTGCTGGCGATACGCATCCGTGTCGAGCAGGCCACGCCGATCCGTGCCGCGGTGCTGACTCGCGACGGCGTCTGGCATGTCGCTTCGGCGCGGGTCGATGCCGCCGGCGGCGGTTGTACCGCGCCCAGTGTGGTGCGCGCCCAGGAAGGTTGGGAGGATCACCTCGGCCAGGTGCTGGGCGGGCGCTTCCCGCGCGGCGAATTCGACCGGCTGCGCCTGGAAGTCTCCCATCCGATGGACAACGGCCTGGTCGGCGGAATCCCCGAGTTTTACCTCGACCAAGCCGAGCTGCGTGCGGCCGATGGCAGCGTGCTGGGTCGGCTCGAGCTGTTCCCGGCGGTATCCGAGAACCCCTCGCTGACCTTCGAAGTGCGCGGCGACGAGCCGACGCGGCTGTGGTTGCGCGACAACAGCGGCAACGAGTTCGAAGCCGATTTCTAGAAAGCCCAAGAAGCTCCAGATCAGAAGGAGACGCCATGAACCTGTCCCGCTTCATCCCGCTCTTGGTCCCCGTGCTGGGTCTCGTGGCGGCGGTCAGCCTGCCCTTCGTCATGTCATTGCAGGGATAGCACCATGCGCCCGCTGATCCTCACCTTGCTGCTCTGTTTCGCCCTGCCGGCATGGGCGGAACTCGACTACCGCTTGGAACCCCGGCAGATCGCCGAGGACACTTGGCTGTTGGAAGGCAGCACGGACAACTTCGCCCAGGCCAACGGCGGCAATATCGTCAACATCGGCTTCATCGTCACCGGGGCCGGCGTGGTGGTGATCGACACCGGCCCCTCGCGGCGCTACGGCGAGGCCCTGCGCCAGGCTATCGCCAGGGTCACCGACAAGCCGGTCGAGCGCGTGCTGTTGACCCATCACCATCCGGACCACGTGCTGGGCAACCAGGCGTTCACCGACGTGCCGATCCAGGCCCTGGCCGGCACCACCGAGCTGTTGCGCCAGCAGGGCAACGCCATGGCCGACAACATGTACCGTCTGGTCGGTGACTGGATGCGTGGCACCGAGGTGGTGCTGCCCGGCGAAACGGTCGAGCCCGGCGTTCTGGAGGTCGGTGGGCATCGGCTGCGCCTGCTCGGTCTGGGCGGCCACACCGGCGCCGATCTGGCGATCCTCGACGAGACCACCGGCGTGCTGTTCGCCGGCGACCTGGTGTTCTACCAGCGCGCCTTGACCACGCCGAACAGCCCCGGCCTGGATGTCTGGCTCGACGATTTGAAAACCCTCGAGCAATTGCCCTGGACCCTGATCGTCCCCGGTCACGGGCCGGTGGCGCGCAACGACGCGCCCTTCGCCCAGATGCGCGACTACCTGGGCTGGCTCGACAGTGTGATGCGCCAGGGCGCACAGAAGGGCGCGGACATGAACGAACTGATGCAGGTGCCGATCCCCGAGCGCTTCGCCGGGGTCAGCCTGACCCGCTATGAACTGATCCGCAGCGTCAGCCACCTGTACCCGCGCTATGCCGCCGAGCGGCTGCGGCGAGTGGATCGCTGAGCAGCGGGCTCAGTCGACTTCCAGCTCCCGCACCGGCCGCACTTCCACACAGCCAACCCGCGCCGCCGGGATCTTCGCGGCAATCTCCAGGGCCTGTTCGCGGTCGTCCGCTTCCACCAGGTAGAAGCCGGCGAGCTGCTCCTTGGTTTCGGCGAACGGGCCGTCGAAGTAACTCGTCTTGCCGTTGCGTACCCGCACCGTGGTAGCGGTATCGACCGGCTGCAAGGCTTCGGCGGCAATCATCCGGCCGCTGCTCTGCACCGATTGGGCATAGGCCAGGCATTCTTCGTCGCGGGGGCTTTCCGGCAGGGAGTGCAGCAGTTTTTCGTCGCTGTACACGAGGCAGAGGTATTTCACGGCAGTCTCCTTGAGTGCGGGATCGGGGCGGCACCGTCCTCGGGCCGCGCCCCCCCACTATAGGGCACCTCTAAAAACGTAGACGAGGCAGTCAGCACAAGGCCTCGGCGGCCCCACAAAAACAAGCGAAAAAGCGCAGTTTACGAGCTGTAAATGAGCATTTTGACTGGGCTCGCATCCGAGCTTGTTTTTAACGCAGTGATGACAACGCAGGTAGTTTTTAGAGGTGCCCTATAGGCGACTCACTGCAGGCTGAGCATATCGCCGCGCTCCTGTTGCCAGTCTTCCAGGGTGGGCGCGGCCTGTTCGCCGGTCATGCGGTGGATGATGCTGAAATAGTCCTGCTTGTACGGATCGCGCATCACCTCGTCGCGGGCCTTCACTTTCACCGCATAGATGCTCTGCACATTCTGATGGTCGAAGGCCCGCCACTCCTGGCCGTCCTTGAGCAACTGATAGCGATGGTTCTCCAGCGCCGCGATCAGCGCCTCGCTGTCCAGGCTGCCGCTGCGGCGCACCGCGTCGGCCCACTGGCGGACGATCCCGTAGGCCGAGGCGGCGGCGCTGCCGGGGTATTCCTGGTGGGCCTTGACGAAGGCCTCGACGAAGCGCTGCCCCTCGCTGCTCTTCTCCAGTTCCGGCACGCGCCAGGTCCAGGCCTCGGTGCCGATCACGCCCTCCATCACCCGCGGTCCGGCCTGCTGGACGATGCTCTTGCTCAGGTTCGGCACGATGATCTGCATGCGCGAGCCTAGGCCGAGGTTGCGCGCCAGGCGAATGCTGTGCAGCAGATCCTCGCCCAACAGCATGACCACCAGCACATCGGCCTCGCTCTCGGCGGCGCGCTGTATCGCCTTCACGTAATCCTCACGGCGCGCGTTGTGCGAGGGGATGCGCGTATAGCCATGGCGGGCGCGGTCCTGGCTGCCGGTGGCGGCGCGCAGGGCGCTCTCCATGCTGCGGCCCCAGGCGTCGTCCCGCACGATGTAGTGGTAGCGCCGCCTCGGCAGATGCCAGGACAGGTACTCGCCGAGCACCTGGGCGCTCATCCAGGCGCTGTTCGATTCGCGGAACAGGTAGCGGTGGCCTTCGCGCCCGGTGACCTCGTTGGCGTAGCTGAGGGTGGCGAAATAGAGCATGCCCAGGGCGTGGGCGCGCTTGCCGGCGGCGATCGCCTCCTCGCTGGTGGCGCCGCCGAAGACCATCCGTGCACCCAACTGGGCGAACTTATCCACGTTGCGCTCGGCGGTGTCCTCGCGGGAGGCGGAATTCAGACTGAGCAGCTCCAGCGGCCGGCCGAGCACGCTGCCCTCGCGGTTGATGGCCTCGATGGCCAGCAGGGCGCCGCGCTTGAGTTCCACACCCTCGGCCTTGTACGGGCCGGTGCGGGGAAAGTTGAGGCCGATCCGGATCGGTTCCGCCGCCTGCGCGGCCAGGCCGGCCAACAGAGCCATCAGGAAAATGAGTCGGGGCATGGCAGTTCTCCTTCGCCAGTCGATGCGGTTCTTTTAAGCCGCGGCGCCGGGCCTGGATATGCTCTTTTGCGCGCAAAGACCTGCGACTTAAGTCGCCGTCGTGCTTTCGGCAACCTGCGCAAATGCCCGAGGGGCGGGCCTTGCAGCGAGGTATTGCTACCAAGTGATGAGAAAAATCCGTACTGCGTTCAATTGTTGGCCGGGCGGGCCGAACCAAGAATTTCCGACAGACCGGGAAAACTTCCCGGCCAATAACAATGAACCCGCAGAGGTAGCCGCAATGAAGCACACCGGTCTTCGCAAGCCCTTCGCCCTGACGGCACTGTGCGCCGCCATGGCGATGTCCAGCCTGTCGGCCATGGCCGTCACCGACGAGGAAATCCTCAACGACGCCAAAACCCCCGGTCAGGTCGTGACCAACGGCCTGGGCCTGCAAGGGCAGCGCTACAGCACCCTGGACACCCTGAACGCCAACAACGTGACCCAACTGCGGCCGGTCTGGGGCTTCTCCTTCGGCGGTGAGAAACAACGCGGCCAGCAGGCCCAGCCGATGGTGAAGGACGGTGTGATGTACCTCACTGCCTCCTACTCCCGCGTGTTCGCCGTGGACGCCCGCACCGGCAAGGAACTCTGGCAGTACGACGCCCGCCTGCCCGACGGCATCATGCCCTGCTGCGACGTGATCAACCGTGGTGTCGCCCTCTACGGCGACCTGGTGATCTTCGGCACCCTGGACGCCAAGCTGGTCGCCCTGAACAAGGACACCGGCAAGGTGGTCTGGAAGAAAACCGTCGCCGACTACAAGGCCGGCTACTCCATCACCGCCGCCCCGCTGGTGGTGAAGGGCAAGCTGATCACCGGCGTGTCCGGTGGCGAATTCGGCGTGGTCGGCAAGATCGAAGCCTACGATCCGAAGAATGGCGAACTGCTCTGGACCCGCCCGACCGTGGAAGGCCACATGGGCTACGTCTACAAGAACGGCAAGGCGGTCGAGAACGGCATCTCCGGCGGCGAAGCCGGCAAGAGCTGGCCGGGCGACCTGTGGAAGACCGGCGGCGCCGCGCCCTGGCTGGGCGGCTACTACGACCCGGAAACCGATTCCCTGCTGTTCGGCACCGGCAACCCGGCGCCGTGGAACTCGCACCTGCGCCCCGGCGACAACCTGTTCTCCTCCTCGCGCCTGGCGCTGAACCCGGACGACGGCTCGATCAAGTGGCACTTCCAGTCCACCCCGCACGACGGCTGGGACTTCGACGGCGTGAACGAGTTGATCTCCTTCAACTACGAAGAAGGCGGCAAGACCGTCAAGGCTGCCGCCACCGCCGACCGCAACGGCTTCTTCTACGTACTCGACCGCACCAACGGCAAGTTCATCCGTGGCTTCCCGTTCGTCGACAAGATCACCTGGGCCAAGGGCCTGGATAAGAACGGCCGGCCGATCTACAACGAGGAAAACCGTCCGCACGCCCCGGGCGACACCGCCCAGGCCAAGTCCGTGTTCGTCGCCCCGTCCTTCCTCGGCGGCAAGAACTGGATGCCCATGGCCTACAGCCAGGACACCGGCCTGTTCTACGTGCCCTCCAACGAGTGGGGCATGGACATCTGGAACGAAGGCGTCGCCTACAAGAAAGGCGCGGCCTACCTCGGCGCCGGCTTCACCATCCACCCGCTGAACGAGGACTACATCGGCGTCCTGCGCGCCATCGATCCGAAGACCGGCAAGGAAGTCTGGCGCTACAAGAACTACGCGCCGCTGTGGGGCGGCGTGCTGGCCACCAAGGGCAACCTGGTCTTCACCGGCAACCCGGAAGGCTTCCTGATGGCCTTCGACGCCAAGACCGGCAAGAAACTCTACGAGTTCAACACCGGCTCCGGCGTGATCGGCTCGCCCATCACCTGGGAAATGGACGGCGAGCAGTACGTCTCCGTCCTCTCCGGCTGGGGCGGCGCGGTTCCCCTGTGGGGCGGCGAAGTGGCCAAGCGCATCAAGGACTTCAACCAGGGCGGCATGGTCTGGACCTTCAAGCTGCCGAAAGACATGGTCGCCAAGCGGTGAGTTGAACGCGGTGGAAGAAGGCCGGCTGGATAGCCGGCCTTTTTTTGCCATCGCAATCCCAGAGTGACTGGCTCGTTCAATAGCCGCCGCTCCACTTCCCCAACTTTAATATAGAGCTGCAGGCCGAGTTCTCGGCGACCAAGCATACCGGGCACTACGGTGCTTTTTGATTCGCATGTGGCAGGGGCATTTCGATAGCGGCGAACTGGCCACCAGCTTGAAGGCTCTGAAGGGAACGTCGCAGCAGCCCGCCGTCAGGCGGGCTTCAGTCGGCGAGAGATCAGGAAGGCTGGGACTGCGCTCTGCCCGTATCCACCACGTCGGCTGGAGCGGTATGCCCGGGCGGAGTCGGCCAGGCCTGCGGGTCGATGTCCAGGTCGGGGAACAGGCGCGGATCGAAACCGGGGCGGGCCACGC
This sequence comes from Pseudomonas indica NBRC 103045, assembly GCF_002091635.1. Classification (GTDB taxonomy): domain Bacteria; phylum Pseudomonadota; class Gammaproteobacteria; order Pseudomonadales; family Pseudomonadaceae; genus Pseudomonas_M; species Pseudomonas_M indica. The sequence continues at coordinate 298,048 of NZ_BDAC01000004.1, read as the reverse complement.
CGGCGGCACGCTGGCGCTCATAGTCGCGCATCAGGCGCAGGCCAATCCTGAGCAGTAGGACGAGGGCGGCCAGGTTGACCAGGGCGAGCAGGGCCATGGTCAGGTCGGCGAAGGCGAACACCGTGTTGAGGTCCTGCAGCGCGCCCCAGAGGATCAGCACCAGGGTCAGCAGGCGCAAGCCGGACACCGCCAGCGGATTGTCCAGGCCCATGAAGCTCAGGCTGTTCTCACCCAGGTAGTAGTTGTAGATGATCGAGGTGAAGCAGAAGAAGAACAGCGCCAGGCTGACGAAGACGCGTCCCCACTCTCCCACGTGCTCGGCCATGGCGGCCTGGGTCAGGGCGATGCCGCCGAGGTTGCCGCCCAGCTGGTAGGCGTCCGATAGCAGGACGATCATCGCCGTGCAGCTGCACAGCACCAGGGTGTCGATGAACACGCTGAACGCCTGCACGATGCCCTGGTTGACCGGGTGCGGGACCTCGGCCACCGCCGCCACGTTGGGGGCACTGCCGAGGCCGGCTTCGTTGGAGAACAGGCCGCGCTTGATGCCGTGCAGTATGGCCGCGCCGACACCGCCACCGAGCGCCTGGTCCAGGCCGAACGCGCTGTTGAAGATCATCAGCAGGGCTTCGGGAATGCGCTCCGCATGGCTGCCCAGCACGTACAGGGTCATCGCCAGGTAACCCAGGGCCATCACCGGTACCAGCAATTCGGCGAATCTGGCGATGCGTTGCAGGCCGCCGAAGATGATCGCGGCGAGCAGGCCGACGATCAGCGCGGCGCAGGCGTAGGCCGGCAAGCCGAGGGTGTCGTTGAGCGAGGTGGCGATGGTGTAGGACTGCAGGGCGCTGAAGCCGAAGCCGAACGTCACCAGCAGCAGGACCGAGAAAACCACCGCCAGCCTGGGCGATTTCAGTCCGGCCTTGATGTAGAAGGCCGGCCCGCCGCGATACAGGCCGTCGCTGCCACGCACCTTGAAGGCCTGGGCCAGGGTGCATTCGAAGAAGCTGGTGGCCATGCCGAGCAGGCCGATCATCCACATCCAGAACACGGCCCCCGGGCCGCCCAGGGTGATGGCGACGGCGACACCGGCGATATTGCCGGCGCCAACGCGCCCGGCGACGCTCAGGGTCAGGGCCTGAAACGAGCTGATCTGCCCTTTCTGGTGTTGAAAGGCGCTGCGCAGGATGCCGAACATGGCGGCGAAGTGGCGCAGTTGTACGAAACGGGAACTGCAGGTGAACAGCAAGCCGATGACCACGAGGGTGACGATCAGGACCTTGCCCCAGAGCAAGTCGTTGAGGAGGTTAAGCATGGCGAAGCTCTCTGCGATTGGAATTGGGATTGTCGAGGCAGAACGATTCAGCTTGTGACGTGCCAGGTGCGGAGAACCGCAGGGCGCGGCCGGAGGCGTTGCGCTGGCGGGTTCTCGACGACCTGTCGATTCTCGTTATGAACGGGCGGCATCCACGAAGGCCTGGAACAGGCGGCTTTCCTCCGGGTTGATGCGGTATTCCGGGTGCCACTGCAGGCCCAGGGCGAAGCGTCGATCGCGGCGCTCCACCGCTTCGATCAGGCCATCCTCGGCCCGGGCGGCCGGCAACAGGTTGTCCGGCAGTTGGCAGGCGCCCTGGTGGTGCACCGAGTTGACGTGCAGCTGGCTGCAGTCGAGCACACGCTGCAACTGGCTGTCCGGGGTGATCGCCACGCTGTGCCAGGGGTGGTCGTGGGCCGTGGTCTGCATGTGCTCGAGGGCGCCGGGCATGTCGCTGGCGAGATCCTGGTAGAGGCTGCCGCCCGAGGCGACCACCAGCAGTTGCATGCCGCCGCAGATGCCCAGCACCGGCATGTCCCGCTCCAGCGCGCCGCGCAGCAGGGTCATCTCGAAGCGGGTGCGCGTCGCCTTGGTGCTCACGCTCTGGTGCTGCGTGCTCTGGTTGTAGAGTTCCGGCGGGATGTCGAACATGCCGCCGCTGACCAGCAGGGCGTCGATTCGCTCCAGGTAATCCGTCACGGCCTGGCAATCATGGGGCAGGGCGATCGGCAGGCCGCCGGCGGCGCTCACCGCTTCGGCATAGTTGACCCGCAGGGCATACCAGGGGTCGCTGGAGTAGCCTCCGCCTTGCGGTTCGACATCCAGGGTGATTCCAATCAGGGGTTTGCGCATGGCGGCTCCTTTCTAGTGCGGGCGGACGGCGATCACCATCATCTCCACCAGGACGTCGGCGGAGGCGAGGTCGGCCTGGGTGGTGGCACGGGCCGGTGCGCAACCAGCCGGTAGCCAGCGCTCCCAGACCGCGTTCATGGCGGTGAAGTCCCTTTCGATGTCTTTCAGCCAGATCTGGACACTCAACAGGTTGGCGCGGTGGCTGCCGGCCTGCTGCAGCAGGCTGTCGATCTTGGCCAGCACCTGTTCGGTCTGGCTGGCGCAGTCGCACTGGCGGTCGTCCGGAACCTGGCCGGAGAGGTAGATGAGATCGCCGTGAAGCACGGCGCCGCTGAGGCGCGGGGTGTTGGCGATACGCTCGATGTGCATGTAAAGGCTCCTGTCGATTAGCGAGAGTGGCATTGCGGAAGGCTCAAGCCTTCCAGCGAGATCGGGCTGGCACGCCCGGAAATCAGCTCCGAGAGAATCTGGCCGCTGGCACAGGCGAGGGTGAAGCCCAGGCTGCCGTGGCCGCTGTTCAGCCAGAGGTTGCTCAGCGCGGTGGCGCCGAGCAGCGGCGTGCCCTGCGGGGTGCAAGGGCGCAGCCCGGCCCAGGCCTCGGCCTGCCGGTAGTCGCCGGCATGGGGAAAGGTGCGTTCGCCCAGGCGGCGCAGCGCGCTCAGGCGGCGTGCGCTGGGGTGGGCGTCGCGGGCGCCGATATCGACCATCGCGGCGACCCGGAACTGGCGGTCGAGGCGGGCGTAGACCACCTTGTGGTCGAAGTCGGTCACGCTGACCTCCGGGGCGATGGCGTCCTGCGCCAGCGGCAGGGTCAGGCTGTAGCCCTTGAGCGGGTAGATCGGCAGATGCAGGCCCAGGCTGCGGGCCAGGCCGGCACTGCGATTGCCGGCGGCGAGGACGAAGGCGTCGGCGGCGATGCTCTCGTCGCCCAGGCGCAAGGCGCGAATCCTGCCGCTCGCCTGCTCGAAACCGGTCGCCGGGCGGCCGCCCAGGCGGCGATAGCGGCCGCTGGCTTGCAGACGCTGTTCCAGTACCTGGCAGAAGCGCAGGCAATCGGCGACTTCGTCGTCGGCGCTGTAGATGCCGCCGGCCAGTTGCCCGCCCATGCCTTCCAGGGCCGGCTCCAGTGCCAGGCATTGGGCCGCATCGAGCAGCCGCTGCCCGGCCGCCTCGCTCAGCTTGCCGGCGGCCTGGCGCAGGCTGGCGGCATTGCGGTAGACCACCAGCTTGCCGTTGCTGCGCCAGGCGAAGTCGCCCAGGCCGTCCTGCGCACGCCATTGCGCGAGGACCTGCTGGCTGTGCAGGGCCAGGCGCAGCAGATGCCCGGTATTGCGCCGGTTGACCGAGCTGCGGCAGGCGGCGAGGAAGCTCAGGCACCAGCGCCATTGCCGCGGCTCCAGGCGCAGGTGGAATTTCAGCGGGGCGGCGTCACCCTGCAGCATCCAGGCTAGGGCCTTGAACGGCACGCCGGCATCGGCGAGTGGGGACACATAGCGATAGCTGAGCTGCCCGCCGTTGGCGAAGCTGGTTTCCTGGGCCACCTGCGCATGGCTGTCGCACAGGCTGACCTCATGACCCTCGCGGACCAGCGCATAGGCGGTGGCCAGACCGACGACCCCGCCCCCGACTATTGCGACGTGCTTGCTCATTGCTGCCTCCATGACTGCTCGATGGGGCAAGCTTGCCGTCGTCGGCTGCGCAGTACGAATGAACAGATGCCGTGCAGCCATAACCTCAGGCTATGGGGCGACGCCGGGTTGTGGCCCGGAAGGGCGCGGTGCCGTCTCCGCATTCATCCTGTCCGAGTTGGGAAAAGCTCATGAGGCTGCGTCATATCGAGATCTTCCAGGCAATCCTGCAGACCGGCTCGGTCACCGGCGCCGCCAGGCTGCTGAACATCACTCAGCCGGCGGCGACCAAGGCGCTGCATCATGCCGAGGCCCAGCTGGGGTTCAGCCTGTTCACCCGGATTCGGGGACAACTGCATCCCACCGCGGAGGCGCGCCTGCTGGAGGCCGCCACCGGCAAGGTTTTCGACGATCTGCGCGAGGTGCGCCGGCTGGCCGGCAACCTGCGCGGCCATAGCGACCACCCGTTGCGCATCGTCACCACGCCAACCCTGGCGCAGACCCTGCTGCCGGCCAGCATTGCGCAATGGCGACGGCGCTACCCGAAGACGCCCTGCACGCTGGCGACCCAGCACACCCGGGAGCTGGTCGAGAGCCTGTTGTTGCACGAGGCGGATATCGGCTTCAGCCTGCAGGAACCCAAACATCCGGCCTTGCGCAGCGAGAGCCTGGCCCAGGGCGGCATGCGAGTGATCGCGGGGCGTGGCCAGTGGAGCGAGGAGCTGGCTGGCAAACCCATGGCCTTGGACGAGCTGGCGGGTCAGCCGCTGATTGCGCTGGATACCCGCGATGGTCTGGGCAGCTTGCTGAGTAGTCGGCTGGACGAGTTGAAAGACGGACCGCTGATCAACACCCATGTGCAGACCTACCAGGTGGCGCGCTCGCTGGTGGAGGCCGGGCTTGGCATGGCGGTAGTGGATCCCTTCACGGCACTGGTCCATGCCTCGGCGCTGCAGGCCCGCGAGTTGCAGCCCGGCATCACGGTAACGCTGTATGCGGTGAGCCGCTCCAGCGCCGGACGGCATCCCGCCGCCAGCGCCCTGATCCGGCAGATGGCGGAGCAGGCCAGGCAATTGCTGGAGCGCTGAGCCGCGTGTCGCGCCCGGCCAGGCGGGCAACTGGCTAAGCATCAGGGTCGAGGCACGCTGGGGTGGCTGGCGTAGGCCCGTTCGTCCGTCAGCCGCGGCTCAACATCCGCCCCGCCACCCCCGGCCCCTGTTCCTTCAGCGCGCCATACACCTGCACCAGCTCCGCGCCGGCGTCGAGGCGGTCGTTCAGGTGCGCGGCGGTCTGGATGCCGCCTACCGACAGCAGGGCCATGCGCGGGCCGCAGAGGCTGCGCAGGCGTTCGATCTGGGTGCAGGCCTGGGCTTGGACGGCAGGGTCTTGCCAGTGGCGGTAGCGCTGGGGTGTGGCGGGTGGGCCGGGGTCGTGGGCGGCGAGGAGGGCGTCGAAGCCCAGGTCGCGCAGCAGGGCGGCGAGGTCGAGGGGCAGGTCGCCCGGCAGGCAGCGCAGCTTGGCGGCCAGCGGGACCTGGCGGCCGCCGAGTCGGTCGAGCCGGTGCTGCCGTTCGCGCAGGCTGGCCAGCAGGCGGGTCAGGTGTGAGCGGGCGCCGGGCTCCAGCAGAGGCGCGCAGGCTGGGTGGATCAGGTTGAGCATGAGGTAGTCCGCCTGCGGCCAGAGCTGCGCTAGCGCTTCGTGGAAGACGGCCTCGGGAATACCCGGCGTCAGGCCGAGGTTGATGCCCAACTGCGCTGTCCCCGTGCTACGGAGCAGGCCGGACAATTCGGCCGGATGAAGGCTGCCCACTTCGATGAAACCGAAGCCCAGCGATCCGGCCCGTCGTCCCAGGCGGCCATGACGGTCGAAGCCAGCGGCGATGCCCAGGGGCGTGTCGAAGCGCAGGCCCATGGCCTCGACCGGCCGGGAGGGGGCGTCCTCGATGGCAAGGCGGGCGGCGGCGCAGGCCAGACTCAGGCGCAGGCGCTCGCGGAGGTGGCGCAGCGAGACGTCCGACTGCTGGACCTCAGCCATGCTGGCGCTCGAAGGCCGTCATGAAATCGACCAACTTGTCCACGCCAGCCAGCGGCATGGCGTTGTAGAGGCTGGCGCGAACGCCGCCCAGCGCCGGATGGCCGTGCAGGTTGAGCAGGCCGTGGCGTTCGGCGCTGCGCAGGAACAGAGGCAGCAGCCGTTCCTCACGGAGCTGGAAGCAGACATTCACCCGCGAGCGGTCGGTGGTGTGCTGGGGGCAGTGGTAGAGGTCGCTGCCGTCGATGCAGCGATAGAGCCTCCGGCTCTTTTCCAGGCCGAGGGCCGCCATGGCGGTGAGGCCACCCTGGCGGGCGATCCAGCGCAGCATCGCGCCGGCGCAGTGCAGGGCATGCAGCGGCGGCGTGTTCAGGCGGCTGTTGGCGGCGGCCTGCAGGGCGTAGCTGAACACCGAGGGCAGGCCGGGGCGCGGCGGCCGGAGCAGGTCGTCGCGGACGATCACCAGGCAGAGCCCGGCGATGCCCAGGTTTTTCTGGGCGCTGGCATAGATCAGGCCGAAGCGTTCCAGCGGCAGCGGGCGGGTGAGCAAATCCGAGCTCATGTCGGCCACCAGTGGTACCGGCAGCTCGGGGAAGTCATGCAGTTGCAGGCCGTCGCCGGTCTCGTTGCTGGTGACGTGGCAATAGCCCAGGTTCGCATCGAGCTGCCATGCCTCGAAGGGCGGGAGGGCGCGGAAGCCCGAGTCGGCGCCGCTGGCGATCACCTTCAGCGCAGCGTGCCGGCGTGCCTCGGCGATGGCCTTGCGCGCCCAGTGGCCGCTTTCCAGGTAGCCGGCGGATTGGCCCGGCGCCAGCAGGTTCAGCGGCAGCAGGGCGAACTGAGCGGATGCACCGCCCTGGAGGAACAGCACGCGGTAGTGAGCGGGCAGTTGCAGCAGGGCGCGCAGGTCTTGTTCGACGTCCTCCTGCATCCGTCTGACGGCCGCCGCGCCGAACGGCTGCTCCAGCGGACCCTGCTCGACCAGCGCCTCGCGCAGTGCCGCGCGCACCTCGGCGGGCAGCGGCGAGGGGCCGGCGGCGAAGTTGTAGATCGCCTCAGAACAGGTGCAGGCCATGTCCGCCGGCCGCCATCAGGAACAGCAAGGGCATCGAGAGAATGGTGTTGCTGCGCGAGGACAGGAAGGTGATGCGCGAGCAGCGCACCCGTTCTTCGAAGCTCGCCGGCACGAAGCCGAGCAGCTTCTTCTGGTGCGGCCAGAGCACCAGCCAGAGGTTCAGCAGCATCAGCGTACCGATCCAGGCACCGAGGCCGATCACCGCCAGCGGGCCGCGCAACAGCAGGGCGTCCGGCAGCCAGCCGCGCTGCCAGAGCATCGCCATGCCGGATGCCCAGACCACCAGCGAGGCGTAGCGGAAGATGCCGTGCTCGCGCTTCATCCGCCGCTCCAGGTCGCGTTCCAGCGCGGCGGCATCGCCCCGGAACGGTACGTAGGCCGGTTGCTGCACGAAGCTGGCGTAGTTGTGGCCGATCCACACCAGGGCGAACAGCAGATGGGCATAATGGGCCAGGAGATCGAGAGCGAGCATGAATCCTCCTAGGCGACCAGCCAGAAACGCAGCAGCAGGTAGACGCCCAGGGTCAGGACCAGCCCGGCGCCCAGGGTTCCGGCGAAGCTGTCGTGGGGCAGTTTCATGGCCCGATCCCCTGGCTGGCGTGGCGCGGTATCAGCGGCGCATCGACGAGCCGCGCCCGCTGGGCCTGCTGCACGGCCTGTCGGACCAGGGCGTGGTGCGGCGACTTGCTGCAGGCGGGGTCGGCTTCGTGGCCGGAACCGGTCAGCAGCAGCGCCTGGCAGCGGCAGCCGCCGAAGTCGGTTTCCTTCTCGCTGCAACTGCGGCAGGGCTCGGGCATCCAGGCGTCGCCCCGGTAGAGCTTGAACACCGGCGAGTCGTGCCAGATGGCTTCGAGCCGTTGCCGGCGCAGGTTGGGGAACTCCAGGTGTTTGAAGTTCGTGGCCTGGGAGCAGGGCAGCACATCGCCGTTGGGAGCGATGGTCAGATGGATCGCGCCCCAGCCGTTCATGCAGGCTTTCGGGCGGCCTTCATGGTAGTCCGGAATGACGAAGAACAGCGTGAGGCGGTCGCCCAGCCGGATACGCGCCTCCCGTACGGCGGCTTCGGCGCGCTCCAGTTCCTCTCGGGTGGGCATCAGTTGGTCGCGATTGAGCAGCGCCCAGTTGTAGTACTGCACGTTGGCCAGCTCGAGGTATTCCACCCCCAGTTCGGCGGCGAAATCGATGATGTCCGGCACCTGGCCGATGTTCTGGCGGGTGATGGGCACGTTGAGCACCATCGGGAAATCCAGGGCCTTGATCGAGCGGGCGATGGCCAGCTTGCGTTCCCAGCAGTCGACGCCGGCCAGTTGCCGGGCCACGTCGCGGTCGGTGGACTGGAAACCGAGCTGGATGTGGCGCAGGCCGGCGTCCTTCAGGGCGTGCAGGCGCGCCTCGGTGAGGCCGATGCCGGAAGTGATCAGGTTGGTGTAGTAGCCCAGGCGATCGGCTTCGGCGACGAGGATTTCCAGGTCCTTGCGCAGGGTCGGCTCGCCGCCGGAAAAGCCGATCTGCATGGCGCCGAGCGCGCGGGCCTGGCTCATCGCGTCGATCCATTCGGCGGTGCTCAGCTCGTTCTGGCGGTAGTCGGCGAACTGCCGCGGGTTGCTGCAGAAGGCGCATTGCAGCGGGCACTGGTAGGTCAGCTCCAGCAACAGCCAGACCGGATTGCCGCCGCCATCAAGCCGTGGTTCGGATCCAGCCTTTGCCATGGGATACCTCCAGGAAGTTCAATACGCCGTTGCTTATCGTTGTTTCGTCTGCGGCGCAGTAGCGTTGGGAAAGTTGTTTGATTATTTGCCCGACCGTATTCTTCCCGTCGCATAGCTGAAGAATGTCGCCACCGGTTTCGTTCAACTTGACGATGCCTTCTGGATAAAGAAGAACATGCGCCTGTTGCGAGTCTTCCCAGCGGAACAGGAAGGGTGGGCGGATTTCGAAACGGTCGTGCGGCGTGATGGCATGCGCGCTCATGAGCGTCTCCTCGATACGGCATGGCGCCAGGCGGGGCGCCATGCCACGGTGGGTCAGCGCACGTAGACGTAAGCGGTCACTTCGAAGCCCAGGCGAAGGTCGCAAAAGGCCGGATCGATCCACTGCATGGTTGCTCTCCTGTTTCGGAAAAAGGATTGTTTCGATGACGCATCTCGAAACTAGGGCAACTTTCACTGTGGCCTGATACGACTTTGGAAGGAACTTTCCGGGTATTTGGTAGTGGCTGGATTGTTGTTTGTTGCGGAATCGTTTATTTGAAGCGGTTTTTGATTTTCATCAAGGGCGAAGTTTCGGTGGCCTAATAAGTTAGATAACTTTTATTTCGTCGTTCAGCCTGTTTCCGCAGCCCTCCCACCAAAGCACACCTCCTCTACAACCAAGGCACAATGGCCAAGTGATGGCCAGCTCTGCCTAATGCCGGAACCGAACAACAAGAAAACCGGCGACTTGGCCAGCAGGCGAGCCAGCCGGAGCCGCGAGGTGCTACATGCGCACGTTCTCTCTGCCCCCCGTTGCCGTGGCTCTGGTCCAGGGCCTGCTCATGATCGTTCTGCTGTTCGCCGTCGGCAGCGGTTGGCCGATGGGTTTGGCGATACCGCTGGCGCTGGCGGTTGCCGGGCTGTCGTGGCTGGTGCGGCGGCCGGCGGAGGTGCCGGATGAGATAAAGGGGCCGGATATCGGCCGTCTCGCCCGTGACCTGGCACACACCACCAGCCACAACGCGTTGTCGGCGGCAGGTGTGTCCTATGCGGTGCAGCGGCTGGCGGAGAAGCTGCAATCGCAGTTGTCGGCGGCGGTGACCATCGTCGGCAGCGCCGAGACCATGATCCACACCGAGGAGGCCACTTCGGCCCTCAGCCAGCAGGCCCGCGATGCCGCCAGCGAGGCGCGGCGCAGCAGCGACGAGGGCCGCGAACGGGTGACCTCGGCCATCGCCTGCATGCACCAGTTGAGCCTGCGCGCCAGCGCCAGCCGCGAACTGATAGAGGCGCTCAGCCAGCGCAGCGAGGAAATCCAGCGGGTGACGCTGGTGATCCAGTCCATCGCCAGCCAGACCAATCTGCTTGCGCTCAACGCGGCCATCGAGGCGGCACGGGCCGGCGAGCACGGACGCGGTTTCGCGGTGGTGGCCGACGAGGTGCGCGGGTTGGCCGGGCGCACCGCCAGCGCCACCGAGGAGGTGGGGCAGATGGTGGCGGACATCCAGGGCCGCACGGCGGAGGTGGTGGAGCAGATCCGCCAGCTCAGCAGTGACCTGGACGATGGCGTCGGCCAGGTGGAGCGCAGCGGCCAGCGCCTGGAGAGCATTGCCGGGCTGGCGCTGGAGGTGGAGAGCCAGATCACCGAGATCGCCCAGGGCGCGGAAACCAACCGGCAGCAATTGAACAGCCTGTTCGCCGCCATCGAGCAGATGCGCGGTGACCTGCGCGCCAGCGAAGAGCAGACCCAGCACTTGGCCGAAGCGGCGATGCAACTGGAGGGGCAGGCCGAGACCATCAGCGAGCGGCTCGCCGAGGTGGGCCTGAACGACTATCACCAACGGGTCTACGACCTGGCCCGCGAGGGCGCCCAGGCGATCGCCGAGCGTTTCGAGGCGGACATCGACAGCGGTCGGATCGGCCTCGACGACCTGTTCGACCGCCAGTACCAGGCGTTGCCGAATACCCACCCGACCAAGTTCCGCACGCGCTTCGACAGCTATACCGACCAGGTGCTGCCGGCGATCCAGGAACCGCTGCTGAGTCGTCACGAGGGCATGGTGTTCGCCATCGCCTGTACACCGGAAGGCTACGTGCCGACCCACAACCTGGCGTTCAGCCATGCGCCCACCGGCGACCGCCAACAGGACATGGCGCGCAGCCGCAGCAAGCGCAAATTCACCGACCGCACCGGCATCCGCTGCGGCAGCCACCAGCAGCCGCTGCTGTTGCAGACCTACACCCGCGATACCGGCGAGCTGATGCATGACCTGTCGGTGCCGATCTTCATCAAGGGCCGGCATTGGGGCGGCCTGCGCCTGGGCTACCGGCCGGAGGGGGCGGAGCGTCCGGGCAAGCCGGCGGTCGCCCAGACCCGAACGGCGCGGGGGAGAGTGGGGCTGCCGGCGTGAGGTGCTCACCGGCAGGGGCGGATTCATTCGCCGACGTGGCTTCGTTGGGCGAATGAATTCGCCTCTACGCCGGACCATTCTTGTGGGAGCGATTCATTCGCGATTGACGAAGCATGGTCGCCAGCCCATCGCGAATGAATTCGCTCCCACAGCGGACAATCCGTTCCATCGCAAAAGGCCGATGCCGTCATCCTTGTAGGGGCCCCGCGTGGCTTCGTTGGGCGAATGAATTCGCCCCTATACCGGACCCTCATTGTGGGAGCGAATTCATTCGCGATTGGCGAGGCACCGCCATCACCCATTGCATCGGACAGGGCCCGCGACCCCGCGTCGCAGAGAGCCCGCGAATCTACTACCAAATAACGAGACGCTCTGTGCGAATGGCGCATTCCACGGCTTTTCGGCCCCTGCAAAGATCGGTTCCATGACCTGTCCCATGTTGGGGCCAGGCTCCGACAAGAAGAGGCCAACCACCATGATCTATGCGCAACCCGGTACCCCTGGCGCCATCGTTTCCTTCAAGCCGCGCTACGGCAACTACATCGGCGGCGAGTTCGTCGCGCCGGTGAACGGGCAGTACTTCACCAATACCTCGCCGGTGAATGGCGAGGTCATCGCCGAATTCCCCCGTTCCGACGCCGCCGACATCGAGCGCGCGCTGGACGCCGCCCATGCCGCCGCCGATGCCTGGGGCCGCACCTCGGTGCAGGATCGCTCGAACATCCTGCTGAAGATCGCCGACCGCATCGAGCAGAACCTGGAAATCCTCGCTGTCGCCGAGACCTGGGACAACGGCAAGGCCGTGCGCGAAACCCTGAACGCCGACGTGCCGCTGGCCGCCGACCACTTCCGCTACTTCGCCGGCTGCATCCGCGCCCAGGAAGGCGGCGCCGCCGAGATCAACGACAACACCGCCGCCTATCACTTCCACGAGCCGCTGGGCGTGGTCGGGCAGATCATCCCGTGGAACTTCCCGCTGCTGATGGCCGCCTGGAAGCTCGCCCCGGCCCTGGCCGCCGGTAACTGCGTGGTGCTCAAGCCCGCCGAGCAGACTCCGCTGTCGATCATGGTCCTCGCCGAAATCGTCGGTGACCTGCTGCCGGCCGGCGTACTGAACATCGTCCAAGGCTTTGGCCGCGAAGCCGGCCAGGCGCTGGCCACCAGCACCCGCATCGCCAAGATCGCCTTCACCGGCTCGACCCCGGTGGGCGCGCACATCCTGCGCTGCGCCGCCGACAACATCATTCCGTCCACCGTCGAGCTGGGCGGCAAGTCGCCGAACATCTACTTCGAAGACATCATGAATGCCGAGCCGGCGTTCATCGAGAAAGCCGCCGAGGGTCTGGTCCTGGCCTTCTTCAACCAGGGCGAGGTCTGCACCTGCCCGTCCCGCGCGCTGGTTCAGGAGTCCATCTACGAGCCGTTCATGGCCGAGGTGATGAAGAAGATTCAGAAGATCAAGCGCGGCAACCCGCTGGACACCGAGACCATGGTTGGTGCCCAGGCTTCGCAGCAGCAGTTCGAGAAGATCCTGTCCTACCTGGAAATCGCCCGCAACGAAGGCGCCGAGTTCCTCGCCGGCGGTGCCGCCGAGCGTCTGGAAGGCGGCCTGGCCAGCGGTTACTACATCCAGCCGACCCTGCTGAAGGGCCACAACAAGATGCGTGTGTTCCAGGAGGAAATCTTCGGGCCGGTGGTGGGCGTCACCACCTTCAAGGACGAAGCCGAAGCCCTGGCCATCGCCAACGACACCGAATTCGGCCTCGGCGCCGGCGTCTGGACCCGCGACATCAACCGCGCCTACCGCATGGGCCGCGGCATCAAGGCCGGCCGTGTGTGGACCAACTGCTACCACCTGTACCCGGCCCACGCCGCGTTCGGTGGCTACAAGAAGTCCGGCGTCGGCCGCGAAACCCACAAGATGATGCTCGATCACTACCAGCAGACCAAGAACCTGCTGGTCAGCTACGACATCAACCCGCTGGGCTTCTTCTGAACCTTGGGGACCCCGGCGCGTCGCTCCGCGCGCCGGGTTTGCTTGCCAGTGCACCGTCAGGTGCGGGTCGGTCCGGAAGCGCACACAAACACTCCAATCCCGGACCCGATCGTCATCGCAACGCGGCCTTGGCCGCGTTTTTTTATTGAGTGGGGGCGAATTCATTCGCCCGGCGGAGCTAAATTGGGCGAATTGATTGGGGCTGTCTGCGCTAAGTGTTGCTGAAGGATTTTGAGTCAAACCGATTACTGAGTTCAGTAGGAACCTCTTGTTTCGCCCCTCGGCGAGTCACTTCTGGCAGTCGCCCCAGAAGTAACCAAGAGGGCTTGCCCCGACATCCGGGTCTCGCTCCATCGCCGTTCCGGGGGCCGGCGCGAGGGGCCATCCCTGGCCAATCGCGCCTCTCGCGGCATCCATGCCGCTCGTCCCCCTACACGACGATTCCGCTCGGCCTCCTGACGGGACGTCGGAGTTGGCCCCACCTTTTCTGCAAGCTTTCTGGCAATGGCAAAGCGTCAGGGGCACTTCGTTACGCAGGGCGGACGAAATCTCCTCTCTCCCGTTTACGGGAGAGGGGCTGGGGGAGAGGGTTTGCCATGCACATGGCGACGGTTGTGTCAGAGGGCTCCATTCAACGTTGCAGCAGCTAGCATTCGTCTGGCCCAGCACCGCCGGGCGAATGAATTCGCCCCTACGGGTCTTCGCCAGCAGAGCTGGCGCACACCGCAAACAGTTATGCAGTGACAGGCGGTCTATAGTCGTCGGTACGCGCATCGCGCTATTGTCATCGGCATAAGGGAAGAATGTGCGGGCCCACCGCACAGGGAGATCGTCATGGATCGCGACATCAGCTTCGCCACTTTCAACCTCTACAACCTGCAACTGCCCGGCAAGCCCACCTATCCGGGTGCCAAGCCGTTCACGCCCGAGGCCTATCAGCGCCGGCTGGCCTGGGCCGGTGAGCGGCTGCGTGAGCTGGATGCGGATGTGATCGCCTTCCAGGAACTATGGTCGGCCCAGGCGCTGCGTGAGCTGTTCGATGCCGCCGGGCTGTCCGCCGACTACGACCTGCAGTTCATCAAGGAGGAGTGGTACGACATTGCCGTGGCCGCCGCGGTGCGCAAGCCCTGGAAGGTGAGCGCGAAGACCCTGCACAAGCGCTTCCCGGACGGTTTCCGCCTGCTCAAGCGCCGTCACGGCGAGCCCGGTGCCGATGCGCAGCGCACCGACGATGACATCGAGGTGAGCATCGACCTGTTCTCGCGCACGGTGATCCAGTTGACCCTCGGCCATGAAAACGCCCAGGTGCCGCCGGTGGAGGTGTTCTGCGCGCACCTCAAGTCCAAGCACGCCACGCCGCTCGACAAGCCGGAGGCCGGCAACCCGGCGCTCAAGCCGCATACGGCCGCCCTCGGCGCGGCGTTGTCCACCATCCGCCGCACGGCGGAAGCGGCGGCGTTGCGGATGATCCTCACCGACCTGCTCAAGGGGACCGACCGCGCTGCCGTGCTGCTGGGCGATCTCAATGACGGCGTACACGCCAACACCCTGTCGATCCTCACCGCCCAGCCGGTCTACCGGCGCTACGCCAAGTCGCGCAAGGCCGGTGCCAACGACAGCGGACTGTACGCGGCGAGCTTCCTCCAGGCCCTCGCCGATTTCCAGGATGTGGCCTATTCCTACATCTACAAGGACGTGCGCGAGCAGCTTGACCACATCCTGGTGTCCGAGCAGTTCTACGACTATTCGAAGAAGCGCCACTGGTCGTTTCGCGACCAGCGCATCTGGAACGATCACCTGGATGCCGAGGACCGGGACGGGCCGGAGCGGCCGACATCCGACCACGGTATCGTCAGGGCCCGGTTTCTCTGGGACCCGGCCTGACAAGCGGGTGCGCCGGCGCAGCGGCCGTCGTCGCCATCATGGCACTACCAAGGCACGACGCTGTCTCCTTCGAAAGTACCATTCTGCTGAAGGCAGGCCAGGTGCTTAATGGGACTGTCGGAATGCCTCCGACGCCATAACAAGAGGAATCAGCCATGTGGACTAAACCCGCCTATACCGATCTGCGCATTGGCTTCGAAGTCACCATGTACTTCGCCAACCGCTGATCGCCGCGTGCCCCGGCTTGCCGGGGCCTCCCGCGTTTTCGCCGCTTCCCTCGGCGTTTTTTCGAAGTTCGACAGGGCCTGGTCATGCATATCCAGATTCTCGGCTCGGCCGCCGGCGGCGGTTTTCCCCAGTGGAACTGCAACTGTCGCAATTGCCGTGGCGTTCGTGACGGCAGCCTGCGGGCGCAGCCGCGTACCCAATCCTCCATCGCCCTGAGCGACAACGGCGTCGACTGGATCCTGTGCAACGCCTCGCCGGACATCCGTGCCCAGATCGAAGCCTTCCCGGCCCTGCAACCGGCGCGCAAGGTGCGCGACACGGCGATCGGCGGCATCGTCCTGCTGGACAGCCAGATCGACCACTGCACCGGCCTGCTGACCCTGCGCGAAGGCTGCCCGCATCAGGTCTGGTGCACCGAGATGGTCCACCAGGACCTGACCACCGGCTTCCCGTTGTTCAACATGCTCAAGCATTGGAACGGCGGGCTGGTCTGGAACCCCATCGACCTGGACGGCGAACCCTTCGTCATCCCGGCCTGCCCGGACTTGCGCATTACCGCCGTGCCGCTACGCAGCAGCGCGCCGCCGTACTCGCCGCACCGCAACGACCCGCACCCGGGCGATAACATCGGGCTGTTCGTCGAGGACGCGAAGACCGGCGGCAAGCTGTTCTACGCACCGGGGCTCGGCCAGGTGGACGACGCGCTGCTCGCGCTCATGGCCAAGGCCGACTGCCTGCTGGTGGACGGTACCCTCTGGCGCGACGACGAGATGCGCGTCTGCGAGGTGGGCGACAAGCTCGGCAGCGAGATGGGCCATCTGCCGCAGAGCGGTCCCGGCGGCATGATCTCGGTGCTCGACGGGCTGCCTGCGCCGCGCAAGATCCTGATTCACGTGAACAACACCAACCCGATCCTGGACGTCGATTCCCCCGAGCGCGAAAGCCTCGCGGAGCATGGCATCGAAGTCGCCTGGGACGGCATGAACATCCGGCTCTGACCCGCATTTCGAGAAGGATCCAGGCAATGACCGCACCCGCCATGTCCCCCGCCGAGTTCGAACAGGCCCTGCGCGCCAAGGGCGCCTACTACCACATCCACCACCCGTTCCACGTGGCCATGTATGAAGGTCGCGCGACCCGCGAGCAGATCCAGGGCTGGGTGGCCAACCGCTTTTACTACCAGGTGTGCATTCCGGTGAAGGACGCGGCGATCATGGCCAACTGCCCGGATCGCGAGACCCGTCGCGAGTGGATCCAGCGCATCATCGACCACGACGGTGCGCCGGGCGAGGAGGGCGGCATCGAGGCCTGGCTGCGGCTGGCCGAGGCGGTGGGGCTGGACCGCGAGCAGGTGCTGTCGCAGGAACTGGTGCTGCCGGGCGTGCGCTTCGCGGTGGACGCCTACGTCAACTTCGCCCGTCGCGCCAGTTGGCAGGAGGCGGCCAGCAGCTCGCTGACCGAACTGTTCGCGCCGACCATCCACCAGTCGCGGCTGGACGCTTGGCCGCAGCATTACCCCTGGATCGACCCGACCGGCTACGACTACTTCCGCAAGCGCCTGAAAGAAGCGCGCCGCGACGTCGAGCATGGCCTGCGCATCACCCTGGAGCACTACCGCACCCGCGAGGCTCAGGAGCGCATGCTGAATATCCTGCAATTCAAGCTGGACGTGCTCTGGAGCATGCTCGACGCGATGAGCATGGCCTACGAGCTGGAGCGCCCGCCGTATCACACCGTGACCCGCGAGCGCATCTGGCACCGGGGGATCGCGCTGTGAACGGCGATATCCTCGACAAAATCCCGGCCCTGCGCCGTGGCTTCCGTTTCCAGTGGGAGCCGGTGCAGGAGTGCCACGTGCTGCTCTATCCCGAGGGCATGATCAAGCTCAACGAGAGCGCCGGGGCGATCCTCGGCGAGGTGGACGGGCAGCGCAGCGTCGGCACCATCATCGAGGTGCTGGCGGCGCGCTTCCCGGACGTCCAGGGCATCGACGAAGACATCCGCGCGTTCCTGGAGGTGGCCCATGCCCAGTTCTGGATCGAGTTGCGCTGAACGGCCCGGCCCGCCGCTCTGGCTGCTGGCCGAGCTGACCTACCGCTGCCCGTTGCAGTGCCCGTACTGCTCCAACCCGCTGGACTTCGCCCGCCAGGGCGAGGAGCTGAGCACCGCCGAATGGATCGAGGTGTTCCGCCAGGCGCGCGAACTGGGCGCCGCGCAACTGGGCTTCTCCGGCGGCGAGCCGCTGGTGCGCCAGGACCTGGCCGAGCTGATCAAGGCCGCCCGCGACCTGGGCTACTACACCAACCTGATCACTTCCGGCATCGGCCTCACCGAGGCCAAGATCGCCGCCTTCGCCGACGCCGGGCTGGACCATATCCAGATCAGCTTCCAGGCCGCCGACGAGGAGGTGAACAACCTGCTGGCCGGCTCGCACAAGGCATTCGCCCAGAAGCTGGCGATGGCCCGCGCGGTCAAGGCCCACGGCTACCCGATGGTGCTCAACTTCGTCACGCACCGGCACAACATCGACCACATCGACCGCATCATCGAACTGTGCATCGCCCTCGAGGCGGATTTCGTCGAACTCGCCACCTGCCAGTTCTACGGCTGGGCCGAGCTGAACCGCGCCGGCCTGCTGCCGAGCAAGGCACAACTGGAGCGCGCCGAGCGCATCACCAACGAATACCGGGCGCGGCTGGCGGCTGAGAAACATCCCTGCAAGCTGATCTTCGTCACCCCCGACTACTACGAGGAGCGGCCGAAAGCCTGCATGAGCGGCTGGGGCAAGCTGTTCCTCGACATCACCCCGGACGGCACCGCGCTGCCCTGCCACAGCGCCCGTCAGTTGCCGGTGCAGTTCCCCAACGTGCGCGAACACAGCATCCGCCATATCTGGGAAGAGTCCTTCGGCTTCAACCGCTTCCGGGGCTATGACTGGATGCCCGAGCCCTGCCGCTCTTGCGACGAGAAGGAGCGGGACTACGGCGGCTGCCGCTGCCAGGCCTACATGCTCACCGGCGACATGACCGCCGCCGACCCGGTGTGCGCCAAGTCTGACCGGCACGGCATCATCCTCGACGCTCGCCGCCAGGCCGAGGAAACGCCCCAGGGACTGGAGAGCCTGCAATACCGTAACGAGAAGGCGTCGAGGGTTATTTGTAAGGGGTGAGGGGAGAGGGGGCAGAGCGGTTCGGTGTGGGCTTTTGATCTCCTCCCACTTCACCCCTCACGCCTCCCATCTCCAGTGAGCAAGATCGTCCAAGACAGCCACGCCCAGGAACGGATAGGGTTGCGGGTCCAAGGAGGTCCTGCATGTCCCGTTCCCACGAATTCCTCAACGGTGTCCGCGACATGGTGCCCATGCTCATGGGCGCCGTGCCGTTCGGCATCATCTTCGGCACCCTGGCCGGCGCGGCCGGGTTGTCCGCCTGGCAGGCCATCGGCATGTCGCTGCTGGTGTTCGCCGGCTCCGCCCAGTTCATCGCCCTGAGCCTGATCGGCGGCGGCGCCGGAATGGCGGTGGTGCTGCTCACCACCTTCGTGGTCAACCTGCGCCACGCGCTCTACAGCGCCACCCTGCAACCCTTCGTCCGCCACCTGCCGACCCGCTGGCGGGTGCCGCTGGCGTTCTGGCTGACCGACGAAGCCTTCGCCGTGGTCCAGCACCGCTATGCCGAACCGGACGCCTCGCCGTTCAAGCACTGGTACTACCTGGGCGCGGCCCTGGCCATGTACCTCAACTGGCAGCTCTCCACCCTGGTCGGCGTCGCCTTCGGCCAGGCGGTGCCGAACCTGGCCGGCTGGGGCCTGGACTTCGCCATGATCGCCACCTTCGTCGGTATTGTCGTGCCGATGCTGCGCAACCGCCCGCAAGTGGCGGCGGCCCTGGTGGCCGCGGTGGTGGCGCTGCTGGCCCACGCCTGGCCGTACAAGCTCGGCCTGATGGCGGCGGCGCTGGCGGGGATCGTGGTGGGTGTCTGGCTGGAGCGCAGCGCCGATGCCGAACTGGATGAGGAGACCGCCTGATGGATACCTGGCTGCTGATCCTTGGCATGCTGGCGATCACCTTCGCCACCCGCTACAGCCTGTTCGCCTGGCCGGACTTGCGCTTCCCGCCGCTGGTGCGCCAGGGCCTGCACTACGTCCCCGGCGCCGTGCTCACCGCCATCGTGGTGCCGGCCATGCTGATGCCCGAAGGTGAACTGGCACTGCGCCTGGACAACGCCTACTTGCTTGCCGGCCTGTTCGCCATCGCCCTGGCGGCCGTCACCCGGAACTTGCTGGCGACCATCGTCGGTGGGTTGGCGGTGTTCTTCCTGCTGCGCTGGGCGTTGGGGCAGTTGCCGATCTGAGTGGGGTTCGGTCCCGGACTGCGCTTGGGCTTGGCTACGGTCGGGTAGGGGCGATGCCGTGTGGGCGAATGAATTCGCTCCCACAGAAATCGCCGGTGTAGGAGCGAATTTATTCGCCCGAAAGAGCTACACAGGTGGATACATCCCACTCCCTCTCAATGCGACGTCCCTTCCGCGAATTCGATCTTGTTACCGACGTTGTACTTGCCGGACGGCTTGTTCATTGGCAGGCGCTTGATCTCTTCCAGGGTGCGGGCGTTGTAGACGATCAGTGCGCCTTCGCTGTCCCACACGCTGAGCAGGGCGTAGCGGCCGTCCTGGGTGAATTCCACGTGGGCGGCGTTCTTGCCCGGCATCGGGCGCAGGGTGTGGGCGATTTCCAGGGTCTGTTTGTCGATCAGGTGCACCCGGTCGTTGTTCGGGCCGAAGAACACGTCGGTCCAGGCGTAGGGTGAGTCCTTGTGGCTGCGCATGAAGAAGCCGGGGCCGTCGGTGGGGATTTCCTTGATCAGCTTCCAGGTCTTGATGTCCAGCACCGAGATCAGTCCCTGGCTGATGTTCGGGGTGGCGAACACCCACTCGCCCTGGCGTTTCCAGTAGATGCCCGAGCCCAGGTGCGGCATACCCGGCAGCGGGATGTCGGCCACCGCCCGGCCGGCGTCGAGGTCGATCACCTGGCCGCCCTTGGCCGCCCGCGAGGTGGCCAGCAGGTAGCGGTAGTCCGGGGTGAAGGAGAAATCGTCGAGGCGGTCGCGGGCGGCGATGCGCCGGGGCTGGAAGTCCGGCGTGCCTGCGTAGGACAGCTCCCAGGCTTCGTTCACATCCTTCAACGCGACCACGAAGCTGTCGCGCGGCGGCGCGGTGTAGACCGCGCTGACCCGCGAGGCGCTGCCGTCCGCGCCGAGCGCCGGGATGACCTTCACCGGGGTCAGGTCGCGGGCGTCCAGCACCACCAGGTTGCCCGGCAGATAGTTGCCCACCAGCACCCAGCGGCCGTCGTTGCTCACCGCCAGGTTGCGGGTGTTCAGCCCGGCGCGGACTTCCGCCACGGTGCTCAGGCTGTGCAGGTCGTAGAGGGTGATCCAGCCGTCGCGGGCGGCGAAGTAGACGAAGCGGCCCTCCGGCGAGAACTTCGGCCCGCCGTGCAGGGCGAAGTGCGAGGGGAAGCGGGCGAGCACGTCGAAGCGGTCGCCGTCGAGGATGTTCACCTGATGGTTGCCGGCCTCCACCACCACGAACAGGTTGAGCGGATCGGCGCCGTGCTGCGGCTTCGCCGGCAGGCTGTCCGGTGCGCGCAGGATGCGGTGGCTGGCGCGGATGTCGGCCTCGCTCCAGGTCGGCGGCGTGGCGGAGGGTTGGTAGAGGTAGGCGACCAGTGCGTCGAGTTGGGCGTCGTCCAGGCGGTCGCCGAAGGCGGCCATCTGGCTGGCCGGACGGCCGTCGCGGATAGTGCGACGCGCCTCGGCCGGCTTCAGCCGCTCCAGGCTTTCCGGCAGCAGGGCCGGACCGGCGCCGCCGAAGCGGTTCTCGCCGTGGCAGCTCTGGCAGTGTTGGCGATACAGCGCGGCGGCGTCCGGGGTGGCGGCGGACAGGCTCTGGAGGGGCAGGGCGAGGCCCAGCAGCAAGGGGATCAGCCGCATAGCGCCTCCACGCGTGGCATGCGTTCGGCGCGCAGGCGGGCGGGGTAGTCCAGGACACGGTCGGCGAACAGGTCCACCACTGCGCCGATCACGGTGAGCGTCGGCGGGGCGAGGCGATGTTCCTGGGCGAGAGCGGCGAGGCCGTCCAGGCGGCCACGAACCACCTGCTGGTCCGGCCGGGTGCCGTTGCCGAGCAGGGCCGCCGGGGTGTGCGGCGGCAGGCCGGCGGCGATCAGTTCGCGGCTGATTTCCTCGAGGCTGGCCAGGCCCATGTAGAACACCAGGGTCTGGCCGCCGCTGGCCAGGCTCTGCCAGGGCAGGTGCAGGGCGCCATCCGCCTGCAGGTGGCCGGTGATGAACTGGCAGGACTGCGCCAGGCCGCGATGGGTCAAGGGGATGCCGGCGTAGCTGCAGCAGCCCGAGGCGGCGGTGACGCCGGGCACCACCTGGCAGTCGATGCCACGCTTGAGCAGGTAGTCCAGTTCCTCGCCGCCACGGCCGAAGATGAACGGGTCGCCGCCTTTCAGCCGCACCACGCGCAGCCCTTGCAGGGCCAGCCCGGCGAGCAGCAGGTTGATGTCGTCCTGCGGCAGGCTGTGGTGGCCGGCGGCCTTGCCGACGTAGTGGGTCTCGCAGCGGGGCGGCAGCATGTCCAGCAGCGCCGGGTTGACCAGGCGGTCGTAGACCACCGCGTCGGCCTGCTGCAACAGGCTCCAGGCGCGCAGGGTGAGCAGGCCGGGGTCGCCCGGTCCGGCACCCACCAAGGCCACTTCGCCGGGTTCGAGCCGCGCCGCGAGGGCAGCGGGGAGTTGCGACATCGGGTCCATGGAAGCTCCTTGCTCAGAGGGAAACGCTATGGATGCGCCGCGGTTCGGACAGGCCGATTTCCGCATCGCTCAGGTAGCAGCCGGGGTCTTCGGCCCAGAGGTCGCCCTCGGCCCAGGCGCGGGTGCGGGTGTTGCCGTTGCAGATCGCCAGCCAGCGACACCCGGCGCAGCGCCCGCCCACCGCGCGCGGGTGCTGGCGCAGGCGTTGCAGCAGCGGGTCCGGGCGCTCCAGCCAGAGTTCGCGGAAGGATTGCCGGCGCACGTTGCCGACGCGGTGCTGCCACCAGTAGGTGTCCGGGTGCACGTCGCCGATGTTGTCGATGTTGGCGATGCCGGCCCCCGAGGCGTTGCCGCCCCAGGCGCGCAGCAGGCGTTCCAGTTCGTCGCGCTGCTCCGGCAGGTGCCGTTCGGCCCAGTGCAGGAGGAGCACGGCGTCGGCGTCGTTGTTGCCGCTGACGAAATCGCTGTCGTGCCCGGCGCGGATGTCTTCCCAGGCGCGGTCGAAGATCAGCCACATGGCCTCGCGGGTCATCCGGGCGTGGGCGTCGGCGCCGCGGCTGCGCTTGCCGCGACCGCTGTAGTTGAGGTGCGAGAGGTAGAACTTCTGCACGTCGTGTTCGCGCATCAGGTCGAGCAGCGCGGGCAGTTGCGGGTGGTTGTGGCGGGTCAGGGTGGTGCGCAGGCCGACGCGGATGTCGTGGGCGCGGCACAGGTCCACGCCGCGCAGCGAGGCGGCGAAGCTGCCCTTGAGTTGGCGCCAGTCGTCGTGCACCGCTTCCAGGCCGTCGAGGCTGATGCCGACGTAGTCGAAGCGGGCCGCGGCGATCCGCTCGATGTTGCCCTCGTCGATCAGCGTGCCGTTGCTGGAGAGGGCGACGAAGAAGCCGCGTGTCCGCGCATGGTCGGCGAGCTGGAACAGGTCAGGGCGCAAAAGCGGTTCGCCGCCAGACAGGATCAGCACACGCACCCCGGCGTCGTGCAGATCGTCGATCACCCGCAGGGCTTCGTCGGTGTCCAGCTCGTCGCGGAAGGTGCTGTCGGCGGAGGTCGCGTAGCAATGCCGGCAGGTCAGGTTGCAGCGCCGCAGCAGGTTCCAGATCACCACCGGCGGGCGTGTGCTGCCGGGTGGTGCGCTGCGCGGGGCCGGGCTCTGGCCGGCCAGGGTGCGCAGGTAATGGCTGATCCTCAACACGGGCAGATCCTCCTGGATTCGGGTGCCGTCCTGTGTTCGCAGGATCGGCGAGGGCCGGGAGGCGCTCCTTGATTTCGCGCAAGAAAGGGGCGGGCCCCGGTGCGGCAGGGCGTCGCGCTCAGCGCATGCGTGAGCGGGGTTCACCCAGCCGCAGGCCGGTCTTCTTCAGGATGCGGCTGCTGACCAGCATGTCGTCGGCGCGGCAGGCGTCGCCGAGGAGGGCGCGGATTTCGGCGCGGTAGCCATCGATCTCCGCCGCGCTGCGGCCGTGGACCATGGCGAACAGGTTGTAGCGCCAGCCGTCCTTGCGCGGGCGGCGGTAGCAGTGGCTGACGCAGGGCAGGGTACCGACGGCCGGACCGAGGCGCTCGATCGCATCGTCGGCGACGTCCCATACGGTCATGCCGTTGTGCCGGTAGCCCAGGCGGTAATGGTTGGGCACGGCGGCGATGCGGCGGATGGCGCCATCCGCATGGAGCCGGGCGAGCAGTGCCAGGGTGGCGTCCGGGCTCAGCCCGAGGCGTTCGGCGAGCCAGCCCCAGGGGTCTTCCACCAGCGGCAGGCCGGCTTCGGTGAGGGCGACCAGCCGCCGTGCCAGATCGGCGTCAGAGGGGGAAATGCAGGCCGACATGGTAGGTCGCCTCCTTGGGCAGATCGAGCACGGCGAGACCGGTTCGCGCCTCGATTCGCGCCAGGCTGGCGGCGACGTCGGCGGGGGTCGCGCAGGCCAGGACGAACCACATGTTGTAGGCGTGCTCGCGGCGGTAGTTGTGGGCCACTTCGGGCAGGTCGTGGAGCAGTGCGGCCACTTCCTCGAAGCGTGTTTCGGGCACGGCCAGTGCCGCCAGGGTGAAGGCGCCGCCGAGGCGTTCGATGTCGAACATCGGGCCGAAGCGGGTCAGGGTGCCGTCGTCCAACAGCGCCTGCACCCGCCTGCGCAACTCGGCGGGGGGCGCGGCCAGCTCGTCGGCCAGTGCCTCCCAGGGGCGGCGCACCAGCGGCAGGCCGTATTGCAGGCGGTCGATCAGGCGGCGGTCGAGGTCATCCATGGCGGCGCTCCGCGGCGGGGGCGTAGCGACCGCCGCATTGCTTGTAGGCGCGGATGCTGAACAGCAGGGCATGGGGATGGTGCGCCAGGCCCTGCTCGCCGAGCAGTGCGGCGATGCGCTGGCGCACCTGCTCGCGCTCGCGGCCGTGGATCATGCAGAACAGGTTGTAGCGCCACTGCGGCGGACGGCGCGGACGGCGGTAGCAGAGGTTGACGCCGGGCGCCTGGCCGAGCCGGCGGCCGACGTCGTCCACCTCGGCATCGGGGATGTCCAGCACCAGCATGGCGTTGGCGCGATAGCCCAGGGCGTGGTGGCGCAGCACCAGTCCGACGCGGCGGAACAGTCCCTCCGCCTGCCATTCCCCGACCTGGGCCAGCACCTCGTCTTCGGCACAGCCGAGTCGCTCGGCCAGCAGCCGGTACGGGCGCGGCACCAGCGGCAGGCCCTGTTCCAGCAGGCGGCGCAATTCGAGGTGTTGCTCGGTGTTCATCGCAGGGTCTCCAGGGGGAAGCCGAGGTCGATGCGGTAGGCGGTGTGCATCGGCAGGTCCAGCGGCATCAGGCCGGTTTCCGCTTCGATTTCGTCGAGCACCCGGGACAGGTGGGCGCGGTCCGGGCCGGTCAGGACGAACCAGAGGTTGTAGCGGTGCTCGCGGCGGTAGTTGTGGTTTACCTCGGGGAACTGGCTGATGCGCGCCGCCACCTGCTCCAGGCGCGCCTCGGGCACGCTCAGGGCGACCAGGGTGCTGGCGCCGGCGCGGCGATGTTCGAACACCGGGCCGACCCGCGACAGCGCGCCTTCGGCCTGGAGCCGGGCCAGCCGGTCGAGCACGTCGGCCTCGGTGCAGTCCAGCGCCTCGGCCATCGCCCGATAGGGCTCGGGACAGAGCGGCATGCCGTGCTGGAAGCGCTCGATGAGGCGCCGGCTGAGGTTGTCCAGTTCCATGCTCAGAGCCCCGTCTCGTGGGCCCGGCTGCTGAAGAAGATACCGCTCGGGCTTTGCGCGGGCAGGCATTGGAGCAGTTCCAGGCGATACGGGTCCCAGACCTGCACTTCGCCGCCGTCGCGCACGGACAGCCAGAGCTGGTCGCCGCGCGCGGTGAATTCCATGTGCAATACCGCCGGGCCCGGTTCCAGGGTGCTGATGATGCGGTGCGTCTCGCTGTCGATCACCTGCACCTTGCCGTTGTCCGGGTAGGCGAAGTTGACCCAGATCTGCCGGTGGTCCGGCCGCGCCATGACGAACACCGGCTGGCCGAGCACGTCGATGCGGTCGGTCTGGCGCCAGTCGCGGCTGTCCAGCACCAGCACCTGGTGGTGGCCGACGGCGGGGACGAAGGCCTGCTCGCCGGCCACGGTCCAGCCTTCCAGGTGGGGCATCTTGTACACCGGCAGCTTCTGCGCGCCGCGGCCGTAGTCCTCCAGCACCCGCTGCACGCCGCGCTCGGGATGCCAGAGGTCGAGGCGGGCCATGCCGTCCTCGCCAAACAACCCGGCCATGTAGTAGCGGCCGTCCGGGGTGATGAGAGCGTCGTAGGGCTGCTTGCCGATGCCGGTGTAGCGGGTGACGATGGGCGTGTGGCCCTGGCTGAAATCGGCGGTCCAGATTTCGCCGGTGTCGAACAGGCTGAAGACGAAGCGCTGGCCGGGCGCGTCCACCAGGCCCACCACGCGCGAGCGCTTGCCGCCCTCGGCCAGCGGAGTGGCGACGATTTCGGCGATGGGTGCCAGGGTGGCGGCGTCGAACACCCGCACGCCGCCCGGTTCGTAGTTGGAGACGGCGATCAGCGAGCCGTCCTGGCTGATGGCGCCGCCAATGCTGTTGCCGCCCTGGACGATGCGCCGGTCGATGCGCTGGCGCAGCAGGTCGACCTTGGTCAGCCCGCCGTCGCGGCCGAACACGTAGGCGTAGCGCTGGTCGCGGGAGAACACTACCGAGGCGTGGGACAAATCGCCCAGGCCCTCGACGCGGGCCAGGCGGCTGCGGCGGCTGCTCTCGACGATCTGCAGGCTGCCGCTGGCGCGTTCCACCACCACGCCGAGGTCGCCGCTGCCGCGCAGGTCGGCTTGCTGGGCGCAGGCGGTCAAAAGCAGGCTGGCCAGCGCCAGCAGGGTCGCTCGGATCATTGCGGGTTTCCTTCTGTCAGGCGATCGATCAGCCAGGCGATGTCCTGCTCGCCGAGCAGGCCCTCCCAGCCGGGCATGGCGGTGCCGGGGCGGCCGTGGCGGACGGTGGCGATCAGGCTGTCGCGTGGCTTGCCGGCCAGGGCTTCGCGAGTCAGCGGCGGGCCCAGGCCACCGGTCAGGCGCAGGCCGTGACAGGAGCCGCAGTCCTGGCGCAGCAGGTTGTCCAGTTCGGCCTGCCGCGCCGAATCAAGTCCCTCGGCCTGGGCGACGGGGCCGGACAGGCAGGCGGCGAGCAGGGCGAGGCGGAGGAGTGACATGCGCAGTTCCTTTGGCTGAGGGGCTGGGGCGGGCCGTGAGGCCCGCCCCAGACGGCTCAGTACACGTCGTGCTGGGTGTTGTAGACGTTGAATTTACCGGTCGGGGTGACCAGCCTCTTGTCCCGGATCACTGTTTTCAGCTTCAGCGTCTTGTCGTCCACCACCACCAGCGCCGACTCTTGGTCCTGGCCGCTCCACACCGAGAACCAGACCTCATCGCCGGATTTGTTGTACTCCGGCTGCACCACACGCTTGGCGCCGTCCTTCAGGCCGGACCACTCGCCGATGGGCAGGACGCGGTAGCCGGCATCCAGCTTGTCGAGGTCGAACACGGCAATCGACTGGCTGATCTTGGCGTCGGGGTTGAAGGTGGTGTCCACGTACAGGTGGCGCGATTTCGGGTGCGTCTTGATGAACAGCGAGCCGCCGCCCTGGCCCTTGAGGGTGTCGACGTGCTTCCAGGCGTACTGCGGGTGCTTCTCCGGGTCGGTGCCGATCAGCGAGATGCTTTCGTCGCCCAGGTGGCTGGTGGCCCACACCGGCCCGTATTTCGGATGGTCGAAGTTGGCGCCGCGGCCCGGATGCGGAATCTTGCCCACGTCCACCAGGGCGGTGAGCTTGCGGTCGCGGGAGTCGATCACGGCGATCTTGTTGGAGTTGTTGGCAGCGGTCATGAAGTAGCGGTGGGTGCTGTCCCAGCCGCCGTCATGCAGGAAGGGTGCGGCGTTGATGCTGGTCACGGTGAGGTTGTCGATGTCCTCGTAGTTGACCAGCAGCACCTTGCCGGTTTCCTTGACGTTGACGATGAACTCCGGCCGTTCGTGGGAGGCGATGATCGCCGCCACGCGCGGCTCGGGGTGGTATTCCTGCTTGTCCACGGTCATGCCGCGGGTGGAGACGATCTGCTTCGGCTCCAGGGTTTCGCCGTCCATCAAGGTGAACTGCGGCGGCCAGTAGGAGCCGGCGATGGCGTAGGTGTCCTCGTAGCCCTTGTACTTGGAGGTCTCCACCGAGCGCGCCTCGATGCCCACCTTGATCTCGGCGACCTTGGTCGGCTCCTTCGGCCACAGGTCGATCATGTCGATCTTGGCGTCGCGGCCGATCACCAGCAGGTAGCGGCCGGAGGCGGACAGGCGCGAGATGTGCACCGCGTAGCCGGTCTCGATGGTCTTGACGATCTTCTTGCTGTCGCCGTCGATCAGGGCGATCTTGCCGTCGTCGCGCAGGGTGACGGAGAACAGGTTGCCCAGGTTGAGGTTGTTGAGCTGCTTCTTCGGCCGGTCTTGTGGCTTGACCAGCAGCTTCCAGGATTCGCGCATCTCGGCCATGCCCCACTCCGGCGGGGTTGGCGGGGTGTGCTGGATGAACTTGGCCATCAGGGTGATCTGGTCCTTGGTCAGCGCGTTCGACGTGCCCCAGTTCGGCATGCCGGCCGGCGAGCCGTAGGTGATCAGCGCCTCGAGGTAGGCCTGGCCGCGCTCCTGGGTGATGTCCGGGGTCAGCGGCTTGCCGGTGGCGCCCTTGCGCAGCACGCCGTGGCAGCCGGCGCAGCGCTGGAAGTAGATTTCCTTGGCCTGGGTGAACTCCGCCTCGCTCAGGTCGGGCGCCCCTGGCGTGTGGACGACCTGGGCGCTGGCCGGGTCGATGGCCGAGGCCTGGCCGCGCTGGGCGGCATCGGCGTTTTCGAGGTTGGTCGCGGCCTGGGCGACGGCCAGACCGAGCAGGGACAGGGTAGCGACCAGGGTCGCGGCGAACGGCTTGCCAACGGTTGTCATGTATTCCTCCTGAGAGCGCCGGCGGGGCGGCGTTCCATGTGCTTGTTCACGGCGTTGAAGCGTTTTTCCAATGGCCTGTTCATTGCCTGGACTTTGAACAGGTCTGAAGGCGCTGAAGCCCGTGACAGACCCTATGCCGGGTGTCCCGACGAGGCGCTTGACCGGAATCAAGTTTGCCCGGCGTGCGACTTGTCACGTTGTCGCAGGGGCCGGTAGCGTGCGGGGCAGTTTCCGTTGCCGTCCGAGGTGATTCCCGTGTCCGCCGTCCTTTCTTCCCTTGGCCATGACCTGCCGTTCTACGCGCCGCTCGGCAACGAGGTGGCGCTGTTCGAGCGGGCCTGGCGGCACGGCATGCCGGTGCTGATCAAGGGCCCCACCGGGTGCGGCAAGACCCGCTTCGTCCAGCACATGGCCCGGCGCCTGGAGCTGCCGCTGTACACCGTGGCCTGCCACGACGACCTCTCCGCCGCCGACCTGGTCGGCCGCCACCTGATCGGCGCCGACGGCACCTGGTGGCAGGACGGCCCGCTGACCCGCGCGGTGCGCGAGGGCGGTATCTGCTACCTGGACGAGGTGGTGGAGGCGCGCCAGGACACCGCCGTGGTGCTGCACCCGCTGGCCGACGACCGTCGCGAGCTGTACATCGAGCGTACCGGCGAGGCGTTGCGCGCGCCGCCCGGTTTCATGCTGGTGGTGTCCTACAACCCCGGCTACCAGAACCTGCTCAAGGGCATGAAGCCCAGCACCCGCCAGCGCTTCGTCGCCCTGCGCTTCGACTACCCCGAGGCGGCGGAGGAGGTGCGCATCGTCGCCCACGAGGCGCAGGTGGACATCGAGCTGGCCGAGCGGGTGGTCGCTCTGGGGCAGGCGTTGCGCCGCCTGGAGCAGCACGATCTGGAGGAAGTGGCCTCGACCCGCCTGCTGATCTTCGCCGCGCGCCTGATCGGTGCCGGTGTGGCGCCGCGCGAGGCCTGCCTGGCCTGCCTCGCCGAGCCGCTGTCGGACGACCCGCAGACCGTCGCCGCGCTGATGGATGTGGTGGATGTCCACTTCGCCTGAGGCCGCCGTCCGCCCGTTGCCGGGCGACCTGGCGATGTGGTTCTTCATCCTCGCCGAGCTGGCGGTGTTCGGCCTGCTGATCCTGGCCTTCGCCGTCACCCGGCTGCTGCATCCCGCGCTGTTCGCCGAGGGGCAGGCCGCGCTGGACGGTTCCACCGGGCTGGCGCTGACACTGAGCCTGCTTACCGGCGGATGGCTGGCGGCGCTGGCGGTGCAGCGGGTGCGCGACGACCGGCCGCGCCGGGCCGCCGTGCTGCTGCTCGCCGCGCTGGCCTCGGCGGTGGTCTACGTGGTGCTCAAGCTGGGTGAGTACGCGCACCTGACGCGGCTCGGCCTGGATATCGAACACGACACCTTCTTCACCCTCTACTGGATTCTCACCGGCTTCCACTTCCTCCACGTGCTGCTGGGCATGGCGATCCTCGCTTTCCTGGCCCTGCGTTGCGGACAGCGGGCCTACGGGCCGGGGCGTTGCAGCGGGCTGGAGTCCGGCGTGCTCTATTGGCACATGGTCGATCTGGTCTGGGTGCTGCTGTTCCCCCTGGTCTACGTGCTGCGTTGAGGACGCTATGAGCGTGTTGTCGTTGTGCTGGATCGGCCTGGCGCTGCTGTCGCTGGCCACCGTCGGTTTCGGCTCGGCCGGCAGCGGTGCGCTCATGGCCGGCGGCGTGCTGGTCGCCGCGCTGGGCAAGGCCTGGCTGATCGTCGACCGCTTCATGGAACTGCATCGCGCGCCGCGTTTCTGGCGCGGCCTGTTGCTGGCCTGGCCGCTGGCGATGGCGGCGGCCATCGGGCTGACCCTGGCCCTGCGCTGAATCCCGACTGTTCCAATCGGTTTTCTTGATTCTCATCAAGCGGGTTTCGCCGGGGCGCTTCCTAGAATGGCCGCGCACAGCCATGAGGAGGCGTCCATGTCAGAGACCTTCACCAAGGGCATGGCCAGGAACATTTATTTCGGGGGGAGCGTGTTCTTCTTCCTGGTGTTCCTGGCCCTGACCTACCACAGCGAGCAGACCTTTCCCGAGCGATCCAACGAGGCGGCGATAACCGAATCGGTGGTGCGCGGCAAGCTGGTCTGGGAACAGAACAACTGCATCGGTTGCCACACCCTGCTGGGCGAGGGCGCGTACTTCGCGCCGGAGCTGGGCAACGTGTACGTGCGCCGGGGCGGCGAGGCGGGCTTCAAGCCCTACCTGCACGCCTGGCTCAAGGCCCAGCCGCTGGGCGTGCCGGGGCGCCGCGCGATGCCGCAGTTCAACCTCAGCGAAGACGAGGTGAACGATCTGGCCGACTTCCTCAAGTGGACCTCGCAGATCAACACCAACGACTGGCCGCCGAACAAGGAGGGCTGATTCCATGAGCCTGACCAATCCCCATCTGAAATTCGCTTCGCAGGCCGTCGCCAAGCCGTACTTCGTGTTCGCCCTGATGCTCTTCGTCGGGCAGATTCTGTTCGGCCTGATCATGGGCCTGCAGTACGTGGTCGGTGACTTCCTGTTCCCGCTGATCCCGTTCAACGTCGCCCGCATGGTGCACACCAACCTGCTGATCGTCTGGTTGCTGTTCGGCTTCATGGGTGCGGCCTACTACCTGATCCCCGAGGAGGCCGACCGCGAGCTGCACAGCCCGAAACTGGCGCTGCTGCTGTTCTGGGTGTTCGCCATCGCCGGCGTGCTGACCATCCTCGGCTACCTGCTGGTGCCCTATGCCGGGCTGGCCAGGTTGACCGGCAACGAACTGCTGCCGACCATGGGCCGCGAGTTCCTCGAACAGCCGACGATCACCAAGGCCGGTATCGTGGTGGTGGCCCTGGGCTTCCTCTACAACATCGGCATGACCCTGCTGAAAGGCCGCAAGACCGCCATCAGCATGGTGATGATGACCGGCCTGATCGGCCTGGCGGTGTTCTTCCTGTTCTCCTTCTACAACCCGGAAAACCTGGCCCGCGACAAGTACTACTGGTGGTGGGTGGTGCACCTGTGGGTGGAAGGCGTGTGGGAGCTGATCATGGGCTCGATGCTGGCCTTCGTGCTGATCAAGATCACCGGCGTCGACCGCGAGGTGATCGAGAAGTGGCTCTACGTGATCATCGCCATGGCCCTGATCACCGGCATCATCGGCACCGGCCACCACTTCTTCTGGATCGGCGCGCCGGGCGTCTGGCTGTGGCTGGGCTCGATCTTCTCGGCCATGGAACCGCTGCCGTTCTTCGCCATGGTGCTGTTCGCCTTCAACATGGTGAACCGCCGCCGTCGCGAGCACCCGAACCGCGCCGCCGCGCTCTGGGCCATCGGCACCACCGTCACCGCCTTCCTCGGTGCCGGCGTGTGGGGCTTCCTGCACACCCTGGCGCCGGTGAACTACTACACCCACGGCTCGCAGATCACCGCGGCCCACGGCCACCTGGCCTTCTACGGTGCCTACGCGATGATCGTGATGACCATGATCAGCTACGCCATGCCGCGCCTGCGGGGCATCGGCGAGGCACCGGACGCGCGGGCGCAGACCGTCGAGGTCTGGGGCTTCTGGCTGATGACCCTGTCGATGGTAGCCATCACCCTGTTCCTCACCGCCGCCGGCGTGGTGCAGGTGTGGCTGCAGCGGTTGCCGGAGGACGGCGCGGCCATGTCGTTCATGAACACCATGGACCAGCTCGCCGTGTTCTTCTGGCTGCGGCTGGTGGCCGGGGTGCTGTTCTTCATCGGCCTCGGTTGCTACCTGTTCAGCTTCCGCCAGCGCGGCCGGCTGCCGGTGGCGGCTGCCGTAACGGCCTGAAGCGGTTGGTTCTGATGCGCACAACGGCCCGGCTGGCGACAGACCGGGCCGTTTTTCCCTCGGCAGCGGAGTGAGTCATGGCCTTTACCGTCGAACTGGAAGAGTGGGTCGGCAGCGCCTGGCACCGCTTCATCACCCGCCACGCCAGCCCGGACTTCCCGGAGGCGCGGGTCGAGCTGGAGAGCGAGCAGCGTGCCATTGGCGTGCTGTTCCGCGCCCTCGGCGGCGCCAGTGGCGTCGGCGTGGCGGCGGCCAACCCGCGCGACCTGCTGTTGCGGCGCAGTCTGCTGCAACAGGTTGCCGGCACCTGCAAGCAACTGCCGGTGGCCTGGTGCGACGCCAGCCACCTGCGCCTGCCGCAGAGCTTGGCGGTGTACCCGGATGCCGCGCTGAACCGCGAGCTGTACCGCTGGCTGGCGCTGCTCGCCGCCCAGGCCGGCGACATGCGCCACTGGGCGCGGGACAACCAGGCCTGGACCTGTGCCCTGCTGGAGCGCTATCCGGCATTGCGTCCGCGCTACCGCGCGCTGGTGGAGGCGCACCTACCGCTGCGCCCGGACCCGGCGCGCCTGCCGTCCGGCGAGGCCGCTCTCGAACGCGCCTTGCAGCAGGCCCTGCGCGAGCCCGGCAGCGTTTCGGCGTTTCCGTCCAGCGAACGCGCGCCCTGGCCATTGCCGCTCTGGCTGTACCCCGCCGAACGTCTCGACCAGCCCCAGGCCGGTAATCTCGATGAGGACGACGAGAGCGCCCTGCAATCGTCGGCTGGCCAGCGCAACGACCTGCGCAAGCGGGCCCGGCGGGTGGAGGAGAGCACCAGCAAGGGCGGCCTGCTGCTGTTTCGCCTGGAGAACCTGTTCAGTTGGTCCGAGCATGTCGATCTGGACCGCTGCGGCGACGACAGCGAAGACCTGGACGCCGCCCGCGTGGCGGAAGACCTCGACGAGATGGCGCTGTCGCGCCAGCGCTTGCGCAAAGGCGGCGGGCTCAAGCTGCACCTGGACCTGCCGCCGGCGGAGGCCGACGACCTGCCGCTGGGCGAAGGGCTGCTGCTGCCGGAATGGGATTACCGCCAGCAGCGCCTGAAAGCCGACTTCGTGCAGGTGCAGCGCATGCTGCCGCGCGGCGCCGAGCCGAAGCCCCTGCCGGACCGCCTCGCCCCCTTGGCGCGGCGGCTGCGGCGTCAGTTCGAACACCTGCGCAATGATCGCCAGTGGCTGCGCCAGCAACCCCAGGGCGACGAGCTGGACTTGCAGGCCTGGCTGGATTTCCACGTCGAGCGCCGCCACGGCCAGTGCGTCGAGAAGGGCCTGTTCCTTGAACAGCGCCAGACCCGCCGCGACCTGGCCTGCCTGCTGCTGGCGGACCTGTCGATGTCCACCGAGGCACATCTGGACAACGAGCACCGGGTCATCGACGTGATCGGCGACAGCCTGCTGCTGTTCGGCGAAACCCTATCCGCTCTCGGCGATCCCTTCGCCCTCTACGGCTTTTCTTCGCTGCGCCGCCAACAGGTGCGCCTGTCGGAACTGAAAGCCTTCGAACAACGCTACGACGACCACACCCGTGGGCGCATCCAGGCGCTCAAGCCCGGCTACTACACCCGCATGGGCGCGGCGATCCGCCAGGCCAGCCGTCTGCTCGCCGAGCGCGGCCAGCGGCGCAAGCTGTTGCTGCTGGTCACCGATGGCAAGCCCAACGACCTGGATCTCTACGAGGGACGCTACGGGGTGGAGGACACCCGCGAGGCGGTGATGGAGGCGCGCCGCCAGGGCATCCTGCCGTTCTGCATCACCATCGATCAGGAGGCCGGCGACTACCTGCCGTACATGTTCGGCGCCAACGGTTACACGTTGATCCGCCAACCCCGGCAGTTGCCGCTGCGACTGCCGCAGTTGTACCGACAGTTGACTCAGCGCTGATGGCGAGGGGGCGGGTCAGGACAGGCTGCGCGGCAGCCAGACGATCATCGCCGCGCAGAACAGCGCCAGACCGATGCAGAACCAGAGGAAACGCCGCTGCCGGCGCGCCGCCGCGCCATCGGCCCGCACCGGCAACGGCATGCCGCAGCGCCGGCACGCGACGGTGCCGGCCGGGTGCTCTTCTCCGCAGTACAGACAGTTCGCCATGGGTCACCTCCGGGGGGCGAAGACTGGCATGCCATGCGCGCGTTCACGCTTGATGGCGATCAAGCCTCACTCGAATTGTTCCAGGCGCTGGCGGTCGAGGATACGAATTTGCCGGCCGTCGAGGTCGATGATGCCCTCGTCGCTCAGGCGGCGGATGATCCGCGAGAAGGTCTCCGGCTGGATGCCCAGGTGCCCGGCCACCAGTTGCTTGGCCACCGGCAGCTCGATGCGGTCCTCGTCCTCGGGAAGCTGCGCCATCTGGCTGAGGAAGTAGCGGATCACCCGGTGGGTGGCGTTCTTCAGCGACAGCGTCTCGATCTCGTTCAGGCGCTGGTGCAGGCGCACACAGAGCTTGCCGAGCAGGGCGAAGGTCAGTTGCTGGTTGACCTGCAACAGGCGCATGTAGGCGGCGTTGGAGAAGCGGTAGAGCTGGGTCGGCCCCACGGCCTGGGCGGAGGCCACATAGTTGGGCGTGTCCATGAGCATCATGGCTTCGGCGAAGGTCTGGCGGTCGCCGATGATCTCGAAAATCTTCTCCTGGCCGTCCGGCGTCAGGCGGAAGATTTTCACGCAGCCTGAGATGACGAAGTAGAACGCGGTCGCCTTGTCGCCCTGGTTGAACAGGGTGTCGCCCTTCTCGAGGTTGAGCAGTTGGCTGGCGGCGAGCAGTTCCTTGAGCTGGTCGTCGCTCAGCGGCTCGAAAAGGTGATGGCTGCGTAGGATCTGGTGGTGAACGCGATGTGGGCCCATGGGGTGTTCCTGGAAATGACTGGGCCGCGGGCAAGCCGCGGCCGGAAAAACGATGATGGACCGGATACGGGGTTAGCGGACGGCGCTCGTCTGGCCTGCGGCCGGGGTGGCGCTCGGGGCGGTGGTCAGCGACAGCGCGACGCCACTGGCCAGCGACAGCACGGAAGCCAGCACGCAACCCCAGATCAGCGGATAGAACAGCTTCATGGGTAGGTTCTCCAGCAGGCATGGATGAATGAGGCATCTGGGCGCCCCTTTTTCAGGCTGGCAGTGTGACGATTGGGGCCGGGGCGAATGCTGTCCTGGATCAATAAGCCGGTGGGAAAACGGAGGCCGGTCGTCGTTTGAAGGCTCTTGTCTGCGTTAAGTGTTGTTAGGAGGTTCTGAGCCAAACCGATTACTGAGTTCAGCAGAAAACTTCTTGTTTCGCCCCCCGGCGAGTTACTTCTGGCAGTCGCCCCAGAAGGTAACCAAGAGGGCTTGCCCCGACATCCGAACTGGGCGTCCCCGCCCGGCTTCGCCGGGGTTCCCTCGCTCCATCGCCGTTCCGGGGGCCGACCTCGGCGGCCCCGCACGAAGGGCCATCCCTGGCCAATCGCGCCTCTCGCGGCATCCATGCCGCTCGTCCCCCTACACGACGATTCCGCTCGGCCTTCTGACGGGGCATCCGAGTTAGCCGCACCTCTTCCACCAGTCTTGGCAATGACAAAGCGTCGGCTCACTTCGTTACGCCGGGCACCACGAAATCTCCCCCTCTCCCGTTTACGGGAGAGGGGCCGGGGGAGAGGGTTGGCCATGCACGACAGCAAAGGTTGTACTGGCGTAATCCATCCCAAGCCGCAAACAGAGCCTTTGAAACCCAAGGCGATTTTTGTCAAGAAATTGTAAGCATTCTTATTAACAGTCGATACAAATTCACATATAGTCCCGCCCCAACCTTTGGGACCTGTCCGCTCGGACAGGTCCGTTTCTGTTCTTTTCTCTGGGGGAGACAAGTGATGTCGTCTGTCTGCATGCCTTCGCGCCTGGCCCTTGGCGTTGCCCTGGCTTTTTCTGCTTTGCCTCTGATCGCCGCCGAGACCCATGATCTCGGCGAGACCACGGTGGTCGGCGACTGGCTCGGCGAGGCGTCCGAGCAGGACGTGAAGAACCACCCCGGCGCGCGGACCGTGGTGCGCCGCCAGCAGATCGAGGAGAGCGGCGCCAGCAACGTGCGCGACGTGCTGCGCCGGGTCCCCGGCCTGCAGGTGCAGGACAGCAACGGCACGGGCGGCAGCGACATCTCCCTGAACGTCGGCAGCCGCGGCCTGACTTCCCGCCTGTCGCCGCGCGCCACTATCCTGCAGGACGGCATTCCCCTGGCCATCGCGCCCTACGGCCAGCCGCAACTGTCACTGGCGCCCACCAGCCTGGGCAACATCGAGTCCATCGACGTGGTGCGCGGCGGCGGCGCGGTGCGTTACGGCCCGCAGAACGTCGGCGGCATCATTAACTTCGTCACCCGCGGAATTCCCGAGGAACTGGTGCGGGAAATCAGCTACCAGACCGAATCGGCACCGGCCCAGGGCGGTTTCCTCAACCGCACCAATGCCTTCCTCGGCGGTACCGCCGACAACGGCCTGGGCGCGGCCCTGCTGTACTCCGGCGTGCGCGGCGATACCTATCGCGACCACAGCGGTACCCGCATCGACGACGTGATGCTCAAGTACAAGTACGCGCTGAGCGACATCGACGAGCTGTCCGGCAGCCTGCAGTTCTACCAGGCCGACGCCGACATGCCGGGCGGCCTGAGCGCCGCCGATTTCGACGCCGACCCGTACCAGAGCACCCGCCCGTACGACAGCTTCGAAGGCGACCGCAAGCAAGCGGTGGTCAAGTACACCCGCACCCCGGACGCCGAGCGCCAGTTCGAGGTGACCGCCTTCTACAACACCAGCTACCGCAGCGGCATGCTCGCCAACAACACGCCGCAGCGCATGACCTGGCTGCGCGAACTGCCGCGCGACTACGAGGTGTTCGGCATCGAGCCGCGCTATTCGCAAATCTTCTACGCCGGCGACAGCAGCCACGAAGTGGGCATCGGCTACCGCTACCTAGAGGAGGACTCCACCGAGAAGCGCTACGACCGCAGGGGCTTCGGCACCGGCGGCGATCCGTACAGCGTGCCCAAGCGCCTGGCTATCTATAACGTGGCCGACACCGAGGCGCATTCTTTCTACATCGACG
Source organism: Pseudomonas indica NBRC 103045 (assembly GCF_002091635.1). Classification (GTDB taxonomy): domain Bacteria; phylum Pseudomonadota; class Gammaproteobacteria; order Pseudomonadales; family Pseudomonadaceae; genus Pseudomonas_M; species Pseudomonas_M indica. The sequence continues at coordinate 260,723 of NZ_BDAC01000004.1, read as the reverse complement.
ACCGCATCGACATCGGCAACTGGACCGTCACTCCCGGCGTGCGCTACGAGCGGGTGCGGGTCAACTCGACCAACCGCCTGGATGGCGAGAAGAGCCAGCAGCGCTCCCGTGAGCCGCTGCCGTCGCTGAACGTCATGTACCACCTGTCCGATGCCTGGAAGCTGTACGCCAACGCCAACACCTCGTTCGGCAGCATCCAGCACTACCAGCTTTCCCGCGACGCCAGCCTGAAGGCGGAAAAGGCGCATACCTACGAGGTCGGCACCCGCTACGACGACGGCCTGTGGAATGCCGAGCTGACGGTGTTCCAGATCGACTTCGACGACCAGCTCGAATACCAGTCGGCGGGAGATATCTGGGTCAACTCCGGCAAGACGCTGCACCGCGGCGTGGAAATGGCCGGTGGCTACGAACTGGCGGGCCTCGACCCGCGCCTGCAAGGGCTGTCGATCTACGCCTCGCTGGCGCTGACCAAGGCGACCCGCGAGGAAGGCGAGAACGAGGGCAACGACCTGCCGTTATACTCCCGCGAAGTGGCGACCCTCGGCCTGCGCTACGAGACCGGCCCCTGGACCTGGAACCTGGACGGCTACGCGCAGTCCCGCCAGTTCGCCGATGCGGCCAACACCGACGAAGAGAGCGCCGACGGCTCTCTTGGCGAGATTCCCGGCTTCGGCTACTGGAACGCCCGTGGCGAGTACGCTTTCGGCCCGCAACTGGCCAACCTCAAGCTGGCCGCCGGGGTGAAGAACCTGTTCGGCCGCGAGTACTACACGCGCTCCACCGACACCAATCGGGGCAAATACCTCGGGCAGCCGCGTACGCTGTACCTGCAGACCAGCGTCTCCTTCTGACGCCTTCCGAGCCCCGCGCCAGACGCGGGGCTCGGCCTCTTGTCTCGATCCGCGCAAAAAACGCGTAAAAACCTGTGGCTTCCGGCTGGCTTCCTGCCATCCAATAGGGCAGGCCATCACGGGCTATCAGGTAAGGGACTATGAGCGCACCCTCTCAATTCGCTTTGCTCGGCAAACGGCGTTTCCTGCCGTTCTTTCTCACCCAGTCGTTGGGGGCTTTCAACGACAACATCTTCAAGCAGTCGCTGATCCTCGCCATCCTCTACAAGCTCGGTTCCAGTGCGGACAAGAGCCTGCTGGTGAACCTCTGCGCACTGCTGTTCATCCTGCCGTTCTTCCTGTTCTCCGCCCTCGGCGGGCAGTTCGGCGAGAAGTACGCCAAGGACTCGCTGATCCGCACGATCAAGTTCGCCGAGATCGTCATCATGGCCGCCGGCGCGACCGGGCTGCTGCTGGGCAGCCTGCCGCTGATGCTCGCCGTACTGTTCTGCATGGGTACCCAGTCGGCGCTGTTCGGGCCGGTGAAGTATTCGATCCTGCCGCAGCACCTCAAGGAAGAAGAGCTGGTCGGCGGCAACGCCCTGGTGGAAATGGGCACCTTCCTGGCCATCCTCGCCGGCACCATCGGCGCCGGGATCATGATGTCCTTCGAGGGCTACGCCGGCATCGTGGCCACCTCGGTGATCCTGGTGGCGGCCCTGGGCTACCTGGCCAGCCGCGGCATCCCCCGTGCCCACGCAGCGCTGCCGGAGCTGGCGCTGGATTGGAACATCTTCCGGCAATCCTGGGCCATCCTCCACCTGGGGTTGGTCAAGCAATTGCCCTCGGTGTCGCGCTCGATGCTGGGCAACTCCTGGTTCTGGTTCCTCGGTGCGGTCTACCTGACGCAGATCCCGGCCTATTCCAAGGACCTGCTGTACGGCGACGAAAGCGTGGTCACGCTGATCCTCACCGTGTTCTCTGTGGGCATCGCGCTGGGCTCTGTGCTCTGCGAGCGGTTGTCCGGGCACAAGGTGGAAATCGGCCTGGTGCCCTTCGGCTCCGCCGGCCTGACCCTGTTCGGTATCCTGCTCTGGTGGCTGTCCGGCGGCTTCCCCCAAGCCGCGCAGCCGCACGACTGGCTGGGCGTGCTCGCCCACGGCCAGGCCTGGGCCGTCCTCGGTTGCGTGCTGGGCATCGGCATGTTCGGCGGCTTCTACATCGTCCCGTTGTACGCGCTGATCCAGGCCCGTACCGCCGAGCACGAGCGCTCACGGGTGATCGCCGCGAACAACATCCTCAACGCGCTGCTGATGGTGATCTCGGCCATCGTCGCGATCCTCTTCCTGACCGTCGCCGGGCTGTCGATCCCCGAGTTGTTCCTCGCCGTGTCGCTGATGAACGTCGCGGTGAACGCCTACATCTTCAAGATCGTCCCCGAGTTCAGCATGCGCTTCATGGTCTGGCTGCTCGGCCACTCGATGTACCGGGTCGAGCACAAGGGGCTGGACGCCATCCCGGATGAGGGGCCGGCGCTGCTGGTGTGCAACCACGTCTCCTTCGTCGACGCCCTGCTGATCGGCGGCGCGGTGCGCCGGCCGGTGCGCTTCGTCATGTACTACAAGATCTACAACCTGCCGGTGCTCAACTTCATCTTCCGCACCGCGGGCACCGTGCCCATCGCCGGGCGCAACGAGGACCTGCTGATCTACGACGCGGCGTTCAAGAAGATCGGCGAATATCTGAAGAACGGCGAAGTGGTGTGCATCTTCCCCGAGGGCAAGCTGACCGGCGACGGCGAGATCAACGAGTTCAAGGCCGGCGTCGAGCGCATCCTCGCGGAAAACCCGGTGCCGGTGATCCCCATGGCACTGCAGGGGTTGTGGGGCAGCTTCTTCAGCCGCGACCCGAGCAAGGGCTTCTTCAAACGCTTCTGGTCACGCATCACCCTGGTCGCCGGCCCGGCCCTGGCGCCGGAAAACGCCGACCGGCAGACGCTCCAGGCCCAGGTGAGCGAATTGCGTGGGGCGGTGCGGTAAAGGCTGAATACGGTGCGAGGAGGCCCTCGCACCGTCCTCATGGGTCTCAAGGAACGGCCCGTTCGTAGGCACCCAGGTCGCAGAGGGCCACGCCGTCACCGTCGCCATCCTCTGGACGCGGCATGCGCCTCTGGTCGTGTCGGGTACAACTACCGATTCCCGCATCGATCGCCAGGCTACCGGGGCGCAGCGCATGGGTGCGCGTGGCGCCGCCATTGTCGGCCAGAGGTTCGATCACTTGGCTGTAGGTCAACGTGGGGTCGATGTAGAGATCGGCGGAGCAGGTACGGTCGCCGATCTCCAGCATCAGGCCAGAGGCGCTGTAGCGATAGAACTTTCCATAGTTGACGCAGTTATAGGGGGCCCAGTCATTGTAGGGATCGCTGTTGCCGACAAAGAGGCTGTTGCGGACTGTGGCCTCACCGCGATTGAACAAGCCAATCCCCTGGTTGTTGGCGATGGTGACGTTGACCAGACGTACCTTGCCCACCTGTTCCGGGGAGAGGCCTTCGTTATACAAGACACTTCCGCGATGACCGCTGATGGTGCTGTTGGTCAGCAGCAGGTCGCCTCCTGCGGCGTTACCGATGGCCAGGCCTCCGGAAAATTCGCCGCTGGAGCTTTGGAGGAACAACGAGCGTGAAATATCCGCCTTGCCTTCGTTGTAGATGCCTCCACCGGTACCGGACCCGTTCTGACTGAACTCGCTTTCCCGTACGTACAGGTTTCCGCGATTGAATATCGCACCACCCCGGCCGTTTTCGCCATCATCCGAAACATTACCTGCGGAACCATTTCGGCTGAACAGAGAGAGGTAGATTTCCAGTTCACCGTAGTTGGCGATTCCGCCTCCTCGGCCATGTTCGATCACTGGGTCTGGATCTACGGATTCAGGCGGAGTTGCATGGTTGTCGTATATGCGAACTCGGCGCAATAACAGGTGTCCATGGTTTTCCACGCCGCCGCCGGCGTCCTTGGCGTGTCCGCGTTCCAAGGTCAGGTACATCAGTTTCACATGGGCCCCGGCCTGAACTTCGATCAGCCGGCTGAAACCCCCGCCAAGAATACGGCTGGCACTACCGAATCCCCTGATGGTCAGGGCGTCGGTGATATCCAGGTCACCACTCTGGTTATCGTCTTCTTCAGTCCCGTCCGGGTCCTGGATCGCTATCTGGTAGTCGCCCTCGGGCAACCGGATCAGATCCTCTCCGGGGCGTTCGTTGGCGACTTGTATCGCATCGCGCAATGAGCAGTGGATATTGCAGAGGCCGTCGAGGCTGTCGGCGGTGGTGGTGACTTCGAGTTCCTGGTTGGCGAAAGACGGTGAGGCGCCAAGGGCAAATGCCGCCAGGGGGAGGGCGGCGGTCAGCAGCGTACGCATGGGTTCCATCCTTGCGGCGTATGGCCGCGAGTGTCTTCGGAGCGGACACGGCGCGGCTTCCGCGTGGGGATGCGCATGGGGTGAAGTCCTTGCGATCACCGAGTTGACTTTGGTTGCTGGGCTCGGTTCCGTTGCCGGGTTCCCATCCGTCTGGTGGGTGCGGGAGAAGCGAGCGTGCCTGCGTGGAATTTCCCTACCACAGGTGCACCCTGCTCTTCGTAGGGGCGAATTCATTCGCCTTGCGAGGTTCCGTGGGGCGAATAAATCGCCCCTACGGTCGCGTGCTTTTGTAGGAGCCAGCTCTGCTGGCGAAGCGCTTGTGTTGCGTTTCGCGAGCAGAGCTCGCTCCTACAGGTTTTTACGTACCGCTAATAGAGTTCCTTCGCCCAACTGCGTTCCGCTCAATGGCTCAACTTGAGCCCCACCAGGCCGCAGGCGATCAGCGCCACGCTGGCCAGCCGCAACGGGGCCAGCGATTCGCCGAAGAGGATCACACCGGCAATCACGGTGCCCACCGCGCCGATGCCGGTCCAGATTGCATAGGCGGTACCCAGGGGCAATTCCTTCATGGCCAGGCCGAGCAGGCCCAAGCTCGCCAGGATGGCGCCTACGGTGAGCAGGGTGGGGAGGGGGCGGCTGAAGCCGTCGGTGTATTTCAGGCCGACGGCCCAACCGACTTCGAACAGACCGGCGAAAAACAGAATGAACCAGGACATGGACGACCTCCTCGGGTAACGGTCATGAGGAAGGGGCCGTCCCCGGGTGGTCACACATCAGGCGTGGTGAGGTCGTCCTCACATGCCGTCATTTTGCACAGGTCCAACGCCGGGGCAAGCTACCCCGGATCGACGGAACCACCTGAATCATTTCGGGATTTTTTCGGAATCCTGACCGATGCGACGATAGATGGTCGCCAGCAGGGCGCCGGAGAGGTTGTGCCAGACGCTGAACAGGGCGCTGGGCACTGCCGCCAGTGGCGAGAAATGCGCGCTGGCGAGGGCGGCGCCCAGGCCGGAGTTCTGCATGCCGACCTCGATGGACAGTGTCTTGCGCTGTGCCAGCGGCAAGCCGAAGAGATGGCCGATCAGATAGCCCAGGCCCAGCCCCAGGCTGTTGTGCAACACCACCACGGCCATGATCAGCAGCCCGGATTCGGCGATCTTCGCCTGGCTGGCCGCCACCACGGCGGCGACGATGATCACGATGCTGACCACCGAAACCAGCGGCAGCACGTCCACCACGTGATGCACCCGTTTCCCGAGCAGGCGCTGGGCGATCAGACCGAGGACGATGGGTAGCAGTACGATCTGCAGGATGGACATGAACAGAGCGCCGAACTTCACCGGCAACCAGGCGGAGGCCAGCAGCCAAATCAGCGCCGGGGTCACCAGTGGCGCGAGCAGGGTGGTGACGGCGGTGATCGATACCGACAACGCGACGTCGCCGCGTGAGAACCAGGTGATGACGTTGGATGCGGTGCCGCCCGGGCAGCAGCCGACCAGGATCACGCCGACGGCGATTTCCGGCGGCAACCCGAGCACCTGGCAGAGCAGCCAGGCGAGGCCCGGCATGATCAGGAACTGCGCGGCGACACCGAGCAGCACCCACAGCGGACGGCGCACCACCTCGCGGAAGTCCTCGGTCTTCAGGGTCAGGCCCATGCCGAACATGATCAGCCCCAGCAGCGGCACGATCCAGGCGGTGGCCGGCAGGAACCAGGCCGGCTGGAAGAACGCCAGCACGGCGAACAACAGCACCCAGAGGGCGAAGGTATTGCCGACGAAGCGGCTGAAAGCAGCAAGCGCACGCATGGGCAGATCCTTGTCGTTATGCGATCAGGTTGGCGGTATGCGGGATGGCTGGCGCCCGCATACCGCCATGGGCATCAAATACCCTGCGGAATCTCCTCGCCACCCAGGGCTTCGAACAGCGCCGGGAGGAATTCGGAGAAAGTCAGCATCATCAGGGTGAAACTGGCATCCAGCTGGCCGAGAGCATCGTCGCCACCGTCCTGCTCGGCCTGGTCCTGCAACAGGTCTTCGAAGCGCAGGCGCTTGATCGCCAGCTTGTCGTCCAGCACGAAGGACAGCTTGTCCTGCCAGGCCAGGGACAACTGGGTGACCAGCTTGCCGGTGCTCAGGTGCAGCTGGATTTCCTCGCTGGTCAGGTCCTGGCGCTTGCAGCGCACCACGCCGCCGTCTTCATGGGTGTCGCGCAGTTCGCATTCGTCGAGGACGAAGAAGCCTTCCGCGGCCTGTTGCGACTTCACCCAGTCGGTGAGGGTGGCGGTGGGCGCGACCTTGACGCTGAGCGGACGCACCGGCAGCGAGCCGATGGCTTCGCGCAGGGTGGAGAGCAGGTCTTCGGCGCGCTTCGGGCTGGCGGAGTCGACCAGGATCAGGCCCAGCTTGGGGGCGATCGCGGCGAAGGTCGCCGAGCGACGGATGAAGGCGCGCGGCAGGAAGGTCTGGATGATCTCGTCCTTGAGCTGGTCGCGCTCCTTCTTATAGACCTTGCGCATCTGCTCGGCCTCGATCTCGTCGACCTTCTCCTTCAGGGCATCGCGCACCACGCTGCCGGGCAGGATGCGTTCTTCCTTGCGCGCGGCAATCAGCAGGAAGTCCTGGCTGACGTGCACCAGCGGAGCGTCTTCGCCCTTGCCGAACGGCGCCATGAAGCCATAGGTGGTCAGTTCCTGGCTGGCGCAGGGGCGGGCCGGCTTGGCGGCCAGTTGCGCTTCCAGCGCTTCGGCATCGAAGGGGATGTCCTGGGTGAGGCGGTAGACGAGCAGGTTGCGGAACCACATGAGGGGGGAACTCTCCATTACGCAAAGCGAAAGCGCGCATTATTCTCCCCCCGGCGCTCCAGGCCAACCCTGGGCGAAGCGGCGGGCGCAATTAATCGGGTGCCGCCCGGCAAATAGAGAAGGGCCTCTCTAACTCTTTGGAAGTTTTGAAAATTTTTTTCATCGGGGGCTTGCCAAGGTCGGAATGCCTCTCTAGAATGCGCACCACTTCGAGAGCGAAGGGTGGTTAGCTCAGCTGGGAGAGCATCTGCCTTACAAGCAGAGGGTCGGCGGTTCGATCCCGTCACCACCCACCAATCTCGGGGTTACGCGCAGCGGTAGTTCAGTCGGTTAGAATACCGGCCTGTCACGCCGGGGGTCGCGGGTTCGAGTCCCGTCCGCTGCGCCACTTTTTCCCTCCTCGCTTTTCCCCTCCTGTGACACCTCGCTTCATTTCTTAAAATTCCTTTTGAACACCTGAACTTATCGTGGTTTTCCCGTTCGTATCCCCGTAGCCAGTCATGATGGCGGCCTGCTAAGCTCGCCCTTTCACTCGACTGCCTCTGGCGCACGAACAAGGAAACAGCATGAGACAACATCGGTTGGCCGCAGCGATGGCCCTGGTAGGCCTGGTTCTCGCGGGCTGCGATTCGCAGACCAGCGTTGAACTGAAGACTCCGGCCCAGAAAGCCTCCTACGGCATCGGCCTGAACATGGGCAAGAGCCTGGCCCAGGAAGGCATGGACGACCTCGATTCGAAAGCGGTCGCCCAAGGCATCGAAGACGCCATCGGCAAGAAAGAGCAGCGCCTGAAGGACGAAGAGCTGATGGAAGCCTTCGCCTTCCTGCAGAAGCGTGCCGAAGAGCGCATGGCGGCGATCAGCGACGAGAACGCCAAGAAGGGCAAGCAGTTCCTGGAAGAGAACGGTAAGCGCGAAGGCGTGACCACCACCGCTTCCGGCCTCCAGTACGAAGTGCTGAAGAAGACCGACGGCGCGCAGCCCAAGCCCACTGACGTGGTCACCGTGCACTACCAGGGCAGCCTGGTGGACGGCAGCGTCTTCGACAGCTCCATCGAGCGTGGCAGCCCCATCGACCTGCCGGTCAATGGCGTGATCCCCGGTTGGGTGGAAGGCCTGCAGCTGATGCATGTCGGCGAGAAATACAAGCTGTTCATCCCCAGCGAGTTGGCCTACGGTGCGCAGAGCCCGTCGCCGATGATCCCGGCCAATTCGGTGCTGGTGTTCGAACTGGAACTCCTCGGCATCAAGGGTCAGGGCCAGGGCGAAGCACCTGAGCAGACCGAGCCGGCCGAACAGCCTCAGCAGTAAGACGTACCCGTTTCACACAGCGCCCCGTTTCGACGGGGCGTTGTCGTTTCCGGCCTTCAAAAGACGAACCCGGTAGCTGACCGGCGAGTCTCAATGGATATGTCGCCCTGTTCCGATGTTACGGTTATGCACATTGACGGCGGTTTTTATTTCTGATCTTCAAGGTGACCGAACGTAAGTTTGGGTCGATTTTTAAGTTGCTGTTTTTATTCAACTTTTCTGGCTGGATAAATTTTATCCGATCCGTGGCCAGGCCCCGTGAACCGGGCCTTTGGTAAGCTGCTCACAGATCTGTTCACAAGGTTATCCACAGCTTTGGTGGATAACCGGGACGAGCCCGCCAAGCTTGCGGGCTGTGGAGGAGGAAGGGTGAAAGCACCGTGGAATTTTGCACGTTACCTGCCCGTGGCCGAGCGTCTGCTGGTGCGGGGGCGCTTGCCGAAGTTGTTGCTCGCGGTGGCAAAAAAGGGTGGCCGTGAAGGACGCCGGCTGGGGGGCGTCAAGGACGATCTGCGTCTGTTGCAGGCACTGTGCCTCGCCTGGTGGCGCGGCGAGTACCGGGCCATCGGCTCCCAGGCACTGGTGGCTTCGGTGGCGGCGCTGGCATATTTCCTCTCGCCGATGGATGCGATTCCGGACTGGCTCCTGGCAATCGGCCTGATCGACGACCTGGCGGTCCTGGCCTGGGTGTTGCGCACCTGGCGGACCGAACTGGACGCGTTCCGGGCCTGGCATTTCGCCCAGCCGGCGGAGCGGGTCGCGCCGCCTTTGCTGCCGGCTCCGGGCCGTCAGGAGTAACGAGCGAAGCGCATTCCATCGTATCCGCGGAACCGTCGGGAAAATGCGTGCCGCTCCGAGCGCCCTTCGTTCGGTATGGCCTGTTAAGATGACGCCCTGCACGGAAAGTGCCGAGGTTGCGAGCACTTCTTTTTCCATGGAGAGCGTGATGAGTGTGCAAGTGATCATGCGTGACGGCGAGGCGGAGTACGCCGTCCTGCCCTGGTCCGAGTATCAGGCTTTGCTGAAGGCCGCCGGACGAAGCGGGCAAGTCTCTCCGGATGAGTCAGCGGAACCCACCGGCCTGGAGCGCCTCGCGGCGTTGCGCGAAGCCCGGGGGATGACCGTTCAACAGTTGGCTCAGGCGGTCGGCGTCAGCCCCCACTATCTGGATCTGATCGAGAAAGGCGAGCGCCAGCCCGACATGGCCATCCGCCGTGCCTTGGCGCGGGCGCTGGGTGTAGCAGGCTGGGAGTCTCCGTCTTGAGTGTGCGTATCAGTCGCCTGCATTGGCAGGCGCTTCTCAACGAACTGGACGATGCACGCCGCCAGCGCCATCTGCTCACCTACCGCGCCCTGATCGAGCGCTTGCAGTTGCCGCCGCCGGCCATGCAGACACTCACTGCCGCGCTGGAGCATCTGGCCGTACTGGATGCGCGTGCCGAGCGGCCGTTGCGCAGCTCGCTGGTGATCAGCCAGGGGGCGAGTCGCCTGCCGCGTACCGGCTTCTTCGATTGCGTGGCACGCATCGGGCGCTTCGCCGGCCCGTCGGATGGCGTGGCGGCGGCGTCCTGGCATGCGGCCGAAGTGGCGCGTGTATTCGAGTTCGACTACCCCGAGGAGCCCTGAATGCTCTGGTGGCGTTTGCGTGCACGACTGGGTTACACGGTGGCCCGCCGCCTGTTCCACTGGCGGAGGCTGATGGAGCAGCCGCGCGTCTGGCGCTGGATGGAAGGCCAGTTCGCGCGCATGGCCAACCTGGGGCATGTCCCAGCCCAGAGTTTCTACGGGCACTTGCTGTTGTTCCGTGGCCAAGGGCTGGGCGCAAGGGACGAAGGCTTGCGTCTGCTGCGACTGGCGGCCCAGGCGGGGGACGCCAAGTCGGCCTACCAGCTCGGCGTCGCCAGCCTCAATGGCGATGCACGCAAAGCCCCGGATGGCGTGGAGGCCGCACGCTGGTGGACCCTCGCCACCGAAGCCGGCCATCCGCTGGCGGCGCGCAAGCTCGCCGATCTATACCGCGACGGTGGACACGGCTTGGCAGCCGATCCGCTAAAGGCCGAACAATTGAGTCAACGTGCCAGCCAGCTTGGGCTCTGATGCCGTAGCCGTTCACCCCACCCACTGTTGCGTATCGATGATGTGCAGGCTATAGCCGGGCACCGCCTTGGCCTGGCGCTTGGCTTCCGAGGCCAGACTGGCCAGTTGGCTGGCGTCGAGGTTGGTGGACGCTTCGGAACGAAGCCGCACCACGCCCAGGGACAGCGACAACAGCGGAAATTCCTCGCGCACCCCCAGGCGGTTATGACTGACGAAACAGCCGGCCTGCAAGTGATCGGCACGGTAGAAGCGCCGGCACTGCCCCTGGAAATCCTCCAGGAGCTGATTGAGGCGCGGACGCCAGTCTTCCGAGCCGAGCACCAGCATGAAGTCGTCGCCGCCGATATGGCCGACGAAATCCCGCGTCGGATCGACCCGCTCGCTCAGGCATTGCGCCAGGCAGAGCAGCACTTCGTCGCCCTTGGCATAGCCGTAGAGGTCGTTGAAGGGTTTGAAGCTGTCGATGTCCACGTAGCAGACCACCGCTTCGCGGCCTTGCTGGAGCAGGCGTTGCAGGCATTGCTGAATGGGCACGTTGCCCGGCAGCAGGGTCAACGGGTTGGCGTGCCGGGCCTGCTGAATCTTCAGTTCGGTGATCAGCTTGAGCACGTCGATGACCCGGCCCAGGCCCTGGTAGCGGCCATCGAGGGTGATGATGAAATCTTCCTCGATGCGCTGGCGGGCCCGGCTGGTGAGCAGGCGGCTGACCTGTTGCAACGATTGCCCCAACTCGACGGCAAGAAAGTCCTCGCTCATCAGCCGGCTGATCGGCTTGCGCGCGTACAGCTCGGTGGCGAAGGGCTTGAGCAGCGCATCCGACAACGAATGGCGATGCACGATACCGACAGGCTGGCGGTGGGCGTCGAGGATTGCCAGGGAGTTCAGGTTCGGCTGACTACGGAAGGCATCCAGCACGTCGCCCACCAGGGCGTTGTCGGCCATCGCCGGCTGGTCGATGAGCAGTGCGGAGAGATCGGTGCCTTCCTCGGCCAGCGATGCCGCCGAGGCATCCAAGCGTGGCAGCAGGCCGCGGGCGTCCCGTGGCGGCTGGTCCTGGGGACGGCCGAGCAGGTAGCCCTGCACCAGGTCGACCCCCATCTCGGCGAGCACGGCCAGTTCTTCCGGCAGTTCGATGCCCTCGGCGATGACCTGGGCGCGGGAGGCCTTGGCCATCTGCAGGATGGAGCCGACGAATTCGCGCTTCACCGCGTCCTGGTGGATACCGTCGATGAAGTGGCGGTCGATCTTCACATAGTCCGGGCGCAGTTCGGACCACAGGCGCAGGCTGGAGTAGCCGGCGCCGAGGTCGTCGAGGGCGATGGAAAAGCCCATGGCGCGGTAATGGTGCAGGGCGGTGTCGAGCAGGCCGAAATCTTCGGTGGGGGTCTGCTCGGTCAGCTCGATCACCACCTGGCTCGGCGGGATGCCGAAGGCTTCCAGCAGTTGCAGGGTGCGGCCGGGCTGGTGGGATGGATCGAGCAGCGATTCCGGGGATACGTTGAGGAACAGGCTGCCGTTCAGCTTGAGTTCGTGGAAGCGGGTGCAGGCGCGGCGCCGGCACGCGATTTCAAGTTCGTTGAGACGGCCGGCATGACGGGCCACGGCGAACAGGGTGACGGGGGAGTGCAGCGAACTGTTGGACGGGCCGCGGGTCAGGGCCTCATAGCCCAGGATACGTCGCTCGGATAGCGACACGATGGGTTGGAACAGGCTGTTCAGGTCGCCGTGAGCGAGGATCTGGGCCAGTGCGCTCAACTGCTCGGTGACGGTCATGGCAGGTCTCGTAGGCCGGATGGCAAAAGGCCGGCATTGGTGCCGGCCTCTGCATTTCACGACAAACGCGTGACCCTTTTATGACAATTGCTTCACCGCGCGCCCGCTGCCCGGGCGCCGGTTTTCAGTGCTTGGCCACCGTGGCACTGAGGCCCAGGTAATCCAGCAGGATGCGACCGCTCTCGGAGAGATAGGCATCGTCTTCCGGTTTGGTTTTCTCGTCGTCCAGCGGCAGCGCTTCCTCGTCTTCCTGTTTCAGCTCCTTCAGCGGCTCTTCGCCCTTGGCCTTGCGCCGGGCGTTCTCGATGGCCAGTTGCTGGGCCTCGATGTCCGTCTGCTGGGCGCGGCGCTTGCTTTCGTTAAGGCTGACGGTGGTTTCCTGCATCAGCTGCTGGGCCAGGGCCAGGCGCTTGCGGGTGAAGACGAAGTCGGGATCGTTCGCCGTGCGGGCGTCATGACGGGCCTTGAGCTCGGTCAGGAACGGCTTGAACGGGTCCATTTCCGGGCGGATCGCCGGGCGGATGCTGTCCCAGGGCATGGCCTCGGGGAGGGCGCTTTCGCCAATTTCCTTGGTATCCACCACGTCCGGGTAGGTGATGTCGGGAATCACACCCTGGTGCTGGGTGCTCTGCCCGGACACGCGGTAGAACTTGGCCAGGGTCAGCTTCAACTCGCCGTGGTTGAGCGGCTGGATGGTCTGCACCGTGCCCTTGCCGAAGGTCTGTCCGCCAAGGATCAGCGCGCGGTGGTAGTCCTGCATGGCACCGGCGAAGATTTCCGAGGCGGAGGCCGACAGGCGGTTGACCAGCACGGCCAGCGGGCCGGTGTAGAAGGCGCCGCTGTTCTCGTCGGCGAGCACGTCGACGCGGCCGTCGCTGTTGCGCACCAGTACGGTCGGGCCCTGTTCGATGAACAGGCTGGTCAGCTCGGTGGCTTCCTGCAGGGAACCGCCGCCGTTGTTGCGCAGGTCGATGACGATGCCGTCGACCTTGTCCTTCTGCAGTTCGGTGATCAGGCGTTTGACGTCGCGGGTGGTGCTCTTGTAGTCCGGGTTGCCGGCGCGGAAGGCCTTGAAGTCCAGGTAGAAGGCCGGCACGTCGATGACGCCCAGCTTGTACTCGCGGCCGTCATGCTCCAGCTTGAGGACGGACTTCTTCGCCGCCTGCTCTTCCAGCTTCACCGCTTCGCGGGTGATGGACACCACCTTGCTGGTCGGATCGTTCGGCGCGTTGCTCGCCGGGATCACTTCCAGGCGCACCACCGAGCCTTTCGGCCCGCGGATCAGCTTGACCACTTCGTCCAGGCGCCAGCCGATCACGTCGACCATTTCGCCGTTGCCCTGGGCAACGCCGATGATCTTGTCGGCGGGAGCGATCTGCTTGCTCTTCTCGGCCGGGCCGGCCGGCACCAGGCGGACCACCTTGACGTGCTCGTTGTCGCTCTGCAGCACCGCGCCGATGCCTTCCAGCGACAGGCTCATGTTGATATCGAAGTTTTCCGCGTTGTCCGGCGACAGGTAGTTGGTGTGCGGGTCGTAGGACTGGGCGAAGGCGTTGATGTAGCTCTGGAAGACATCTTCGCCGCGGGTCTGCTCCAGGCGCGCGCGCTGGTTCTTGTAGCGCTTGGTCAGCAGTTCCTGGATGTTCTTCGGGTCCTTGCCGGCGATCTTCATGCGCAGCACTTCGTCTTTCACGCGCTTGCGCCAGAGGTCGTCCAGCTCGGCCTTGTCTTTCGCCCAGGGGGCGTCCTTGCGGTCGACCAGGAGCGTTTCATCGACGCTGAAGTCGAAGCTGTCGACGCCCTTGTCGAGCAGGGCCAGTGCATAGTCGAGGCGCTCCTTGAGGCGATCGAGGTGGCGCTTGTAGATGGTGAAGCCCGGTTCGAGATTGCCGCTCTTGAGGAAGTCGTCGAACTGGGTCCGCCATTTGTCGAACTCGGCGATGTCGGCGGCGGTGAAATAGCTGCGCGACGGATCGAGCATCTTCAGGTAACCCTGGTAGATCTTTTCCGAACGCTCGTCGTTCAGCGGCGGCTTGTTGTAGTGATGGCGCTTGAGCAGTTCCACCACGTTGAGACTGGCGATCACCTGCTCACGGTCGGGCTGCAACGCATCCCAGCCATCGGGGCCGGCGGTGGTCTTGGCGAACAGCGGCATGGCGCTGAAGCCAAGGATGAAGGCAAGGGCGGTGCTGGGCAGGAGGCGTTTCATACTGATTCGACGTGCGGGCAAGTGATGACGCATATTAGGCCGTCTATAAGGGCGCCCGGTTCCGTCTGGAACGAGGCGGCATAACGCGAAAGCCCGACTTGGCGGGCTGTGCGAAGGCGTGCGGGGCAAGGGTGGGACGAAGCTGGGAACCGGCGGGAAAGCGGAGTTTGCGAGCCTGGTTCGACGCCGCGTCACGCGTGCAGTCCGTCATGGTTCACACAGTCTGTTAGCGCTGGGCTGGTCAGAACTCACTATGGAGGCAGCGTGAAGGCATTGCAAGGTGTGGAAGGACGCTTGGAGTGGATGGATCGACCGGTTCCGCTCTGCGATGTGGGCCAGGTCTGCATCAAGGTAGCCGCCGCCGGGCTGAATCGGGCCGATCTGTTGCAGAAGGCGGGGCTCTATCCGCCGCCGCCCGGGGCGAGCGATACCCTCGGCCTGGAATGCGCCGGGGTGATCGCCGAAGTGGGGCCGGGCAGTGCCTGGCAGGTCGGCGACCGGGTCTGTGCGCTGCTCGCCGGCGGCGGCATGGCGGAGGACGTGGTGGTCGATGCCCGTCACGTGCTGCCGGTGCCGGAGCGCCTGTCGCTGGCCGAAGCGGCGGCCCTGCCGGAGGTTTATGCCACGGCCTGGCTCAACCTGTTCCGCCTCGGCGCGCTGCAACCGGGCGAAAAGGTCCTGCTGCATGCCGGTGCCAGCGGTGTGGGATCGGCGGCAATCCAGTTGTGCAAGGCGTTCGGCAATCCCTGTTGGGTCAGCGTCGGGTCGGCCGAGCGGCTGGCCTACTGCGAGTCCCTGGGTGCCCAGGGCGGCGCGTTGCGCGATGAAAATCTCGACGATCTGCGCGATTTCGGCCCGTTCGACATGATCCTCGACCCGGTCGGCGGCAACTACGCGGCCCTCAATCTCGACCTGCTGGCCCGCGACGGCCGCTGGGTGAACATCGGCCTGATGGGCGGGCGCAAGGCGGAGCTGGACCTGGCCTTGCTGCTCGGCAAGCGCGTCCAGTTGATCGGCTCGACCCTGCGCAACCGCGACGATCAGTACAAGGCCGAGCTGATCGGCGAGCTGCGCCGCAACGTCTGGCCGCTGTTCGACGAAGGCCGCCTGCAACCGCGGCTGGAGAAGCGCTTCCCGGCGAAGGACGCCGACGCCGCCTTCGACGCCCTGGCGAGCAACCGGATCGCCGGCAAGGTGGTGCTGGTACTGGACGAAACGCTCGCCTGACCTGGCTTCCCCTCTCCCACAGGCGGGAGAGGGGGAGGGCCTTGCCTAGACGCTGCTCGTCTCCCGCCGCCGCTTGCCGAACACGGATTTCGGCGCCTTGCCAAAGAAGGCGGAAAACGCCGCGCTGAAGTTGTTCGGGTAGCGATATCCCACCTGATAGGCCGCCTGGGCCACCTGGCAGCCGCTTTCCAGCAGGGCATAGGCCTTGCGCATGCGCAGCTCGTGGAGCATGCGGTGCGGCGTGGTGTTGAAGCGGTAGTGGAAGCCCTCCTTGAGCTTGAATTCGTTCAGCCCCACCGCCGCGCACAGGTAGGGAATGGTCAGCGGCTGGTCCATCTTCTCGATCATCAGATCGCGGGCACGCTCCAGTTTCTCCACGTCGCGGGGGCTGAACTGCAGCGTCTCCGGTGCCGGCGGGCTGAGCAGGTGGAGCTGCTCGGCGAGCAGGCTGAGGGCATGGATATGCATATCCAGCGGAGCCGCGCTCTGCGGGTCGCTGAGGTAGCGGGTCAGCGCGCCGGCATGGGCGTTGCTGGCGCCGGACGACTTGCGGAACGCCAACTGGCGGATGTTGCCGCTGCCCAGCAGGCCGTCGGCCCGTTCCGTACCCACGTACTTGCGCAGGGTGTTTTCGCCCACCAGCAGGCGCAGTTGGGAGACCGTCGCGCCGGCATCGTAGCAGCGCTCGCCGTGGCTGCTCTGGAAGGTGGTGACAGTGGTGTAGCCGGCGCGGAAGCACAGGGCATCGCCGTTGCAGCCCTTGTAGCCGGAATGCCCTTGCAGACCGAAGGTGATGACCAGCATGGGGCGGCCGTGGGGGTTGATGGTTTCTTCGATCAGGTCGTGGGTGGGGTGATAACGCGAGCGCACCACCATCAGGTCGTTATCCAGAGCGAAACGTTCCGAATAGCACTCGCCCAACTCTTCCGGAAGCTGGTGACGCTCCCAGCCGGAGGTTTCCCGGCGGGTAACGCGCGCCTGGGTCATCGCTAACCGGTATGGCTGGGAAATCCTTTGAAAAGCAGCCATGAGGTGTCCTTCTCCAGTTTCGATACGGGAAAATCCTGAAATCATACAAATCTAGATGATACGCATTCTTATTTATCTCTAAGATTCCGGTGACGTCAATAGCACGAACTTTGTGACAGATGCCTTGTTTGTGGGTGCTTCTGTGACTCCGTTTGCTTTTGTTTTACTCGGGGGAGAGATGAATAAAAGTGTCCGCATGGGGCTTGGTCTGCTGGGGGGCGTGCTGGTGCCGGCGCTGGGGGTGGCCGAAACGCAGCAGGAGCTGCCGGCCATGACCGTGACCGCCAACAAGATCGAACAGCGCCAGGAGGAAGTGTCGGCCAGCCTCTCGGTGTTGCAGGGCGAGGATCTGCGCGATGCCGGGGTGGAAGACCTGGAGGCCCTGGCCCGGCGCACGCCGAGTTTCGGTTTCCAGCCGTTCGGCCAGTCCGGCACCAACGTGCCGGTGATGCGCGGCCTGACCTCCAGCGCCACGGCCTTTTCCTCGTCGATGCTGATGCTGGTGGATGGCGTGCCGACCCTGATGGGGCAGGGCTTCGACAACAACCTGCTGGGCGTGGAACGGGTGGAAATTCTCCGTGGTCCGCAATCCACGCTGTACGGACGCAACGCCGAGGCCGGGGTGATGAGCATCCATACCCGCCAGCCCGGCGACGAACCCTATGCCCTGGTCGATGCCACCCTGGGCAGCCGCGACAAGCGCTCGTTGCGCTTCGACCAGAGCCAGGCGCTGGTGGCGGATACCCTGTACGCCGGCATCGCCGGGGAGTGGCGCGAGCAGGACGGCTTCATCGACAACGCCTACCGGGGCGGCGACGAGGACGACCGCGAGCGCCATAACGGCCGGGCCGTGCTGCGCTGGACGCCGGTCGTGACCACCAGCGCCACCCTGCGCTACAGCCGCCAGGACTACCGCGACGGCGGCTCGCAGTGGGGTGCGGCGGGGGCGGCGCACCGCGAGGTCCGCTCCGGTACCTCGAGCTGGAACCATTCGAGCGGCCGCAGCCTGTCGCTGGACGTGGTCCACGAACTGGACTCCGGCCTGCGCCTGCGCTCGATCACCGCGCGCAACGACTTCTACGACCGTGTCCGCCAGGACACCGACTTCCTTCCCGCCGATGTGCTGCACGTGGAGCGCGACCACCACTTGAGCACGCTGTCCCAGGAGTTCCGCCTGGAAGGCGAGTGGGAGCAGAGCCAGTGGCTGCTCGGACTCTATGCGGATCGCGACGACCACGACCTGGATTTCCGCCAGAAACTGCCCCTGGGCCTGACCCGCACCCGGGTGGACCTGGGCGGCAACTCCACCGCCCTGTTCGGCCAGTGGACCCTGCCCCTGGCGTCGCGCTGGTCGCTGACCCTGGGCGCCCGTGTCGAGCAGGACAAGGTCAGCCTGTCGCCCCGCAACGGTGGCAGCCGCAGCGACGAATGGCAACGCTTCACGCCCAAGCTGGCACTGCACTACGCCTGGACCGCCGATACCCAGCTCTACGCCAGCTACTCCGAAGGTTTCCGCGCCGGTGGCTTCAACGCGTTCGCCGCATCGGCCGGCTATCCGGGCTACGACCCGGAGCAGGTCGATGCCTACGAGATCGGCCTCAAGGGCTGGGCGGCGGACCGCCGTTTGCGTTATTCGGCCGCGCTCTACTGGATGGACGTCAGCGACATGCAGGTGCAGCAGGTCGTCCAGCCCGGGGTGGTCTACATCACCAACGCCGCCGAGGCGCGCTCCACCGGCCTGGAGCTGGAGGCCGACTACCTGCTCGGTGCCCATTGGCGCGTGCAGGCGTCCCTCGGCCTCAACCGCACGCGCTTCGAACGCTTCCGGGACGGCAGCGCCGACTACCAAGGCAACCGCAATCCCTTCGCCCCCGACCTCACTGGCTACCTGGGCCTGCGCTACGACGCGGCCGAAGGCTGGTACGCCCAGGCCGGGCTGAGCGGGGTGGGGCGCACCTACCTCGATCCGGCCAACCGGTATAGCCGCGGCGGCTACGGCCTGCTCGACCTGAGCGCCGGCTACCGCTTCGACCACTACGGCCTCGCCGTCTACGTGGAAAACGCCACCGACAAGCGCTACGACGCGGTCGGTTACCTCAACGGCATGGCGCGGGTGTACAGCGAACCGCGCGAAATCGGCCTGCGCCTGAGCTACCAGTTATGAACCATCACTCGTCCATGAATGCCCGCCACCCCCTGCAACCCTACTGGGAGATCGCCCTGGCCTCGGTGCAGGCCGACGCCCTGCGCGTGGCCCTGGAATTCCGCCTGTTCAACCTGCTTGCCGAGCCCTTGCCGGCCACGGTGGTGGCCGAGCGCCTGCGCCTGCACCCGGTCAACACGGCGCACCTGCTGGAAATGCTCTGGAGCATGCGCCTGCTGGAACGCCAGGGCGCCGACGCGGCGCCCGGCGACTGGCGCTACCGGGCCGCACCGGTGGCCCGGCGCTACCTGGACCAGGATTCGGACCACTACTGCGGCGATGCCTGGAGCTTCCGCCTGCAGGCGCTGCGCCATTTCGGCAGCCAGTTGGGCGAACAGGTCCGCACCGGCGAGGCGAGCACCGCGCCGCGATTGGTCGGGACGGCGGCCAATTGGCAGGCGGCGGCACGCCTGCAGATCGCCCAGGAACAGCGCGCGGCCACGGCCGAGGCGGCGCTGGCGGTGGTCTCGCGGCTGCCCGAGTTTGCCCGCGCCGAGCGGCTGCTCGACCTGGGTGGGGGCCCCGGCCTGGTCGCCATCGCCCTGGCAGAGGCCAATCCGGCGCTGCACGGTGAGGTATTCGACTTCCCGGAAACCATCGGCGTGGCCGAGGAGAACATCGCCCGTGCCAGGCTCGGCGAGCGCCTGCGTGGGCGCGGCGGCGATCTGACTCGCGATCCCCTAGGCGAGGGCTACGACCTGATCTGGTGTTCCTCCGTCCTGCACTTCGTGCCCGATCTCGACCGCGCCCTGGAGAAGATCCACGCCGCCCTGCGGCCGGGCGGGGTGCTGGTCTGCGCCCAGGCGGAAATCCCCGACAGCCCGGACGCGGCGCGGGAGGTGCTGCCCTACTACCTGTCCATGCGCATGCTCGGCCGCCAGGTGACCCGCGCCGGTGGCCTGTGCCGCGCCCTGGAGCGGGCCGGTTTCACGGCGCTGGAAACCCTCCGCGAGGTGCCGTTCCCGATGACGCCGGTCACCGCCGTGATCGGTCGCCGGAGTCAGCGATGAGCGCGCCTGTCCTGCGCCTGTTCGGGCGCCAGGCAGTGTTCGGCTGGCTGAACTTCGCCCTGGCGGTGCCGAGCATCTACCTGTTGCTCGGGCTGCCGCTGGTGATGCGCCAGCACGGCTGGTCGGGCACCGACATCGGCCTGTTCCAACTGGCGGGGCTGCCGGCGGTGTTCAAGTTCCTCCTGGCCATGCCGGTGGAGCGCTGGCGCTTCGCCGGCGGCCACTACCGGAGCTGGGCGTTGCTGCTGTGCCTGCTGCTGGCGGCGATCCTGGCGCTGATTGGCCGCCAGGAGTTGCTCGGCAACCGCGGCCTGTTCTTCGCCCTGGCGTTGTTTGCCGGGGTGCTGGCGACCTGGGTGGACATCCCGGTCAACGCCCTGGCGATCAAATTGCTGCCGGAAAGCGAACGCATGCGCGCCGGGGCGATCCGCTCGGCGGCGCTGTTCCTGGCCGCCATCGCCGGAGGCGGCCTGATGCTGCTGGTGCACAACCGCTGGGGCTGGCAGGCGCCGTTCCTGCTGATGGTGGCCGCCTTGCTGATCGGCGCGGCATTGCTTCCGTTGCTCGGCGAGGTTCCAGCCGAGACGCGCCCGGTCGTGGCGGAGACGCCCCACGGCGATGGCTGGCGCGGCTATTTCGAGCAGCCCGGCGCGGCGCTCTGGACCTGCCTGCTGCTGTCCTGCTTTCCGTTCATCGGTGCCAGTTGGCTGTACCTCAAGCCCCTGCTGCTCGACCAGGGCATGCCGCCCGACCGCGTGGCCTGGGTGGCCGGGGTCGGCGGCGGAGTGATCGGCGCCCTGGCCAGCGTGGCGAGCGGGAGGTTGATCCGCCTGCTCGGCGTCGCCCGGGCCATGCCGCTGTTCACCGGCTTTGCCCTGGTCGCCCTGGCCAGCCTGACCTGTGTGGTTTGGGCCGGCGCCGGCACGCTCGGGCTGGTGCTCGGTGCGGCTTTGGTGGCGGCGGCCATGGGGGCGATTTCCGCGCTGGTCTTCGGCCTGATGATGTTTTTCACCCGCCAGCAACGCCAGGCCGCCGACTACGGCCTGCAGGCCAGCCTGTTCGTGGTCTCCCGGCTGGCGGTACCGGTGGCCGCCGGGATGCTGCTCGATCGCCTGGGCTACACCGGCATGCTGTTGGGGCTGACCCTGGCGATGCTCGGGGTCTCTGCCCTGGCCGTGGGCGCCGGGCGGACCCTGGCACGGGTAACGGAACGAAACGGGGGCGCGGCGCGGCTGACCGCCATGGAGCAGGGAGGACGCCGCCCCTGAAGGAGTAATGCGCGTGAGCTGTACAGGCGCGCAGAGGCAGCCGCGGAAGATACCGCGGCGATAAAAAGCTGTGCAGAGGGAAGGACCTATGAGGGGAATGTTGGGAGTGTGTCTGGTCACCCAGACGCAAACGCTGTTCGAAGATGTCGCCTTCGTCGTCGAACAGTTGAGGAGGGGCTTGGTCCCCGTGTCGACCGAACCGTGGAACGCGACCGCCTGCATCGAGGAAATGTGCCGTGCGATGGGCGGGCGGCCGCGTAGCGAGGAGGTGCTGGAAACCCTGATGGTCCAGGCCGAGAACTATCTGCAGGAGAACGCGGTGGCCAACCGCCAGCCGCTGGAGGTAGAGCTACTGCACTTCCCCACGCTGGAGGTTGCGCGGGCACAGTTGACGCGGCATGGCGAGCGCTCGCGGGTGGGGCTGTTCATCGTCGATGCCTGCCGGCAGGAGGAGGCGGACGAAGACCCGTTCGACGATCTGTTCGCCGCTTGCCGGCATGAGGACGAGGGCCCGCGCCTGTCGCCGCATTCGGCGGTGCTGTATTGCTCCCGTCCGGCGCTGCCGGGTTGGATGGTACGGGCCGGCGGCAACCGCCACCTGCGCGTGCCGCTGGAAGACCGGGCGGCCAGCCGCGCCGATCTGCTGCGGATCGCCGTGGACCACCTCGAGCACGTGCATTTCAACCGCATGCTGGCCCGCTCGGTGAGCCATGCGCTGCCGCCGGTGAGTATTGCGACCGAGGTGACGCGCTTCATGGCCGACCGCTGGCAGGACGGCTGGGACTTCCATTCCTACACCGGGTCGATGGTGGCCGGGCTGATCCAGTCCATGCAGCAGACCACCGCCGGCAGCGGCGTGCGCTGCCTGCACGGCTGCAACGAGCACGGCCTGGCCGTCGCGGCGTTGGCCGGCTGGCAGCTCTACGGGCGTGCCTACGTGATCGCGGTGACCTCCGGGATGATCGACGAATTCCGTGGCACCCTGGCCAACCTGAAAAGGGCCGGCGCACCGGGGCTGATCATCTGCGCGGACAGCCCGGACAACGCCTGGTTCGCCTTCCAGGGCACCCTGGATGCGGACCACGACGGCCGCCAGGTGATCGCCGCCCGGGGCCTGCGCTACGTGTTCATCCGCAAGGTGGACGAAGTGGCGGCCAAGCTGTCGGAGGCCTTCGCCCTGCTGGCCGAGCGCGCCGAACCGGTGTTCGTGCTGGCCACCCAGGCGGTGCTGGAGTCGCGTCCGCTCGAGGCACTGGGCGTACCGCTGCCACCTGTCGGCGAGCAGCCCCGGCCCGTGCTGAGCGAGGCTCAGCGCGCCGCCCTGGAGGAGGCGCTGCGGCTGATCAACCAGGCGCCGCTGCAGATGCTCTGGCAGTGCGGCAAGCTCTCCGACGCACAGCGCGAACGGGTCTATGCCATCGCCGAGGCGGCCGGCATCGCCCTGGCCGACACCATTACCCAGCCGGGCAGCGTCGGGCCGTACCACCAGGGCCGGCCGGTGCCGAACTACCTGGGGCCGCTGTCGCTGTACGGCTTCAGTCGGCGCGTCTACCGCTTCCTGCACAAGGATCACGAAGTGGTCGGGCCGGACGAGCAGTGCCTGTTCTTTCTCAAGAGCAAGGTGGACCAAGCCGCCACGCCGTTTTCCGAAGGCAAGTTGAAGCGGCAGGTCCGGGTTGTGCAGGTCAACCATGAGCCGCGTCATCTGTCGCCGTTCACCGATCTGGCTTTGGATATTCCGTTGGATCTGTTTCTCGGTCACGTCCAGGCCAACCTGGCGGTGGACCCGGAAGTCCTGGCCCTGCGCCGGGCCAGGCTGGCCAGCGTGCGGGCGATTCCCGAGGCGGTGCCGGTGGATCACATCGCCACGCTGCCGATGACCGCCAACTACTTCTTCCTGCGACTGGGCGATCTGGTGCGCGAGCTGATCGAGCGTCATGACTACCTCTACACCGGCATCTACGACGTCGGTCGCTGCGGCATTTCCGCGCTGCGCAACGTGCCGCGCACCGGGCCGGGGTTCTCCGGCTGGTACGGCCGGGCGCTAATGGGCGACGGACTGATGGCGCTGCCCTACATCGCCATCACCACCGAGGGCAACGTGCTGGCCTTCATCGGCGACGGTGCGCGGGCGCTGGTGCCGGACATCGAGACCCGTCTGGCCGCCAGCCTGGCCCAGGACCCGCGCGGGGCAACGAAGAGCGTCACGCTGTTCTACCTGACCAACGGCGTGCTCTCGATGATCCAGACCTACCTGGACAAGCGCTACGCGCACAACGGCGCGCGCCAGGTGGCGGTGACCGCGCCGGCGCCGTCGCCGGCCGTGGAGCGGGTCGGACCCATCAGCGTGAACCGCAGCCGGGTGGTGCAGTTCGACCCGGACTTCCTGCGCAACGTGCTGACCGCCCCCGGCCAGCTCAACATCATCGACGTGACCCTCGCCCACAACTCCGACGGAGACGGCCTCAGCCTGGTCTCCGAAACCGCCTGGAACCGCCAGTGACACTGGCCACAAGGACTCTCGAACCATGAAATTCGGATTCATCGCGCACCCCACTTCGGTAGCGCTCAAGCGTCACGTGAAACTCCTCGACCTGCTCGACCGCAACATCGCCGAGCAGGACCGCGGCTACAGCCATGACCTCTGGCAATGGCGCAACCTGGTGCCCTTCGCCGATTTCGGCCGCATCGTCAGCGCGCGCGGCGCGGTCTGCGAGGGCATCGTCCACTACATGCCGCTGACCGCCGAGGAAATGCTCGCCCAGCCGCGTGCCATCGCCCGGCGAGTGATCGAAGGGGTGGACAGCCTGAAGGAGCAGGGCGCCCAACTGGTCGGCCTCGGCGGCTTCACCGCCATCGTCGGCAACCGTGGCCTGCAAACCCTGGAGCGTACCGGCGTACCGGTCACCACCGGCAACTCGCTGACCGCCTATGCGGCCTACCGCAACGTGCTGGAAGCCATGGAACGCCTGGACGTGAACCCGGTGGACACCGAGGTGGCAGTGGTCGGCTATCCCGGCTCCATCGCCCTGGCCATCGCCAAGCTGCTCGGCCATGACGGTTGCCGTCTGTGCCTGATCCACCGCGGCGGCGAGGAACAGGCGCGCCAGGGACTGGAGTACTTGCCGGAAGACCTGCGCGGCCGCGTGCGGCTGAGCAACGACATGCAGAGCTGCTACGACAGCGTGCGCTTCTACGTCGCCGCCACCTCCAGCGGCGGCGTCATCGACCCGTACCGCCTGGCGCCGGGCTCGGTGGTGGTGGACGCGGCGCTGCCGCGCGACGTGATGCCCTACCGGCAGGATCGCAGCGACATCCTGATCGTCGACGGCGGTCTGGTCTCGGCCGGTTCTTCGCTGCGCTTCGGCGGCGAGAGCATGGGCCTGTCGCCGAAGAAGTTCCTCAACGGCTGCCTGGCGGAAACCCTGGTGCTGGGCCTGGAGGGGCGCGCCGAGCCATTCTCCATCGGCCGCGAATTACCGGAAGACAAGGTGCTGGAAATCGGCCGCCTGGCGGAAGGCCACGGGCTGCTGCCAACACCGATGGCCTCCTACGGCGAACGCCTGACCCAGGCGGACTTCGATGGGCTACGGCGTTTCCATCACCCGCGCAGCCAGCCGCTGACCCTGGAGGAGAAGCCGCAACTGCGCAGCGAGGCGCTGCGTTGCTTCGGCGAGCACATCAACCCGATCCTTCGCGAGTTCTACGCCTTCAACCACATCGAACGGGTGTTCAGCCACGGGCGCGGCTGCTGGCTGACCGACCTGGACGGCAGCCGCTACCTCGATTTCGTTGCCGGCTACGGCTGCCTCAACACCGGTCATAACCACCCGCAGATCAACGCCGCCCTGCAGCGCTACCTGCAACAGGAGCACCCGACCTTCGTCCAGTACGTCTCGGTGCCGCTGCAGACCAGCCTGCTGGCGCAGCGCCTGAGCGAGCTGGCACCGGGCAACCTGGGCCGGGTGTTCTTCAGCAACTCGGGCACCGAGGCGGTGGAGGCGGCGCTGAAGCTGGCCATCGCCGCCATGGACCGCTCGCGGGTTTCGCGGGTGCTGTACTGCGACAACGGCTACCACGGCAAGACCCTCGGCGCGCTCTCCGTCACCGGCCGCGACAAGCACCGGCAGCCGTTCAAGCCGCTGCTGCCGCGTTGCGACTCGATCCCCTTCGGCGACACCGAGGCGCTGGAAAAGGCCCTGCTGGAAGGCGACGTCGGCGCCTTCATCCTGGAACCCATCCAGGGCGAGGGTGGGGTGGTGGTGCCGCCGGCGGGCTACCTGAAGCGCGTCCGCGAGCTGTGCAGCGACCATGACTGCATCCTCATCCTCGACGAGATCCAGACCGGCCTGGGCCGCACCGGCAAGCTGTTCGCCTGTGAGTGGGAGGGCGTCGAGCCGGATATCCTGGTGCTGTCCAAGTCCCTCTCCGGCGGTGCCGTGCCCATCGGCGCGACACTGTCGCGCACGGACCTTTGGGACCGCGCCTACGGCAACATCGACAGCTTCGCCCTGCACACCTCCACCTTCGGCGGCGGCAACCTGGCGGCGGCCTCGGCCCTGGCGACCCTGGACGTGATCGCCGCCGAAGACCTGCCGGGCAATGCGGCGCGGGTCGGCGGCATGCTCAAGGAGGCGCTCAGCGAGGCGGTGGCCGGCTACCCGTTCATCCGCGAGGTTCGCGGGCGCGGGCTGATGATCGCCATCGAGTTCCAGAACAGCTTCGGCGGCGGGGTGGAGGCGTTCGTCCGCGAGTTCGCCAGCCGCATGCCGGGTAACGCGGCAGGCACCTATCGGATGATGTCGGGCAAGGCCAAGCGGCTGATCCGCGAAGCCATCGAGGAGCTGGAAAAGAACTTCGAGGAGATGTTCGTGTTGCGCTTCGTGACCAAGCTGTCGAAGGAGCACGGCATCCTCACCTTCGTCACCGCCAACAACAACCGGGTCATGCGCATCCAGCCGCCGCTGGTGCTCAGCGAGCAGGAGGCGCAGCGCTTCGTCGACGCCTTCGCAGCGGTGTGCAAGGACATGTCGACGTTCCTGGAGTAAGCGTGAGGGGCGGGTTCGTTCATCCGGCGAGGCGCTGCCGGACGAACGAATTCGCCTCTGCCAAGGAACCGTAGCCGGATAACGTTCGAACACCCATAGGGGCGAATTCATTCGCCCGCTATGCGGCTTTCCTGCTATTGCCCACTCACGCCGGCTTGCTCGCCACCACGGTGGGGAACAGGCGGGCGCGGTCGTCGATGAAGCGGATGTCGGTGAAACCGGCCTCTTCGAGCTGGGCGCGGGTCTGGGCGTGGGTGCGGAAGGCGTTCCACTTGGCTTCGATGATCCGCATGAACACCAATTGCTGGAAGGCCAGCGCCTCGGGGTCGATTTCCGCCATGCTCCAGGGGGACTCCGGGGACAGTACCGGCGGCGGCGTGAGGAAGCTGGTCACCAGGGTACCGCCCGGTTTCAGGGCATCGAAGAAGGTGCGGTAGAGCGCGACGACCCGCGTGTCGTCCGGCTCGTAGACGTTCAGGCCGTTGCTCGCCAGCACGTCGGCTTCCTCTTTCAGCGTCAGGGCCCAGGCGTCTTCGCGACGCAGCGTGAGGGAGCCGGTCAGGCCATGCTCCTCCGCCAGTTTCCGTGCGCCGTCCAGGGCCTGCTGGTCCAGGTCGATGCCGATCAGGCGGACATCGGGGCCGTGCTCCAGCAACAGCAACTCGCCCATCAGCCCGCAGGGAACCGATGCCATGACCGCGCCCGGGCGGAGCAGGGCCTGCAATTGGCTGCGGAAAATACCGAAGCGCTCGCGCGTCGCCCGGGCGGACGGTGCCTGCTCGAGCAGCCAGCGTTCCATCGGCGAGGCGGTCTGGCCGCCGGGGAGGTGGGTCACCACGCGGTGCGTCCAGTAGGCGTCGAGACCGCGATGTTCGAGAAGGAAGCGGCCCAGTTCGATTCCGGCCAGTTCATCCAGTAGCTGCAGTTGGCGCTCGACCGTCGCGCTGGGGTGGTCGCCGGCCGTGCGCAGGCGCAGGCCGATCGCCTGTAGCCGCTCGTCGAAGGCGGCGGATGCGCCGGTGCCGTGGGAAATCAGATTGTCGCGGGGTGGGGGCGTGTTCGGAGTGTTCATCGGAGGCCATCCATACCGTTAAGGGAAATGTCCGGCGGCAGTGTGACCGGGTAGGCAAATCCAAGGCGTGAAGTCGACCGAAATATTCGCCCCCGATGGACCATCGGCCGCTGGGCGGTAGCAGGCCAAAGGCCAGCTTTTTTGCGGTATTCCGTCCCGTGGAGGAGGGCTCTCCGCCCTGCATATGAATAGGTCCCGACGGCATACGAATTTGGCCGGGCCATCAATTGATCGGACCGGGGCGTTATTCGAGACTCTTTCGCATTCAGACAGTCAGGGACCCGATGATGAAACTTCCACCTTTGGTTGAACCCACCGCGACGTTGAGCAAGGAAGAGGTTGTCCGCTACAGCCGGCACCTGCTGATTCCGGATGTGGGCGTGGACGGCCAGCGCCGTCTCAAGAGCGCCAGGGTGCTGGTGATCGGCGCCGGTGGCCTGGGCTCGCCGGCATTGCTCTATCTGGCCGCAGCCGGGGTCGGCACGCTGGGAATCATCGACTTCGATGTGGTCGATGAATCGAACCTGCAGCGCCAGGTGATCCACAAGGTCTCCACCGTCGGCCAGTTGAAGGTCGAGAGCGCCGCCGCCGCGATCCGCGAGCTGAACCCCCATGTGAACCTGGAACTGCATACCGACCGCCTCGAACCGGAAATGGCCGTGCAACTGTTCGCGCAGTACGACCTGATCCTCGACGGTACCGACAACTTCGCCACCCGCTACCTGGTCAACGATGCCTGCGTGCTGGCCGGCAAACCCTACGTGTGGGGCTCGATCTTCCGTTTCGAGGGGCAGGCTTCGGTGTTCTGGGAGGACGCGCCCGGTGGCGTCGGCCTCAACTACCGTGACCTCTACCCCGAGCCGCCACCGCCGGAACTGGCGCCGTCCTGCTCCGAGGGCGGGGTGCTGGGGATTCTCTGCGCCTCCATCGGTTCGATCATGGCCACCGAGGCGGTGAAGCTGATCACCGGCATCGGCGAACCGCTGCTCGGCCGGCTGATGGTCTACGACGCCCTGGACATGACCTACCGGCAGATCGCCCTGCGCCGCGCCCCGGATCGCAAGTCGATCACCGAGCTGAGCGACTACCAGGTCTTCTGCGGCCTGAACCGGCCTCTCGGTGTGCAGGATTCGGACATCCCCTCGATCAGCGCCGTCGAGCTGAAGGCGCTGCGCGAGCGGGGGGCGCATCACGAGGTGATCGACGTCCGCGAACGCACCGAGTGGGACATCGTGCATATCGACGGCGCCCGGCACATGCCGAAGAGCCCGTCGCTCGCCCGCGAGATCGAGGCGCGCTTCGGCAAGGACACCCCGCTGATCCTGCACTGCAAGAGCGGGCTGCGCTCCAAGGCGGTGCTGCTGGAACTGCAACGCCTGGGCTTCAGCGACGTGCGCAATCTGGAAGGCGGGATTCTCGCCTGGGTCCGCGACGTGGATACGACGCTGCCCAGCTATTGACTCGATCAGGACCACCCGACCACGGGAGTAAGGACGCCATGCTGATCATTCTTTCCGAACTGCTCGACGCCATGCTCGCCCAGGCGCGCGAGGACCACCCGATCGAAACCTGCGGCGTGATCGCCGGGCCGATCGGCTCCAGGCGGCCGACCCGGATGATTCCGATGCGCAACGTCGCGCAGTCGGAGACCTTCTTCCAGTTCGACCCGCAGGAACAACTGCGGGTCTGGCGGGAGATGGAGGCGCTCGGCGAAGAGCCGTGCGTGATCTACCACTCGCATACCCATTCGGCCGGCTACCCCAGCCGCGACGATATCCGGCTCGCCGGTGAACCCCAGGCGCACTACGTGATTCTCTGCACCGCCGAGAACGCCGGTGCGCCGGTGCGCAGCTTCCGCATCGTCGACGGCAAGGCCACCGAGGAAACCATCCAGGCCGTGGCGCAGTACCCCACCGCCCTGGCCGGCTGAGCCGGACCTTTTTCTTCATCCCATCGTTTTTCGCCAACAGGCCCCAAGGAGTCAGGCATGCCCGTTTCCGTTTCCGTTTCCATTCCCACCCTGCTGCGTCCGCTGACCCAGGACCAGAAGCGCATCGAGATCGAAGGCGCCACCGTACGCGAGCTCATCGAGCGCATGGACAGCCAGTATCCCGGCATCAAGGAGCGTCTGCTGGACGGCGGCGAGATGCACCGTTTCGTCAATGTCTACGTGAACGACAACGACATCCGCTTCGCCGACAACCTGGGTACGGCGCTGAAGGATGGCGACAACGTGAGCATCCTGCCCGCCGTCGCCGGTGGCTGAAACCTGCCCACGATCTGCTGCGCGTCGGCCATGCTGCGTTAAAAATGGCTTCGGAATGCTCATTTGCAGCCAGCAAACTCCGCTTCCTCAGCCATTTTTGCCTTGCCTGGCTCTAGCTCGCGAGATCGTGAACAGGTTTACCGCTCTTCATTGATTGGTGGCCACGTGCCGTAGTCGGCACGCGGGTTTTTTCATGGATCGATTCGGCGTGAACCTTATGACCTTTCCCCTGGCCGGATGCACGCTGTCCGGCGCTTTCGCTCATGTCCCGGCGGCCTTCGCCCCCGCGGCATCGGCTGTGTTCAACCAGGCAGGTGCCCTGGGCATCGGCGTGGTCTTCCAGCCTGGCACCTGTGCCGACGGGCTGGATTTCCGCTTCGAGGTGCCGGGTCTTGCGCCCATCGCTGGGCGCCTGCTCGGCTGGGCCGACGGCCGTCCGGACGGTGCCAGCGAACTGACCGTACAGGCCGCCTCCGGGCTGATGGCCGTGCATGGCCGCGCCAGCGGCGGGGCGCGGCCGCTGGGGGTGGACTACGTGTCCACCCTGGCCGCCAGCCTGGCCCTGCAAGGCACCTTCGCCGCGGCCATCGGCCAACTGCGTGGCAGCGGCCACACCCGGGTGGATGTCTCCCTGGCCGGCGCCGCGACCCTCGCCATCGGCCAGTACCTGGCCGGTGCCACCGCGCCGGAAGGGGCCGAGCGGCTGCTGCCCGGCTGTACCTCGCCGCGTGAGCGTCCGCCATTCACCTCCGCCGATGGCGTGGTGTTCGAGCTGGAGACCCTGGATGCCGAACCCTGGCGGCGCTTCTGGAACGGTCTCGGCATCCCCGGCGAGTTGGCCGGCAAGGGCTGGAGCGCCTTCCTGCTGCGCTATGCCAAGGCGGTTTCGCCGATGCCGGCAGAGTTGATGGAGGCGCTGTCGCGGCTGCCCTATGCGGTGATCGCCGAGCGCTGCGCCGAGGCCGGGTTGTCCATCTGCCCGCTGCGCAGCCTGATCGAGCGGCTGGAAGACGACGACCTGCCGCTGTTGCTGGAGCACGGTCCCTGGCATTTCACCCCCGGCACCAGCGGCCTGCCGCCGACCACCCTGGGCGGGCGCGGCGACCTGCCGCTGAGCGGCCTGCGGGTGATCGAGTCCTGCCGGCGCATCCAGGGGCCGCTGGCCGGTCACCTGCTGGCGCTGCTCGGCGCCGAGGTGATCCGCATCGAGCTGCCCGGCGGCGACCCGCTGCGCGGCATGCCGCCCCTGGTGGATGGCTGCTCGGTGCGCTTCGACGCACTGAACCGCCACAAGCAGGTGTGCGAGCTGGACATCAAGTCGGCCCGTGGCCGCGCCGAGCTGCTGGAGCTGGCCAGCCAGGCCGACGTTTTCCTGCACAACTGGGCGCCGGGTAAGGCCGCCGAACTGAACCTGGATCACGCCGACCTGGCGCGGGTCAATCCGGCGCTGATCTACGCCTATGCCGGCGGTTGGGGCGAGGATGCCCGCCTGCACGCCATGCCCGGCACCGACTTCATGGTGCAGGCGTATTCCGGCGTCGCCCGGCAGATCGCCCGCCGTTCGGCCAGTGCCGGCGGATCGCTGTTCACCGTGCTGGACGTGCTGGGCGGCGTGGTCGCCGCCCAGGGCGTCAGCGTGGCGTTGCTCAAGCGCGGACTGCGCGGCGAGGCGGGGCGGGTCGACAGCTCGCTGCTCGGCGCCGCGACCCTGCTGTGCACCACCGAATTGCTGGCCCTGCGCGACGGCAAGGCGCCGGTCGAGCCGCCCGTCGCCGGGGTCTACCCCACCGCAGCCGGGCTGCTGGCCATCGAATGCCGCGATGCAGCCGAAGTGGAGCGCCTGCGCTATGCCCTGGATTGCCCGCTGGATGCGGAGCCGGCGCTGCGCGACGAGCAGATCGTCCGCTGCCTGGCGTCGCGCGATGCGCAGGCCTGGCAAAGCCTTTTGCGGGAGTTCGGCCTGGCCGCTTCCGCCGTTCGAGAAGACCTGTCGGCAGTTCACGAAGACGGGCGGATAGCGCCGTGTTTGCGTACGGAAGCCTACACCCTGGTCAAGTCTCCCTGGAGTTTCACATGAACAACACAGGCATCATCGATCTGGTTCCCATGGACGTGCGCCGCGAGTGGGTGCGCAATGGAACCTACCCGAACAAATCGGTTTTCCAACTGTTCCGCCAGCATGCGGAGCGTCATCCCGAGAAGCTCGCCGTGCTGTCGCCGGAGGAGAGCATCAGCTACGGCGAACTGCTCGACCGCTCCCTGCGCCTGGCCGCCGGCCTGCGCGCACAGGGCATCGTGCCGGGTGACGTGGTCGCCTACCAGCTCACCAACAGTTGGCGCTGCTGTGCCATCGACCTGGCCGCCGCCGCCCTCGGCGCAGTGGTGGCGCCGTTCCCGCCGGGGCGCGGGCGGCTGGACATCGAATCCCTGCTGCGCCGCTGCGACGCCCGCGCGGTGGTGGTGCCGGCCGAGTTCGGCGGCATCGACCTGTGCGAGCTGATCGAGTCCCTGCGTCCGACCCTGCTGTCGCTGCGCATCCTCATCGTCGAGGGCGAGGCACGGCGCGGCTGGTCGTCGCTGGATCGCCTGATGGATGCCGAGCCGCTGGGCACCGAGACGCTGCCCAAGGTCTGCCCGAACTCGCCGGTGCGCCTGCTGGTGTCTTCCGGCACCGAATCGGAGCCGAAGCTGGTGGCCTACTCGCACAACGCCCTGGTCGGCGGCCGTGGCCGCTTCCTCCAGCGCCTGCATGAGGACGGCGAGAGCTTCCGGGGCATGTACCTGGTGCCGCTGGGCTCCTCGTTCGGTTCCACCGCCACCTTCGGCAGCCTGTCCTGGCTGGGCGGCTCCATCGTCGTCCTGCCGAAGTTCGACGTGCCGGCGGCGATTCGCGCCATCGAGACCCTGCGTCCCACCCACATCCTCGGTGTGCCCACCATGCTCCAGCGCATCGCCGCCGATCCGCTGCTGGCCGAGGTGGACAAATCCAGCCTGGTCGGCCTGATCAGCGGTGGTTCGCTGATCGACGAGGCCAGCGTGCGCCGCTGCGTCGAGGCATTCGGCTGCGGCTTCATCAGCCTGTACGGCTCGGCCGACGGGGTGAACTGCCACAACACCCTGGACGATCCGCTGGAGGTGGTGCTGCGCAGCGTCGGCCGGCCCAACCCGAGCGTCTGCGAGATCCGCATCGTCGACGATCAGGGCGTCGAGCTGCCCCAGGGCGAGGTCGGCGAGATTAAGGCGCGCGGACCGTTGAGCCCGATGCAATACGTCAATGCGCCGGAGCTGGACGCCCGCTACCGCGACGCCGAAGGCTGGGTATGCACCGGCGACCTCGGCTACATCGACCGCGACGGTTACCTGGTCCTGGCCGGGCGCAAGAAGGACATCATCATCCGTGGCGGGCAGAACATCAGCCCGGTGCAGATCGAGATGCTCGCCACCGGCCATCCCGACGTGGTCAGCGCCGCCTGCGTACCGGTGCCGGACCCGGACCTCGGCCAGCGCGTGTGCATCTGCGTGACCCTACGCGAGGGCGCGCCGCGCTTCTCCCTCGCCGAACTGACCGACTATCTGCGCCAGCAGGGGCTGGAGGTGAACAAGCTGCCCGAGTACCTGCGCTTCTACCGGCACCTGCCGCTGAGCCCGGCCGGCAAGGTGGACAAGAAGGCGCTGGCCGCCGAAGTCGCCTTCCTCGAAAGCGGTGTGGGCATCGCCTGCTGAGAGGGTGTGAAAAAAACTCTTGCCTCGATTTTTTACACCCTCTGAGGAACCGAACATGAACCAGCCATTGCAATCGCGTCCCGCCGAGGACGCACAGGAACTGGCGAAGCGGGTCCGGGCGTTCGTCGACGAGCGCATCCTGCCCCGCGAAGCCGAACTGGCCGGCCCGCGCGAGAGCGCCAGGGCCTGCCAGGACGAACTGACCGCCGCTGCCCGCGAGCAGGGTCTCTGGGGCCTGTTCTACCCGGGCCGGATGAGCAGCCTGGAGGCGTACCTGACGGTGGCCGAGCAGGAGGGGCGCTCCGAGTACGGCGGGGCGATCTTCGGCACGGAACTCGCCCTCGACACGCACATGCTGACGCGCCACGGCGGTGCGGAAATCCGCGCCGCCTTCCTTGCGTCGTTGCTCACCGGGGAGGGGGTGTCCGCCTACGGCATGTCCGAGCCGGACAGCATCGGCTCGATTCCGGCGACCATCGCCACCACCGCCACGGCGGAGGGCGACCACTGGCGCCTGGACGGGCGCAAGTGGTTCATCTGCCGCGCCGACCGCGCCACCTTCGTCACCGTGGTGGCGCGTACCGACGGCGCCGGCGTGGACGGGGCGCTGTCGATGATCCTGGTGCCCACCGATGCTCCCGGCTTCTCCATCGCCCGCGAGGTGGACATCCTCGGCCGCTTCCAGGGCCAGTGCGAGATCGTCTTCGACGGCGTGCGCGTACCCCGGCACAACCTGCTCGGCCAGCCCGGTGCCGGCCTGGCGCTGATGCAGGAGCGTCTCGGCCTCGGCCGCCTGCTGCGTGCCGTGCACTGGCTGGGCCTGGCGCAACGCAGCTTCGACCTGATGTGCACGCGCATCCGTTCGGCGCGCGGCGAGCAGGCGCGGCTGGGTGACAAGCAACTGGTGCGTCTGCGCGTGTTCGAGGCCTACCAGGCTATCGCCAGCGCCCGTGGCCTGCTGCGCGACGCGGCGCGCAAGTTCGATGCCAGGGTGGCCAACGCCATCGAGGTCAACGTGGCCAAGGTCGCCGCCTCCCAGGCGCTCAGCCGGGCGGTGGATTCGGCGATCCAGGTCTACGGCGCCGAGGGGCTGAGCAGCCTGACGCCGCTGTCCGGCATCTACCGGGCGGCACGCGCCACGCACATCCTCGACGGCACCGACGACGCCCTGGTCAGCGCGGTCGGCCGCCGCCTGCTGGATGCCTACCAGGACGCGGACAGCCTGGATTTCGACTGGCCGTCGCTGTCCGGAACCCCGGCAGCGCAGTAACGAGGTAATGCCATGACCCCCGACACTTCCCCGCCGGCCGCCGACAGCGCGCTGGATGCCTTCCTGCTGCGTACCGTGCTGACCGGCGCGATGGCGCTGCCGATGCTGATCTTCTACGCCATCGGCACCCTCGGTCCGTTCCTGGTGGCGGACCTGGGCGTGGCGCCCGGCTGGCTCGGCTACCTGACCATGAGCGCCTTCGGTTTCGCCGCACTGCTGTCGTTGTGGGCCGGGCCGCTGGTCAATCGCCTGGGCTCCCGGCGTGCGCTGGCGCTGCTGTTTCTGGTGGCGACCCTGGCCTACGGCCTGATCGGCGTGGCGCCCGGCTTCGGCGGGGTGGTGCTGGCGGTGGCGGTGTGCGGCATCGCTCAGGCCCTGTCCAACCCGGCGACCAACCTGCTGATCGCCGAACGGGTGCCGCCGCAGAAAAAGGCGGCGGTGGTGGGCCTGAAGCAGGCGGGGGTGCAGGTCGCGGCGCTGTTCGCCGGGCTGGTGCTGCCCGGCATCGCCCAGCAGTTCGGTTGGCGCGCGGCCTTGTTGCTGCTGGTACCGCTGGGCCTGCTGCTGGCCCTGGGCGCCCCGCGCATCGCGCCGAAGGCGGCAGCGGGCAAGCCGGCCAGCTTTGGCCTGGCCCGGCCGAGCCGGGTGCTGGCGCTGCTGATGGCGATCCAGCTTTGCGCGGGTGTCGCGTTGTCCGCCTACATCACCTTCCTCGGCGTGTTCGCCACCCGCCAAGGCATGTCCTCGGTCGTGGCCGGCAGCTTGGTGGCGGTATTCGGCGTAATGGGCATCCTAGCCCGCGTGGTGCTCACGCCCATTGGCGGACGGATGCGTGACGAATCCTGGCTGCTGCTGATCCTCCTGGCCCTGGCCGCCTGCGCCATCGGCGTGACCGCGCAGGCGACCCCGGAGCGGCATTGGATGCTCTGGGCCGGGACCATCGGCATCGGCCTGACGGCGGTGGCCACCAACGCCATCGCCATGAGCATGCTGCTGCGCGACCGCGCCTTCGGTACTCCGGCCACTTCGGCGGGCATGCTTTCGGTGGGCTTCTTCGGCGGCTTCGCCTTTGGTCCGCCGAGTTTCGGCGCGCTGTCCGCCGGTCCCTGGGGCTTCGATGGCGCCTGGACCGCGCTGGTCGGCGTGCTGGTGCTGGGTTGCCTGCTGGCGCTGTTGCTGGCGCGGGTGCGGCGTTCGTCCGAGGGTGGGGCCGAAGCGTTTTCCAGTCCGGCGGGGGCGAAATGAACGGCATGCTGCATGAGGTTACCTCGGCCACGCTGAGCCGGGCGGAGCGTACCCGGACCATCGACTCGCTGCTGCTGCGCCTGGAGGGGATCGAGCGGGCCTGCGGCGAGGATTTTCCGCTGTACTCGCCGGGGCTGGAGGATCGCTGGTCGGTATCGTCCGGTGGGTCCTGGCTGGGCGGTTTCTGGGCCGGGCTCTGGTGGCTTCGGGCCCGGGTCACCGGCGCTTCTTCGGACCGCGACAAGGCGATTCGGATCGGCCGGCGGCTGGCGTCCAAGCTGGAGGCGCCGACCCTCAACCGCAGCATGATCTTCTGGTACGGCCTGGCACCGGGGGCGCTCTGGTTCGATCATCTCGAGTCCCGTCAACTGCTGGACCAGGCCGGTGCGGCTATGGCGGCGGCCTTCAGTCGCGCGCTCGGCTGCATTCCCTTGGGCACCGACATGGGCGGCGGGCCGGAGGGCGACCGGCGCATCGCCATCGACACCCTGGCCCCGACCCTGCGTCTGCTGGCGCGGCATCCGCAGTGCGCTGTGCGCGATCTTGCCGGCCAGCACCTTCAAGGCACCCTGGCCGCCTGCGGCACCTGGCGCGGCGCCTACTGCGGCAGCGTGCACTGCCGGGAGGAACGGGTAGTGCCGGAGGAGCAGGCAGGGCTGTGGTCGCGTGGCCAGGCCTGGGCGATGCTCGGGTTGGTCCAGGCCGCCGGGCTCTATGGCGAACCCTTCCTGACGGAGGCGCGACGGGCCTGCGAATACTGGCTGGAAACGCGCCCCGAACCCTTGCCGGCGAACCGCCTGGACCACCCCGACGCAGGCGACGATCCCTCCGCCGCGGTGATCGCCGCCCTGGCCATGCTCGGCCTCGACGGCCAGCCCGGCCAGCTCGAGCCCTGGTGCGAACACGCCGAGCGTCTGCTGGCGGCGGTGGTGCGCAGCCGGTACGTCACGGTCGGCGGCGCGACACCGGGCCTCTTCGGCGGCATGCGCTACCGCACCCGCGAAGGCGAGGTGCTGGTGGAGTCGGCCTGCTCCAGCTTCTTCCTCCTCGCCGCGCTGCTGGTGCTGGATGGACGCATGGGAGCGCTGGACTTCTGAGTGGGACGGGGCGCTGCGGGCGAATGAATTCGCCCCTACAGGGCACCTCTAAAAACGTAGGCGAGGCAGTCAGCACAAGGCCTCGGCGGCCCCACAAAAACAAGCGAAAAAGCGACTGGGGTCGCATTCGACTTTACGAGCTGTAAATGAGCATTTTGATGGGGGCGCCTAGCCTGGGCTCGCATTCGAGCTTGTTTTTAACGCAGTGATGACAACGCAGGTAGTTTTTAGAGGTGCCCTACACGGGCAACCTGGCGAGCGGGGTGGGGACGGCCCTATCCAGGGCTCTGCAATACGCAGTCGATGAGCTGGGTGTCCGCGTACTCGGTCATCTCGACGATCCGTCCCCCGGACATGCGGCAGACCCAGCAGTAGCTGTTGTGGTATGGCGTGCCGGCCTGTGTCGTATTCCGACCTTGGGCTTCGACCACGACCAGATCGTCCTCGGCGATGAAGCGCAGCGGGACGATGACATTGCGGTTGCCCAGTTGGGCACCCAGAGGCTTGAGCAGATTCCCGATGACGTCCGCTTTCCCTTCGTAGGTTCTGGACCAGGCCGTCGAGCCGATGATGGTCCAGCGCACATCATCCGACAGGCAGTCGATGAAGGGGCGGCCGTTGCCGTTGGCCGTTTCCGCGAAGACATGCTGCAGGCGTCGCTTGTTGTCGGCTGCGTTCATGGGGTGCTCCAGGACTATCGGCGACCGGGTCAGTGTAGGCGCTCAAGCGGAATCGGCGAGCGTTTTTGACCCGCTTTTCGTAGGAGCCAGCCCTGCTGGCGAAGCTTTTGTGTGGTCCCATTCGCGAGCAGAGCTCGCTCCTACACTTGGGCAATCCACCGCCCGCGGTGTTTCGTTGGGCGAATGAATTCGCCCCTACACGGACGTAGTCCGGATAAGCCTCAGCGCAATCCGGGAAAGCGAAGGGCTTGGCTCATCCCCACCTCAACTCCAATCGAGTATCGGCCAGCCGGCTCGCTCCGCATGTTCATGCAGCACCGGGTCGGGGTTGACCACATGGGGGAAGTCCACCCGCGTCAGCAGCGGCAGGTCGTTGCGCGAGTCGGAGTAGAAGTGCGCGCCATCCAGGCTCTCGCCCTGTTCGGCGAGCCAGGCTTCCAGCCGTTGCACCTTGCCGTCGCGGTAGGTGAGCACGCCCTGGGTGCGGCCGGTGAGGAAGCCGTGCTGTTCTTCCACGTCGATGGCCAGCACCTCATCGACGCCCAGCCGCTCGGCGATGGCGCTGACCAGGAATTCGGCGGAGGCGGAAACGATCAGAATGCGGTCGCCGGCGGCGCGGTGGGCGGCCACACAGCGCATGGCGTCGCTGAAGATCAGCGGTTCGATGACCTCCTCGACGAAGGGCGCCACCACGTAATCCACTTCTTCGCGGCTGCGGCCGACCAGCGGGGCCAGGCTGAAAGCCATGTAGTCTTCCATGGCCAGCTTGCCGAAGGCGTACTCGGCCATGAGTTCGGCATCCTTGCGCAGGAAGGATTCCTCGTCCACCCAGCCGAGCCGGGCCATTTCCCGGCTCCACAGGCTGGCGCAGTCGCCGTCGATCAGGGTTTCGTCGAGGTCGAAAATGGCGAGCGGCATTCAGGCCACCTCGCGGATGGCGGTGCTGTCGATGGTCAGGCCGATGCGCTGGCCGCTGGCGTGGAGGTCGGCGGCCGAGCGGTTGAGCACATCCACCACCAGTTCCACGCCACGGGCTTCCACCCGGTAGCGGATGACGTTGCCGAGCAGGCTGTGGCCGCGCACTTCGGCATCGATGACGCCGGCCTCGCCCAACTGGATGGCTTCCGGGCGGATCGCCACGCGGCTGTGCACCGGACGGGCCAGCAGGCGGCTGGCGCTGTCGGCGTCGAGCAGGTTGTAGTTGCCGATGAAGCCGGCGGCGAACGCATCCACCGGTGCGGTGTAGAGGGTTTCCGCGTCGCCGCTCTGGACGATCCGGCCGGCGTTCATCAGGAAGATGCGGTCGGACAGGGTCAGGGCTTCTTCCTGGTCGTGGGTGACGAAAACAGTGGTCAGGCCCAGCTCCTGCTGGATGCTGCGGATCTGCTCGCGCAGGTGCTTGCGGATGCGCGCGTCGAGGGCGGAGAGCGGTTCGTCGAGCAGCAGCAGGCGTGGTCGGGTGACCAGCGAGCGGGCCAGGGCGACGCGCTGGCACTGGCCGCCGGAGAGCTGGCTCGGGTAGCGCTCGGCGAAGTCGCTCAGTTCCACCAGGGCCAGCGCCTCGGCCACGCGTTTCTGCATTTCGCTGCCGACGGCCTTCTGCATGCGCAGGCCGAAGGCGACGTTCTGCTGCACGGTCATGTTGGGGAACAGCGCATAGCTCTGGAACACCATGCCGATGCCGCGCTTCTGCGGCGACAGCGGCACCAGGTCCTGGCCGTCGAGGAGGATCTGGCCGCCGTTCACGTCGGTCAGCCCGGCGATGCAGCGCAGCAGGGTCGACTTGCCGCAGCCGGACGGGCCGAGCAGGGTGACGAACTCGCTCTTGCCGATCTCGCAGTCGATGTTGCGGAAGATGGGCGTGGCGCCGTAGCTTTTGTGCAGGCCCCGGATGGAAAGGAAGCTCATGTCTTGTCCTTGTTCAGACGGTTGGCGGCCCAGGTGAAGACCAGGACGAAGAAGAAGTAGGAGATCACCAGCGCGCTGTTGAAATGGCCGCTGCTGTTTTTCATGTTGTTCAGGTAGACCTGCAGGGTCTCGTAGCGGGTGCCCACCAGTAGGTTGGCGAAGACGAACTCGCCGAACAGGAAGGAGAACGACAGGAACAGCGAGACCATCAGGCCCTTGCGCAGGTTCGGCAGCACCACCAGGAACGCGGCCTTCCAGGTGCTGGCGCCGAGCAGGTGGGCAGCGTCCATCAGGTCGCGCAGGTTGATTGCCTGGAGGTTGTTGGTGATCGCCCGGTACATGAAGGGCAGGGCGATGGTGAAGTAGCTGCCGATCAGGATCCAGGGCGTGCCGATCATGGGCAGCGGGCCTGAGCCGTAGAGTTGCAGCAGGCCCACCGAGGACACCACCGGCGGCACCGCGAAGGGCAGCAGGATGAGGATGTTCATCAGGGCGTCGAGCCGCGGGAAATGGTAGTGCACCACGAACAGCAGCGGCAGGATCAGCACCACTGCCAGGGCCAGGGCGCCGAAGCACACCAGCAGCGACTGGCCGAAGGCACGCAGGAAGCGCTCGTCGCTCCACAGTTGCAGGTACCACTTGAAGGTCAGCCCGTCCGGCAGGATGGTCGCCGACCAACTGGTGGACAGCGAATAGAGCAGGGTACCGGCCAGCGGCAGGAGCAGGATCAGGAACAGCACGTAGACCACCGTGCGGTGGTAGAGCGCCGCCGGTTTGGCCTCAGCGCGCGACATGGTAGCTCCTCTTCAGCAACAGCTGATGGACCACGGTGATCAGCGCCATCAGGCCCACCAGCACCATGGCCAGGGCGCTGGCCAGGTTCGGGTCGAGAGAGATGTCGCCGGCCACCAGCCCGGCGATGCGGATCGGCAGCACGTTGAAGTTGCCGGTGGTGAGGTAATAGACCGTGGCGTAGGCACCGAGGGCGTTGGCCAGCAGGATGACGAAGGTTCCGAGCAGCGCCGGGGTCAGCACCGGCAGGCCGATGTGGCGCCAGAACTGCCAGGTGCCGGCGCCGAGCAGCGCGGCCGATTCGCGCCAGTCCTCGCGCAGGGCGTCGAAGGCCGGGTAGAGCAGCAGCACGCCGAGGGGAATCTGGAAGTAGGTGTAGAGCACGATCAGGCCGGTCTTCGAATAGAGGTTGAAGTCCTCGATCACCCCCAGCTTCTTCAGCAGCAGGGTCAGCGCGCCATTGAAGCCGAGCAGGATGATGAAGGCGAAGGCCAGCGGCACGCCGGCGAAGTTGCTGGTCATGTTGGAAAAGGCCATGACGAAGTCACGCAGCTTCGAGTCCACTTGCCTCAGCGAATAGCTGCCGAGGATGGCGATGAGGATGCCGAACAGGCTCGACCAGAAGGAAATCTGCAGGCTGTGCTTGATCGCCTGGAGGTAGAACTTCGAAGCGAAGATCTTCTGGAAATTACCCAGTCCCCAGCCGTCGGCGGTGTTCAGGCTGTGGATCGCGACCCACAGCAGGGGCGCGATCTGGAAAACGAAGAAGAACACGGCGAATGGCAGCAGGCACAGCGCCGCGAGCCATTTGCCGCGCAGACGCGGGGTGGTGCGTGCGCGGACGGCGGCAGGCTCGGCTTCGCCGGGAATCTTCGGGCTCTGTTCGAGGGTGGCGCTCATCTCAGCAGTTCCCGGCAGGAGGGTTTGTCGTGGGGCACGCCGAGCAGCTCGCAGACGGTGCCGCACAGCTCGGTCTGCTCCGGCTGCGCGCCGGGGTCCAGGCTGAAGGCATCGCCGATCACGAACAGCGGCACGTCGCGTTCCTCGGCGAGCAGGCCGTTGTGGGAGCGGTCGTTGTTCATTCCATGGTCGGCGGTTACCAGGACCTGGTAGCCGGCGTCGAGCCAGGCCTGCAGGTACTCGGCCAGCAGGATGTCGGCACGTCGCGCGCTGTTGCGGTACTGCGGTGAGTCGAGGCCGTGGTGGTGACCGGCGTCGTCGATGTTCATCGGATGCACCAGGAGGAAATCGGGCGCATGGCGCAGGCGCAGGCTTTCCGCGTCGGCGAACAGGTGCGAATCCGGGTAGTGGT
This sequence comes from Pseudomonas indica NBRC 103045, assembly GCF_002091635.1. Taxonomy (GTDB): domain Bacteria; phylum Pseudomonadota; class Gammaproteobacteria; order Pseudomonadales; family Pseudomonadaceae; genus Pseudomonas_M; species Pseudomonas_M indica. The sequence continues at coordinate 219,125 of NZ_BDAC01000004.1, read as the reverse complement.
CGGCGTAGTAAAAGTGGCCATGCTGGATCGGCAGGCCCGGCGCCTCGGTGTGGCGGTCGCGGGCAGCCTGGAAGGGCGCGCGGTTGTACAGCTCGCTGATCCAGTGATAGGCCGCGGCGGCGGTGGTCAGGCCGGCATCGTGGGCGTAATGGAAGATGCTGCGTTGGCTGGACAGCCGCACCACGTCGTTATGGACGATGCCGCTGTCGATCGGCCGTACGCCGGTGAGGATGCATTCATAGAGCGGGCGGGACAGCGAGGGCAGCTCGCAGACGAGCCCGTACAGCGCCGCGCGGCCGGCTTCGCACCAGGCCAGGAGGTGGCCCATGGCGTGGCGGGCCACGTCGTGGTTCAGACCATCCAGCAGTACCAGGATGACTTTGCGTTTCATCGGATTCCCGTGGGGCAGGGCGGAGGCGGCATGCGCCGCGCCCGCCCGTGTCCGCTTACTGCATGTTGATGATCACGTTTTCCTGCCACAGTTGCGGCAGGGCTTTGGAGGTCGCTTCCCAGGCGGCGGCGTCCTTGATCGGCTGGACCTTGGCGTACTGCGCGTTGGGCAGCAGCTTGGCCTTCACGTCCTCCGGCAGGGTCAGGTGCTCGGCGCGGATCGGTCGGGCATTGCCCTTGGCCAGGTTGATCTGGCCGGCGTCGGAGAGGATGTACTCGCGGGCCAGCTTGGCGGCGTTCGGGTGCTTGGCGTACTTGTTGATGATGGTGGTGTAGCCGGAGATCACCGAGCCGTCGGACGGGATCAGCACTTCAAAGCGGCTGGGGTCGATCTGGTCGCGGTAGGAAAGACCGTTGAAGTCCCAGACCACGCCGACTTCCACTTCGCCCTTCTCCAGGGTCTGGATGGTCGGGTTGGACAGCGACAGGCGGCCCTGCTCGGCGATCTCGGCGAAGAAGTCCAGGCCCGGCTGGATGTTCTTCTCGTCGCCGCCATTGGCGATGGCGGCGGCCAGCACGCCGTTCACCGCCTGGGCGGCGGCGCTGACGTCCCCGATGGCGACCTTGTACTTGCCTTTCTTCAACTCGGCCCAGGAGGTGGGGATGTCCTTGACCAGTTGCTTGTTGACGATGAAGGCGATGGAGCCGGTGTAGGCCAGCATCCAGTGGCCGTCCTTGTCCTTGGCCCAGTCGGGAATCTGTTCCCAGGTGGTCGGCTTGTAGGGCTGGGTCACGTCCTGTTGCACGGCGATGGGGCCGAAGGCGGCACCGACGTCGCCGATGTCGGCGGTGGCGTTGTCTTTCTCGGCGGCGAATTTGGCGATTTCCTGCGCCGAGCTCATGTCCGTGTCCATGTGCTTGAGGCCGTATTGCTTCGCCAGGTCGGCCCAGGTGTCCTTCCAGTTGGCCCAGCTGTCGGGCATGCCGACGCTGTTCACTTCGCCTTCGGCACGGGCCGCTTTTTCCAGGGCCTGTACATCTCCTTCCGCTGCCATCGCCGAGGTACCCATGGCAATGGCCGATCCCAACAGTGAAGCCAGCAGCAGGCGTTTCATTCGAAGCTCCTTTCGCGCAGTTGTGTTTTATGTGGTCTAGATCAGCAAGACCCAGGCCAATCTAGGCCCGTTGGATGACAGTTTGATGTCGCGCCACGGGCCGGGGCCTTCTCGTTCGGGAACCGTGCCGGTGCGCCCATGAAGCGTAGACCATGGCTGTAACGGCCGATCCGCAAGGGGTCGCCGCAGGAATGGGCCTGGCATATGGCGTGCTAGAAACCCTGCTGTCATGTATCGGTCATCTAGGCTTCCTAGCATGTCGGCGGGCTTCGGAGCTTTTCAGGACCCGTTGGAACGCTCCTTTCTGGAGCTGGACTAGTCCAAAAGAGGAACATCGATGCGCGAGGAAGCGCCGCGTACTGTTACCGCCATCTGCCGTGCGCTGGAGGAGCAGATCGGCCACGGCCTGCTGGCGCCGGGCAGCAAGCTGCCGGCCGAGCGCAAGCTCAGCGAGCTGTTCGATACCACGCGGATCACTCTGCGCGAGGCCCTGGGGCAACTGGAAGCGCAGGGGTTGATCTACCGCGAGGAGCGCCGCGGCTGGTTCGTCTCGCCGCCACGGGTGGCCTACAACCCCCTGGTGCGCAGCCACTTCCACGCCATGGTCGGCGAGCAGGGGCGGGTGCCGGCCACCGACGTGCTGTCCGCCCGCCTGCAGCCGGCCAGCGCGGATATCTGCGATGTGCTGGGGTTGCCGGCGCTATCCCGGGTGATCCAGATCCGTCGTGCCCGGCGTATCGACGGACGGTTGGTGCTCTACGTCGAGCACTACCTGAACCCGGCCTACTTTCCCGGCATTCTCGACTTCGACCTGACGCGCTCGCTCACCGAGCTGTATGCCAGCGAGTACGGCATCCATTACGGCCGGGTGCGCTTCGACATGGTGCCGACCGCGCTCCAACCGGAAGCGGCCGCGGCCCTGCGGGTGGCCGCCGGCAGCCCGGCCTTGCGCATTACCCGGATCAACCGCGACCAGCACGGGCGCATCATCGATTGCGATCTGGAGTTCTGGCGGCACGACGCCATTCATGTGCAGGTGGAGGTGCCGGAGGGGTGAGGAGCGGGTGCGTTTTACCCCTCACTCCTCACGCTTCTCCCTTACCTGCTCACGGCAAATCCGGGCAGGAATAGAACGCCGTGAGTACCTTCACCAGATGCGCCAGGTCGTGGCTGCCGGCCAGTTCGCGGATGGAGTGCATGGCGAAGGTCGGCAGGCCGATATCGACGGTGCGCACGCCGAGCTGGCTGGCGGTGATCGGGCCGATGGTGGAGCCGCAGGCCATGTCGCTGCGCACCACGAAGCTCTGCACCGGCACTTCGTTTTCCAGGCACAGGTGGCGGAAGAAACCGGCGGTTTCGCTGCTGGTGGCGTAGCGCTGGTTGCTGTTCACCTTGATTACCGGGCCGGCGTTGAGCTTCGGGCCGTGGTTGCCGTCGTGCTTGTCGGCATAGTTGGGGTGCACGCCATGGGCGTTGTCGGCGGAGACCAGCAGGGACTTCTGGATGATGCGGGTGAAGGCATCGCATTCCGGCAACAGGCGGCGCAGCACCTGTTCCAGCATGGGGCCGTCGGCGCCGCAGGCGGAGCAGGAGCCTACTTCCTCGTGGTCGTTGCACACCAGCACGCAGGTCTCGTCGCCTTCGGCGGCCAGCAATGCCTGCAAACCGGCATAGCAGGAGAGCAGATTGTCCAGCCGCGCGCCGGCGATGAAGTCGCCGTTGAGGCCGATCACCGCGGCGCTCTGGGTGTCGTAGAAGCTCAGTTCGTAATCCAGCACCGTGTCGGCACTGAGGCCGTGCTCCAGGGTCAACTGGTCGGCGAGCAGATCGCGGAAATCGGCGCCCTCGTCACCCACCACCTGGGCGAGGATCGGTGGCAATTCGGTTTGCGCGTTGATCGCCCAACCCTGGTTGGCCTCGCGGTTGAGGTGGATGGCCAGGTTGGGAATGATCGCGATGGGGTTCTTGAAGTCGATGAGCTGGCTTTCCACCTTGCCGGCATGGCGGAAGGTCACCCGACCGGCGAGGGACAGGTCGCGGTCGAACCAGGGCGCCAGCAAGGCACCGCCGTACACCTCCACGCCGAGTTGCCAGAAGCCCTGGCGCTGCAGCTCCGGCTGCGGCTTGACGCGCAGGCAGGGGCTATCGGTGTGGGCGCCGATCAGGCGCATGCCGCCTTCGACGGGCGGGCGCCGGCCGAGCTTCACGGCGACGATGGAAGAATCATTGCGGGTGACGTAATAGCGGCCGCCGGGCTCGGCGACCCACGGCTCGCGCTCGTCCAGATGCTTGTAACCGGCCGCCTCGAGGCGCATGGCCAGGCTGTCGGTGGCATGGAAGGGCGTGGGCGAGGCCTTGAGGAAATCGATCAGGCCTTGGTTCAGCTTTTCGCGCATAACGGGCTCCAGGCAGCAATGCCGGCGAGTTTATCGGATTGCGCCGGGGGTTGCAGGAGCAGGTGCTCAGGTTGGAGCAGCGTGAGCGCCAGGCCTCGCCTGGGATCAAAACGGCGCCGGACACTCGAAGCGCAAACGCTCGCCGCTCTGCGGGTGGGTGAAGGCGAGCAGGCTGGCGTGCAGGCAGAGGCGGTCGTGGGCGGCCAGGGCCTGTTCGTGGGCGTAGAGGCGGTCGCCCAGCAGGGGATGGCCGATGGCGAGCATGTGCACGCGCAACTGGTGGGAGCGGCCGGTGATGGGGGTGAGTTCGACGCGGCTGTAGTGGCCGCAGCGTTCCAGCACGCGCCAGAAGGTGAGGGCATGGCGGCCCAGTTCGTGGTCGACCACGTGGCGTGGCTTGGTCGGCGGGTCGTAGCGCAGCGGCAGTTCGATGCGCCCGCTGTCCAGTTCGGGCTCGCCCCAGCAGAGGGCGGTGTAGGCCTTTTCGGTCTCGCGGTCGTGGAACTGGCGCGACAGTTCGCGGTGGCTGTCGGCATCGCGGGCGAGGACGATGAGGCCGGAGGTTTCCCAGTCCAGGCGGTGGACGATGCGTGCTTCCGGGTAGCCGTTTTCCTGCAGGCGGGTCACCAGGCAGTCGCGGTTGTCTTCGGCGCGGCCGGGGACAGAGAGCAGCAGGGTCGGTTTGTTGATCACCAGGAGCGCGGCGTCCTGGTGGAGGATCTGGATGTTCGACAGCGGCATGATTGGCCCGGAAACGGCGACGGCGGCCAGGGGCCGCCGTCGTGTCACCTGCGGGGATCAGCGATCCGGCAGGGTGATGTTAAGTTCGAGGATCGAGCAGCTTCCCTGGTTTTCCAGGGCGACGTGCACGTCCTGCTGGTTGATGTTGACGTACTTGCGGATGACCTCGACCAGTTCCTTCTGCAAGGCGGGCAGGTAATCCGGCTGGCTGCGCTGGCCGCGCTCGTGGGCGACGATGATCTGCAGACGCTCTTTCGCGATGGACGCCGTGGATTCCTTCTTGCGCTCACGAAAGAAGTCGAAAATGTTCATTCACGTCCTCCAAACAGCCGTTGCAAGAGTCCTTTCTTCTGTACGTCGAGGAAGCGATGCGGCTTTTCCTTGCCGAGCAGTCGGTCGACCGCGTCGCTGTACGCCTGGCCGGCGTCGCTCTGTTCGTCGAGGATCACCGGGATACCCTGGTTGGAGGCCTTGAGCACGGCCTGGGATTCCGGGATCACGCCGAGCAGGCGGATGGCGAGGATTTCTTCGACGTCTTCCACGCCGAGCATCTCGCCCTTGGTCACGCGCTCGGGGTGGTAGCGGGTGAGCAGCAGGTGTTCCTTGATCGGTTCTTCGCCTTTCTCGGCGCGGCGCGACTTACTGGCCAGCAGGCCGAGCATACGGTCGGAGTCGCGCACGGAGGAGACTTCCGGGTTGGTCACGACGATCGCCTCGTCGGCGAAGTACATGGCCAGGTGGGCGCCTTTTTCGATACCGGCCGGCGAGTCGCAGACGACGTATTCGAAGTTTTCCCGCAGTTCGTTGATGACTTTCTCGACGCCTTCCTGGGTCAGCGCGTCCTTGTCGCGTGTCTGGCTGGCGGCCAGTACGTACAGGTTTTCGAGGCGCTTGTCCTTGATCAGGGCCTGGGTGAGGGTGGCTTCGCCGTTGATCACGTTGACGAAGTCATACACCACGCGGCGCTCGCAGCCCATGATCAGGTCGAGATTACGCAGGCCGACGTCGAAGTCGACGATGACGGTCTTGTGCCCACGCAGGGCGAGGCCGGTACCGATGGCGGCGCTGGTGGTGGTTTTACCGACGCCACCCTTGCCGGAAGTGACTACGAGGATCTTGGCCAAGGTGATTCACCCCAAAGTAAAGAAAAGCAGGAACTTACGAGCGAAATTTACGGCTCCGGTTCCCATTCAGGTCCTTGAAAATTCGCGGCAGTATCCGTTAAAGGCGGGTGATGTTCAACACGTCTCCCGACAGGCTGACCTGTACCGCTCTGCCCCACAGCGGGTCGCGTCTGAGGTCCTCGGCGACCTTGTACTGGCCGGCTACGGAGACCAGTTCGGCGGCGAGCTGCTGGCAGAAGATCCGGGCCTGGGCGTTGCCCTTGATGCCTGCCAGGGCGCGCCCTCTCATCGGCGCGTAGACATGGATGTTGCCATCGGCGAGAAGTTCCGCACCGGCGCTTACCGGCGCCAGGACGATCAGGTCGCCGCCCTGGGCGTAGACCTGCTGGCCGCCGCGGATCGGGGTGGTGATCACCTTGCTCGGGCGGAATTCGGGTTCGGCGGGTTTTTCCGGTTTTTCCGGCTTCCTGGGAGCGCCTTCGAGCGGGTCGAGGGGCTTTTCGCGGGCGCCGGAGGGCGGCAGCACCGGCAGGTCGAGGGCGTTGGCGGCGGCGATGTCTTCCTCGCGGCTGGCGCGCACCGCCAGGGTGCGCAGGCCGTGACGGCGGCAGACGTCCATCAGGGCCGGCAGTTCGAGGGCGCCTTCGCCCAGCGGCAGCTTGTCCAGCGCCAGCACCAGCGGGGTGTTCTGGAAGAAGTTGGGGGCCTGGGCGACCTTGGCGGTGAGTTGCCGGTCGAGGCGCTCGAGGTCGTTGTGCGCCAGCTCCATCACGGTGATGGCCAGCATGCTGCCTTTGAGCTGGAAGACGGGGTCTTGGTCGAGGAGATCGGCTTGGCTCATGGTCGGCCCACTGCAATGAATGGCGAGGACTTATAACCAGAACACCGATGGGCCGCAAGCCGGATGCAGTCCTGTAGAATGCCCGGCTTTGTCGTTCGTCCGGTTTCGTCCATGGATCGTCCTTCTTTCCGCGCTTCGTTCCTCCATCCGCGCTTCTGGCTGCTGTGGATCGGCTTCGGGCTGCTCTGGCTGGTGTCGCAGTTGCCCTACCGGGTATTGCTCCTGCTCGGACGCTTGCTCGGCGCGCTGATGTACCGGGTGGCCGGTTCGCGGCGACGGATCGCGGCAAAGAATCTGGAACTCTGCTTCCCGGAAAAGGCTCCGGCGGAGCGTGAGCGCCTGCTGCGGGAAAACTTCGCCTCCACCGGCATCGCCTTCTTCGAAATGGCCATGAGCTGGTGGTGGCCGCGGGCGCGTCTGGCGCGGCTGGCCCATGTCGAGGGGCTGGAGCATCTGAAGCAGGCCCAGGCCGAAGGGCAGGGGGTGATCCTCATGTCCCTGCACTTCACTACCCTGGAGATCGGCGCTGCGCTGCTCGGCCAACGGCATACCATCGACGGCATGTACCGCGAGCACAAGAATCCGGTGTTCGATTTCATCCAGCGGCGCGGCCGCGAGCGGCATAACCCGGATGCGACCGCCATCGAGCGCGAGGACGTGCGCGCCATGCTTAAGGTGCTGCGCGCCGGGCGTGCCATCTGGTATGCGCCCGACCAGGACTACGGCGCCAAGCAGAGCCTGTTCGTCCCGCTGTTCGGCATTCCCGCCGCCACCGTGACCGCCACCACCAAGTTCGCCCGCCTGGGCAAGGCCCGCGTCGTGCCGTTCACCCAGACGCGGCTGGCCGACGGTTCCGGCTACCGGCTGGTGGTCCATCCGCCCCTGGCCGATTTCCCCGGCGAGAGCGAAGAAGCCGATTGCCTGCGCATCAACCAGTGGATCGAAACGGTGTTGCGCGAGCAGCCGGAGCAGTACCTGTGGGCGCACCGGCGCTTCAAGACGCGGCCGCCGGGCGAGCCGAAGCTGTATGACAAGCGCGACCGCTAGCACTCCTATACTCGAAACAACAAGGTCCGGAATCCGCCATGAGTGCAGTCGACGAATCCGCCAAATCCGTTACCGGGCTGATCCTTTCCGGTGGTGGATCGCGGGCTGCCTATCAGGTGGGGGTGTTGTCGGCCATCGCCGACCTGCTGCCGGACGCCGCGCATAATCCGTTCCCGGTGATCGTCGGCACCTCGGCCGGTGCTATCAATGCGGTGGGGTTGGCCTGCGGGGCCTTGCACTTCACCGAGGCGATCCGCCGGCTGACCGCCGTCTGGCAGGGCTTCCGCACCCATCAGGTGTACCGCAGCGACTGGCCCGGCGTATTGCGCCAGGCCAGCCGGTTCATTGGCCATAGTCTGCTCGGCCTGGGTTCGCAGGTGCCGGTGGCGCTGCTGAACAACGCCCCGCTGCGTGACCTGCTGGAGCGGGAGATCGATTTCAGCGGCATCGCTGCGGCCGTGGCGCGTCGTCAGTTGCGTGCGGTGGCGGTGACGGCGTTCGGTTACGAGTCGGGCCAGGCGGTGACCTTCTACCAAGGGCGGGCGACCATCGATCCCTGGTTCCGTCATCGTCGGGTCGGGGTGCCGACCCGGCTGACGGCGGAACACCTGATGGCCAGCGCGGCGATCCCGCTGCTGTTTCCGCCGGTGAAGCTAAACCGCGAGTATTTCGGCGACGGTGCGGTGCGCCAGTCGGCGCCGATCAGCCCGGCCCTGCATCTCGGGGCCAACCGGGTGCTGGTGGTGGGCGTCAGCGGCAATCCGCTGGGGCGGGACGCCAACAGCGTGCTGCCGCGCCCACAGAGTGGCCGGCCGCCGACCCTGGCGCAGATCGGCGGGCATATGCTCAACAGCACCTTCATCGACAGTCTGGAAGGCGACATCGAACTGCTCGAACGGCTCAACCACATGAGCCGGCTGGTGCCGAGCGGGCTGCATCCACGGGGGCTGGGGTTGAAGCCGGTCGAGGTGCTGGTGATTTCGCCGAGCCAGCCGCTGGACCAGATCGCCGCCCGCCACCATCACGAGCTGCCCCGCGCCCTGCGCCTGTTCCTGCGTGGCCCCGGCGCAACCAAGGCCAGCGGCGCCAGTGTGCTCAGCTACCTGCTGTTCGAGTCGGGTTACTGCAACGAGTTGATCGAGTTGGGTTACCAGGACGCGATGAGCCAGAAGGAGGCGTTGATCGGCTTCCTCGGCCTGGCACGGGTTCCGCCGCCCGTCGAGGTCGCCTTGGGCGAATGAGTTCGCCCCTAGAGTAGTGCTCGTAGGAGCCAGCTTTGCTGGCGATGCTCTTGTATTGATCCATTTCGCCAGCAGAGCTGGCTCCTGCAAGGCCTTCGAATCTTCCTGCGGGAGCGAATCCATTCGCAATTCGCAGAGTCCGTACATACAAACCGAAAAGCGCCAGCGCAATCCGGGAATCCGGCTGCCTTCCTACGCCAACGTACCGTCCCGGTAATCCCGCAAGGCCTGTTCGATTTCCTCGCGGCTGTTCATGACGAAGGGGCCGTACTGGACGATGGGTTCGCCCAGCGGCTTGCCGGCAATCAGCAATACGCGGGCGCCGGCTGCGCTGCTCAGGCGCAGTTCGCCCTGTTCGGACAGGCGGGCCAGTTGGCGGGTCGAAAGCGCCTTTGGTGCATCGCCATCGAGCTGCACCTCTCCCTCATAGACGTAGAGCATGACCCGGTGCCCATCCGGCAGGCGAGGGGCGACCTGGCTGCCGGCCGGCAGGTGCAGGTCGAACAGGTAGGGTTCGCTGTGCGGACGTTGCACGGCGCCGTCCTGGCTCAGCTCGCCTTCCTCGAAGCGGCCGGCGATCACCCGAGCCTCGACGCCAGCGGCGGTTCGTACGGACGGAATCTCGCCGGGCGCGAAGTCACGATAGCCGGGCTCGCCCAGCTTGTCCTTGCCCGGCAGGTTCAGCCAGAGCTGGAAGCCACGCATTACACCTTGTTCCTGCTCGGGCATCTCGCTGTGGATGATGCCGCGCGCGGCGGTCATCCATTGCACGCCACCGCTTTCCAGCCGGCCGACATTGCCCAGGTGGTCTTCGTGACGCATGCGCCCCTCGAGCATGTAGGTGATGGTTTCGAAGCCCCGGTGCGGGTGCGGCGGGAAGCCGGCGATGTAATCGTCGGGGTTCTCCGAGCCGAACTCGTCGAGCATGAGGAAAGGATCGAAGCGCTCGACGCCGGTGCCACCGAAGACTCGGGTCAGGCGCACCCCGGCGCCATCGGATGCGGGATGGCCAAGGTGTACGGATTGCAGGGTACGGAACAGGCTCATCAGGGACCTCCTCAAGTGGGAATGGCGCCCATGGTATGCCGATGAATCAGATTGATGGTTGCGAATATCGCGATGAAAGAATCGAGTAATTCGATATTTCAATGCGCCGGGCAGGGCGTCGGCGAGCGGGTTTCGCCCGGCAGGTCGAAGTCCTCGATCAATCGGCAGATGGCCTGGCCGTCCGGGGCGCACTCGGGTTTGCCTTCCCATTGGGTCAGTGCCTCGCGCATGACCTGGGCCAGGCGCTGGCATTCGGCAATATGGGCTTCGAGGGTGCCGAGGCGCTCGCTCAGCAGGTCGCGGACCTCGCCGCAGGGCGCGGTGCCGCTGTCGGCGCGGGCGAGGATGGCCTGCACGTCCTTCAGGCTGAAGCCGAGGCGTCGGGCGCGGGCGATGAAGCGCAGCCGGTGCAGGTCTTCGCCAGCGTATTCCTGGTAACCGTTGAGCGGGTTGCGGGTCGGCCGCAGCAGGCCGAGATCGGTGTAATGGCGGACGGTCTCGCCGCTGACGCCGGCGGCCTTGGCCAGTTGGGTTACGCGCATGGTCATTCCTCCTGAGCCGCGCATTATAGGTGCGGCCGGCGAGGTGCGGCCGGCGAGTTTGCCGGCCAGGCGCGTTTCAGGAGGTCATTCGGCGATCTGCAACTCGCGGGCGCGGGTGTAGACGTAGCGCACCTTTTCATATTCGAACGGTGAGTTCACCTGGCCGTAGCGGAAGTTGGTGGTGTAGCGCTGGTCGATCACGCGCAGGCCAAGAATCTCCGGGTGATCGCTGCTGACCTCGGAAACGTTCAGGAAGTTGATCTGGCTCTCGGCGGTGAAGTCCACCACCAGACCGCCGGTGTCGCGTAGGTTGGACGGACCGAGGATCGGCAGCACCAGGTAGGGGCCGTCCGGCACGCCATAGAAGCCGAGGGTCTGGCCGAAGTCCTCGCGCTGCTTGGGCAGGCCCATGCGGGTCGCCGGGTCCCACAGGCCGGCAACGCCGATGGTGGTGTTGATCAGCAGGCGCCCGGTGGTCTGCATGGCCCGCTTGCCCTTGAACTGCAGCAGGCTGTTGAGCAGGTTGGGCACGTCGCCCAGGTTGCCGAAGAAGTTGCTCACGCCGCTGCGCACGAAGCGCGGTGTGACGAATTCGTAGCCGCGCACCACCGGCAGGAACACCCACTCGTCGAAACGGTAGTTGAAGTGGTACACGCGGCGGTTCCACGAATCCCAGGGGTCGTAGACGTTCAGCGCCTGCAGCGTAGCGCGTTCGAACTCACGTTGGTCCAGTGCCGGATTGATCTTCAACTGGTCGAGGGGACGCTTGAAGCCGTCCTCATCGGTTTCGGCCATGACCAGGCCATGGCCGAACAGCAGGGCGAAGGCGAGGAAGCGGCAGTGTCTAACCACGGAAATACTCCAGCATGGCCTTGGTGTTGACGCGGTAGTTGAGGTTGCCGCAATGCCCGCCCAGCGGATACAGGGTCAGCCGGTCGCCCAGGGTACGGCGGAGGAAGCCGAGGTCGCCGGGGCCGAGGATCACGTCGTCGGCGTTGTGCATGACGGCGATCTTGTCACTGGTCTTCAGATACTCCTCGAGGGCATAGAGGCTGACCTGGTTGACCATCTGGGTGAGGCTGCCGCCGTCGTAGCGGGCGCGCCACATCGGGATCAGTTGCTCGGTGATGTAGCAGTCGAAGTCGCATTGCAGGGCGCGCTTGAAGAACGGCGAGAGATCGGTGCCCTCGTCGATCGGGTACTTGGTCGGGGTGATCAGGCCACGTCGGTTGATCAGGTCCGAGGTGAAGGCGATGTCGGCCGAGGAGAATCGGAACGAGGTGCCGATCAGCATGGCCATTTCTTCGTTCGACAGGCGCTGGCGGGACTGTTGGAAGTCGTAGAGCAGCGCGTCGTTGAGGTCGATGTAGCCGCGCTGCTGGAAGTAGCGGGTGAGCTTGGCGAGGACGACCTCGTAGAAGGTGTTGTCGTCGTCGATGCCTTTGACGCGGGTCTGCACCAAGCGGTCGAGGTTGGTCACCGAGGTATAGAGGTTCACCGGCGGGTTGAGCAGCAGCACGCGCTTGAAATTGAAGCTGCGGCGGGTTTCGTCGAGCTGGCTGACGAAGGCGGCGTGCAGGCCGCCCAGGCTGTAGCCGGTGAGGTAGAACTCGGTGATCGGCAGCTTCGGATGCTGGGCGCGCACCGCCTGCATGACCCGGTAGAGATCGTCGGCGTCGTCCGTCGACAGCCCTGGCGTGGCGAAGCGCGAGGCAGCGGCCATGAAGTCCCAACTGCTCGGCGAGGACAGTTGCACCACGTGGAAGCCGGCGCCATAGAACAGCTTCTTGAGGAATTCCATGGTGCTGTTGGAATAGTGCGCGCCAGTGCCGGCAATGATGAAGATCAGCGGTGCGGGCTTGTCCTGCCGGGCCAGGCGATAGCGGAGTGTCTTCACCGGCCAGAAGTTGCTCGGCAGCTCGAATTCGCGCTCCGGGCGCAGTTTGAGGCTGTAGTCGGACTGGTCTATATCTTCGTCCGTTGGCAACGGTGGGCGTAGTTCCGGCGGCGTGGTGGCGATGGTCGCTTCGAAGGGATTTTCCAGCGGATAGCCATACCCGGCGGGGTCGATATCCTGCGCCAACAGCGGCGCACTGAGGATGAGGCCGCCCAAGAGTGCGGCAAAACGGGCGAGGCGGGGCATGGTTTTCCCTTTCGATGAGAAGCTATCGCGCACGAGCGTATGCGCAGGCTATGACAGCTGTAAACGTAGCGAGTGCCATTATTCGGGCGATTTCACTCCCGTTCCGGGATGTAGTAGTGCCGTTCGCCGCCAATCGCTGTCCGATGGGCAGCCTTGCCGTCCAGTCAGCCCTTGCGGCGGCCGGAAGGCCCGTTATCCTGTCGCGATTTTCCTGGAGCTTCCCCATGTCTCGCCGTGCGTCCCTGATCCTCCTGCTGATTTTTCTGCCTCTCTGGCTGGCCGCCAGCTATGGCCTGCGTTTCGCGCTGATGGAGGACGACCGCTGGGTCGGGCTCTGCGTGGAGGAGGCCGCCCGCTGGGAGTGCCAGTTGCGCGCCGGCATCGGGCTGCTGATCCATTTCAAGGTGATCGCCCTGACGGCGCTGGGGACGGCGGCGCTGGCGTTCTTCCTGCCCGGTCGGGCGGGGCGTGGGCTGGCGGTGCTTGGGTTGGTCTTCGGCCTGCCGGCGCTGGTGTTGTATAGCGCCAGTCTTGCCGTCTTCGCGGTGGTGATCGCCGCCCTGCGCCTGGTGCGGGGTAGCGGGCCGGCAACTGCTTGAACATCGACGGGGTGGAAGAGCTTCTTCCACCCCGTCGTTCTCTCAGCTCTGTGCCGGGACGGACGCTGCCGGCTCGCTCGCGGCAAGGGCCGTCTCTCGGTTTAGAGCTCGCTCCGCACGCAGGCTGCGCCAGAGCGCGGCGACCAGCAAGGCGCTGACCAGCGCCCAACCGAGGGCCTGGAGGTTGACCAGCTTCTCCTGGTACAGCTGCGGCACCAGCCCGGCAGCGATCAGCACCGCCAGCAGGGCGATTTCCCGCCGCGGACCGGACACCGGCCGGCACAGGTAGACCAGCGCCGGCAACAGCAGGGCCGCGCTGGGGAAGCTGCGGTAACGGGCATCGAAGACCAGCGCCAGCATCATCACCGCGCCGGCGAAGCCACTGGCGACCAGCCACCAGCCGCCGCGCCGTTCCAGCCAGCCGAACAGGCGTTCCCGGCCATTGCCGCGGGCCGACAACGCGAGTGCCGCGTGCATCAATACCAGCAGGTTCAGGCCCACCAGCAGCGCGGCCCACAGCCATTCGCCGGGGAAGCGGCTGGTGACCCGCGCCAGCTCGGCCCATTGACCGATGCAGCCCGCTCCCAGGGCCGCGAGCGGCGGCAGCAGGCAGGCGGAGGCCAGCGAAACGGGGCGGCCGGCGAGCAGCAGGGTAGCGATCGTCAGGACCACGCCGGCGCCCAGCCAGAGGGGCCAGTGCGGCAGGTTGGAGACCGGGCCGGCGAGGATCGTCTTGTCCTGGCGGTCGGCGTCGAACAGCCCCCAGTAACCGCCCACCGCGCCTTCGCTGGCGCGTTTCCAGGGTTGGTCGAAGGCTTCGATCAGGTTGTAGCGCCAGCCGTTCTCTTCGGCCATGGCGACGAAGCCGCGGATGAACTTGGCTTGGTTGACCCGGCTCGGCACGGCGGTTTCGCGCTGGCGACCCTCGCTCGGCCAGCCGGTCTCGCCGATCAGGATGTCCTTCGGCGCGAAGCGGTTGCCGAACACCCGGCGGATATCCGCGACATGGCCCAGCGCCTTGTCGATCCCGGTCGGATCGTCTTCCCAGTAGGGCAGCAGGTGGATGGTCAGGAAGTCCACCGCCGGCGCCACCTCGGGGTGCTTGAGCCAGAATTCCCAGACATCGGCGTAGGTCACCGGCTGTGTGGTCTCGCGTTTCACCCGCTCGATCAGGCCGGCCAGCCGGGCGCCGGTGACTTCCTTGCGCAACAGGGTCTCGTTGCCGACGATCAGGGCCGTGACGATATCGGGGTTGGCCTTGGCCGCTTCGATCAGCGCCTTGATCTCCATCTCGGTCTCCACCGGGTCGGCGTTGACCCAGGCCCCGAGCATCAACTTCAGGCCGTGCTTGCGGGCGAGGGCGGGAATCCCTTCGAGGCCGAACATGGAGTAGGTGCGCACGCAATTGAAGCGGGTGGCGAGCAGGGCGAGGTCGGCGTCCATCCGCTCGGGGCGCAGGACGAAGGGTTTGTCGAAGGGCGACTGGTCCTTATCGAACGGGCTATAGGACACGCACTGCAGCTTGTGCGTTGGCGTCGCGGCATCGGGCAGAGGGATGGGCCGCCCCTGCCAGTACCAGAAGGCGGCCAGCGCCAGCAGGGCGAGCAGGGTCGAGAGCAGGTAGGTCGGTAGCAGCAGTCGGTTACGGGAAGACATGGTTTGGCTGGCATGGATGCGAAGGTGCGCATCTTGCCGTATTTCCACCGGAATGGGAGGGCTGACAGCGCTATGGACTGCATCCGGCGCCGATTGGTTTCCTCCCGCTCAGGCGTGGTGGTGCAGCCAGGCATGTCTGGGAATCGATGCCGATGCCGCGTCTTTCTTTTTCGATTCCAGCTTCGACCAGATTTTTTCGTGGAAGTAGAACCCTACCGAGTTGCACAACGGCTCCACCGCAGCCACCAGACCCCCGACGGTCACGCTGCCGGTCAGCACGTAGGCCACGCTGAAAGCGATACAGAAGTGCATCACGGTGAAGGTTACGGTCTTGAGCATGGCACACCTCTAATAAGAATCATTCTTCGTTGTGCTCAGAGTAGAGCGAAGGGGCGAATAGAGGAAATGTTCAGACATTATTGGATCGATAGATGAATTGAATGCTTGGGATGAGGTGCGCCGATGCACTGCCACGGGGCAGGAAAGGCGAGGCTCCGCCGACTGCACCCGGCTTGTCGTTTCTTGTTGGGTTGCGTGTCGCTGTCAGAGCATTTTTCCCGCCGCACCGCGCCGATGATCAAGCGGCCAGTACTCCGCTGGCGAATGGCCAAGGCGGTGGGGCGTGAAGGGGGCGCACCCGAACCAGAACAAACATTCCAGGCTTGAGCGCAACATGCGCACACGGGGAGCGACTATGAATATTCGACGTTTGATGGGAGTGGGGGCGGGTCTGCTGCTCGCACTCGGTGCCGGCATGGCGGGCGCCGCCGAGAAGGCAACCCTGAAGATCGGCTATGTGGACGGCTGGTCGGACAGCGTGGCGACCACCCATGTGGCGGCCGAGGTGATCAAGCAGAAGCTGGGCTACGACGTCCAGTTGATGCCTGTCGCTACCGGCATCATGTGGCAGGGCGTGGCCAAGGGACAACTCGACGCCATGCTGTCCGCCTGGCTGCCGGTGACCCACGGTTCGTACTACGAAAAGCTCAAGGACGAAGTCGTCGATCTGGGGCCGAACTTCAACGACGCCAAGATCGGCCTGATCGTGCCGGAATACGTTACGGCGAAGAGCATCGGCGACCTGCAGGCACAGAAGGACGCCTTTCGTGGTCGCATCGTCGGCATTGACGCCGGCTCCGGCGTGATGCTGAAGACCGACCAGGCAATCAAGGACTACGGCCTGGACTATAAGCTGCAGGCCAGCTCCGGCAGCGCCATGACCGCCGAATTGGCGCGCTCGATCAATGCCAACAAGCCCGTGGCCGTGACCGGCTGGATTCCGCACTGGATGTTCGCCAAGTGGAAGCTGCGCTTCCTGGAAGACCCGAAAGGTGTCTACGGCGATGCCGAGCATGTGGACAACATCGTCAACCCGGGCCTGGAGAAAAAGGCACCGCAGGTGGTCGCCTTCCTCAAGAAATTCTCCTGGAAGCCGGACGAGATCGGCCAGGTGATGCTGGCTATCGAAGAAGGCGCCAAGCCTGCCGCCGCCGCCCAGAAGTGGGTCAGCGAGAACCCGCAACGGGTCCAGGAATGGCTGCAGTGACAGCGTGAAACCGCAGGGCGAACGCATTCGCCCCGCAGAGTGGACAGCCACCGAACCCTCGGGAATGATCCTCGGACATTCCCGAGGGTCTCTCCATGAAAATCAGCGACATTCCCTTCGGCGTCACCGAGTGGTCCAGCGTCGAGCGCAGCGAACATCCCGGTGAAACCGGCACGGCCTACTGGCGCACCTGCCGGTTCGGCGAGCTACGGGTACGCATGGTGGAATACACGCCGGGTTATCTGGCGGATCACTGGTGCGAGAAAGGCCACATCCTGCTGTGCCTGGAAGGTGAGCTGCACACCGAACTGGCGGACGGACGCCAGTTCGTCCTCCAGCCCGGCATGAGCTATCAGGTGGCCGACCACGCGGAGGCGCACCGTTCCTCTACACCCATCGGGGCGAAGCTGTTCGTGGTCGACTGAGCGGATCGGTCAGATCACACCGAGCAGTAACAGCACCACCACCACGACCAGCAGAACGCCGATGGCACCGGATGGGCCATAGCCCCAGGTGCTCGAGTGGGGAAAGACCGGCAGGCCGCCAATCAGTAGGATCAACAGGATCACGATCAGAAGAGTGGTGAGCGTCATAGGGTGACTCCTCTCGTCGGAACGGGACGCGTGGCTTCGGGTCGGAAAAACGCCGCGCTTACTGATTCCGACTCGTTGGCCGGAGCAAGATTCCTGCCCAGGGGACATACGGTTCCGCTATCCAGGAGGGGCTTGTCATGGTCTACCGGCTGGCCGCCGATGCGTTGGTTCTCCTGCATCTAGGCTTCATTCTCTTCGTTCTGCTCGGCGGGTTGCTGGTGCTGAAGTGGCACTGGCTGGCCTGGCTGCACCTGCCGGCGGCAGCCTGGGGCGCGGCCGTCGAACTGTTCCACCTGTACTGCCCGCTGACCCCCTGGGAAAATGCCTTGCGGCGCGCGGCTGGCGAGCAGGGTTACGACGGCGGTTTCATCGAGCATTACCTGATCCCGCTGATCTACCCGAGCGGGCTGACCCCGCAGATGCAACTTTGGCTGGGCGGGGTGGTGTTGTTGGTCAACGGGCTGGTCTATGGGACTCTCTTGTTGCGTCGGATCAACCCTCGCTAGCCGGCGGGTTTGCCCTGGTCATTCAGCAGCCTGATGGTGGCTCGGCGCCCCGTCGGGCTTCGCTACACTGCGGCCAACTCCCTAGAACAACAGGCAAACCTCCCTATGCAAAACCGCATGATGATTACCGGCGCCGGTTCCGGCCTCGGTCGCGAGATCGCCCTGCGCTGGGCGCGTGAAGGCTGGTGGCTGGCTCTGTCCGACGTCAACGACGCCGGCCTGCAGGAAACCCTGCGACTGGTCCGCGAAGCCGGCGGCGACGGGTTCACCCGCCGTTGCGACGTGCGCGACTACAGCCAGCTCACCGCCCTGGCCCAGGCCTGCGACGAGCAGTTCGGCGGCATCGACGTCATCGTCAACAACGCCGGCGTGGCCTCCGGCGGCTTCTTCAGCGAGCTGTCGCTGGAAGACTGGGACTGGCAGATCGCGATTAACCTGATGGGCGTGGTCAAGGGCTGCAAGGCCTTCCTGCCGCTGCTGGAGCGCAGCCGTGGCCGGATTATCAACATCGCCTCCATGGCCGCGTTGATGCAGGGCCCGGCGATGAGCAACTACAACGTGGCCAAGGCCGGGGTGGTGGCGCTGTCGGAAAGCCTGCTGGCGGAGCTGCGCCAGCAGGAGATCGGTGTCCATGTGGTCTGCCCGTCGTTCTTCCAGACCAACCTGCTGGACTCCTTTCGCGGCCCGACGCCGGAAATGAAGGCCCAGGTCGGCAAGCTGCTGGAGAGTTCGCCGATCAGTGCCGCGGATATCGCCGACTATATCTACCGCGAGGTGGAGAAGGGCGAGTTCATGATCCTGCCCCACGAAATGGGCCGCATGGCCTGGCAGCTCAAGCGGCAGAATCCGCAGGCGCTCTATGACGAGATGGCCAGCATGGCGGCCAAGATGCGCGCCAAGGCTCGCCAGGGCTGAGTTGGGAGGTGGTTGTCCCGGATGGCGCATGATCTTTGCCATGTGCGAGCAAACCCCTCTCCCCTAAAGTGGAGAGGGAACCCCGGCGAAGCCGGGGCCGTATGTAGGAGCAAGCCCTCTTGGTTACCTTCTGGGGCGACTGCCAGAAGTAACTCGCCGGGGGGAGAAACAAGAAGTGCCTATTGAACTCAGTAGTCGGTTGGGCTCAGGACTGTCCAGCAACGCTTGACGAAGACAGAGCGACTTCATCCGCCCACAAGTCCATCCGCTTACTTTCAAGTTGTCCTTATGGTCAGCTTTCCCTTGCCTGGAACAGTCTGTCCGGGTAGGGTTTCCGCTTCCGGCCTGCCTGCCGCAAATCGTTGGAAACCCCTGTGAAAGCCGTATCCCGGGCCATGCTGATGCTGGCCCTGGTGCTGGCGGCGATCAACCTGCGCCCCGGCATCACCTCCTTTGCCCCTCTGATCGAACGGATCGCCGATGAGCTGGCGCTCAGCCGTGGCCTGATCAGCCTGACCACCGCGCTGCCGGTACTTTGCATGGGCCTGCTCGCGCCGTTGGCCCCGCGCCTGGCGTTGCGTTTTGGCCTGGAACGCACCATCACTGTCTGCCTGGGGATGATCCTCGGAGCACTCCTGCTGCGTCTGCTGGGCCATGCCAGTGCCGTGCTGATCGGCAGCGCCGTGCTGCTGGGGGCCGGTATCGCCGTCGCCGGGCCGTTGCTGTCCGGTTTCATCAAGCGCTATTTCGTTGGTCATATCGGCCGCGTGGTGGGCTGGTATTCGTTCAGCATGGCCATCGGCGGTGCCGGTGGCGCGGTGCTGACGGCGCCGACCGTGGCGCTGCTGGGCGATGACTGGACCTACGGCCTGGCCATTTGGGCTCTGCCGGCGGCCGTTGCACTGGTGCTGTGGGCGCGTCTGCCGAATGTGCGGGAAACCGCGCAGGAAGGCGCCGAAGCGGGCGGGTTGCCCTGGCGCGAGCCGCGTGCCTGGCTGATCACCGGGTTCTTCGCCATCCAGGCGGGGCTGTTCTACGCCCTGACCACCTGGCTGGTGGCGCGCTACCACGAAGCCGGTATGAGCCTGCTGCGGGCCAACAGCCTGTTCAGTCTGTTCATGTTGATCGGTTTGGCCAGCGCCTATCTGGTGCCTTGGCTGGCCCAGCGTTTTGACAAGCGCTACCAGCTCCTGCTGGCCTGCGGCCTGTCGTCGTCGCTGTGCCTGGGCATGATCACCTTCTTCCCGACCTTCGTGCCGGAGTGCTGGGCGCTGCTCATGGGCTTCGGTCTCAGCGGCTCCTTCGCCCTGTCCCTGGTACTGCCGATGTACGAAGTGAAGACGCCCCTGGCGGTCAGCCGCTGGACGGCGATGATGCTCTGCGCCGGCTACAGCCTGGGCTGCCTGACACCGGTGCTCGCCGGCCTCGGCCGCGACCTCTCCGGCACCTACCGCCTGCCGTTCCTGGTGCTCACCCTGCTGGCGCTGCTGATGTGTGTGCTCGCCTGGCGGCTGCATCCGCGGGCGAGCCGTTCGTCCACCCCATAACGCCGGACGGCGACGCTCCGGTCACGACCTGTTCAAGCCGAGCGCCAGTTCCTTGGCCTTGGCCTTGCCCTGTGTTAGAAGGCTGCGTCCATTTCCAGGAGTGCCCGCGTGGAGTCCGAATCCATTGTCTATGGCTGCATCCGTGACTGGCCGTCCGATAACCCGGACCAGCGCATCCTGCGCCGCGAAACCAACCATCGGATACTGGCCAGCCTGCCCGGTGGCGAAGCCTGGCCGTTCCTCGGTCGGGAAATGTTCTCCTTCTGCGACCTCCCCGGCGCGGGTCTCTACCGGACCCAGGTGATCCACTTCGGCGCCAGCTACCAGACGGTGGAATACGAGTGGAAGCTCTGGGTGCAGGAGTTCGAGGCGCTGCTCAAGCAGCTCTACTGGGCCAGTGCGGTGGTGCATCTGGAAACCGAACTGAACGGCAGCCACATCTTCCGCTGGGAGTCGGAGAGCGGTTTCCACAGCCCGCGTGAGGGCGACCTGCGGGTCCGTTGCGCCTGGGAGCGCGAGAGCGGCGTTCACGTCTGACAGACGAATTTCGTCCGCTTGTTAACCGCTCGTGTAGGAGCCAGCTCTGCTGGCGAACCGTGCCTCCGACAACCGCCGATTCGCGAGCAGCGCTCGCTCCTGCCGGAATCCGCTACATCAACTCCACCAGCGCTTCGCTTGTCACCACTCTGGCGATGGTGCCGAGCATCTGCATCGACGCGTCGTGTTCCTCCTCGCTGGCCGCAGCGCAGGCATCCTCCACCACGATGACTTCGTAATCGCGGTCATGTCCGTCGCGCACGGTGCTCTGTACTGCCCAAGTGCTGCTGACCCCGGCGATCACCAAGCGCTGGATGTGGTTGGCGCGCAGGATCGCGTCCAGCGAGGTGCCATAGAAGCCGCTGACGCGCGGCTTGATCACGACCAGGCAATCGTTGCCGACATCCAGCTGCGGGTGGAACTCTGTGCCTTTGGCACCCAGCGCCAGGGCACCGACCTCATGGGCCTTGCCGAACATCGGCGAGGCTTTCGGCTGGTCCAGGTAGCTGAGCGCGAAACCGACCTTGACCAGCACCCGCAGCCAATCCCTCTCCCGGGCAATGGCCAGCACGCGGTTGGCCTTGCCGACGACGTCGCGCTCGCTCGCCTGGCTGGCGGCGCGGGCGATCTTGCCGTTCGGGTGCATGATGTCGACGATGTAGTCCAGACCGATGAAGGCGGTATGCATAAGTACCTCCGTCCGGGCCGCCGCCCGGCTTCTTCGACAGGTTCACCTCAGGTGGACTCGTATCCGTCGCAACAGTTGCGCCCCCGGTCCGCCAGGCTTTGACGGGGCCGTATGGCTGCGGCCTAATGCGCGTCTTTCCCGACCGACCCGCGCCATGACCGATCGCCTTCACCCCGCCAATGGCCTCCGCCCCAGCACCCTGCACCTGCCACAAGGCCCGTGGGCGACGGTGCTGGATTGCCTGTGCGCACACTTCCATGCCATCGGCCGTGACGTCTGGCTCGATCGCATGGCCCGTGGGCGGGTGCTGGATAGTGACGGGCAACCGATCGGTCCCGACCATCCCTACCGGGTGGGGCTGCGTGTGCACTATTTCCGCGAGGTGTCGACGGAAACGCCGATCCCCTTCGAGGAGCAGGTGTTGTTCGTCGACGAACATCTGGTGGTGGCGGACAAACCGCACTTCCTGCCGGTGATGCCCTCCGGCGAATACGTCGAGGAAACCCTGTTGGCGCGCTTGATTCGCCGGCTCGGCAACCCGCAGCTGTCGCCGCTGCATCGCATCGACCGGCTGACTGCCGGGCTGGTGCTGTTCTCCGCCAACCCGGCGAGCCGCGCGGCTTATCAGGCACTGTTCCGCGACCGGCGGATCGACAAGACCTATGAAGCCATCGCCCCGGCGCTACCCGCCCTCGACTTCCCTCGGGTGCACCGCAGCCGGATGGTCGCCGGCGAGCCTTTCTTCCGTATGCGCGAAGCGGAGGAGGGGCCGGCCAACAGCGAGACCCACATCGACGTGCTCGAACGCAACGGTGCGCTGTGGCGTTATGCGCTGCATCCGATCAGCGGGAAAAAGCACCAACTGCGCCTGCACATGGCCGCCCTCGGTGCCGGGCTATGCAACGACCCCTTCTACCCGGAACTGACCGAGCGCGTCCCGCGTAGCCAGGACGATTACAGCCGCCCGCTGAAGCTGCTGGCCCGCAGTTTGGCCTTCGACGATCCCGTGACCGGCGAGGCACGTTGTTTCGAAAGCCGGTTGCGGTTGGAATGGTGAGGCGTGAAGAAGGAAAAGCGTGAGGGGTGAGGAGAACGAATGGTATCGCTGTGGATCGACTCCTCACTCTCCACCCCTCACTCCTATCCCACCTCCCGATACGTCAACGTCAATCCCATCTTCATCGTTTCGCCCCTGGCCAACAGCTTCAGTCCCGGTCGGCCGGGCAAGTGGTGGGCGTTGATCGGGTGGGTCACCGGTTCGATGCAGAAGAAGTCCTGCTGCGGCGGGGTGTAGAGCAGGAAGTGGTCGCAGCCGCTGGCGCGGCCTTCGAGCTGGTAGCCCGCTTCGGGTTCCAGCAGGCGGAAGCGGCCGTCCCAGCCGGAGAAGGCGTGGTCGATGCGTTCGTCGGGCAGGGCGCGTGGTTGGTCGAAGCGCCAGGTCGGAGGAACGTCTTCCTGGTGGTCGGGCAGACGATCCGCTGAGCCGATCCAGACCTGCTGCGCGCTGGCCTGCAACTGGGTCTGTGCACCGCGCGGGAAATATGGATGCAGGCCGAGGCCATACCAGGCGGGATGTTCGCCCTGGTGGGTGACGCTCAGGGTAAGGTTCAGGCTGCCGTCGATCAGTTGCACGCGCAGCTCCGCCCGATAGGGGAACGGCTCGTGGCTATCCAACCGCAGCAGGGCCTGGCGCGACAGGCATTCGATGGCGCGCCAGGGTTGCTGCCAGGCGCTGCCATGGATCGGGTAGGGATCGTGGGGGGTGTTGGGTGCCAGCGCCAGCCAGCCGTCGGGATTGTCGAATCCCCCCTCGGCGATGCGGTTGGACCAGGGGGCCAGCGGGTAGCAGGCCAGTTGCCTTGGCGTGACGCCGTCCAGCCGATCTTCCACGCTCGGCCGCAACAGCGGCCGGCCATTGGCGCGCAGGGTCCAGTTGACCAGGCTGCCGCCGATTTCCGGGGCTAGGGCCACGCGGCTCAGCTCGTCTTCCAGGGTCAGCAGTTGCAAGCTCATCGGGGCATCACCGTTTTTTCTTGAAATTGTTGTCGGGCCGCGGCAAGACTGCCAAGAGAGGTGTCATCGTACAACCTCCTTGGGCTATGATGGCAACCATGCCGTCAATGTGGATTTAAGGGTTCGAGATGGACAATCAGAGCAGTCAGCCGCGTCCCCGCCGTAAACATCGTAGTCTGGCGCAGGAACTGGTGGCGGAGCTTTCCCAGCAGATCAGCGACGGCGTGATCAAGCGCGGACAGAAGTTACCCACCGAGTCGGCGATCATGGAGGCCCAGGGCGTCAGCCGGACTGTGGTGCGCGAGGCGATCTCCCGCCTGCAGGCCGCGGGGCTGGTGGAAACCCGCCACGGCATCGGCACCTTCGTGCTGGACACGCCGAGCCCCAGCGGCTTTCGCATCGACCCGGCGACTATCGTCACGCTGCGCGACGTGCTGGCCATTCTCGAACTGCGCATCAGCCTCGAAGTGGAGTCGGCCGGCCTCGCCGCGCAGCGCCGCACCGACGAGCAACTGGCGGCCATGCGAGCCGCGCTGGACGCGATGAAGCAGAGCGCAGCCCATGCCAGCGATGCGGTGTCGTCAGACTTCCAGTTCCACCTGCAGATCGCCAAGTCCACCGGCAACCGCTATTTCACCGACATCATGACCCACCTGGGTACCAGCATCATTCCGCGGACCCGGGTCAATTCGGCGCGCATCAGCCACGACGACCAGCCGAGCTACCTGGCGCGTCTGACCCGCGAGCACGAGGAAATCTACGAGGCCATCGCCCGTCAGGATTCCGATGCCGCCCGCGCGGCTATGCGCCTGCACCTGACCAACAGCCGCGAGCGGCTGCGCCAGGCCCATGAGGAAGCTGAATCGCAGCAGGCGTGAGGTTGGCGATGGAGCAGTACCCTCGCGAATGAGTTCGCTCCCATGAGGGCAGGCGGCGAAGCGCAGCCGCTCCTCCCATCGCCTGCGACCCTTGTCGGATTGCATTGCCGGGGGAATGCAGTAGGCTGACGGCATATCCCATAACTACAAGAATCAGGCCGTTGTATGCGCCACGATATCAGCCAACTGCGCAAGTTCGTCTCACCGGAAATCATCTTCGGCGCCGGTTCCCGGCATGCCGTCGGCAATTACGCCACCACCTTCGGTGCGCGCAAGGTGCTGGTGGTTTCCGACCCCGGCGTGCAGGCCGCCGGTTGGGTGGCCGACGTTGAGGCCAGCCTGCAGGCCCAGGGCCTGGACTACTGCCTCTATACCAACGTCTCGCCCAATCCGCGCTCGGAAGAGGTGATGCAGGGCGCGGAGTTCTACCGCGAGCAGGGCTGCAACCTGATCGTCGCGGTGGGCGGCGGTAGCCCGATGGACTGCGCCAAGGGCATCGGCATCGTGGTTGCCCATGGCCGCAGCATTCTCGAGTTCGAGGGGGTGGACAAGCTGCGCGTGCCCAGCCCGCCGCTGATCCTGATTCCCACCACCGCCGGCACCTCGGCGGACGTCTCGCAGTTCGTGATCATTTCCAACCAGCTCGAGCGGGTGAAGTTTTCCATCGTCAGCAAGGCGGTGGTGCCGGACGTGTCGCTGATCGACCCGGAAACCACCCTGAGCATGGACCCGTTCCTCTCCGCCTGTACCGGGATCGATGCCCTGGTGCATGCCATCGAGGCGTTCGTTTCCACCGGCAGCGGGCCGCTCACCGACTCCCATGCGCTGGAGGCCATACGCCTGATCAACGGCAATCTGGTGGACATGATCGCCAATCCCAACGACATGCTGCTGCGCGAGCGGGTCATGCTCGGCAGCATGGAGGCCGGCCTGGCGTTCTCCAACGCCATCCTCGGCGCGGTGCACGCCATGTCCCACAGCCTCGGCGGTTTCCTCGACCTGCCCCATGGCTTGTGCAATGCGGTGCTGATCGAGCACGTGGTGGCGTTCAACTACAGTGCCGCGCCGGAGCGCTTCCGGATGGTCGCCGAGACTCTCGGCATCGACGTACGCGGCCTCAATCATGCGCAAATCCGCCAGCGCCTGGTGGACTACCTGATCCGCTTCAAGCAGTCGGTGGGTTTCCGCGAAACCCTCGGCCCGCATGGCGTCGGTACGTCGGACATCCCTTTCCTCTCGCGCCACGCCATGGAAGATCCCTGCATCCTTACCAATCCGCGCGAATCCACGGTGCGAGACGTCGAAGTCGTGTATGCAGAAGCCCTATGAAGACCCCGGCCAGGCCGTTGCCGAGCTGCTCGGCCTGGGCTCCCACTCCGCCCGCAAGAGTCACTATCCCGAACTGATCGCGCGCCTGGAGGAGCTGGAGGCCGAGCGCAACCGCTACAAATGGCTGTTCGAGCACGCCGTCTATGGCATCTTCCAGGCCAGCCTGGACGAAGGGCTGCGCGCGGCCAACCCGGCGCTGGCGCGGATGCTCGGCTACAGCGACCCGCAGGAGCTGCTCGGCTCGCTTACCGAACGCGCCGAGCAGTTGTTCGTCGGCGGCCTGGCCGAGTTGCAGCGCATCCGTGAGGTGCTGCGCCGGCAGACCGGCCTGTTCGGCTATGAAACCCAGTTGCGCCGGCAGGATGGGCAGGTCATCGACGTGCTGGTCAACCTGTTGCTCAAGCCAGGGGAAGAGGATGGCCTGATCGAGGGCTTCGTTGCCGACATCACCGAACGCAAGCTGGCCCGCGTCCGCCTGCAACAGTTGAACGACGAACTGGAGCAGCGCGTCGAGGCGCGGACCCGAGAGTTGCAGGCGCTGAACCGGGACCTGCAATTGCAGATCGCCGAGCGCGAGCGCATCGAGTGCCAGTTGCGCGAGGCCCGTGACGCCGCCGAAGCCGCCAACCTGAGCAAGGACAAGTACCTCGCCGCCGCGAGCCATGACCTGCTGCAACCGTTGAACGCCGCACGCCTGCTGGTCTCGACCTTGCGCGAGCGCAACCTGCCGGGCGCCGAGCACACGTTGGTGGAACGCACCCACCAGGCGCTGGAAGGCGCCGAGGACCTGCTCACCGATCTGCTGGAAATCTCCAAGCTGGACCAAGCGGCGATCAAGCCGGATATCGATGTCTACCGCCTGGACGACCTGCTCGCGCCGCTGGCCTCGGAATTCCAGCCGGTGGCCCAGGCAGCCGGCCTGGAGCTGCGGGCGCATATCCCGCAGCTGGCGATCCGCACCGACGCACGTCTGCTCAGCCGCATCCTGCGCAACTTCCTCAGTAATGCCTGCCGCTACACCGAGCGGGGCCGCATCCTGCTCGGTTGCCGTCGGCAGGGGAACACCCTGCGCCTCGAGGTGTGGGACACTGGGCGCGGCATTCCGGCCGACAAGCTCGATGCGATCTTCCTCGAGTTCAACCAGCTCAGCGCGGGTCGTGCCGCGGAGCGCAAGGGTGTTGGCCTGGGGCTGGCCATCGTCGATCGCATTGCCGCGATGCTCGGCTATCCGGTACGGGTCCGCTCGCAACTGGGGCGCGGCTCGGTGTTCAGCATCGAGGTGCCGATGGCGGCGGACATGCCGGTGGCTTTGGAAGAGGTGCCGGCGAGCCTGCCGGTCACCGGCGACCCGCTGCCGGGGCGCCGCCTGCTGGTGCTGGATAACGAGGTGAGCATCCTCGACAGCATGGCCGCGTTGCTCGGCCAGTGGGGTTGCCAGGTGCTTACCGCCACCGACCACGCCATGGCGTTGGACGTGCTGCAGGGCCGGGCGCCGGAACTCATCCTCGCCGACTACCACCTGGACGATGGCGTGCTCGGCTGCGAGGTGGTCCGCGATCTACGTGGCCATTTCGGCCGTGAGATTCCCTGCGTGATGATCACCGCCGACCGCAGCGACGACTGCCGCCGGCAACTCCAGAGCCTCGGTATGCCGCTGCTCAACAAGCCGGTGAAGCCCGGCAAGCTGCGCGCCGTGTTGAGCCAATTGTTGCGCGACGAGGCAGCGTCGTAACGACGAGGAAATTTGTGGGAGCGAATTCATTCACGATGGCGCAACATCGACGTGCCTCCTATCGCGAATGAATTCGCTCCTACGGTGGCTTCTCTATGGGGACACGGTTTTGTAGCCCGGATTGCGCTGCGCTTATCCGGGCTACGGAGGTGTAGGGGCGAATTTATTCGCCCGCTTTGGTGCGGCCGAACTCCGCCGGGCGAATGAATTTTCCCCTACAGAGCCTTACACCTTGGCCTCCCGCCGCCGCATCAACCAATACGCCGCCGGCAGGACCAGCATGGACAGCAGAGGTGCGGTGAGCATGCCGCCGACCATGGGGACGGCGATGCGCTGCATCACTTCCGAGCCGGTGCCGCTGTCCCAGAGGATCGGCAGCAGGCCGGCGACGATCACCGCCACCGTCATCACCTTCGGCCGTACCCGCAGTACCGCGCCTTCGCGGATGGCGTCGCCTAGGGCGGCGGCGTCGCCGTGGCCATTGCGCTGGCGGTCGAGCCAGGCGTTCTTCAGGTAGATCAGCATGATCACGCCGAACTCCGCCGACACCCCGGCCAGGGCGATGAAGCCGACGCCGGTGGCCACCGAGAGGTTGAAGCCGAACCCATGCAGCATCCAGACCCCGCCGGTGAGCGCGAAGGGCAGGGTGGCCATGATCAGCAGGGCTTCGCCGACACGGCCGAAGGTCAGGTAGAGCAGCACGAAGATGATCAGCAAGGTTGCGGGCACTACCCAGGCCAGGCGGGCATTGGCGCGCTCCAGGTATTCGAACTGGCCGGAGTAGGCCAGGGTCATGCCCGGGGTCAGTTGCACCTGTTCCGCCACCTGCCGTTGCAGTTCGCGCACGGTGGAGGCCAGATCGCGGCCGCGCACGTCCACGTAGACCCAGCCGGACAACCTACCGTTCTCGCTGCGCAGCATCGGCGGCCCATCGTTCAGGCGGATGGCGGCGACATCGCCCAGGGTGAGTTGCTGGCCGGCCGGGGTGAAGATCGGCAACTGGCGCAGGGCTTCGGGGCTGTCGCGCCATTCGCGCGGGTAGCGCAGGTTGATCGGGAAGCGCGCCAGCCCTTCCACCGTCTCGCCGATGTTGCGCCCGCCGATGGCACTGGCCACCACGTCCTGCACGTCGGCGATGTTCAGCCCGTAGCGGGCAGCGGCGCGGCGGTCGATGTCGATGTCCAGGTAACGGCCGCCACTGAGGCGTTCGGCCAGGGCCGAGCTGACGCCGGGGACTTGCTTGGCCACCTTCTCGACGTCCCGCGCGACCCGCTCGATATCGGCCAGCGAAGTGCCCGAAACCTTCACCCCGATGGGGCTCTTGATGCCGGTGGCGAGCATGTCGATGCGGTTGCGGATCGGTGGCACCCAGAGGTTGGCCAGCCCCGGCACCTGTACGGCGCGGTCGAGTTCTTCCACCAGCTTGTCCGGCGTCATGCCGGGCCGCCACTGGTCGCGCGGCTTGAACTGGATGGTGGTCTCGAACATCTCCAGCGGCGCCGGATCGGTGGCGCTTTCCGCGCGGCCGGCCTTGCCGAATACCCGCGCCACTTCCGGCACGCTGCGGATCATCCGGTTGGTCTGCTGCAACAGGTGCGAGGCGCTGGTGGCGGTCAGGCCGGGCAGGGCCGAGGGCATATAGAGGAGGTCGCCTTCGTCCAGCGGCGGCATGAATTCGCCGCCCAGCCGGCTCAGCGGCCAGAGGCTGGTGAGGAACACCAGTGCCGCCACCGCCAGCGTCGTCTTCGGCCAGGCCAGCACGGCTTCCAGCAGCGGCCGGTAGGCGGCGATCAGCCAGCGGTTGAGCGGGTTGCGTTCCTCGCTGGGAATCCGGCCGCGAATCCAGTAGCCCATCAACACTGGCACCAGGGTCACCGACAGGCCGGCCGCCGCCGCCATGGCGTAGGTCTTAGTGAACGCCAGCGGGCCGAACAGGCGGCCTTCCTGGGCTTCCAGGGTGAACACCGGGAGGAACGACAGGGTGATGATCAGCAGGCTGAAGAACAGCGCCGGTCCGACCTCGGCGGCCGCTTCGCCGATGACCCGCCAATGTGCCTCGCCCTTCAGGGTTTCGCCCGGATGCCGATGTTGCCAGGCTTCCAGGCGCTTGTGGGCGTTCTCGATCATCACCACTGCGGCATCCACCATGGCGCCGATGGCGATGGCGATCCCGCCGAGGGACATGATGTTGGCGTTGATGCCCTGGTGGCGCATGACGATGAAGGCCATCAGCACGCCCAGCGGCAGGGTGATGATGGCGACCAGCGAGGAGCGCAGGTGGCCGAGGAACAGCAGGCAGATCAGCGCGACCACGATGAACTCTTCCAGCAGCTTGAAGCTGAGGTTGTCGATGGCGCGTTCGATGAGTTGCGAGCGGTCGTAGGTGGTCACCAGTTCGACGCCCGGCGGCAGGCTGCCGCGCAGGCTGTCGAGGCGCGCCTTGACCGCGGCGATGGCGTCGCGGGCGTTCTTGCCCGAGCGCAGGATGACCACGCCGCCGACCGTCTCACCTTCGCCATCCAGCTCGGCGATGCCGCGGCGCATTTCCGGCCCCAGTTGAACCTGGGCGATGTCGCCGAGGGTGACCGGCACCCCGCGCGGCGAAACCTTCAGCGGCACCGCACGGAAATCGTCGAGGCTTTGCAGGTAGCCCGAGGCGCGGACCATGTACTCGCGCTCGGCCAGTTCGAGAATGGCGCCGCCGGTCTCCTGGTTGGCGGCGCGTAGCGCGGCGATGACGTCCTGCTGGGTGACGCCGTAGGACACCAGTTTCAGCGGGTCGAGCAGCACCTGGTACTGCTTGACCATGCCGCCGATGCTGGCGACTTCGGCGACGTTCGCCAGGCTTTTCAGTTCGTACTTCAGGAACCAGTCCTGCAAGGCACGGAGCTGGGCGAGGTCGTGTCGGCCGCTGCGGTCGACCAGGGCGTACTGGTAGATCCAACCGACCCCGGTGGCATCCGGGCCGAGGGTGGTGGTGACGCCTTCCGGCAGGCGCTCCTGGGCCTGGTTGAGGTATTCCAGCACCCGTGCGCGGGCCCAGTAGAGGTCGGTGCCGTCCTCGAACAGCACATAGACGAAGGAGTCGCCGAAGAATGAATAGCCGCGCACCGTCTTCGCGCCGGGTACCGAGAGCATGGTGGTGGCCAGCGGGTAGGTGACCTGGTTCTCGACGATCTGCGGCGCCTGGCCGGGGTAGCTGGTGCGGATGATCACCTGAGTGTCGGAGAGGTCCGGCAGGGCATCCAGCGGCGTGCTGCGTACCGACCAGATACCCCAGGCGGTGACGAACAGGGTGGCCAGCAGGACCAGGAAGCGGTTGCCGATCGACCAGTGGATCAGGCGCTCGATCATGGCGCGTCTCCCTGCTTTTCCAACTGCTCGATCACCAGGCCGTCATCGGTCTGGCGCGCGGCGATGCGCACCTTGTCGCCTTCCTTCAGGCCGGCGGCGACCTGGGCCGAGGCCAGTGGGAATTCCATGGTCATGCCCGGCATGTCCAGACTGGGGAACGGGCCGTGCTCCAGGGTGACGTAGCCGTCTTCGAGCGTGCGGATGATGCCTTCGGACCGGTGCAGCGGTTCTTCGGCCGGCACGGCGCGGGTCAGCACCGAGCGCAGGCTGGCCTCGGAGTCGAGCAGGAATTGGCCGGACACCACCACCTGCTGGCCTTCCTCCAAGCCGGCGAGCACTTCGACCTGACTGGCGGTTTCCCGGCCGGTGCGGATTTCCTGCGGCTGGAAGCGGCCGTCGCCGTCGGCGAGCATCACCAGGCTGCGCTTGCCGGTGCGGATCAAGGCTTCGTTGGGGATCAGCAACGCGGACTGGCTCGGTGCGTCGCTCAGCCGTGCGCGGGCAAACATGCCGGGCTTGAGGCGACCGTCGGGGTTGGGCAGTTCGCTGCGCAGGGTGAGGGTACGGGTCTGCGGGTCGGTGCTTGGCAGCAGGGCGATCACCTTGCCCTGGATTTCCTCGCCGGGGTAGGCGCTCAACTGCACCCGGACCTTCGCGCCGGGCCGCGCCAGCGCCGCCTGGGCCTCGGGAATGGCGAGGTCGAGCCAGACCGTGGACAGGCCGTTGATGCGCGCCAGGTCCTGGCCAGCGGAGACGGTCATGCCGGCGCGCACCGGCAGTTCCAGCAGCTCGCCGGCAATCGGCGCGCGCAGGGTCTGCACCGGGCGGGCGCGGCGCTCGCGGGCGACCTGTTCGATCAGCGCGGCCGGCATGCCGAGCAGGCGCAGGCGTTCGCGGCCGGCGTCGATCAGGCGTGGGTCGCCGTCGGCCAGGACGGCGATGAATTCCAGCTGCGCCGCCGACCACTCGGGAATCAGCAGATCGACCAAGGGAGCGCCGGCCGGCAACACATCGCCGGGCGCGCGTCCGTAGACCCGCTCGACGAAACCGGCGGCGCGGGCTTGCAGGTTGGCGATCTCGCGCTGGTTGTAGGCCAGGCTGCCGACCGCGTCGAGGTTGGCCGGCAGCGCGCCGCGAAGCACGGGGGCGGTACGCATGCCGAGGTTTTGCACGGTCTGCGCGGGAATGCTCAGGCCACTGCCGGCATCGCCCTGGTCGGCGTACTTGGGGATCAGGTCCATGTCCATGAACGGCGATTTGCCCGGCTGATCGAAGCGCTGGTCCGGGTACATCGGGTCGTACCAATAGAGCACCGGGCGTTCCGTAGCCGGCGTCGCGGCGGCCTGGGCGGATTGGGGATGGACCTGCCGCTGGCCAAACCAGTAGCCGCCGGCGGCGGAGGCCAGCACGGCCAGGGCCAGAAGGGCCGGGGTGAAGGGGGAGCCTTTCATGGGCGGTTCTCCGAATAGGCGTAATGCAGACTGGCGGCCAGTTGGTCGCGCTTCTTCGCCAGCTCGATCTGGCGCAGGCGGGCTTCGATCAATTCGCGACGCGCCTCGATCACCGCCGGCAACTCACCGGTGCCGGCGCGATAGGCGGCCAGTTCCAGGTCGGCGCGCTGGCGGGCGAGGGGGACCAGCGAGCGCTCGCTGCGTTCCAGGGCGCGGCTCAATTGGTCGAGGCTGGCCAGGCCGCTTTCTAGCTCCGCCCGATGTGCGCGTTGCAGGGCCTCCTGCTCTGCCTCGCGCTGGGCCAGGCCTTTCTGCCGGGCATCGATGCGCGGGCCCTGGCGGGTGCCGGTGAACAGCGGCAGATCGAAGCTGAATTGCAGCGAGAGCATGTCGCCGAAGCGGCTATCGCGGTTGCTGTAGGCGACCTCCACACCCCAGTCGGGTTTCTTCTCGGCGAGGGCTTCGGCGAGTTCGGCCTGGGCTTCGCCGATCCGCGCCGAGGCGGTCTGTAATTCGGGGTGGTCGAGCAAATGCTGGTGTAGACGCTGGCTGTCCAGGGCGAAACGCGGCGGTTCGCCGGCCAGGGGCGCATCGGCGGCGTCGCCCAGCCAGCGGCGCAGTCCGGCACGGGCCTGCTGGCGGTCGCGTTCGAGTTCGTCGCGGCGTTCTTCCAGGGCCAGGGCGTCGCGGTCGGCCAGCAGCAGATCGCCCGAGCGGGCGCCGCCCCCGGCGATCTGTGCCTGGACCAGCCCGCGCAACCGCGCGACCTCCCGGTCCAGTTCGCTCAGCACCTGCAGGCTGCGTTCGAGGTGGAACACCTCCAGCCAAGCCACGGCGGTCTGCCGGCGGGTTTCCAGGCTCATCGCCACCTGCTCGGCCTCGGAACGGACCACACCGGCCTCGGCCAGTTGGCGCCGGGCCTGGCGCTTGTCGCCGTTGGGTATTTCCTGCATCAGGCCGATGCGGCGCATGGTCATGAAATCGCGGTCGAGGCGGTAGCGGTCCGGCCCTTCCAGGGGCAGGTTGTCCACCCCCAGGCTGAGCTTCGGATCGGGCAGGGCATCGGCCGGTATCACCGCGGCGCGGGCGGCGTCGAGCTGGGCGATCTGAGCCAGGTTTTCCGGGGCCGAGCGTTCGACGATGGACAGCGCCTGCTGAAAGGTCAGGGGTTCGGCGGCTGCCGGCCCGGCAGCGATCCAGGCGGCGGCCAGCAGGACGGCGCAGCGCCGTCGAGGGAGGAAGGCAATCATGCTTCCGAATCTCCAATGCGGATGATCCGTGCCCGCGCACGGGCACGCCTTGCCGCGCACCGGCGGGCACGCGACGTTCAGGTCAGGGCATCAGAGGAAACGGGGTGGGCGCCAGACGGAGCCGGGCTCGGGAGGGATCGCCGCCGGGTCCGGCAGGGCGAGGGGGCGGGTGGCGGCCTGAATCACGGCTCCGCGCGGGAAGGCGCTGCGCAGGGTGCCGCCAGTCTTGCATTCCTGGCCGGATTTGCAGGACATCAACTGGCTGCCCTTGCCATCTTCCTGGCAGCAGGGGTTCTCGTCGGTGGCGTCCGCGGCGGCGGTCATGTCCATCTCCAGCATCGGACACGGCGGTTCGCCGGCCGGCAGGCTGGCGTACGCCGGGAAGGCGATGGTCAGGATGAGGAACAGGATCAGGCGCAGTCGCATGGCGATACCGCTGGAGTTCAATGCTGGCACCTTAGCAGAGGGCTGCGCGTCCCTCCAAGCAACGGACCGGGGGATTTCGCATTGAACTGATCGGGATCAATTGGGTGTTGGCTATTACATCTACCGTGCGCGTGGCATCCCTCTCTCCCGGCCCCTCTCTCCTGAAGTGGAGAGGGGAGATTCGTGCTGCCCGGTGCAGTGAAGTGATCCTGATGCTTTGCCATTGGCTGAAGATTTGTAGAAGAGGTAGGACCAACTCCGACGCCCCGTCAGGAGGCCGAGCGGAATCGTCGTGTAGGGGGACGAGCGGCATGGATGCCGCGAGAGCCTTGATTGGCCAGGGATGGCCCTTCAAGGCGTGCCCCCGGAACGACGATGGAGCGAGGGAACCCCAGCGAAGCTGGGGCCGGATGCCGGGGCAAGCCCTCTTGGTTACCTTCTGGGGCGACTGCCAGAAGTAACTCGCCGGGGGGCGAAACAAGAAGTGTCTACTGAACTCAATAATCGGTTTGGCTCAGGATTTTCGTGCACGTTGAAAACGGAACCTATACCGCTGTGCTTGATATCTTGAACGCCTGATGAGTATTTTGTGCACACCGCCGCAACGCGGCTTCTGGCACAACAAGGATAAGCAGTCATGAGCAGCAACGGCCGTAGTCCACTCGCTGAGCGTCTGGCCGGCATCGAAGAAATCGAATGCGTCACCCCCGACCTGAACGGGGTGCCGCGCGGGAAGGTGATGACCGCCGAGGGCTTCCTCGAAGGGCGGCGTCTGCAACTGGCCAGGGGCGTGTTGCTGCAATGCATCATGGGCGGCTATCCGCCGGCGCGTTTCTACGGTAGCGACGACGGCGACGTGGCGTTGTGCGCCGATCCCCGGCAGATTCATCGCCTGCCGTGGAGCGAGCGGCCTCGTGCGTTGGCGATCTGCGATGCCGAGGAGCTGGACGGCCGCGACTGCGGTCTTTCCACCCGCGCCTTGCTCAAGCGCGTGCTGGCGCGCTACGCCGAGCACGGCTGGCAGCCGGTGGTGGCCACCGAGCTGGAGTTCTTCGTCTTCGCACCCAATAACGATCCACACCAGCCGTTCCAGCCGCCGGTCGGCCTGGATGGCCGGCGCGAGGCGGGTTTCTCGGCTTTCAGCGTGTCGTCGAACAACGGGCTGCGGCCGTTTTTCGAGGAGGTTTATGCCTGCATGGCGACGCTCGGCCTGCCGCGCGACACCTTCATGCACGAGATGGGCGTCAGCCAGTTCGAGATCAACCTGTTGCACGGCGATGCCTTGCTGCTCGCCGACCAGACCTTCCTGTTCAAGCACCTGCTCAAGGAAGTGGCGCTCAAGCATGGCCTGACCGTGGTGTGCATGGCCAAGCCGCTGCCGAAGACGCCGGGCAGCTCGATGCACATCCACCAGAGCGTGGTGGAGCAGAGCAGCGGCCGGAATATCTTCAGCGACGAGCAGGGCGCGCCGACTCCGGCGTTCCGCCATTTCATCGGCGGGCAGCAGGCGGCGCTGGGGGATTTCACCCTGTTGTTCGCACCGAACGTCAATTCCTACCAGCGTTTGTGCCATCCTTACGCCTCGCCGAACAACGCCTGCTGGTCCCACGACAACCGTGCGGCCGGCCTGCGTATTCCGGCCAGCTCGCCAGTGGCGCGGCGGGTGGAGAACCGATTGCCGGGGGCCGATGCCAACCCGTACCTGGCCATCGCCGCCAGCCTGGCGGCGGGCCTGCATGGGCTGGAACGCGAACTGGAGCCGAGCGAGCCGATCCAGGGCGAGTTCGAAACCCCGGATGAATTGCGTCTGCCC
Organism: Pseudomonas indica NBRC 103045; assembly: GCF_002091635.1. GTDB lineage: Bacteria > Pseudomonadota > Gammaproteobacteria > Pseudomonadales > Pseudomonadaceae > Pseudomonas_M > Pseudomonas_M indica. Next base: position 183,665 of record NZ_BDAC01000004.1, on the reverse strand, counting down.
TGTACCTTGCATGCCGCCCTGGAGCGTCTGAAGCGCAGCCGGCTGGCGCGGGAACTGTTCGATGCGGAGTTCATCGAAGGCTACATTGCCAGCAAGACGATGGAGCTCACCAGCTTCCTCGAAGAAATCACGCCCTGGGAGCGCCGGATACTCGCTGCGCAGGCGTGACGTCCTACCGGGCCGCATGGGCGGCCCGGCCCACCTCAAGGAGTCGCTCGGAAGTCGATGCGCAGAATCTGGAAGTCCTTTCGGGCGTTGTATTTCGCCACCCTGTTGATGCTGCTCGGCTCCGGCCTGTTGAGTACCTATCTGGCGTTGCGTCTGGCTGCGGACAAGGTGGACGGTCTCTGGGTCGGTGCGTTGATGGCCGCCAACTACATCGGCCTGGTGCTCGGCGGCAAGCAGGGCCACCGGTTGATCGCCCGGGTCGGGCACATCCGTGCCTACGTCGCCTGCGCCGGTGCGGTGACGGCGGCGGTGCTCGGCCACGGCCTGATCGACTGGCTGCCGGCCTGGCTGTTCCTGCGCATGCTGGTCGGCCTCGGCATGATGTGCCAGTACATGGTGATCGAGAGTTGGCTGAACGAGCAGGCCGCGGCCAGCCAGCGCGGCCAGGTGTTCGCCGGCTACATGACGGCGTCGTATCTGGGGCTGATCCTCGGCCAGTTGGTGCTGGTGGTCCACCCGACCCTCGGGCTGGAATTGCTGATGCTGGTGGCGCTGTGCTTCGCCCTGTGCCTGGTGCCGGTGGCGGTGACTCGCAAGATCCACCCCGCGCCGCTGCATCCCGCGCCGCTCGAGCCGCGTTTCTTCCTCCAGCGGGTGCCGCAATCGCTGACCACCACCCTGGTCTCCGGCCTGCTGATCGGCGCTTTCTACGGCCTCGCACCGCTCTATGCCACCCGCCAGGGGCTGTCGACGGAGCAGGTTGGTCTGTTCATGGGCGCCTGCATTCTCGCCGGCCTGGTGGTGCAATGGCCGCTGGGCTGGCTGTCGGATCGCAGCGATCGCGCCGTGCTGATTCGCGGCTGCGCGCTGTTGCTGACGCTGATCGCTCTGCCGCTGGCGATCATGCCGTCGGTGGCCCTGGCGTTACTGCTGCCCCTGGGTTTCCTGGTGTGCCTGTTGCAGTTCAGCCTGTATCCGTTGGCGGTGGCTTTCTCCAACGACCATGTCGAAGGCGAGCGGCGGGTGTCGCTGACCGCCATGCTGCTGGTCACCTTCGGCGTGGGGGCGAGTATCGGCCCGCTGCTGGCCGGGGTGCTGATGAAGTACTTCGGCGCCAACATGCTCTATGCGTTCTTCAGCTTCTGCGCGTTGATCCTGGTCTGGCGCATCCGTCCTGACAAGGTCACCCACCAGCATCAGGTGGAGGACGCACCGCTGCATCACATCCCCATGCCGGACATCGCCAGCTCGCCGCTGGTGGCGGCCCTCGACCCGCGGGTGGACGAGCAGGTGGTGCAGGAGCAGATGCAGAGCGCTCCCGAGCCGCAGGAACCGCCTGTGCCGGAACCTGACACGCCGCGATGAGCGCGCCACCGCTCAGCGTCGTCATTCCGGCGCGCGACGAGGCGCAGGCCTTGCCGCTGCTGCTGGAAGATTTGGCGCCGTTGCGGGCGATGGGCGCGGAACTGATCCTGGTGGACGGCGGCAGCCACGACGGCACGCCGCAATTGGCGGAGGCGGGCGTCGACCGGGTGATCCACAGCGAGCCGGGGCGGGCGCGGCAGATGAATGCCGGGGCCCGGGTCGCCTCGGGTCGCTATCTCTGGTTCCTGCATGCCGACACGCGTGTGCCGGCGACGTCCTGGCGGCGTTTGCTGGATGTTCTCGCCGTCCAGCCCGCCTGGGGGCGCTTCGATGTGCACCTTTCCGGTAATGGCCCTTCGCTACGATTGATCGGCAGCATGATCAGCCTGCGCTCGCGGCTGACCGGTGTGGCCAGTGGCGACCAGGGCATCTTCATCTCCCGCGACCTGTTCGTGGAGCTGGGCGGCTATGCCGACATGCCGCTGATGGAGGACCTGGAACTGTGTCGGCGGCTCAAGCGGCTGGCACCTCCGCGTTGCCTGCGGCCCCCGCTGGTCACCTCCAGCCGCCGCTGGGAACAGCGGGGAATCTGGCGTACCGTGTGGTTGATGTGGCGTTTGCGCCTTTCCTATTACTTCGGCGCCAGCCCGGAACGGTTGGCGCAACGGTATTACGGAGGACCGCGGTCATGACTCAGTCCATCTCGCTGCACCTGCTGGCCCGCACCCCGGAGCCCGGCAGGGTCAAGACCCGTCTGATACCGGCCCTGGGCGACGAGGGGGCCTGCGATCTGCAGCGCCTGCTGGTCGAACGGGCGCTGGAACTCCCCGCGGATACCTTCAGTGAACGCTTTTTCTGGCTCGACGATGGCCCGGACGACTCGCTCGTCGAGCTCGCCGAGGCGCATGGCTGGACGGTGATGGAACAGCCCGCCGGCGATCTCGGCGAACGCATGCGGCGCATCGCTGCGTTGGGGCTGGCGGAAAGCGATGGGGTGGTGCTGATCGGCAACGATTGCCCGGCGCTCGACGGCGACTACCTGGCGGCGGCCTGCGAGGCGCTGCGCGAGCAGGAAGTGGTGTTGGGACCGGCGGAAGACGGCGGCTATGTGTTGCTGGGTTTACGCCGGATCGATCCGCTGCTATTCGAATCCTTGCCCTGGGGCAGCGATCGCCTCCTGGCCTTGACCTGCGAGCGTCTGCAGCAATTGGGTTGGGCCTACGGGTTACTGCCGGTGCTATGGGATGTGGATCGCCCCGAGGACCTTCCGCGCCTGGCCAGCCTGGGAATCCGGCTGGGAATGCATTGAGCCTGGCGACTCAGAACGGGTCGTCTTTCTCGAAGCGACGGGCTTCGCGCTGCAACTGGTAGACGAAGCGCTCGACCTGGCGCTGCTCCAGGCCGTTCATCCGATAGAAGCGCAGGCCGGCGAAGCTCATGCCGAGCTTTTCCTCGAAATACAGATGGCGCAATTCCACCGGCGTGGTCATGGCGCCGAACGGCAATTCCGCGGTGAAGCGTTCATAGACCTGGCCGGGTTGCAGACGGCTGGTGATGTCGCCGGGGAAGCGTACCTTGCAGCCGGTGGCCGAGATGTCCAGCAACTGCCCCTTGATCGGTGTGCTCAACTTGTCGCCGGCCAACTGGATGTTGACCAGTTGGGTCTGCTTGAGCGAGGCGCGGTAGGCATTGCGGCGCTGGTGGTAGGTGACTTCGCCGGGGAGGGCGGTCCAGTAGCAGCGGGCGCCTTCCAGTTCGCCGATCTGGACCGGACGGGTGCATTCCCAGGCGATCCGCACGCCTTCATGGAAGCCTTCGATGGCGAAGGCCTCGCCGGCTTTCAGGAAGCGCTCGCCGTCGTTCGGGATCATCTCATCCAGGGCCAGCAGGCCGCGCTCGCGGTCGATCTCGACCAGGTAGCTCTGGAAACGCTGGTTGCGGTCGCGAAAGGTGATGACCAGGGGATCGTGGTTCTGTTGCAACTGGCGAAGGTTGGCGAACACTTCCAGGGGTGCCTTGAGCACCTTGGGTGGTTGCGGTCCTTCTTCTTGGATGAATGGGTTGGACACGGTCCACTAGTCTCCAAACTGTCACTACGCACCAGGCCGTGGAAAGTGCCTTGTCCGCATCGGGCGGGTCGTCGCTGGATTGTCCCGCTTCCGCCTCGCCCTGGCGAGGGCTTTCCTGATATCCCTTTAGGATACTGGCATTGTGCCTGCCTGTCCCTGTGCTTTTTGCCGGGCGGTTCAGGCCTGGCTGAGTGGTCGCTGTTGCCCGGTTCTCGCGGCGCTGCCGCGGCTGTCGTAAAGGCTTGGGGTATCGCCGCCGCGGAGGATGCCGAGCAGCTTGCCCACCGAGGCCTGGTTGGCGCGGATCAGGCGGCCGTTGCGCAGGTTCGCGGCCTGGCAGCGTTCCAGCAGCTCGCCCAGACGGTCGGCATGTTCGAGCAGTTCCGGGCCCTGCGGCGAACGGGCCGCCAATGCCTGCAGACCGGCCTTGTCGGCGCTCAGCTGCTGGCTGGCGAGCAGTTGGCTGCGTTGTGAGCCATGCTGGTCGAGCTGCGCCAGCAGCGGCTGCTTGGCCGCCAGGATGCCTTCCAGGCGGGGCAGATCGCGGTCGTTGAGTGCCTGGAATTCTTCGTCGATCAGCTCAAGCAGGCGTTCGGCCTGGCCGATATCGTCGGTGAACAGCTGAAGCAGGGTCGTGTCGTGCATGATGGGCTCTGGGGAGTGGGCGTCCTACACCGCCAGCGCAGCCCGTCGGACTAGCGCTGGGATTCGAAGTCGAGCAGCTTGCTGGCGACGCGCTTGCTATCGACTTGATAGCTGCCGTCGGCGATGGCCTGCTTGATCCGCGCGACACGCTCCTGATCGACTTCAGGCAGGTCGCGCAGGCTGTCCGTCACTTGCTGCAGGCGCTGGGCTTCCTGGCTGAGCTGCACGGATTCGCCGCTCTTGGCGGTGGTTTCGGCGGATGTCGGGGCCGGGGCGGACGGGTTGCCCGAAACGGCTTCGCCACGGCTGGATTGGGTGTTGCCGACACGCCCCGAGTTGGCTGGCGTAGCGGCGCTGTTGGGCCGGTTGAAATCGATGACCATGATGCAAACCTCGGACGATGTTGGACGCTTGCCTAGCTTTTCGGCCACTGTCGGAAAAACTTTAGGACTTTTTTTCGCGTCGCTGCCAAATCGCTCTTGCGGAATCGTCAGACACCGCACGATACAGGATTGAAGGGCTACATGGCGACTTCCACCTGGCCCGGTCCCACCACTCGAGCTTTGATCACCCGCTGGGAACGTTGGTTCCTCACGCGGATTTGCTGGCCCGGCGCGCCGTCGGACAGCGCCTCGCCCGGCATCCGCACGCTCACGGCGGCGCCGCGCGCGGTGATCACCACTTGGTCGCCCTTGCGGATCACCTCGGCCTGTTGCAGATGAACGGGCGCCAGAATCTGGTCGGGCAGCATGGGACGCGTCAGTTTCTTGCCGATGGCCTGGCCGGGATCGGTGAGATAGCCCTGGTTGAGCAGCCCGACGTCGCGCTCGACCAGGGACAGGTCCTGCTCCGTCAGCACGTTTTCGCGCTTGAGCGGTCGACTGATGACGACCACCTGTCGGAACAGGCGGACCTGGGCCGGCACGAACACCGTCCAGGGCGCGCTGCCTTCGCAGCGAACCCGCACGGTGACCCGTCCCAGCGGCTGCGCGGGGCTTTCCAGGGAGGCCGTCAGCGGCTCGTCGCACTGCGGCAGGCGCAGGCGCGGGTCGAGGCGGTTGACCTGGACTTCGTGGCGGCCCTGGATTTCGCTGCGGCGCAGGTATTCGTCCACCGCCTGCTCAAGAAAGCGCTGGGTGGTGCCGATAAGCTCATCGGGCAGGGTCATCGTCGCCGCCGCTGTCATGCCGCTGTGGCAGAGCCCGCAGATTGCGGGTACAACACAGAGCAGCCGGCGATACTTTGCCACCTGGTGTCGGAAAAACGTCGTTGTTGCGTTCATGACAAGTAAAAAGCAAGGGCCGTGCCGCCTGCTACGCTAAGCAGGGCGTCCCGGTCGAACGAGAGGAGTCTGGGCATGGCCGGTGTGTTGGATTCGGTTAACCAGCGTACTCAACTGGTGGGGCAGAACCGCCTCGAACTGCTGTTGTTCCGTCTGGACGGCAAGCAGCTCTATGGGATCAACGTGTTCAAGGTGAAGGAGGTGCTGCAATGCCCCCGTCTCACCATCATGCCCAAGGCCAGTCCGGTGGTGCGCGGGGTTGCCAATATCCGTGGGGGTACCATTCCCATTCTTGACCTGTCCATGGCCACGGGCCGGTCGGGTCTCGACGATCTGAAGAACAGCTTCGTCATCATCACCGAATACAACACCAAGGTGCAGGGATTCCTGGTGCGGTCGGTCGAGCGCATCGTCAACATGAATTGGGAGGAGATCCATCCGCCACCCAAGGGGACCGGTCGCGAGCACTACCTGACGGCGGTGACGCGGGTGGACAAGCAGCTGGTGGAGATCATCGACGTGGAGAAGATCCTCGCCGAGGTGGCGCCGATGTCGGAAGCCATCTCCGAGGGTGTCATCGATGTCGAGACCCAGAGCAAGGCGGTGTCCAAGCGCGTGCTGATCGTTGACGACTCCTCCGTGGCACGCAAGCAGGTGTCGCGCTGCCTGCAGACGGTAGGGGTGGAAGTGGTCGCCTTGAACGACGGCCGCGAAGCGCTGGATTACCTGCGCAAGATGGTGGAGGAGGGGCGTCATCCGGAGCAGGAGTTGCTGATGATGATCTCCGACATCGAGATGCCGGAGATGGATGGCTACACCCTCACGGCCGAGGTTCGTGGCGATCCGCGCATGCAGAAACTGCATATCCTCCTGCATACTTCGCTGTCGGGTGTGTTCAACCAGGCGATGGTGAAGAAGGTCGGCGCGGATGACTTCCTCGCCAAGTTCCGTCCGGACGATCTGGCCGCGCGGGTGATCGAACGCATCAAATCAACGGAAGAGGGCTGAAGGCTTCGGCCTTCAGCGTTTCTATGGTCGGCGAGGCGGCATTAGTGTCTTCAGGTAATTTGGATTTCGAGCAGTTCCGGACGTTTCTGGAAAAGAGTTGCGGCATTCTGCTGGGGAGCAACAAGCAGTACCTGGTTTCCAGCCGCCTCAACAAGCTGATGGAGCAGCACGGCATCAAGACGCTGGGCGAACTGGTGCAGCGGGTCCAGGGGCAGCCGCGCGGAGGACTGCGCGAGCAGGTGGTGGACGCCATGACCACCAACGAGACCCTCTGGTTTCGCGATACCTATCCGTTCGAAGTGCTCAAGAGCCGCGTGCTGCCCGAAATGATCAAGGCCAGCCCCGGCCAGCGCTTGCGCATCTGGTCGGCGGCCTGCTCGTCGGGGCAGGAGCCCTATTCGTTGTCCATGGCCATCGACGAGTTCGAGCGGAGCAACCTCGGCCAGCTCAGGGCCGGTATACAGATCGTCGCCACCGACCTGTCCGGCTCCATGCTCAATGCCTGCAAGGCCGGCGAATACGACAGCCTGGCGATGGGCCGCGGTCTGTCGCAGGAGCGCCTGCAGCGTTATTTCGATCCGAAAGGGCCGGGCCGCTGGGCGGTCAAGGCGCCGATCAAAAGCCGCGTCGAGTTCCGCGCGCTGAACCTGCTGGACAGCTATGCCAGCCTCGGCAAGTTCGACATCGTGTTCTGCCGCAACGTACTGATCTACTTCTCCGCCGAGGTGAAGAAGGACATCCTCACCCGCATCCACGCGACCCTGAAGCCCGGCGGCTACTTGTTCCTCGGCGCTTCCGAGGCGCTCAACGGCTTGCCGGAGCTGTATCAGATGGTCCAGTGCAGTCCGGGGATCATCTACAAGGTGAAGTGAGCAAGACCGGGAGGCGGACCCGGAGGATCGTTGGGCGAATGAATTCGCCCCTACAGATCAACACCCCTCCCCATCCAGCGGCAAAAGCGGCAAACCCCCTTGCCGCTCCCCCTTCCCACAGCGGAAAGCCCTTGCCGCTTTTGCCGGCAAGCCACTTCCATAAGTGTCTAATTCACTGATTTTAAAAGAAAAACAAAAATGGCACGGGCCTTGCTAATTCGTTGGCGAGGAAAAACCACGACGCCCACCGGCAAGGTTCCCGACCATGAGCATCAGCTTCGACAACGCCCTCGGCATCCATGAAAAAGCGCTCGGCTTCCGCTCGCAGCGTGCCGAGGTGCTGGCCAACAACATCGCCAACGCCGATACGCCGAACTACAAGGCGCGCGACCTGGACTTCGCCTCGGTGCTCGCCGAGCAGAATGCCAAGGCCAAGGGTGGCTCACTCGGGTTGAGCCGGACCAACAGTCAGCACATCGCTGCAGAAGGCGTGCCCATGGGCGATCCGGCGTTGCGCTATCGCATTCCGACCCAGCCGTCGATCGACCAGAACACCGTCGACCTTCAGCTCGAACAATCCAACTACGCGGAAAACTCCGTGCAGTTCCAGGCCAGCTTCACCTTTCTCAACAGCAAGTTCAAAGGGCTGATGAGCGCCCTTCGCGGTGAATGACGGAGATTCATGCCATGTCACTCAGCAGTGTTTTCCATATCGCCGGTACCGGCATGAGCGCCCAGAGCACTCGCCTGAACACCATTTCCAGCAACATCGCCAACGCCGAGACGGTGTCGTCCAGCATCGACCAGACCTACCGCGCCCGCCATCCGGTGTTTGCCACCGTGTTCCAGCAGCAGGCCGCCGAGGGTGGTGATCGCGGTTCGCTGTTCGCCGACCAGGACCAGTCCGGCGCCGGCGTTCAGGTGCTCGGCGTGATCGAGGACCAGAGCAGCCTCACGCCGCGCTACGAGCCGAACCATCCGGCCGCCGACGCCAACGGCTACGTGTACTACCCGAACGTCAACGTGGTCGAGGAAATGGCGGACATGATTTCCGCCAGCCGTGCCTTCCAGACCAACGTCGAAATGATGAACACCGCCAAGCAGATGATGCAGCGCGTGCTGACCCTGGGTCAGTGAGCGCCGGAGAGGGATAAACGATGAGCATCGAAAGCAGCAGCCTCGGCGCGACCAGTTCGGTTCTGGACAAGTACCAGATCCAGAACGACACCTCGTCCAGCAAGGAACTCGGCAAGAACGAATTCCTCAACCTGTTGGTGGCCCAGTTGAACAACCAGAACCCGCTCGAACCCCAGGAAAACGGCGAATTCATCGCCCAGCTGGCGCAGTTCAGCACCGTGGAAGGGGTGGAGAAACTCAATACCAGCATGGAGTCGATCCTCTCCGGCTACCAGTCGTCCCAGGCGCTGCAGGCGTCCTCGCTGGTTGGTCGCAAGGTGATCGTGCCCACCGAGAAAGCGGTGGTGGACACCAGCGAGACCTTCAAGGCCAGCCTGGTGCTGCCGACGAGCAGCAGCAACGTGTTCGTCAACGTCTACGACAGCAGCGGCGCCCTGGTGAACCGGGTCAACCTCGGCGAGCAGGCCGCCGGCAACGTCAGCTTCATGTGGGACGGCAAGAACAGCAGCGGCGAGCTGATGCCGCCCGGCACCTACAAGTTCGAAGCGCAGGCGATGTATGGCAACGAGACCAAGGGGCTCTACACCATGCTGCCGGCCAACGTCGACAGCGTCACCCTGGGCCAGAACGGCGGCGAGCTGATGCTCAACCTCGCCGGGCTCGGCAGCGTCGCACTTTCCCAAGTACAGGTCATCGGTCAGTAATCGCCGGCAGTACCGGCAAGGAGACATTCCATGGCGTTCAACATCGGCCTGAGCGGTCTGCGCGCGGCGAGCAGTGACCTTAACGTCACCGGCAACAACATTTCCAACGCGGGCACCGCCGGCTTCAAGCAGTCCCGTGCCGAGTTTTCCGACGTGTATGCCGCGTCGGTGCTGGGGACCGGTTCCAACCCGCAGGGCAGCGGCGTGCTGCTGTCCAACGTGTCGCAACTGTTCAACCAGGGCAACATCAACTACACCCAGAACGCCCTGGACCTGGCGATCAACGGCAACGGCTTCTTCGTCACCAGCAACAACGGCGACGTCAGCTATACCCGCGCCGGTTACTTCGGAACCGACCGCGAAGGTTACGTGGTCAACAACTTCGGCTACCGCCTGCAGGGCTATGCGGTGGATGCCAACGGCAACCTGCAGAATGGCGTGGTCAGCGACCTGCGCATCGAGACCAGCAGCCAGGCGCCCAAGGCCACCACCCAGATCGCCCAGACCTACAACCTGAACTCCACCAACACGGTGCCGACCACCACGCCGTTCGACCCGGCGGACCCGACCACCTACAACTCGTCGACCTCGGTGAATATCTACGACTCGCAGGGCAACGCCCACGTGCTCACCCAGTACTTCGTCAAGACCGGCGCCAACACCTGGTCGATGAATACGCTGATCGACGGGCGCAATCCGAACGACCCGACCTCCACCACGCCCTACGCGGTGGACCTGACCTTCAACTCCGCCGGCCAGCTCGACCTGACCGCGCTGAGTTCCACCGATTTCACGGTGAATGCCGACGGCACGCTGAGCCTGACCAACTGGGTGCCGGCCGTTTCCAACGGCGCGACGCCGCCGGTCTGGAGCGCCAACGGTGCCACCGCCAACGCCGGCGGGATCAGCCTGGACATGCGCCAGTCGACCCAGTTCGCCAGTGCGTTCGCGGTCAGCAGCATCAGCCAGGACGGCTACACCACCGGCCAGTTGTCCGGCCTGGAAATCGACGACACCGGCGTGGTCTTCGCCCGTTACACCAACGGCCAGTCCAAGGTGCAGGGGCAGATCGTCCTGGCCAACTTCGCCAACGTCCAGGGCCTGACCCCGGTGGGCAAGACATCCTGGGTGCAGTCGTTCCAGTCCGGCGAGCCGGTCATCGGCACGCCGCGCTCCGGCACCATGGGCGCCTTGCAGGCCGGTGCGCTGGAAGACTCCAACGTCGAGCTGTCGGACCAGTTGGTGAACCTGATCGTCGCCCAGCGCAACTACCAGGCCAACGCCAAGACCATCGAAACCGAGAGCGCCATCACCCAGACCATCATCAACCTGCGTTGATGATCCGGGCCGCCGGAGTGCCAGCATGGCACCCGGCGGCAACGCCTTTGCCGCAAGCGGCAGTTCTCCGCCGTCTCTCCTTTCAAAGGGCCTCGCCAGGGGCCTTCTTCTTTTTGTTTTTCTTTTGTTATCAATCACTTGTTGATTGATTTCGGTATTGGCACGGCGCTTGCTCTGTCCATGGCAACCAAACGTTGGGCGTCAAAAAGCCCTCGGAGCGATTGCCATGGACAAGATGCTGTACGTCTCCATGACCGGAGCCAGCCAGAACACCCTGGCCCAACGGGCCCACGCCAACAACCTGGCGAACATTTCCACCAACGGATTCCGCCGCGACTTCGAGCAGGCGCGTTCGATGCCGGTGTTCGGCGAGAGCTATCCATCCCGCGTGTACGCCATGAGCGAGCGGCCGGGAACCGATTTCACCCCCGGCACCCTGCAGGAAACCGGCCGCGACCTCGACGTGGCGGTCAGCGGTGAAGGCTGGCTCGCGGTACAGGCGCCGGACGGCGGCGAAGCCTATGTGCGTACCGCCAGCCTGCGCATCGATGCCCTCGGCATGCTGCGCACCGGCAACGGTTTGCCGGTGATGGGCAATGCCGGGCCGATTGCCGTGCCGCCGGAGCAGAAGGTGGAGATCGGCCAGGACGGCACCATCAGCATCCGTGCCCTCGGCGAAGCGCCGAACGTGATGGCCGAGGTGGACCGCCTGAAGCTGGTCAATCCCGATCTCAAGCAGATGGAGAAGGGCACCGACGGCCTGATCCGGGTCAAGGGCGGCCAGCCCGCGGAGGCCGACGCCAACGTGCGGGTGACCTCCGGCTTCCTCGAGGCGAGCAACGTGAATGCCGTCGAGGAGATGACCGCGATCCTGTCGCTGTCCCGCCAATTCGAACTGCAAGTGAAGATGATGCGTACCGCCGAAGACAACTCCTCGGCCATGGCGCGTGTTTTGCAAATCAGCTGATGACTAGCACGAGGCGCCGTGTTTCCGGCGCCCGAGGAGAATGACGATGCTTCCGGCACTGTGGGTCAGCAAGACCGGTCTGTCCGCCCAGGACATGAACCTGACCACCATTTCCAACAACCTGGCCAACGTCTCGACCACCGGCTTCAAGCGCGACCGCGCCGAGTTCGAGGACCTGCTGTACCAGATCCGCCGCCAGCCGGGCGGTCAGTCCAGCCAGGACAGCCAGTTGCCCTCCGGCCTGCAGTTGGGTACCGGTGTGCGCATCGTCGGCACCCAGAAGATCTTCACCGCCGGCAGCCTGCAGACCACCGAGCAGCCGCTGGACATGGCCATCAACGGCCGCGGCTTCTTCCAGGTCCTGATGCCGGACGGCACCGTGTCCTATACCCGCGACGGCAGCTTCCACCTGAACTCAGACGGGCAGATCGTCACCTCCCAGGGGTTCGCCCTGGAGCCGGCCATCGTCCTGCCGAACGAAGTGAAGACCTTCACTGTCGGCGAGGACGGAACCGTCTCGGTGACCACCACCGGCAACCCGCAGCCGCAGATTCTCGGCAACATCCAGGTCGCCGACTTCATCAACCCGGCGGGCCTGGAAGCGATCGGCAACAACCTGTTCCTGGAGACCGCCTCCAGCGGCGCGCCGCAGGTCGGTACCCCGGGCCTCAACGGCCTCGGTACCACTCTGCAGAACACCCTGGAAAACTCCAACGTCAGCGTGGTCGAGGAGCTGGTGAACATGATCACCACCCAGCGCGCCTACGAGATGAACTCCAAGGTCATCTCCACCGCCGACCAGATGCTGGGCTTCGTCTCGCAGAACCTGTAACGCCTTTGCCGGGTGAAGCCCGGCCGGCCTGACAAGGCCATCGGATTTCGGCGGGTTACCCGCTTTATGCAACGCAACACCGTGAGGTACGTGGTGATGAACCGGCTGATTATTCTCCTTCCGCTGCTCGGTGCCGCCTTGACCGGCTGCATGTCGCCGCCGCCGAAGCCGAATGACCCCTATTACGCGCCGGTGCTGCCGCGCACGCCGCTGCCGGCTGCGCAGAACAACGGGGCCATCTACCAGGCCGGTTTCGAGACCAACCTCTACGACGACCGCAAGGCTTACCGGGTGGGCGACATCATCACCATCACCCTCAACGAGCGGACCCAGGCCAGCAAGAACGCCAACTCCAAGCTGCAGAAGGACAGCAGCGCGAACATCGGCCTGACCTCGCTGCTCGGCGGCGCGGTGTCCATGGCCAACCCGCTGACCGGCAACTCGATGAACCTCGGCGCCGAATACGACGCCTCCCGCGAGACCGATGGCTCCGGCCAGGCTGCGCAGAGCAACAGCCTGCAGGGTTCGATCACCGTTACCGTGGCCGAAGTGCTGCCCAACGGCATTCTCTCCGTGCGCGGCGAGAAGTGGATGACCCTGAACACCGGCGACGAGCTGGTGCGCATCGCCGGCCTGGTCCGTGCCGACGACATCGGCACCGACAACACCGTGCCGTCGACCCGCATCGCCGACGCGCGCATCACCTATTCCGGTACCGGCGCCTTCGCCGACGCCAGTCAGCCCGGCTGGCTGGACCGCTTCTTCATGAGCCCGATGTGGCCGTTCTGAGCAGGAGTATGACAATGCCCGGATTTTCTCTCCTGCTGAAATCGGTGGCGGCCTTCGCCGCGCTGCTGGCGCTGGCCTTCGCCGTTCCGGCCCAGGCCGAGCGCCTGAAGGACCTGGCGAGCATCCAGGGCGTGCGCTCCAACCAGTTGATCGGCTACGGCCTGGTGGTCGGCCTCAACGGCAGCGGCGACCAGACCACGCAGACCCCGTTCACCCTGCAAACCTTCAACAACATGCTGGCGCAGTTCGGCATCAAGGTGCCGGCCGGTTCCGGCAACGTGCAGTTGAAGAACGTCGCGGCGGTGTCCGTGCACGCCGAGCTGCCGCCGTTCGCCAAGCCGGGCCAGACCATCGACGTGACCATTTCCTCCATCGGCAACGCCAAGAGCCTGCGCGGCGGCAGCCTGCTGATGACCCCGCTGAAGGGGATCGACGGCAACGTCTACGCCATCGCCCAGGGCAACCTGGTGGTGGGCGGCTTCGATGCCTCGGGCGCCGACGGCTCGCGGATCACCGTCAACGTCCCGTCGGCCGGGCGCATTCCTTCCGGTGCCACCGTCGAGCGGCCGGTGCCGAGCGGTTTCGACCAGGGCAACTACCTGACCCTGAACCTCAACCGCCCGGACTTCACCACCGCGAAGAACATCGTCGACAAGCTCAACGAACTGCTCGGCCCCGGCGTGGCCCAGGCCCTCGACGGCGGCTCGGTGCGCGTCAGCGCGCCGCTGGACCCGAGCCAGCGCGTGGACTACCTGTCGGTGCTGGAAAACCTCGAGATCGAGGCCGGCCAGGCGGTGGCCAAGGTCATCATCAACTCACGCACCGGGACCATCGTCATCGGCCAGAACGTGCGCGTGCAGCCGGCCGCCGTCACCCACGGCAGCCTGACCGTGACCATCACCGAAGACCCCATCGTCAGCCAGCCGGAAGCGCTGTCCGGCGGCGAGACGGCGGTGGTGCCGCGTTCGCGCGTGAGTGCAGAGGAAGAGGCCAAGCCGATGTTCAAGTTCGGCCCGGGCACCACCCTCGACGAGATCGTCCGCGCCGTGAACCAGGTAGGCGCCGCGCCGTCCGACCTGATGGCGATCCTCGAGGCGCTCAAGCAAGCCGGCGCCCTCCAGGCCGACCTCATCGTGATCTAAGGGAACGGCCATGGACACTCGACTCTTCGCCCCGGGCTCGACGCCCGACAGCGGCTCCTACACCGACCTGAACCGCCTCAACCAGTTGAAGGTGGGGAAGGACCGTGACAGCGAGGGCAACATCCGCAAGGTGGCCCAGGAGTTCGAGTCGCTGTTCCTCAACCAGATGCTCAAGGCCATGCGCTCGGCGAACGAAGTGTTCGCCGAGGGCAACTACATGAACAGCAGCGAGACCAAGACCTACCAGGACATGCACGACCAGCAGCTGGCCGTGACCCTGTCCAAGGAACAGGGCATCGGCCTGGCCGACGTGCTGGTGCGCCAGTTGTCGAAGACCCGGCAGGCCGACGCACGCCCCAATCCGTTCGCCCAGACCGGCGAGACGACGGCCGCCACCTCGGCCAGGAACGTCAACCTTCCGGCGGTGGACAGCAAGCGCGACGACTCCTCGCTGCTCAACCAGCGTCGCCTGGCGCTGCCGGGCAAGCTCACCGACCGCCTGCTGGCCGGCATCGTGCCGTCCGCCACCGCCGCGGAAGGGCAGCCGCTGGCCGGCGCCGATTGGGTTCCGGCCCAGGCATTCGCCGCGCCCGCGGACAAGAGCCTGAGCGTGAACGGCAGCGATGCCTTCGCCGGCCGCCGCCTGGCCCAGCCGCCGCTGGCACCCGGCAAGGCGGCGTTCTCCTCGCCCGAGGAGTTCGTCGCCACCATGCTGCCGATGGCGGAGAAGGCCGCCGCGAAGATCGGCGTCGACCCGCGCTACCTGGTGGCCCAGGCCGCGCTGGAAACCGGCTGGGGCAAGTCGATCATCCGCCAGCAGGATGGTTCCAGCAGCCACAACCTGTTCGGCATCAAGGCCCATGGCAGCTGGGACGGCGAGTCGGCACGGGTGGTGACCCGCGAGTACTACAACGGCAAGCCGGTGAAGGAGGTCGCGGCGTTCCGCGCTTACGACTCCTTCGAGCACAGCTTCAACGATTACGTGAGCTTCCTGCAGAGCAACGGCCGCTACGAAAAGGCCCTGAACGCCGCGGACAACTCCGACCAGTACGTGCGTGAGCTGCAGCGTGCCGGTTACGCCACCGACCCGCAGTATGCCCGCAAGATTTCCCAGATCGCCCGGCAGATGCAGACCTACCAGACCATCGCGGCTGCCGACGGCGGCATCACCAGGAGCTGAGTGAATCATGGCTGACTTGCTGAACATCGGGCTGTCCGGGCTGCGTACCAGCCAGACCTCGCTGACGGTCACCGGTCACAACATCAGTAACGTGAACACGGCCGGCTATTCGCGCCAGGAAACCGTCCAGGGCACCCGTGTGCCGCAATTCAGCGGTGCTGGCTACATCGGCTCGGGCGCGACGGTGAACGACGTGCGCCGCCTGGCCAGCGAATTCCTCACCGCCCAGGTGCGCAACAACACCGTGGTGGCCAGCGACGTGGCCGCCTATAAGGGCCAGATCGACCAGATGGACGCGCTGCTGGCCGGCAGCGTGACCGGCATCAGCCCATCGCTGCAGAAATTCTTCGCCGCCCTGCAGACCTCCGTCGAGTCGCCCGCCGACGTGCCGGCCCGGCAACTGGTGCTGTCCGAGGCCGAGGGTCTGGCCAAGCGCTTCAACACCGTCTACGAGCGCATCGACCAGCAGAACCAGTACATCAACAAGCAAATGGGCTCGATCGCCGACCAGGTCAACCGCCTGGCGACCTCAGTCGCCCAGTACAACGATGCGATCAGCTCGATGAAGGCCACCGGCCAGGAGCCCAACGACCTGCTCGACGCCCGTGAAGAGGTGGTGCGCCAGTTGTCCACCCTGATCGGGGTGCAGGTGGTGGAGCAGGATGGCGGCTCGCTGAACGTTTTCGTCGGCACCGGCCAGCCGTTGGTGGTGGGCGCCAAGGCCAACACCCTGGCGGTGACCCCCAGCCCCCAGGACCCGCTGCGCATGCAGGTGGAGTTCGTCAGCGGCGGCTCGCGCCAGTCGATCACCTCGCAGATCAGCGGCGGCGAGATGGGCGGTCTGCTGCGCTATCGCAGCGAAGTCCTCGACCCGACCTTCAACTCCCTCGGCCGCCTGGCGCTGTCCATCAGCGATGAGGTCAACAAGCAGCTCGGCCAGGGCATCGATCTGAAGGGCAACGTCGGCACCAACCTGTTCAAGGACATCAACTCGCCGGACCTGATGGCCCTGCGCAGCTATCCCACCGGCGCCGATGTGCGCATCGACGATACTTCGCGGCTGACCACCAGCGACTACCGCCTGGATTACGACGGCACCAACTACAGCGTGCGCCGGCTTTCCGACAACGCAGTGATCCCGGTGACCGGCAGCGGCACCGCGGCGGACCCGCTGGTGATCGGCGACGAGGGCTTCTCGGTGAGCTTTGCCGTTGCGCCGGCGGCCGGCAGCAGCGTGACCCTGATGCCCACCCGGCGCGGCGCGGCGAGCATCGAGAAGGTGCTCGACCAGGCCGACCAACTGGCGTTCGCCGCCTCGGCCCGCGCGGCCATCAACACCCAGAACCGCGGTACCGGCGCCATCGGCCAGCCGAGCCTGAGCAGCGGCCCGTCGCCGATTCTCACGGCGGACCTGGACCGCCTGTTCGGCAGCAGCGGCCTGACCCTGACCTACGACGGCACCAGCGGCACCCTGACCGGCACGCTGCCGGCGGGGGCCACGCTCAGCTACGTGTCGCCCTCGACCACCGGCCTGACCAGCGGGCAGACCAACAACCTGCGCCTGGACTACACCGATCCGGTGAGCAACGAGACCTACAGCTACGAATTCACCGTCAGCGGCGTGCCCTCGACCGGCGACACCTTCACCCTGGCCTACAACCAGAGCGGGGTCTCGGACAACCGCAACGGCCTGAAACTGGTGGACCTGCAGAACAAGGCGGTGGTGGGCGTGAGCTACGACACCGCCGGCAACCCGATCGCCAACTCCGGGGCGTCGTTCAGCGACGGCTACGGCGAGCTGGTCGAACGGGTCGGCACCCTGACCGCGCAATCGCGGGTCGACAGCGAAGCGACCACCGCGCTGCTCAAGCAGGCCCAGGACAACCGCGATTCGCTGTCCGGCGTGAGCCTGGACGAAGAGGCGGCCAAGCTGATCCAGTTCGAGCAGTACTACAACGCTTCGGCCCAGGTCATTCAAGTTGCGCGGTCTTTGTTCGATACCCTGATCAGTACATTCCGGTAAGCAGCCATGCGCATCTCGACCATCCAGGCGTTCAACAACGGTGTCAGCGGCATCCAGCGCAACTATTCGAACATCACCCGGACCCAGGAACAGATCAGTTCGGGCAAGAAGATTCTCACCCCGGCGGACGACCCGGTGGCGGCGGTGCGCCTGCTGCAACTGGAGCAGGAACAGGCCGCACTGGGCCAGTACGCCGGAAACCTGACGGCGGCGAAGAACAGTCTGACCCAGGAAGAAAGTGTGCTGAACAGCGTCGGCGTGGTCATGGACCGGGTCCGCGAACTGGCCGTACAGGCCGGCAACGGCGCCCTGGGCATGAACGAGCGCCAGGCGATCGCCGCCGAGCTGAAGGAGCGCGAGGAAGAGCTGCTCAGCCTGATGAACAGCAAGAACGCCCGGGGCGAGTACCTGTTCGGCGGCTTCCAGGGCAAGACCCAGCCGTTCATCCGCAATGCCGACGGCGGCTACAGCTACGTCGGCGACGAAGGCCAGCGCAAGATCCAGATCGCCGGTTCGCAGCAGATCGCGATCACCGACAACGGCAAGGCGATCTTCGACAACGTCACCAACGCCGCCCGCCTGCAGACCAGCAGCCAGACCGTGGCTGGCTCGACCCTGAGCATCGGCGAGGCGGTGGTGGCCGACGAGATCGCCTACAACGCCTTCCAGCAGAGCAACCCCTCCGGCGCCATCGAAGTGGTGTTCGACACCGCCGAGCGTGATGTCTACCGCGTCTATGCCCACCCCTGGGACGGCACTGCCGCGCCGCTGCTGGAAGGGCGCATGGACGGCGACCCCGGCGAAGGCGACCGCATCGTCGTTGCCGGCCTGAGCTTCTACCTGGACGGCCAGGCGGCGGAAACGCCCAAGGCCACCGGCGAACGCTTTACCGTCATGCCGACCCGCCAGGCGGTTGCCGTGCAAACCACCAGCTCCGCCCTGGGCGCCGTCGCCATCAGCGACCTATCCACCTGGCAGGGCCTGACCAACGGCACCGGCACGATCAGCGTGAGCAACGTGGTGGGCGGCTCGCCGTCCAGCTTCGACCTCACCTTGACCCCGTCGGGCACCACCCAGACGGTGAGCGGCAACCTGCCGCTGGTGGCCGATGCCTTCGGCCTCAGCCTGCGTTTCGACAGCCTGCCGGCCGATGGCGACAGCTTCGATATGAGCGGCGGCGACTCCAGCGAGAAGCAGGGCATCCTCAACACCATCGCCGCCCTGCGCAAGGTGCTGGAAAGCGCGCCCGACTCGCCCCAGGGCAGCCTCGACGTGCGCGACGCGGTGGCCGCCTCGCTGATCAACCTGGACAACGGCCAGGCCACGGTGCTCAAGGCGCGCGGCGAGATCGGCGCGCGCCTGAACGTGGTCGAATCCACGGAAACCAGCAACGAAGACCTGAGCCTGATCAACACCAGCATCAAGTCCGGTCTGCAGGACCTCGACTATGCCGAAGCCCTGTCGCGGCTGTCGTTGCAGTCGGTGGTACTGGAGGCGGCGCAGCAGAGCTACGTGAGGATTTCCTCGCTGTCGCTGTTCAACAAGATGTAGCGCTCCGGGCCGCCACGGCGGGCTCTTGCCGTGGTTGGCTGACCTTTTGCTTATCCCTCTCGTAACGCCGGAAGCTTGACGCGGGCCCGATCCTTGGCTGCGCTTCTGGCATGTACCTATCTACGGGGGAGACCATGAGCACCCGGGGCCGAGTGAAAGGGGCGCGGATCGATATCGATTACAGCGCGACCCAAGCCTTCTTCGATGCGCGCGGCAAGCGGGAATACGCGTCCGCGCTCAGCACGACCATGTACCAGGACAACGATCCGGCGCTGGTCGAACAACGCGACCAGGCAGAGAAGCGGGTGCTGGCGCCGCAACTGCGCCTGGCTGCCGGCAGCCGCATCCTCGACATCGGCTGCGGCATCGGTCGCTGGGGCTGGTTCCTCCACGACCACACCCCCGACGCCGAATACCTGGGCATCGACTTCGCCGCCTCGCTGATCGAGAAGGCGCAAGCCGAGGCGGTGCGGCGTGGCAAGCCCGACCTGCGCTTCCAGGTGATGTCCGCCATCGCCATCGAGCCGGACGCCCTGGTCGTCCCGCCGCCCTACGACCTGGTGATCATCTCCGGGTTGCTGATCTACCTGAACGACGAAGACTGCGTGAAGGTCCTGGCCGACGCCGGGCGCCTCTGCGCGCCGGGCGGGCGCATCTACCTGCGCGAGCCGGTCGGGGTGAGCGAGCGCTTCACCCTGGATCGCTTCTACTCCAACGAGCTGGGACAGGAGTATTCGGCGATCTACCGGACCATCGACGAACTCGACCGGTTGCTGGAACAGGCCCTGGAGCCCGGCCGCTTCAGCGTCCGGATCGCCGAGTTCCTGTTCCCGGACAACCTGGAAAAGCGTGCCGAGACGCGCCAGTACTACACCATCCTGCAAAAGGGCTGATGTCCATGACCACTGCCTACTGCTTCGACCTCGACGGAACCCTGACCCGTCAGGAGCTGTTGCCGCTGATCGCGTCCTCCGTCGGGCTCGAAGACGAGATATCCGTCCTCACCGAAGCCACGATCAGCGGCGTGCTGCCTTTCGACAAATCCTTCAAGCTGCGTGTCCGCCTGCTGCGCGATGCCAAGCTGGACTGGATTCACGCCGCGCTGTCCGAACAGGTGGAATTCGACCGCCATATCCTCGACTTCATCGCCAGCCGGCCGGAGCAGTGCTTCGTGGTCACCGGCAACCTGGACATCTGGGTCAAGCCGGTACTCGACCGCCTCGGCATCCAGAGCTTCACCTCCACCGCGCGCCTGGACGACGGCCGCCTCGACGGCATCGCGCACATCCTGCACAAGGGCGACGCCGTCAGCAGCCTGCGCGACCGCTTCGAGCGGATCATCGCCGTCGGCGACGGCATGAACGACGTGCCCATGTTCGAAGCCGCCGACTGGCGCATCGCTTTCGGTGGTACCCACTCGCCCAATCGCCTGCTGGTCAAGCTGAGCGATTTTGTGATCAACGACGGGAATGCCCTATGTCGCCTATTAAACATGTTGTGATCAGCGCCGCCGGCATCGGCTCGCGCCTGGGGCTGAACAAGCCCAAGTGCATGGTCGAGGTGGGTGGCCGCACGTTGCTCGACTACCACCTGGAGCGCCTGGCCTGGGCGGAAACCATCTGGCTGGTGGTGGGCTTCCAGGAGGAGGGCGTGATCGAGCACGCCATGTCCCTGCGGCGCGACCTGATCGTCGTGCGCAACCCCGACTATGCCCGGACCAACACCCTGCAGAGCATTCACCGCGTGTCGCGGCACCTGAAGGAGCGCTTCCTGGTGATCGATGCCGACACCGTGGTGGAAGAGGAATCCTTCCGCGCCTTCATGGCGGCGGCCGACGAACATGCACAACTGATCGGCATTTCCCGCTACACCACCAGCGACGGGGTGCGCGTGCTGCTGGACGACACCGGCGAGGCGGTCACCAGCTTCACCCGCGAACCGCAGCACACCTGGGAATGGACCGGCATCGCCGTCATCGAGCCGCGCCTGGTGGTGGACAAGCCTATCTACGTCTACCAGGCGATCGAGCCGTACCTGCCGATCCGCGCGGCCGAGCTGAAGGCCTTCGACATCGATACCACCGCCGACCTGGACATGGCGCGCCAGGTCATTGCCGGTGGCTGGGAAGAGCGGGGTGAACATGCGTAACGGCCAAAGCGTACCCGCCAAGCGCCGTCTGGCGATCCTCTATCAACTGCCCGAATCCTGGGCCAACGTGCGCAGCGTCTGGGAGGCCGCCCGCGACGATGCGGACCTCGACGTCATCGTGGTGATGCTGCCGTTCATCCACAAGGACTACCAGTGGCGCCGCGAGGTGTCGGAAGCGCACCTGAACGACATGGGCGTGCCGTTCGTGGCCTGGGATGCCTTCGACCTGGACAAGGCGGGGCTGGACGCCGTGCTCTATACCTCGCCCTACGACGAGACGCGCCCGGAGGCCTATCGCTTCGCCAGGCTTCGTCAGCGCGTGCGCTGCACGGCCTATATCCCCTATGGCCTGGAAGTGGGCGGCGGCGAGCATAACTACGTGTACCAGTACGGCCAGCCGGTGACGGCAGGGGCCAGCGCGGTGTTCGTGCGCTCGGAAGGCGTGCGCGAGATGTTCGTCCGCCACTGCCCGAGCGGGGCCCGGCATGTCCACGTCACCGGTCATCCGCGCATGGATGGTCTGGTGGACCTCGCGCACTTCCCGGTGGACCCGGCGCTGCGCGAGGCCATCGGCGAGCGTCGCGCGGTGCTGTGGAACGCGCACTTCTCCTTCGATGGCGATCTCTGGTCCACCTTCGACCGGCTGGCCGGTGACATCCTCGACGCCTTCGCCAGCCGCCCCGACCTGGCGTTGCTGTTCCGCCCGCACCCGCTGCTGTGGAAGAAGCTGACCAACCTGAACATCCTCGACGAGGCGGGTATCGCCGCGCTCAAGGACGAACTGCGCGAGCGCGGCGTGGTGGTCGACGAACGCTCCGACCATCGACATGCCTTCGCCGCCAGCGAGGCGATGATGAGCGATGTCGGCTCTTTCCTGATGGAATACCTGGCCACCGGCAAGCCGGTGCTCTACCTCTGCAACCCGGATGGCCTGGGCCTCAACGAGGAGGGCGCCGCGGTGGTCCGCCATTACCAGTCGGCCAGCGATGCCGCTGGCATCGGCGCGTTCCTCGACCAGCTCCGTCGGGGTGAGGACCCGCTGGGCGCGGACCGGCGTGCGGCGATCGACGAGTTCTTCCACGCGTTCGACGGCCAGGCCGGGCGGCGCGTGGTCGAGGTGCTCAAGGAGCTGATGGCATGACGATGCGCCACCCCTTGGCGGACGTGCAGAGCCCGTCGATCGGCGAGGGCACGCGGATCTGGCAGTTCGTGGTGATCCTGGCGGGCGCCCGCATCGGCCGCGATTGCAACATCGCCGCGCACTGCTTCATCGAGAACGATGTGGTGGTGGGCGACCGGGTCACGGTGAAGTGCGGCGTGCAGTTGTGGGATGGGCTGCGGGTCGCCGACGACGTGTTCATCGGGCCGAACGCCACCTTCACCAACGACCGTTTCCCGCGTTCCCGGCAATGGCCGGAACGCTTCCCCGAGACGCGCATCGAGCGTGGTGCCTCCATCGGCGCCGGCGCGGTGATCCTGCCCGGGCTGACCATCGGCGAGCGGGCCATGGTCGGGGCCGGCGCGGTGGTGACCCGGGACGTGCCGGCACGGGCGCTGGTGTTTGGCAATCCTGCACGGATCGTGCGCTACCTGGATGACGACGATGCATCGCTTTCTTGATCTGCAGGCCCTCAATGCACGCGACGAGGCGGAGTTGACCGACGCCTTCGTGCGGGTGCTGCGCTCCGGCTGGTACGTGCTGGGCCCGGAAGTGGACGCCTTCGAACGCGAATTCGCCGAGGCGTGCCGGGTCGCCCATGCCATCGGCGTGGGCAACGGCCTGGATGCCCTGACCCTGATCCTCAAGGCCTACCGCCAACTGGGCCGGCTGGCCGAGGGAACGGAGGTGATCGTGCCCGACAACAGTTTCGTGGCCACCGCCCTGGCCGTGACGGAGGCCGGCTGCGTGCCGGTGCCGGTGGAGCCGGAGGAAGACAGCTTCCTCATCGATCCGCAGCGGGTGGAAGCGGCCATCGGCCCGCGCACCGGGGCGATCATCGCCGTGCACCTCTACGGGCGGCTGGCCGACATGGGCCGGCTGCGTAGCCTCGCCGATCGCCACGGCCTGCTGCTCATCGAGGACGCCGCCCAGGCGCATGGCGCCTTCGATGCCGCCGGCCGCTCGGTGGGCACGCTGGGCGATGCGGCGGGCTTCAGCTTCTTCCCGGTGAAGAACCTCGGCGCCCTGGGCGATGCCGGTGCGGTGACCACCCAGGACGCGCAACTGGCCGAGGCGGTGCGCCGCCTACGCAACTACGGCTCCAGCGAGAAATACGTGCACGCGGTGAAGGGCGTGAACTCGCGCCTGGACGAACTGCAGGCGGCGTTGCTGCGGGTCAAGCTGCGGCGCATGGCCGACGATGCCGAACAACGCCGCGTCCTGGCGGAGCGCTACCGGGCGGGCATCCGCAACCCGCTGATCGGCCTGCCGCAGGCGGGCGAGCCGGCGGCATCCCACGTCTGGCACCTGTTCGTGGTGCGCTGCGGCCAGCGCGATGCGCTGCAGGCACATCTGCACGCCTGCGGCATTCCGACCCTGATTCACTACCCGATCCCGATCCACCGACAGGCCGCCTACTCGGAGCTGGCCGCCCATGCCTTGCCCATTGCCGACCGGCTGGCCGGGGAAGTCCTCAGCCTGCCGCTGTACCCGGGCATGCCCGAGCCCCTCGTCGAGGCGGTGATCGATGCCTGCAACCGTTTCGCCGGCCACGCCTCACAGGCCGAGTCCAAGGAGCCGACATGTCACTGAAAGACTGCAAGATCATCGACTTGCCGAAGATCGAGGACCCCCGCGGCAACCTCACCTTCATCGAGGCCAATCACCATGTGCCGTTCGGCATCGAGCGGGTCTACTACCTGTACGACGTGCCGGGCGGCTCGCACCGCGGCGGTCACGCGCACAAGGGGCTGCACCAGTTGCTCATCGCCATGTCCGGCAGCTTCGACATCCTCCTCGACGACGGCCGGACCCGCTTCAAGTACCACATGAACCGCTCCTACTACGGGCTCTACATCCCGCCGATGATCTGGCGGGAGATCGACAACTTTTCCAGCGGTTCGGTGTGCATGGTCCTTGCGTCCGAACACTATGACGAAGACGACTATTACCGGGACTACGAGACGTTCCGGACCGTGGTAACGGGGTCCCCTGCATGACAGAACTCAACCAAACCCCCGCGATCGGGCGCCTGCTCGACGGGCTGGGCCGGCTGAGCGAGGCCAAAGCCCGCCGCCGGACGCCGAAGGCCCCGGCGGTCGATGTCACCGTGGCGGTGATGTCCTACAACAACGCCGCCTACCTGGCGCAGACCATCGATTCGGTGCTGGCCCAGGAGGGGGTGCGCTTCGAGTTGCTGGTGTTCGACGACTGCTCGCCGGACAACAGCGTGGAGGTGCTGGAGCGCTACCGCCAGGACCCGCGTTTCCGCTACCAGGTCAACCCGCGCAACCTGGGCATGATCGGCAACTACAACCAGTGCCTGCGCGCCGGGTCTGGCCGCTACGTGGTGGTGCTGGGTTCCGACGACCTCATCTACCCCGATCACCTACGCAGCCTGGTCGAGGCCATGGATCGGCATCCGCATGTCGCCCTGGGCTACACCCAGTGCATGTGGATCGACGAGCAGGGCAAGGTGATCAAGCACGCCGTGCATCCCGGCCACCGCGCCGGCAGTTACGTCGGCGGCCGCGACGAACTGGTCGACCTGCTGCGCTACGACAACTACATCACCCCGTCGGCGGCGATTCTGCGGCGCAGCATCCTGCCCAGCCTGACCCTGCCGGACGGCGGCATCCATCGCGCCGACATGCTGGCCGGCGATTGGGAACTCTGGACCCGCATGGCCCAGGTGGCGCCGGAGTTCCTCTTCCTTCATCAGGCGACGGTGGGCTATCGCGTCCACGGCGGACAGATTTCCAAGGGCTTCTACGCATCCGACAAGCCACTGGCCGAGCACACCGAAATCCTCGAGCTGAACCTGGCCGTGCCGGGCTCGCGCCAGCGCATGCGCCAGGGCGCGGCGGGCATCTGGGAGCTCTATCTGCGCCGCTTCGCCGCCTACCCGGCCGACGTGCAGGCGCGCTTCGAGGAGCGCAAGGAGCGTATCCGCCAGACGCTGTTCGAGGCTGCGCTGGATCAGGAAGCCGAGTCCGAGGTGCTGTTCTCCGTCATCCTGACCACCTTCAACCGTCCCGAACTGTTGGTGGATGCCCTGGCCAGCCTGGCGCGGCAGACCCTGAAGGACTTCGAAGTCATTCTGGTCAACGACCACGGTACGCCGGTGGAGTCGCTGCTCACCGGTTTCGACTTCCCGATCACCTATCTCTACCAGGGGCGCAACCGTGGCCTGTCCGCGGCGCGTAACGCGGGGCTGAAACAGGCCCGGGGGCGTTACATCGCCTACCTTGACGACGACGATATCTACCTGCCCGAGCACCTGGCGAAGCTGGCCGCGGTGCTGGAGCGCAACCCCAACGCCGTGGCCTACAGCGGCGTGGTCTACGTCCGCGAGCGCCTGGAGGAGGGCGCCCGCATCGAGCTGGACCGCTCCACGCCATTCCTGCACAGCCAGTTCGACCGGGAGAAGCTGTTCGTCCAGAACTACATCCCGGTCAACACCTGGGTGCACCCGCGCGCGATGCTGGCGACGGTGGGCGAGTTCGACACCGGCCTTACCGCGTTCGAGGACTGGGACATGCTGCTGCGCCTGGCGGCGCGCTACCCGGTGGTGCACATGCCGGAGATCACCGCGGAGGTCCGGGTTCGCGAGGGCGCTGGGGCGTCCGGCGACCACATGCTCGGTCGTGAGCGGAAGAACTTCGGTGCCCTCTATCAGGAAATGTATCGCCGCCACTCCGATCTCGGCAGCGAGCGCGTGAGGGCGGGCCGGCGCCAACTGTTGCAGCAGATGGGCGTTGGCGACGGCGGGCGCAGCCGTCAGGCACCGAGCCTGGAGGACTGGCTGAAGCGCCGTGCGCTGACCCCGGTCCAGCGGCGCCTGATCGAACAGCGTCTGGCCGAGCAGGACGATGGACCGGGCTTCGGCCTGGTGCTGCTCGATCTGGAGGGCGACCGTACCCGGCTGGGGGCGACGCTTGGCTCGCTGGAGGCGGGTTTCTACCGCAACGTCCAGGTCGTGGTGCTGTCCGTTGCCAGTGCCGACGATCTCGCCTTCAGTGGCGGCGACGTACTGACCGTCACCCCGGAAAATTGGGTCGACGGGCTGAACCAGGCCCTGCTCGGGATGAGTGCCGACTGGATCGGCCTGGCCCGCGCCGGCGACGAGTTCACTCCGGGCGGTCTGCTGATGGCCGGCCTGGAGCTGCTCAACGCCCCCGAGTGCCGAGCCATCTATTGCGACGAGCTGTACCGCCAGGGCGACGGCACCCTGGGGGCGGCCTTCCGCCCCGCGTTCAACCTGGATTACCTGCTCGGCTTCCCGGCCGGCATGAGCCGCCACTGGCTGTTCCGCCGCGATGTGGCGGTCGGCGCGGGCGGATTCGATCCGGCGTTCCGCGACGCGCCGGAATTCGAACTGATCCTGCGCCTGATCAACCTGGGCGGGCTGGACGGGTTGGGCCATGTGCCCGAGCCGCTGTTGATCGGCACGCCGCCGGCACTGAGCGACGTGGAGGCCGAGAAGCAGGCCATCGTCCGGCACCTCGAACTGCGTGGCTATCAGGCCGCCCAGGTCACGTCGCCGCAGCCGGGGCGTTACCGCATCGACTACGGTCATGCCGAGCGCCCGTTGGTTTCGCTGCTGATCGAGGCCGGCGAGCGCCTGCCGCAGTTGCAGCGGTGCGTGGAGAGCGTGCTGGAGACCACCGGCTACTCGCCCTACGAAATCCTGCTGCTGGAGAGCCACCCGCAGGCTGAGGCGGTGAGCGCCTGGCTGATCGCCCTGGCCGGGCTGGGCGAGGAGCGCATCCGCGTCGTGCGCAGCGCCGACGGTTCGGCCGGCCTGGCGGACCTGTTCAACCTGGCGGCCGGGCAGGCGCGCGGCGGCTACCTGCTGCTGCTGTCCCCGGACACCGCGGTGGTGGAGGGCGACTGGCTGGACGAGCTGGTCAACCATGCCCAGCGTCCCGAGGTCGGCATCGTCGGCGGCAAGCTGCTCGGCGCCGACGGCAAGATCGCCCAGGCCTGTTCGATCCTCGGCCTGGAAGGGCCGGTGGGGCGCCCGTTCGTGGGCGAGCCGCTGGATGCGCCCGGCTACCTGCATCGCCTGCAGGTGGCGCAGAACTGCAGCGCCGTCAGCCGCGACTGCCTGATGATCCCGGCCGACCTCTATGCGGAGCTGGGCGGGCTCAGCGAGGCGGACGTTCCGCTGCGCTACGTCGATGCGGACCTCTGCCTGCGTGCGCGCCAGGCCGGCTACCTGACGGTCTGGACGCCCTACGCCAAGCTGATGCTGGACCGCGCCGACGAAACCCCCGCGACGCCGGAGGAGCAGGACGCCATGTACGCCAAGTGGCTGCCGCTGCTGGCGCGCGACCCGGCCTACAACCCCAACCTGTCGCTGGCGCAGCCGGGCGGCTTCAAACTGGCCGATACCCAGCTTTCCTGGCGGCCGCTATCGTCCTGGCGACCGCTGCCGGTGGTGCTGGCGCACCCGGCGGACCCGTTCGGCTGCGGCCATTACCGGGTCATGCAACCCTTCCAGGCCCAGCACCAGGCGGGCCTGATCGAGGGCGCGCTGTCCATGGGGCTGATGCACGTCACCGACCTCGAACGCTACGACCCCGATGTGATCCTGCTGCAACGGCAGATCGGCGAAGAGCGCCTCGACGCCATGCGGCGGATGCAGATTTTCTCCAAGGCCTTCAAGGTCTACGAGCTGGACGACTACCTGCCCAACCTGCCGATCAAGAGCGTGCACCGGGAGAAGATGCCCAAGGACATCCTCCGTTCGCTGCGCCGCGGCCTGGGCTACGTCGACCGCTTCGTGGTCTCCACCGAGGCGCTGGCCGAAGCGTTCGCCGGCCTGCACCCGCAGATGCGGGTCATCGAGAACCGCCTGCCGGTGCCCTGGTGGGGCGGGCTGAAAGCCGAGCGGCGGGTCGGCGAGCGGCCCCGGGTCGGCTGGGCTGGCGGTTCGAGCCATACCGGCGACCTGGAAATGATCGCCGACGTGGTCAAGGAGCTGGCGGGCGAGGTCGACTGGGTATTCTTCGGCATGTGCCCCGAGGCGATCCGTCCCTACGTGAAGGAAATCCACAAAGGCGTCGCCATCGAGCAGTATCCGTCGATGCTCGCCAGCCTGAACCTGGACCTGGCCATCGCCCCGGTGGAAGAGAACCTGTTCAACGAGTGCAAGAGCAACCTGCGCCTCCTGGAGTACGGCGCATGCGGCTTCCCGGTGGTGTGCAGCGATCTACGCTGCTACCGGGGCGACCTGCCGGTGACGCGGGTGAAGAACCGCTTCCGCGACTGGGTCGAGGCGATCCGCATGCACCTCGCCGACATGGACGCCACCGCCAAGGCCGGCGATGCGCTGCGCAGCGTGGTGCTTTCCGAGTGGATGCTGGAGGGCCGTAACCTGGAAGCCTGGCGTTCCGCCTGGTTGCCGGACTGAGGCAGAGCAGATCGTAAACAGGACCTAAGCCGGCACACCGGGAAGCCCCACGACTCCGTGGGGCGTTTCGGCTGGTGGAACCGTCAGACCGCGGTGTAACCGCCGTCCGCCAGGATCACCGAGCCGGTCATGTAACTGGCCCGGTCGGAGGCGACGAAGGCGACCACTTCGGCAATCTCCCGTGCCTGGGCGACACGGCCGATGGGCGAACCGGCGCCATGTTCGCGGAGGAACTCGCGGCCGTTGGGCATCAGCTCGTCGAGAATGCCGGTCTCGATGTCCCCCGGGGCGACGACGTTGGCACGGATACCCTGCGGCGCACCTTCGAGGGCGAGCACCTTGGTCAGCTGGGCGATCGCACCTTTCGACGCCGCGTAGGCTGCGATGCTGGGAAAGGCGACTTGGCAGGCATAGGAACCGATGTTGACGATCGAGCCGCGCCGGTTCGGCAGCATGGCGCGCATGGCTTCGCGCGAGTGCAGGAACATGCCGCGCGCGTTGACCGCCATGATCGACTCCCAGTCGTCGAGGCTCATGTCCACCACCTGCTTGTTGATGATGATGGCGGCGTTATTGACCAGGATATCCACCCGGCCGAAACGCTTTTGTGCCAGCGCGACGGCGCGGCGGGCGGTCTCTTCCTCGGCGACGTTGCCGACCAGCGTGGCGATGCGCCCGCTTTCCAGTTCGGCGACGCCGGGCTTAATGTCCTCCGCGACGACGAAGGCCCCGCGTTCGGCGAAAAGCATGGCCACGGCTTGGCCGAGTCCGCCGGCGGCACCGGTCACGATGGCGACCTTGCCGTCCAGCTCGAGGGGGTGTGCGTTGTTCATGGGCGTAGCTCCTCTATCGTTGAAGGAACCGGGGTGGTTCCGGGCGAGTTCAAGGACAGGCTACCCAGTAGTGGGGAAGAGATAATCGGTCGATTTTCGAATGGATAGTGAAGTTTCTACTACATAATCTGGGAGGGCTAGCTGGCGCAACGCTCCCGCAGGAAGTCGACGAAGGCCCGAAGCGAAGCGAGGGTTTCTCGTTGGCGCGGGTAGCAGAGAAAAAATCCGGGAAAGGCCTCGCACCAGTCTTCCAATAGCGGTACTAGCTTGCCCGCGCGGACATAGGGTTGGATCTGGTCTTCCAACCAGAAGGTGATGCCGACACCGTCGAGCGCGGCTTCCAGGGCGATGCGCTGGTCGTTGACGATGAGCGGACCGTCGACCGCGACGGAGAACCAGCGGCCCTCGCGGCTGAATTCCCAGCGGTAGGGATGGATCTGGCCCGGCCAGCGCCAGTTGATGCAGCGATGCGCATGCAGGTCGGCCGGTGTTTCCGGTTTGCCGAAGCGTGCGATGTAGTCGGGTGATGCGGCAGCAATCTGGCGCAGTGCCGGGCCGAGTCTGAGGCCCACCATATCCTGTTCCAGCAGTTCGCCAAGCCGGATGGCCACGTCGAAGCCGCCGGCGACCAGCTCCACGACGGTATCGTCCGCCACCACGTCGAGTTGCACCTCCGGATAGTGGTCGGAGAACTCACGATAGTAGGGTTCGAGGAACTGCCGCGATGCTTGGCGCTGGGCATGCACCTTGAGGCGTCCGCTCGGGCGGTCGCTCAGGCTGGCGGCGTCGGCGACGGCGGCACCGATCTCCGCCAGCGCGGGTTGCAGCCGCGCCAGCAGGCGCGCCCCCGCTTCGGTAAGAGCGACCCGGCGAGTGGTGCGGTTGAGCAGGCGGACTCCCATGCGCCGTTCGAGGTTACGGATGACCTGGCTCAGGGCCGATGGCGAAATCTGCAGCTCTTCCGCTGCGCGTACGAAGCTGCCGCGTCCCGCAACGGTGACGAAGGCTTGCAATTCGGCGAATTCGGTTCCACGCATCCGCTGCTCTCCTGGCAAGGCCCCTTAGGATAAAGCCGCCCGCCCCATTGCGCATTGACAGGGCTTTCCCCGTGACGGGGTTGCCGATATCGTCGGTCGGCAATCGTGCCGATCGCCTTCGTCAAAAAGGAACTCATCCATGTCCCTGTCTTTCCCTGAAAAGGGGTTGCCGCTGGGCGGGCGCAGCCTCGTGAGCGACGTTAGCCTGCCGGCCCTGGTCATCCACAACGATGCCCTGGAACACAACCTGCGCTGGATGCAGCGCTATGCCGAGCAGCACGGCCTGCTGCTGGCGCCCCACGGCAAGACCACCATGACCCCGGCGCTGTTCCAGCGGCAACTCGACCAGGGTGCCTGGGGCATCACCCTGGCCACCGCCGTGCAATGCCGCGCCGCCTATGCCCATGGGGTACGCCGCCTGCTGCTGGCGAACCAGTTGGTCGGCGCGCCCAATATGGCGCTGGTGGCCGAGCTGCTGGGCGATCCCGAGGTGGATTTCCACTGCCTGGTCGACCACCCGGACAACGTCGCCGAACTGGGACGTTTCTTCGGCGAGCGCGGGCTACGCCTGAACGTGATGATCGAGGTCGGTGTGCCCGACGGTCGTTGCGGCTGCCGCAGCGCCGGAGAGGCACAGCGCCTGGCCGAGGCGGTGGCGGCCCAGCCGGCGTTGGCCCTGACCGGCATCGAAGGCTACGAGGGCGTGATCCATGGCGAGGACAGTGCCGACGATGTTCGCGATTACGCCGAGCGACTGGTGGCCATCGCCGTCGACCTGCTGGAGCGCGGCCTGTTCGCCCTCGAGCGGCCCATCGTCACGGCTTCCGGTTCGGCCTGGTATGACCTGATCGCCGAGGCCTTCGACCGTCGCGACGTGCGCGAGCGTTTCACCGGCGTGTTGCGTCCTGGGTGCTACGTGGTACATGACCATGGTCTCTACGGCGAGGCGCAGACGGCGGTGCAGGCGCGCCATCCGGATTGGGACGCGCCGCTGCGCCCGGCGATGGAGGTCTGGGCCCATGTGCAGTCGCTGCCGGAGCCGGGGCGTGCCATCGTCGCCCTGGGCAAGCGCGACATCGCCTCCGATGCCATGCCGCAACCGCTGCGGCGCTACCGCCCCGGCAGCACGGTGGCCGAGGACGTCAGCGCCTGGCGGGTGAGCAAGCTGATGGACCAACATGCCTTCATGGACATTCCTGGCGGTGCGGCGCTGCAGGTTGGCGACATCATCGCCTTCGGCGCCTCCCATCCCTGCCTGACCTTCGACAAGTGGCGGCAAATCTGCCTGGTGGACGCGGAGTTGCAAGTCATCGAGACCTTGCCCACGTTCTTTTGATGGAGGCGCATTGGGATTGGCGATGCGCTATTGGGCGAATAAATTCGCCCAGCGGCGTCTAGCCGGGCGTCTATGAACACTGCCCACGACGGAGCCAGCAGGCTGGCCTGACAGGCCGGCGCGCTGGCGTTCGGGGTGTCAGGCCTTGGCCCAGTGCTGGGAGAGGTTGATGAAGTCGAGCAGTTCGCGCAGGCGGCCGTGGTCGCGGCCGTTGAAGGTGAAGGCCAGGCGGGCCAGGTGGCAAAGCTCCGGTTCGTCCTGCTCGGTTTCGCAGGAGGGCTGCTGTTCGAAGCTACCGCTGAGGCAGAGGTCGGCGAAGTTCTCTCGCAGTTCCGCCAGTGCCGCGTCGCTCAGCGGATGGTTCATGCGCACGACGAACAGGTCCTTGACCCAGCGGCTGGAGTGGAAGTTGCGATAGAACTGGGCGATTTCCGCCGCGGCATCCTCGGCGCTGTGCACCAGGCGGATCAGGTGCATGTCGCTGGGCAGGATGTAGCGGTTTTCCTCCAGCTGGGCACGCATGAATTCCAGGGCATGCGTCCAGTAGGTGCCGCCGGGTTCGTCCAGCAGGACCACCGGGACCAGCGGGCTCTTGCCGGTCTGGATCAGGGTCAGCACTTCCAGCGCCTCGTCCAGGGTGCCGAAGCCGCCGGGGCAGAGCACCAGGGCGTCGGCCTCCTTGACGAAGAACAGCTTGCGCACGAAGAAGAAGTGGAACGACAGCAGGTTCTCCGTGCCGTCCACCGTGGGGTTGGCGTGCTGCTCGAAGGGCAGGGTGATGTTGAAGCCGAGGCTGTTGTTCAGGCCGGCGCCTTCATGGGCGGCGGCCATGATCCCGCCGCCGGCGCCGGTGATGACCATCATGTCGTAGCGCGCCAGGGTGGCGCCCAGTTCGCGGGCCAGGGCGTACAGCGGATGTTCCAGTGGCGTACGCGCCGAGCCGAACACGGTGACCTTGCGGCGCCGCTTGAACTGTTCGAGGCGGCTGAAGGCGTGCTCCATCTCGCGCAGGGTCTGCAGCATGATCTTGGCGTCCCAGCGGTTGCGGTCGGCCTGGGCCATGCGGATCACGGTGAGCAGCATTTCGCGGTAAAGCGGCAGGTTGGGGCTGGTATCGGGGACGGACAGGGTGACCAATTCGTCGATCTTGCTGGCGAGATCGACCCCGCTGGTCTGGAAGTGGCGGGAAAGGTAATCGTCCGGTTCGTAGGGCATTCGACTTCTCCTTGTACATCAGGGAATGTTGGACACCGGCGAAGCGGCGTCTACTCCCCAGGGCTGCCGCCGTCGCGGTGTGAATGCACCGGAGCGCCGACAGGTTCTGCATTATGCCGCAGGCGCCAGCCGAAACTGGCGATCGGGCCGCACTCGAGTACGGCGACGCCGGCGGAGTTGCCAGGAACCGTCGGCGTCGTTCAGAGGGCTATCTGTTCTCCTGGTTCCGGAATGTTGGCGATCCAATCGAGGCGCTCGCGCAGGGCGGCTTGCAGGGCCTGCATCTTTTCGAGTTCCCCATGTACCAAGTAAAGCTCAGGATGGTGATCGAAGTGTTTCACCCAATCGAGCAGTTGCGATTGCCCGGCATGCGCCGAGAAGCCGCCGAGGGTGTGCACCTTGGCTTTCACTGCGATGCGCTGGTGCAGCACGCGCACGGTGCTGGCGCCTTCGACGATGGCGCGGCCGAGGGTGCCCTTGGCCTGGAAGCCGGGGAACACGATGTGGCATTCCTCGCGCCAGAGGTTGTGCTTGAAGTGCTGGACGATCCGCCCGCCGGTGCACATGCCGCTGCCGGCGATGATGATGGCGCCGCGCTTGATGCGGTTGATCGCCATGGACTCCTCCGGCGTCGGGGTGGTGCGCAGGATCGGCAGCCAGTCTTCCACGCGCTTGACCCCATGGGCCTGGAGTTCGGCGCGGTCGGCCGGATCGAAGGAACCGTGGTAGCGCGAGTAGATGGCGTTGGCACGGATCGCCATGGGGCTGTCGAGGAACACCGCCTGCTGGGGTAGCCGGCCTTCCTGGTAAAAGCGGCCGAGGTAGTAGATGAGGTCCTGGGTGCGGCCGACGGCGAAGGCCGGGATCAGCACGTTGCCGCCGTCGCGGTGGGCGGCTTGGAGGATCTCGGCCAGCTCGTCCAGGGTGTCCGCACTGCAGCGGTGGTCGCGGTCGCCATAGGTGGATTCGAGCAGCACCACGTCGGCGCGGGTGAGGGTGGCCGGGTCCTTCATCAGGGGCGAGCAGGTGTTGCCCAGGTCGCCGGAGAACACCAAGTGGCGGGTGATGTGGTGGTCCTGCACCGCCAGTTCGACGATGGCCGAGCCGAGGATGTGGCCGGCATCGTGGTAGGTCACGCTCACGCCCTTCGCCACCTCGTGGGCCTGGCCGTAGGGCAGGGGGTGGAGACGCTTCAGGGTGTTCTCGGTGTCGGCCACGGTATAAAGCGGATTGACCGGCGGCTTGCCCAGGCGGGCGCGCCACTTGCTTTCCCACTCGGCATCCTTTTCCTGGATGTTGGCGGCGTCCAGCAGCATCAGCTCCATCAGGTCGCAGGTCGCCTCGGTGGCGAAGATCGGGCCGCGATAGCCCTTGGCGACCAGCTTGGGCAGCAGCCCGGTGTGGTCGAGGTGGGCGTGGGAGATCACCACGGCGTCCAAGGTCTTCGGATCGAAGGCGAAGGGCGCGCGGTTGCCTTCCTCTTCTTCGCGGCGTCCCTGGCGCATGCCGCAATCGAGCAGTACCCGCGCGCCGTCGCGGCTTTCGATCAGATAGCAGGAACCGGTGACCTGTTGGATGGCACCGAGGAAACTGAGCAAGGCCATGGCTACTTCCTTCTATGTGATGTCCCGATAGCCTGTCAGCGCCCTCGCGGGGCCGTGTTGATGCATATCAGCATCGGCGTCATGTGAGCTGCCTAGACTTGATCCCATCAACTCACGGAGCCCTCACATGCATCAGATACTGCCGAGCCAGGCCGAGCTGGCCGAACATGCCCGGGCCGAACCGACTTTCGCCGAGTGGCAGGCGGGGTACGGTCCTTTTCAGCATAGTGCCCAGACCCAGGCCGCGGTGTTCCGCTTCGCTCACCAACTGGTGCAGGCCGGCCGCCAGCCGGACCTGGCCAGTGTCTACCGCACCCTGCATGCCCTCGACCGGCTGAGTGCTGCCGGCCTCTGGCTGGTGGTGCACATGACCTACGCCCGGCGAGTACGGCGGGATGGCGAGCCGCTGGCGATGGAGGATTTCAAGCCGAGTCCGGAGGGGCACACCGGCGGGGCGTTGAACATGGTGCCGGCCTATGCCGGCTACCTCGCGCTCAACGCGCTCAGCGGCGACACCCGCGGCTGGCTGATGGGCCAGGGCCACTGCGTGGCGGCCATCGAGGCGCTCAACCTGCTCACCGGCAATCAGCATCCGGAACAGACCGAGCGCTATGGCTTCGACGACGAAGGGCTGAACCGGCTGGTACAGGACTTCTATAGCTACGCCCAGGCGCCGGACGGGGCGCCCGGCGTGCCGCTGGGCAGCCACGTCAACCCGCACACCGCCGGCGGGATCGCCGAGGGCGGTTACCTCGGCTTTGCCGAGTTGCAATACGCCCACCTGCCGCTGCCCGGGGAGACCTTGGTGGCCTTCCTCTCCGATGGGGCCGCCGAAGAGCAGCGCGGCAGCGACTGGATGCCGCGCTGGTGGCGGGCCGAGGATTGCGGCACGGCGCTGCCGGTGATGATCGCCAACGGTCGGCGCATCGAACAGCGCACCGAGCTGGGCACCCACGAGGGGCTGGAAGGTTTCCGTCAGCACCTGCGGCGTTGCGGCTTCGACCCGATCACCTTCGACGGTCGCGATCCGGCGGCCTTCGTCTGCACCCTGTGGGAAATGGAGCAACGACTGGCGCGACGGGTCCAGGAGAAGAACAGCGGCATCCTGCACTATCCCTTGCCGATCCCCTATGCCATCGCCGAGACGGAAAAGGGCTTCGGCTTCTACGGTGCCGGCAGCAATGCGGCCCACAACCTGCCGCTGCCGGGCAATCCCTCGCGCGATGCCGAGGCCTGCCGTCTGTTCAACGAACACGCCGCACCGCTGCACGTGCCGATGGCGGAACTGGACAGCGCTCGCCAATGCTTCGCGGCCTTGCGCCAGGGACGCCCGCTGGAACGCGACAACCCACTGGCGGTACGCCGGCCGGCGGAGCCGGTGATGCCGGAGTTGCACTACCGGGACGACGCCTGTTCGCCGATGGCGGCGCTGGACCGTTTCTTCGTCGACCTGGTGAAGGCGAATCCGGAGTTGCGGCCACGGGTGGGCAATCCCGACGAACTGGCCAGCAACCGGCTGGGCGGGGTGCTCGACGCACTGAAACATCGTGTCTGCGAACCGGAAAACGCCCACGAAGCGCTGGACGGCAAAGTAATCACCGCGCTCAACGAGGAAGCGGTGGTCTCCGCCTGCCTGGCCAACCAGGGCGGGCTGAACCTGGTGGCCAGCTACGAAGCCTTCTGCGTGAAGATGCTCGGGGCGGTGCGCCAGGCACTGATCTTCGCCCGCCAGCAGAAGGAAGCCGGACGTCCGGCGGGTTGGCTCGGCTGGCCGCTGGTGGCCACCTCGCACACCTGGGAAAACGGCAAGAACCAGCAGTCCCACCAGGACACCACCTTCTGCGAAGCCCTGCTCGGCGAGATGAGCGATGCGGTGCGGGTGCTGTTCCCGGCCGACCACAACAGCCTGCTGGCCTTGCTGCCGTCGATCTATCGGGCGCGTGGCCAACTGGCTTGCGTGGTGGCCCCCAAGCGCGAACGGCCGGCGGTGTTCGATCGCGCCCAGGCCGAGCAACTGGCCTGCGACGGGGCGCTGGTGGTGGAGGAACAGTCCGGCAGCGAGCCGCTGCTGCTGATCGCCAACGGCAGTTATCAACTGGCGGAAATGCGTCGCGCCGCGGTGCGCCTGCGCGAGGCCGGTTATCCGTATCGGCTGGTCTATCTGCAGGAGCCGGGGCGTTTTCGGGCACCGCGCGACCGTCTGGAGCTGGAAGCGGTGGCCGAGCAGTCACTGATCGAGCGGTTGTTCCCGGATAGTCACGTCCGCCGCGTGCTGCTCACCCACATGCGCCCGGAAGTGGCGCGCGGGCACCTCTGGCCGATCCTGCCGGATGCCGCCAACAGCGCGGTCCTGGGCTATCGCAACCGGGGCGGTACCTTCGACGAGGCGGGTATGCAATTCGTCAATCGCGCCACCTGGGCCAATGTCCTGGCGGCCTGCGCACGGCTGATGGATGTACCGCGTACCGCGCTGCTGACACCGGACGAAGCGGCCGCCGTGGCCGGCAAGGGCGATCCGCGGGTGTTGCGCTGATACCGGCTGGCAGCTTCGGCTACCGCTAGTCAGTCGCGTTGGCCCAAGGCTGTAAAAAGCCACCCTCTGGCTCTACGCTGCACATTGCCGCCGACATAAGCGAGCCGGCGGCATTCGGAGACAGGGAGGGACCATGCCGAAGATCACACTGGAGATCGATGTGCAGCTCTATCGCCTGCTGCAGCAGGCGGCGCGGGGAAGCGGCCATAGTCTGGAAGAGGAATGCCTCCGCCGCCTCGAGAGCGAGGGGCGACGCTCCCGTCATATCGAAGCCCTGCTCGCCGACCTGCGCGCACAAGCCGAACCTCGGCGCTCGCGGGGCTGAGAGCCCTACGATCCGGTTCTGAGCGCCGCGCGCGTCACTGCAACCCGCAATCCGCCTTGTTGAAGCGCTCGGTGGCCACCGGGCGATTGCTCTTGTACTCGCTGAACTGATAACGCAGCACCGCCCCCCTCGCCAGCAACTGGCGGTACCCGGTGTTGCGGCAGACGCTGGCGGCAAGTTGCTTGCGGACTGCTTCCGGGTTGGCGCGCATCTGCTCGGCGTGGCTGGCGCGCACGCTCAGGTGGTTGATCAGTTCGCTGCCTTCCACGGTGTAACCCTGGTCGAGGATGTCCTCGTTGATCGCTCGCGGCGTGCCGACGCTGCTTTCCTGCGCCACCTTCTCGAGCATGCTGTTCAGCTCGAAATCCTTGAGCGAGGCGGCCTGGACGCCGAACGGCAGGGCGAGGCAGAGGGCGAGGGTGGTAAAGCGACGCATGGGGTTCTCCTGAACGATTCGAAAGCCGTTTGACCGGCCGCAGCATTGTGCGTTCTCCGGCGGCGGATGTCGCCTGCCGGAAGGTGTTACCGATAGGGACAACACACTCTCCGGCCGTCGGGACGGGCACGACCAAAGATCGGGGAAAGCCTGCCGGCAGCGGACAGTCACAACTGTGCGCCGTCCATCGGCGTTGCACACCCAGGAGCCGCCATCCCCGCCGCGCAAGGCGGGCCAGGAGCGTTTTCTTCTCCGCCTCAGCGGAGTGGCGGCCTATTGCCTGGCCGGTGCCCATTCCGCTCGTTGCAGGAGTCGAGAACAATGACAATAGCTCTCCAACCCCGTTCGCTGGCTTTCCTCGCCGGTGCCTTGCTGGTACTGCCGGCGTCGCAGTCACTGGCATCGGGTTACCACTTCGGATCGCAATCGGTATCGGCACAGGGCACCGCCCATGCCAACGGCGCCGAGGCCGCGGACCCGTCGACGATCTTCTACAACCCCGCCGGCCTGGCGCGCCTGCCCGGCACCCAGGTGACCGGCGGTATGAGCATCTTGCTGCCGCGCGGCGATTACGAGGATGGCGGCAGCACCGACGTGTTCGGCAATCCGGTGGAGGGAGATGCGGGCTCCTACCTGCCGGACGCCGCTGCCGCGCCGAACTTCTACTTTTCTCGCCAGCTCAACGACAACATCACCGTTGGCCTGGGCATCTTCGTGCCGTTCGGCGCCAAGCTGGATTACAAGGAGGACTGGAGCGGCCGTTATGGCATTCAGTCGGCCAGCCTGGAGACGGTCAACTTCAACCCGAGCATCGCCTACCGCTTCAACGAGCATCACAGCATCGGCTTCGGTGTATCGGCGCAGTACATCCGCTCCATCCAGCGCGGTGCGGCGGACGTGAAAGGCGCCTCGCGCCAACTGGCCGGCCAGTTCGTCGATGAAAACTACAACGAGACCCGACTGGCCGCGACGGTGCCCGGCCTGGTGGAACTGATCTACGGTGTGCCGGTGCCGGAGCAGATCACCGACTGCCAGGGCGTGGCCGACCGCGATGGTTTCGTCGACTGCGTGGCGAGCAATTTCGCCGACAACGTGGAGGGCGACGGCTATTTCCGCGCCAAGGGTGACGACTGGGGCTTCGGCTGGAACATCGGCTATCTCTGGGAGCCCACCGAGAACACCCGCTTCGGCATCTCGTACCGCTCCAATATCCGTCACACCCTGGAGGGCAAGACCAAGTGGAGTTTCGCCGATGTGAACGGCAGGGTGCCGTCGCCGGATGTCGATCTGGGAGATGGCCTACTGCCGGACCGCGACGCTATCCACCAGATTTTCGATCCGGACAACTGGATCAACCCTGGCGATTTCGCCGCGGCGCGCCTGCATCCCAACTCCAACGGCAAAACCGCCATCGATACGCCGGAAATGCTCTCGATCAGCGCCTTCCACCAGCTCAACCGCAAGGTGGCGCTGATGGCGGACGTCACCTGGACCCGTCATTCGCGGCTGGACGAGGTACGGATCGGCATCGATCAGGTCGATGGCTATCCCTACTTCAACGGCGTCACCGAGGGCGACCTGGCGGTCCAGCAGGACTGGAAGGACACCTACAAGATTTCCC
This sequence comes from Pseudomonas indica NBRC 103045, assembly GCF_002091635.1. GTDB lineage: Bacteria > Pseudomonadota > Gammaproteobacteria > Pseudomonadales > Pseudomonadaceae > Pseudomonas_M > Pseudomonas_M indica. The sequence goes on along the minus strand of NZ_BDAC01000004.1, from coordinate 143,928 downwards.
TCGGCATGAACTACCAGTACAGCGACGACCTGCTGCTTCGTACCGGGGTGGCCTACGACAAGTCGCCGGTCAGCAGCACCCAGCTACGCCATCCGGCCTTCCCGGATGCCGACCGTTACTGGCTGTCGTTCGGCGCCAATTACAAGCTGACCCCGGACACCTCAGTGGACCTGGCCTACAGCTTCGTGCAGTTCGACAGCGGCAAGATGGAGTACACCGACAACTGCTCGCCGGCCGGCTGGGTGCCTGGCAGCGGCGGGCTGTACGAAGACAGCGGCGTGCGTTGCACTGGCAACGGCGGCACCTACAAGGGCGAATACAAGACGCATATCCACTTCTTCGGGCTGGCGCTCAACCATAGCTTCTGAGACGGCTGCCGAAAGGGCCTCTGGTAGACTGTCGGCTTTTCCTCCCCGTGGTTTTGCCGATGTCCGCCGTGTTCCCCGATCGCTCCAGGACCCATGCCGTTGCGCGCTTGCGCGCCGAGCGCCTGGCCCGTGCCAGTAAACCCTTCCTGGCGCGCGGTTCGCGGGGGGAGCGCTGTCCGGGCTGCCGGGTGCCGTTCAGCCATTGCCTGTGCGCCTGGCGACCGGTGGTGCCGGCGCGTTCCGGCGTCTGTTTGCTGATGCATGACGTGGAGCCACTGAAGCCGAGCAATACGGGTTGGCTGATCGCCGATGTGGTGGCTGACACCGAGGCGTTCGGCTGGCTGCGCACGGCCGTCGATCCGGCCTTGCCGAGCCTGCTCGCCGACCCGCGCTGGCAGCCGTTCCTGGTGTTTCCCGGCGAGTATGCGGCGCCGGAGCGGGTGGTGAGCGAGGTGGTGGTGGAAGAAGGGCGGCGGCCGCTGTTCGTCCTGCTCGACGCCACCTGGACCGAAGCGCGCAAGATGTTCCGCAAGAGCCCCTATCTCGACGGCCTGCCAGTCCTGAGCCTGCAGCCGGAGCAGTTATCGCGCTACCGGTTACGGCGTTCGAAGCGCGACGATCATCTGTGCACCGCCGAAGTCGCCGCGCTCTGCCTCGATCTCGCCGGCGACCGGGACGCGGCCGAGGCGCTGGACGCCTATCTCGATGTGTTCACCGACCACTACCTGGGGGCCAAGCATCGCCGGCCGGTCGATGCCGGTGACGGGGCGCACCGGCGGCTGTCCGCTTTCCTGCCGGCAGGCGACTAGCAGGTAGTTCTTCAACTGCTAGTGGCCTGTGCGGTTAATTGGTTAACTCAAGTTCGGATGACTGAGGTTCTGAGACAAGGCGCCGCGACGAGTCATAGCAGGGCTATGGCGAGGAGCGGCAACGCAGTATCAGGGCCTCAGGCGCCGAAATTGACTAACTGAATTAACCAAACAGGCCACTAGTGGGGCTCCTCGCTCAGCGGCAGGGCACCGGCTTGCGCAGGTCGCGGTGCGGCCTGCTTCGGCCACAGTTGGGCCAGCAGCATGCCGGCGAACATCAGGGCGCAGCCGACATAGCCTTTCAGCGGCAAGCTCTCGCCGAGGATCAGCGCCCCGGCGAGAGCGGCGAATACGGCCTCGAGGGACAGGATGATCGCCGCGTGGGAAGCGATGGCGTGCTTCTGCGCCACCACCTGCAGGGTGAAACCGACGCCGACGGCGAGGATGCCGCCGTAGAGGATCGCCGGCATGGCCTGGCCGATGGCCGTCAGGTCGAACGACTCGAAGACCAGTGCCAGCGGCAGGCTGAGCAGCGAGCAGGTGAGGAATTGCAGGAAGGCCAGGCTGATCGGGTCGTGCCGGCTGGCCAGCGCGCTGACCAGCAGCACATGCACGCCCCAGACCAGCGCGCCGGCCAGTTGCAGCCAGTCGCCGGACGCCACGCTGAAGCCTTCGCCGATGCTCAGCAGGGCCATGCCGACCACCGCCAGGCAGGCGCCGAGCCAGGTGCCGAGGCCGGTGCGCTGGCCGATCAGCAGGCCGAGCAGGGGCACCATGATCACGTAGAGGCCGGTGATGAAGCCGGAGTTGGTTACGCTGGTGAACAGCAGGCCCACCTGCTGCAGGTTGATGCCGATGGCCAGCACCACGCCGAGCAGCATGCCGTTCCACAGCAGCGGGCGGCTGAATGCCAGGCGTCCGCCTGAGCCGCGACGGGCCAGGAGCAGCAGCGGGACCAGCACCAGGGCCCCGAGGGCGAAGCGCAGGCCGGAATAAAGGAACGGGCCGATGGCCTCCATGCCCAGGCGCTGGGCGACGAAGGCGCTGCCCCAGATCATGGCGGTCAGCAACATCAGGAGGTCGGCGCGCAGGGCTGGGTTTCGCATCGTTCTTCTCGGTGGGAAAAGCCGCTGACTTTGCCGCAAAGCGTCGAACTTGACCACCCCGTCACGTCTCGGCATGCTGGGCGCCGCTTCGTGGGCACGAATCGGCAGAAACGACCGGAACCGGTTGCGAGGACGCCCGCCACGAGGCGGCACGTATCGATGCGGAAGCGTTGGGCCGACAGAGCCAGCCAAATGACGGCATAATGACGCATACATAACAAAAAACAGGATCTGCCATGGCTGCTTACGAAATCCTGATTGCCGACGATCACCCGTTGTTCCGCAGCGCCTTGCAACAGGCGCTCACCCTGGGCCTGGGGCCTGATGTCCGTTTGGTCGAGGCTGCCAGCATCGCCGAGCTGGAGGCGCGCCTGGCGGAAAAGACCGATTGGGATCTGGTCCTGCTCGACCTGAACATGCCCGGTGCCTATGGCTTCTCCGGCCTGGTGCTGTTGCGCGGCCAATACCCGCAGATTCCGGTGGTGATGATCTCGGCCCAGGAAGAGGCGGCGGTAGTCGCCCGGGCGCGGGAATTCGGCGCCAGTGGTTTCATCCCCAAGTCCAGCCCGCTGGAAACCATCCAGCAGGCGGTGCGCGCGGTGCTCGACGGCGACGCCTGGTGGCCGCCACAGGCCCAGGAAGAGGTGCGTGTGCCGGACGAAGCGAAGGCCGCCAGCGCCGGCCTGGCCAGTCTGACGCCGCAGCAGTTCCGCGTACTGACCATGGTCTGCGAGGGGCTGCTGAACAAGCAGATCGCCTATGAGCTGAGCGTGTCCGAGGCCACGGTGAAAGCCCACGTCACGGCGATCTTCCGCAAGCTCGGCGTACGCACCCGGACCCAGGCCGCGCTGCTGCTGCAACAGATGGAATCGATTCCCCCCGCCGGTTGAGCGCCTGCACCGCATCGCGGGGGATTTCACGCTTTTTTGACGCGGGCTGGCATAGGCTCCGGTCCCGTTCTCCCACCCGCTGGTAGTCGTTGCGCATGTCGCCATTCAAGGGCCAGACCGGCCTCAAACGCATCTTCAATGCCACTGGTTATTCGCTGGACGGCCTGCGCGCCGCGTTCCAGGGCGAAGCGGCCTTCCGCCAACTGGTGCTGCTCAATCTGGTGCTGATCCCGTTGTCCTTCGTCGTCGAGGTCAGCCGTGGCGAGCGCGCGCTGCTGATTGCCGTGTGCCTGTTGGCATTGATCGTGGAACTGTTCAATTCGGCGGTGGAGGCGGCCATCGACCGGATTTCCCTGGAGCGCCATCCGCTGTCGAAGAACGCCAAGGACATGGGCAGCGCCGCGCAACTGATGACCCTGGGATTGATCGCGGCGGTCTGGTCGGTGATTTTGCTGGGATAACCGGCTCTCAGGCGATGGTCGGCAGCACGATCTGATCGCTACGTTTAACTCCGGCGGTGAGCTGGCGGCACTGGTCGAGAAATTCGCGCATGGCCGCGGTCTGGTACTTCTGCCGATGCCAGATGAAGTAGAACTGGCGGGTGAGGTCCAGTTCCGGCGTTTCCACCGGCACCAGGCTGCCGCGCCGGAAGGCGTCGCGCAGCGCCAGGCGCGAGATGCAGCCGATCCCCAGGCCCGACTCCACGGCCCGCTTGATCGCTTCGGTGTGTTCCAACTCCAGACGAATATTCAGCGCGGTGGGGTGGTGGCGCATGGCCTGGTCGAAGGTCAGGCGGGTGCCGGAGCCCTGTTCGCGGAGAATCCAGGCCTCGCGGGTCAGTTCGTCGAGGCTCGCCTGGCCGCGGCTGGCCAACGGGTGCTGGGGCGCGCAGAACACCACCAGTTCATCTTCCACCCAGCGCTGGACGTCGATGTCCGGGTGCTGGCAGTCGCCTTCGATCAGGCCCAGGTCCAGTTCGTAATGCGCCACTTGGTGAACCACGTGGGCAGTGTTGTGCACGTGCAGTTTTACCCGGCACTCCGGGTGCCGCTGCATGAAGTTGCCGATCAGCAGGGTGGCGAGGTAGTTGCCCACCGTCAGGGTGGCGCCGACCGCCAGGGAGCCGAAGCCGCTCTTGCCGTTGAGCAGGTCCTCGATCTCCTTGGCCTGGTCGAGCAGGGCCACGGCCTGGGGCAATAGTTGCCGGCCCAGGGCGTTCAGACTCAGGCGTTTGCCGGCACGGTCGAACAGTTGGCAATCCGACTGCCGCTCCAGTTCGGTCAGTGAGGTGCTGGCGGCCGACTGCGACAGGGCGAGCGATTCCGCGGCGCGGGACACGCTTTCCTGCTGGGCGACGGCGACGAACACCTGGAGTTGGCGCAGCGTGAATCGCATATCTATATAACCGATAACCTATATCTTAATAATCCATTTAACAGATATTGTGCGGCCTTATAAGATTGCGCGCAATTGTGCCTTTTCAGCATTAGCCTGTGAGCGAGGAAGCCCCGCATGAGCAACCTGAACGTCGAGCGTGTCCTCAGTGTGCACCACTGGAACGACACCCTGTTCAGCTTCAAGACCACCCGCAACCCCGGCCTGCGTTTCGAGAACGGCCAGTTCGTGATGATCGGTCTGGAAGTCAACGGTCGCCCGCTGATGCGTGCCTACAGCATCGCCAGCCCGAACTACGAAGAACACCTGGAGTTCTTCAGCATCAAGGTGCCGGACGGCCCGCTGACCTCGCGCCTGCAGCATCTCAAGGAGGGCGACGAGCTGATGATCAGCCGCAAGCCCACCGGCACTCTGGTGCTGGACGACCTGTTGCCCGGCAAGCACCTTTACCTGCTCAGTACCGGCACCGGTCTGGCGCCCTTCATGAGCGTGATCCAGGACCCGGAAACCTATGAGCGCTACGAAAAGGTAGTGCTGGTGCATGGCGTCCGCTACGTCAATGAAGTCGCCTACCGCGAATTCATCACCGAACACCTGCCGAAGAACGAGTACTTCGGCGAGGCGCTGAGCCAGAAGCTGATCTACTACCCCACGGTGACCCGCGAGCCGTTCGAGAACCAGGGTCGCCTGACCGACCTGATGCGCAGCGGCAAGCTGTTCGCCGACATCGGCCTGCCGCCGATCAACCCGCAGGACGACCGCGCGATGATCTGCGGCAGCCCGAGCATGCTGGACGAGACCAGCCAAGTGCTGGACAGCTTCGGCCTGAAGATTTCCCCGCGCATGGGCGAGCCGGGCGACTACCTGATCGAGCGTGCCTTCGTCGAGAAATAAGCGCCTCTTGTCACGCCAATGCCCGCCATCCGGCGGGCTCTTTGTTGCGTCCGGATCAGGCTTTTATCACAGCGAGTACCCGGATCGTTCCCGGCCGGGGATAGTGCCAGTGCACATCCACGTCCCAGAGACGGGCGCCGTAGCGCCGCTCCGGGCCAGGCTCCTGGTAGGCAGGCCGCGGGTCCTGGGCGAGGCATTGCTCGATCAGCGTCACCAGCGGCTGCTCCAGGCGGGCCTGGTGTTCCCGCGCCTGGATCAGCGCCGCGTCTTCCCACTCCACCGGGATCAGCGCCGGCGCGGCCTCGGCGATGCGGTTGCTGGCGTCCGCCACCCGGTCGGCGTAGGGCACGTAGGGTTTGATGTCGAGCACCGGCGTGCCGTCCAGCAGGTCGATGCCGGACAACCACAGGCGGCCCGCTTCGACCTTTTCCAAACGCACCACCGACTGGCCGATGCCGTTCGGGCGATGCGTCGAGCGGGTGGCGAATACCCCGAGCGACTGATTGCCGCCCAGGCGCGGCGGGCGCACCTTCAACCGTGGCTTGTCTTCCAGCGCTTGGTGGAAGAGGAACAGCAGCCAGACGTGGCTGACCTGCTCCAGACCCTGCACGGCTTCGGCCTGGTCGAACGGCGGCACCAGCTCCAGCACGCCGCGGGCGGCGGGGGCCAGTTGCGGTTGGCGCGGAATGGCGAATTTCTCCTTGAAACAGGAGCGAACGAAACCGATGGGCGTGACGGAGTAGGACATGGTTAGGCTAATGGCGGGAAACGCCGCCATGTTAACGGCGAATCAGTGCGGCTGGCAGCGCGGATTGCGGAACGGGCCGGCGACCTGTTCCCAACCGGGGCCAGGGCTGGTCTGGGCACAGAACAGCGCACCGTTCACCAGGCTGCGCCATTGATACCAGGGGGCCGGTGCGGCATTGCCGGGCTGCGGCAGGGCGAGCAGGGCGGCGATCGGCAGGGCGAGGCGGAGCGGGCGGAACATGCGGTACTCGACGGGAAGACTCACAGCGCCCTTATACCCAGCCGGTGGCTAGGGGAGCAAGAGCGCCGCGCCCCAGCCGACCAACAGCAGCCCGCCGGCGCGACTGAGCCAGAGCCCCAGGGGTAAGGTCTTCTCGAACAGGACGAAGGCGCCGATCAGCGCGACCCACAGCAGGTTCATCACGCCGACGACGAACAGCAACCCCATCAGCGCCCAGCAGCAACCCAGGCACCAGGCGCCATGCGCCAGACCGAGATGCCAGCCACCGGTCACGCCGGGCCGCCAGCCGGTCAGCAGGAACTGCATCGGCCCCCGGCAGCGTTCCAGGCAGGCGGACTTGGCCGGCAGCCATTGCCATACACCGGCGGCGATCAGCAACACGGCGGCCAGGGGCGTGCTGGCGCTGCGCATCTGCACGTCCAGCAGCGCGAGGTGATCGAGACCCCATTGCAGCAGGGTGGCGATCAGGCTGAAACCACCCCATACCACCAGATAGGCGGCGCAGAACAAAACCAGCGCCCAGTGCCGCTGCGGCGACGGCATGCGCCGGCGCAACAGCATCTGATAGAGCAGGAACATGGGCAGGGCGCTGGGCAGCATCATCCCCACCATCATCACCGCCCACATGGCGAACATCAGCGCGGCGTCGCCGACGCTCCATGGCATCGGCATGCCGGCCATCGCCATATCGGCCATCCCGCCAGGGGCCGCCATGACCTCGGTCATCCGTTGCAGGACCAGCCAGGCCAGGGCGAGCAGCAGGAACAGGCAGGCGACGAACACCAACTGTTCCTTCGACATCCCCCTGGCCGGCATCGCGGCCGGCTGCCAAGCCATGCTCAGCGCACCAGGCCGTGGCCGGTGAAGTGGACCCGCGCCAGGTGGCTGTGGCTGCCTTGCGACTGGTACTGCATGGCCGCATGCGTCTGGTAGCTGCCGCTGGCCATTTCCGCCTCGATGAACTCGAAGCCATCCGGCAGCACCAGGCGTGCCCGCTGCGGCGCTCCCGTCACCGGACTGCGGATCGGCTCGCCGCTGGCTTCCAGGACGCCCGGAATACGCAGCCGGGCCAGGCGCTCGTCCACGTCGATGCTCAGCTCGATGGGCACGAACTGAGACTCGAACATTTCGCTGATGGTGGTACTGAAGATCTGGAACACGTTGGCGCCAGGCTCGCTTTCCTGGCCGGACAGGATGGTCAGCAAGGCTTGGCGCTGCGCCTCGTCGGCACGTTCGTCGACGAACGCCTGGCAACTGCCGTTGCCTTCGTGGATGGCGCCCGGCCAGGCGAAGGTGCCGGCCCAGCACAGGCCGTCCAGGTGGGTGTCGCGGAAATGGCCCTGCTCGATGCGCATGGCCACCACGGCCTGGCAGTGGCCGTGGGTGGGGCGTGCACTGAATTGGCAGGGGCAGCCCCAGTTACAGTTGCAGGAAGCAAACTCGACGCCCTGCAGGCGCCAGTCCGCAATGCTCATGACTCACCTCCTCCGCCCGTGGCGAAAGTCGATGTGGGCCCCCATCCAACAATGCTAGCGGAATGATGTCTCTGTGCCAGACAAGCCGACCGGGGGCACGTGCGGTCATGCGCTACAGGTGGAATCCACCGTCGATGGGGATGATCGCGCCGGTCATGTAGGCGCCGGCGCAACTCGCCAGGCTGATCGCCAGCGCGGCCATCTCCTCCTCGCGGCCCCAGCGCTTCATCGGAATCACGGCGGTGTCTTCGGCCAGCGCGTCGGCGTCGTTGGCGATGTGTCGGGTCATCTTGCTGGGGAAGCGCCCCGGAGCGATCACGTTGATGTTGATGTGCTCGCCGACCAGTTCCCGCGCCAGCATGCGCGACAACTGATGCAGCGCCGCCTTGCTAGGCCCGTAGGCATAGGCTTGCTCGCCCATGGCGGTGATGCCCGCCACCGAACCGATGTTGATCACCCGCGCCGGATTGGCGTCGGTGGCGGCCCGGCGCAGCAGCGGCAGCAGTTGCTGGATGCAGCTGAAGACTGAGGTGACGTTGAGCTGCATGACCTTCTCCCAGCCCTTCGCCGGGTAGCTTTCCAGCGGCGCGCCCCAGGTGGTGCCGGCGTTGTTCACCAGGATGTCCAGGCGCTCGACGCGGCTCGCCAGTTCGGCGGCCAGAGCCTTGGCGCCGTCTTCGCTGGAGAGGTCGGCAGCGAGGCCGATGCAGTCGCCGTAGCGGCTCAGTTCTTCGGCGGTGGCGGCGCAGTCCTCGGCATGACGCGCGCAGATGAACACCCGCGCGCCGGCTTCGAGAAAGCCCTGGGCGATCATCCGGCCGATGCCGCGGCTGCCGCCGGTAACCAGGGCGGTACGCCCTTCGAGGCTGAAATACGGGTGCATGGGGACTCCTGGGATCGTGGTCGAAGAGTCCATACCCTAGTCGGCTTCGCGCGGGAGCGAGTGGCTTATCGAAGCGGGGAATGTCCGGCCATCGCCCGTGCGAAGCCAAGGGGATTGTCATTCTCGGTGGTGATTGGATAGCCGGTAAGCCAGCAAACCGAGCGCCGCCACGGCCGAGAATGCCGCGCCGGCGAAGAAAGTGACGGCCGGGCCAAAGGCACTCCACAGTGCGCCGGCAATCAGACTGGCGAGCAGCAAGGCGCCGCCGCTGACCAGGTTGAACAGCCCGAAGGCCGTGCCGCGCAGGTCCTCGGGCGCGGTATCGGCCACCAGCTTGGCCAGCAGCCCCTGTGTGAGGGCCATGTGCAGGCCCCAGAGCGCTGCGCCGAGCAACACCTGCGAGACCCCGGTGGCGAAGGCCAGCAGCAGGTCGGCGACGATCAGCAGGCCCAGCCCCGCCAGCAGCAGCCCGAGCGGGCCGAAGCGATCGGCGGCGGCGCCGGCCGGATAGGAGCAGGCGGCGTAGAACAGATTCATCACGATCATCGTCAACGGCACGAAGCCGATCGACAGGCCGACATCCTGGGCGCGGAGCAGCAGGAAGGCTTCGCTGAAGCGGGCCAGGGTGAACAGGGCGCCGAGCAGGACCACCAGCCAGAAGCGCAGCGGCAGGCGCTTCGCATCCGTCAGGTGCAACCGGGGCGCGGCCGTCTCCGCCGTCGAGGCCCGCTCCGGCTCCCGCACATAGGCCAGCAGCAGGCCGACCGCGACGAAGGCGGGCAGCACGGCGATCCACATCACCGCCTGCAAATCGTTCAGCCAGAGCATGAACAGCATCGCCAGCAGTGGGCCGAGCAGCGCACCCAGCGAATCGAGCCCCTGGCGCAGGCCATAGGCCGCACCGCGCAGACGGGCCGGGACCAGGTCGGCGATCAGCGCATCGCGCGGCGCGCCGCGGATGCCCTTGCCGATCCGGTCGACGAAGCGCGCAGCGAATACCCAGCCGATCGAGCCGGCCAGCGGAAACACCGGTTTGGTGAAGGCCGCCAGGGCGTATCCCAGCACCACCAAGGGTTTGCGCCGCCCGAGGTAGTCGCTGAGGGTGCCGGAGAACACCTTGCTGATGGCGGCCGTCGCTTCGGCGATGCCTTCGATCAGGCCGACGGTGACCATCGAGGTGCCGAGCACACTGACCATGAAGATCGGCAGGAGGCTGTGGATCAGCTCGGACGAGATATCCATGAACATCGAGGCGAAGCCCAGCGCCCAGATGCCCGGTGGCAAGGCGCGCCAGGAGGCGGTTCGGGCCGGGGTGGCGAGGCGAGGGTCCATGGTCCGTCCGGTCGGGAAGGTCTCCCTGATTCAAGCAGAGACGGCGAGGTTGCGCCTGCGTCAGGACGGCGCGCTCAGCGCTCGAACAGTTCCAGTTGTTCGTGACGGCCGCGCAGGTCGATCAGCCGCACGCCGACGCCGAGCAGGCGCACCGGCCGGGCGCCGCGGGCAAAGGCGGCACTGAGCAGCAGTTTGAAGCTCTCCAGATCGCGGCCGGCGCCGGCCTGCTCCAGGGTGGTCTGGGTGAAGTCATGGAACTTCACCTTCACGAAGGGCTTGTCCGGCCGGTAACTGTTGTCCAGCCGCGCCAGCCGACCATGCAGTTCCTCCACCAGGCCGGGCAGTTGTTCGAGGCAGGCGGCCAGGTCCGGCAGGTCGTGGTCGTAGGTGTTCTCCACACTCAGCGACTGGCGGCGGCTGTCCACTTGGACCGGCCGGTTATCGATGCCGCGCGCCAGGTTCCACAGGCGTTCGCCGAAACTGCCGAACTCGCGCGCCAGGGCCAGCTTGCTCCATTCGCGCAGATCCGCGCAGGTGCCGATGCCGAGGCGGCCCAGTTTGTCCGCCGTGACCTTGCCGACGCCGTGCAGCTTGCTCACCGGCAGGGCGGCGACGAAGTCTTCCACCTGGTCCGGGGTGATCACGTAGAGCCCGTTGGGCTTGCGCCAGTCGCTGGCGATCTTGGCGAGGAACTTGTTCGGCGCCACCCCGGCGGACACCGTGATATGCAGCTCTTCCTGGACGCGTTGGCGGATAGCTTGGGCGATGCGGGTGGCGCTGCCGGAGAAGTGGGTGCTGTCGGACACGTCGAGATAGGCTTCGTCCAGCGATAGCGGCTCGATGATGTCCGTGTAATCCCGGAATATCCGCTGGATTTCCCGGGAGGCGGCCCGGTAGGCGTCGAAGCGTGGCTTGACGATCAGCAGGTCGGGACAGAGCTTGAGCGCATGCCGCGACGACATCGCCGAGCGCACGCCATAGGCGCGGGCTTCGTAGTTACAGGTGGCGATCACTCCGCGGCGGTCGGCCGAGCCGCCAACGGCGAGGGGGCGATCGGCTAGGCGCGGGTCGTCACGCATCTCGATGGCGGCGTAGAAACAGTCGCAGTCGACGTGGATGATCTTGCGCACGGAAACTCCGCAAAGCCCCGCCCGGCATGGGCTGGAGCCCGGCAGTGTAGCATCGGCGCGGCGCTAAACGTCTGAACGAAAACAGTTTTTTCGACGATAACAGTTGACAGCCCGGCTTTGGGCTGTAGAATGCCGACCCACAGACGCGGGATGGAGCAGTCTGGTAGCTCGTCGGGCTCATAACCCGAAGGTCGTTGGTTCAAATCCAGCTCCCGCAACCACTTTCAAAAAGGCCACTCGATCGAGTGGCCTTTTTCATTTCCGGGACGGAAAAACGTTCCAGGCCTCGAACGTCGTACCGCCTCCGCAAAAAAATCGCTGGACAGCACTTGCAAGCCGCCTCGAAGCCCCCACTCTGAGCGGATCAGCTCATGAGGTTCTCGATGCGCGTCAATCCAGCCTCTTCGCAACAGCTCCCCCTCGATTCTCCCATTCCCCCTTCCTTGCCCCTGCGTGGCTGGCGGCGTCTGGCGGCGTACCGGCAGCCGCTGGGGCTGGCGTTCACGCTGCTGTTGTTCGGCCTGGCGCTGGTCGCCTGTTATCACTTGCTGGGCGAGGTGGACCCGCAGGCGTTGCGCGGCGCCTTGGCGGAGGTGCCCGGTACGGCGTTGGCCGGGGCCTTTGCCGCGACGACGGTGGGTTTCCTGGCCTTGCTGGGCTACGAGTGGTCGGCGGCGCGTTACGCCGGGGTGCGCTTGCCGGTCGGCAGCCTCGCCCTGGGGGGCTTCAGTGCCTTCGCCATTGGCAATGCGATCGGTTTCTCGATGCTCTCCGGCGGTTCGGTGCGCTATCGCCTGTATGTCCGCCAGGGGGCCGGGGCGGCGGATGTGGCGCGGATGTCCGTGTTCGCCAGCCTGTCGCTGGGCTGTGCCTTGCCGGTGCTGGCGGCCATCGCGGCTCTGGTCGATCTGGCGGATGCCGCCGCGGCCCTGCGTCTGCCCGAGCCGGTGCTGGCGACGCTTGCGATCGCCGTGTTGGTGGTGCCCGGCTCGTTGTTGCTGGCGATGCGGCGTTATCGTCTGTCCGAACGGCCGAACCCGGACAGCCTGCTGATCGGCATCGGCCGACGGACCTTGCGCCTGCCCGGCCTGCGCCTGACCCTGCTGCAACTGGCGATCACCGTGCTGGACGTCTCCGCCGCTGCTGCGGTGCTCTATCTGCTGTTGCCGGAGGCTCCGCCGTTCGGCGCCTTCCTGGCGGTTTATCTGCTGGCGCTGGCGGCCGGGGTGCTCAGCCATGTGCCCGGTGGCGTCGGGGTGTTCGAGGCGGTGCTGCTGGCGGCGTTCGCCGGAACCCTGGGCTCGGCGCCGCTGGCGGCGGCCCTGCTGTTGTACCGACTGATCTATGTCTTGCTGCCGCTGCTGTTGGCCTGCCTGCTGCTGTTGCTCAACGAGGCGCGCCGGCTGACCCCGGCCCGCCAGGCCATACGGATCGCCTCCGGGATGGCGGCGCCGGTGCTGGCGTTGCTGGTGTTTCTGGCCGGCGTGGTGCTGTTGTTCTCCGGGGCGACGCCGGCCATCGATACACGGCTGGAGCATCTGGGATTTTTGATTCCGCACCGTCTGATCGACGCGTCCCACCTCGGCGCCAGCCTGATCGGCGTGCTCTGCCTGCTCCTCGCCCAAGGCTTGCGCAGGCGCCTGTCCGCGGCCTGGGCCCTGACCCTGGTGCTGCTGCTGGCCGGTGCGGTGTTGTCGTTGTTGAAAGGTTTCGACTGGGAAGAGGCCAGCCTGCTGGCCATGACGGCGGCTCTACTGGCTACGTTCCGGCGCTCGTTCTACCGGCCGAGCCGGCTGCTGGAATTGCCGTTTTCGCCCATCTACCTGGCCGCCAGCCTGTGCGTGCTGGCGGCGTCGGTGTGGCTGCTGCTGTTCGCCTATCAGGACGTCCCCTACAGCCATGAACTCTGGTGGCAGTTCGCCCTGGATGCCGATGCACCGCGTGCCCTGCGCTCGGCGCTGGGCAGCGCCTTGCTGCTGCTGGTGGTGGCGCTGACCTGGCTGTTGCGCGCGGCGCCGCCAGCGATCCGGCTGCCGGACGCGGAAGAACTGGCCCGCGCCGCTGCCATCGTCAAAGCCTCCGACCAGCCGGATGGCGGCCTGGCCTTGAGCGGCGACAAGGCCCTGCTGTTCCACCCGGACGGCAACGCCTTCCTGATGTACGCCCGGCGCGGGCGCAGCCTGGTCGCGCTGTTCGATCCGATCGGCCCGGCGCAGCAGCGCGCCGAGCTGATCTGGCAGTTCCGTGACCTCTGCGATCGCCATCACGCGCGACCGGTGTTCTACCAAGTGCGGGCAGAGAATCTACCTTTCTATATGGATATCGGGCTGAGCGCCCTGAAGCTGGGGGAGGAAGCGCGCGTCGACCTGACTCGCTTCGACCTCGACAGCAAGGGCATGAAGGACTTGCGCTATACCTGGAACCGCAGCCAGCGCGACGGGCTCGCCCTGGAAATCCATGAGCCGGGGCAGGCACCGCTGGAGGCGCTGCAGGTGATTTCCGATGCCTGGCTGGGTGGCAAGCAGGGCCGTGAGAAGGGCTTTTCCCTGGGGCGGTTCAGTCCGGCGTACCTGCAGCATTTCCGCATTGCGCTGATCCGCTACCAGGGCCAGCCGGTGGCCTTCGCTAACCTGCTGGAGACCGACCGTCGCGAGCTGGCCAGCCTGGACCTGATGCGCGTGCATCCCGAGGCGCCCAAGTCGACCATGGAGTTCCTCATGCTCGGCCTGATCCTGCATTACAAGGCCAGCGGCCATGCCCGCTTCAGCCTGGGCATGGTGCCGCTGGCCGGGTTGCAACCCCGGCGCGGCGCACCCATGGCCCAGCGCTTGGGGGCCCTGGTGTTCCGTCGCGGCCGACTGTTCTACAACTTTCAAGGGCTGCGCCGTTTCAAGGACAAGTTCCAGCCGGACTGGGAGCCCCGTTACCTGGCCGTGCCGGCAGGGCTCGATCCGCTGGTGGCGCTGGCCGACACCGCCGCCCTGATTGCCGGCGGCCTGACTGGATTGGTGAAACGCTGATGCTCAAGCGCTATCGACATCACATTCTGGCGGCTGGCGTTCTGCTCGTAGTGGCCGCCGTGTTGCTACTCTGGAGCCGGACACTGCCGACCGCCCGTCTGCAGCACCTGAAAATGGACGACGGTACTGCCCTGGTGCAGGCCGATGCCGGCCGTAGCCCGCAGACGCGTGTGCTGCTTGCCGTGCCTGAAGGCCAGACGCTGGACGATACGCGCCTGTTGGCCCTGGCGCAGGACAGTGCCGCGCGGATCGTCCAGGTGACGCTGCCGGAGAATGATTGCGCGACTCAGCAGCGCCGCTTGCAAGCGGCGCTGAAGCGACTGGACGGCGCGCCGACGCTGGTCGCCGGCATCGGCCCCGGTGCAGCCTTGGCCTGGCGCTGGCTGGCCGGGCAGGACGACGACAAGGCACGGGCGTTGTCGGTGGGCTTTTCCCTGGAGCACCCGGACTGTGCCGAGCCGCTGCCGGAGAAGGCCGCGCACGGCCACTGGCTGGCCGCCTGGAACGACAACCCGGACGACGCCAGCGCGCGTTTCGTCCGAGGCCAGGGCAATGCCGAGACGCTGATCGGCGACTACGACACAGCCCTGCCGCAACTGCTGGAGGCGCAGCTTCGCCGTCTGCTGCAAGGGCAGGGTAACGAACTGCCCGTCGTGGAGGTTCCCGCCGCGCAGTCTTCCGACACGCTGACCCTGTTCTATTCCGGCGATGGCGGTTGGCGCGATCTGGACCGGGCCGTGGCCGAGGAAATGGCGAAGGGCGGCTATCCGGTGCTCGGCATCGACAGCCTGCGCTATTTCTGGGAGCACAAGTCGCCCGAGCAGGGGGCTGCCGATCTGGCCCGGCTGATGCGGCAGCACCGCCAGGCCGGCGTGCGCCACTTCGTGCTGATCGGCTATTCCTTCGGCGCCGATGTGCTGCCGGCGATCTACAACCGTCTGCCCGCGGCCGAGCGGGAGCAGGTGGATGCCGTGGTGCTGCTCGCCCTGGCCCGCAGCGGCAGCTTCGAGATCGAGGTGCAGGGCTGGCTGGGCAGCGCCGGGCAGGAAGCGGCGACCGTCCCTGAGCTGGCCCGCCTGCCGCCGGCCCGGGTGCTCTGCGTGTACGGGCGCGAAGAAGCCGGGGAGAGCGGCTGCACCGATCCGGCCTACCAGGGGGAACGTCTGGCGCTGCCTGGCGGTCATCATTTCGATGAGAACTATCCGGCCCTCGCCGAGCGTCTGATCCGGGCCATTCGGGCACGGACGGCCGGGGCGGACTGAGGGAAGCCGAGGCCAGCGCCGGAGCGTTCGATTTCCCTGTCGGAGAGGCTGGTCAAGCGAGAGACCTGCCGCTAGAATTGCGCACTTTTTGATCAGAGGCGCCTTGTGAGCGCCCCATCGAGGTTAGCCATGTCCACCCCCGCCACGCCGAAAGTCGGTTTCGTCAGCCTCGGTTGCCCCAAGGCCCTGGTCGATTCCGAACGCATCCTGACCCAGTTGCGCATGGAGGGCTACGAAGTCGTACCCACCTACCAGGATGCCGACGTGGTGGTGGTCAACACCTGTGGTTTCATCGACAGCGCCAAGGCGGAGTCGCTGGAAGCGATCGGCGAGGCCATCGCCGAGAACGGCAAGGTGATCGTCACCGGCTGCATGGGTGTGGAAGAGTCGGCGATCCGCGAGGTGCATCCGAGCGTGCTGGCCGTGACCGGCCCGCAGCAATACGAGCAGGTGGTCACCGCCGTGCATGAGGTGGTGCCGCCGAAGGCCGAGCACAACCCGCTGATCGACCTGGTGCCGCCGCAGGGCATCAAGCTCACCCCGCGCCACTACGCCTACCTGAAGATTTCCGAAGGCTGCAACCACAGCTGCAGCTTCTGCATCATTCCGTCCATGCGCGGCAAGCTGGTCAGCCGTCCGGTGGGCGATGTGCTCAGCGAGGCCGAGCGCTTGGTCAAGGCCGGGGTCAAGGAGCTGCTGGTGATCTCCCAGGACACCAGCGCCTATGGCGTGGACCTGAAGTACAAGACCGATTTCTGGAACGGCCAGCCGGTGAAGACCCGCATGAAGGAGTTGTGCGAGGCGCTGTCCGGCATGGGCGTCTGGGTGCGCCTGCACTACGTCTACCCGTACCCGAACGTCGACGACGTGATCCCGCTGATGGCCGAAGGCAAGCTGCTGCCCTACCTGGACATCCCCTTCCAGCACGCCAGTCCGAAGGTGCTCAAGGCCATGAAGCGCCCGGCGTTCGAGGACAAGACCCTGGCGCGCATCAAGCAGTGGCGCGAGATCTGCCCGGACCTGACCATCCGCTCCACCTTCATCGTCGGCTTCCCCGGCGAAACCGAGGAAGACTTCCAGTACCTGCTCGACTGGCTGACCGAGGCGCAGCTCGACCGCGTCGGTTGCTTCCAGTATTCCCCGGTAGACGGCGCGCCGGCCAACGAACTGGCCGATCCGGTGCCGGACGAGGTCAAGCAGGAGCGTTGGGAGCGCTTCATGGCCCACCAGCAGGCGATCAGCGCCGAGCGCCTGCAGCGCAAGATCGGCCGGGAAATCGAAGTGCTGATCGACGAGGTGGACGAGCAGGGCGCCATCGGCCGTTCCTGGGCCGACGCGCCGGAAATCGACGGCAACGTCTACGTGGACAGCGACGTCGAGCTCAAGCCGGGCGACAAGGTCCGCGTACGCGTGACCGCGGCGGACGAATATGATCTCTGGGCGGAAACCCTGTAAGACTTCTTCCGCCGTCATCCCATCGCATGGCGCCGGAAATCGTCCGGCGCCATGCGGCTGTCAGTTCTCCGGTAGCAGCCGGATCGGCTTGCCTTCCGCCGGCCACAGGCGCAGTTGGTCGAGCGGCGAGACATCCCAGCGTTCGATCTTGCCGAGGGCGTCCAGAAAGCGCTGTTCCTGCTCCATCAGGGCGGGCGCACAGAGCTTGCGGGTGCTGCCCGGGGCGCCGAAGCTGATGGCCGAGCCTTCCAGCCGATAGCTGCCGAACCAATGGTTGCAACCGGCATTGCCGAAGGCGCGGCCATCCTCGCCGAGGGTCAGGGTCAGGTAGCTGCGGTCGAGCAGTGGGCGGTCGCCGATCCACTCCACCCGGTAGTTGCGTTCCTGCTCCAGTTTCACCGGGTCGGCGGCGCAGCCCAGCAGGCTGGCACCGATCAGGCCGAGCGCGATCATGTGTTTCATGCCTGGTCCTCCTGACAGTTCGGGCAGAGATGGCGGCCGGCATCGTTCCGCCAGCCCAGCTCGGCGATGCGCGCTTCGGCGGCCGGCGCACGGGCCTTGTCGCCGAGCGCCGCATCGACGGCGAATTCGAAATCCAGCCGCGCACCGCAGCCGTCGCAATCGACCTGCCAATTGAGGATGGCCAGCTCGCGGAAGGCGGGGCCCCTGGCCACGGCCATCCATTGTCCCGGCGGGTTGATCAGGTGGCGGACCTTTTCCACGTCGAGGCGCAGGCAGAGATCGCGGCTGCCCTTGAGCGTGACCAGCAGGGTGTCGCCCGTCTGGATGGAGCCGCCGGTGCCGGTGACCTGGTAGCGGCCCGGCGCCAGCGCGCGGCATTCGTTCAGGGTATGGGCGGGGTTGAGCAGGGTGTAGCGGAAATCGTGTTCGGCCATCGGGGTCTGCCATCTCGGCGAAGTGGTGCAGAAAGGCGGCATCCTAACATTGTCGTCAGGTTCCGACGCGGTTCCTCGGCTGGCCGGCGGCGATCCCGGCCGGACTCAGACACCGATCTGCGCCGCCTCCTTGGCCAGCCGCACGATGGCAGCATCGAGATCGTCGAGGGCGGTCTTGTAGGCCGGGTCGTCCTGTTTCAGCAGGGTTTCGCTGCGCTGGCAGGCTTCGCGCAATTGCGGCACGCCGCAGTAGCGGGTGGCGCCGTGCAGGCGATGGACGCGCTCGATCAGGGTGGCGCGGTCGCCGGCGTCGCGGGCCTGGCGGATCGCCTGGCGGTCGGCGTCCAGGGAGGCGAGCAGCATGGCCAGCATGTCGGCGGCCAGGTCGGCCTTGCCGGCGGCCAAGCGCAAGCCCTCTTCGGCATCCAGCACGCTGAGGGTGGTTTCCACCTTGGGCAGCGGCTCCACGGGGCGCTCCTGACCCTGGTTGCGCAGGGCGAGGCCGGTCCACTTGAGCACGACCTGGGCCAGTTGGCGCTCGCTGATCGGCTTGGTCAGGTAATCGTCCAGGCCGCTCTGTAGCAGGGCGCGCTTTTCGTTGGCGAGGGCATGGGCGGTCAGGGCGATGATCGGCACTTGGCCGTGGCCGTGTTCGGCTTCCCAGGCACGGATCGCCTCGGTGGTCTGGCGTCCGTCCATGCCGGGCATCTGCACGTCCATGAAGATCAGGTCGAAGCGTTCCTGCTTCACCGCGTCCAGCGCGGCATAGCCGCTGTCCACGGCGGTGGCTTCGGCGCCCATGTCGCTGAGCAGGGTCTGTACCAGCAACAGGTTGGCCGGGTTGTCGTCGACGCAGAGCAGGCGCGGAGCCCGGTTGCTCGGGATCGAGGTGGGTTCCTGGCGTACCGATTGGCGCGGGCTGATGAGGTCGGACAACGCCCGCTGCAGCTTGCGTGTATAGGCCGGCTTGGCCTGCAATTGCGCATAGCCGTCCGGCAGCGCCTCGTGGTAGATCGCCTGTTCGTTGGTCGGGCAGAGTGCCAAGCATTTGCAGCCGAGCCGTTCGAGGTCGCGGATGCGCTGGCTCAGCCGTTCCGGCGGCAACTCGCGCAGGCTAACGCCGAGCACCTCCAAGTCGAGGGGTGCATTGCCGTGACGCTGAGCGGCCACGCCGTCGATCAGACTGTCCATGTCGGCGAAGACTTGCACTTGCAGGCCGCAGTCTTCCAATTGATGTTGCAGGGCCTGGCAGGCCAGCTCGTGGCTTTCCAGCACGGCCACGCGGCGGCCCAGCAGCGGTGCGCGAGGATGGTCCTCGACGTCTTCGCGGCCCTTAGGCAGGCTCAGGGTGATCCAGAATTCCGAACCTTCTCCCGGTGTGCTTTCCACGCCGATCTCGCCGCCCATCTGTTCGATCAGGCGCTTGGAGATCACCAGGCCCAGACCGGTGCCGCCGGCCTGGCGGCTGAGCGAGTTGTCCGCCTGGCTGAAGGCCTGGAACAGGGTGCGCAGGTCCTCCTCGGACAGGCCGATGCCGGTGTCCTGCACGCTGATGCGAAGTTGGGCGCGGTCGTCGCTGTCGTCCTCCAGCATGGCGCGGACGGCGATGGTGCCTTCGCGGGTGAACTTGATCGCGTTGCTGATCAGGTTGGTCAGCACCTGCTTGAGCCGCAGCGGATCGCCGATCAGCGACAGCGGTGTGTCGCGGTAGACCAGGCTGACCAGTTCCAGCTGCTTGTCGTGGGCGGCGGGGGCGAGGATGGTCAGGCAGTCCTGCAGCAGGTCGCGCAGGTTGAAGGGGATGCTTTCCAGGACCAGCTTGCCGGCTTCGATCTTCGAGAAGTCGAGGATTTCGTTGATGATGCCGAGCAGGCTGTCGGCGGATTTTTCGATGGTGGTCAGGTAGTCCTGCTGGCGCGGCGTCAGGTCGCTTTTCAGCAGCAGGTTGGTGAAGCCGAGGATGCCGTTCAGCGGCGTGCGGATCTCATGGCTCATGTTGGCGAGGAATTCGGATTTGATCCGGCTCGCTTCCAGGGCTTCCTTGCGCGCCAGGTCCAGTTCGATGTTCTGGATCTCGATGGTTTCCAGGTTCTGGCGAACATCCTCGGTGGCCTGGTCGATGCTGTGCTGGAGTTCTTCCTGGGCATTCTGCAGCGCTTCGGCCATGCGGTTGATGCCGGACGCCAGTTCGTCCAGCTCGTGGCTGCCGAGCAGCGGCAGGCGGGTCTCCAGGCGACCGTCCTTGAGCTGGGCGACGCCCTGCTGGATACGCCGCAACGGCTCGTTGATCGAGCGGCTCATGCGCAGTGCCAGGAGCGCGGTGACCGCCAGCCCGGCGATGATCAGCAGCAGGCTGGTGAGCAGGCTGCGGTAGCCCCGCAGCAGGGTACCGTGGTGGGACATCTCCACCTCGACCCAGCCGAGCAACTGTTCGCTGTCGGCGGCCTCCTGTCCGGCCACCATGCTGTGGCGGCCATAGACCGGCAGGAGGAAGCGCGTGGCGTCCTGGTCGCTGCGCATCAGCAGGCGGCTGCTGTCGCCGCTGGGGGTGTCGTTGAGCATGTTCGGGCCGGCATGCGCCAGGCGCTGGCGCTCCGGGGTGAGGAAGGACACCGCCCGTACGTCGGGTTGCTCCAGCGCATCGGCGGCGATCCGCTGCAGCACGCGGTTGTCGCCATGTGCCAGGGCCGGAGCGGCGAGGGGTGCCAGTTGCTCGACGATCATTTCCCCGCGCTGCAACAGTTGCGCCTGCAGGTCGGAGAGCTGCACCCAGGTGAAATAGCCGCCGAGGACCAGCGCCAGCAGGCTGGTGGGCAGCAGGGTGAGCATCAGCACGCGGCCTTTGATGCCGAGATCCTTGAACACTGTCTTCCCTCGTCTGGTTCCGTGGTTCCGGCCGGCAGTGTAGCGGCTGGGCGGGGCTGGACAAAGAGCGGGAGCCGAGGGAAACAGACTGCAATCTTCGGCTGTTATGGTGCCCGCCGGTTTGCCGTTATCATAGTCGTCCCTCTGCCGTCCGGATTCGAAGACGCCATGACCCTGCAGTTTCCCACCATCGCCGATTGCGTCGGCAATACCCCGCTGGTCCGCCTGCAACGCCTGCCCGGGGAGACCTCCAACACCCTGCTGGTGAAGCTGGAAGGCAACAACCCGGCGGGATCGGTGAAGGACCGGCCGGCGCTGTCGATGATCACCCGCGCCGAACTGCGCGGCGACATCAAGCCCGGCGACACCCTGATCGAAGCCACCTCCGGCAATACCGGCATCGCCCTGGCGATGGCGGCGGCGATCAAGGGCTACAAGATGATCCTGATCATGCCGGACAACATGAGTGCCGAGCGCAAGGCGGCGATGACCGCCTACGGCGCCGAGCTGGTGCTGGTCAGCCGCGAAGAGGGTATGGAAGGTGCCCGCGACCTGGCGGAAAGCCTGCAACGCGGCGGCAAGGGCAAGGTGCTCGACCAGTTCGCCAACGGCGACAACCCGGAGGCGCACTACCGGGGCACCGGCCCGGAGATCTGGCAGCAGACCCAGGGCCGCATCACCCACTTCGTCAGTTCCATGGGCACCACCGGCACCATCATGGGCGTGTCGCGTTACCTCAAGGAGCAGAACCCGGACGTGCAGATCGTCGGCCTGCAGCCGCAGGAAGGGGCGTCGATCCCCGGCATCCGTCGCTGGCCGCACGAGTACCTGCCGAAAATCTACCAGGCCGAGCGCGTGGACCGCATCGTCGACATGGCGCAAGGTGAGGCCGAGGACGTGATGCGCCGGCTGGCGCGGGAAGAGGGCATCTTCTGCGGCGTTTCCTCCGGCGGTGCGGTGGCGGCGGCCCTGCGGCTGTCGAAGGAACTGGAGAACGCGGTGATCGTGGCGATCATCTGCGATCGAGGCGACCGCTACCTGTCCACCGGCATCTACGACATTCCCGAGCATTGATCATGGCGACGCACGACCCGACCCGGATCGCGCCCGTGGCCCATCCGGGCCGGCAGGGTATCGTCCATGGCTAAGCGCAATGCCGGGCTGCGCTTCCAGCCGAGCGGCGGGGCGCGTACCCCGCAAGTTCCGGTGGGCAAGAAGCAGGTCCTGATCATCGAGCGCCTGGCCCATGACGGCCGTGGCATTGCCTTCGTCGACGGGCGGACCTGGTTCGTCGCCGGTGCCTTGCCGCAGGAGCGTGTCGAGGCCCGCGTGCTTTCGGCGCGCAGCCAGATCGTCGACGCGCGCGCCGAGCGCATCCTGGACGCGGCACCGCAGCGTCGCCCCGAGCCCTGCGTGCATGCCGGGCGTTGCGGCGGCTGCACGCTCCAGCACCTGCCCCACGAAGAACAGCTCGCCCTGAAACAGCGCACCCTCGCCGAACAGCTCGCGCGTTTCGCCGCGTTACAACCCGACGAGTGGGCGCTACCGTTGGTCGGTCCGGAATTCGGCTACCGGCGTCGTGCTCGGATTGCCGTGCGTTGGGACGCCAAGGCCCGTCGACTGGAGGTCGGCTTCCGTGCCGCCGCCAGCCAGGACATCGTTGCCATCGACGAATGCCCGGTTCTGGTACAGCCCTTGCAGCCGATCGTGCGCGCGTTACCGCAGCTGCTGCGCCAGCTTGAAAAACCCCAGGCAGTAGGCCACGTGGAAGTGTTCAGCGGCACCGCGGAAGCCGTGTTGCTGAGGCATACCGCGCCGTTGCCGGACGCCGATCTGGCCCGTCTGCGGGGTTTCTGCGACGAGCACCGCGCCCAGTTGTGGCTGCACGGTGCCAGCGAGCCGCAGCCGGTCGAGCCGGGGCAATCCCTGGGCTATCGGCTGGAGTCGTGGGGGCTGTGCCTGGAGTACCGGCCGGGCGATTTCGTCCAGGTCAACGCGCCGGTCAACGAAGCGATGGTCAACCAGGCGCTAGACTGGATGGCACCGAGAGACGACGAGCGGGTACTGGATCTGTTCTGCGGCCTGGGCAATTTCGCCTTGCCGCTGGCCCGTAGGGCGCGCGAAGTGGTGGCGGTGGAAGGCGTGGAGGCAATGGTCGAACGCGCGCGTGGCAACGCTGCGGCCAACGGCCTGGAGAACCTGCACTTTTTCCAGGCCGATCTGTCGAAGCCGCTGACCGGCCAGCGCTGGGTCGAGCGAGGCTTCTCCGCCGCGTTGCTCGACCCGCCGCGGGACGGTGCGCTGGAGGTGGTGCGGCAGATCGGTGACCTGGAAATCGGGCGCCTGCTGTACGTGTCCTGCAACCCGGCGACCCTGGCGCGGGATGCTGCGGAGCTGGCGCGGCAGGGCTATCGGCTGAAACGGGCCGGCATCCTCGATATGTTTCCGCAGACCGCGCATGTCGAGGCGATGGCGTTATTCGAGAGGGGCTAGGATGCCCCTGTAATCCGACCGGCCCGTAGAGGCAGGCGACAACCCGGCGGGCCCGAGGGCGCGCCGTAGGGGAAGGGTAAGTAATGGTACAGGTGAGAGCGCACCAGCCGATCAACACTGACGGCAGTATCAACCTCGAGTCCTGGCTGGATCATGTCCTCAGCCTGGACCCGGCGCTGGAGCGTGAGGCGTTGAAGGACGCCTGCGAGTTCGCCCGCGAAGCCGAGCAACAGGCCAATGCCGCGCAGAACCTCTGGGTCGAGGGCACCTCCAGCTTCCAGACCGGCCTGGAGATTGCGGAAATCCTCGCTGACCTCAAGCTCGACCAGGATTCCCTGGTCGCCGCGGTGATCTACCGTGGCGTGCGCGAGGGCAAGATCACCCTGGCTGCGGTGCACCAGCGTTTCGGCCCGGTGGTGGCCAAGCTGATCGAAGGCGTGCTGCGCATGGCGGCGATCAGCGCCAGTCTCAATCCACGTCAGTCCATGGTGCTCGGTGCCCAGGCCCAGGTGGAGAACCTGCGCAAGATGCTGGTGGCCATGGTCGACGACGTACGCGTCGCCCTGATCAAACTGGCCGAGCGCACTTGCGCGATTCGCGCGGTCAAGCACGCCAGCGAGGAGAAGCGCCACCGCGTTGCCCGCGAAGTCTTCGATATCTATGCACCCCTGGCCCACCGGCTGGGCATCGGCCATATCAAATGGGAGCTGGAGGACCTGTCCTTCCGCTACCTGGAGCCCGAACAGTACAAGCAGATCGCCAAGCTGCTGCACGAGCGCCGGCTGGATCGCGAGCAGTACATCACCAATGTCGTCCAGCAACTGCGCGACGAACTGGACGCCACCGGCATCAAGGCCGACATCAGCGGGCGGGCCAAGCACATCTATTCCATCTGGCGGAAGATGCAGCGCAAAGGGCTGGAGTTCAGCCAGATCTACGATGTGCGCGCGGTCCGGGTACTGGTCCCGGAAGTGCGCGATTGCTACACGGCGCTCGGTATCGTCCACACCCTGTGGCGGCATATTCCCAAGGAGTTCGACGACTACATCGCCAACCCCAAGGAGAACGGCTACCGCTCCCTGCACACCGCGGTGATCGGCCCGGATGGCAAAGTGCTGGAAGTGCAGATACGCACCCATTCCATGCACGAGGAAGCCGAGCTGGGGGTGTGTGCGCATTGGCGCTACAAGGGCACGGACGTCAAATCCGGTTCCAGCCATTACGAAGAGAAAATCTCCTGGCTGCGCCAGGTACTCGAGTGGCACGAGGAACTGGGCGATATCGGTGGTCTGGCCGAACAACTACGGGTGGATATCGAGCCGGACCGGGTCTACGTATTCACCCCGGACGGCCATGCCATCGACCTGCCCAAGGGCGCCACCCCGCTGGACTTCGCCTACCGCGTGCATACCGAGATCGGCCACAACTGCCGGGGGGCGAAGGTCAACGGCCGCATCGTGCCGCTCAACTACAGCCTGCAGACCGGCGAGCAGGTAGAGATCATCACCAGCAAACAGGGCTCGCCGAGCCGTGACTGGCTGAACTCCAACCTGGGCTACATCACCACCTCGCGGGCGCGGGCGAAGATCGTCCACTGGTTCAAGCTGCAGGCCCGCGACCAGAACGTCGCCGCCGGCAAGGCGCTGCTGGAGCGCGAGCTGAACCGGGTCGGCCTGCCGCCGGTGGATTTCGACCGGCTGGCGGAAAAGGCCAACCTCAAGACGGCAGAGGACCTGTTCGCCGCCCTTGGCGCCGGCGACCTGCGCCTGGCCCATCTGGTCAACATGGCGCAACAGTTGGTCGAGCCGGAGCGCGGCAACGAACAATTGGAGCTGATTCCGCGCAAACACGGCCCGCACAAGCCCGGCAAGCGGGGCGACATCCAGATCCAGGGGGTCGGCAACCTGCTGACGCAAATGGCCGGCTGCTGCCAGCCGCTACCGGGCGACCCGATCGTCGGCTACATCACCCAGGGACGTGGCGTGACCATCCACCGGCAGGATTGCGCCACCGCGCTGCAACTGGCCGGGCGCGAGCCGGAGCGGATCATCCAGGTCAGCTGGGGACCGGTGCCGGTGCAGACCTATCCGGTGGATATCGTCATCCGCGCCTACGACCGTTCCGGCCTGTTGCGCGACGTCTCCCAGGTGCTGCTCAACGAGCGCATCAACGTGCTGGCGGTGAACACCCGGTCCAACAAAGAGGACAGCACGGCGCTGATGTCGTTGACCATCGAAATCCCTGGGCTGGATTCCCTGGGCCGGTTACTGGCGAAGATTTCCCAGTTGCCGAACATCATCGAGGCGAAACGCAACCGCGCCTCCTGATCCGGCAGGCCGCGCCATACAGGGCGCGGCCTGCGTTCACCTCGGAACGCTTATGTACTCATTACCCGATCTGCTGTACCTGATGGCCCGCCTGCGCGACCCGCGCCACGGCTGCCCCTGGGACCTCAAGCAGTCCTACGCGACCATCGTTCCCTACACCATCGAAGAGGCCTACGAAGTCGCCGATACCATCGAGCGCGGTGATTTCGAACACCTGCAGGGTGAACTCGGCGACCTGCTGTTCCAGGTCATCTACTACTGCCAACTGGCCCGGGAAGAGGGCCGTTTCGGCTTCGATGCGGTGGTCGATGGCATCACCCGCAAGCTGGTTCGGCGCCATCCCCATGTGTTCCCGGATGGCGACCTCTACGGTGTGGCGGACCGGCACAGCCTGGAGGAGGCAGCGGTCAAGCAGCGCTGGGAAGCTCTGAAGGCGGAGGAACGCGCGGAAAAGGCCGAGGTGCCGGAGCAGTTGTCGTTGCTGGACGATGTGCCGGCGGCGCTGCCAGCCCTGTCGCGGGCGGTCAAACTGCAGAAACGTGCAGCTCAGGTGGGGTTCGACTGGCCTGAAGCCTTGCCGGTGGTGGACAAGCTGCGCGAAGAACTGGACGAAGTGCTGGAGGCCATGAGTGAAAACGACCCGGAAGCGGTGGCCGAGGAAATCGGCGATCTGCTCTTCGTGGTCACCAACCTGGCGCGTCACCTCAAGGTCGATCCGGAGACCGCACTGCGCAGCGCCAACGGCAAGTTCGAGCGGCGTTTCCGTTTTATCGAACAGGCATTGCGCGAAGCGGGTCGGCCCATCGAAGATTGCACCCTCGAAGAACTGGATACCCTGTGGAGCGAGGCCAAGCGGCAGGAGAAGGATGCACTGGGCTGCGGCTGATCCGGCGCGAGGTCCGATGCGGTTCGTTCGGCGATTCCAACTTTATTGAGACGAGCGGGTAGGTTATGAGTCTTTCCCTACGCGACCAGCTGCTGAAAGCCGGGCTGGTCAGTGAAAAACAGGCCAAGCAGGCCGGCAAGCAGAAGCAGAAACAGGAACGCCTGGAGAAAAAAGGCCAGGTCGAAAAGGACGATTCGCAGCGCCAGGCCGCATTGGCCGCCCAGGCCGAGAAGATCGAGCGCGACCGCGAGTTGAATCGCCAGCAGCAGGAAAAAGCGGAGCAGAAAGCCCGCACTGCCCAGATCAAGCAACTGATCGAGCGCTCCCGTCTGCCGAAGCTGACCACCGACGACTACTACAACTTCGTCGATGACAAGAAGGTCAAGCGCATCTCCGTGAACGACCTGATGCGCGACAAGCTCAGCCGCGGCTCGCTGGCCATCGTTCGCCATGGCGGCGCCTACGAGATCATCCCGCGCGACGCAGCGGTGAAAATCCAGGAGCGCGACCCGCGCCGCATCGTCCTGCTCAACACCCCCACCGAGGAAGCGGACGAGGACGATCCGTACGCCGCCTACAAGGTGCCGGATGATCTGATGTGGTGAACGAGAAGAAGCCGGGCAGCGCCCGGCTTCTTTTTTTGCCTTGGCTAGCGTTATTCCAGTTCGACCCGGCCGAAACGCGCGCCCGTGCCGCACGGCGTGATTGCCCGCAGGCGATCCAGCCGCAGCCGGTGGGAGGCGCCTTCGACCTGAACCACCAGAAACTCCTCCTTGCTCGCCGTGGTTTCCGTCGTCACTGCTTCGGCTTCGAACGGCTCGCCGTCGTGCAGTTCGATACGTAGCCAATAGCGGTACAGGCAGGCGATCTCCAGGTAGTCGTGAAGGTCGCAGGCCAGCGGTCGGTAATCGCTCACGAAGCGTCCTCGGTAGCCTTGTTTACTTCAGCGCAGCGAGGGTAGCGCCGAAGTTCAGGTGCAGCACCTGTCCATCGACGACCAGCGCCGGCACGGATTGCACGCCTGCTTGCTCAGCCTCGGCCACGCGTTCCGGCTGCTGGCCAAGATGAACGACCTCCACATCGACCTTGCCTGTATCCAGCAGCGGCAACAGGCTCCGCTCGGCCTCCACGCAGACAGGGCACCCGGCATGGTAGTAACGCGCATGGGACATGATCTTCTCCTTGATTAAGTATCGAATCGATACATATTCAAAGTAGGGTGGATGCCTCTGCTTTGTCAATATGGTTTTTATTCGATACTATCTTGCCGTGGAGGTGTCTATGTCCGGCAATGCCCTGTATGACTATCTGGAACGCCTGACCAGCCTGATGCGGGCCTGGTCTCGTGAGCACCCGTTGCTGGCCGAATTGCAGCCGGTGCAGGTGAGCGCCCTGCATTATCTTTCCCGCTGCAACGGCTACTCGAATACGCCGATGGCGGTCACCGAATACCTGGGGTTGACCAAGGGCACGGTGTCGCAATCGTTGAAAGTGCTGGAACACAAGGGGTTGATCCGCAAGCAGCCGGACCCCCAAGACAAGCGCAGCGTTCATCTGGAGCTGACTGGGGAAGGGACGGCACTGCTCGAGGCGCTGACCCCACCGGCATTTCTGCAACAGGCGGCCGAGGCCCTGGGACTGCGAGGGGAAATGCTGGAGGCTTTGCTGAGGGAGTTGCTGGTGACCATCCAGCGGCAGCAGGATGTGCCGAGCTTCGGTCTATGCGGCAGTTGCCGTTTCCATGAGCGACGCGAGGAGGGGCCGTTCTGTGGTCTGACGCGTCAACCGTTGGCGTCGGGAGCGGAGCGGCTGATCTGCCGAGAACACGAATCCGCCTGAGGCTGGACAAAGAGAAGCCGGGCATTGCCCGGCTTCCTCGTTCTTACTTGCCGCGACCTTTGACGGGCTTGCCGTCGACCGTGCCCTCTTCGAGCATGATCTGGTATTCCTTGCCGTCCTTCTCGACCTGATGCAGGCGAACCAGCAGATAGTCCCAGTCCTTGGCGAACCAGAGGATGGTCTTGCGGTTGCTCTGGGTCGGGTCGCGCACGCGCTCGACCTTGAGCGCATCGACAGTGCCGGCCTTGGTTTCCACCTGCTCTTCGCCGAGGACCCGGAAATCGTAGGTTTCGATTTCGTCGCCATCGACCACCTGGTAGCTCATGCTCTTCTTGCCGTCGGCCACGTCGTGCTGCAGGACCAACTGATAGGTCGACTTGTCCTGCAGGCCGCGGTTGAGCAGCAACCGCACCGGATCACCGCGATCGCTGCCGAGCACCTGCTTCTCGGTCCAGTCGAAGTCCAGCTCGACCTGCTTGGCCTTGCCGAGGCCGCTGCGGTTGAAGCGGTAGTTGAGGGGCAGGAAGGTGTCGTTCTCGACGCGGAAGGTGCTTTGCTCGGTGAGGCTGGCCACCAGCATGGCGGCCTCGAAGCCGAGCTGCCAACGGCCATCGTCGAGGCGCTTCAGGCTGCGTTCCGCGGTCCCGCTGATGGGCAGTTGCTTCCAATCGGCGGTATAGCTGGCGGAAAACGGCTTCAGCTCGAAGGCCTGGACAGGCAGCGTGAGCAACGCACAAACGAACAGCAGGGCACGACGCATAGAGTCTCCTAGGTTCGAATCAGATAGCCGGTGGCCGGCAGCGGCTGGCCATCCAGCATTGCGCCGTGCTCGCCCAGGCACAAGCGGCCCTCGGCGAACCAGCGCACGGCCAGGGGGTAAATCCGGTGTTCCTGGGCATGCACGCGCATGGCCAGGCTTTCCGGTGTGTCACCCGCTTGAACCGGAACTATCGCCTGTACGACCAAAGGGCCACCATCGAGTTCCTCTGTCACGAAATGCACGCTGCAGCCATGCTCGGCATCGCCGGCTTCCAGCGCCCGTTGATGAGTGTGCAGGCCCTTGTAGAGGGGCAGCAACGAGGGATGGATGTTCAGCAGGCGGCCCGCATAGTGACGGACGAAGGTGGGGGTGAGGATGCGCATGAAGCCGGCCAGCACCACCAAATGCGGGGAGAACGTATCGATGGCCTCGATCAGCGCCGCGTCGAACGCCTCGCGGCCATCGAAGGCCTTGTGGTCGAGCACTTGGGTGGCGATACCGGCGTTCTGGGCGCGGGTCAGTCCGTAGGCATCGCCGCGGTTGGAAATCACCGCGCGGATGCGGGCCGGGTTATCGTCGCTACGGGTGCTGTCGATCAGGGCCTGCAGGTTGCTGCCGGACCCCGATATCAGCACCACGACATTGCAGCGTGCCGTCATCAGTGAGCTTTCAGGTTGTTCAGCACGACCTGGGCGGCGCCTTCGGCGGCTTGGGCGATCTGGCCGATCACCCACGGCTGCTCGCCCGAGGCGCGCAGGCTTGCCAGAGCGGCTTCCACCTGGTCCTGGGCCACGCAGATGACCATGCCGACGCCGCAGTTGAGTACGCGGTGCATCTCATGCTCATCGACGTTGCCGTGCTGCTGCAGCCAGTCGAAGACGGCCGGACGGGTCCAACTGGCCACATCGATCACGGCCTGGGCGCCTTCCGGCAGGACGCGCGGGATATTGTCCAGCAGGCCGCCGCCAGTGATGTGGGCCATGGCCTTCACTGCACCGGTATCCTTGATCAGCTTGAGCAGCGGCTTGACGTAGATGCGGGTCGGCGCCATCAGCAGGTCGGCCAGCGGCTGGCCGTCGAGCTGCACTTTTTCGATATCGGCACCGGCGACCTCGATGATTTTGCGGATCAGCGAGTAGCCATTGGAGTGCGGGCCGGAGGAGGGCAGGGCGATCAGCGCGTCGCCGGTGACCACCTTGGAGCCATCGATGATTTCGCTCTTTTCCACTACGCCGACGCAGAAGCCGGCCAAGTCATAGTCCTCGCCCTCGTACATGCCGGGCATCTCGGCGGTTTCGCCACCGACCAGCGAGCAACCAGCCAGCTCGCAGCCGGCGCCGATGCCGGTGACCACGGTGGCAGCCACGTCGACGTTGAGCTTGCCGGTGGCATAATAGTCGAGGAAAAACAGCGGCTCGGCACCGCAAACCACCAGGTCGTTTACGCACATCGCGACCAGGTCCTGGCCGATGCTGTCGTGCTTGTTCAGGTTCAGCGCCAGACGCAGCTTGGTGCCGACGCCATCGGTACCGGATACCAGTACCGGCTGCTTGTAGCCGGCCGGGATCTCGCAGAGGGCGCCGAAACCGCCCAGGCCGCCCATCACTTCCGGACGTGCGGTGCGCTTGGCCACGCCCTTGATGCGTTCGACCAGCGCTTCACCGGCGTCGATGTCCACACCGGCGTCCTTGTAGCTAATGGAGGGTTGCTTGCTCATAGATCCAGGCCTGTAGGGAAAATTCGGGATTCGACCGGTGCCGCCATGGCCGGTCTGCGAAGGCGCGCGATTTTATCAGGCTTGCCGGGCAGCGACCACCTGAGCCGGCCCGGTTGCCGGGTGGCGGGCGGCTGTTTAAGGTATAGCCCTTCTCGGGCGGCTCAAGGCCGCTCCCCAGCCGTCGAGACTCCCCATGCGCGTGATCCGCCTGCTTGTTCTTTGCCTGTCGCTGTTCAGCCTGCCGACCTTCGCCGAAACGGTTGGCGATCTCTATCAGGTACGCGAACCCGTCGCCAGCCAGCAACCTGAGGAGCGCAACCAGGCGCTGCAGCGGGCATTGGATACTCTGGTGCTGCGTCTGACCGGCGATCCGGCGGCCTTGAAGAATCCGGCCGTGGCCGAGTTGCGCAAGGACCCTCAACAACTGATCAGCCAGTACGGTTATGAAGGCGACGCTCTGGTGGTGGACTTCGATCCGGCCACCAGCGAGCGGTCTTTGCGCCAGGCTGGCCTGGCCTTGTGGAGCGCCAATCGCCCCGCGATTCTCGCCTGGTGGTTGAACGAAACCGCCGGGGGCGCCAATCTGGTTGGGGACGGGCAGGATAGCGCCTTCCCGGTGCGCCGCGCCGCGCAACACCGGGGACTGCCGTTGCGCCTGCCGCTGGCCGATCTGAGCGAGCAGATCGTCGGGACGGCGGACAATCTCACCGCGGCCCGGCCCGACGCGCTGCGCGAGGCTTCGGATCGCTACGCCGCCGACGCGCTGCTGGCGGTCAGGGCGCGCGAGGATGGCGGTAAGTGGCAGGCCAACTGGCGTCTGTGGCTGGGCGATTCGCTGGAGCAGGGCTCGGCGGAGGGCACCGACAGCGCCGCGCTGGCCGATGCCGTGATGCTCGCGGTGAGCGAACGTCTGGCACCGCGTTTCGTTGCGGCGCCGGGGGCGGCCAACGACCTTACCCTGGAGATCCACAAGTCCGACCTGACGCGTTATGCGGAGCTGGAGCGGTTGCTCGAGCCCTTCGGTGCGCGGCTGAAAAAGGTCGAGGGGGATCGCTTGGTCTATCAGGTGCGCTCCAGCCCCGAGCAACTGCGTGCGCAACTGGCGCTGTCCGGTTTGCAAGAGGTCCAGGCGGCCAACGCGCCGGTGGATGCCGGCCAGCCGGTAGCGCCGATGCAGCAGCCTGCGGCCCAGGTGCTGCGTTTCAGCTGGTAGTCGGCGTAGACTGCGCGCAGGTTTCCAAACGGGTCGCGGAAATTTTCGCTTCGCCAGGGTGTTGCCAAGGATTGCCATGCGCCAATTGCCGAATCTGCTGACGACGCTTCGCCTGTTGCTGACCGTGCCGATCGCTCTGCTGCTCCTGGCGGAGCGTTACGGGCAGGCACTCTCACTGTTTGCCGTCGCTGGATTTTCCGATGCGTTGGATGGTTTCCTCGCGCGGCGATTCGGCTGGACCAGTCGAATCGGCTCGATGCTCGATCCCATCGCCGACAAGTTGCTGCTGGTCACCAGCTATCTTTGCCTGAGCATCACCCAGATTTTTCCCTGGTGGCTGGCGGCCGTGGTGCTCTTGCGCGACGCAGTGATCGTCGGCGGCGCGACGCTCTACCGCCTGCTGGTCGGCCCCTTCGAATTCCGCCCCACCTGGCTGGGCAAACTGTCCACGTTGCTGCAGATCGTTCTGGTGCTGGTCGTATTGCTGGAGCTCAGCCTGCTTCCCGCTTTCGCGCCGCTGCGTTGGCCACTGATCATTCTGGCGCTGGCCGTCAGCTTGGCCAGCGGCTTGCATTACGTCTGGGTGTGGGCCTGTAAATTTCACTCCGCAAGAAACGGACCTCTGGCATGACTGCATCGAACCGCTGGCTCTGGCTGGCCGGACTGTTTTTCCTCGGCTGGCTGGTCTACCTGCTCACGCCGATTCTTTCGCCGTTCCTGGTGGGCATCCTGTTGGCCTATCTGGGCGATCCGCTGGTGGATCGTTTGGAGCGCTGGAAACTTTCCCGTACCTGGGGTGTGGTGCTGGTGTTCGTATTGTTCAGCCTGGTCCTGCTGATCGGGCTTCTGGTGCTGGTGCCCATGCTGGGCAAGCAGTTGGTGCGCCTCTATCAGCTCACGCCGCAGATGCTCGACTGGTTGCAGAATGCGGCGCTGCCCTGGGTCCAGGCGAAGGCGGGGCTGCCCGAGGGCTTCTGGCGTTTCGACCGGCTCAAGGCCGCGTTATCCGGCCATCTGGACAAGACCACCGATCTTCTTGGGGTGGTGGTAGCCCAGGCCACGGCCTCCAGCCTCGCGTTGCTGGGGTGGTTGGGCAACCTGCTGCTCATTCCGGTGGTCAGCTTCTATCTGCTGCGGGACTGGGACCTGATGATGGCGCGGCTGCGCGGGCTCCTGCCACGCCGCCAGGAAGGGCTGGTGGTGCGCCTGATGGGTGAGTGTCACGAAGTACTCGGTGCGTTCCTGCGGGGGCAGATGCTGGTGATGCTCGCGCTGGCCGTGATCTATTCGGTGGGGTTGATGGCGATCGGATTGGAGTTGGGCCTGCTGATCGGTGTGCTCGCCGGCCTCGCCAGTATCGTGCCCTACATGGGCTTCGTCGTCGGTATCGGTGCGGCGATTGCGGCGGCGCTGTTCCAGTTCGGAGGGGAGGCACTCTACCCGTTGATCGGTGTGGGCGCGGTGTTCATGGTGGGGCAGTTGCTCGAAGGTATGCTGCTGACGCCGATGCTGGTGGGGGACCGGATCGGTCTGCATCCGGTGGCGGTGATCTTCGCGATTCTCGCCGGTGGCCAGTTGTTCGGCTTCACCGGCGTGCTGCTGGCGCTGCCGGTTGCTGCCGTGATCATGGTTTTGCTGCGTCATGTCCATGATTTGTATAAACTTTCGGAACTTTACGGAGAGTCCCCCAGCGGTTCCGAGGAGCCGCCTACCCCGGCATGAAACCGACCCAGCTTTCCCTAGGGGTGCGTCTGCGCGACGACGCCACCTTTGCCAATTACTACCCCGGTGCCAACGCTGCGGCGCTCGGCTATGTCGAGCGCCTTTGCGAGGCGGATGCCGGCTGGACGGAAAGCCTGATCTACCTTTGGGGCGGTGAGGGCGTCGGGCGCAGCCATCTGCTCCAGGCCGCGTGCCTGCGCTTCGAGCAGCGTGGCGAGCCGGCGGTCTATTTGCCGTTGGCCGAGGTGGTTCAGTACGGTCCCGAGATTCTCGATAACCTGGAGCAGTGCGAGTTGGTGGGGCTCGATGATCTCGACGCCGTGGCCGGTCGTGCGGATTGGGAGGAAGCGCTGTTCCACCTGTTCAACCGACTGCGCGACAGTGGACGCAAGCTGTTGCTCGCGGCTTCGGCGTCGCCGCGGGAGTTGCCGGTGCAACTGCCGGATCTGAAATCCCGGTTGACCCTGGCGCTGGTATTCCAGCTCCATTCCCTGTCCGACGAAGATAAGCTGCGCGCCTTGCAGTTACGCGCATCGCGCCGAGGCCTGCACCTGACCGACGAAGTCGGCCGTTTTATCCTGACCCGTGGTACGCGCAGCATGAGTGCGCTTTTCGAGCTGCTCGAACAGCTCGATCAGGCCTCTCTTCAGGCCCAACGCAAACTCACCATCCCGTTCCTGAAGGAAACCCTCGGCTGGTAAGGCCGGCTGGCGCGACGGTCATGTCGATCGTCACGCCATCATCCGTTCAGCTTTCTCCCGCCAGCCGACGGTCGTACTGGAAACGCCAACGCGTATAGAGCAGCGCCGCACAGAACAGGCTCAGGCTGAACAGCGCTTCCAGCCAACCGAACAGTATTCGGCCCGGATCGATTGCGGCGAGCACGCCTTGGATGAAGTAGATGTTGACCACGAAACAGGTCCAGGCATGCGCACGGGCATTACCGAGCAGTACGCCCGGCGCGACCAGCAGCAGCGGCAGAAGCTGAATGCTCAGTACGACCCAGGTCCTGGCGCCATGAAGGTCGGCGAACAGCAGGTTCCACAGAAGCAGCAGCGCAGCCAGGGCGACCAGGCTCGCCAGGCTCATTGCACGACTGAAGGTGAGGCGTGGTTGCAGCCATTCCAGGGACGGCAATGGTTTCGCTTTTCTAGCCACGGCCTTTCTCCAGCAGTGCCGCGGTTTGTGCGAGACGTTGGCCAAGGGCGCGGCAGAGTGCGATTTCCTGCTCGTCCAGCGGGCGTTTGCCGTCCGCTCCGGCATGGTGGCTGGCGCCATAGGGCGTGCCGCCGCCACGGGTTTCCAGCAAGGCGGGTTCGCTATAGGGGATACCCATGGCCAGCATGCCGTGGTGGAGCAGCGGCAGCAGCATGGATAACAAGGTGGTTTCCTGACCACCATGAAGGCTGGCGGTGGAGGTGAAGACGACCGCCGGTTTGCCGACCAACTCGCCGGTCAACCATAGGCTGCTGGTACCGTCGAGGAAGTATTTCAGCGGGGCTGCCATATTGCCGAAGCGGGTGGGACTGCCCAGCGCCAGTCCGGCGCATCCCTTCAGGTCGTCCAGGCTGGCATAGAGGGCGCCCTCGGCAGGAATATCGGCTGCGACGGCTTCGCATTCCGTCGAAACGGCGGGCACCGTGCGCAGGCGCGCTTCCAGGCCGCCTTGCTCCACGCCGCGGGCGATCTGCCGGGCCATCTCCGCAGTGGCGCCGTGGCGGCTGTAATACAGGACCAGGATATAAGGCTGGCTCACGGAAGGATCTCCAGCACCTTTTCCGGCGGCCGACCGATCACGGCCTTGTCTCCGACCACCAGGATCGGACGTTCGATAAGCTTGGGATGGGCCACCATCGCTGCGATCAGGGCATCTTCGCCGAGTGCGGGATCAGCCAGGCCAAGCGTCTTGTATTCGTCTTCACCACTGCGCAGCAGTTGTCGGGCAGGCAGGCCGAGCTTGCGCAGCAGTTCGCGCAGTTGCGCTTCGTCGGGCGGGGTTTCCAGATAGCGCACGACCGCCGGAGCCAGGCCCCGGGCTTCGAGCAATTCCAGTGCGCCACGGGATTTCGAGCAGCGCGGATTGTGATAGAGCGTCAGATCGGTCATTTTGCGGATCGCATCTTGGCTTGAGAGATGGCTATTCTAACCGCGTCGACGCACGGGGCCGAAACCGTGCGTATCGTTGCATCAGCGGAATGGCCGCTGACTGAAGCTAAGGAGAGGGAATGCGCCAACGCTTCGACGATTTTCTGGAATTCTGGCGCTATCTGGTTCAGCGTTTCCTGACCGACCGCGGTGCTCATAGTGCGGCGGCGCTGACCTATACCACGCTATTCGCGGTCGTCCCGATGATGACCGTGACCTTTGCCATGCTGTCGGCCATCCCGGCATTCCAGGGCATGAGCGAGGAAATCCAGGGGTTCATCTTCCGCAATTTCGTGCCATCCACGGGCGTGACGGTGCAAGAGTATCTGCGCGCTTTCACCGCACAGGCCCGGCAACTGACCTGGATCGGCGTGGGCTTTCTGATGGTTACGGCGTTGATGATGCTGCTGACCATCGAGAAGGCCTTCAACACCATCTGGCGGGTTCGTCAGCCACGCCGTGGCGTGTCCAGTTTTCTTCTTTACTGGGCGATCCTCAGCCTTGGGCCGTTGCTACTGGGAGCGGGATTCGCGGTGAGTACCTACGTGACTTCGCTGTCGCTGCTGTCCGGGCCCGATGCGCTGGTCGGGGCGAAGACGGCGCTGAGCTTCATGCCGCTGGTGTTCAGTGTCGCGGCCTTTACCCTGCTGTATGCGGCAGTGCCGAATGCTCGGGTGCCGGTCCGCCATGCGCTGCTCGGCGGCCTGTTCACGGCGGTCCTGTTCGAGGCTGCGAAAGGGTTGTTCAGCCTCTATGTCAGCCTGTTTCCGGGCTATCAACTGATCTATGGCGCTTTCGCCACGGTGCCGTTGTTCCTGCTGTGGATCTATCTGTCCTGGCTGATCGTGCTGTTCGGTGCAGAGCTGGTCTGCAACCTGTCCTCGTCGCGCCAATGGCGACGGCGTGCCCTGCCGCGACTGCTGGTGGTGTTGGGCATCCTCAGGGTTTTCCTTCAGCGACAGCAGCGCGGCCATCCGGTGCGTCATGCGGATGTGCAGCGCGAAGGTTGGCCACTGCCCGAAGACGAATGGGAGGAGATCATCGATTTCCTGGAGCGCGAGAAGTTGGTCTGTCGTACCAGCGCGGGTGCCTGGGTATTGTGTCGCGACCTGACTCATTACAGTATGGCGCAGCTCCTGCGTCATAGCCCGTGGCCATTACCCAGGCCGGAACAACTCCAGGCACACTTGAACGAAGACTGGTATCAGCCCTTGAAGGAGGCGTTGCAACGTTTGCACGAGGTGCAGGGAGAGTTGTTCGGTACCAGTCTGAGCGAGTGGTTGCACGCTCCCGGTGAGTGACAAAAAGTGTCAGTTTGCGGCGTGGCTTCGGTGCTACCCGTGAGCGGCAAGGGCTGGGAGGCTCGGAAAAACGTAGGAACGTATGCTGGCACGCTTCTGGCAAAACCCGATTGGGTTTGCGATCGTTCTGCTGGCGGGGCAGGGATTAGCTGAGGAATTTCGGTTTATGAGTGGTGCCAAGGACAAAGTGATTCATCTGCATCGGAGAGATCCCCAGGAGGCGCTGGAGCGGCTCAATCGGATCACCGGGCTGAAATTCGTCCATTGGCCTGAATCCTTGGCCGGGTTGGCGGTGCAGGAGTTCGAGACAACGCTCGACGATCAGCCCTCACCGCCGCCAGTGGTGAGTATTTCCAGGGGCTGAAAAGCACAACCCCGCGGCGGGAGCGGGGTTGATGGCTTGCAGGAGGGGCTCAGGCGAGGGCTTGGCGATTGTCCGCTTCGGCCATTTCCACGGCCTGGACAAAAAGTTCCTCGACGATGAGGCTTTGCACGGGTACTGCCGAGCGCAGTTTCACCTGCATATCTTCGATCTTCACTTTCACCGGCAACCGGCCGATGCCGGAGAGCAGGATCTTGCCATGGGCATTGGTTGTGCCATGGTCGACATTGACTTCACGCTGCTTGTCGCCGTCGCGGTAAGTCACCATCAGGGAGACCGGCAGGTTGGCCAGGCCGGGCAGTTGCAACCAGGAGGCAACGTTGTATTCGGCGACGCGGCCTTCGTAGGCCGTGACTATCAGGCGAGCGGCATTGACGATTCGGGACGGCACGGGGCCGATCAGCTTGTCATGGGCTTTGGACATGGTGGGCTTCCAGGCTGATAGCGATCGTAGGAACGGGTGTGGCGAAATTATAAGCAGGCCTGCGGCGATTAAACTGTGCGCTCAGGCAACGCTTGATGTGATATGCCTCCCAGATCCCGCATCAAGCGAGGCGCAACGGGTGCCTTTCGACCAGCGGCGTCGACAGGTTCGATGTCGGTAAAGCCAGGGTCGCCTGACTCGGAGCGCTGCTGAGTTGAAGCCAGAGCTGCTCCCCTTCCGAGAACTGTCCGCTGCATAGCCATAAGCCATGGTGCCAGGCGCTGCCCGCTGGGGTGCTTTGCAATATGCCCAGGTGCGTTTGTGCGCTGGGTGCGCGGCGCAACCAGACCGGCCGTGCCAGTCCTTTCAAATAGCGTAACCCCAGATGCAAGCCTTCATCGTTGATGTGGCGCCAGCGCACCAGGGCCAAGCTGCTCGTTCCGCTGCTGCCTAACAACAGGACGAGTTGCCCCACGGGTATCTGTGCGGCTTGCGCTGCCTGACAGAGCAAGCGTGCACCGCCGACACTCGCATCGACGATACGGGCTGGAGACAGGCTAGGTCGTTGTTCCAGCAGTTGCGCATGAATGGCGGCCAAGCCGATGGCTAGATCGCATGATCCTTGATATTCGGTCCGAGGATGCCGGCGTTGCGGGCGCCCCAGCCAGTGGGGCCTTACCCGTTCGAGCAGCGCGTGTTCCGCCGAACTGCGCAACGGGGCCGGTTCATTCAATGCCACTGCCAGCGCACCGGGCTCGAATCGACGAAGAAAGCTGCTGTCCTGTGTCGGATGGTCATCCGTGACGAAGGGGCGGGCCTCGCGCAGATCGATAGTCGGCCCTTCGGCTTCCTCGTCCCAGGGCAGCAGGCGAGCAAGACCGGCCAGGGGAGCGAGAGCCTTGAACAGCAAGAGGCATTCGCCTTCGGCCAGGTGGAAGGGATTGCTCAAGGCGAGCAGCAGTCCCTGCTGATAGAGGCCGCGCAGGCTGCTGGCAGCGGTTGGCTGGAAAGCGGCGGCAACCTGCTCATCCAGGCACTCGTGGCGTTCAGCCAGGCAGTAGAGCTGGTGGCTGTCGCGCCACGATGTCGGGGAGGGCTCCTGGTAGCGTTCGTAATGACGAAGCTGGCTTTGCCCAAGAAAATACTGGGCCGTGTACAGGCACCAGGCCAGATGGGGTCGCGATGGCGCCCGGCCTTGCAGCATCTGCAGGAGCAGACGCTTGAAGCCTGTGGCCAGTTCGTTGCAAAGACCGACGAGCAAGGGGCAGGGGGAAGATCCCGCCGCAGATGCATAATGACGATATTCTTCGCTGATGCTTTGCAGGCCCCGCTGCCTTTCAAGTAAGGTCATGGCGCTGCGGTTATGCCGCGATAGCAGATCCAATACCTGCCTTAGGCCCTGCTCGGGGCGTTGCTGACGGGCCTCGATGAGTGCTGCGTTGAGGTGGGCCAGCGGGACGCAGCTTTCCTCGAGGAGGTCCGGCACCTCGATACGCAAGGTATCCTGGCTCATGTCAATCACGCAGGAACGAGGACGTATGCATGGGAACGCAACTTCGGGTTTTCATGGGAATAGTCGCCGGGTTGCTTCTGAGCGGTTGTGCCGAGGACCTGGGTCTCGATCAGCATGGGCGAAAGGTAACGGCTGCCGAACTGGATGGCCAGTGGTTGGTGATCAATTACTGGGCGGAATGGTGCAAGCCCTGCCGTAGTGAAATTCCTCAGTTGAACCTGCTGGCCGAACGGATGAAAAACCAGGGGGTCGTTGTACTGGGGGTCAACTTCGATGGGTTGCAGGGTGCCGAGCTGACCCGGTCCAGCGATACGATGAAGATCGATTTCCGTGTTCTGGAGAAGGACCCATCCGAACGCTTCCAACTGCCACGCAATGAAGTACTGCCGGTGACCTATCTCGTCGATGGGCAAGGGCGAATGCGTGAGCGCTTGTTGGGCGAACAGACTGCGGCTGGGCTCATCGCTCGGCTGAAAGACTTACGAGATGAGGGTTGAGCATGGCACGCATCTGTTTACATGGTTTCGTCAGCGGCCGAGTACAGGGCGTCAGTTATCGGCAGGCGACTGCGAGTCAGGCTGAACGCCTGGATCTCGATGGCTGGGTACGCAACGTGGCTGACGGGCGGGTAGAGGTATTGATCGAAGGAGAAGAGAATGCTGTCCAGGAGTTGGTTTCCTGGCTAGAGAAAGGACCGGCGAAGGCCAAAGTCGAGGCGGTCGAGCTGGAGCAGCAACCGCTGCAGGGCATCGTCGGTTTTATCGTGCGTGCCTGAGCGTCGTTATCGCGACGCCCGTCGTCACTGATCTTCGCCGGGGTCGGCTACCAAGCGGCCGTCTCTGGTCAGGGCCTTCAGAAATTCCTGTTGCAGCTCCGGGTCGTTCCGGGTCAGCTCGATGAGACTCTGCTCCAGTTCGCTGGCTTCTTCTTCCAGGCCCAGCTCGGAAAGACGTCGGACTCGGTGTACCCACTGGTCGACATCATCGTCTTCCAGGTCGTCGAAGATCAGCGCATGAGCTTCCTGCAACTTGCCGCGCAAGGTTCGGCTGACCAATAACGTGGCTTCCGTGCGAACTCCGTCCTGAGGGTCCTCGACGCTGAGCAGCAGGGTGCCCAGGCGGTTCACGTCGTGCTCAGCGAAAGGGCCATCGAGCAGATTGAGGCGCAGAACGCCGTTACGGTCCGTCAACAGCTCATGGGTCTGTTCCCCGGCCTTAATCAGCACAGGGCGTTCTGCCCAGGGCAGGCTCGAGTACTCCATGCGTTTGTCCTGCTGCTTTTCGTCCAGATTGGCCAGATTCTGCTGGGAGCGCCCGTTGGACTCCACGTTCATGAACGGGTTGAGCCCGGCAAAACCGTAGCTGATCCAATCCTTGGTCGCGGTATCCGGCAGGCTGCCGAGCATGACCACGTTGAGCGCATTGGCACCGATGCCCGCTACGACGGCAACCGCGCCCAGGGGAATCTCGTAGATCTCACGCCAGGGTTGATAAGGCGTGTAGCGATCGTAACGGCGCGTAACTTCGAAAGCGGTGACTTCGAATGTCTTCTGTTCGTGGATGCGAATCCGCCGCTGCGGCAATTCGAGCACGCGTGGCTCGCCGACATCGATCTGCAGGCTGTGGTCCAGCAACTTGCGTTCGACTCGTTCTTCATGCTCGCTGCGCTGGGGAAGATGATTGGCGCAGCCGCTCAGGAAGAGGGTGCCGCACAGCGCGGCACCAGCAAGGCGTAAGGGACTTCGCTTGAACATGGTTTCTCGATCAGCGACGAATACGGGCGGAGAGGAACGACAGCACTTCATCGACCGGGACCGAGTGGGCGTCGGCTTCGCGGCGGTTCTTGTACTCCAGTTTACCTTCGGCCAGCCCTCGATCGCTCACCACGATGCGGTGCGGGATACCGATCAGCTCCATGTCGGCAAATTTGATGCCGGGGCTGGTTTTCTTGTCGCGGTCGTCCAGCAGGACTTCGAAGCCGGCGGCAGTCAGGTCCGCGTAAAGCTTGTCGGTAACCTGCTTCACTTCTGCGGTCTCGTACTTCAAAGGCACCAAGGCGATTTGGAACGGCGACAAGGCGTCCGGCCAGAGAATGCCGCGCTCGTCGTAATTCTGCTCGATGGCCGCCGCGACCACACGGGAGACGCCGATACCGTAGCAGCCCATGATCAGCGTGGTGGGCTTGCCCTGCTCGCTGAGGACGTTGAGCTTCATGGCCTCGCTGTATTTGGTGCCGAGCTGGAAGATATGCCCGACTTCAATGCCGCGCTTGATCACCAGGGTACCCTTGCCGTCCGGGCTGGGGTCGCCGGCGATCACGTTGCGCAGGTCGGCGACAGTCGGCAGCGGCAGGTCGCGCTCCCAGTTGACGCCAAAGTAGTGTTTGTCGTCGATGTTGGCACCGATGGCGAAATCGCTCATCAGGGCGACGGAGCGGTCAACGATGCAGGGCAAGGGCAGGTTCAGTGGGCCAAGAGAGCCGGCACCAGCGCCGATAGCGGCACGCAGTTCGGCTTCCGAGGCGAACACTAG
Source organism: Pseudomonas indica NBRC 103045 (assembly GCF_002091635.1). GTDB lineage: Bacteria > Pseudomonadota > Gammaproteobacteria > Pseudomonadales > Pseudomonadaceae > Pseudomonas_M > Pseudomonas_M indica. Next base: position 101,907 of record NZ_BDAC01000004.1, on the reverse strand, counting down.
CGGGCTGGCTACCTGTTCCAGATTGGCCGCCTTGATCTCGTTCAGCTCATGGTCGCCACGAACGATCAGGGCGATCAAGGTGCCTTCTTCGGCGCCGCGAACCACCAGGGTCTTGATGGTCTTTTCGATCGGCAGGCCGAATTTCTCCACCAGGTCGGCGATGGTCTTGGTGTTCGGTGTGTCGATCAGACGCAGTTCTTCGCTCGGCGCCGGGCGTTCCGTCTCCCGGGGCAGCGCTTCGGCCTTTTCGATGTTGGCGGCGTAGTCCGAGCTGTCGCTGAAGGCGATGTCGTCTTCGCCGGACTCGGCCAGTACGTGGAACTCGTGGGAGCCCGTACCGCCGATGGAGCCGGTATCGGCCTGCACCGGGCGGAAATTCAGACCAAGGCGGGTGAAGACATTGCAATACGCCTGGTGCATGCGGTCATAGGTTTCCTGCAAGGATTCCTGGCTCAAATGGAAGGAGTAGGCATCCTTCATGACGAACTCGCGTCCGCGCATCAAGCCGAAGCGCGGACGAATTTCGTCACGGAATTTGGTCTGGATCTGGTAAACGTTGAGCGGCAGCTGCTTGTAGCTGTTCAGCTCGTTGCGCATCAGGTCGGTAATGACCTCTTCGTGGGTCGGGCCGACGCAGAAGTCGCGCTCATGGCGGTCCTTCAAACGCAGCAACTCGGGACCATACTGCTCCCAGCGCCCCGATTCCTGCCAGAGTTCGGCGGGTTGGATGGCCGGCATCAGCACTTCGAGCGCGCCGGCGGCATTCATTTCCTCGCGCACGATGGTCTCGACCTTGCGGAGAACCCGTAAGCCCATCGGCAGCCAAGTATAGAGGCCCGAGGCAAGTTTGCGGATCATGCCGGCGCGCAGCATCAACTGATGGCTGATCACCACGGCGTCGGAAGGCGTTTCTTTGAGAGTCGAGAGCAGGTACTGACTGGTACGCATGTTTGGCCGTTCTGTCGGTTGCGAGGGCTTTTGCTAGGCCGGCATTGTACGGTGCCTATTCGGATGCGTATAGGATGCAGGCGGGTCACAGGAGAGGGGAGACAAGGTGACGGTATTGACTGCTGAGCAAGTACAGGCCCTGATCCGCGCGGGGCTGCCGATGGCCGAGGATATCAACCTGTACATCGACCGACTGGATGCACAGGGCGTGCTGGCGCGGGTTCCATTCAGCGCCAAGTTGGTGCGCCCCGGCGGCACTCTTTCCGGGCCGACCATCATGGCATTGGCGGATGCCGCCATGTACGCGGTGGTGCTTGGGCGTCTGGGGCGAGTAGAAATGGCGGTGACTTCGAACCTGAATATCAACTTTCTGGTCAAGCCGAAGCCTGTGGATTTGTTGGCTGAAGCCACGATCCTACGGTTGAGTCGGCGCCAGGCAGTGTGTGAGGTGTCGTTGTATTCGGCGGGTAATGAGGAGGAGTTGGTGGCGCATGTTACTGGGACTTACGCGTTGCCGTTTTGACTCATCGATATAAAGAAAAAGCCCGGCTGACGCCGGGCTCTCTCGTGTCGATGCTAGTACTAAGCAGTGTTACAGAATGCTCAGCGGGTATTCGACAATTACGCGAACTTCGTTCAGATCGCCTTCACCCTGGTCGGTGTTGGCGCGGTGTACAGCGTGACGGACACGGAAGGAAAGATCTTTGGCAGGGCCATCTTGGAGGGTGTACTTGGCTTCCAGATCACGCTCCCAATGCTTACCATCTTCACCGTACAGGCCTGCATAACCGCCGGCAGCATCGGCATCGGTACCATCGATATCGTCACCGGTGACGTAACGAGCCATCAGTTTCAGGCCCGGAACACCCAGGGTTTTCAGATCCAGATCGTAACGGGCCTGCCAGGATTTCTCGTTGGCACCGTTAAAGTCAGAGTACTGGACCGAGTTTGCCAGGAAAATCGAGTCACCACCGACGTAGTCGAACGGAGTGTCACCATTCACGCGTTGGTGGGCCAGGGTGAACTTGTGAGCGCCGATGCTATAAGCGGCAGCCAGGCTCCAGGTGGTGTTGCTGATATCGCCTTGCAGTTCGTCACCAGTATCGCTGGTACGGTAGATATTGAAATCGAAGTTCAGTGCCTGATCTTCGGCGAGGCCAATATTGTAATTGACGTTGCCATAGTACTGGCGCCATGTGTCTTCGAACTCCGAGGCATACAGGCCGACGGTCAGATCGTCGGAAATGGTGTAGAAGCCGCCTGCGAAGTCAATAGTCTTGCCGATTTCACCCGAACCATAGTTCAACAGCAGTTCATCGTCGCTATTGGTAGAGTTGCGGTTGTTATAAGCGGTGAAGTGACCTGCTTCCAGTGCCAGACCTTCAATTTCATTGCTGGTAACCAAGAAGCCAGTAGCGGTTTCCGGAAGCAGACGGGAATCGCTGGTAGCGAACACCGGGGCAGCAGTACGCATTTCGCCATACTTCAGTTCGGTTGCCGAAACACGCAGTTTCACTGCGCCGCCAGCTTCCGAGTAATCGTCCTCGGCGCGACCATCGCTTCCGATCGGCAGCAGGCCAGTACCTCTGGTGCCCTTGCCGCTATCCAGTTTCAGACCCAGATAACCGTAAGCATCCACACCAAAACCAACGGTACCTTGAGTAAAGCCGGAGGCGTATTCGGCCATGACGCCATGCGCCCACTCTTCGCGGTAACTCTGGCCGCCAGGGTTGTTCTTGAAGTCACGATTGAAATAGAAGTTACGGTTCAGCAGCGTCAGAGTGCTGTCTTCAACAAAGCCCTTGGATTCGGACTGATTCGCGGCTACTGCCATTTGAGTGGTGCCCGCGGCCACGGCCAGGGCGATTACGCTCCACTTCATCACTTGCATCGTGATTGCTCCTTTGGTTTAGAAGATTCTGACTGCCCGGTTGATTATTATTTGGGCAATTCTTTCTTTTTGTGTCGGCGCTAACTTATAGCACGCGGACGGTTAAGGCGATAGTTGCAATCTATTCCTTACGAATTCTTCACAGCGTTGTCGCAATTTCGCATGAAGGGTGTCGCAAATTCATAGATTTTGACTTGCATCCTTGCCCGGCAGGTTGTTTGACCTGTCAGGTGCTGTTCTTTCGGAAGCTCCTTGGTAGTGCGCGCCAGCGAGTCGTCGCCAAAGCCTTGTCGTGGGTTAGCAAGAACCATGCGCAAAATGGGGTTGTTGAGCTGCCTTCGGCATTTTTTTCGAAAAACGGCTCCTGAAGATGGCTATTGCTTCAAACCTGTCTCGACTTGCTGGACGAATGGTGGCTTTCCGGTGGGGTTGCGTACGGAATGCGAGGCTGATAGCGAATGGCAACTAGCGTTACCGGGGAAACTTGCAGTGGGTGGACGATTACAGCCGGTAACGGGGTGCCGTAACGCGTCCAATTCTGTGCAAGTCGATCCTCTGTCGCTTCTAAAGAGAAGTAAGGGTGCACGCATCGTGAGCGTTGGCGAAGTGGGGCTGCCCTATTTTGGAGCGCTAGTGGGGACCGGTTGCATGGTTTCACTCCATGGGTGGCTTGGTTATGCTGCGCGGCCCGATGGCCTGGCTGCTTGTCGCTCGGGGCTCAAAGGCTAAGCTCAAAACAATCACCAGCCGAACAGGAGATGTCGCATGTTCGTCTTGGATTCACGCTTACAGCAGGACACCGTCTCGATTGGCGATTTCCCCTTGTGTCGCCTGCTTCTGATGAATGACGCCAATTATCCCTGGTTCATTCTCGTCCCTCGTCGGGAAGAGGTCAGTGAGCTGTTCCAGTTGGATGCTGCCGACCAGTTGGCGCTGTGGCGGGAAACCACGGCCTTAGCGGAGACGCTGAAAGACACCTTTCGTGCCGATAAGATGAACGTCGCCGCGTTGGGTAACGTGGTCAGTCAGTTACACATGCATGTGATTGTTCGCCGTCGGGACGATGCGGCATGGCCTGCCCCTGTCTGGGGACGGCATCCTGCGAAACCGTACGATGCGAAACAGATCGATGAGATCCGTGCCAAGCTCCGTCTGGTCTTGACGGAGGATTTCCATTTTGGGGGTGAGTCATGAGTCTCGAAATACGAATCACCGACTTGGAAACCCGGTTGGCGTTCCAGGATGACACCATCCAGGCACTCAATGATGTGCTGGTCGCTCAGCAGCGTGTGCTCGAGCGCCTGCAGTTGCAGGTCGAAATGTTGTCGAAGCGTCAGGACGAGTTGCAGGGGCAGTTCGGTATCGATGAAGACGAGGCGCCACCGCCTCATTATTGAGTTGCTGAAAGAAAAGGCCGCTGATGCGGCCTTTTTTATTGTTGTGCTTAGCGACGACTGGGCAGGGCTGCGATTACGTCCTCTGCCTGTAGGCCTTTGTCTCTTTGCATGACGGAGAACTCCACGCGCTGGCCTTCTACCAGGACCCGGTGGCCCTCGCCGCGAATGGCGCGGAAGTGAACGAATATATCTTCGCCGTTATCCCGCGAAATGAAGCCGAAACCCTTGGAAGTATTGAACCACTTGACGGTGCCGGTTTCCCGATTGCCGTCGGCGATGGGGCTGTCCTGTCGGTGAACGGGGCTCGGCTTGAAGGTGATGGCAAGATTCAGCAGTACTGCTGCAATCGCCGACGCCAGGCCGAAGAGGATGGCGGGCTGGCCGGCGATATAAGGGAATGGTACGAGCAGGACGATTGTCTGCAGTACCACCGCCAGGACCAGCAGGAGAGAGGTCAGGATATGCCAGGGCGTGGGAGCGGGTTGGTTGGTCGAGGGTTGCGCTGGGACGATCAGCAGATTGAGCAGGCCGAACAGTGCCAGATAGATCGCATCGGGTTGCTGCAGGTACGGCAGGGCTTCGCTGCGCAGGCTGGGAATAAAGGACAGCAGCAAGGCAACTGCGCCCGTCAGGAGATGGACGATTTTCAACATGGGCAATGAACTCACTTTGCGAAAGGTATAGAAAGCGCGGCTCGTGCTTCGCCTCCGATGAAGAACGACATGGAGGTGCGCGAAAGACCGGCCTATGTTCCGCTCATCCGCAAGGAGGGGCGGAAACACGAGGCGTATTTAACAGTAAAAACGCGGGGTTGCTCAAATCATGCGCTAAGCGCGGCTTCCGGTACGGGAGGATGGATCTGGTTGCGACCGTTCCGCTTGGCTTGGTAGAGCGCATCGTCGGCGCGGGTGATAAGGCTTTCCAGATCGTCGCCGGATTCCGCCAAGGTGATACCGAAGGATGCCGTAATGGTGTCCAGTATCTGATCGGTGCGGCGGACCTTGACACGCAAGGCCTGGATCTTGAGGCGTAGCTGCTCGGCGAAGTGCTGGGCGGTTTCCATGTCGAAGCAGTCGCGTAGGATGACGCAGAACTCTTCGCCGCCGTAACGGGCTGCCATGGCACGCGGAGGAAGCAGGTCGCGCAACAGTTGGCCGACATGCTGGAGAACGCGATCGCCCAGTGGGTGGCCGTACTGGTCATTGAACTGCTTGAAGTGATCGATATCGAGCATTACCAGCGCCAGCCCGTGGTGGTCGGCGCTCAGTGCCTGTTCGAGCAGGCGGGTGAAGGCATGCCGGTTGAAGACGTGGGTCAGGCTGTCGAGTGTCGCGGCCCTTTGGGCGCGCTCCAGCTGGTTGCGCAGGTTCTGGATTTCCGTCTGGGCTGCGCGCAAGCGGTAGAGGAATTTTTCCTGCTGCTCCTGCATCAACTGCGTGCTTTGTTGCAGTTCATTGAGCACGTTGGGCAGGTCATCGATGATCGGCTCATGCAGGGCGGCGAGACCTTGGCTCAAACTTGCCTGATAGGCCTGGCTGCCGACCACGCTGCGCGAAACATCACCCTCGATGTCGTCGACCAGTTCGAGAACTTGCTGTTGTCCTGTGCGAGCCTCTTCCAATTCTCCCCGGATGATGTAGTCGCGGAAGAGCTTGGCGGCGGTTTCCGGGGGGAAGCTGGCGAAATCCTTGACGATCTTGTCCAGGCGTCTGTTCAGTTCGGGCTCCTGGCCTTTGCAGTAGGTATACCAGAGCGCGTAATGAATGGGATTCGGCGGAATATCGTGACGCACCATGTGCGGTACCGCCTGTTTAAGGAGTTCCGCCGCCTCTCGGGTCTCTTCCGGATACAGCTCAAGGATGGAGGGGGCTTTCGGCTGGCTCATGGATGTCACTGGTCGGTCGGGGTTGCCTGAGAATAGAACAGTCGGTGGCGCGTCGCCTAGGCAGGGTGTGTGCCTGGATGGCCTTTTGCCGCGCCACCGGACGACTGGTTAGGCGTCGAGCAGGCTGCGCAGCATCCAGGCGGTCTTTTCATGGATTTGCATGCGTTGGGTCAGCAGGTCGGCGGTGGGTTCGTCGCTGACCTTCTCGAGCAGCGGGAAAATGCCGCGGGCTGTGCGGATTACCGCTTCCTGGCCTTGAACGAGCTGCTTGATCATGTCCTGGGCGGAGGGCACTTCCTCTTCTTCCTTGATGGAGGACAGGCGGGCATAGGCAGCATAGGTTCCGGGGGCGGGGAAGCCGAGGGCGCGGATACGTTCGGCGATGGAGTCCACGGCCAGTGCCAGTTCGTTGTACTGGCCTTCGAACATCAGGTGCAGGGTGTTGAACATCGGGCCGGTGACGTTCCAGTGGAAGTTATGAGTCTTCAGGTACAGGGTATAGGTGTCCGCGAGCAGTCGGGACAGGCCTTCGGCGATGGCTTTGCGGTCCTGTTCGGCAATACCGATGTTGATTTCCATGCCATTTCTCCTCTCTGTTTGCTTGAAGCGATACGGATAGAGCCTAACACAGGGTGGGCTGGGCTAATCCTTGGCGTGTGTCAATGAAGCTTTGTTTAGAAGGTACGGTTGTCCGGATGTTCATCGCTTGGGCAGCAATCTGGCAAGCAGGCGAGGGTAGGAGGCGGGAAGCAACCGCTGCATGCGGTCGAGCAGGCGGGCATCGGCACCGATGAGGATGCGGGGATTGCCCGTCTTTATGCCTTTGACGATGGCTTCGGCTGCCTGTGAGGCGGTAGTGCGAGCCAGCCGCTCGAAGCGGTCTGCGGCCTGGCTGGCGTCCCGGCAGCCGTCCACGCTCTGGTAGAAACGCGCGGCGCGGGCGATGTTGGTCTTGATGCCGCCGGGGTGGACGCAACTGACGGAGACACCGGAGCCATGGATTTCCTGGCGCAAGGCTTCGGTAAAGCCGCGAACGGCGAATTTGCTGGCGTTATAGGCACCCTGGGTCGGGATACCGATGATGCCGAAGATGCTGGAAAGATTGACGATGTGACCGTCGCCGTTTTTCAGCAGATGGGGTAGGAAGGCCTTGGTGCCATGTACAACTCCCCAGAAGTTGATGCCCATCAACCATTCGAAATCGTCGTAGCTCAATTCCGCGATGGTTTGCGTTACCGCGACCCCGGCATTGTTGATGATCAGATGGGCGCGGCCATGCTGATTCAGCACGTTGTCAGCGAATGCGTAGACGGCACTCCGGTCGGAGACATCCAGGACATGCAGGCTGACGGCCGGTGCGTGGGCTCGAACCGCTGCTGCGGCGGCGTCCAATCCTCGTGCATCGATATCGGCAAGGGCTAGGTGACATCCTTCACCGGCCAGGCGTTCGGCCAATGCCCGGCCGATACCCGAGGCGGCGCCGGTGATCACGGCTACCTTGCCGGAAAGTGTGTGCATGATCGCTCCTTTGGGGGCGGCTGATGAGCCCGCTCTGATGGGTCTGGCTTTCCATAAATGAGCTGAGTGTCTCGGCTCGGTGGCGAGGGTAGTCACAGTAGCGTTCGGGTACAACTGATAAGTGCATCGGGGGAATCGGGGTGGGATGGGCTGGCGGCTGCGTCGAATCGATTAACCATATATAATCCCGCCCCTTGCCGCGGGACGCGGGCTCGCGGCGTTGTCTCTTTTACGATGCTGGAGCGATCCGATGCCTATTTATGAGTATCAGTGCGGGTCCTGTGGCCATCAGCTGGAAGCCATCCAGAAATTCAGCGATGCGCCATTGGTCGATTGTCCGACCTGCGATAAGCCTGAATTGAAGAAAATGCTTTCGATGCCTGGATTCCGCTTGAAGGGCGGGGGCTGGTACGAGACCGATTTCAAGACTGGCGCGAAGAAGAATCTGGCCGCTGGCGATAGCGCTCCAGCCTGCTCCGGCAATGGCTGTGGCGCCTCCGGTTGCTCCGCCGCCGATTGAGCGGCACGACGAACTCAAGACTCACGAGAAGCGAAAACACCATCATGATGCGCAGCCACTATTGCGGCCAACTGAACGAGAGCCTGGATGGGCAGGAAGTCACCCTTTGCGGTTGGGTACACCGCCGTCGCGACCATGGCGGGGTGATCTTCCTCGACATTCGTGACCGCGAAGGCCTGGCCCAGGTGGTATTCGATCCGGATCGCGCGGATACCTTCGCCACCGCCGACCGGGTGCGCAGCGAATACGTGGTCAAGATCACCGGCAAGGTGCGTCTGCGTCCGGCTGGAGCGGTCAATCCGAACATGGCTTCCGGCGCCATCGAAGTATTGGGCCACGAGCTGGAAGTGCTGAACCAGGCGGAAACGCCGCCGTTCCCGTTGGACGAATACTCCGATGTCGGTGAAGAAACGCGTCTGCGTTATCGCTTCATCGATCTTCGCCGGCCGGAAATGGCCGCCAAGCTGAAGCTGCGCTCGCGCATCACCAGCAGCATCCGTCGTTACCTGGACGAAAACGGCTTCCTCGACGTGGAAACGCCGATCCTGACTCGGGCGACACCGGAAGGCGCGCGCGATTATCTGGTGCCGAGCCGCACCCATGCCGGCAGCTTCTTCGCTTTGCCGCAGTCCCCTCAGCTGTTCAAGCAGCTCCTGATGGTGGCCGGCTTCGATCGCTACTACCAGATCGCCAAGTGCTTCCGCGACGAGGACCTGCGTGCCGATCGCCAGCCGGAATTCACCCAGATCGACATCGAAACCAGCTTCCTCGATGAAAGCGACATCATGGGCATCACCGAAAGCATGATTCGCAAGTTGTTCAAGGAAGTGCTCGACCTGGAATTCGATGCCTTCCCGCACATGACCTTCGAAGAAGCCATGCGCCGCTACGGCTCGGACAAGCCGGACCTGCGTATTCCGCTGGAGTTGGTAGATGTCGCCGATCAGCTCAAGGAAGTGGAGTTCAAGGTGTTCAGCGGTCCGGCCAACGATGCGAAAGGGCGTGTCGCTGCACTGCGCGTACCGGGTGCTGCGAGCATGCCGCGCAGTCAGATCGATGACTACACCAAGTTCGTCGGAATCTACGGCGCCAAGGGCCTGGCCTACATCAAGGTCAACGAGCGCGCCAAGGGTGTCGAGGGGCTGCAGTCGCCGATCGTCAAGTTCATACCGGAAGCCAATCTCAATGTGATCCTCGATCGCGTCGGCGCGGTGGACGGGGATATCGTGTTCTTCGGCGCTGACAAGGCGAAGATCGTCAGCGAAGCCCTGGGTGCTCTGCGTATTCGCCTGGGCCATGACCTCAACCTGCTCACCTGCGAGTGGGCGCCGCTGTGGGTCGTGGATTTCCCGATGTTCGAAGAGAACGACGACGGCTCGCTCTCCGCGTTGCACCACCCGTTCACCTCGCCGAAGTGCACGCCGGCGGAGCTGGAGGCGAATCCGGCCGCAGCCCTGTCGCGCGCTTACGACATGGTCCTGAACGGTACCGAGCTGGGTGGTGGGTCCATCCGCATCCATAACAAGGAGATGCAGCAGGCGGTCTTCCGCGTACTGGGCATCAGCGAAGACGAGCAGCAGGAAAAATTCGGCTTCCTCCTCGACGCCCTGAAATTCGGTGCGCCGCCACATGGCGGACTGGCGTTCGGTCTGGACCGCCTGGTGATGTTGATGACTGGCGCTCAGTCGATCCGCGAAGTCATCGCCTTCCCGAAAACCCAGAGCGCGGCCTGCGTCATGACCCAGGCGCCGGGTGCGGTGGATGCGAAAGCACTGCGCGAGTTGCACATCCGCCTGCGCGAGCAGCCGAAAGCGGAATAATCGTTCAACCATTGGGGCGGCACGTATCGTGTGCCGCCGAGCTGAAGAGAAACGGAGTGAGTTATGGCTGGTCATTCCAAATGGGCCAACATCAAGCACCGCAAGGAACGTCAGGACGCCAAGCGCGGCAAGATCTTCACCAAGCTGATTCGTGAATTGACCGTTGCGGCCAAGCATGGCGGCGGAAACCCGGCGGATAACCCGCGTCTGCGCCTGGCCGTGGACAAGGCGCTGACCGCCAACATGACTCGTGACACCATCGATCGCGCCATTGCCCGTGGGGCCGGTTCGAACGATGCCGACAACATGGTCGAACTGAGCTATGAAGGCTATGCGCCGAGCGGCGTGGCGATCATCGTCGAGGCCATGACCGACAACCGCAACCGCACCGCGGCGGAAGTGCGTCACGCCTTCAGCAAGTGCGGCGGCAACCTGGGTACCGACGGTTCGGTGGCCTACATGTTCGATCGCAAGGGGCAGATCAGCTACGCGCCGGGCGTCGACGAGGACGCATTGATGGAAGCGGCGCTGGAAGCGGGCGCCGACGACGTGGTAGCCGCAGAGGACGGTTCGGTCGAGGTCTACACGTCCTTCGGCGACTTCCTGTCGGTGAACGAGGCGTTGACCGCTGCGGGATTCAAGGGCGATGAGGCGGAGGTGGCGATGATTCCTTCGATCACTGCGCCGATTGCCGACCTGGAAACCGCGCAGAAGGTCATGAAGCTGATCGATATGCTGGAAGATCTGGACGACGTGCAGAACGTCTACCACAACGCCGAAATTCCTGACGAGATCATGGAACAGCTGGGCTGACGAACCGGGTCGAACGAGCCGGAAGCGACCGGGCGCGAGCCGCCCTGGGGCTTCCGGCTTTTTCATGTGACTGACGGCATGCATGTCGCCGATGCGTCGTGATGACGCGGATGGCAGTGGCCCTATATACTCCTGGCCTGGATAAATAGACAGTGCGGTGGTTTTCACGCCACCGATGGAAACAGGCATGACGCTGATCCTGGGGATTGACCCTGGTTCGAGAATTACCGGATTCGGTGTGGTACGCGATACCGGTCGTGGCTGCGAATATGTCGCGTCGGGCTGTATCCGTACTGGGAATGGTGCGTTGCACGAACGTCTGCAGATCGTCTATCGCGGTGTGCGCGAGATCATCCAGAGCTATGGTCCGGTGATGATGGGCATCGAACAGGTGTTCATGGCACGCAATGCGGACTCTGCGCTCAAGCTTGGCCAGGCACGTGGCGCCGCCATCGTCGCGGCAGCGGAAGAGGGGCTGGAGATCAGCGAATACACCGCGACTCAGGTCAAGCAGGCCATCGTCGGGACGGGAGCGGCTGACAAGCAACAAGTGCAGATGATGGTCATGCATCTCCTGAAACTGACCCAGAAGCCACAGATCGATGCTTCCGACGCCCTGGCCATTGCACTTTGCCATGCCCATAACCGACAAAGCCTGATTCCCCATGGACTGGTCGGCGCCAAGCGGCGCGGCGGCCGGTTGCGTTTATGAATAAAGGAAGCGAATCGTGATCGGACGCCTGCGCGGCACCCTGGCGGAAAAACAGCCGCCACACCTGATCCTGGACGTGGGAGGGATCGGCTATGAATTGGAAGTGCCGATGACCACCCTGTATAGCCTGCCGTCCGTCGGAGAGCCGGTTACGCTGCACACGCACCTCGTCGTGAGGGAAGATGCCCAACTGCTTTATGGCTTCTTCGAAAAGCGCGACCGAGAGCTGTTCCGTGAGCTGATCCGGCTCAATGGCGTCGGACCCAAGCTGGCGTTGGCCCTGATGTCCGGCCTGGAGGTCGATGAGCTGGTACGCTGTGTCCAGGCGCAAGATACCTCGACTCTGGTAAAGATTCCCGGGGTCGGCAAGAAAACCGCGGAGCGTCTGCTGGTCGAGTTGAAGGATCGCTTCAAAGCGTGGGAAACCATGCCCGGTATCGCTCCGTTGGTGGTTGAACCTCATGCCGGTGCGGCAGTCTCAAACGCCGGCAACGATGCTGTCAGCGCGCTGATTTCCCTTGGCTTCAAACCTCAGGAGGCGAGCCGAGCGGTAGCCGCGGTGCAGGAGGAAGGTTTGAGTAGTGAAGAATTGATCCGGCGTGCCCTGAAAGGAATGGTCTAAGTGATCGAAGCCGACCGCCTGATAACCGCCAACAGTCGTGACCGCGACGAGCAAGTGGACCGCGCCATCCGGCCGTTGCAACTGGCTGAATACATCGGCCAGCCAGTGGTCCGCGAGCAGATGGAGCTGTTCATCCAGGCGGCCAAGGGACGCAAGGAGTCCCTGGATCACACGCTCATCTTCGGTCCGCCGGGCTTGGGTAAGACGACCCTGGCCAACATCATCGCCCAGGAAATGGGCGTGGCGATCAAGAGTACTTCCGGCCCCGTACTGGAGCGCCCTGGTGATCTCGCCGCGTTGCTGACCAACCTCGAACCCGGCGACGTGCTGTTCGTCGACGAAATCCATCGCCTGTCGCCCATCGTCGAGGAAGTGCTCTACCCCGCGATGGAAGATTTCCAGCTCGACATCATGATCGGCGAAGGCCCTGCCGCGCGGTCGATCAAACTGGACTTGCCGCCATTCACCTTGGTTGGCGCCACCACCCGAGCTGGCATGTTGACCAATCCGTTGCGCGACCGCTTTGGCATCGTCCAGCGCTTGGAGTTCTACTCGACGCAGGATCTGGCGACCATCGTCGACCGCGCCGCCGGCATCCTCGGTTTGCCCATCGAGCCGGAAGGGGCCTTCGAGATCGCTCGGCGCGCCCGTGGCACGCCGCGGATCGCCAATCGCCTGTTGCGTCGCGTCCGGGACTTTGCCGAAGTGCGCGGGGAAGGGCGCATCACCCGTGCGATCGCCGACCGGGCGCTGAATCTGCTGGATGTGGATGAGCGGGGATTCGATCACCAGGATCGCCGCCTGTTGCTGACCATGATCGACAAGTTCGATGGCGGTCCTGTCGGTATCGATAGCCTGGCTGCGGCCATCAGCGAAGAACGGCATACCATCGAGGACGTACTGGAGCCCTACCTGATTCAGCAGGGGTTCATCATGCGCACGCCCCGTGGACGGGTCGTGACACGCCATGCCTACCTGCATTTCGGCCTGAACCTACCCAAGCGTCTTAACGATGCGCCGACTGCCGACCTGTTCGGCGACGGCGGGGAGTGAAAAAAATTGTTAGCAAGTCCGATTGGCAACTTCAGGAGCCGGCACTAGAGTATGCGCTCGCAAAACGGAGCTCAGCCGTTCGCCCATCGCTGTCGTGTCTACTATGAAGACACCGATGCTGGCGGCATCGTCTATTACGTCAATTACCTCAAATTCATGGAGCGGGCTCGCACCGAACGTCTGCGTGATCTGGGTTTCGCCCAGTCCGCGTTGGTGGGGGAGAACCTGCTGTTCGTCGTGCATTCCAGCGAAGCGCGCTATCACGCGCCGGCGCGTCTGGACGACGAACTGACGGTGAGCGCCGAAATAATCGAATTGAACCGTGCCAGCCTGCGCTTTCGTCAACAGGTGCGGCGGGTTGCGGATGATGCACTGCTCTGTGAAGGGCAGTTTCTGGTGGCCTGTGTGCGCGCCGACAGTCTGAAACCCCGGGCCATCCCCGAAGCGCTGCGCGCAGCCTTCGCCGGCACCGGTCTAGCCCTTGCAGGAGAGTAAGCGTGGAAACCAACGTCGATCATACGTCCATGTGGAGCCTGGTCAGCAACGCCAGCATCCTGGTGCAGTTGGTCATGCTCATCCTGGTGGCCGCCTCGGTCACCTCGTGGATCATGATTTTCCAGCGTGGCAATGCCATCCGTGCCGCGCGACGTGCCCTCGATGTGTTCGAGGAGCGGTTCTGGTCGGGCATCGACCTATCCAAGCTCTACCGTCAGGCCGGCAGCAACCCCGATCCGGATTCTGGCGTGGAGCAGATTTTCCGAGCCGGCTTCAAGGAATTCTCGCGCTTGCGCCAGCAACCGGGCGTCGATCCCGATGCCGTAATGGATGGTGTGGCTCGTGCCATGCGCGTCGCTATCTCGCGGGAAGAAGAGAAGCTCGAGCAGAGCCTGCCGTTCCTGGCAACGGTCGGCTCCACCAGTCCGTATATCGGCCTGTTCGGAACCGTCTGGGGCATCATGAACTCGTTCCGCGGTCTGGCGCAGGTGCAGCAGGCAACCCTGGCTACCGTGGCTCCGGGTATCGCCGAGGCGCTGATTGCCACGGCCATCGGCCTGTTCGCCGCGATTCCGGCCGTGATCGCCTACAACCGTTTCTCCGCACGCAGCGAAACCCTGATCGGCCGCTACTACACCTTCGCCGACGAGTTCCAGGCCATCCTGCACCGCAAGGTGCATGCAAGCGACGACTGAGCAGGTAATTCCAATGGCTCGCATTCGCCAGAAACGCAAACCGGTCGCCGAAATGAACGTGGTGCCCTACATCGATGTGATGTTGGTGCTGCTGGTCATCTTCATGGTGACCGCGCCGATGCTCAACCAGGGCGTAAAGGTCGACCTGCCTAAAGTGAGCAGCGAAGCGCTGCCACAGGATAACAACGCCCAGGTACTGACTATCTCGATCAAGGCCGACAAGACCTATTACTGGAACATGGGCTCCGAGGTGGACACCGACACCGTACAGGACAAGGCGCTCACTCTCGAGGAAATGACCCGTGCGGTTACCGCGATCATGAATCAGGGGCGTAGCCAGGGTAAGCAGATCCAGGTATTCGTCCGCGGCGACAAGGCGGTCGACTACGGTGCGGTAATGGCTGCCATGGGCGGTCTGCAGCAGGCCGGCGTAGGCAACGTCGGGCTGATCACTGAGGCGCCCTGATGCGTCAGTTCGAACGCTCTCCTTCGGAAAGCTATTTCTGGCCCACCTTGTGGGCCATTGCGCTGCACGTGCTGGTGTTCGCCCTGCTGTTCGTCAGTTTTGCGATGACGCCGGACCTGCCGCCAGCGAAGCCGATCGTCCAGGCGACTCTCTATCAATTGAAGTCGCAGAGCCAGGCTACGACCCAGACCAACCAGAAGATCGCCGGCGAAGCGAAGAAGACCGCTGCCCGACAGTACGAAGTCGAGCAGATGGAGCAGCGCAAGGTCGAGCAGGAGCGGCAGGCCGCGGCCAAGGCGGCGGAACAAAAGAAAGCCGACGAGGCTCGAAAGGCCGAAGCCGTGAAGAAGGCGGAAGAAGCCAAGAAAGCCGAGGCGGCGAAGAAGGCCGAGGAAGCCAAGAAGGCGGCTGAGCAAAAGCAACTGGCCGATATCGCCAAGAAAAAGGCTGAGGAAGAGGCCAAGAAGAAAGCCGCCGAAGAGGCGAAAAAGAAAGCAGCGGCCGAAGCAGCCAAGAAAAAGGCTGCCGAAGAAGCCAAGAAGAAGGCGGCCGCCGAGGCGGCGAAGAAGAAAGCGGCGGCTGAAGCGGCGCGCAAATCGGCTGAGGATAAGAAGGCCCAGGCCCTTGCCGAACTGCTGTCGGAAACGACCGAGCGCCAGCAGGCGATCGCGGATACCCAAGGCGATCAAGTGGCCGGCAGCCTGGACGATCTGATCGTCAAGCTGGTCAGCGAGCAGTGGCGCCGTCCGCCGTCGGCGCGGAACGGCATGAGTGTCGAGGTGCTGATCGAAATGCTGCCCGATGGCACCATTACCAACGCGAGCGTTACCCGTTCCAGTGGCGACTCGCCATTCGATAATTCAGCTGTGGCAGCGGTGCGCAACGTCGGCCGCATACCTGAGATGCAACAGCTCGATCGCGCTACCTTCGACCGGCTTTACCGGCAGCGTCGCGTCATCTTCAAACCGGAGGATCTGGATCTGTGAACACCTTGATTCGTATTGCCCTGCTGGGCCTGGCCATGCTGGTCGGCAGCGTGCAGGCGGCTGACCCGCTGGTGGTTACCAGCGGTACGGACCGCGCCACGCCGATCGCCGTCGTTCCGTTCGGCTGGCAGGGTGGTTCGGTGCTGCCCGAGGACATGGCCGAGATCATCGGCAATGACCTGCGCAACTCCGGCAGCTTCGAGCCGATTCCGCGACAGAACATGATCAGCCTGCCGACCCAGGCCAGCGAAGTCATCTACCGTGACTGGAAAGCGCTGGGTGCGCAGTATGTTCTGGTCGGCAGCATTGTCCCGGCGGGTGGGCGCTTGCAGGTGCAGTTCGCGCTGTTCAACGTGACGACCGAGCAGCAGGTTCTTACCGGTAGCGTAGGTGGTGGTGTCGATCAGTTGCGCGACATGGCGCACCACATTGCCGATCAATCGTTCGAGAAGCTCACCGGCATCAAGGGCGCCTTCTCGACTCGCCTGCTGTACGTCACGGCCGAGCGTTTCGCGGTGAATAACACCCGCTATACCCTGCAGCGTTCGGACTATGACGGCGCCCGGGCGGTTACGCTGTTGCAATCGCGTGAGCCGATCCTATCGCCGCGCTTTGCTCCGGATGGTCGTCGTATCGCCTACGTTTCCTTCGAGCAGAAGCGTCCACGCATCTTCATCCAGCACATCGATACCGGCCGCCGCGAGCAGATCACCAACTTCGAAGGGCTGAACGGCGCACCGGCCTGGTCGCCGGAGGGCAACCGCCTGGCGTTCGTGCTGTCTCGTGATGGCAACCCGGAAATCTATGTCATGGATCTCGGCAGCCGTCAGCTGCGTCGGGTGACCAACAATGCCTCGATCGATACCGAGCCGTTCTGGGGCAAGGATGGGCAGACCATCTATTTCACCTCCGACCGTGGTGGCAAGCCGCAGATTTACAAGATGAATATCAACGGCGGTGCCGCGGAGCGGGTGACTTTCATCGGCAACTACAATGCCAACCCGAAGCTGTCGGCTGACGAAAAGACGCTGGTGATGGTGCATCGTCAGGAAGGCTTCACGGTATTCCGTGTGGCTGCCCAGGACCTGCAGCGCGGCAATCTGCGTGTTCTCTCCGAGACCAGTCTCGACGAGTCACCCACTGTTGCGCCTAATGGCACCATGCTAATCTACGCAACCCGCCAGCAGGGCCGGGGAGTCTTGATGCTCGTATCCATCAACGGCCGAGTCAGGCTCCCTCTTCCTACCGCTCAAGGCGAAGTTCGAGAGCCGTCCTGGTCCCCTTACCTGAACTGATGCGGTCCCAACCCTTCTAACACACACACCTAAGGTTTCATTAGGAGCTACACCATGGAAATGCTGAAATTCGGTAAGTTCGCTGCGCTGTCCCTGGCTTTGGCCGTTGCCGTCGGCTGTTCTTCCAAAGGCGGCGACGCCTCCGGCGAAGGCGCTGTCGACCCGAACGCCGGCTACGGTGCCAACACCGGTGCCGTCGATGGCAGCCTGAGCGAAGAAGCCGCTCTGCGCGCCATCACCACCTTCTATTTCGAGTACGACAGCTCCGACCTGAAGCCGGAAGCCATGCGCGCTCTGGACGTACACGCCAAGGACCTGAAGGGCAATGGCGCTCGCGTCGTCCTGGAAGGCCACGCTGACGAGCGCGGCACCCGTGAGTACAACATGGCTCTGGGCGAGCGTCGTGCCAAGGCCGTTCAGCGCTACCTGGTACTGCAGGGCGTTTCCCCGGCTCAGCTGGAACTGGTTTCCTACGGCGAAGAGCGTCCGGTTGCCACTGGCAACGACGAGCAGTCCTGGGCCCAGAACCGTCGCGTCGAACTGCGTAAGTAAGTCGCCATGCGTAAGTGCTGCCGTGCTTTGACCTTGTTGGCGCTCAGCCTGCCGCTCGCGGCAATGGCCGAGGTTCCTGTGGTGGATAACGATACCGGTTACGGTAGCAGTTCTTATCCTCCGGCCGGGTATGGTACGAGCGGCGCTTACGCCGCAACCGCAGCCGGGGCTTCGGCCCCGGTTTCGGCGCAGGGCGAGATGTACATGCAGATGCAGCAACTGCAGGAAGAAGTCGCCCAGTTGCGAGGCATGCTGGAAGAGCAGCAAAACGAAATCAGGAACCTCAAGCGCGAGAACCTGGAACGTTACCAGGACCTCGATCGCCGCCTTTCGAGCGGTGGTGCGCAAGGTGCCCCGAATACTCCTGCCGATGGCGCCATCAACGCTGGCGGCACACCGACTCCGCCCCCCAGTCAGGCTCCGGCAAGCAACGAGCCAGCGGACCCGGCGAAAGAGAAGTTGTACTACGAAGCGGCCTTCGACCTGATCAAGGCCAAGGACTTCGACAAGGCCAGTCAGGCATTCACCGCCTTCCTGCGCAAGTATCCGAATAGCCAGTACGCCGGGAATGCCCAGTATTGGCTGGGCGAGGTCAATCTCGCCAAGGGCGACCTGCAAGGTGCCGGACAGGCGTTCGCGAGGGTCAGCCAGGCGTATCCGCAGCACGCCAAGGTGCCCGATTCGCTGTACAAGCTGGCCGATGTAGAGCGCCGTCTGGGTAATAACGACAAGGCCCGCGGCATTCTTCAGCAAGTCATTTCCCAGTATCCGGGCAGCTCGGCAGCCCAATTGGCCCAGCGCGACCTGCAGAACCTGCGTTAAGCAGTCATCGGGGCTGGGAGCCCGTTGAGCCGATCGCCTGCGATCAGAAAACCCGCACCTGCTGCGGGTTTTTTCGTTAGAATCGCCACCCCTTATTCCCGCAACGGAGGCGGATGGCCTGTTTCGCCGTCACGCCCGTGGCTGATATGCAAGAAACCCTGCGAATTACCGAGATTTTCTACTCGCTGCAGGGGGAGACGCGCACCGCCGGTTTGCCGACGGTGTTCGTTCGCCTGACCGGCTGTCCCCTGCGCTGTCAATATTGCGATACCGCCTACGCGTTCAGCGGCGGCGAAATCATGACCCTCGATGCCATTCTCGAGCGCGTTGCCAGCTATAAGCCGCGTTATGTCTGTGTGACCGGTGGCGAGCCGTTGGCCCAACCCAACTGTATCCCGCTGCTCGAGCGGCTCTGCGATGCCGGCTACGAGGTTTCCCTGGAAACCAGCGGGGCTTTGGATATCGCCGGCGTGGATTCGCGGGTCAGCCGGGTCGTCGATCTGAAGACGCCGGGTTCGGCTGAGGTCGCTCGCAACCGCTACGAGAATCTCGGCCTGATCAACCGTAACGACCAAGTGAAGTTCGTGCTCTGCTCGCGAGAGGATTACGACTGGGCGGTTTCCAAACTGATCGAGTATCGCTTGGATCAGCGTGCCGGTGAGGTGCTGTTCTCGCCCAGTCACCATGAACTGGATGCGCGTTCGCTGGCCGATTGGATCGTCAGCGATAACCTGCCGGTACGCTTGCAACTGCAACTGCACAAACTTCTCTGGAACGATGAGCCTGGGCACTGACAGGCCCGAAATTCATCGCTGTTCGTTGGGGATTTCGATATGAATGAAAAGAAGGCGGTCATTCTTCTGTCCGGTGGCCTCGATTCGGCGACGGTCGTCGCCCTGGCACGTGCCCAGGGGTACGCCTGCTACAGCATGAGCTTCGACTATGGCCAACGGCACCGCGCCGAGTTGAAGGCGGCCGAGCGTGTGGCGCGGCAGCTCGGCGTGATCGAGCACAAGGTCGTCGGCCTCAACCTCAATGGTATCGGCGGTTCGGCCCTGACCGACGAGTCCATCGCCGTACCGGAAAGCCCGACCGAAGGCATCCCGGTGACCTATGTGCCGGCGCGCAATACGGTGTTCCTGGCGCTCGCGCTGGGTTGGGCCGAAGTATTGGGAGCGAGGGATATCTTCATCGGGGTCAATGCGGTCGATTATTCGGGGTATCCCGATTGCCGTCCCGAGTTCATCGAGGCCTTCGAGCGGATGGCCAACCTGGCGACCAAGGCTGGAGTGGAGGGGCAGGGCTTTCGCATCCAGGCTCCGCTGCAGAATCTGAGCAAGGCCGACATCATCCAGGCCGGTGTTCGACACGGCGTCGACTATGCTCTTACGGTGTCCTGCTACCAGGCCGACGAAGCGGGTAATGCCTGTGGCAAATGCGACAGTTGCCGCCTGCGCGCGGCAGGTTTTTCGGCGGCTGGTGTGGCCGATCCGACCCGTTATCGCTAAAAATTTCGTTGGGGTGTTGATTTCCTGAATAAAATCAGTATCATGCGCTCCGCATTGGGTCGTTAGCTCAGTCGGTAGAGCAGTTGGCTTTTAACCAATTGGTCGTAGGTTCGAATCCTACACGACCCACCATCTCAAGCTTCCGCGGAAGCTCGGAAAGCCGGAAACAGCGATGTTTCCGGCTTTTTCGTTTTCTGCGTTCAAGAATCTCCCGTCGGCACGGCATTCATCGCTTCATCTCTTCTCTTCGGCGGTCAAGGCGAACCGCACCGCTCAGGAAACCACTCACCTGCTGTCGGTTGTCCTGCGAATCGGGACAACCTCCAGGCGACGCGTAGATGGCTTCATCGAGAAGAAAGGGAGGTGGCATATGTCGGCAGGCACAATCAGGCGATCGGTCTTATGTAGGCTTCTCGGCCGAACGCTGACACTGATATTGCTTCTGCCCGGCGTGGCGGGGGCGTCATTGATGGACCAGGCTGCGAGCAGGGGGCGAATCGAAGAGATCGTCGACATGCTGGCGGAGATCTACGAGGTCGATCCGATGCTGGTCATGGCGGTGATAGAAGCGGAATCCTCGTTCGATCAACGCGCTGTATCGCCGAAAGGGGCGGTTGGTCTGATGCAGGTAATTCCTTCGACGGCGGAGCGTTTCGGTATCGAGCGGCATCGTGGGCAGACCATGGCTCAGACACTGACCGATCCGTTCGCCAATATCCTGGCCGGGACGCTCTACCTGGCCTACCTGAACGAGAAGTTCGAGGAGGACCCGGAGCTGGTCCTCGCGGCCTATAACGCCGGTGAAGGTGCGGTGATGAAATATCAGTACCAGGTACCGCCGTATCCCGAGACGCAGCATTACGTGAGAAAGGTCATGCGGCGCTATTCACTGCTCGCCGGCCTGGACGAATGATCCTGCGGGACGGGCGGCCTTTCCTGTGCTCCAGTGGCTCGGTGGTATACTCCTAGGCCGCGATGCAGATGCCGCAGGTCTTTGAGTAGAAATGACGCAGATTTCCGAACGCCTTTTGGTACAGGCCCACCTTGCCGCCAAGCAGCCCAAGCCGCTGACTCCCGAGGAGGAGGCCCATTACCGCAGCGAGATCGCCGCTGAGCTGAAAAAGCAGAACGCGGTCCTGGTTGCGCACTATTACTGCGATCCGGTGATCCAGGCTCTGGCGGAAGAGACTGGCGGCTGTGTTTCCGACTCCCTGGAGATGGCCCGCTTCGGCAGCCAGAATTCGGCACAAACCTTGGTGGTGGCCGGTGTCAAGTTCATGGGCGAGACCGCGAAAATCCTCAATCCGGAAAAGCGCATTCTCATGCCGACCCTGGAGGCGACCTGTTCGCTCGACCTGGGCTGCCCGGTGGAAGAGTTCTCGGCGTTCTGCGACCAGCATCCCGAACGTACCGTGGTTGTCTATGCCAATACCTCGGCGGCGGTGAAGGCGCGCGCGGACTGGGTGGTGACCTCCAGTTGCGCCCTGGAAATCGTCGAAAGCCTGATGGATAACGGCGAAAAGATCATCTGGGCGCCGGATAAGCACCTGGGGCGCTATATCCAACGTGAAACCGGTGCGGACATGCTGCTCTGGGACGGTGCCTGCATCGTCCACGAGGAGTTCAAGGCCAAGCAGCTCGAGGACATGAAGGCGCTCTATCCGGACGCTGCCGTACTGGTGCACCCCGAGTCGCCTGAAGCCGTGATCGAACTGGCTGACGCGGTGGGCTCCACCAGCCAATTGATCAAGGCTGCGCAGACGCTGCCGAACCCGACTTTCATCGTCGCCACCGACCGCGGCATTTTCTATAAGATGCAGCAGCTCTGCCCGGACAAGACGTTCATCGAGGCACCCACTGCCGGCAACGGCGCCGCCTGTCGGAGCTGTGCCCACTGCCCCTGGATGGCCATGAACACCCTGGAGCGCGTCCTGAAATCGTTGCGCGAAGGCAGCAACGAAATTCTGGTCGACCCGGCACTGATTCCCAGGGCGGTGAAACCGCTCAAGCGCATGCTGGACTTCACCCAGGCGGCGCGGATGAAATTGGCGGGTAACGCCTGACGGCCTCCAAACAAAAAGCCCGGCCATGAGAGCCGGGCTTTTTGTTAGTGGATGTGCACTCAGCGCATCATATCCTTCACCATCTTCTGTTCCTCCATCAGCTCCTTCTGCCGGGCATCGATCCGCGAGGCGAGCTGGAAGTTGCCATTGCTCCGCCGTTTGGCGAAGTCGAGTTGCTCGATGGCTTGGTCGTAATCGCCAACCAGGGCGAAGAATTCCGCCCGGGCCTGGTGCAGGCCGACGATATTGCCGGACAATCCACGGGTTTCGGCAACCAGATACCAGATGTCTGGGTCGTGTGGCCGGCTCTTCAAGAGCTCATCCAGCGCCTTCTCCGCCTGTTGCGGCTGGTTCTGCTTGAGCAGCAGATCGATCCGCGCCTGTTTCAAGGGATAGTTACCGGGGAAGAGGCCGAGCAGGTGATCCACGCGCTTCTGGGCGTCGGCTAGGCGATTGGCGGTGATATCCAGGTCGACCATCGCCAGGTTGTAGACGATGTCCTCCGGGGCCTTCTGCAGAAGCGCTTCGAGGTTGGTGCGCGCTTCGTTGAGTTGCCCGGCCTTGGTCTGGGCGATCGCCAGGCCGTAGCGGGCGGCATCCAGCTTGGGGTTCTCGTCGAGCATGGTGCGGAAGCGCTTGGCGGCCATGCCCGGGGTTTCCTCGTAGCTCAACTGCACGCGAGCGCGCATCAACTGGTAGCGCAGGCTGTCTTCGGCGCCGCCGGCCTGGTATTGCTCGGCGCGGTTGCGGGTGTCGGCGATACGCGACTCGGTCACCGGGTGGGTCAGCAGGAACTCTGGCGGCTTGCGGTCGTAGCGATACTGGCGCATCAGTCGCTCGAACATGCTCGGCATGGCCCGTGGATCGTAGCCGGCCTTTTCCAGATTGAGAATGCCGATGCGGTCGGCTTCCTGTTCGTTCTGCCGCGAAAAGCGCCGCTGCTCTTGGATGGCCGCGGCCTGGGTCGAGGCAATGGCGGCGATCCCCGCATCGCCGGCACCGGCCGCTGCGGCCACGATCCCCGCCAGCATGGCGGCCATCATCGGAACCTGCATGCGCTTCTGCGCTTCCAGATTACGGGCGAAGTGCCGTTGCGACAGGTGTGCCAGTTCGTGGGCGAGAACCGACGCGTATTCGGCTTCGGTCTGGGCATAGAGGAACAGGCCGCCGTTGACGCCGATGATTCCGCCGGGTGCGGCGAAGGCGTTCAATTGGGGGCTGTTGAGCAGGACGAACTCCAGGCGGCGGTCCTGCAGCTGGCTGGTTTCGGCCAGACGGTAGACGCTGGTTTCGACGAAATCCTTGAGTTGAGGGTCGGACAGTTGATCGACCTGCCCACGCAGAAGGCTCAACCAGGCCCGGCCGAGCTGATGTTCCTGCTCCGGCGAGACGATGGCCGAACTGGCATCGCCGAGCGACGGCAGGTCGCTGGCGGGTGCGGGCAGAGCAAGCAGGCAGGCGAGCGACAGCAGAGTGGGGCGCAGAAAATTCATGCACAGGGCTCGTAACGGCAAAGCTGCTACTTTAGCCGGGCCTTTGGTCAACTGGCCAGGGCCGCGCCGCCTTCGGTATCCTAGCCACTTGCCTGGAGATGACTATGAACGACGCTGTAGAGCGGGCCGTCGCCTGCGATGCCGAGCTGGATGCCAGCGGGCTGAATTGTCCGTTGCCCCTGCTCAAGGCCAAGCTGGAACTGAATCGCCTGCCGAGTGGAGCGGTGCTGAAGGTAACGGCGACCGATGCCGGTTCGCAGCGCGACTTCCGTGCTTTCGCCAAACTGGCCGGGCATGAACTGTTGCGTGAGGAGGTCGAAGACGAGGTCTATCGCTACTGGTTGCGCAAGGCCTGATTCATCCCGCCGATTGCCGTTCCCGTCCAAGGAATTCTGATGGTCAAGGTGCTCCGTGATTGGGTGCAGCGCTACTTCTCCGATGAGGAGGCGGTGGTGCTGGCCGTACTGTTGGTTCTGAGTTTTACCGCCGTGCTGACGCTGGGCGATATGCTGGCGCCGGTATTGGCCGGTCTGGTGCTGGCGTTCCTGATGCAGGGACTGGTGAATGCGCTGGAACGCCTGCATCTGCCACAGATCGCTGCGGTCTGGCTGGTGTTTGCATTGTTCATCGGCGTGCTGGCGCTGTTCATGCTGGTGCTCGTGCCGCTGCTCTGGCAGCAGTTGATCACGCTGTTCAATGAGTTGCCGCGCATGCTCGGCGAATGGCAGTCGCTTCTGTTGCTGTTGCCGGAGCGTTATCCCCATCTGGTCACGAACGAACAGGTGCTGCAGGCCATCGAGGCGGCGCGTGGCGAAATCGGCAAGTTCGGCCAGTGGCTATTGACGTTTTCCCTGTCGAGTCTGCCGATACTGGTCAACGTCATGATCTATTTGGTTCTGGTGCCGATTCTGGTGTTCTTCTTCCTCAAGGATCGCGCCCTGATCGCTGGTTGGCTCAGCGGCTACCTGCCGCGCGAGCGAGCCTTGATGACCCAGGTCGCCCGTGAGATGAACCAGCAGATCGCCAACTACATCCGCGGCAAGGTCATCGAGATCATCATCTGCGGTGTGGTGACCTACATCGCCTTCGCTGCCCTCGGCCTGAACTATGCCGCATTGCTGGCGCTGCTGGTGGGGTTCTCGGTGATCGTGCCCTATATCGGCGCGGTGGTGGTCACCGTGCCGGTTGCCCTCATTGCATTGTTCCAGTGGGGCTGGGGCGATCAGTTCATCTATCTGATGGCGGTCTATGGCGTGATCCAGGCATTGGATGGCAACGTGCTGGTCCCTCTGTTGTTCTCCGAGGCGGTGAACCTGCATCCGGTGGCGATTATCTGTGCGGTTCTGCTGTTCGGAGGCCTTTGGGGCTTCTGGGGCGTGTTTTTCGCCATCCCGCTGGCCACCCTGTTCAAGGCGGTTCTGGATGCCTGGCCGCGCACGGTTGCGTCTCCGGACGCTAGCGTCTGAAAGAAAAGGCCGCGAATGCGGCCTTTTTCATGTGGGTGTCGCTCAGACGAGCGGGTCGCCGACATGCAGGATCTTCATGGTGTTGGTACCGCCGGTGCCGTGATAACGGTCGCCTTTGGTCAGTACTACCCAGTCCCCCGGTTCTACCACGCCGCGCTTGAGCAGTTCGTCGACCGCCGCCTGGCTGACCTTGTCGGCCGGTAGCGAGGCCGGATCGAAGGGAACGGTGTAGACGCCACGGAACAGTGCCACCCGGGCCTGGGCCTCCCGGTGCGGAGTGAAGGCGAAGATCGGTACGGCGGAACGGATACGCGACATGATCAGCGGGCTGTAGCCGCTTTCCGTCAGGCTGATGATGGCCTTCACGCCGGGGAAGTGGTTGGCGGTGTACATCGCCGCCAGGGCCACGCTTTCGTCGCAGCGCTGGAAGCGCTGGCCCAGGCGATGGCTGGACTTCTGGCTGGTGGGGTGTTTTTCCGCACCGACGCAGACACGCGCCATGGCTTTCACCGCCTCCACCGGATAGGCACCGGCGGCGCTTTCGGCGGAGAGCATCACCGCATCCGTGTAGTCCAGGGCAGCGTTGGCTACGTCGGAGACCTCGGCGCGAGTGGGCATCGGGTTGGTGATCATCGACTCCATCATCTGGGTGGCGGTGATCACGGCCTTGTTGTTGCGGCGGGCATGCAGAATGATCTTTTTCTGGATGCCGACCAGCTCGGCGTCGCCGATTTCCACGCCGAGGTCACCACGTGCCACCATCACGGCGTCGCTGGCGCGAATCAGCCCGTCGAGGGTTTCGTCGTCGGCCACCGCTTCGGCGCGTTCGATCTTCGCCACCAGCCAGGCGGTGCCGCCGGCCTCGTCGCGCAGACGACGGGCGAGCTCCATGTCGGCCGCATCGCGGGGGAAAGACACGGCGAGATAATCCAGATCCATTTCCGCAGCCAGCTTGATATCGGCCTTGTCCTTGGGCGTCAACGCGGGAGCGGTCAGGCCGCCACCGCGACGGTTGATACCCTTGTGATCGGACAGCGGGCCGCCGATCAGCACGGTGCAGATCAACTCATCCGCTGTCTTGTCGTCGACGCGCATGACCACGCGGCCATCGTCCAGCAGCAGCTCATCGCCGACGCCGCAGTCGTTGATCAGATCGGGGTAATCGATACCCACCACGTCCTGGGTACCGGCATCGCGCGGATGAGTGACGGAGAAGCGGAAGCGATCGCCTTCGGCCAGCTCGATGCGTTTGTCGGCGAACTTGGCGATGCGGATCTTCGGCCCTTGCAGATCACCGAGCAGCGCGACGAAGCGACCGTGCTTGGCGGCCAGTTCGCGCACCAGGCGGGCGCGCGCCTTGTGTTCGTCCGGAGTGCCGTGGGAGAAGTTCAGGCGGGCGACATCGATGCCGGCGAGAATCAGCTTTTCCAGCACTTCCGGGGAATTGCTGGCAGGGCCTAGAGTGGCGACGATCTTGGTACGGCGCAGGGTCATGCAAGGGCTCCTTAATTGACGCAGACCCGGAGGCTACTACGCCGGAACCCTGTAGTCATTGTTCCTCTGCACTACCTTCGTTTTCGGCTCTAAGCACCAGCAGATCGCATTCCACGGCCTCCAGAACCCGCTCGGCAGTGTTCCCGATCAAGGCGGTATCCAGGCTGCCGCGAGCGACCGCCCCCATCATCAGCAGGTCGATCTCCTGCTCGCGAACGAAGCGTGGGATCACCTCTTCGGCAAAGCCTTCCAGCAGGTGAGTATTGGGCAGTGGGATGGGGTATTGGCTGAGGAGCTGTTCGAACGCTTCGCGATGCTGGGTGGCACAGCGCTCGACATAATGTTCGTAATCGGCGACCAGTTCGGCATCGAAGACCAGGGTCCGTGGCAGCGGGGCGTAGCTGTGCAGGTAGTGCGCCTCGAGATCGAGCTGTTCGCCGAGTTCGCGGGCGGCGGCGATCAGCCGGTGGTCGAGGTTGGCCGGCTTGTCGGCGCTGTGCAGCGGATCGAGAGCGGCGCACAGGCGCCGTCCCTGCCATTTGCCATGGTGCACGAGCCAGAGCGGCGATGAACTGTGGCGAATCAGTTGCCAGCAGGTGTTGGTCAGGAACAGGCGTTTGAACAGACCTTGGTTGCGGGCGGACTTGAAGACCAGGTCGGGCTTCAGTTCGGCGATGCGCGTCAGGATCATACGGTGCAGTGGTTTGCCCCAGCGGACTTCCAGCTCGACGTCGACACCCGCACTGCGTAGCGGCGCGGCCAGTTGCTCCAGCCATTGGCGGCGATGTTCGAGGAAGGAGGTGCGGTTCTTCTCCAGCGACGAGCCGTCGAACCACAGGCCGTTGTCCAGGGTGGCATTGAATTCGCAGAGCAACAGCTCCATCGAGGCGCCGCTTTTCCGGGCCAGCATCGTGGCGCGTTCCAGTGCCGGCTGGGCGTCCTGGGAGGGGTCGATGACGACCAGCAACTGGTGTAGTTTCATCGCGGCATTCCTCGGCTGTGGGTCGCTGGCATTGCACCTCAGTTACCCGACACACTGCTTGACCTGGATCACGCCGGGCTGTGTTCAATAAAGCCCTTTTGAGGCCGCTGCTCAAGCCGAAGAGGGCGGAGGGCGACAGACGCTGCACAGGCGTCAGGGCGCGGTCTGGTTCAACGCCTGATCCAGATGGCGGGAGGCCTTGCCGGCCAGGTTGCTGTCGGGGAACTGCACCAGGAGCCGTCGAAAGTAGGCTATCGCCTTGTCGCGGCTGGCCTTGGGATTGTCCGGCGCCTGATACATCAGCCCCAACTGGTACAGCGCCCGCTCCTTGATGTCGCGCGGTACGCCGGGGTCGCCCAGGGCCAGCAAATAAAGCTCCTCCGCCTCGGCGACCCGGTCCTTGAGGACTGCGCGACGGGAAAGTAGGGTCATGTCCGGGTCCAGGCTGGGCTTGTTGAGATCCAGGTTCTGTTGTGGCTGCCAGTGGGCGAGCAATTCGCGGGAGGTCTTCTGCACCGGCTCTTCGGCGCGCGTGCGGATGACCAGGATGCGGGCTTCGGCCCGCTCTGCCGCCCGCGTGCTCGGGAATTCGTTCAGCACGCGATGCAGGTATGTCAGCGCCTTGTTGTCGTCCCGCTCGTCGTTATAACGGTTCATATAAATCAGGCCGATCTGGTAGAGGGCGATGGCCCTGACTTCGGGGCTGAGTTTCTCGTCATGGTAACCGCTGAGGTAAAGCGACTCCGCTTGTGCGCTCTTGGCGTCGCGGATGGCCATGGCGCTGTAGGTGAATAGATCACCTTCCTCCTCGACGGCAGCCGTCATGCGATTGGTCTTCAGATTCTTGTACTCGACCACTTCCTGGGTGGTGATCTGGGCGATGAACAGCGGCGTGGTGGGCGAGCAGCCGGCGAGCAGGGCGAGGACGAGGAGGCTGAATCGGGCTGGACGCATGATGTTTCCTGGGCCTGGAGAGGTGTTGGCAGTCTAGCAGTGCCCCCAGCAGACCAGGGCACGCTGCCAGCACGACCCATCGGAGGTTATGCTTCGGCACCACCACTGAAGAAATCCCGAGCGCCGTCGATACCCTTGACGGAGGAATTGCCCATGCGAACCCTGATCATTCTGGCCTTGCTGGTGTCCGGTGCCGGTTGCACCCGCTGGTCTCTGGATCACCATCTGAACAATGCGTATCGCTATTACGAAGATGACGATTGCGAGCGCGTGATGCTGGAGCTGTCCCAGGCCGAGCGCCGCAGCCGCTCGCGCAGCTACCTGCAGCCGGAAATCTCGCTGCTGCGCGGCCAGTGTCTCGAGCGGCAGAAACTGTTCGTCGACGCCGCTCAGACCTACCAGTTCATCATCGTCCGCTATCCGACCAGCGAATATGCCTACCGCGCCCGCGCGCGCCTGGAGACATTGAGGCAGCTCGGCCATTATCATGCGGACGAGCCGGTCAGGGCGGTACCCGCTGCTGCCGCGCCGCGTTCCTGATGGCGACCGCCGGTCGACCCGCAACGGGCGACGGCATCCGGTCCGCACTAAGCTGAGATTGCCCCATGGAGGATAGGCATGCGTCACCTACTGTTCTGCGTTCTGTTGCTGCCGGGGTTGGCGGCCGCAGAGATTTATCGGTGGACCGATGCCCAGGGGCGTGTGCATTTCGGTGAGCGTCCGCCGGCCGGTGCCGAGCAGATCGAAGTCAAGCCGCAGGTAGTCGAGCGCGACGATGCGACGCGCGAGCGCGAGGCCCGCGCCGCGAAGGTTTTCGATGCCCGCCGACAGGAGCAGGCCCAGGCCACGTCCGAAGCGGCCGAGCAGCGTGCCCGGCGCGACAAGGAGTGTCGGCGATTGCGCAGCGACTTGGCGCAGATTGAGCGAGGTGGGCGCTACTTCACTGAAACCGCACAAGGTGAAAGGGTTTACTACAGCGACGACGAAATCGCTACCGCTCGTCGTCGTCTTCAGGCCCAGATAACAGAACGTTGCGGTTAATGCTGGCCTTTCCCGTGGTAGTGCGGCCATACTCAACTGGCCAACAATAGCGATCTGCCACTATGCGCACTCAACGACGAATCGAGCGCCATCAGTTGCCTTACTACCTGAAGGTGTTCAACCGCATCACCGATAAACCGATGGGCTACATCGGGAATGTTTCGATTGACGGCATGATGCTGATCAGTCAGCTACCCATGCTCGTGGGCGCGCGTTTCGACATGCGCCTGAAGATTCCGGGGCAGGACGGCCAGGTTCACCACATCGACTTCTTCGCTACCTGCCAGTGGAGCCGCGAAGACGTCAATCCCGGGCATTATGATTCAGGCTTTTCTCTGGTGGTCCCGCCACCGGAGTATGTCGAACTGGTCGAAGCCCTGCGTTATTACTTCACCTTTCGTCCGCTAGCCGCTTCGGCCTGAGCCAAGAAAAAAGCCGGACTTGTCCGGCTTTCGTCTTTCACAAGAGGGCGCTACAGGACGCCGGCCTTCTTCCAGGCCAGGTAACGGCTGACCAGTTCAGGGCCGAGCTGGCTCGGTCGCGCATCCAGAACCGGCATGCCATGTGCCGTGAGGCGCTCGTGCAGGCTGGCGCGGGCGTTCAGGTAATCCACGGCACCGCAGTAGTCCAACGCCTGCTCGTAGTGTTGCACCGGCGTTTGGCGCAGGCTGTCGAGCACTTCCTCCCGCAGGCTGGCGATCAGCACGCGGTGTTGGCGACCGAGCCGCTTGACCGCGTTGAGCAGTTCTTCGTCATCCTCGTCTCGCAGGTTGGTCACCAGCACGACCAGGGCCCGCCGTCGCTGTCGGGCGAGCAGTTTGTCGACGGCCGCGGAGAAATCCGCCGGCAGTCGGGTGCTCTGCAAGTCATAGACCGCATTCAACAAGACGTTCAGTTGGGCCGGGCCTTTCACTGGGGCCAAGTAGCGATCCTGGACGCCAGCGAAGGTGGCCAGCCCCACGGCGTCGCCCTGGCGGAGAGCCACATAGCTCAGCAGCAGGCAGGCGTTGAGCGCGTGGTCGAAATGCGCCAGTTCGCCATCCTGGCTGCGCATGCGCCGGCCGCAGTCGATCAGGAAGACGATCTGCTGGTCGCGTTCGTCTTGGTATTCCCGGGCGATCGGCATGCGTTTCCGCGCCGTGGCCTTCCAGTCGATCTGCCGCAGGCTGTCGCCATCGCGGAATTCGCGTAACTGATGGAACTCCAGGCCCAGGCCGCGCCGTGGCCGCTGACGGACACCGAGCTGGCTCAGCCAGTCGTCCACGGCCATCAGCTGGGCGCCATAGAGGCGGGCGAAGTCCGGGTAGACGCGGGTCTCGCCGGGCAGCTCCAAGTAGCGGCGGCCATGCCAGAGGCGCAGCGGGCTGGGAAGCAGCAGCTCGCAGCGGGGGAAGTGGAAATGACCACGCGCCAAGGGGCGGACGCGATAGCCGAAGTCGGTCCGTTCGCCGGGGCGTAGCTCGACGCGCTGCGGCAGGTATTCGAGGGCCATGCCGTCGGGGACGTGATCGAACACTTCGATGACGGTGGGCTGTGAAAAATCATGATGCAGGCTCAGCCGTACTTCGCTCCAGCGACCCAGCGGCAGGTTGCCGGGCAGCAGGCGTTCAGCCCGGGGAATGGGCAACCGGCGTAGCCAGAGCGCATCGGCGACGGCCGCCAGCAGCAGTGCGCAGAGGGCGCCCCACCAGATCAGGGCCAGCGTCTGCGGTAGCTTGATGGCCAGGGCATGCAGCGTGCCGAGCAGGATGGCGAGCGCCAGCAGCGCACCGAGCAGCACCAGCAATGTGCGTGATGGCTTCATGTCGGTTCGATTCGCCCTGAAATGCCTGACAAGGAACCGCTCATAGACGCGGTGCCGGTACCTGATCGAGAAGCTGCTGCAGGACCTGATCCACCGAGAGCCCCTCGATATCCAGCTCCGGTGCCAGCCGTACGCGATGGCGCAGCACGGCCAGGGCGCAGCCCTTGATATCGTCCGGGATCACGAACTCGCCACCGCGCAGCAGGGCGCGGGCGCGTCCGCCGCGAACGAGGGCAATGGAGGCCCGTGGCCCGGCGCCCATGGCCAGGCCCGGCCAGCTGCGGGTCGCCCGGGTCAAGCGCACGGCGTAGTCCAGCACCTGTTCGTCGAGGGGCAGGTCGCTGGCGATCTTCTGCAAGGCCAGGACATCCTTGGCCTGCAACAAAGTACGTAGGGGCGTCACTTCCAACATGTCAGCCTTGGCCGAGCGGGTGACCTGACGAACCAAGGCGAGTTCTTCGCTGGCTTCCGGGTAGTCCATGCGCAGTTTGAGCATGAAGCGATCGAGTTCGGCCTCGGGCAGCGGGTAGGTGCCTTCCTGCTCGATCGGGTTCTGCGTGGCCAGTACCAGGAATGGTTGCGGAACCGCCAGGGCACGGCCCTCCAGGGTCACTTGGCGTTCCTGCATGACTTCGAGCAGGGCCGCCTGGGTCTTGGCCGGCGCGCGGTTGATCTCATCGGCCAGCAGCAGGTTGGTGAACACAGGCCCCTTGCGCAGCTTGAACTGTTCGCTCTGCAGGTCGTAGACGGCATGGCCGGTGACATCGCTGGGCATCAGGTCAGGAGTGAACTGGATGCGGGCGAACTCGCCTCCGAAGCAGCGGGCCAGGGCGCGTACCAGCAACGTTTTGCCGAGCCCCGGTACGCCCTCGACCAGCACATGTCCGCTGGCGATCAGCGCCGTCAGCACATCGTCGATCACCGCCTGCTGGCCGATCACCGCCTTCTGCAGCTCCTGGCGCAGGGCCTGGGCCAACTGGCTGGCACGCTGACGCTGAGAGGCTGCATTGGGCGCGGCGGGGCTGGCAGGGGCGCTATTGGCTTGTTCGGGCGTTTGTTCGCTCATAGGGCATTCCTGAGATTTTGCAGGTGGGCGACCTGGCGGGTGAAATCGGCGGCGCTCAACCGTTGGGCCGGTAGCGGTCGCATGGCTTGACTGATGGTGCTGGACGGCAGGCGGGTCAGGCGGCCCAGGACCTGCCACTGATCGGCCACGGCGAGCCGTTCGAAACCCGGGTGCCGACGTCGTGCGCGGCGCAGGATGTCCTGCTGCAAGCCTTGCAGCAGGCTTTGTTGGCCGTTGCGGCGGAGCAGGAAATCGGCGCTGCCGCGCAAGTGTTCCTCCAGTTGTCGACGCGAACGGCTGACCGGCGCGAGCAGTGGACCCTGGCGCAGGCCGGCGGACCAGAGGCCGAAGCCGATGAGCAGGGCCAGTGCTGTCAGCGCCTCCGGGAAATGGCGCAGCAGCAGGCTGAACAGATCGGTGCGGTCGGTACTGTAGATCAGCGTGACGTCGCTGTCCTGGGTCAGGTACCAGAGCAACCAGGCGTTGTCGTATTTGTCGATGTCGCGGGTCTGCCAGATCCAGCTGTCGGTCAGGACCGTGATCAGGCCATCCCCGTGGTAGAGCTGCAGCATGTGCGTCGCATTGCCGCTGTTGGCCCAGGCATGGGCGCGGTTCTGCGAGTCGTAGAGGTGGTAGTCGGTATCGAACGAGAGATAGGCGGGTGCTTCCTCGTTTTCCAGATACAGCTTGGTCAGCTCCGGATAGGGTTCTTCGTCGGGCGCTTCGGCAGTCTCGGGTGTTTCATCTCCGACGGCCGGAGACTCCGGCGTTTCATTGCCTTCTTCCTCTTCGTCGAGGTCCTCGGCGAGGTACTGCTGGATGCCCAGTTGATCGAGAAGCAGGTCGCCGCTCTTGCCGTCATCCTCGTCATAAAGCCGCTCGGCGACAAACAGCAGATGGCCGCCTTTGGCCGTCCACTGCAGCAAGCGTTCGGCCTGGCGGGGCGTCATGTTTTCGCGATCGCCGAGGAACAGCAGGGTCTGACCCTGGCTGGGCAGGGTTGCAAGCCCCTCCAGACCGTCGGCGCGGTTCACCCTGATGTTCTGGCGGCGAAGAAAGTGCTCGGCCGCGAGATAGGGATTGGCTTTCACCTCGGGCGACGGGCCGTGCTTGATGGTTTCCTCATAGGGCTCGGCCTTGCCAAGCAGATAGATGGCCAGCAAGCCCATCAGGAACAATAGGATTGTGCCCAGGATGAACGTCCCGCGCCGGCTCATGCCTTGACCTCCTGGCCGAACAACTGGCGCCAGCCGTCGCAAAGCCTGTCGCGCAGGGTCTGCTCGGGCAATCGATGGCCGTAGGCGAGATTCAACCACTGCGCGGTCAGGAGTTGGCTGTATGACTCCAGCTCGGACTGTTCCAACTGACCCACGAGCCTGAGCACTTCGCTTTCGGTATGGGAAGCCTTGAGTGGCAGGCGATGGGTGTGCAGCAGTTGGCTGAGCAGCGCGCGGTACAACAGACCCAGAGCCGCTCGCGGCTGTTCGGCCCAGAGCCGTTCGGCTTCACTGGCGACGTCGTCTGGCAGGCTCTCAGGGGCGATTTCCAGGCCGAACAACTGGTTCGGTATCTGCCGTTCGAGGCGTACGGGCAGGCCGACTCGCCCGGCAAAGGCTGCCAGCCAATCACGATAACGCCAGACGATCCAGGCGAGCAGGCTGAGGATGGCTGTCCAGAGCAGGACCTCGAGAACCAGCGCCACGGTGTCGAGGCTCTTCCAGAATTCGGCCAGGTTGAGGAGCCCTTTGAGCAGCTTCGCGAAGCCCTCGACGTCCTGCTTGGTCAGCTTCTCGGGTTTCTTTTCTTCGCCGAAACGCCAGCGGGTAACGGTTTCGCGGTTTTCGAAGGGCGGCTGGTCGAGCAGGGCATGGATGCTTTCCTGGGCGGCCTTGCTGGTCAACGGCTGGCGAAGCAGGCGATCCGCTTCCGGCCCCTGCGGGTCCTTCTCCTCGGTTGCCGGTGCCTGGTCGGGCGCCGCCCAGGCGCGCTCGGAGGGCTGGACGAGCAGAACGCCGAAGGCCAGCAGCACAGCGTAGGCGATGCCCGTCAAGCGCTGGCGCAAGCGGCGGAAGGCCAGTTCGATGTCCCAGGCTTCCAGCGCGGTGCGGCGGTTCAGGTAGAGGGTGAAGCCGCAGGCGACATAGACCGGTTCCCAGGCGATCAGCACCAGGGCGTAGATCAGGTTGGACAGGTGGTCCAGCCAGAGCCAGTCGCCGGAGGCGGCCTCGACCAGTTTCTGCCAGTCCATGTCCACGACCAACTGCTGGGGTAGCAGCATGTAGAGCAGGGCGATGAGGCCGAAACAGAGGGCACCTTCCAGGTGCATGCCGACGACGGTCAGCCAGCTCGCGGCGCCGGCGTCGCGCTGGCCGAGCACCACCAGGCGCTGACTGCGTGCCTGGCCGGACAGTCCTTCGAGTTGGAGCACCGGCAGGTCGAAGCTGCGGGTCGGGCTGAAACGGCGCCAGGTGACGCTGGCCAGCAGTTGCGGTTTCAACAGGCGCGGCAGGGCCTTCAGCGCTTCCTTGAGCGTAGGCGTGTCGCCGAACAATGCGCGGGAAAGAATGTGCAGCGGCAGCCGTTCGTAGGCGGGCTTGAACAGCCAGAAGAGGAAGATCGCCCAACCGGGATATCGCCACAGTGCGAGGCTGAGCAGGAGGAATATCGGCAGGGTGAACAGTGCCCAGCTGACCATGAGCAGGCCGGCATGCCGGCGCGCCAGCAGAACGCCGAGGTCCAGCGCTTCCCAGGCACTACGGGGGCGAATGGCGACGCTGGCATCAGTCAGGCGCATGCTGGCGTCCGGCAAAGAGGAAATAACCGAGGACCAGCAGCCACAGCCCGGTACCGACCAGGTACTTGATCAAGGGTGTGGTGTAGGTCATCGATGACCAATAGGCTTCGATGAAGGCGGCGATGAGCAGCAGCAGGATCACGCCGGCGACCAGTTGGATGCTCTTGCCGGCGGCAAGGCGCAAGGCTTCCCCGCGTGGCAGGCGCCCCGGAGCCAGCAGCGCCCAGCCGAGCTTGAGGCCGGCGGCCCCGGCCAGGGCGATGGCGGTCAGCTCGAAGGCGCCATGACCGATGACGAACGACCAGAATGTCTCGCCATAGCCGATTTCGCTCAGCCGTCCGGCTACCGCACCGATGGTCAGTCCGTTGAACAGCAGGAAGAAGACGCTGCCGAGGCAGAACAGAAGGCCGCTGGCGAACGTCTGAAAGGCGATGCCGATGTTGTTCATGATGTAGAAGCCGAACATCATCCAGTCGTCGCCGGAGTCCCGTTCGCCGAAGCGGCCGAGCCGGCGGGCATCGGGGTCGTACATGGATTCCATTTCGCTGACCTGGGCCGGGTCCACCAGGCTGTAGATCAGGTCTGGGAACAGATAGACCAGCACGCCCATGGCGATCAGGCTGCCGAAGAACAACAGGCTGGCGACGGTCACGCTGCGCCATTCGGCCCTGACGAGGCGTGGAAATCCACCGAGCAGGAAGCTTAGGATGCTGGCACCGAGATGGCTGCGGTGCCGGTAGAACTGCTGGTGACCACGCATGGCCATCTGCTGCAAGTGATCGATGAGGTGGCTGCTGTAGCCCCTTGCCTGGGCCAGGGCGAGGTGCTGGCAGATACGTCGGTACTCGGCGGAAAAGCCAAGACTCGTCTGGCCGTCGGCCTTGCCGCGTTCGAGCGCTTCCAACAGACTGGCAAAGCGCTGCCAGTCGGCTTCGTACCTTTTTTCGAACAGGCTCTGTTTCATACCGGCCCCAGCAGACCGCGGGCGATACCGTTGATCTGCGCTTCTGCCTGCTCGGCGGGCACATCCAACGGCTCGGCCAGGAGGCTGGCCAGCTCCGTGCGGCGAGCCGCGGAGAGACCGGCCTGGCGCTCGGCAAAACCGAGCATCGCACGTTGCTCGGCCAGGCTGAGCGGGAAGGGCGCACGCAGCGGCGAAGCTTCCGGCAATTGCGGGCGGGCCGGCATTTCTTCCCGGTAGACCACCAGGGTGCCGGCAGCCATGTCGCCGAGACGTTTGAAGGCAGGGTGATTCAGGCAACTGAGGATGCCCAGGGTGTAACCGAACGGCAGAATGTCCACGAAGCGCAGCAGATTGCGTGTCAGCGAAGCCGCCCAACCGATCGGAGTTCCGTCGTCGTGCACCACGCGCAGGCCGAGCAACTGTTTGCCCGGTGAGCGTCCCTGGTTGAGCACTTCGAACAGCACCATGTACCACCAGGTGACCAGAAATAGCAGGATGGTCCCGAGGCCCATGCCGAGTTGGCCGAACAGGCCGAGCACCACGAACATGACCAGCAGGATGACGCCGCGGATGCCCAGGTCGATGGTGAAGGCGAGGGCGCGTGGAACCAGGCTGGCGGGACGCAGGACCAGATCGATGCCTTCCGGGGTTTCCACATGGAAACGGGTATCCAGGGGTTCGTCTCGCGCTGGTGTTGAGCTGGCGACGGAGGGGGTAAGGGGCATCGGCTGACTGCGTCTGGGAAAGCCCGATGCTAGCCAGCAGCGGGCCGGGAAATCAACCGGGCCGCCTGGCGGCCCGGTAGGGCGGGTTCGTTATTTGACCGGCAGCACACCGAAGATGGTGCGATACAGGACCCCGATGCTCACTACGAAAAGCGGAATGGTCCAGATCAGGCCGATACCCAGTGGGATGGCGCTCAGGCTGAGGATCAGGCCGAGAAGCAGGAACAGGCCGAAACATTTGAACCAATGCTGGCTGATCGCCTTGCGGGAGGCTTCCAGCGCCTGCCAGGGTGACAGGCCGCGCTCCACCACCAGCGGCAGGGCGAGCATGTAGGCAACGCTCAGGTAGATGCCCGGAATGATCAGCAGGAACATGCCGACATAGATGAGCAGCAACATGAGGAGACCTGCGACGATCAGCGGGACGGTACGGCCGAAGTGGCTGAAGATCTCGTTGAACGTCACCGGCTGGTCGGCGGCACGGCGGATGCCGACCATGTTGATACCCGCCAGGAACGGATAGGTTGCGGCAGTGGCGATGATGGTCACTACCAGTTGCCCGACGATCATGGCGCCCAGGCTGTCTGGATTCATCATGCCCACGAGGCCGAAGACGAAGCCGACGACGGTCATCGCCACGAACATCACGACGTAGAAAATGATGAAACCGCCGAGAATGATGCCCTTGGTGCCTTTGGTGCGTTGCCAGGCTTCACTCAGCAGATCGCCGATGCTGAAGTCGTAGCCGCGGCGCAGGGCTTCTTCGACGGTGGGGACCTGCCCGTTGGCCGGGATTTCCTGCAGGTTGCTGGAGGGAGATGCGTAGGGGTTTTGTGCGAGAGTGTCGCTCATGATGGGTCATCCGTGTTGAATATTAACGTCCAGGCGCGGTCATGCTAGCCATACTGGCAGGTGGCCGGCAAGGCCAAGCCTTCCGGACCTGTGCGCAACATCATGTTTTTCACCTCTATGCGTCGCAGGTTTCGCAAGAATAGCCGGTGTTAGACTGCGCGGTTCATCAGCCTAAGGACGCGACAGTGACTTCCAGCATCTTCTGGTACGACTACGAAACCACTGGCATCGACCCGCGTTGCGATCGTCCGTTGCAGGGTGCGGGTATTCGTACCGACGAAGCGCTCAATGAAATCGGCGAACCGCTCAACCTTTACTGCCGTCTGAGTGACGACATCCTGCCGCATCCGGCGGCTTGCCTGGTGACTGGGATCACCCCCGCCCGGCTGGCGGACAAGGGGCTCTGCGAGGCCGAGTTCATGGCCCGCATACATGCCGAGCTGGCCAGCCCCGGGACCTGCGGTGCCGGCTATAACACCCTGCGCTTCGACGACGAAGTCACCCGCTACAGTCTCTATCGCAATTTTTTCGACCCCTACGGGCGTGAATGGCAAGGCGGCAACAGCCGCTGGGACCTCATCGATCTGGTGCGGACAGCCTATGCCCTGCGTCCGGAAGGTATCGCCTGGCCTGAAGAAGACGGGCGGGTGACGCTCAAGCTGGAGCGCCTGACCGCTGCCAACGGCATCGAGCATGGGCAGGCCCACGATGCGCTTTCCGATGTCCGCGCGACCATCGCCCTGGCGCGGCTGCTGCGAGAGCGGCAACCGAAGCTGTATGAC
This sequence comes from Pseudomonas indica NBRC 103045, assembly GCF_002091635.1. Taxonomy (GTDB): domain Bacteria; phylum Pseudomonadota; class Gammaproteobacteria; order Pseudomonadales; family Pseudomonadaceae; genus Pseudomonas_M; species Pseudomonas_M indica. Next base: position 63,429 of record NZ_BDAC01000004.1, on the reverse strand, counting down.
TACCTGTACCGGCTGCGAAGCAAACATCAGGTGCTCGAGCAGGTTCGCCTGCTGCAACCGCTGGTGCATATATCCGGACGTTTTTCCATGAGTCGCCATTGCCTGGCGGTGGTGCTGCCACTGGCCTGGCATCCGCGCAATCGCAATGCCTTGATCGTCTGCGACCTCCAGGCCGATCCGCAGCCGTTGCTGGAGCTGGATGCGGAGAGCCTGCGCCAGCGGCTCTACACCCGTCGCGAAGAGTTGGCCGATGGCGAACTTCCGATACCGCTGAAGTTATTGCATGTGAATCGCTGCCCGGTCGTTGCCCCGTTGAATGTATTGCGCGAGCAAGACAAGGAACGATTGCAACTGGACATGGAGTTATGTTCGTCCCGTGCCGAAATGCTGAAGGAAAAGCAGGCGGTCTGGCGCGACAAGTTGTTATCGCTGTATGGCACGGAAGATTTCGCTCCCTGCGAGGACCCGGAACAGCAGTTATATTCGGGGTTTCTTGCCGACCGCGATCGGCGACTCTGCGAACAAGTGCGTTGTGCCGATCCGCAAAGACTGGCCAGGGAAGGATGGCCATTCGACGATAGCCGCTTGCCCGAGTTGCTGTTCCGTTACCGTGCACGCAACTTTCCTGAAACTTTGTCGGCGGATGAGCAAGTGCGCTGGCGGAATTTCTGCTGGCAGCGTCTGAACCACCCCGAATTCGGAGCACCCAATACCCTGGAGAATTTCGAGACGGCATTGCTGCAGTACTGGGGTAACTGCGCTCCGGCGCAGCAGCAGGTGCTGGCGGAGTGGCGTGAATATGTCCGAAAACTACGCGAGCGTTATGTCGCCGTCGGTTTGGACGACCCGCTAGGTATGTCGGTCGGATAAATTGTGGGCTCGATTCAGGCAATTCCCGAGTCGAGGAGCGGGCGTCATGACGCGCCCATAAAAAACGCCAGCGAAGCTGGCGTTTTTCGAGGCGGAGAGATCGCCGATATCAGCCGAGCAGGGTGGCCCAGCTTTCCACTTCATCGGCGCCCCACTTGGCTTTCCACTCTTTCAGGGTCTTGTGGTTGCCGCCTTTGGTTTCGATGACTTCACCGGTGTGCGGGTTCTTGTATTGCTTGACCTTGCGGGCGCGCTTGCCGCCGGTGGGCGCTGCTTTGCCGGTGCGCGGCGCTTTGCTCAGTTTGGCATCCGGGTCGAGCAGGGCGATGATATCGCGCAGGGATTTCTGATACTCGCCCATCAGGTCGCGGAGTTTGCTTTCGAACTCCAGTTCCTTTTTCAGTTTGTCGTCTTGCGACAGGCTTTTCAGGCGCTCTTGGAGTTCCTTGATGGCTTCTTCTGTTGCGCGGTATTCATTGATCAGCGACATGGGGTAATCCTTCATTCGGTGGTTCGACAAGAGCTATTGGCAGCAATAATAGTCACGCAGTTTGATCAAGTAAACATGTTTGAAATGTTTTGCTTGAATTCATCGTTCGAAGTTTGCCGGGGCCTGGTAAATCTCTGAATTAAAATCGCTGCCTGCGGCGCTTTTCGGAGAACTAACTCAAGCCGGCAGGGCGACATTGCGTACCGACAATTACCTGGCGATTCACGGTGCGGTCCCAGGTTGGCCAATCGGGGCGAACCGGAAGATGCGCGGGATTACTGAAGTTTTCCGGGGCTCTGGCTAGAATGGCGCCTTTCGTGAAGTTTCTGGAGTTTCCGCATGCGCACTTTTCGGCTGGTCATCGCCTGTCCGGACGGCGTCGGTATCGTCGCCAAGGTCAGTAACTTCCTGGCCACCTATAACGGCTGGATCACCGAGGCCAGTCATCACTCGGACAACCAGAGCGGGTGGTTCTTCATGCGCCACGAAATCCGCGCGGACTCCCTGCCTTTCGATCTCGATGGTTTCCGCCAGGCGTTCTCGCCCATTGCCCGGGAGTTTTCCATGGAATGGCGGATCACCGATTCGGCGGTGAAAAAGCGCGTGGTGCTGATGGCCAGCCGCGAATCCCATTGCCTGGCCGATTTGCTGCACCGCTGGCACAGCGGCGAGCTGGATTGCGAGATTCCCTGCGTCATTGCCAACCATGACGACCTGCGCAGCATGGTGGAGTGGCATGGCATTCCCTATCACCATGTCCCGGTGGTGCCGCACGACAAGGAGACGGCGTTCGCCGAGGTATCGCGACTGGTCGGCGAATATCGCGCGGATGTGGTGGTGCTGGCCCGCTACATGCAAATCCTGCCGCCGCAACTGTGCCGCGAATTCGCTCACCGGGTGATCAACATCCACCACAGCTTCCTGCCGTCCTTCGTCGGCGCAAAACCCTATCACCAAGCCTCTCTGCGGGGCGTGAAGCTGATCGGCGCCACCTGCCACTACGTTACCGAGGAGCTGGACGCCGGCCCGATCATCGAGCAGGACGTGGTGCGCGTGACCCACCGCGACAGCGTCGAGGACATGGTTCGCCTCGGCAAGGATGTGGAGAAGATGGTGCTCTCACGTGGGCTACGCTATCACTTGGAAGACCGGGTTCTGGTGCACGACAACAAGACGGTGGTTTTCGACTGAACTTGCTGGCGTGCGCCGGTCGGCGTACGACAGAGGAGTTCGTCCATGCTCAAGTCAATCAAGGTCCGGGACTACATGACCCGTCACTTGGTGACCTTCCGTTCCGATACGGATTTGTTCACCGCCATCAACCGTCTGCTGGAGCACCGCATTTCCGGCGCGCCGGTGGTCGACTCCCAGGGGCACCTGATCGGCCTGTTGTCGGAGGGCGACTGCCTGCGCGGCATCCTCTCCGGCGCCTACTACGAGTCCGTGGGCGGGACGGTCACGGTCAGCGGCTATATGACCACCGAGGTGGAGACCATCTCCCCCGAGGCGGACATCATCGAAGTGTCCGAGCGCTTCCTGCGCGGCCGTCGGCGCCGCTTCCCGGTGGTGGAGGACGGCCGGCTGGTCGGGCAGATCAGCCGGCACGACGTGCTCCGCGCGGTGAAGGAGTTCGCCCAGCATGACCAGGGCGAACAGATCGCCAGCTGAAAAGGCTCTGCCGGCGTCATTGCGGCGGATGATTTAAAGCGAATCGTCGGGCTGATGCTCAAAGGCCCCGATATCGCAGATTGCCGAGCCGTCGCCGTTACCGTCCACCGGGCGCAGTGCGCCGCGTTGATCGTGCATCGGGCAGCGGGCCACCGAGGTGTCGATGGCATAGGGGCCGGGGCGCAGCGCATGGGTGGGCGTCGGTCCGCCATTGTTGGCCAGCGGGTACAGCACGAAGTTCAGCACCGTGCCGTTGTCCACCAGGATGTCGCCGACGCAGTTGCCGTCATTGCCGAGCAGTACCGAAACCTGCGTGGTCTGGAACTGTCCGTGGTTCTCGCAGTTCGTTCCGGCGTAGTAGTTGCGGGTATTGGGTAGCGGGCCTTGGTAATTGCTGGCGATCAAGGTGTTGATCCAGGTCGCCCGGCCGGCGTTGAAGAGACCGCCGTTCTCGTTTTCCGCGATGGTCACGTTGGTCAGGTGGATTTCTCCCGGCTTCTCCCATTCCCAGTCCATGCGCTCGCCATTGGCCAGGGCGCCGCCGCCCTGCATGCCGGAGTGGTTGTCGCTGATCGTCGTGTTTTCCAGCGTCAGCCTGGCGCCTTCGACATTCAGAATCGCACCGCCGTGGCCGTGGTATTCGCCGACGTTGCCGGTGAACAGCGAGCGTCTGATTGTCGCCTGCCCGCGGTTGTAGAGTCCGGCGCCGGCACCGGAGTCTCCGTCGTCATGCGCGATGTTGTCGCGGACCATCGAATCGCTCATCAGCAGGTTTCCGGTATTGAACAGGCCGGCTCCGCGGGCATCGCTGCCTTCACCACCGTTGACGAAGTTGTCCGCGATCTCCGAACGCCGTAGTTCGAGCACACCTTCGTTGAAAATGCCGCCGCCCTTGCCGAAGTAATAACGGCTGGCCGAACGGTTCTCGGCGACGCGCACCCGCAGCAGCGTCAGGGTCCCGCCATTGGCGATGCCACCGCCGGCTTCCGGGACCCAACCGCGGCGGATTTCCAGATCTTGCAATTTCACCCGGGCGCCGGGAAGCACCTCGAGGACGCGGTAGACGTAGTTGGCATCGAGGCGCGTTCCGCTTCTGCCGATGATCTTCAGGTCGTCGGCGATATCCAGGTCGCCGACCTGGTTGTCGTCCTCGTCCACCTCCGGGTCGATGTCGTCGTCTTCGCCGACGGGTTGGAGCGTGGTGGGGATACTGATGTGGTAGGTGGTGCCTTGCAGGCGAATGACATCCTCGCCCGCATTGACGTTCGCCGCCTGGATGGCGTCGCGCAGGGAGCAATCGGCATCGCAGACGCCGTCGAAGGTGTCCTGGGTCTTGTTGACGAAGAAGGTGGTGGCGTGGACGTTGCAAACGAGGGCCAGCAGGGTGGATGCGCAGAGCACGGCTTTCATGGTCGGAGACCTCCTGTCGGGGAGCCAAGCAGTGCCGCGAGCGTATGGTCCGTAGAACGACACTACTCGGAGCGCTGGAAACCCTGGACTTCGGAGGGGTGCAGCAGTCTTTCACACGTAATCGGCAAGCACTGCGACGCGCATTGGACTGCGGGGGCCGCTCGCTCGTTCTGGGTAGCTGCCGAACGGTATCCGGCAGGGGTGCTACCCTCTCACCGTCATGTCCCCAGGCGATCGCTATGAAAGACCCGCTCGACCGCGCCACTTCGCACCCACCGCCAACCTTGGGCGAAGGCTGTGTCCGCCGCTACGACCCGAAAGCGCTACGCGACGAGGACGGCACCGAATTCCCCGGTGCCGAGGCGCTGTGGCGCTCCCTCCATTCTGACCAGCCGCCTGCCGAACCTGACGGGAAAACGGACGGCGATCCGCCTTCAACCGCCGCGTAAACGCATCAGGCGGCGCAGGAAGGGACGTCCGGCGAGCAGCAGGAACGCCGGCCCGCCGGCCAGCAGATAAAAGTAGTAGGTGATCGCCCGCCAGATCAGGATCGCCGCCGCGGCGGTGGACTTGCCCACCAGCGGGGCGAGCAGGGCGGCCGAGGTCAGCTCCGTCCCACCCACGCCGCCAGGCAGCAGGCTCAGTTGGCCGGCGCTGAGTGCGAGCATCTGAATCAGGAAGGTCCAAGCCCACTGGATATCGGCGCCCAGCCCGTAGAGCGCCAGGTACAGCACGCTGAAGCGCAGCCCCCAATGTGCGGAGGTGAGCAGGAAGATCAGCGCCAGCCGTCGGCGCGGCAGGTTGAGGCTGTCGCGCAAGGCATCGCGGAAATGCAGCAGCTTGCGCGCCAGATGAATGCGCCGCGCCCGGCGTACTTTCAAGCGTGCCAGCAGGTGGCCGCTCCCACGGATCAGGGCGCGGTGATAGCGAGCCAAAGCGATGATCGCGGCGAAGCCAGCCAGCAACAGCACGGCGCTGAGGCCGAGCATGTTCTCCAGATTGGGTGTCAGCCGGTGGAACAGGCCATACAGCAGGATGCCGGCGAAGGCGCAGAAGAAAAATAGCAGGTCGTTCAATTGGTCGATGGCGAACAGCGCGCTGCTGCGTGCCGGGCGGATGCCGTTGCGCGCCAGCAGCGCCATCAGGGTCAGAGGTCCGCCGGTTCCGCCGGGCGTGGCGCAGATGGCGAATTCGGTGGCCATGACCACGCCGATGCTCTTTATCCGGCCCAGTTGCCGGGCGCGTTCGGCCAGCAGCAGGCGCAGGCGCATGGCGTTGAGCAGCCAGCAGAGCAGGATCATCCCGAGCATGGCCAGCAGCAGTTGCGAGGGAAAGCTGGCCAGCCGCTGCCACATGTCGCTGCCCCCCAGCAGAAACGGAATCAGCAGGGCGATCAGCAGGCAGGGCAGCAGCCAGAGCAGGCGCTTCATGGGGTCGCCAACCAGCGTCGTGCCAGCCAGACCGACTTGGTCAGCGGTTCGCGCCCGCTCTCCAGCAGGCGCTCGAGGGCATCCAGCCAATACTGCCGCGACAACCCATGGCGCATGTCCACTGGATGCAGGCCGAGGCGCAGTGTTTCGGCCTGTTGCAACACCTGTTCGCGGCTCCGGTTGACCGCCCAGGATAACCGGCGCCGCCAAGCGCTACGGGCACTCCAGACCAGGCCGGGGGCTTCGATCGGGGTGAAGTCCGGCAACCGGTAGAGGTGGTTGGGCGTGCTGGTGTAGCTGAAACCCAGCTCACGGAGTGCCTGGCGGGTGCCCTGGCTCATCAGCCAGGCCGGCGCAACGAAGCCTCGCAACGGCCAGTCGAAGCGCTGGAACAGCTCGACGCCGGCTTCCAGGCGGGCACGGGCCTGGGTGTGGTCCAGCGCATAGAACTCGCCCTCCCAGGTGTACAGGCGGCGCATGACGTATTGCCGCGGCGTGCGCGGAGGTGGCCCGTCGTCGCAGTGAAAATAGCCGTGCAACACCAGTTCGTCTCCGCGTGCCAGGCGTTCGTCCAGCAGGCGGCGAAAGCCGTCGTCTCGCTCCAGCGGATTGCGCCGATGGAAGTTCGGCACCACCAGCCACGTGATGGGGACCTGGCCCAGCCGGTCCACCGCCTCGATGAAGCCGCGGTAATCCGGCCAGGTTTCCGGTGCGACATCGTGCAGGACCAATTGCAGGCTGCGTTCAGGCATGGCGCGCGATCCGCTCGGGGGTAACGCCGAGCACCGCCTGGTAATGCCCGAGCAGGCCATGCACCACGGTATCCCAGCCATGCTGGCGTTCGACATGCTGGCGGGCCTGGCGGCCGAGCTGTTCCACGTCCCGTTCGAACAGCGCCCGCACGGCGTTGGCCATCGCCGCGCCGTCGTTGGGTTTGCACAGCTCGCCGCAGCTTTCCGGGACGATCTCCGCCAGCGCCCCGGCGCGCACCGCGACCACCGGGATACCGCTGGCCATGGCTTCGAGAACCACCAGGCCGAAGGTTTCCTGGTCGCCGGCATGGAGGAGGGCGTCGCTGCTCGCCATCAGCCGGGAGACTTCGTCGGCGTTGCAGAAGTGGTCGATCACCGAGACGTTGCGCGGTACGCGCGTCGGCATGTGCGAGCCGACCAGCAGCAGATGGTACGGCTCGCCCAGGTGGCGGGCGCAATCGAGCAGCACCGGCAGGTTTTTTTCCCGCGAACCGCGGCCGGCGAAGATCAGCAGGCGGCTGTCGTCCGCAAGGCCCAGTTCGCGCTTCAGTTGCGGGTCACGGCGGCTCGGCTGGAAGGTCTCCAAATCCACGCCTAGGGGTTGGACATGGACATCGCGGACGCCGAGGCGAAGCAGCTTCTCCGCCATGACCCGGCTGGGCGCGAGCACCCGGTCGAAATGGCCGTACAGCTTGCCGACGTAGGCATCCACATTGTTGCCGAACCAGACGCCCATGCGGTTGCTCACCAGCAGCGGCAGGTCCGAGTGGTAGAAGCCGATCACCGGGACGTCCAGGTGCCGGCGCGCGTCCAGGGCGGCCCAGGCGGTGAGGTAGGGGTCGCCCACCTCGATGAGATCCGGCCGCAGGGTACGCAATACCTTGCGCCAGGGGCCGCGACGGATCGGAAAACGATAGCCGTGGCCGAAGGGCAGGGCCGGGGCAGGCACTTCATGGATACCGCCATGCTGGCAGTACCGTGCGCCGGGAATCAGCACACTGTGGCGGACATTCGGATAGCGCCACAGGCGGCGGTGTTTGGCATCCAGATAAGTGCGCACCCCTCCGCTGGCCGGGGCGTAGAACATGGTCATATCAGCGATGTGCACTTTCGAAGCTTCCTCTGACTGAGCGTGTCTGCCAGGGGCCCGTACGGCAGGTTCGTCGACCGGCGTCGGCGGCGAAAGGCCGAAGCGAGGTGCCGTGGCGGACAAGGTCCGCTCCGATGCAGCACCGGGCCCGGATGCCGCAACGACGGGGCCGAACCGGCCAAACAGGCCGCTAGCCAAGAAGTGGACCGCTGACGGGTGCGTATGTTCGTTCCGCTGGCTATCGGAAGGCCTTGAGGATGGGCTTTTTCCGAGGGTCGACTCCTTGATCCGCCTGAAAGAAAGCGTAGTGCAGGGTAACGAGGCGGAGAGGCAGAGGGTGGTATGCGGGCGCCGAGCAGGTGGGAGTTTTGTCTGGTCGGGGAAAGAGGCTGCGGTGCGCGGGAGGAGCAGTTGGTGCGCCCCGCTCCGCAGAGACGAGGCGCACCGGCGTCGGGTCAGATGCGGAAGCTGTCCACCAGATGCTTCAGGCGGGTGGCCTGCTGTTCCAGATCGCCACAGGCACGCAGGGTGGCCTGGAGGTTTTCCACGCCTTCCTGGTTCAGCGTGTTGATCTCGGTGATGTCCATGTTCAGCGAGTCGATCACCGCGGTCTGCTCTTCGGTGGCGGTGGCCACCGACTGGTTCATGCCGTCGATCTCGCCGATACGCTGGGTCACGCTGCCCAGACGCTCGCCGGCCTGGTTGGCGATCTGCACGCTCTCTTCGCTGTAGTGCTGGCTCTCGGTCATGGTGGAAACCGATTCGCGGGCGCCGACCTGCAGCTCCTCGATCATCTTCTGGATTTCCTGGGCCGATTCCTGGGTGCGGTGCGCCAGGTTACGTACCTCGTCGGCGACCACCGCGAAGCCACGGCCGGCCTCCCCGGCACGCGCCGCCTCGATGGCCGCGTTGAGCGCCAGCAGGTTGGTCTGCTCGGAGATGCCCTTGATGACCTCAAGGATCTGGCCGATGTTCACGGTCTTGCTGTTCAGCGCCTCGATGTTGGCGCAGGACGCACTGATCTTGGCCGACAGCTCGTTCATCGCCTTGATGGTCTTTTCCACCACCTGACGGCCGTCTTCGGCCTGGTGGCGGGCGTCGGACGCCTGGTGCGAGGCGTCCGCGGCATTGCGCGCGATCTCCTGGGCGGCGGCGCCCAGCTCGTTGATCGCCGCGGCGACGCTGTTGGTGCGGTTGGCCTGCTCGTCGGAGTTGGCCATCGACGAGTTGGAGGCGTTCACCACCAGCTTGGCCACCTGGTTGAGTTGGCCGGTGGCGGCCGCGACTTCGCGAATGGACGCGTGGATACGCTCGACGAAGCGGTTGAATGCGGTGGCCAGTTCGCCGAACTCATCCTGCGACTGGATGGCCAGGCGTTTGGTCAGGTCGCCCTCACCCTGGGCGATGTCCTGCATGGCGCGGCCCATGGCGTGCAGCGGCTGCATCAGCACTCGGATCAGCATGCCGAGCAGGGCGATGATGATGATCACCGCGATCACCGTGGCGACGATCGCCGAGGCGCGGAATTCGCTGAGCATGGAGTAGGCCTTGGCCTTGTCCACGGACAGGCCGATGTACCAGCGCACCGACGGCAGGCCTTCGACCGGGGTGAAGGTGAGGATGCGCGTCTCGCCGTTCAGCTCGACTTCGCTGAAGTCGGTGCTGATGCGCGGCGTGTTCTGCGGGAATACATCGCGCAGCGTCTTCATCACCATGGCTTTGTCCGGGTGGACCAGGACCTTGCCGTCAGCGCTGACCAGGAAGGCATAGCCGATGCCGTCGAAATCCAGGGAGTTGATGATCTTCACCAGGGTTTCCAGGCTGAGGTCGCCGCCGACCACGCCGACCGAGCTGCTGCCCTGCCGTGCCGGCGTGGCGATGGTGATGATCAGCTTGCCGGAAGCGGCGTCCACGTAGGGCTCGGTGAGGGTCGAACCGCCGGCGGCCACCGCATCCTTGTACCAGGGGCGGGTGCGCGGGTCGTAGCCTTCCGGCATCTGGTCGTCCGGACGCATGGTGAAGCTGCCGTCTTCGGTGCCGAGGTAGGTGTAATTGAAGGTGGAAGTCAGCGACTTGCGCTCCAGCAGGCTGACGACCTTGCCCGGCTCGCTGTCGCTGGCGATCGCCTCGGCGGTGCTTTCCACCAAGAGGATGCGCCCGGACAGCCAGTTCTGGATGTTACTGGCGGTCACTTCGCCCATCTCGTGGAGGTAGCCCTCGAGGTCCTCGCGGATGGCGTTGCGCTGGAGGTAATCGTTGTACAGCGTGAACAGCGTGAAGGCAGCGATGACCACCAGGGAGGCGGCGAGTAGGATCTTGTGGCTGAACTTCAGGTTATTGGTCATTCTTTGTATGTCCGGTAGGAAGCTGGCACCCGTCTTTCGAACCCGTTCTCTATTCGCGCACGACGAGCTGATCACATGGGAAAAGCTGCTGGGATGCGGAAGTTTGAACGACTCCACTGTGACATCCTTGCCGCTGACGGCCAGATGGGGTTGGCGTCATGACCGCTTTATCGGCCGATCAGTCAGAAAGCTTTAATGGAAAGGAGGGCACGATGCCCATGCTTGACAGGCTCCTGCTCGGAGCCGACCCGGCCGGCCAACCCGTTGGCCAGGCCTTGAAACTGGCCAACCGCCACGGCCTGATCGCCGGCGCCACCGGTACCGGCAAGACGGTGACCCTGCAACGGCTCGCGGAAGCGTTCAGCGACGCCGGGGTGGCTGTGTTCGCCGCCGACATCAAGGGTGACCTCTGCGGCCTCGGTGCCGCCGGAGCCCCTCAAGGCAAGGTGGCCGAACGCATCGCCGGCATGCCCTGGCTGAATCACCAGCCGCAGGCCTACCCGGTGACGCTGTGGGACGTTCACGGGCAGAGCGGCCATCCGTTGCGCACCACCCTGAGCGAGATGGGACCGTTGCTGCTGGGCAATCTGCTCGGCCTCACCGACAGCCAGCAGGCGGCGCTTTATGCGACCTTCCAGGTGGCCGATCGCGAAGGTCTGCTGCTGCTCGACCTGAAAGACTTGAAAGCACTGCTCAATCATCTGAAGGACGACGACAGCCTGCTCGGCGACGACAGCGCCCTGTTCACCTCGGCGTCGGCCCAGGCGTTGTTGCGGCGGCTGGCGACCCTGGAGCAGCAGGGTGCCGAGGCGCTGTTCGGCGAGCCGGCCCTGCAACTGGAGGACATCCTCCAGCCGACGGCGGAGGGTCGGGGCCGTATCCATCTGCTCGACGCCAGCCGCCTCGTGCACGAAGCGCCAAAGGTCTACGCCACCTTCCTGCTCTGGCTGCTGGCCGAGCTGTTCGAGCAACTGCCGGAGCGCGGCGATGCGGATAAACCGCTGCTGGCGCTGTTCTTCGACGAGGCGCACCTGCTCTTCGCCGACACGCCGAAAGCGTTGCAGGATCGCCTGGAACAGGTGGTGCGGCTGGTTCGCTCGAAGGGCGTCGGCGTCTATTTCGTCACCCAGTCGCCCGCCGACCTGCCGGACCCGATCCTCGCCCAGCTTGGCCTGCGCATCCAGCACGGCCTACGTGCCTTCACCGCCAGGGAGCAGAAATCCCTGCGCGCGGTGGCCGAAGGTTTCCGGCCGAATCCGGCGTTCGATGCCTTGAGCGTGCTCACCGAACTAGGCATCGGCGAAGCGCTGGTCGGGACCCTGGAAGAGAAGGGCACGCCGGCCATGGTCGAGCGGGTTGCTATCGCGCCGCCGCAATCGCGGATCGGTCCGTTGAGCGAGGTCGAGCGCGCAGCAGTCATCCGCCAGTCACCCTTGGGTGGGCGTTACGACAAACCGGTGGATCGCGAATCGGCCTATGAAATGCTCACCGCCCGCGCGGCGAAAGCGAGTGAAGCCTCGGCCGCTCCGGCGTCGAAGCCTTCTGCCGGCACGGGAGCGGGCGGTGGCGGTTTCGGCGAAATGGCCGGCGACCTGATCGGCAGCCTCGCCGGCCAGGTGATGAAGACCGCCTTGCGCCAAGCGGCCAATCAACTGGGGCGGCAGTTGGCGCGAGGGCTGATGGGCTCGCTGCTGGGCGGCAAGCGGCGCTGACTCCGGTGATGCCACGTTGGGCAGCGAGTCGCGATTGCCTGGCGTGGTGCTTTTCCAGAGGCAGGCGGCTGCGGATGCCGCGCAACCGCTTTCAGTCCGGATTGTCGGTCGCGGAGGCTTCTTTCTTGGCTTTTTCTTTCTCGATGCGCTCCAGTTCTTTCTGGAAGGCCTGGTCGAGAAGGTTGGATCGCTTGCGCCACGGCTTGCGCTCGGGGTCCGGTTGAGCGGCGTAGGTGGTGACTTCTCCGCCGTAAATATCCTTATAACGCTTCGCCTGACGCTCCAGTTCGGCGCGCAGTTCGTCTTTCGTCACTGTGTTTCCTTTGCTATGGCAGGTCGGCGACAACGCGAAAAAGGAGGGTTTTCGCTGCTACGGTCGCCTATAGGGGCTGCGAGGAGCAGCCGTTTTCCTGAGGCAACGTTCCGCATTTCAAGTTCCCGGAACGTACGCCGGCGATTATAGCGAAGCGGCTTCGGCCGTCCAGCCGTAACCCCGTGACGTGCGGGCTGTCGCGCGCTCAGAACCTGTTTACGATCTGCTGCGCGTCGGCTCTGCTGCGTTAAAAACAGGCTCGGAATGCTCATTTACAACTCGTAAACTCCGCGTCCTCGCCTGTTTTTGTGGGGCCGCCGAGGCCTTGCATGGCTCTAGCTCGCGAGAGCGTAAACAGGTTCTCAGGTGGCGCTTTTGAGACCGAGACGGCGCGCCAGGCGATGCAGGTTGGCGCGGTCCAGGCCGAGGTCGCGGGCGGCGGCGGCCCAGTTGTCCTGGTTGCGTTGCAAAGCGGCGGCGATCAGTTGGCGCTGGTAGTCGTCCAGGGCCTGGCGCAGGTCCACGGCGGCGCCGGGAGCGGCGACGGCATCGGCCTGTCGCTCAGCAGGGCGGCGTGGCTGCAGGTCCAGGTCGGCGGTGCCGATGCTGAGGATGCGTGGTCGCTCGCCATTGGCAGCCAGGGCCTTGAGGGCGGCGCGGCCGATCAGGTGCTCCAGTTCACGCACGTTGCCCGGCCAATCGTAGGCCAGCAGCGCAGCCTGGGCGTCCGCCGCCAGGCGCAGGCTGCGCACCCGCAGACGCGGGCGGTTCTGTTCGAGGAAGTAGCCGGCCAGCAGCAGGATGTCGCGGCCGCGTTCGCGGAGGGGCGGGACCTGCAACGGGTACACGCTGAGTCGGTGATAGAGATCGGCACGGAAGCGCCCGGCACGCACTTCGTCGGCGAGGTTGCGGTTGGTCGCGGCCAGCACCCGGACGTCCACCCGGTGTTCCCGATCGGAGCCGACGCGCTGCAACTGCCCGCTCTGCAACACCCGTAGCAGCTTGGCCTGGACGCTCAGCGGCAACTCGCCGACCTCATCGAGGAACAGGCTGCCGCCGTCCGCCAGTTCGAACTTGCCGCTGCGGTCGCCCACCGCGCCGGAGAAGGCGCCGCGCACGTGGCCGAATAGTTCGCTTTCCACCAGGGTTTCCGGCAGGGCGGCGCAGTTCAGGCTGATGAGGGGGCGGTTGGCACGGCTGGAGCGGTCATGGATGGCCTGGGCCACCAACTCCTTGCCGACCCCGGTTTCGCCGCTGATCAGCACGGTCAGGTCGCTGCCCGCCACCAGTTCGATTTCTTCCAGCAGCCGCCGGTGGGCTGGGCTCTGGCCGATGAGTTCGCGGCTCTGCGCCTGGCTGGCGGCCTGGCGGTAGGTCTCCGCGAGCTGGTGCTCGTTCTCCGCTCGCAGTGCCAGGCTGCTCAGGCGTTCGGTGGCCTTCACCGTGGCGGCGGCGAGGCGGGCGAAGGTTTCCAGGTTGTCCAGGTCGATCCGGCCGAAGCGGGATGGGTCGAGGGCGTCCAGGGTGAGCAGGCCCCAGGGGCGGTCGTCGATGAACAGCGGGCAGCCCATGCAGTCGTGCACCTCGAGATGGCCACGATGACCCTCGACCAAGCCGTCGTAAGGGTCGGGCAGGCCGCTGTCGGCGGCGAAACGGGTCGGCCCATTGCGCGCCAGCAGGGCGGTGAAGCGCGGGTGCTCGGCCAGCTTGAAGCGGCGCCCGAGGGTGTCGGTGCTCAGGCCGTCCACCGCCAGCGGGACCAGTTGGTCGTCTTCCAGGCGCAGCAACGCCGCCGCGTCGCACGGCATCAGTTCGCGCAGGGATTGCAGCAGCCGGCGATAGCGCTCGCCGTCGGGCAGATCGCGGGTCAGGTCGTCGACCAGGGGGAGCAGGGCACTGAGCAAGGGGTTCGTAGTCATTCTGACGCTCTGTTGTCGTTACGACAGCGATACTTCGTTGTCATAATGACATCTATTTTTATCAACTTATTGATTTATAAGGAATTAATTTGTGGCACGAAAACTGAAATGCACAGGGAGAGAAACCTAGCACGTCAGAGGAGTCAAGTATGAAGTTTTCCCTCTCTTTCATCGTCGCGGCCAGCCTGCTGGCCAGCGCATCCGTCCAGGCCGACGAAGTGCTGGCCGTCCAGCACGACAACACGGCGGGTGCCGTGTATGGCGGGCTCAGCGGCGTACTGATCGGCGGTGCGGCTGGCGGTCCGATCGGTGCCCTGGTGGGTGGCGGTCTCGGATTGTTCGCCGGGCGCACCGTCCAGGACGCCAGCGGCCTGAGCCAGACCGGTTACCGGGTGAAGACCGCGACCGGTGAAGTCGACGTGCGTTCTCCCAACGCCGAATTCTCCGTGGGCCAGCAGGTCCGCCGCGAGAACGGGCGTCTCCACCCCTCCCAATAAATCGACGGAGCCCATGATGCTATCCGCTCAACACCGTGCCCTTGTGAAAGCCACCGTTCCCCTGCTGGAAACCGGCGGCGAAGCCCTGACCCGGCATTTCTACCGGATCATGCTCGGCGAACATCCGGAAGTGCGCCCGCTATTCAACCAGGCACACCAGGCCAGCGGCGACCAGCCGCGGGCCCTGGCCAACGGCGTGCTGATGTACGCGCGCCATATCGATCGGCTCGAAGCCCTCGGCCCGCTGGTCGGGCAGATCGTGCAGAAGCATGTGTCGCTGCAGGTGCTGCCCGAGCAGTACCCCATCGTCGGTGCCTGCCTGCTGCGGGCGATCCGCGAGGTGCTTGGGGAGGAGATCGCCACCGACGAGGTGATCGCCGCCTGGGCTGCTGCCTACCAGCAACTGGCCGACCTGCTGATCGGGGCGGAAGAGGAAGTCTATGCTGCCAGTGCCAACCAACCCGGCGGCTGGCGCGGGACGCGGTCGTTCGAGGTGGCGCGGCGGGTGTCTGAGAGCGACGAGATCGTTTCCTTCCACCTGCGTCCAGCCGACGGTGGCGCCCTGGCGGATTTCCTGCCGGGCCAGTACATCGGCCTGCGCCTGGTGATCGATGGCGAGGAAGTGCGCCGTAACTACTCGCTGTCTGCCGCACCGAATGGCCGCGACTACCGCATCAGCGTCAAGCGCGAGGCGGGCGGCAAGGTGTCCGGTTATCTGCACGAACAGGTGAAGGTAGGCGACCGCCTGGAACTGTTCCCGCCGGCGGGCGAGTTCGTCCTGCGGCCGTCGCGCAAGCCGCTGGCGCTGATCACCGCCGGGGTCGGCATCACCCCGGCGTTGAGCATGCTGGAGGCGGCACTGCCGAGCGGGCGACCGGTGCACTTCATCCACTGCGCCCGGCATGCCGGCGTGCATGCCTTCCGCGACTGGCTCGACGAGCAGGCGGCAAAGCATCCGCAACTCAGGCACTACGTCTGCTACAGCGAGCCTCGCCCTGACGACCGGGCAGCAGACGCCATCGGTCTGCTGAACCGCGAGAGCCTGGCCGACTGGCTGCCGGCGGAGCGCGACCTCGATGCCTACTTCCTCGGGCCCAAGCCGTTCATGGCCCTGATGAAGCGGCATCTGCGCGAGCTGGGTGTGCCGGAGGGGCAATGCCATTACGAGTTCTTCGGGCCGGCCTCGGCACTGGATAACTGATTCCGATCAAGGCGGCACAGCCTGCCGCCCGGTAGAAAGGAGACAACGCATGGTTTCGTGGTTCGAATGTCCGTGGCGTCTTCGGCGGCTGGCCGACTCCCTCCTGCTGGGCGGTCTGCTGCTGTTGCTGGTGGGGTTGGCCGGTGCCTATCTGTTCGAGGCCCGGCTGGCGCTCGGTGTGCTGGTCGGTGCGCATGCGCTGACGGTGCTGGGCCCGGCCCTGCTGAAGATCGGTTATGTGATGCGTCTGCTGGCTCAGCAGAAGAAGGAGAGTCGTTGTGCTCATTGTTGATCGCCGCCGGGCGATGGCGATTCCGCCCGTGTTGCGCCTGGGGTTCCGGCCGTTCTTTCTCGGCGGCGCGGCCTACGCGCTGATCGCCGTGCCGCTCTGGCTGCTGGCCCTGGGCGGCCTGTTGCCCGGCTGGCAGCCGGCGGGCGGCTGGCTGGCGTGGCATCGTCACGAAATGCTGTTCGGTTTCGGCGTGGCCATCGTCGCCGGCTTCCTGCTCACCGCGGTGCAGACCTGGACCGGCCGGCCCGGCCTGTCCGGCCGGCCGCTGGGGCTGCTCGCCGGACTCTGGCTGACGGGCCGCCTGGCCTGGTTGGGCGGTGCGCCGGTGCCGGCGGTGATCCTACTGGATGCGTTGTTCCTGCCGGCGGTGGCGGTGGTCATGGCGCGCATGCTCTGGGCGGCACGGCAGAAGCGCAACTACCCTATCGTGCTGGTGCTCGGCCTGATGGCGGCAGCCAATCTGCTCAGTCTCGCCGGGCTCGGCCTGGGCGACGACGGCCTGCAACGCCGTGGCGTCCTCGCCGGACTCTGGTTGATCGCGGCCTTGATGGGCATGATCGGCGGGCGGGTGATCCCGTTCTTCACCCAGCGCGGTCTCGGTCGGGTGGAGATGGTGCAGCCGATCCTCTGGCTCGACCTGTCGCTGCTGGTCGGCGGCATCCTGGTTGCGCTGCTCACCGCCGCCGGGCCGCTGCTGCAACCGGGGCCGCTCGGTGCGGTGCTGTTCCTGGCTCTCGGTGCCGGTCATCTCTGGCGGCTGTTGCGCTGGCACGACATGGCCTATTGGCGCGTGCCGCTGCTCTGGTCGTTGCACCTGGCCTATGCCTGGCTGGTGCTGGCGCTGGTCGGCATGGCTGTTTGGCATCTCGGCCTGCTGGGCAATGCCAGCCAGGCCCTGCATGCGCTCACCGTGGGCGCCATGGCCGGGTTGATCCTGGCGATGCTCGCCCGTGTCACCCTCGGCCATACCGGCCGTGCGCTGGAGCTGCCGAGTGGCGTCGCCACGGCATTCGCCCTGTTGCATATCGGGACCTTCTCGCGGGTGGTGCTGGTGAGTGTCTGGCCGCTGCCGGCGCTATGGCTGGCGGGGATCTGCTGGGCGCTGGCGTTCGCGATCTATCTGTGGCGCTACGCGCCGATGCTGTGTCAGATGCGGGTGGATGGGCATCCGGGTTAACAGGCCGTTGAAAAACTACCTGCGTTGCCGATACGGCGTTAAAAACGACCTCAAAATGCTCATTTACAGAACGTAAACTGCGCTTTTTCGGTCGTTTTTGCCTTGTCTCGGCTGCCTCGCCAACATTTTTCAACGGCCTGTTTAATCGTTCGATTCGACCCGTAGCAAGAGGAATGGGTGGTCCGGCATGCCGGACCACCCGTTTTTTCATTTGAGGGTCAGTACCCAGTTGGCCAGGACCGAGGCTTCCTCTTCGGTCACTGCGTTTGGCGGCATCGGGATGGGGCCCCAGTTGCCCTGGGTACCGTTCTTTATGTGCAGGGCGAGGGTGGCCGCCGCGTCGGCCTGACCGGCGTATTTCGCCGCGACCTCCTTGAGCGCCGGGCCGACCAGCTTGCTGTCGACGGTATGGCAGCCCACACAGGGCTTGCTCTTGAACAGGGCTTCGCCATCGGCGGCGAGCAGGGACTGGGCGGGCAGCAGCAGCGCGCCGGCCAGCAGCGGAAGGGCAAATCTCTTCATCGGGTTTCCTCGGGTTTGGCGCGGATGTCGCGCCGGCTGTGTGCGTTGTGTCGTCGGTGCGGCAACCGCCGCCCGCGTCGTCGCGATGCTAGGTCGGAACGGCGGGGGACCCTTTGACCTCGATCAAGAACGGCGGAAGCTCCGCCCGTGCGGGGGCGGTTATTGACCGGGATCAAGGGGGCGGCAGCGGGAGAGGGCTCCTTGATTTTGATCAAGGAGGGCGGGCCGAGCGGTCTTTTACCGTGGACTCATCTTGATATCAGTGCTGTCCACCCCATGCCCCTGTCGCGCCTCCGTTCCCTCGACGTTCCGCTCCTACCGTTCTGGTTGTTGCTGCTGGCCTGCCTCCTGTCCGTTCCGCTGCACGCCGCCGCCAATGACAGCGACCGCGAGTGGCAGCGCATTCGCACGGTGTTCCCGCAGGCCGAGGCGCTGTCCGAGCCGGCCGGCGACTTCCAGGTGCGCACCGTCACGGCGGGCGGCAAGACGCTCGCCTATGCCTTTCAGACCCGCCAGGTGGTGGACATCCCGGCCTACTCCGGCAAGCCGGTCAACCTGCAGGTGCTGCTCGGCCCCGACGGGGTGATCCGTGATGCCTACGTCTTGGAGCACCACGAGCCGATCCTGCTGGTGGGCATTCCCGAGCAGAAGCTGCACGACTTCACCGATAAGTACCGCGGCGTCGAGGTGAGCCGGCGGGTGGTGGTCGGTCATTCCAGCGACCCCGAGACCATCACCGTGGATGCCGTCACCGGCGCCACCGTGACCGTGATGGTGGTGAACGAAACGATCATGCGCGCGGCGCACAAGGTGGCGGTCTCGCTGGGGCTGGTCGATGAGGCGGCGGCCCGGAAGCAGAAGCCGGCGCTGATCCGGCGCGACCTGTTCCAGCCGGCGGACTGGACGGCCCTGACCGGCAATGGCGCGATCCGCCGCCTGCACCTGACCCGCGGCCAGGTGGACGACGCCTTCGTCGGCAGCCCCGCCGAAGGGGTGGAAGCCGCCCCCGCCGACCACCGCGACGACACCTTCATCGACCTCTACGTGGCCCAGCTCGACGTGCCCGGCATCGGCCGCAACCTGCTCGGGGAAAACCAGTTCGACTGGCTGACCGGCGAACTGAAACCCGGCGAGCACGCCATCGTCCTGTTGGGCAATGGCCTCTATTCCTTCAAGGGCTCGGGCTATGTGCGCGGCGGCATCTTCGACCGCATCCAGATGCGCCAGGGTGGCGAGACCATCAGCTTCCGCGACCTCGACTTCCAGCGCCTCGGCGGCCTGCGCATCGAGGGGGCGCCGGATTTCGCCGAGCTGGGGATGTTCATCGTCCGCGACCATCATGAATTCGACCCGGGCAACCCCTGGGGCCTGGAATTGCTGGTGCGCCGCCAGACCGGGCCGACCAGCGGCGAATTCGCCAGCTTCCAATTGGACTACCAGCTCCCCAACGCCTACTTCGAGCGTCCGGCGCCCACCGCCGAGGAACTGGCGGCGGCGGAAGAAGCGGCCCGGCCGATGTGGGTGTCGATCTGGTACGGCCGCGCGTTCCAGATCGGCGTGCTCGGTGTTGGCCTCGGCGTGCTGCTGGTGATCCTGTTCCTCCAGGATTACTTCGTGCGCTTCCCGCGCCTGCTGCACAACCTGCGCCGCGCCTATCTGGTGTTCACCGTCGGCTTCATCGGCTGGTACGCCCTGGGGCAGCTCTCCATCGTCAACGTGCTGACCTTCGTCCATGCGCTGATGGAGGGGTTCCGCTGGGAGCTGTTCCTCAGCGACCCGATCCTGTTCATCCTCTGGACCTTCACCGCAGCGAGCATCCTGCTCTGGGGCCGTGGCGTGTTCTGCGGCTGGCTGTGTCCGTTCGGCGCCCTGCAGGAGCTGATCAACGAAGTCGCGCGCAAGCTGAAGGTCCGCCAGTTCGAGTTGCCCTTCGCCGTGCACGAGCGGCTGTGGGCGGTGAAGTACCTGATCCTCCTGGCGCTGTTCGGCCTCTCCCTGGAATCCATGGCTACCGCCGAACGCTTCGCCGAGGTGGAGCCGTTCAAGACCGCCATCACCCTGAAGTTCGACCGCCAGTGGTGGTTCGTGCTGTACGTCGTGATCCTGCTGGTGATCAACGTGTTCACCCGCAAGGTCTATTGCCGCTACATCTGCCCGCTGGGCGCGGCCCTGGCGATCCCCAGCCGCCTGCGCCTGTTCGACTGGCTCAAGCGGCGCAAGGAGTGCGGCACCCCCTGCCAGCTCTGCGCCCACGAGTGCGAGATCCAGGCCATCCACCCGGACGGGCGGATCGACGCCAACGAATGCCACCACTGCCTGGACTGCCAGGTCACCTATCACAACGCCAGCAAGTGCCCGCCGCTGATCGCCAAGCGCAAGCGTCGCCAGCGCGACAAGACGGCACCGGTCGCGGCCATGGAAACCATCGCCGTGGTGCAGCTGGACATCGCCGACTGAACCGACACCTCAAACGATGACTGCCAACAGGAGCAACACCCATGAGTGACAGAAAGACGGAGCGGGACGACGAAAAACTCGGCCTGAGTCGCCGCGGCTTTCTCGGCGCCACCGCCGCCACCGGCCTCACCGCCCTGGCCGGCGCCACCGCCCTCGGCGGCGCGGTGATGAGCCGCGAATCCTGGGCCGCGGCGGTGAAGGACGCACAGCAGAAGATTCACATCGAGCCCGGCGAACTGGACGAGTACTACGGCTTCTGGAGCGGCGGCCACTCCGGCGAGGTCCGGGTGCTGGGCGTGCCGTCCATGCGCGAGTTGATGCGCATCCCGGTGTTCAACGTCGACTCGGCCACCGGCTGGGGCCTGACTGACGAAAGCCGGCGGGTGCTGGGCGACAGCGCGCGTTTCCTCAACGGCGACAGCCACCACCCGCACATCTCCATGACCGACGGGCGCTACGACGGCAAGTACCTGTTCATCAACGACAAGGCCAACAGCCGCGTCGCGCGCATCCGCCTGGACATCATGAAGTGCGACAAGATGGTGACCGTCCCCAACGTCCAGGCCATCCACGGCCTGCGGCTGCAGAAGGTGCCGCGCACGCAGTACGTGTTCTGCAACGGCGAGTTCGTCATCCCGCACCCGAACGACGGTAGCAACCTGAAGAATCTCGATGCCGCCGAGCGCTACACGATGTTCAACGCGGTCAACGCCGACACCATGGAAGTGGCCTTCCAGGTGATCGTCGACGGCAACCTGGATAACACCGACGCCGACTACAGCGGCAAGTACGCCGCCGCCACCTGCTACAACTCGGAGAAGGCCAACGACCTGGCCGGCATGATGCGCAACGAGCGCGACTGGGTGGTGGTGTTCAACATCCCGCGCATCGAGGCGGCGATCAAGGCGGGCCACTTCAAGACCCTCGGCGATTCCAAGGTGCCGGTGGTGGACGGCCGCGCCGGTTCCGAATTGACCCGCTACATCCCGGTGCCGAAGAACCCGCACGGCCTCAACACCTCGCCGGACGGCCGTTTCTTCATCGCCAACGGCAAGCTCTCGCCCACCGTGTCGATGATCGAGATCGCGCGCCTGGACGATCTCTTCGACAACAAGCTGAAGGACCCGCGCGAGGTGGTGATCGCCGAGCCGGAACTCGGCCTCGGCCCGCTGCACACCACCTTCGACAACCGCGGCAACGCCTACACCACGCTGTTCATCGACAGCCAGGTGGTGAAGTGGAACCTGGACGATGCCATCCGCGCCTACAAGGGCGAGAAGGTCGCCTACATCCGCCAGAAGCTCGACGTGCAATACCAGCCGGGCCACAACCACGCGTCGCTCACCGAGTCCCGCGATGCCGATGGCAAGTGGCTGGTGGTGCTTTGCAAGTTCTCCAAGGACCGCTTCCTGCCGGTCGGCCCGCTGCATGCCGAGAACGACCAGCTCATCGATATCTCCGGCGAGGAAATGCGCCTGGTGCACGACGGCCCCACCTTCGCCGAGCCGCACGACTGCATCCTGGCCCACCGCGACCAGATCCGGACGAAGAAAATCTGGAGCCGCGACGACCCGTTCTTCGCCGACACCGTGGCCATGGCCGCCAAGGACGGGGTGAAGCTGGAGACCGACAACAAGGTCATCCGCGACGGCAACAAGGTCCGCGTCTACATGACCTCCACCGCGCCCACCTACGGCATCACCGAGTTCAACGTGAAGCAGGGCGACCAGGTCACCGTGGTGATCACCAACATGGACATGATCGAAGACGTCACCCACGGCTTCTGCATGGTCAACCACGGCGTGAGCATGGAGATCAGCCCGCAGCAGACCTCGTCCATCACCTTCACTGCCGACAAGCCGGGGGTGCACTGGTACTACTGCAACTGGTTCTGCCACGCCCTGCACATGGAGATGGTGGGCCGGATGATCGTCGAGCCGGCTTGATGAGGGGAAAGGTGTGAGGGGGAGGGGTGAGGAGCGACTTGCCCCGCCGCCTCTCGATCAGCCGCGTGTCAGGCCGATACCTGCGCGCGGCATGTATTCCGCCCCGGATGGGGCAGTCATTGGACATGAGCCTTGTTGCCTGTACCGACCATGCTGCGCATCTTGATCTTCCTTCCGCTCTGCGCCTGTCTTGGCCAAGCTCTGGCAGATACCCGGCCGATCGATGAGTTGCCCTTGAAGTCGGTGGCCGACCAGCACTGGGAACTCCCGGCCGGCGAATACCACGGCAACTTCCGCATCGACCGCCCGCTGACCCTGCGCTGTGCCGAGGGCGCGATACTGGACGCCGGCGGAACCGGCAGCGCGCTGACCCTGGCCGCATCGGACGTGACCGTCAGCGGCTGCACCCTGCGCAACTGGGGCCGCGACCTCGGCGCCATGGACTCGGGCATATTCGTCGAACGCCAGGCCGCCAACGCGCATATCGAACACAACCGCCTGAGCGGGCCGGGCTTCGGCATCTGGGTCGATGCCAGCCGCGGGACGCTGATCCGCGATAACGACATCGAAGGCGACACCCGCCTGCGCTCCCAGGACCGCGGCAACGGCGTGCACCTCTACGCCGTGAGCGGCGCCCAGGTGATCGACAACCGCATCTGGGACGTACGCGACGGCATCTACATCGACACCTCCAACGACAACCTGCTGCAAGGCAACCGCCTGCGCGACCTGCGCTATGGCATCCATTACATGTTCTCCCACAACAACCGCATCATCGGGAACGCCACCCTGCGCACCCGCACCGGCTACGCGCTGATGCAGAGCCGCCAGCTCACTGTGATCGGCAACCACTCGGAGCAGGACGGCAACTACGGCATCCTGATGAACTACATCACCTACTCGACGCTGCGCGATAACCAGGTCATCGACGTGCGGCCCGGCGGCGACGGCGATGCGATGATCTCCGGCGCCGAAGGCAAGGCCCTGTTCATCTACAACTCGCTGTTCAACCAGATCGAGGGCAACCGCTTCGAGGGCAGTGCCCTGGGCATTCACCTCACCGCCGGCTCCGAGGACAACCGCATCGCCGGCAACGCCTTCGTCAACAACCGTCAGCAGGTCAAGTACGTCGCCACCCGCCGCCAGGAGTGGTCCCACGAGGGACGCGGCAACTACTGGAGCGACTACCTGGGCTGGGACCGCAACGGCGATGGCCTCGGCGACGTCGCCTACGAACCGAACGACAACGTCGACCGCCTGCTCTGGACCTACCCCCAGGTGCGCCTGCTGATGCACAGCCCCGGCATCGAACTGCTGCGCTGGGTGCAGCGGGCCTTTCCGGTGATCCGCTCGCCGGGCGTCGAAGACAGCCACCCCCTGATGCGCTGGTCGCCACCGGCGGCCACGGAGGACACCCCATGAATGCCGTGGATATCGAAGGCGTGAGCCAGCGCTTCGGCGCGCTCACCGTGCTCGACGACCTCCACCTCCGCCTGGCGCCGGGCGAAGTGCTCGGCCTGTTCGGCCACAACGGCGCCGGCAAGACCACCACCATGAAGCTGATCCTCGGCCTGCTGCGCCCGAGCGAGGGGCGGGTGACGGTGCTCGGCGAGCGCGCCGAGAGCCTGGCGGTACGCCGCCAGCTCGGCTATCTGCCGGAGAACGTGACCTTCTACCCCCAGCTCAGCGGGCGCGAGACACTTCACCACTTCGCCCGCCTCAAGGGCGCGGCGACCGACCAGGCGGATGCGCTGCTCGACGAGGTGGGGCTCGCCGCGGCGGCGGACCGGCGGGTGAAAACCTATTCCAAAGGCATGCGCCAGCGCCTCGGCTTGGCCCAGGCGCTGCTCGGCGCACCGCGCCTGCTGCTGCTCGACGAACCCACCGTCGGCCTCGACCCCATCGCCACCCAGTCGCTCTACCGGCTGGTGGACCGTCTGCGTGAGCAGGGCACCAGCATCATCCTCTGCTCCCATGTGCTGCCCGGCGTGGAGGCGCATATCGACCGCGCCGCCATCCTCGCCGGGGGGCGCCTGCAGGCCATGGGCACCCTGGCTGCCCTGCGCCTGGAAGCCGGCCTGCCGGTGCGCATCCGTGCCGCCGGCCTGGACGATCCGCAGCCCTGGCTGCAACGGCTGACCTCGGCCGGGCACGCGGCGCGGCGGCTCAACGGCCACAGCCTGGAAATCGATACCCCGGCCGCCGGCAAGCTCGGCCTGCTGCGGCAACTGCTGGAGGAGGGCGGGGTGGCCGATATCGAAGTCCATCAGCCGTCCCTGGAAGACCTCTATCGCCACTTCATGGGCGCGGTACGGAGCGAACACGCATGAACCCGATCTGGACCATCGCCCGCAAGGAACTCCGCGACGGCCTGCGCAACCGCTGGCTGCTCGCCATCAGCCTGTTGTTCGCCGTGCTCGCCGTGGGCATCGCCTGGTTCGGCGCGGCGGCGTCGGGGCAGGTGGGCTTCACCTCGATCCCGGCGACCATCGCCAGTCTCGCCAGCCTGGCCACCTTCCTCATGCCGCTGATCGCGCTGCTGCTGGCCTACGACGCCATCGTCGGCGAGGACGAGGGCGGCACCCTGCTGTTGCTGCTGACCTACCCGCTGGGGCGGGGCCATATCCTGCTCGGCAAATTCCTCGGCCACGGCCTGATCCTCGGCCTCGCTACCCTGATCGGCTTCGGCGGCGCGGCGCTGGCCATCGGCCTGCTGGTCGATCAGGTGGACATCGCTCTGCTGGCCTGGGCCTTCGGCCGCTTCATGCTGTCGTCGCTGCTGCTGGGGCTGGTGTTCCTCGCCCTGGCCTACGCGCTCAGCGCCAGGGTGACGGAAAAATCCAGCGCAGCCGGGCTGGCGCTGGGGGTGTGGTTTCTCTTCGTGCTGGTCTTCGACTTGGTGCTGTTGGCGCTGCTGGTGCTCGGCCAGGGCCGTTTCGATCCCGAATGGTTGCCCTGGCTGCTGCTGTTCAACCCGGCCGATCTCTATCGGCTGATCAACCTCTCCGGTTTCGACGCCGTCGGCAGCGGCATGGGCGTGATGAGCCTGGGCAGCGAGCTGCCACTGGGCAACACGCTCCTGTGGCTGGCCCTGGTGGCCTGGGCCGGTGCGGCGCTGGCGCTGGCCGGGCGGTCGTTCGCCCGCCGCCAGGTATGACCCCGACGAATTTACTGCAAGAAGGACGACCCCGATGTTCCTGATCCCCACCGGCGGCTTGCGCCACCTCACCGCCATCCTGCTTTGCCTGGGCCTGGCGGCCTGCAACGAACCGGCGGCGGAAGCCCCGGCCGGCCCCGTGGCCTTCCACCCGGACGACGAATGCCACGTCTGCGGCATGGTCATCAGCGAACTGCCGGGGCCCAAGGGCGAGGCGGTGGAAGCCTCCGGCGCGGTGAAGAAATTCTGCTCGGTGCAGGAGATGTTCGTCTGGTGGCTGCAGCCGGAGAACCGCAACCTGAACGTGACCCTCTACGTGCACGACATGACCCGCAGCGAGTGGAACCACCCGGACGACCGCCACCTGATCGACGCGAAAAAGGCCTACTACGTGGTCGGCTCGGACCTCAAGGGCGCCATGGGCGTCACCCTGGCTTCCTTCGCCGACCGCCTCGCCGCCGAAGGCATGGCCACCGCCCGCGGCGGCCAAGTGTTGCGCTGGGACGAAATCGGCCTGGAACAGTTGCAGATGATGCACACGGGCAATGACGGACACGCTGGGCACAGCGGGCATGGCACGGCGCATTGACCCGTTCCGGGCACGCCGATTTGTAGGGGCGGGTTGGGCGATTAACTTCGCCCCTACGAGGGGCGGAGCGAACTTTGCTCGCGAACCGAGCCCGCCAACAGATCGCCAGCAGAGCTGGCTCCTACGAAGCCGTCGGTCTGTGTGTGGGCGAATTATTCGCCCAAGCGGATAGCGGCACTCTCATGACTATCGCTACGCTCAACCTTCCACCACCCCGGTAGCAACCGCATCACCTCGCGGCGGGCGAAGCGGTCGTCGATCAGGTAGAGCACGCCGCGGTCCTCGCGGGTGCGGATCACCCGGCCGGCGGCCTGTACCACTTTCTGCAGGCCGGGGTAGAGGTAGGTGTAGTCGTAGCCGGCGCCGAACAACTGGTCCATGCGCTGGCGGATCTGTTCGTTCACCGGGTTGAGTTGCGGCAGGCCGAGGGTGGCGACGAAGGCGCCGATCAGACGGTCGCCGGGCAGGTCGATGCCCTCGCCGAAAGCGCCGCCGAGTACGGCGAAGCCGATGCCCTGGCCGCCTTCGACGAAGCGTTCGAGAAAGGCCTGGCGCGCCGGTTCGTCCATGCGCCGCGATTGCGTCCACAGCGGGATATGCGGGAAGCGCGCAGCGAAGCGTTCCAGTGTCTGTTGCAAGTAGTCGAAGCTGCTGAAGAACGCCAGGTAGTTGCCTGGCCGCTCCTCGAATTGGCGCGCCATCAGTTCCGCGATGGGTTCCAGGGAGGCGGTGCGGTGCTGGAAACGGGTGGAGATGGAGCCCACCACGCGGACCGCCAGTTGCCCCGCGCTGAACGGCGACTGCACGTCCACCCAGGGCGTGTTTTCCGGCAGGCCGAGCAGGTCGCCATGGAAATGCCGTGGGCTCAGGGTGGCAGAGAACAGCACGGTGCTGCGGGTGGCGGCGAAGCGCGGTTGAAGGTAGGGCGCCGGTACCAGGTTGCGCAGGCACAGGGTGGATAGGCTGCGGCCGCGCGTACCCGGCCGGCGTCTGATGTCGAACAGGGTGTGGCTGTCGAAGGTGTCGGCCATGCGGCAGAAGTGCATAGCCTCGAAGTAGAAGTCCAGCAGCGCGCCATGCACCTGGGTAGGGTGCTCGCCGAAGTGATTGGTGATGTCGGTAATGGCCGATTGCAGGCTGGCGATGAACTTTCCGGGCAGGGTCGGCAAGGCCTGGTAGGGGGTGTCGTCGTCCTTGCTCAGCTCGCGCCAGGTTCGGTTGATCCGTTCCAGCGGCTTCTTCAGAGAGGCTGGAGCCTCGCGGCGCAGGGTGTCGAAGCCGGCCTGGTCGAGTTCGGCGCTGTACATGCGCCGGGCCCGTTCCAGCAGGTTGTGCGCCTCGTCCACCAGCACGCCGACGCGCCACTGGTTGGCTTGGGTCAGGCCGTGGAGCAGGGCGCTGACGTCGAAGTAGTAGTTGTAGTCGCCCACTTGCAGGTCGGCCCAGCGCGCCAGTTCCTGGGCGAGGTAATAGGGGCAGACGGCGTGCTCGAGCGCTACCTCGCGCACGCTGTCGCGGTCCAGCCAGACGCGCTCCAGCGCAGCCCTCCGGGCGGCGGGCAGGCGGTCGTAGAAGCCTTGGGCGAGCGGACAGGATTCGCCGTGGCAGGCCTTGTCCGGGTGCTCGCAGGCCTTGTCGCGGGCGGTCAGTTCCAGCACCCGCAGCGGCAGGCCCGGCGCGTTCGCCTCCAGCAGGCGCGCGGCATCCAGGGCGAGCTGGCGGCCGGGGGTTTTGGCGGCAAGAAAGAACAGCCGGTCCAGGCCCTGGCGTGGGGCCGCCTTGAGCAGCGGGAACAGGGTGCCGAGGGTCTTGCCGATTCCGGTGGGCGCCTGGGCCATCAGGCAGCAGCCGGTGCTGGCGGCCTTGTACACGGCTTCCGCCAGTTCACGTTGGCCGCTGCGGAAGTCCGCATGGGGGAAGCGCAGGGCCTCCAGCGCCCGGTCGCGTTCGGCACGGTGGGCGAGTTCCTGCACGGCCCATTGCAGGAAGCGTTCGCAGTGCGTTTCGAAGAAATCCCGCAGCGCATCGGCGGAGCAGCGCTCCACCAGCACGGTTTCCTTCTGGCTGTGTATATCGAAGTAGACCAGCGCCACGTCCACCTCGGCCAGGCCCCGCGCCTGGCACAGCAGCCAGCCATAGACCTTGGCCTGGGCCCAGTGCAGGGCGCGGTGGTTGTCCGGCATCCGGGCGAGGTCGCCACGGTAGGTCTTCACCTCTTCCAAACGGTTGAGCGTGGGGTCGTAGCCATCGGCCCGGCCGCGCACGTGCAGCTGCTTGTAGTCGCCGGCCAGCGGCAGTTCGGCCAGGTATTCGGCGTTGCGCCGGGAGGCCACCAGGGCGTGGCCGGCCATGCCTTCCTGGGCACTGGGCGAGGGGGTGAAGCGCAGGTCGAGATCACCCGCCTTGGCGGTGAACTCGCAGAGCGCGCGGACGGCGACGATGTAGCTCAATTGACCGCGTCCGCCCATTGCACGTAGCAGACCGCCACCGGCATGTCGTGCCGGGCGCAGAAGTCCAGCCAGCGCAACTGGTTGTCCTGCAGGCGATCGCCGGGGCCTTTCACTTCGATCATCCGGTAGCGCCGTTGCGCGGGCCAGAACTGGATCAGGTCCGGCAGCCCGGCACGGTTGGCCTTGATGTCCTGCAGGATGCGCTCGAACCAGTGTCGCAGGTGCGTGGCCGGCAGGCAGTGCAGGGCCAGTTCCAGCAGTGCGTCATCGAGGGCGCCCCAGTGCACGAACGGCGAGAGGATGCCCTGTTTGGCCCGGTAGTGGCGGCGGATGGTGTCCTTGTAGGCGTCGCTGCCCAGTTGCGCCAGGCAGGCGTCGAACAGGGCGGCGCGGCGCTGGCGGAAGTCTGGGGCGTGCAGGTCCGCCGGGCCGATGTGGAACGGATGGAAGAATGCGCCGGGCAGCGCGACGAAGATCGCTTCCCAGCAGAGCAGGCCGAACAGGGCGTTGATCAGGGTGTTCTCGACGTAGTGCACCGGGCCATCGCTGTGGTGCAGATGCAGCAACACCGCGCCTTCCACCGACAGGGCCTCGGGGCGGGGGAGGCTCAAGTCGAGCCGTTCCACCGCCGGGCGGGTGGCCTTGGGCGCCTTGGGCAGGCCGAGCTGGCGTTGCAGGCGCGGCAGGATGCGTTGCAGGTGCTGGCGCTCGGCTTCGCTTTCCGGCGCCTGTTCGACCTGGCGGGCCAGCGCCAGGGCTTCGGCGAAACGCTCGCTGCGTTCCAGTACGCGGATGCGTCGCCCCCGCGCGCCGGGGTAGGCGCATTCGGCGTACAGCGCCAGCGCCGCATCGAACTCGCCGAGCCGTTCGCAGTGCTGGGCGATGAGGAACAGCAGCTTGGCGCGGCGCTGTTCGATCCAGGGGTTGGGGCAGGCCTCGCGGGGGATGTCGGCAAGCACCTCGGCGAGCGCTTCGCCCCGCTCGAAGCGCTCGCGGCAACGGTGCAGATGCAGGCAGTCTTCCAGGTCGCGGCGCTCGCGAAAGCCGCGGGAGCCGGCGTCCAGCTCGATCTTTTCGTAGAGGTAGATACCCAGGTCGGCGAGGACGAACTCCGACCAGTCCTGGTGCAGGTTGCCGAAGAACATCAGGCGCAGGCGGTCGCAGAGGTCCATGATCGTCAGTGCGTAGACGCGGTCGTCGCTGCCGGGGCACCAATCCTCGAAGGCACGTGCGTGCGGGTGGTCCGACAGAAGGGCTTGGAGCTGCTCGGCCTTGCGCAGGTCCGGCCGCACGGCGAAATGGGCGCGGATTTCGGGTTTGGTCAGCAGGGCGAACAGTTGCGGCAGGTCCAGCGGCGGAGACGCATCCACCCAACCCAGGTCCACCAGCGGTTGGACAGCCTCCGGCGCCGGGCCGATTTCCGGGTAGACCAGCTTGCCGGCGCGGAACAGCGTGCCCTTGCGCATCACCATGCGCACCAGCAGAGCCCGGGCCGCTTGCGGCAGGGTGGGGAAGGTAGAGATGAAGAGGCGTTCTTCCGCGTTCAGCAGGTCGTCGTAGCGGGCCTCGATCCACAGCAGTACCTGCTGGAAGTTGTTCAGGTAGTAAAAGGGATCGTCGAGGGTGCGGAGCATGGAAGGGGTCGCTGTTTTTTACTGTCTGTTTATACAGATATCAGCGTGCCGCTTAGCTTGGCAAACGGAATTCGATGGGTGGAGCGGGGGAGGGCGGTGTTCGGCGGGGCTCGTTGGGCGAATGAATTCGCCCCTACAAGCGCAGTGACGTGGTGAGATGGCTTCGTTGGATCAGTGGGCTCGTCTCGCCGTAGCCCGGATAAGCGCAGCGCCATCCGGGATATCGGATTCCCGGACGGCGCTGCATCCTAGCCCTCCAACTGTTCGAGGCGCTCTGCGAAGGCTTCCAGTTGTCCGTTCTGCAACGCCTGGTCGACGAACGCAGGCCAGTGCTCGGTCCAGCGTTCGGCATAGAGGATGGTGTGCATCCAGCGTCGCAGTTGCGGAAGGTCCGCCGAAAATATCCATTCCCGCGAGCGACTGGCGAACTTGGGATCGCCGCCACGGCCGGGTTCGGCGAACCCCGTTTCGGCTGCGCCTTCGAGGAACCAGCGGTAGCCGGGTATGCCGGGAGGTGCATCGGCTGTCTGTCGATGCTGCCTGACCAGGGTCTGGGCGAGCTGCGCCATACGAGCACAATCCATGCGGTCTTCCTCCTTTTTGGAAAGGCGCTAGAAATAACCTTCTCTGGAAATCGATGGCGTGTGATCGGGCACGAAAAAATTGCGGACCCGAGCACAAAAGGAACAATAGTTGATTTCCGAGGTGGGAAACGACCGCCTACCACGGTGGTCGGCCCGGTTGAACTGTCCGGTTCGTGCATGGCCAGAACTATTAAGAGCCACTGGGAGGAATCGTCATGAGCGAGGGCCTGGTGTTTTTTCTGATGTTCGTCGCGGTGATCCTCATCTGCTTCGACCTGTGGGCGATCGTCAGCGTTTTCCGCAGCGATGCCGGCACGGATGCCAAGTTCGTCTGGGCATTCCTGATCGCCATGGTGCCGGTGGTCGGGCTGATTCTCTGGGGTATTTCCGGCCCGCAGGGGGTTGCCCGGGGTGGACCTACTTCGAAGGAGCACAGCAAGGGCTGAGAACCTGTTTACGATCTACTGCGTGTCGGCGGCAATCTGAACCGGCCTTGGCGTGGCCGTGATGCCGTGTAATCTGTGATCTGGTTTTTGCCATCTTCCTGCCAGGATTGGCAAAAAATGTCGGGCGGGTAACATGCGGCGCTTTTGAGTGCCGCCCATGCCGTTGCGTTTCTCTCTTCTGCTTGCCGTCGTTCTCTCCCTGCCCGCGCTGGCTGATGCGCCGCGAAGCTTCTCCGAAGCCAAGCGAATCGGCTGGACGCTCTACGAAAAGCAATCCACCGAGTTCTATTGCGGCTGCAAGTACCGGGGCGAACGGGTCGACCTGGCCAGTTGCGGCTACGTGCCGCGCAAGAATCCAAAGCGGGCCCGGCGCGTGGAGTGGGAACACATCGTGCCGGCCTGGGTGATCGGCCATCAGCGTCGCTGCTGGCAGCACGGCGGACGTAGCAATTGCGCGAAGAACGACGAAGCCTATCGCCGGGCTGAAGCCGATCTGCACAACTTGGTGCCGAGCATCGGCGAGGTGAACGGCGATCGCAGCAACTTCAGTTTCGCCTGGTTGCCGCAGCGCCACGGCCAGTACGGTGCCTGCCAGACGGTGGTGGATTTCGATGCACGCAAAGTCATGCCACGCACGGCGATCCGCGGAATGATCGCGCGCACCTATTTCTACATGAGCGAGCGCTACGGCCTGCGCCTGTCCAAGCAGGATCGCCAGTTGTTCACGGTCTGGAGCAAGCAGTATCCGGTCGAGACCTGGGAGCGCCAGCGCAACCAGCGGGTCGGTTGCGTGATGGGCTGGGGCAACCCTTACGTAGGGCCGCTGGATAAATCGCGTTGCCCGGTCCGCAGGGCTGGCAGGCGCTGATCCGCTCTCCCTTTCGGCGTGCCGTTCTGAATTCCCGCGCTGGGTTTGGGTCGGAACCTTTAGGTGTTGAAATGGGAGAACCCTGATGGCGACCAAGAAAAAAAGCAGATTCGAACGTTGGGCCGAGCGTCTGTCGGAGTGGGCGGGCAGCGCCAGCACCTTCAAGATCGCGGTGCTGGGCCTGGTGATCTGGGCTGCGACCGGGCCGCTGTTTCACTTCAACGATACCTGGCAACTGATCGTCAATACATCCACCACGATCATCACGTTCCTCATGGTGTTCCTCATCCAGAACACCCAGAACCGCGACAACGATGCACTGCACATCAAGCTCGACGAGCTACTGCGGGTCAGCAAGGACGCGCAGACGGCGTTGCTCGACCTCGACGAGCGGGATGCGAAGCAACTGAAGAAAATGCGCAAGCGTTACGTCGAGCTGGGCCGGCAGGCCGAGTGCGACGACAACGAAGTGAAGAACATCATCGATGGCGTCGAAGAACCCGAGTCGCCGGAAAAATGAACGCGCCACGACGAAGAACGGGGGCCCTGGGCCCCCGTTCTTCGTATCAGCGGTGGTTAACTGCGGCCGCCACCATGGCTGTGCTGGCCACCCTTGCGGCCGGCTTCCGAGGCTCTTTCGCGGTCATTGGCGAAATTGCCGCCACTGTTGTGGCCGCCTTTGCGGCCGGCTTCGGACGCTTTTTCACGGTCGTTGGCAAAGTTGCCGGGATTACGGTTAGGCATGTCGTTCTCCTTTTGCGGGTTGAACGTCTGGCCGGCTTTCGCCAGCCCTCGTAAGGTGTGAGGGCGTTCAGGCGAAACAGTTCAGGACTTTTTCATGAGCGGTCGGCTGCCGTCTCGCTGCAAGCGAACCACTCTATTCCGGCCCTTGCGCCCCGTGGGCAAACCTTCGCTGCACGGCATGGTCGATCTATCAGGGCTTGCCCTTTTTCGGCTCGCCAGGAGACTCCATGTCCGATATCCCCCGCGATCGAAGCCTGGACAGCACGCTCGCCCTGTTGCGCGAGGGGTATGGGTTCATCCCGGACCGCTGCCGGCGCTATCGCAGCGATCTGTTCGAGACCCGCCTGTTGTTGCAGCGCACGCTCTGCCTGAGCGGCGAATCGGCGGCCCGGCTGTTCTACGATCCGGCGTTGTTCACCCGCACGAACGCGGCACCGCGCTTGCTGCAGAAGACCCTGTTCGGTGTCGGCGGCGTACAGGGGCTGGACGGCAAGGCGCACCGGCTGCGCAAGCAGATGTTCATGGACCTGATGACTCCGGAGCGCATGCGCGAGCTGCTGCGGCTCAACGAGGCGCATTGGCGCGAGGCTATCGAAACCTGGACGCTCCGCCCGCAGGTGGTATTGCTCCACGAAGTACAGACGATCCTCTGTCGCAGCATCTGCGCCTGGGCCGGAGTCTTGCTGATGCGGGACGAGGTGGAGCGTTGCCGTGCCTGGTTGGCGGCGATGATCGACGGTGCCGGCGGGGCCGGGCTGCGACATTGGCGGGCGCGCCGGGCGCGGGCGGCGGCCGAACGCTGGTGTGCGGAGCAGGTGAGGGCGGTGCGCGAAGGACGGCTGGTGCCGGCGCCGGGTTCGGCGCTTCAGGTCATTGCCGAACATCGGGAGCACGAGCGGTTGCTCGATCCCGCCGTGGCGGCGGTGGAACTGCTGAACGTGCTACGTCCCGCCGTGGCGATCGCCCGTTTCGTGATCTTCGCCGCCCTGGAGCTGCATCGTCAGCCGCAGTGGTATGCGCGCCTGGCGGAACGCGACGAGCTGATCGAGCCCTTCGCCCAGGAGGTACGCCGGCTGTATGCCTTCTTCCCCTTCGTGGCGGCGCGGGTGCGCGAGGGCTTCCACTGGCGCGGCCATTACTTCGAGGAAGGAACCCGTGTGCTGCTGGACCTGTTCGGCACCAACCGCGACCCGCGCACCTGGGAACGGCCGGACGATTTCCTGCCGGAGCGCTTCCAGCATTGGGATGGCAGCGCCTTCAACTTCATTACCCAGGGCGGTGGCGAACACCGTCGCGACCATCGCTGCCCGGGGGAGTGGATCACCATCGAACTGCTCAAGCTGGCGCTGCGCGCGCTGACCCGCTGGATGCGCTACGAGGTGCCGGATACCCAGGACCTGAGCGTGAGCCCGGTGCGCATGCCGGCGTTGCCGCGTAGTCGTTTCGTTATCCGTAATGTCCGGCCGGTGGCGGTTACGGCGCGGTTTGGTTCGTAGGACGGGATATGTGGTTGGAAAAGTAATTAGCTCTGCCTGCATTGGTTGTGCCGCTTGCGTGACGCACCCCTCTCCCCCGGCCCCTCTCCCGTAAACGGGAGAGGGGAGATTCGTGCTACCCGGCGTAACGAAGTCATCCTGACGCTTTGGCATTGCCAGAGAGATTGCAGAAGAGGTTGGGCCAACTCCGACGCCCCGTCAGGAGGCCGAGCGGAATCGTCGTGTAGGGGGACGAGCGGCATGGATGCCGCGAGAGGCGCGATTGGCCAGGGATGGCCCTTCGTGCGGGGCCGCCGAGGTCGGCCCCCGGAACGGCGATGGAGCGAGGGAACCCCGGCGAAGCCGGGGCCGTATGCCGGGGCAAGCCCTCTTGGTTACCTTCTGGGGCGACTGCCAGAAGTAACTCGCCGGGGGGCGAAACAAGAAGTATCTGAGGAACTCAGCAATCGGTTGGGCTCAGGACTTTCCAACAACACCTAACATAGAGGGTAGGGGTTTACCCCCTGTCCTCATCCAGCCATTCCCGAGGCACTTCTTCCTTCAGCATCAACTGGCATTGCTGGCTGTCCGGGTCGAAGACGATCACCGCCTGGCCTTTCTCCAGGGCGCGGCGGGCGCGGGCTACCCGGGTTTCCAGCGGTGTGTCGTCGCCGTTGTCGGTGCCTTCGCGGGTCACGAAGTCTTCCAGCAGGCGGGTGAGGGTGTCGGCTTCGAGCAGGTGGTAGGGGATCAGCATGGGTGTACCTCCGGACCGGCGATGCTAGAAGATTGACGCACGGGCGTCGACTTCCCCGGTCAGGTTTCCGGGTCCGGGAGGGCGGCGATGCCCTGGGGTTCCGGGCTGTCCGGCGAGCCCAGGTAGCGCTCCAGGGTGGCGTAGAGCAGTTGGCTGTCTAGCGGCTTGCCGAGGAAGTCGTTCATGCCGGCGTCGCTGCCGTGCTGGCGGTGTTCGTCGAGGATGTGCGCGGTCAGGGCGACGATGGGGACGGGCGGCAGGTGCTGCTGCTTTTCCAGGCGGCGAATCCGGCGGGTGGCTTCGAAGCCGTCCATTTCCGGCATCTCGCAGTCCATCAGGATCAACTGGCAGGCCGCTGGCGCGCGCTGGTATTCGTCGAACGCGGCGAGCCCGGTGCCGACCACCCGCACTTGGTAGCCGCGTTTGCGCAGGAAGCCTTGGACCACCAATTGATTCACCGGATTGTCCTCGGCCACCAGGATGCACGGCGCCGCCTGCTGGGCATCGCGCGGTGGACGGGACGTCGGCATGACGGACGGCGAGCCTTCTTCGTAGAGTTCCAGCAGGGCCTTGCGCAGCGCGGTCACCGCCAATGGCTGCGGCAGGGTGAGCAGGCGCAGGCCGTCGGCGCTCGGCGACTGGCACTGGTCAGGCGGGCAGAGCATCAGCACGCGCTGTCCGGGCTCCAGGTACGGGCGCAACGATTCCAGCCAGTGGTTGACGCTGCCGGGCCAGGGCGCCATGAGGATCAGCAGGGGCGGGCTGGTGAAGTCTTCCAGGCAATCCACCAGGCGCTCCGGGCTCTGGCAGCGTTCGGTGCGCATGTCCCAGCGGCCGAGCAGACGGCTCAGGGCGTCGAGGCCGAGGCCGTCCAGCGAGGCCAGCAGCGCCGGTCGTCCGGCGAGCAGGCGTAGCAGTTCGTCTTCCTCCGTCTCGCCGGTCTGCAGGGGGATGTCGAAGGCGAAGCGGGTGCCCTGGCCGGGGGTGCTCTGCACTTCGATGCGGCCGCCCATCATCTCCACCAGTTCCCGGCTGATGGCCAGGCCCAGGCCGCTGCCGCCGTAGCGACGGGTGGTGCTGGAATCGCCCTGGGCGAAGGATTCGAAGAGCTGCGGCTGCACCTCGTTGCGAATGCCGATGCCGCTGTCGCTGACCGAGAAGATCAGGTGCGGCGCACCCTGTGAGTCGCTGCGCCGACTGACGTTCAGCGCCACGTAGCCGTCCGAGGTGAATTTCAGGGCGTTGCTCAGCAGGTTCATCAGCACCTGCTTGAGCCGCGTCGGATCGCCGTGCAGGGTGCGCGGCACGCCGCCTTCCAGGCTGACGTAGAGCCGCAGGCGCTTGTCCAGGGCCTGGGCGGTGAACAGGCTGAGGGTGTCGGAGACCAGTTGCTCGAGGTCGAACTCGATCCGTTCCAGGGTCAACTTGCCGGACTCGATGCGGGCGTAGTCGAGGATGTCGTTGATCACCGCCATCAGTGAGCTGCCGGAGCTGGCGATGGTTTCGACGTAGAAGCGCTGGCTGCGGTCCAGCGGGGTTTCCTTGAGCAGTTGCAGCATGCCCAGCACGCCGTTCAGCGGCGTGCGGATCTCATGGCTCATGGTGGCGAGGAAGCGGCTCTTGGCTTTGTTCTCGATGCGCGCCTGTTCGGCCGCCTGGCGCGAGCGGAAGCCTTCTTCCTTGAGCAGGTTGATGCGGTCGGCGAGGCCGATGGAAAGGGTGATCAGCTCGATGGCGACGCCGACCTTGACCACCGAGGCGCCGTAGATGCCGAACAGCTCGACGCCCAGCGAGCCGGAGGTGGCGACGATGAAGGAGGCGAGCAGGATGCCCCAGGCGAGGATGTAGTAGGAGCCGTAGCGCAGCCCCTTGCGCCAGGCATGGACGCCGGCGAGCAGCAGCATCAGCGAGACCGCCAGCACCGTCAGGCTGGCAAGGATGTTCCAGTTCTGCAGGCCGATCAGCGGTACCGACAGCAGGGCGCCGAGGGTGCCCAGCATGAACAGCCGCAGGGTCAGGTCCAGGCGCGGGAAGTGCTGGGGGATGTGCAGGAAGTGCCGGCTGAACTGAAGCGCCGCCAGGCAGTGCAGGTACATCAGGATGTAGATGCTGATCGATTGCAGGCCGACGTGTTCGGGCAGCAGCTTGAACAGCATGCCGTCGAAGCTGGCGGTGAACAGGCCGATGTTGAGGCTGTAGACCACATACCAGAAGTAGGCGCGCTCGCGCAG
Source organism: Pseudomonas indica NBRC 103045 (assembly GCF_002091635.1). Lineage (GTDB taxonomy): Bacteria > Pseudomonadota > Gammaproteobacteria > Pseudomonadales > Pseudomonadaceae > Pseudomonas_M > Pseudomonas_M indica. Next base: position 26,403 of record NZ_BDAC01000004.1, on the reverse strand, counting down.
CGAGAGGAACAGGAACAGGTTGTAGCAGAACATCGCGAACAGCACGCCGTAGAAGGCGCCGTTCACCCCCATCAGGTTTTCCTGGGCGGCGGCGCTGGCGGCGTAAGTGCTGAAGAACAGCGGCACGAAGACCGTGCTGGTGGTATCCACCCGGACCAGCAGGGTGCTCTCGCCGGGGGGCAGTTCGAGGGGAAACCAGAAGTTGCGCACCTGCACCGGGCGCTGGGCGAAGGCGAAGCGGTCGCCGCTCTCCTGGTGCCGCACCTGGCCCGTGGGATCGACCAGGAAGACCTGCAGGTCGTCCAGCAGCGGGTAGTTCACTTCCAGGTAGCCGGCCAGCGGATGCGCCCGGCTGTTGGCCAGGTGGACCTTGAACCACCACACCGAGGTGTTCTTACCGAGGTTGGCGTGGTCGCCCCGGACGGGCTCGAAGGCGGCGTCCGGGAGTGCCTGGGCCTGCTCGACGCTGAGCCGGCCGTCGCGGTCTTCGTGGTAGCCCATATAGGGCCCGAGGGAGAGGCGCAGGTCGTCGCGATCGAGCGGCGCGGGCGACAGCGCCCAGGCCGGCCCGGCCAGGCATAGCAGGAGCAACGCCAGACAACAGAGGCGCGGCATGTGAACCTCATGAGGGATTCGGTCGACCGTGCAGGCACTTTGCCCGGATGTGCCGTGCCCTTCAAGGGGCAGCGTGGCGGGACGCGCCGACCGATCCCTCGGAGCCTCATTCCTCCTGGCGCGGGCCCAGCACGCTGTCGACCGGCGGTACCCGGGTTTCGCTTTCCATCTGCGCGTCGTGTTCCAGTTGATGGCTGAAACGCTCCAGCGAACTGCGCGCCGGCTGGGCGTCGCTGGCGAACACCGGGGGGCTGAGCAGGTAGGCGCTGAGCAGCCGGGCGAGGGCGGCCAGGCTGTCCAGGTGGGTGCGCTCGTAGCCGTGGGTGGCGTCGCAGCCGAACGCCAATAGGGCGGTACGGATGTCGTGGCCGGCAGTGACCGCCGACTGCGCGTCGCTGTGGTAGTAGCGGAACAGATCGCGACGTACCGGGATGTCGTGTTGCCCGGCGAGGCGCAGGAGATGCCGCGATAGATGGAAATCGTAGGGCCCGCCGGAGTCCTGCAGGGCGACGCTGACCGCGTGCTCGCTGGATTGCTGGCCGGCGGCCACCGGGGCGATGTCGATGCCGACGAATTCGCTGACGTCGAAGGGCAGGGCCGCCGCCGCGCCGGAGCCGGTTTCCTCGGTGATGGTGAACAGCGGGTGGCAGTCGATCGGCGGTTCCTGGCGGCTTTCCACCACCGCCTTGAGCGCAGTGAGCAGGGCCGCCACGCCGGCCTTGTCGTCCAGGTGGCGGGCGCTGATATGGCCGCTCTCGGTGAACTCCGGCAGCGGATCGAAGGCAACGAAATCGCCCACCTCCACGCCCAGGGCCAGGGTGTCGGCGCGGCTGGCGGTGGTGGCGTCGAGGCGCAGTTCGACGTGGTCCCAACTGATCGGCAACTGGTCCACCGCGGTATTGAAGGCATGCCCCGAGGCCAGCAGCGGCAACACGCTGCCGCGCAGCACGCCGCTGTCGGTGAACAGGCTGACCCGGCTGCCCTCGGCGAAGCGGCTCGACCAGCAGCCCACCGGCGCCAGGCCGACACGGCCGTTGGCGTGGATTTCGCGGACGATGGCGCCGATGGTGTCGAGGTGCGCCGAGACCGCGCGGTCCGGGCTGTAGCGGCGTCCCTTGAGGGTCGCGCGGATGGTTCCGCGGCGGGTCAGTTCGAAGGGGATGCCCAGTTCCTTCAGCCGCTCGGCGACGTAGCGCACGATGGTATCGGTAAAGCCGGTGGGGCTGGGGATGGCGAGCATTTCCAGCAGCACGCGCTGCAGATACGCCAGGTCGGGTTCGGGCAGTTTGGCGGCCATGGGGTCACTCCGGGGCTGTGGACGGCTGTCCCGCCATCCGCCACGGGGACGGATGGCCGGCGGGGCCTTCTCAGCTCGGTGTCTGGCTGAGCGGGAACAGCAGGTCGACGAATTTTTCGGCGGTGGGTTGCGGCTCGTGGTTGGCGAGGCCGGCGCGCTCGTTGGCTTCGATGAACACGTAGCGCGGCTGGTCGGCGGCTTCCACCAGCAGGTCCAGGCCGACCACCGGGATGTCCAGGGCGCGGGCGGCGCGCACGGCGGCGTCGGCCAGTGTCGGATGCAACTGCGCGGTGACGTCTTCCAGGGTGCCGCCAGTGTGCAGGTTGGCGGTGCGGCGTACGGCCAGGCGGGTGCCTTCCGGCAGCACGCTGTCGTAGTCGTAGCCGGCGGCGTGTAGGGTGCGCTGGGTTTCCTCGTCCAGCGGGATGCGGCTTTCGCCACCGGTGGCGGCCTGCCGGCGCCGGCTCTGGGCTTCGATCAGCGCGCCGATGCTGTGTCGGCCGTCGCCCTGGACCTCGGCCGGACGGCGGATGGCGGCGGCCACCACCTCGTAGCCGATCACCAGGATGCGCAGGTCCAGGCCCTCGTGGAAACTTTCCAGCAGCACCCGGCTGTCGAAGCGACGTGCCGCCTCGATGGCGTGTTCCACCTCTTCCTCAGTGCGCAGGTCCACGGCGACGCCCTTGCCCTGCTCGCCATCCACCGGCTTGACCACGATGCGGCCATGTTCGGCGAGGAAGGCGGCATTCTCTTCCGTGCTGCCGGCCAGGCGCTGCGCCGGCAGTTCGAGCCCGGCGCGACGCAGGTAGCGATGGGTGAGCAGCTTGTCCTGGCAGAGGGTCATGCTCACCGCGCTGGTCAGGTCGGACAGCGATTCCCGGCAGCGGATACGCCGTCCGCCGTGGATCAGCGTGAAGATGCCGGCCGCCGCGTCGTCCACCTGTACTTCGATGCCACGACGGTGTGCCTCGTCGACGATGATCCGCGCGTAGGGGTTGAGTTCCGCTTCCGGGCCGGGGCCCATGAACAGCGGCTGGTTGATGCTGTTCTTGCGCTTGACCGCAAAGGTGGGCAGGTCGCGGAAGCCCAGCTTGGCGTAGAGCGCCTTGGCCTGGCGGTTGTCATGCAACACCGACAGGTCGAGGTAGGACAGCCCGCGCGACTGGTAATGCTCGATCAGGTGGCGGACCAGCGCTTCGCCGACACCGGGGCGGGTGCATTGCGGGTCCACCGCCAGGCACCAGAGGCTGCTGCCGTTCTCCGGGTCGCCGAAGGCTTCCGCGTGGTTGAGGCCCATCACCGCGCCGATCGCCTGGCCGCTGTCGAGGTCCTCGGCCAGCCAGTAGACCGGACCGCCTTCCTCGCGCGGGGTCAGGCGGCGGCTGTCCACCGGCAGCATGCCGCGCGTCTGGTAAAGGCGGTTGACCCCGGCCCAGTCGCCCTCGCTCTGCGCGCGACGGATATGGAAGCCGCGGAACGGGCGGCGCGCCGGGCGGTAGTCGGAAAACCACAGGCGCAGGGTGTCGGAGGGATCGAGAAACAACTGCTGTGGCGCCTGCGCCAGCACCTGCTGCGGTGCCGCCACGTAGAGCGCGATGTCGCGTTCGCCGGACCGTTCTTCCAGCAGGTCGGCGGCCAGGCGGGCGGCGTCCGGGTAGGTATGGCCGATCAGCAGGCGGCCCCAGCCGCATTGCAGGGCCACCGGCTGCCGGGGTTCTTCCTTGCCGTCCTCGGCGAAGCGCGCCTGCAAACGCTGGTAGGACGGTGCCTGTCCGCGCAGCAGGCGCTGGCCGTAGGCCTGGGATTTCTGCATGGCATTCTCCTTCATCGGTGCCGGGCGACCCTTCTGGATCGACCCTGGAACTTCGGGTCCGTTCCTCGCCGGCGTATGGCCGGCGTGTCGTCCGGTCGGGCGTCAAAGCCCGTGTTCGTCGAGCCACAGGTTGAGCGCGGCGAGCTGCCACAGCTTGGAGCCGCGCAAGGGGGTCAACTGGCCTTGCGGGTCGCTGAGCAGCCGGTCGATCGCCGCGATCTGGAACAGGCCGCGGTCCTGGCTCGGGTCGAGCAGCAGGTCGCGTACCCAGTCGAGGGTGGCACCTTGCAGATGCTTGAGGCCGGGCACTGGGAAGTAGCCCTTGGGCCGGTCGATGACCTCGGCCGGGATCACCCGTCGCGCGGCTTCCTTGAGCACGTGCTTGCCGCCGTCCGGCAGCTTGAAGCGCGCCGGGATGCGCGCCGACAGCTCCGCCACGCGGTAGTCGAGAAACGGCGTGCGGGCCTCCAGGCCCCAGGCCATGGTCATGTTGTCGACCCGCTTCACCGGGTCGTCCACCAGCATCACCGTGCTGTCCAGGCGCAGCGCCTTGTCCACTGCGTCGTCGGCGCCGGGGTGGGCGAAGTGCGTGCGGACGAACTCGCCGGAAAAGTCTTCCTCGACCCAGCGCGACGCCACGGTCTCGGCATAGTCGGCGAAGTCGCGGTCGCGGAACGCCGCCAGGTAGGCGGCCACCGGATCGGCGGCGCCGTCCACCTGCGGGTACCAGTGATAGCCGGCGAACAGCTCGTCGGCGCCCTGGCCGCTCTGCACCACCTTGCAGTGGCGCGACACTTCGCGGGAGAGCAGGTAGAAGGCGATGCAGTCGTGGCTGACCATCGGCTCGCTCATGGCGCGGAACGCCGCCGGCAACTGCTCGATGATTTCCCGCTCGTCGATGCGCAACTGGTGGTGGCGGGTACCGTAGTGACGGGCGATCAGGTCGGAGTAGTGGAACTCGTCGCCGCGCTCGCCGCCGGCATCCTCGAAACCGATGGAAAAGGTCAGCAGGTTGTCCGCCGCGCCGGCCTCGCGCAGCAGGCCGACCAGCAGGCTGGAATCGACGCCGCCGGAGAGCAGCACGCCGACGTCCACCGCGGCGCGCTGGCGGATCGCCACGGCCTCGCGCAGGCTGTCGAGCACGCGGCCCTGCCAGTCCTCGAAACCGAGCTGGCGTTCGTCTTCGCGCGGGCCGTAGTCGAGTTGCCACCAGCACTGCTGCTCGGCATTGCCCTGGGCGTCGAGGCGCATCCAGGTGGCCGGCGGCAGCTTCTCGATGCCCGCCACCAAGGTATGCGGGGCGGGTACCACGGCGTGGAAACTGAGGTAGTGGTTGAGCGCCACCGGGTTCAGGCTGCGCTCGATGTCGCCGCCCTGCAGCAGCGCCGGCAGGGTCGAGGCGAAGCGCAGCCGCTCGCCGTTGCGCGCCAGGTACAGCGGCTTGATGCCGAGCCGGTCGCGGGCGAGGAACAGGCTGCGGCGGTCGCGCTCCCAGATCGCCAGGGCGAACATGCCGTTGAGCTTCGGCAGCATGGCTTCGCCCCAGGCGTGATAGGCCTTGAGCAGGACCTCGGTATCGCCGTCGGAGAAGAAGCGATAACCCAGGCCCTCCAGCTCGCCGCGCAGTTCCGGGTAGTTGTAGATCGCGCCGTTGAAGACCATCGACAGGCCGAGGAAGGCGTCTGTCATCGGCTGGCCGGAGGCCTCGTCGAGGTCCATGATCTTCAGCCGCCGGTGGCCCATGGCGACCGGGCCCTGGCTATGGAAGCCGCAGGCGTCGGGGCCACGCGGTGCAAGGTGATGGGTGATGCGTTCGACCGCGGCCAGATCGGCCGGTCGGCCGTCGAAACGTAATTCTCCAGCTATACCGCACATAGGTTCCTTACCGGTGTTGTTGCCGTTGGGGAGGTGCACAGCGCAGGCGGTTGAAAACTATCGGTTGCCGACCTGCTCAGGCACCTTTTACACCCAAACAAAAAAATGCTTTGATGTCAAAGCTAAATGTTGGATGAAGCGTGCTGTATGTCAGAATTAATAGTTTCGACTGAAACTGAATTGTCATCGATCAAGGGCTTCGAACAGTCCTTGTTCCAGGCCCTGCGGCGTTTGCAGCAGGCGGGCGAGGTGCATGCCAAGCGCCTGGCCCGCTACGGTGGCCTGACGCCCATGCAGTTGCTGGTGTTGCAGGTGCTCAACAGCGAAGGGCGGCTGACCGCCAGTTCGCTGTGCGGCAAGGTCAGCCTGAGCGCGGCGACGCTGTCGGGCATGCTCGACCGCCTGGAGGAGCGCGGCCTGTTGCAGCGCCAGCGCGACGACCAGGACCGGCGCAAGCAATGGCTGCACATCAGCGAGGCCGGGCGGGCCCTGTTGCATGAGGCGCCGCCGTTGCTGCCACCGGAATTCCGCGCTCGTTTCGCCGCGCTGCCGGAGTGGGAGAGGCACGGGCTGACCGCGGCGCTGTTGCGCGCCGCGGAGCTGTGCGGGGATGTGGAGTAGCCGTTACTCGGCCGGAGAGGGGCGGAAGGCGGGAGCGCTGTCTGCGGAGGACGGGCTCGGCTGGTCCACCAGGCCCGAGCGCTCGGCCACGGCATAGGTGCAAACCAGGTCGCCGGTGACGTTGTTGCAGGTCTCGAACATGTCGAGGATCGGGTTGATGCCGAGGGCCAGGGCGACGATCACGGCGATCTGCTCCGGCGCCAGGCCCATCGCCTGGAGAATGATGAACAGCAGCATCAGGCTGCCGCCCGGCACGCCACCGGCGCCGATGGAGGCCAGCACGGTGGTGAGCACCAGCATCAGCAACTGCGTGGCGCTGAGGTCGACGCCGAAGATATTGGCGGCGAGGATGGCGAACATCGGCAGGTGCACGCAGACGCCGTCCATGTTGATGGTGGCGCCCAGCGGCAGGGAGAAGGAGGCCAGTTCGTTCTTCACCTTCAGGTCATGCTCGATCACTCGCAGCGACACCGGCAGGGTGGCGGCGCTGGAGCGGGTGATGAAGGCAGTGATCATCGGCTCCTGCAGGTACTTGTAGACCTGCAGCGGATTGCGCCGGGTGGAGACCCACAGCAGGGCCGGATAGACCACCAGCACCATCACCAGAACGCCGGTGATCACGCCCAGGGTGACGTTGACGTAGGGGCCGGCGATGCTCGGGCCGTACAGGCCGAAGTTCACCACCGACAGGGCGAAGACGCCGACCGGGGTGTATTCGAGAATCCAGTCGACCATCTTGAACACCGCATCGCGCGCCGCTTCCAGGCTGTCGAGCAGACGCTGCACGGCGGCCTTCTGGGTTTCGCCGGCGTCGCCGTCGAGCAGTACGCGCAGGGCCAGGCCGAAGAAGATGGCGAAGACGATGATGGCCAGGAAGTGCCCTTCGGACAGTGCATGGAAGGGGTTCTCGAACATGCTCAGCAGCAGGCCCATCGGCCCGGCGTTACTGTCGGCCTGGGCCACCAGGCTCTCCGCCTCGCCCTTGACGCCACCGACCAGACGCTCCCAGCCGGCCAGGTTGCTGCCTTCGCCGGGGTTGAAGGCGAGCGCCACCAGGGTGCCGATGACGGCGGCGAGGAACGAGCAGAGCAGGTACCAGGCGATCACCTTCACGCCGATCTTGCCAAAGCGCGCCAGCGGCAGGCTGGCGGCGCCGGTGATCAGCGAGAGCAGGATCACCGGCACCACGATCATCTTCAGCAGGCTGACCAGCAGGCTGCCGAACGGCTGGACGTAGGGGATGACGCGCGCGGTCAGGTCGCTGTCCTGGGTGCCGGCGTACCACAGCCCGATGCCGACCAGGGAGCCGAGCAGGAAGCCGGCGAAGATGCGCATCAGCAAGGGAGTGCGCAGGTAAGCGGAGAAAACTGCCTTCATGGGGGTTGCCCTCTGACGTGTGGGGGAAGCCACGGCGTCCCGCAGCTGCCGAGCGGACGAAGGCGGATGGGCCCACGCCGCAAAAAAGCGGCGATTCTAACGGGCCGGTCAGTTTCGCGGAAAGCGCAGTGCGTCGAATTCGGTCAGGACAGCGACAACGCCAGGCTGATGCCGTGGGGCCGATAGCCCAGGGCCTCGTAGAAGCGGTGCGCGGCCTCGCGGTCGCGGTGGGTGGACAGTGCCAGTTTGTAGCATCCCCAGGCGCGGGCGCGCTCGGCGGCTTTTTCCATCAGCGCCCGGCCGACGCCGAGTCCCCGCGCCCCGGCATCCACCACTACGTCCTCGACCACCGCCGAGCGGGCGAAGTCATGGGCCAAGTGCTCGATCAGGTTCAGGGTGCAGGTGCCGAGCAGCTTGCCGTCGCGCTCCGCCACCAGCACTTCGCGACTGGCCGGCAGCTCGGCGAGACGCAGGGCGAGCAGGGTCGGATCGGGGCGTGGGTCCTGTTCGCCGAGCTGTTGCAGCAGGTCGGCCAGCCGGTTGGCATCGCCGGGGCTGGCGGCGCGTACGCTGAAATGGACGAAGGGCGAGTCGGGCAGGGCGCTGGGGTCGACGGCAGGCATGGCGGGCTCTCCGTGGGGCAATCGACAGAGTATGGTCGCGCTGCGTGGCGACGGCATGACAAAATCGCCCGGTCGTTAGAGGCTGTTGGCGTTGCGCGGTCACGCGGCTTGCGTCGAAACCTCAACAGACCCTAACATGCGCCCCCGTTATCGCTGTGTCCCAGTAGCTCAATTGGATAGAGCGTCCCCCTCCTAAGGGGAAGGTTGCAGGTTCAATTCCTGCCTGGGACACCATCTCGTGAAAAAGCCCCGCGCTGCTCAGGCAGGCGGGGCTTTTTCGTTTTCGCATGGCCTATTGCCTCGCTACCTGTGACGCCCACCACCCGATAAACGCCACGGATCAGGGCGATCAGCCGGGCTCCTGACATCCAGCTCGCACCTGCCCAAATCCGTCACTCGCTGACGCGTTCGGGGCAGCAGCGGGCCAGGGTTGCTTCCAGGTTGAAGTCCGGCATGGCGTGGGCGCGCAGGGCGCTGACGGTTTGTTCCACATAGTCGCGGGTGGTGCCGAAATGTCCGCAGGCGGTGGCGAAGACCCGGCTGAGCACGCTGTCCGGCTGCAAACCGGCGTAGCTGGGCAGGTGCCGTTGCAGGACGAAGCCGAGGGCGCGTACCTGGCTGCCGTCTTCCAGACGGCAGTTCAACCATTCCGGACGGTAGGAGGCATCCGGCATTTCCCGCTGCCAGAGCGCCAGCAGGTGTTCCTCCAGGCCGGCCTCGGGCAGGCGGTAGGCGAAGCCGGAGCAGGAGCCGCCGCGGTCCAGACCGAGCACCAGGCCGGGGTTTTCCGGCGTGCCGCGGTGCAGCATGGACCACAGGTACAGACCGCGATGGTAACCGTGCACCCGTGCGCGCCGGGCTTCCACCGAGGGGCAGGCGGGACGCCAGATCAGCGACCCATAGGCGAACAGCCAGACAGGCCCCGCCCCGCGTTGGCGCATGGTGTTTTCCAGGGATGCCTGCAATTCGGCGCAGGTGAGCTGCCGGGGCAGCCCGAGTGCCGGAGGGTAGAGCGAACAGGAGAAGGGAGCGTGGTCGTTCATGCGAGAAAACTGCGGCACGGATGACACTTCAATGACTGCATGAAGCACGCCAGCGTCACAGCGGCGCATGACCGTTCGGCGGCTTGCGTTCCCGGCGTCGCCAAGATGGCCCAAATGGGCGGGGTTATTGCTTCCGATGGTTCTGTCGTCAACGGACCGTCCCTTCGTCGATCGGCATCAATCCACCGACGGCCGTTTGGCTGGAAAAGGCAGTGGCGCTCCCTGAGCGGGTCCATACTTGGATTACGTCCCGGTATCGGATGGCGTTCCAACGATGCCACCGCGACGGTACGGCGAAGACGCGAAAGGGGCACCCATGCAGTATCCGGACAGGTTTCGGAAGGAGAATGTGCCATGCAACTTCCTTATTTCGACATCGAGCGACTGCCCGATCCGTTGTCCCGCGCTGAGCCGGACACACGGCAGAAGCATGCGGCCAACGAACCACGACCGGCGCCGCGGGTAACGACCAAGGCCGATCAGGAGCAACCGGGCACCGGGCGGACACGTCCAGAGTGATGTGCGTGTGCCGGCCGTCTTCGCGACGATCCGGTCTGCGACGAATGCCGGGCGACACATTACTTTTCTGTCAGGTTTGCCACGAGCCAGGGAAGTCGATGCATAATGCGGCTCATCGTTCGTTGCCGGCTCCTGACTGCCTCCCATGACCCTGACGGCTTCCCTACGCCTCGCGCTGCTCTGGATACTGATGCTGACGATGCCTCTCAAGGCCATCGCGGCGGTATCCATGCCGTTCTGCGGAGTGGGTGAGCACCATCGTGACGCTGTCCAGGCGAGTGCCCCGGCCCATGCCCATGGCTCGGAGGCAAAACACGCGCACGAGCACGGCCAGCCCCAGGCGACTTCCGCTCAGCCGGATTCGCCACCGGCGGGACATGATGGCCACTTGGCTGGCAATGCCTCCTGTAGCCTCTGCTCCGCCTGCTGCCACGCCGGCATGACCACCACCACGCTGCACGATTCCCCCATCCTGCCCGATGCCCCCCTGGCGGTTGCTGCCTTCGTGTCCTTCGCCGGCTTCATCGGCGAAGCGCCCGAACGTCCCCCGAGAACTCTCGCCTGAGTCCCGGCGCGCCTGGCGCGCGCCCCCTTTGCCGGCACGAGACCGGCGACCGACCCCTTGCGAGAGAGACATTCATGCTTCGTCATGCCTTACCCGAATTGTGGGCGCTGGCTTGCATTCCGCTGCTCAGCCTGAGCGCGTCGATTCATGCCGAGCCGGACCCGCGCGACGCCGGCGCTGCCGTGCCCGAGGCGGTCTACCGTTCGCCGCTGGCCGACTACCGCCGCTTCGAAGAACCCGCAGAAGTCGCCGACTGGCGCGCCACCAACGATACCGTCGGCCGCATCGGCGGCTGGCGCACCTACGCCATGGAAGCCTACCAGGAGGATGCCGCCGAGCCCGAGACCGGTGCGGAATCCAGCGGGCATTCCGGCCACATGCAGCACTGAGGAGCCACCCCATGCGTGTATCGAATCCACGCCGCGGCGGCCGCCTTGCGCTGATTGCCGTGGCCCTGCTTGGCCTCGGAGGCTGCGCCGGCTTCTCGAAGGACGGCGGATTTTCCAGCGTCGAGCGGACCGCCGGCGAGCGGCTCGACAAAGAGGTGGTCTGGGCCCGTTCGGACAGCGAGCGCGAGCAGTTGAAGCAGCGGGTCGGCGAACTGCTGGCCAAGCCCCTGAGCGTCGACGACGCTGTGCAGGTCGCCTTATTCAACAACCCTGGCTTGCAGGCGTCGTTCCATGAGCTGGGCATTTCCGAGGCCGATCTGGTACAGGCCGGACGGTTGCCCAATCCCGGTTTCTCCTTCGGCCGCCTGACCAAGGGCGACGAAGTGGAGCTGGAGCGCGGCGTGCACCTGAACGTCGCGCGCCTGATCGCCCTGCCCATGACCCGGCGTATGGAGGCCCGGCGCTTCGAGCAGGTCCAGCGGGAGACCAGCCTGCGTGTGCTCGAACTCGCCGCGGAGACCCGCAAAGCCTATTACCAAGCCGTCGCCGCCGAAGAGAGCCTGCGCTACATAGGCAAGGTCAAGGAGGCCGCCGATGCCAGCGCCGAACTGGCCCGGCGCATGGCCGAGGCGGGCAACTTCAGCACGTTGCAGCGGGCCCGCGAGCAGAGCTTCTATGCCGATGCCAGTCTCAACCTGGTTCGCGCCGAGCAGGCCCGCACCGCCGCGCGGGAGCGCCTGATCCGGCTGCTCGGGCTGTGGGGCGAGCAGACGGCCTTCCAATTGCCGGAACGCTTGCCCGACCTGCCGGAAAACGCCGACGATCTGCCGGACATCGAACGTACCGCCATGGCCAGCCGCCTCGACATCGAAGCCGCGAAGCTCGGCGCCGAAAGCCTGGCGAAGAACCTCGGGCTAAGCAGGGCCACCCGTTTCGTCAACGTGCTGGAACTGGGCGCGGTGCACAACTCCTCCAACGAGGAGCCGACCCAGCGCGGCTACGAGATCAGCGTGGAGCTGCCGCTGTTCGACTGGAGCGGTGCGCGTGTGGCCAAGGCCGAGTCGCTGTACCGACAGGCCCTGGAGCGCACCGCCGAGACCGCCATCAATGCCCGTTCGGAAGTGCGCGAAGCCTACTTTGGCTACCGCTCGGCCTACGACATCGCCCGTCATTACCGCGACGAGATCCTGCCGCTGCGCCAGCGCATCGCCGAGGAAAACGTGCTGCGCTACAACGGCATGCTGATCGGCGTGTTCGAACTGCTCGCCGACGCCCGCACGCAGATGGCCAGCGTCAACGGCTACATCGAAGCCCTGCGCGATTTCTGGATCGCCCGCGCCGACCTGGACATGGCCCTGGTCGGCAAACCCAGCCTGTCCGCTTCCTCCGGCGTCGAAATGGCCGCCGAAGCGCCTGCCGGTCATTGAACAGGATTGCGATAACTATGGTTTCACGACGTGATTTCTTTCTTGGTGCCGGCGCCATTACTGCGGCGGTGGCCGCTTCTTCGGTCAGTCGAACGGCGATGGCCGGGCTGCCCGAGATCGTTTCCCAGGGCGGGCCGGACACCCAGCCGCCGCTGCAGCCGAAGAACGGCGCGCCGTACCGCCCGGTGGTCACCCTCAACGGCTGGACGCTGCCCTGGCGGATGAACAACGGAGTCAAGGAGTTCCACCTGGTCGCCGAGCCGGTGGTCCGTGAGATGGCGCCCGGCTTCAAGGCCCACCTGTGGGGCTACAACGGCCAGTCGCCGGGGCCGACCATCGAGGTGGTGGAGGGCGACCGCGTGCGCATCTTCGTTACCAACCGCCTGCCGGAACACACCAGCATCCACTGGCACGGCCAGCGCCTGCCGAACGGCATGGACGGGGTTTCCGGGCTGACGCAGAAGGCCATCCAGCCGGGCAAGACCTTCGTCTACGAGTTCGTCGCGCGGCGGCCCGGCACCTTCATGTATCACCCGCACGCCGACGAAATGACCCAGATGGCCATGGGCATGATGGGCTTCTGGGTGACCCACCCGAAGGAGCCGCACCCGCTGATCGAGGAGGTCGACCGCGACTTCTGCTTCCTGCTCAGCGCCTACGACATCGAGCCGGGCAGCTTCACGCCAAAGATCATGACCATGCTCGACTTCAACCTATGGACCTTCAACAGCCGGATCTTCCCCGGCATCGACCCGCTGGTGGTGCGCAAGGGCGACCGGGTGCGCATCCGCGTGGGCAACCTGACCATGACCAACCACCCGATCCACCTGCATGGCCACGAGTTCGAGGTAACCGGTACCGATGGCGGCCCGGTGCCGAAGAGCGCACGCTGGCCGGAGGTGACCACCGACGTGGCGGTGGGGCAGATGCGCCAGGTCGAGTTCATCGCCGACGAGGAGGGCGACTGGGCGCTGCACTGCCACAAGAGCCACCACACCATGAACGCCATGGGGCATGACGTGCCGACGATGATCGGGGTGGACCATCGCGGCTTGGCGAAGAAGATCACCGGCCTGATTCCCGACTACATGGTGATGGGCGAACGCGGCATGGCCGACATGGCCGAGATGGAAATGCCGCTGCCGGACAACACCGCACCGATGATGACCGGCGACGGCCCGTTCGGCTCAGTGGAGATGGGCGGCATGTTCACTGTGCTCAAGGTCCGCGCCGACCAGCAGCCCGGCGACTACCGCGACCACGGCTGGTACCGCCACCCCGAAGGCACCGTGGCATCCGAATGGCGCGGCGTGCTGGCCGAGCCGGCGCGCTCGTCCAGAGCGGGCGGGCAGTCGATGCCCCGCCAGCAGGCCTCGCCGGATGTCGAAGTGAATGTACGCAAGCCCGCCGGGCATACCGATCACTGAACGTGAAAGAGAGAGCAGAACCGATGAAACGAATCCGCAAAATGGTGGCCCCTGCGTTGATGCTGGGGGCTTTGGGCGGTGCCGCCCAGGTCCATGCCCATGGCGATCAGGCCGGCTCCGGCCATGCCAAACCGGTGGTCAAGGAACAGAAGGATTGGGGCATCGCCGGCGAACGCAAGGAGGCCGACCGCACCATCGAGGTGAGCATGTCCGACGCCATGCGCTTCAGCCCCGACTTCATCAAGGTCAAGGCGGGCGAGACGGTACGTTTCGTCCATCACAACGATGGCCAGGTGATGCACGAGTTCGTCATCGGCACCAAACCGGAACTCGACGAGCATGCGGCATTGATGAAGAAGTTTCCCGGCATGGAACACGACGAGCCCTACATGGCCCACGTCGCCCCGGGCAAGCGCGGCGAGATCGTCTGGACCTTCAACCGGCCGGGTGAATTCCACTTCGCCTGCCTGATTCCCGGCCACTACGAGGCGGGCATGGTTGGACGGATCAAGGTCGTGGCTACCAAATGAATGAGAGGCGGTCGGCGGGCATCTGCCGACCCTGGGTTTTTGACGCGGGGCATCGTGCGCCCGCGAGAAGTAGGAGAGAACCGATGAAAGCACTGATGACTGCCACACTGCTCGCCGTTGGGCTGGCGCAACCGCTCTGGGCCCAGGCCGCCGAGACCGTCGACCACTCGGCTCACACGGGCCACATGCAGTTGGCGCAGAACGAGGAGATGAACCAGGGCGAAGTACGCAAGGTGGACGCCGCGGCGAAGAAGATCACCCTGCGCCACGGCCCGCTCAAGAGCTTGGGCATGCCGCCCATGACCATGGTCTTCCGCGTTCGCGACGCCGCGCTGCTGGAAGGGCTCAAGCCGGGCGACAAGGTTCTGTTCCAGGCCGAGCAGGAAGGCGGCGCCATCGTCGTCACCGAGATCAAGCCGGCGCAGTGAGGCTGTTGGGGGGATTCATCTGCCTGGCGAAACTGCGCCGGGCGAATGAATTCGCCCCTACGCACGGGGCCTCATGCAATAGGGGCGGATTTACTGTAGGAGCCAGATCTGCTGGCGAAGCTTTTGGGTGTCCCATTCGCGGGCGGATTTATCCGCCCAGCGGTGCCTCGAATGAAGAGGTCCCTGTGCACAGCCCTTATCCCCACCCCATCGTCACCGCCGCCAACACTAGATAGCGCACCGCCTTGGCCAGGGCGACGATCAGAAGGAAGCTTGGCAGCGGCTCGCGCATGACCCCGGCGATCAGCGTCAGCGGGTCGCCGACGATGGGCAGCCAGCTCAGCAGCAGCGACCAGCGCCCGTAGCGGTGATACCAGCGCTGCGCACGCGCCAATTGTTCCGCATTGGCCGGAAACCAGCGGCGATCGCGGTAATGCTCGATGGAGCGGCCGAGCAGCCAGTTCACCAGCGAACCCAGGGTATTGCCGCCGATTGCCGCGGCGAGCAGCCCGGCGGTCGAATAATCTCCACTCAGCAGCAGGACCACCAGCGCGGCTTCCGACTGCGCCGGCAGCAGGGTCGCCGCCACCAGCGCCAGCAGGAACAGGCCCGCGTAAGCGGACGGTTCGCCTAGCACGACCGTTCAGCCATCGAGGAAAACTTCGCCGGAGCCGGGCAGTCCACCCTTAGGTCCGAACCATTGCCGGAGGACGGATGCCAACCCGTATGCCGTTGCTCATCATGCTGGTGCTGCTGGCGGGCGTACTGCTGACCGCCGAGATGCAGGCGCAGTGCCTGGCGGCGCCACCGTGCCGGGAAACCCTGGCACACCAGAGTGCCCATGCGACAGCGCATCGGGGCATGCACGCCCCGGCCTGCACGGCAGGTCATTGCTGTCTGGTCGCGGCGATCCCGAACGACACTCCGCCACTGACCGCATCGACGGCGATCTTCGCCGTGCCGGACGAGCCCGCTCACTACGTACCCCCGCATCCCCTGTTGCCGGATCGTCCCCCCTGGGCGCTGGCCTCTGGCACCCATCCATTTACTCGATGACCGAATGACGGGAGACCCCCCATGAATTTCGATACCTGTATCCAGGCCTGCCGCGATTGCGCCCTGACCTGCGAGAACTGCGCCGCATCCTGCCTGCGCGAAGACAATGTGCAGATGATGGCACGCTGCATCCAACTGGACCTCGATTGTGCGGCCATGTGCCAATTGGCGGCGGTGATGATGACCCGGCAGAGCCCCTTCGCCAAGCGCTTCTGTGCCCTGTGCGCGGAGGTTTGCCAAGCCTGTGGCGAGGAATGCGCCAAGCATGAGGCGGGTCATTGTCAGGCCTGCGCCAAGGCCTGCATGAGCTGCGCCGAGGAATGCCGCCGCATGGCGGCCTGAGGCGAGGGCCGGCGCAGGGAGCGCCGCGCCTGGTTGGCCGAGCCGGGCGGATCTGCGATGCCGTCCCGCCGGGTTTGGCCACCGTTCTGTCGGATGAAGACCGGTCCGATTTCATCAGGCACAAAAAAGCCGGCGCAATGCCGGCTCTTTCGCTGTTACGGCTCGATCAGGCCGTCGCCTCTTCAGCGGCCATTTCCATGTCATGGGCGATCAGCGCGACCAGCGCATTCTGCTGTCGACGCGAAAGCTGACGGAAGCGCTGCAGAAGCTCGCGTTCATGCAGGGACAGCTCCGGGCTGTCCAGACGCATGTTCAGGTCATCGCCCAACGAACCTTCCTGAATCAGGCTTTGTTCGAGGCGAGCGATGATCTCGGAGTTCATGCTGCGGTGGTGGTTACGCGCCACATCGGCGATGCGCTCACGCATCCCGTCGGGCAAGCGGACGACAAACTTGTCAGCCGTGCGGCTGGAATAAATAGCCTGTTTCATAGGGCGCATATTTTTCAGGACCGGTTAGTTCAATGAAGTGAATGCTGGCGATCAGCTATTGGACAGTCACCGGTTTGACCATCCTTGCAGCAAGTCGTTCACCGGACATCACTATTGGCGTGGTTATGACCGTGGGTCAGCCAAACGGTTCCTTGACGTCAATTACGTGTCATAGTGTGGTCCATGTAAAGGCTTTTTGCCAGCACCGATTATCAGGAAATGAGAGTCGGTCAGCAAAATCCGCCTGATTTGCTCGGAATTATGGCGCCGATGTGCTGCGCTTCGCAGCCCACTTATTTTCCGGTCGTGGCTATCCCGTGCTTTCCAGCGCCTCTGGCCACCTCGCTCCCGGAAACTTTTTCATCGTTTTACCCGACAAACGGCATATCGCCAGCTACCAGTGGCGCGATGCCTGTATGTGCCTGTCGCGCGCCCAGCCGTCGCGGGAAGCGCTGCCATCGGCGAGGGCACGCTATGATTTGGCGCGGTACCGCCGAACGAGTTCCTCTATATAAGGAAGGCCAGCCGCAATGTTCCCTGTCGATCGAGAGCCGGAACGCACATGAGTCGACTGATTTACCTGATGGGCCCGTCCGGGGCGGGCAAGGACAGCCTGTTGCAGGCCGCGCGCCCGCTGCTGGAAGCACGCGGCGGCCGGATCGCCCGCCGGGTGATTACCCGCTCGGCCGAAGCGGTCGGCGAAGAGGCGCGGTCGGTGACGCTGGAGGTATTCGAACGGCTGGAAGAGCAGGGTGCCTTCGCCATGAGCTGGCGCGCCAATGGCTTGGCCTATGGCATTCCCCGGCAGATCGACGATTGGCTGGCGGCCGGCCACGATGTGCTGGTCAATGGCTCGCGGGCCTACCTGCCGCAGGCCCGAGCCCGCTATCCCGACCTGCTGGCGGTGATGCTCTGCGTCGATTCGGCCGTCTTGCGTCAGCGCCTGCTGGCGCGGGGACGGGAATCCTCGGCGGAAATCGAAGCGCGCCTGGCGCGCAACGCCATCTTCGCCGTTGGCCTGGAGGATGACGTGGTCCTGCTGGACAACTCCGGCGAACTGGCAACCACCCTCGCGTCGCTTCTCGCCCTGCTCGGCGAGGCACGGGTATGCGCCTGACCCTGCTGGGCACCGGCGATGCCCGCCAGGTGCCGGTGTACAACTGCGCCTGCGTGGCCTGCGATACGGCCAGGGTCTATCCGCAGCGGCGCCGCGGCCCGTGCTGTGCCCTGGTCGAATGCGGTACCCAGCGCTGGTTGATCGACGGCGGGCTCACCGACCTTACCGAACGCTTTCCGCCGCACAGCCTGAGCGGCATCCTGCAGACCCACTATCACGCCGATCATGCCCAAGGGTTGCTGCATCTTCGTTGGGGCCAGGGCTTGCAGATTCCGGTACACGGCCCGACGGACCCGGACGGTTTCGCCGACCTTTACAAGCATCCCGGCATCCTCGACTTCTCCCAGCCGTTCGCGGCCTTCGAGCGGCGCAAGCTGGGAGAGTTGACGGTAACCGCCGTGCCGCTGGTCCATTCCAGGCCGACCTTCGGCTACCTGCTGGAGGGCGGCGGCCGGCGCATTGCCTACCTTACCGATACCATCGGCCTGCCCGACGACAGCCTGGCGCTGCTACGCCGGGACCCGCCGGATGTGCTGGTGCTGGACTGCTCCATGCCGCCGCAACCCCAGGCGCCGCGCAATCACAACGACCTGACCCGCGCCCTGGAGGTAATCGCCCGGGTGCAGCCAGGGGAGGGTGTCCTGACTCATATCGGCCACAGCCTCGACGCCTGGCTGCTGGACCGTCCCAATGCGCTGCCGGCGAATGTCAGCCTGGCGCAGGATGGGCGGATGCTCTGAGATAGCCCCACAGGCGGGCGAATGAATTTGGCCCTACTGATTCGCGCTGTGTAGGAGCCAGCTCTGCTGGCGCAAGGCTTCGCGGATGAATGCCACCCGTACAACGCCCGACGAGGCGTCAATCCAACGGCAATTCCGTGGTGCGCTTCACCTCGCTCATGGCGATATTGGAATGCGCCTCCTGCACGTGCGGGCGCTGGAGCAGGTGATCGCGGAGGAAGCGTTCGTAGGCGACGATGTCCTTGGCCACCACCTTTAATAGATAGTCCGAGCTGCCGGCCATGGTGTAACACTCCAGCACTTCCGGGTAGCCGACGATGGCCTGTTCGAACTCGTCCAGGTTGTTGCGGCCATGGGCCGAGAGCTTGACGTTGACGAACACCGTCATGCTCAGGCCGAGGCGCTGGGGATTGAGCAGGGCGACCTTGCGCTCGATCAGCCCTTCTTCCTGCATGCGATGGATGCGCCGCCAGCAGGGCGATTGGGACAGCTCCACCTTCTCGGCGATTTCCGCCGCCGAGAGGTCGGCGTCGTGCTGCAGCAGGCGGAGAATCTTGCGGTCGAGGCTGCTTAATTTTTCCTGCATGAATGTTCCTGGTTTTTTGTTTTTGTTGGAAAGCTCATGCGCAATATTGGCTTTTTGGCCTCGATTTAGAAAGAAAAAATCGGTACCGCCCAGTCATAGTTTTAGCCAGCCGTCCGCTCCGGCGATCCCGGGGCAGGTCGAATCATGATGGCAACCCACCGTTTGCCATCCAAGGTCGCCATAAAAATAAAAGGAGCGCCCGATGTCTCTGGCCGAGATCCGCCTGGATGACAAGTACCGCCTCGAAACCGGTCACCTCTATCTCACCGGCACCCAGGCGCTGACCCGCCTGCCGATGCTGCAGAAGCAGCGTGACAAGGCCCACGGCCTGAATACCGCCTGTTTCATCTCCGGCTACCGGGGTTCGCCGCTGGGCAATCTCGACAAGAGCCTCTGGGAAGCCAAGTCCTTCCTCCAGGACAACCACATCCATTTCCAACCCGGCGTCAATGAAGAACTGGCCGCCACTGCCGTCTGGGGCAGCCAGCAGACCAGCCTCTTCCCCGGTGCCCGCTACGACGGCGTGTTCGCCATGTGGTACGGCAAGGGGCCGGGCGTGGACCGCTGCGGCGACGTGTTCAAACACGGCAACTCGGCCGGCGTTTCCCCGCATGGCGGGGTGCTGTTGCTGGCCGGCGACGACCACGGCTGCAAGTCCTCCAGCATCGCCCACCAGAGCGAGCACGCCTTCATCGCTGCGTCGATCCCGGTGCTGAACCCGGCCAATGTCCAGGAAATCCTCGACTACGGCATCATCGGCTGGGAGCTGTCGCGCTACAGCGGCTGCTGGGTGGCGCTCAAGACCATTGCCGAGAACGTCGACTCCTCCGCCGTGGTGGACGTCGATCCGCTGCGCGTCGAGGTGAAGATTCCCGAGGACTTCCAACTGCCCGAAGACGGCGTGCACATTCGCTGGCCGGACCCGCCGCTGGCGCAGGAAAAACGCCTCAATACCTACAAGATCTACGCCGCCCGCGCCTTCGCCCGGGCCAACAACCTGAATCAGGTGATGCTCGATTCGCCGAACCCGCGCCTGGGCATCATCACCACCGGCAAGTCCTACCTCGACGTACGCCAGGCACTGGTCGACCTCGGCCTGGACGACGAACTCTGCGCCCGCGTCGGCCTGCGCGTGCTCAAGGTCGGCATGAGCTGGCCGCTGGAACCGGTGTCCGTGCACGAGTTCGCCGAGGGCCTGGACGAGATTCTGGTGGTCGAGGAAAAGCGCAGCATCATCGAAGACCAGCTCACCGGGCAGCTCTACAACTGGCCGGTGGGCAAGCGCCCGCGGGTGGTCGGCGAATTCGACGAAGACGGCAACTCGCTGCTGCCCAACCTCAGCGAACTGACCCCGGCGATGATCGCCCGGGTCATCGCCAAGCGCCTCGCGCCGATCTACACCAGCGATACCATCCAGGCCCGCCTGGCCTTCCTCGCTGCCAAGGAAAAGGCCCTGGCGGAGCGCAGCTATAACACCGTGCGCACCCCGCACTTCTGCTCCGGCTGCCCGCACAACACCTCCACCAAGGTGCCGGAAGGCAGTCGCGCCCAGGGTGGAATCGGCTGCCACTACATGACCCAGTGGATGGACCGCAACACCGACACCTTCACCCAGATGGGCGGCGAGGGTGCCACCTGGATCGGCCAGGCACCATTCACCGACACCCCGCACATCTTCCAGAACCTCGGCGACGGCACCTACTTCCACTCCGGCCAACTGGCCCTGCGCGCGGCCGTGGCGGCCGGGGTCAATATCACCTACAAGCTGCTCTACAACGACGCTGTGGCCATGACCGGCGGCCAGCCCATCGACGGCGAGTTGCGCGTCGACCAGCTCAGCCAGCAGATCCATGCCGAGGGCGTGCGGCGCATCGCCCTGGTCACCGACGAGCCGGACAAGTACCCGACCCGCGCCACCTTCGCGCCCATCGTCACCTTCCACCACCGCCGCGAGCTGGACGCCGTTCAGCGCGAGCTGCGTGAGTTCAAGGGTGTTTCGGTGATCATCTACGACCAGACCTGCGCCACCGAGAAACGTCGCCGGCGCAAGCGTGGCAAGCTGGCCGACCCGCAGAAGCGCGCTTTCATCAACCCGGCGGTGTGCGAGGGTTGCGGCGATTGCAGCGTGAAATCCAACTGCCTGTCGGTGCTACCACTGGAGACTGAACTCGGCCGCAAGCGGCAGATCGACCAGAATGCCTGCAACAAGGACTTCAGTTGCATCGAAGGCTTCTGCCCGAGCTTCGTCACCGTGCACGGCGGCAGCCTGCGCCAGCCGGAGGCGGTGGGTTTGAATGCATTGTTCATTGCCCTGCCGGAACCGACCCAGCCCACCCTGGAGCGTCCCTGGAACATCCTCCTGCCGGGCGTCGGTGGCAGCGGCGTGACCACCGTCGGCGCGCTGCTCGGCATGGCCGCGCACATCGAAGGCAAGGGCTGCAGCGTGCTCGACCAGGCCGGCCTGGCACAGAAGTTCGGCCCGGTGGTTACCCACATCCGCATCGCCGCCAAACAGGATGACATCTACGCCGTGCGCATCGCCGCCGGCGAGACCGACCTGTTGCTCGGCTGCGACCTGGTGGTGGCCGCCAGCGAAGAGGCGCTGGCCAAGCTCAACGATCATATCGCCCACGCCGTGATCAACAGCCACGAAGCCGCCACCGCCGAGTTCACCCGCAACCCGGACGCCCAGGTGCCCGGCGCCGCCATGCGCGAGGCGCTGATCGACGCGGTGGGTGCCGAGAAGACTCACTTCGTCGACGCCACCCGCCTGGCCACCCGCCTGCTCGGCGACAGCATCGCCACCAACCTGTTCATGCTCGGCTACGCCTACCAGAAGGGTCTGGTGCCGATCTCCGCCGAGGCATTGAACAAGGCCATCGAACTGAACGGCGTGGCCGTGCAGCTCAACCAGCAGGCGTTCCTCTGGGGCCGCCGCGCCGCCCACGACCTGGCGGCGGTGGAGAAACTCGCCAAGCCGGAAGAGCTGGACGAGCCGATTTGCGAGACCCTCGACGAGATGATCCGTTTCCGCGTCGACTACCTCACCCGCTACCAGGACGCCGCCTACGCCGAGCGTTACCGCGCCCTGGTGGAGCGGGTCAACGAGATCGACCCGGACGCCTCGCGGTCGCTGACCGCAGCGGTGGCCCGCTACTACTTCAAGCTGCTCGCCTACAAGGACGAATACGAAGTGGCGCGGTTATACAGCGACGGCGCTTTCCTCAAGCAACTGCAGGCACAGTTCCAGGGCGACTACCGCCTGGAATTTCACTTGGCACCATCCTGGCTGGCCAAGCGCGACCCGCTCACCGGCGAGCCGCGCAAGCGCACCTTCGGCCCCTGGATGCTCAAGGCGTTCGCGCTGCTGGCGCGCTTCAAATCGTTGCGCGGCACCGCGCTGGATGTCTTCGGCTACAGCGCCGAGCGCCGTCTGGAGCGCGAGCTGATCGCCGAGTACGAGCGCAGCATTGCCGACCTGCTGACTCACCTGAACCCGCGCAACTACCGCACGGCCGTGGCCATTGCCGAACTGCCGGAGCAAATCCGCGGCTACGGCCATGTCAAGGAGCGTGCCGTGGCCAAGGTGCGTGAGCAGGAGCGGCAGCTCCAGGCACGCCTGCAGGTCAATGAGTTGAAGGTGGTGCAGCTATTCGAGCCTGCGGCCTGAGACTCACCCAATTCAGCCCCTAAGCCCGCGCAATCCGGAGTAGGACCCTCCCGGATTGCGCTGGCTTATCCGGGCTACGCCCGTTTATCCCGACCCAACCGGAACCACACAGAGGAAAACCCGATGTCCGTGTTCTCTCACGTCGAATTCGACCGCCATGAGCATGTCGTCTTCGGCCATGACAAAACCACCGGCCTGAAAGCCATCATCGCCATCCACGACACCACCCTCGGCCCGGCCCTGGGCGGCTGCCGCATGTGGCCCTACGCCACCGACGAGGCGGCCCTGCGCGATGTGTTGCGCCTGTCGCGCGGCATGACCTACAAGTCGGCGCTGGCCAACCTACCGCTGGGCGGCGGCAAGGCGGTGATCATCGGCGATCCGCGCAGCGGCAAGAGCGAGGCGTTGTTCCAGGCCATGGGCGATTTCGTCGACAGCCTCGGCGGGCGCTACATCACTGCCGCGGACTCCGGCACTGGCGTCGCGGAAATGCAGATCATGGCCCAGCGCACCCGCCACGTGGCCGGCGCCGGCCTGCGCGAAGCCTTCGATGGCGGCACCCGTGACGGCGACCCGTCGCCGTCCACCGCCTACGGCGTGTTCATCGGCCTGAAGGCGGCGGTCAAGCACCGTCTCGGTCGCGATGACTTGCGCGGGCTCAAGGTGGCGGTCCAGGGTGTCGGCCAGGTCGGCTTCGACCTTGCCCGCCAGCTCAAGGAAGCGGGCTCCGAGCTGTGGGTCTGCGACGTCTTCGAGGGCAACCTGCGCCGCGCCTCCGAGCAACTGGGCGCCACCGTGGTTGGCCCGAACGACATCTACGGCCTCGACGTGGACGTCTTCGCTCCCTGCGCCCTGGGCGGCATCATCAACCCGCAGACCCTCGAAGCCCTGCGCGCGCCGGTGATTGCCGGGGCGGCCAACAACCAGTTGGCCGACGCCGAGCTGGCCGAGGAACTGCGCCGTCGCGGCTGCCTCTACGCGCCGGACTATGCCATCAACGCTGGCGGCATCATCGACGTCTGCTACGAGCGCACCGGCGGTACCCCGGCACAGCTCAAGGCACACATCGAAGGCATCGGCGACACCCTGCGGCAGATCTTCGAGCGCGCCGACGCCGAGGGCGCCACCACCAGCGCTGTGGCCGACCGCCTCGCCCACGAGCGCCTGCGCGCCGGCCGCTGATCCCATACGCCGCGCCCGGCAGTCTCCGGGCGCGGCTCGCAGCGATACCCCACTACAACAACAAGAGGGTCAATCCGTGAGTCAAGACAGCATCGCCGCCGGCGCCTACGCCGGCCAAGCCGCTTCCAGCGGCGCTTCCCGAGGGTTGTGGACGAGCCGCTGGGCATTCTTCCTCGCCGCCACCGGTTCGGCGGTCGGCCTGGGCAATATCTGGAAGTTTCCCTATATCACCGGCGTCCATGGGGGCGGGGCGTTCGTCCTGGTCTACCTGGGCTGCATCCTCGCCATCGGCATTCCGCTGCTGATGGCCGAAGTGATGATCGGTCGCGCCGGCCGCAAGAACCCCTCCGACGCGGTCGCCGCGCTGGCGGAGCAATCCGGGGCCAGCCCGCGCTGGCGCTTGGCCGGCTGGGTCGGCGGCTTAACCGGCTTCCTCATTCTCAGCTTCTACGTGGTGGTGGCTGGGTGGGCGCTGGCCTACGTGCCGGCCGCCGCCAGCGGAGGCTTCGTCGGCTTGAACGGGGAGAGCAGCGGCGCGCTATTCGGCGCCCTGCTGGCCGACCCGCTGAAGCTGGCCGTCTGCGCCAGCCTGGTGCTGCTGGCGACCCTGCTGATCGTCGGCTTCGGCGTGCAGCAGGGGCTGGAGCGGGCGGTGCGCTACCTGATGCCGGGGCTGTTCGTACTGCTGCTGATCCTGGTGGGCTACGCCGCGACGCGCGGTGCGTTCGGCCAAGCGGCGGCGTTTCTCTTCGCTGCGGATTTCTCCAAGCTGACCGGCGAGGCCATCCTCGTCGCCCTGGGCCATGCCTTCTTCACCCTCAGCCTGGGTTGCGGTGCGATGATGGCCTATGGTTCCTACCTGCCGGCCGGTACCTCGATTGCCCTCACCTCGCTGCTGGTGGCCCTGGCGGATACCGCCGTGGCACTGTTGGCCGGCCTGGCGATCTTCCCGCTGGTGTTCGCCAACGGCCTGGAGCCGGGCGCCGGGCCGGGGCTGATCTTCGTCACCCTGCCCATCGCCTTCGGCCAGATGCCGCTGGGGCAGGTGGTCGGCGTGTTCTTCTTCGTCATGCTGCTGATCGCCGCGCTGACCTCGGCAATCTCCCTCAGCGAACCCACCATCGCCTGGCTGACCGAACGCTTCCGCATCAGCCGCCTCAAGGCGGTGCTGCTGAGCGGTGCGGCACTCTGGCTGCTCAGCCTGGGCAGCGTGTTCTCGTTCAACCTCTGGGCCGAAGGCACCCTGTTCGGCAAGACCTTCTTCGATTGCCT
The DNA here is from genome assembly GCF_002091635.1 of Pseudomonas indica NBRC 103045. Taxonomy (GTDB): domain Bacteria; phylum Pseudomonadota; class Gammaproteobacteria; order Pseudomonadales; family Pseudomonadaceae; genus Pseudomonas_M; species Pseudomonas_M indica. The sequence goes on along the minus strand of NZ_BDAC01000004.1, from coordinate 1,399 downwards.
GGACTACCTCACCACCAACCTGCTGATGCCCCTCGGCGGCCTGGCCACGGTGTTCTTCACCGGCTGGGTGCTCAAGCGCAAGCGGGTCAGCGAAGCACTGAACATCGGCCATCCGGCGCTGTTCCAGGCGTGGTGGTGGCTGATCCGCTTCGTTACCCCGCTGGGCATCGTGCTGGTCTTCCTCAACCTCATCGGGGTGATTTGAGGAAGGGCGATGCGGGGTGGGTTCATCTGCCCGCTGGGCGAATGAATTCGCCCCTTGCAAAAGCTATGGGGTGCACCTTCTACCCCCTCTTCCCGCTGGGGAGAGGGGGCGGAGGCCCGGTCCGACATTGCCCATCCGGATTCCCTTCCATGTAGGGACGAATTCATTCGCAAACGGCTTCGCCGAAGAAGGCGCTCAGGCCAAATCAAGAGTCCTCTCATACAAGCGCAACTCATGGCGTGCCATGGCCAGGTTGGCCTTGGTGCGATCCAGCACCAAATAAAGAAACAGCTTCGGGTCGCATTCGAGCGGGCGAAGGAGGTGGTACTGCCCGGACAGGCTGATCAGTATGTCCTCGGTCGAATCGCTCAGGTTCAAGCTCTCGATCACCTTGCGCTTGGCTCGGATCACCTCGGCATTGCTGGCGGCGGCCGCTTCCAGGTCCACCTGGGCGCCATCACCGGCGAGCAGCAGGCCGCTTTCGCTGTCCACCAGCGCCGCCGCCATGAATCCGGCAATGTCGCGCAAGGGTTCGAGATTCACTTTTGCCATGTAGGTGTTCCTGTCGCAGTGAAGAGGGCATTCGCCTCGAGCAGGCGAAAACCGGGGAGAAGAGGAGAGGAGGGTCGAGCAGCCCGGCAAAGGTTTCGATCGTGTCGGGCGACGGACGCGGCGGGCATTGATATGTCACGGTTTCGGCATCCAACCGCGTTCACCTCGCATCATGACTGGCGAAGTGCTCTACCTTCAGGCAAAGCGCTACCGTGCGAGGGGCGATGCAAGCCCCGCACAATCCACCCGAGGCGGTCGCGATCACTGGAAAAAGTCGTCAGGGCCGTGGCCCATGTCTGGCGTGCGGATACCAACGGGAACTCCGTCCCATCCGGCTGCCGGGAAAGGTGAGACCGTACCTTCATGCCTGGAACTTCGGCATGATATCGGGTGCTCATCCCTGGATGCGTCGGGCTGTCCTTCACGGCCCGAGCGAGCCCCATCGGGGCGTTCCGGCGCTGTCGCTGCCGGATGTGGCGCAACGATTCCACAGCCCTGAGCGGGGACGCAACGCGCGCTTCCTACCGTTGTGACTGGTTCTCCGCTATCGAATCTATTTGTGACATGGTTCCGTTCAGTGTTGTTGAAACGGCTTTATTCGGCGGGTATCGGTTGAGGATAGAGCGCGGTTCGGCGTTAGCC
>NZ_BDAC01000003.1 GCF_002091635.1 Pseudomonas indica NBRC 103045 | reverse complement strand
TGAATTTCGCCCCTACAAGGAGTGGGTAGCCCCGGATTGCGCTGGCGCTTATTCGGGCTACGGGCTTGTGGCTGCGGATTCAGTCCAGGAAGCGCCGGCAGGCCGGCCAGCGGTGCATCAGCAGGTAGTAGGCAAGCCCGGCAGGCAGCAGGCTGGCGTACCAGGATACGGCCGGGAAGCTCAACGCCACGGCGGCGCCGAGCAGCGAGGCGGCGATGGCGGCGTAGTTGACGCCACGGTACGGTCCCTCGGCGTCGTAGAGCTTGGCGATGTCCAGGCGGCGCCGGCGCAGGATGAAGTAGTCCACCACCAGCACGGCGAAGATCGGGCCGAGGAAGGCCGAGTAGGTCTGCACGAAAAGCTGCAGGCCGGCGGCGGATTCGTCCTTCACCAGTTCCCAGGGAAAGGTGCCGAAGGCCAGCAGCCCGACCAGCACGGTGGCGGTGCGGAAGCGCAGCTTGAACACGTCCATGAGAATGTAGGTGGGCGGCACCACGTTGTTGAGCACGTTGGTGGTGACCTGGGCGAAGGCGATGAACAGCAGGGTGGCGACCAGCAGCGGGGTGTTGTCCACCGCGCTGGCGAACACCTTGATCGGGTCGGAGACACCAGTGGCGCCGGAGACCATTAGGCCGATCAGCCCCATGAACAGGGTGCACGGCAGGATCGACATGGCGTACAGCGTGGTCAGCAGCCCGGGCCCGCTGCCTTCCTTGAGTTCGCGGGAGTAGTCGCTGACGTTGAGCATCATGGTGCTGTAGATGCCGAGAAAAAGCAGGGTCGCGCCCCAGAAGGGCAGGCCCCAGGTGCCTTCGATGTTCACCAGGTTGGCGGTGATCGCGTCGCCGTAGCGGTCGATCACGCTGTAGAACATATACACCAGCGAAACCAGGATGAAGGCGCTGCCGATGTTCTCCAGCCACTTGATGCCCTGGAAGCCGAAGATCGACAGGCCGATCTGCAGGAACTGGAACACCACGAAGTAGAACACCAGGTTGTCGAAGCCGAACAGCGTGCTGGACACGGCATTCAGTGCGCCGGCGCCGATCCAGCTCTGGAAGCCGTACCAGACGATGGCCGGCACCGCCCGCACCAGGCCGGGGAAGCGTGTGCCGCTGAAGCCGAAGGCGCTGCGCGCCTGGACCATGAAGGGAATGCCGTACTTGTAGCCGGCGGCGCCGTTCAGGGCCAGGGCGATGCCGATGACGAAGCAGCCGATGGCGATGGCCAGGGTCGCCTGCAAGAGGTTGAGGGTACCGACGATGCTCGAACCCATGGCGAAGGTACCGATGGAGACGCAGCCGCCGAACCAGGCCAGCAGGTAGGAGACGCGCCCCATGATGCGGGTTTTTTGCGGGGCCAGGGATTCTTCCCCGGCGGCCTTGCCGGCGTCGCTGTCCGATGGGGTGTCGAGCCGCAGGCTCTGCGGATGGATGTGTTCGCTGTGCATGTGAAACCTCGCTGGAGGGCCTTGCCCTCGCTCTTGTTCTTGTTTTCCTTGCCCCTGGGGGCTGCGAAGCGTTACTGCCGGCACGCGTCCGCGTGCCTGGGTGTCAGTCTCCCGAGAGGTAGTCGAAGCGGCCGCGGAAGGTCTTCGGCCGAGGGAAGTCCAGGTCGCCGTGCTTGCTGGTGCCCAGTCCGAGGCTGACCAGCGATTCCGCCAGCTTCACCGCGGCGGTGACGCCTTCGACGACCGGCAGGCCCACGGCATCGCGGATTTCGCCGGTGAGGTCGGCCATGCCGCCGCAACCGAGGACGATGGCGCCGATGTTGTCTTCCGCCTTGGCCCGCAGGCATTCGTCGATGATCCGGTCGAGGGCCCGGGTGCCGCTGTCTTCCAGGTCCAGCACGGGGATTTCGGCGGCGCGCACGCGGCGGCAGTGGTGGGCGAAGCCGTAGGTCTGCAGCAGGTGCTCGGCGATGATTCCGGTGCGCGCCAGGGTGGTGACGATGGAGAAGCGTGTTGCGATCAGCGTGGCCATGTGGAACGCGGCCTCGGCGATGCCGATCACCGGTGCGCGGGTCAGCTCGCGGGCGGCGAGCAGGCCGGGGTCGCCGAAGCAGGCGAGGATGTAGGCATCGGTCCGCTCCTGCTCGCCGGCGCGGATTTCCTCCAGCACGCCGACGGCGCTGATGGCTTCGTCGAAATGGCTCTCGATGGACACCGGCCCGCTGCTCGGATTGCTCGCCACGATCTCGGTGCCCGGCGCGGCGATACGGCGTGCGGCATCGCCGATTTTCTCGGTCATGCTGCTGGTGGTATTGGGGTTGATGACGCGGATCTTCATGGTCGCTCCCGTGCGTTGAACAGGCTTGGGTGATCTTTTGTACATCAGTTTTTTATAGATTGCATACAAAATTTGCATTTTAGTGTGTGCAAAATATTGACTTTAAAGTCAGAAAGTGATTGGTGCTCGGGTGCGGGGTGTCTGGGATGGGCATCTGGCGTTTCACGGGCTTCGTGGGGACGAATTTATTCCGCGAATGACAGAGGCTCGGTGGGGGCCTATCGCGAATGAATTCGCTCCCACAGAAATGGCCCGGGATTGCTCATGTAGGAGCCAGCTCTGCTGGCGAAGCTTTTGTGGGTGAGGGCTGGGCGAATTCATTCGCCCGACGCCGCCAAGGCGGAAAAGAAAAAGGGGATGGCGCTTTCACGCCATCCCCTGCCTTCGGGGCCTGTCCCTACCCGACAGGCGCCGAAAACCCGGTCAGAAGTGCACCTTCAGCAACAGGCTGGCGGTGTTCTGGTCGGTGTCGAAGTAGCGGCTGTCCTCGATGCCGTACTTGTTCTGCCAGTAGTCGTATTCGATCCCCACGTAGACCTGCTTCGCGCCCCAGCTCAGGGCCTTGCCCAGGTCGTACTTGATCTGCGGGTTGAAGTGCAGGTTGGCGTGGTAGCTGTCGTCGTTGTCCACCACCCAGTCCATGAAGCCGTCGATGACCAGGTCCGAGCGGCCCACCGGGATGGTGTAGGACCACGCCGGGGTGATCTGCCAGACGTCGTCGCCGTCGCGGTCGCCATCGGTAGTGCGGCGGTAGACGTTGAGCTTGAAGTAGTCGAAGCCGGGGATCGCCAGGTCGAAGCCCGGGCCGATCAGGTATGACTCGGTATCGCCCTCGCCGAACTCGTAGGTCATCGCCAGCAGCACGTCCTTCACCGGGCCGAACTCCAGCTTGGCGTCGAATATCTTGCCGAACGACAGGCGCGGGGAGAATTCGCCGTAGTAGGTATTGTCGCCGTTCAGGGCATCCTTCTCGCCGTTGTAGAAGATCTTGTCGAGGAAGAAGAAGGTGTCGCCGTACTTCCAGCCGTTGGCGTGCTCGAAGGTAAAGGTCTGCTGGATCTGCGGGTTGACGGTGAAATCCTTGCCGTACAGGTAGGTCAGGCTGTTGTCCTGCCAGTGCAGCAGGTCGCCGGCGTTGGCCTGGCCGGCGGCGACGAGGCCGCCGGCGAGCAGCAGGGAAGTGAGGGTGCGGTTCATCGAGTGCTCCTGTCTGTCTTGTTATTTGGCATTGCTCGGGGCGCAGCGTGCCGCCGCGCGGGGAGCGCGGGAGGGCACGCGGCGGGTGGTCGGTCAGGCGTTCGGCTGGGGCTGCTTGCCTTCTTCGAGGCCGAGGCGCAGCAGCGCCTGTTCGGCATCGGAGTACTGCGGGGCGTCGGTACTGGCGCTTTCTTCGGCGGCCTGGGCGTCGTCGCTGGGCAGGAAGAGGTTGAGCAGGATGGCGCTGAAGGCGCCGATGGTGATGGGCGAGCCGAAGATGTTCTTGATCGCTTCGGGCATCTGCGACAGGGCTTCCGGCACGCCCGCCACGCCCAGGCCGAGGCCGATGGAGATGGCGACGATCAGCATGTTGCGGCGCTGCAGGCCGGCTTCGGCGAGGATTTTCACCCCGGCCACGGCAACGGTGCCGAACATGATCAGGGTGGCGCCGCCGAGCACGGGCTTGGGCATCAGTTGCAGCACCGCGCCGACGATGGGGAACAGGCCGAGCAGCACCAGGATCGCGGCGATGTAGTAGGCCACGTAGCGGCTGGCTACGCCGGTGAGCTGGATGACGCCGTTGTTCTGGCTGAAGGTGGTCATCGGCAGGCTGTTGAACAGGGCGGCCATCGCCGAGTTGCAGCCGTCGGCGAGCACGCCGGACTTGATCCGCCGCAGGTACAGTGGGCCGCTCACTGGCTGGCGCGAGATCATCGAGTTGGCGGTGAGGTCGCCGGTGGTCTCCAGCGGGGTGATGAGGAAGATCACTGCGATCGGGATGAACGCCACCAGATCGAAGGCGAAGCCGAACTTGAACGGCTGCGGGATGCTCACCAGGGGCACCTCGGCGAGGCCGGCGAAGTCGATCTTGCCGAGCTGCCAAGCGATCAGCGAGCCCACCAGCAGGCCGATGATCACTGCCGAGAGACGCAGCACCTGCCACTGGAAGCGGTTGAACAGCACGATCACCGCCAGCACCACGCCGGCCAGGGCCAGGTTGTCCAGGGCGCCGAGGTCGGGCGCGCCGTAGCCACCGGCCATGTCGGTCATCGCCACCTTGATCAGCGACAGGCCCATCAGGCAGATGATGGTGCCGGTGACGACGGGGGTGATGACCTTGCGCAGCCTGGTGATGAACTGGCTGAAGACGATCTCGATGAAAGCTGCGCAGAAGCACACGCCGAAGATGGTCGCGAGGATGTCTTCGGGGCTGCCGCCGCGGCCCTTGACGATGAAACCGGCACTGAGGATGACGCTGAGGAAGCCGAAGCTGGTGCCCTGCAGGCAGAGCAGGCCGGAGCCGATGGGGCCGATGCGCCGGGCCTGGACGAAGGTGCCGAGGCCGGAGACGAACAGCGCCATGCTCACCAGGTAGGGCACGTGTTCGCCGAGGCCGAGCACGCTGCCGACGATCAGGGTGGGGGTGATGATGGCGACGAAGCTGGCCAGCACGTGCTGGAGCGCGGCGAAGATCGCCGGGCCCACGGCGGGGCGGTCGTCGAGTTGGTAGATGAGTTCGTTGCTTGCGGTCGGCGCCTGGGCGCTCCGGTCTGCGGGTGCGGTCATGGGTTCAGCCTGCCAGTTGTTTTTGTTCGGTCATGGGCTTGCGAGCACGCTCGGCTCTCTGCGATCCGGTAAAAGCTGTCCGGTCGGTCAGAATGTGCCGACTATAACAACTTGTGAACTTTGTTTGAAACACTTTTCTTTTGGATTGTGTACAAAAATGACCGCGCGGTCGTTTTGATCCGGCGGGGCTGCCAACGGAGGGCGGACGCCGGCGAGTGCGCCGGCGTCCGTGGGGGAAGGGCGGAACGGTCGTTCAGTCGCCCATCACCACGCCTTCGCGGCGGGGGTCGGCACCGCCGAACCAGCCTTGCGGGGTGCGTTGGATGGCTTGCAGGCCGCTGGTCATTTCCGTCTCGCTGACTTGATGGCCGCGAGCTTTCAGCGCTTCGACGGTAGCGGCGGGGAAACGCCCGGCTTCCAGCAGGGTAGGGCCGTTGAGGCTGCCGAAGTTGGGCAGGTCGATGGCTTTCTGCGCGTCCAGCCCCCAGCCGTAGAGGCCGAGCAGGGTCTTGGCGGTGAAGTGGATGATCGCCGCGCCGCCCGGCGAGCCGATGCTGGCGAGCAGCTTGCCGCTGTCGGCGTCGAACACCAGGGTCGGGTTCATGCTGGAGCGCGGCCGCTTGCCCGGCTCGACGCGGTTGGCCACCGGCTTGCCCTGGGCATCGCGCGGTTCGAAGGCGAAGTCGGTCAGTTCGTTGTTCAGCAGGTAGCCGCCCGGCAGGCCGGTGCCGCCGTCATTGAGCAGGCGCGAGCCGAAAGCCTGTTCGATGGTGGTGGTCATGGCCAGGGCGTTGCCTTGCGCATCGACGATGCTGATGTGGCTGGTGCCGTATTCCGGCTGCTCGGGCTGCGGCGCGAAGGTTATGGGCATTTGGCCGGGTACGCCGGGCTTGGCGGTGCCCATGCTGTTCGGGCCGATCAGCGCGGCGCGTTGCTTCAGATAGGCGGGTGCCAGCAGGCTGCGCCAGTTGCCGCCGGGTGCCGGTACGTAGTCCGGGTCGGCCAGGTATTGCGCGCGGTCGGCATAGGCCAGCCGCGAGGCCTCGCTGTAACGGTGCAGGAAGTCGGTGCCCGGCAGGCCGTTGGCCAGGGGTTCCAGCGGGCCCGACTGCTCCAGCAGGCCGAGGATCTGCATCGACGTGATGTGGCCCGACGACGGCGGCGGAAAGCCGCAGACGCGGTAGTGCTGCTGCCAGAGTGTGCAGATCGCGTCGCGCTGGCGCGGCTCATAGCCGGCCAGGTCGTTCAGGCTGATCCGCCCGGGGTTGGTCGGGTGCTGGCGTACTTGCTCGACCAGCGCTTCGGCCACCTTGCCCTGGTAGAAGGCAGCGCTGCCCCGCTCGGCGATGGTGCGCAGCAACTGGGCCAGGGCCGGATTGCGCAGGCGATGGCCGACCGGCAGCGGCGAACCGTCCGCCTGGTAGTAGAAGGCGGCGGCCTGGGGGTTCTGCCGCAGGGCCGGGTCGGCGGCCAGCAGGGTGTGCAGGCGCGGGCTGACCGGGAAGCCTTCTTCGGCCAGCCGGATCGCCGGTTGGAACAGCTCGGCCCAGGGCCGCTTGCCGTATTGCCGGTGTGCCGCTTCGAGCATCTTCACCGCTCCGGGTACGCCCACCGAGCGCCCGCCGACCACCGCCTGCATGAATTCCAGCGGCTTGCCATCGGCGTCGAGGAAGAGTTTTTCGTCGGCTTCGGCGGGGGCCGTTTCACGACCGTCGAAGGCGGCGAGGCGCTGGCCATCCCAGTGCAGCAGGAAGGCGCCGCCGCCGATGCCGCTGGATTGCGGCTCCACCAGGGTCAGCACCATCTGCACGGCGATAGCCGCATCCAGGGCACTGCCGCCGGCCTTGAGGACCTGGTAGCCGGCCTCGGTGGCCAGCGGGTTGGCCGCCGCCACGGCGAAACGTTGGGTCGCCCAGCCGGGCTTGGCGGTGTAGCCGCTGGAGGCTTCCGGGGCGGGCGGTGTGTGTTCGGAGAGGGTATCCGGGCTCTTGCAGGCGGTGAGGGCGAGAAGGAGAAGGCCTGAGGCCAGGGCTGCGCGTCCATCGAGCATGGGGAGATTTCCTATTGGCGGGTGGTTTTTTCGAGCATGGCCCGGAGGCCGCTTCGTTGTTGTCCTGGCTAGACACGTCGTGCGGGAGCGAGTTCAACGTGCAGGCCGGTCCGGCCGAACCTCCTTTGGCGCTGTTCGGTCGGAACCAGGAGACAGGCTCGTTCGGAGGTTCCCATGGCCCACGATATCAACGCCAGCGACCTGGGCATCGACGTCGCCAGCGGCGAGGAGCGCGCGCTGTTCAAGTGGTTCCTCGCCAGCTTCCTGTTCGGCAAGCGCATCCAGCAGGAGATCGCCGCCGACGCCTACCGCGCCATCGTCGAAAAACATGGCCGCGATACCCCACGCAAGTTGGGCTCGTGCAGTTGGCAGCAGATCGTCGACATGCTCGGCGAGGGGCATTACGTGCGCTACGACGAATCCACCGCCGACCGCCTGCTCAAGCTCTGCGACAAGCTGGAGAAGGAATACGACGGCAAGGTCAGCCGCATCCGTGAACGGAGCGCCGATCGCCGGGAGGTGCAGAAACGCCTGGAAGCCTTCGAAGGCATCGGGCCGAAGACCGCGGAAATCTTCCTGCGCGAGGTGGGGAAGGTGTGGTTTCGCTGAGGCGGGGCATTGGTGCGGGGCGGCTCGGGGCGATGATTTGCCCCTACACTTAGCCCGGATAAGCCTGGGCGCAATCCGGGGGCGCGTGGTCCCGGATTGCGCTGGAGCTTATCCGGGCTACGGATTACCGAAGCCTTTGCGTGGCGGCGCTTGCGAGCGTGCGGCCGGCGGTAGGGGCGAATTTATTCGCCCGACGTAGCCAAGCGGACGAATGAATTCGTCCCTACACGGATCGTGTTTTTCGTAGGAGCCAGCTCTGCTGGCGAAGCTTTTGAATACGCCCTTTCGCGAGCAGAGCTCGCTCCTACAAGACGCAGAGCACTTATCGCCCACCGGCATTCACTGCCAACGCGCCTGCACCGGGCCGAGCGGGGGCTGGCAGCGGGTGCCGAGGCTGGGTTCGAGGTAGGGGCTGAGGACCGGGGCCATGCCTTTGAGCACCTGTACCGGCAGGGCCGAGGTGAAGCGGAAGTTTTCCGCCGCTTGGCCCGGGACGAAGGCGGTCAGGGTGCCGAAGTGATCCTGGCCGATGAAGAACACGAAGGTGGCGGTACGGTTCATCGCCCGCGAGCTGAGGATGCGGCCGCCGGGGCCGACGCTTTCGATGCGGTTGTCGCCGGTGCCGGTCTTGCCGCCGACGCTCAGCGGCTGGCCGTCGGGCAGGGCGAAGCTGCCTTGCAGGCGCCGTGCGGTGCCGCCTTCCACCACGGTGGAGAGCACGTCGCGCAGGGCGGCGGCGACTTCCGAGGGGAGCACCCGCTTGCCGCGGTTGGGAACTTGGTTGAAATGGGTCTCGTACGGCGTGCCGGTGGCGAAATGAAGGTTGTCGATGCGCACCGTGGGCAGGCGGATGCCATCGTTCTGGATGATCCCCATCAGCTCGGCCAGGGCCGCCGGGCGGTCGCCGGAGCTGCCGATGGCGGTGGCCAGGGACGGGACCAGGTGGTCGAACGGATAGCCGACGCGCTGCCAGCGACGATGGATGTCGAGGAAGGCTTCGACCTCCAGCATGGTGCGGATGCGGACGTCCCGGGCGCTGCGGTGGCGGGTTTTGAACAGCCAGCCGTAGACCTCCTGGCGTTCGTCGCGGCTGGCTTCCACGGCGTCGCTGAATTCCGCCTTCGGATTATCGATGAGGTAGCCCAGCAGCCAGAGCTCGAGCGGGTGGACGCGGGCGATGTAACCCTGGTCCGGCAGGTTGTAGGCGCCCGGGCCGTAGTTGCGGTACAGCTCCTCGATGCGCTTGTCGGTGAGTTTTTCCTGGGGCACCCGGCTGCGCAGGAAGGCGGCGAAGGTGGGCAGGTCGTCGCGCGGACGCAGGTAGCGATGCACCGCCGCGAGACGGACCGGGGTGGCGCGCAGGCCATCGAGGAAGGTGTCGAGGCGTTCCTGTTCGGCCTTGCCCTTGTACTTGCGCCAGAAGCGCAGGAGGAACACGGTGCCTTCGCGGTCGGCGAAGCGCCGCAGGTACTCCTCGCGGCGTGGGTCCTTGTCGTTCTTCAAGAGTTCCGCGCTGTTGCCCGGCGCCTGGTAGGTGCTGTAGCGGACGATGTCGCGCATCAAGCGGATGAACGGCAGGTTGATCGATTCGCGCAGCGCTTCTTTGAGGGTTGGCAGGCGGCCGTTGTCCTCCCGGCGGAAGTTGCCGAAGGTGTGCAGCCCGCCGCCGGTGAAGAAGCGTTCGCCGGGGTTGGCCGAGTAGCGCCGTTCCAGGGCTGCGTCGAGCATGGCCGGGAGGTTGTGGTCGGAGCGGGTGGCGAGGTAGTCGAGGGCCCAGCGGGTGATCAGGTCCATGGGTTCGACTTCCACCGCGCGCAGGGCCTTTGGCGATTGGCCGGCGAAGCGATCGTGCAGCTCGGCGATGATTTCCAGGTAGGTGGTGAGGACGCGCAGCTTGGCGGTGGAGCCCAGTTCCAGCTTGCTGCCTTCGTTGATGTCGAAGGGTTGGTCGGTGCTGTCGGTCTGCACCCGGACCCGGTAGCTGTCCGGGGTGCGTTCGAACAGGGTGAAGCTGTAGCGCACGTCCTGGGTTTTCTCCGGCGACAGCAGGCGCTCGCCGAACAGGCCGATCTGCTCGGCGAAGGCCGGGTCGGCGAGCCGGCGCAGGTAGGCGCTGACCGCCTGTTGCAGCTCGCCCTGCAGGGTGCTGGTGGCGCTCAGGTCGAGGCGGTCGAGGTCGTACAGCGGCATGTTGAGCAGGCCGGACAGGCGGCTGCGGGCGACGCTGATGCCTTTGTTGGTCTCGTTGGCCTGCATCGGCGGCTGCATGGTCCAGTCCCGGTATTCGGCACGCTGCGCCAGGGCGGCGTCGCGCAGGGCGGGCGGGATCACCCCGGCGTTGGCCAGCAGGCGGATGTGGCTGTCGGTGAGCGCTTCCATCTCGCTGCGCCCCTGGGCCAGGTAAAAGGAGGGGCGGCGCTGGGCGATCATCAGTGAGAGCACTTGGCGCAGCGCCAGGCCGCGCTCGGCATTGCTGGCGTCCGGTGAGCGCTCCGGATCGAGCAGGCGGTTGACCTGGTCGAAGTCGGCGCCGTACCAGATTCGCAATCCCTCGGCCAGGCCGTGCACTTCGCCGTGGCCGGGCGCGGCGGAGAGCGGCACGCTGTTGAGGTAGTCGCGTACGACGGTCTGGCTGGCGGCCAGGGTTTCCGGGCCCTGGCGGTAAGCACGCACGCTGGCGGAGAACATCTGGCGGAGTTTTTCGCCGGCGGAATAGGTGAGGCCGTCCGGCGAGTGACGGTACTTCTCCAACTGGGTGGCCAGGGTGCTGCCGCCGGCCGACTGGTCCTGCATGTCGAGCAGCTTGCCGACCTGGGAGATCGCCGCCATGGCGAAGCGCGGCCAGTCCACCGCCGGGTTGGCCAGGGGGCGTTCGGGGTCGAGCAACTGGCGGTTCTCGATGAACAGCAGGCTGTTGACGATCAACGGCGGGATGTCGTGGAAGTCGTCGTAGCGCTGCTGCGGATAGCGGAAGCGGTAGAGCGGCACGCCGCGGCAGTCGTCGATGGACAGGCCGCTCTGGTCCTTTTCCTGGTAGGGCGGGAAGAAACCACGCTGGGTGTAGTTCATCAGCGCCGGCGAAAAGTGCGCCTGGGACTGGATCTGGAAGCCGCGCTGCTGCAGGCGTTCGAGGAACATCGGCAGGTAGGCGTAGCCGAGGCGCTTGTCGAAGGGGCCGTCGCGGGGGAACAGGATGGCGTCGCTGGGCCCCGCCTGCACGGCGTAGTCCAGCGTTTCGGCATAGCGGCTGAAGCCCCGCGACTGGAAGTGGGAGGTTTGTATTTCGTAGGCGGCGACGATGGCGAGGGCGATCAGGAGCAGCAGGACCAGGAGCCAGAGCACCAGGCGCAGCTTAGATAGGCGTTTTTGCGGTTTAGGCTGGCAAAGCGCGGGGACATCGCTTTCCGGAGTCGCGGAGGGGGAGGTGTCGGATTGCCATATTACGCCCATGATCGCTCGCCCTGGCTGCTAGCTGCGCTGCGTGCGCTTGCTTGAAGCTTAGTCGCTGTTGGCCGTCCGGCTTGGTCTGGACAATCGCCGTGCGTCGGCGCCGCAGGGCTCTGGCGAGGCAACGCCGGAGTCCCGCAGGGCGCGCTCATTCGCCCAAGCCGCCGACCCGCCGGGCGAATGAATTCGCCCCTACGACGCATCTTCAGCCGCATGCGTGTATAGAAGCCGTCTCGCGGGATCGTAGAACCATCGGTTTTCCCTTTTTAGGGTCGTCTATGCCGTTGGACCACCGTGAGTGCCTGAAGTCCGGCTAGCGGGTCTGGACGAAGCGCCCCACAGGATGGCAGCCAACCTGCTTCACTATCTGCTCAGGGCCTTATCCACCATCACCTGAGGGAGCAATGCGATGAAGTTCACCCCCGGCCGCAATATGGCCATGAAAGTACCTCCGCATCAGTGGCAACAGACCGTGGCGTTCTATCGCGATGTGCTGGGCCTGCCGGTACTGGCCGAGCAAGCCGACTCATTGGCGTTCGATTTCGGCGGTGATCGGCGCCTGTGGATCGACCGGGTGGCGAGCATGAGCCAGGCCGAGCTGTGGCTGGAAATCTGCAGCGACGACCCGGTCGCCGCCGCGCGCTGGCTGGAGGAGCGCGGCGTGGTGCGTTGCGATGCCATCGAGCCGCTGCCGGAGGGTTTCGAGGGGTTCTGGATCGCCAACCCGGCGGGCATCGTCCACTTGCTTTCCCGCTCCGCCTGAGCGCTGCCGCGGTTCAGGCGGGCTTGGCTTGCGCCATGACCGGCGCGCTCTTGCGGGAGGCGGCGAGCCGTTTGTTCAGCTCCAGCCAGGCCGCCAGCGCGGCCATCAGCGCCACGCCGGCCAGGCCACCGGCAACCTGCACCACCAGGCCATTGCCGAGCAGCGTGACCGCGGCATCGGTGAGCGGCGCGAGTAGGACGCCCAGGCAGAACACTTCCAGCGAGTAGCTGCCCATCCGGCAGAGTTGCCGCGCCGGCCAGCGCTCGAGCCAGGCGCCGGTCGGCAGAACGACCGCGACGCAATAGGCCAGGGCCAGGAAGTGCAGCAGGCGCAGCGGGGACAGGTTGGTCTTGTCGATCGGGTAGATCCGCTCGGCGAGCCACTGTGGCATCAGCGCGTCGTGCAGCGCCGGCCATCTCCAGGACAGCGCCAGCGCCGCACAGAGCACCAGGTAGGTCGCCGCGGCGAGGAACAACGGCTGTTGCCGCAGGCTTCGCGCTGGCAATGGAGCGGGCGTCGACGCCTTGCGTTGTGCCTGTACCGCTGCCGCCCCGCCGAGCACGAAGAGCACCTGCCAGGCCAGCGGGTTGAAGAACCACTGGCCGTTCGGCTGCGAGCTGAAATTCCAGCCGAACAACGGTGCCAGCAGGTACAGCGCCAGCGACAGCCCCACCGGGTATTCCGGTCGGCGCAGCAGCCCGGGCAGGATCAACGGCAGCGCCGCGAGCAGCACGATGTACAGCGGCAGCGGGTCCATCAGGCTGGGCTTGAAGCGCAGCAGCAGTTCGTCGACCAGGGCCTGTTGCGGGTTGGCGAGGAAGTAGCCGAGGCCCATTTCCTCGACGAAATCGCGGGTTTCGATGTGGCTGTTGGTGGTGAAGACGATGCCCATCAGCACCGCCAGCAGGAAGATGTGGGCGACATAGAGCACCCAGGCGCGGCGCAGGATGCGCATGCAGGCGATCCAGTAGCCGTCGCGTCGGAGCAGCTTGCCGTAGGCCAGCACCGAGGCGTAGCCGGCGAGGAAGACGAAAATTTCCGCTGCATCGCTGAGCCCGACGTTGCGCACGGTCAAGTGACCGAGCAGATTCCCCGGGATGTGGTCCCAGAAGATGAAGATCAGCGCAATACCGCGAAAGAAGTCGATGCGGTGATCACGTCCGTTTTGCATGAGCTGTACCCCTGTCGAGGTGCGCCGGAGAAATGAGCGCGCGAAAAAGCGGACTCTGCTGGGTCTATTGACCGCGCGGAAGTCGGGTTAGTGCGAAGGAGCCGGAGCAATGGAGCTACTGGTCAACATCGATGTGAACGACCTCCCGGAAGCCATCCGTTTCTACGAGCAGGCCCTGGGCTTGCGATTGGGGCGTTTGCTGTTCGAGGGAAGCGTCGCGGAGTTGCTCGGCGCGGCGGCGCCAGTCTACCTGCTGGCCAAGGCCGACGGTACGGCATGTTGCCCCGGGCAGCGGCGCGATTATCGGCGGCACTGGACGCCGGTGCACCTGGATTTCGTCGTCGAGGACCTGGACGCCGCCGTCCACCGTGCGCTCGAGGCCGGCGCCCGGCTCGAAGGCGAGGTGCTGTCGCAGCCGTACGGACGTCTGGCGACGTTTGCCGACCCGTTCGGCCACGGTTTCTGCCTCATCGAGTGGAAAGGCGAGGGCTACGCTGAGGTTGCCGAATCTGACAGGCTCGCCCAGGAGGAAACATGACCCAGCTCGCGAAGAACACCCGCAGCGCCCTGATCCCCTGCCTGCGCTACCGCGATGCGCCGGCCGCCATCGACTGGTTGCAACGGGCCTTCGGCTTCGAGGCGCTGATGGTGGTGCCGGACGAGCAGGGCGGCATCGCCCATGCCCAGCTTGGATTCGGCAATGGCATGGTGATGCTGGGTTCGGTGGCCGACAGCGAATACGGCCGGCTGATGGCGCAGCCGGACGAGACCGGCGGAGCGGGGACCCAGAGCGTCTACGTGGTGGTCAACAGCGCCGATGCGCTCTATACCCAGGCGAAGGCCGCCGGCGCCGATGTCGTCATCGAGTTGAAGGACGAGGATTATGGCGGGCGCGGTTTCACCTGCCGCGATCCGGAAGGCCACGTGTGGAGCTTCGGTACCTATGATCCGTGGCAGGAGTGAATACACAACATAAGGACACGACATGCAGACCATCGTTTTTCCGGACGGCGCAGAGGCCCCGGCCATCGGCCAGGGCACCTGGCGCATGGGCGAGGACCCCGCCGAGCGCCCGCGCGAAGTGGCGGCGCTGCGCCTGGGCCTCGAACTGGGGCTGACCTTGATCGATACCGCCGAGATGTACGGCGAAGGCGGCGCCGAAGAAGTGGTCGGCGAGGCCATCCAGGGGCGCCGCGAACGGGTGTTCCTGGTCAGCAAGGTCTATCCGCACAACGCCAGCCGCAGCGGCGTGGCGGCGGCCTGCGAGCGCAGCCTGCGGCGGCTCGGTTGCGACTATCTCGACCTCTACCTGTTGCACTGGCGCGGTCAGTATCCGCTGGCGGAAACCGTGGAAGCCTTCGAGCGGCTGCGCGAGCAGGGCAAGGTCCGCCGCTGGGGCGTCTCCAATTTCGACCTGGACGACATGGAGGAGCTGGACAATGCCGCCTGCGCCACCAACCAGGTGCTCTACAACCCGGAGCAGCGGGGCATCGAGTTCGACCTGCTGCCCTGGTGCCAGGCACGGCGCATGCCGGTCATGGCCTACTGCCCGCTGGGACAGGGCGGCGCATTGCTGAAACATCCCGCCCTGCTGGAGGTGGCCCGGCGCCAGGGGGCCACGCCGGCCCAGGTGGCGCTGGCCTGGGCTCTGCACCAACCCGGCGTGCTGGCGATTCCCAAGGCGGTGGAGGTGGAGCACGTGCACCTCAATGCCGGTGCGGCGCGGCTCGCTCTTTCCGCCGAGGAGCTGGCGATCATCGACGCCGCCTTCCCGCCACCGGCGCGCAAACGGTCCCTGGCGATGGTTTGAGTGGTGGCCGCACCGCTCGGCGGGGCGGGGGAATGATCCGAAGCATCCAGTGTCAGCCTTACTGATGGGTTTGATGCGGAGGATGGGACCGTGACCCCTAACACACTGGAAGATGCCCTGATCGTGATCACCGGAGCTTCGAGCGGTATCGGCCGGGCGGCGGCGCTGGCATTCGCCGAGCGGCACGCCCGCCTGGTGCTGGCGGCACGCGACAAGACGGCGCTGGACGAGGTGGTGGCCGAATGCGAGGCACTCGGGGCGCGGGCGCTGGCGGTGCCCACCGATGTCACCGACAGCGAGGCGGTGCACAGGCTCGCCGACAGCGCGGCATCCTTCGGCGACGGCCGCATCGATGTCTGGGTGAACAACGCCGGCATCGGTACCGTTGGTGCCTTCGACGAGACGCCCCTGGTGGCCCACGAACAGGTGGTGCAGACCGATCTGCTCGGTTACCTGCGCGGCGCCCACGCGGTGTTGCCGTACTTCAAGCAGCAACAGGCCGGTGTGCTGATCAACACCCTGTCCCTCGGCAGTTGGGTGGCGCATCCCTACGCGGCCGCCTATGCGGCTGCCAAGTACGGCCTGCGCGGGTTCACCGAAGCGCTGCGCGGCGAGTTGACCCAGTGGCCGCACATCCATATCTGCGATGTCTACCCGGCGGTGATGGATACCCCTGGTTTTCGCGATGCCGGCAACTACACCGGCCACAACATCCAGCCGATCCCGCCGGTCTACGATCCGCGCCGCGTCGCCGAGGCCATGGTCAGCCTGGCGCAACGGCCGCGCCGCAGCGTGACGGTGGGCTCCAGTGCGCGGTTGATCCGGCTCGCCCATTTCCTGGTACCGCATTTCGAGTCGCTGATCGGCCGCGCGACCCACTTCGCCCTGGGGAAGGCGGACCGTTCGCCGGCGTCGTCCGGCAACCTGTTCCATCCGCCGCTGGGCGAACGCCGGGTGGATGGTGGCTGGCGCAGCCCTCCGCATGGCCAGCTCAACCTGCTGCTGGCGGGCACCGCGGTGGCGGCGCTGCTCGGCTTCTATCTGGTGCGGCGGGCGACCAACGGGCGGCACTGAGGCATCGGCTGCGGCTCGCCGCTACCAGTTCTGCAGCCTCAAATGGGGGTTGAGCTTGAACCGCTCGCTACCATCACTCGTCGCACTACCGGCTGGCGGCACTGCTTGATCGATCACCGCCCGCACCTGGCCCGCAAAGACCCGCAGGGCCTTGAGGGTGTCGAGGATGTCGAGGGCGCGGTATTGCGCGAAGCGGAAGCGATGGAACACCCTGATCGCACCGCTCTCCTTGTCGGCGGCCAGGCAGAATGCCGGGTTTGGCTGCTGGCCCTGCAGTTCCAGCAAGGCCAATGCGGTTTTCCGGCGTGGGTCGTCGGTGAGCCTGTCGGCGCCGGTCACCAGTTCCGCCCAGCCTTCGCCGCGGTAGCAGAGGAAGATGGCCGGCTCATTGGCGAAGCTGAAGCGATAGGACGTGGCCTGGGTGTCGAAGGACTGAATGCCCAGGCGCTCCATGATCTGGGTGATCAGATTGACGAACTCTTGCTGCGGCTGGCTCATGCCGGGCGGCCTCCCTGGTTGCGGGACGGCGCGCTGTTTTCCTGCTCCTGCGCGGGGCTGGGGGGTGCGGTTTCGAAGTCTTCGCTTCGGTCCGACAGGTCTCCTGCGGAGGATGACCACTCTTCATCGCCTTCTGGCTCGAAGGTCGGTTGCGCATCGAAAAAGGCTTCGGCTTCCTGGGCGGCGTCGTTGTGAGTCGGCGATGCCTGCGCAAGCGGATCATCGGTGATTTCGGTGAAGCGGCCACTATCGACCACTCCTTGCTCAAGGTCTTCCGGCTCGTTCGGCGTGCCTTTCAAGGCGTTGATCAGCTTGACCACCGCGCTGGCTAGCGCTTCGCCTCCGGGGCGGGGCAGCGTGAGGTTGCAGGCAGTGAGGAACACGGTGCCTGCGACCAGCCCCGCCGTGTTGTCGGTGAAATGTGTGACCTTGTTGAGAATGCCGAAGGGCAGCAATAGTGGGGACAGGCCGGAGTAACTGGCGAACTTGCTGGCCGCCTGCTGCGTATTTTCGTTGGGGTTCCTGGCCGTCTTGGCCAGCTCGAAAACGGTCAGGCCGGCATCCATCCCCAGATCGACCAGGCCGGCGGGCTCATCGTAATAGGTGGCAGCGGAGCTCAGGCAAAGCGCTCCTGCAATGCCCACGAAGGCCATCTTTTGTGCAAGGTCGTCATTCTTGACGTGGGGCTGCGAGGTCCCCTCTTGGCTGGGGTCGAGAATCCCGCTTGCCGTTTTGGCGAGCTGCTCGGTGGCGGAGTCGATCTCGCTGAGTTGCAGATTGAGGCTGTCGTTCAGCTCCTTGCCTGCGCCCTCGAACTGGTTTCGCCGCTGTCGGAACGCACTGTGCTGGGTATTGACGGCGTCCAGCAGGTCGTTGATATCCACGCTCAGCTCGGCGGTTATCCGGGCCTGTTCCTGGGGTTGCTCAGCGGGCTTCTGGAAAAGGTTCTTGATCTTCTCGCCGATGGCCGCCAGAGGCTTTGTGACCAGATGCGGTGCGGACGACAT
This sequence comes from Pseudomonas indica NBRC 103045, assembly GCF_002091635.1. GTDB lineage: Bacteria > Pseudomonadota > Gammaproteobacteria > Pseudomonadales > Pseudomonadaceae > Pseudomonas_M > Pseudomonas_M indica. The sequence continues at coordinate 327,674 of NZ_BDAC01000003.1, read as the reverse complement.
TACGAACACGGAGGCGGTGAAAGTGGCCGCCATGGAGTGGAACAGGATGGGATTGTGTTCCTCGAAGGCCTTGGCTTTTTCGTTGAACGCGCTGACGGCATAGGGCAGGTTCGGCGGCAGGTAGGGCACATGCCGTTCCTGGATATGCAGGCCATGGGAGCGATGGTCGGCGGTGCGACTGAGCGCGATCCCCGTCAGCATGCACAGGGTCTTGGTGTAGCCGGCCACCAGCAGGGCGAAGTATTGGTTGTCCTTGTTCTTGTGAGCGGTCAGGGTGGGTAGCAGCGCCAGCCCGACGTTGGCCAGGCTGAACAGCATGGTCGCCGCGGTACGGTAGCCCATGGACCTGTCCTGGGCGATCCGGTCGATCTTGTGCATGAGCCCTTGGGTTACGGTGCTCATTTCCTTGCGCATGGATGCCGGGATGTCCGGGTGCTGGCAGGCATCGTGCAGGGCTTGCACGCTTTGCTTGAATGCCGGCAGGTGAGCGAGCTGACGCTCGTTGGCCAGGTACTCGCGGTTGTTGAACTGCCCCACGGCGGCGGCCAGGTCGGTTTTCTTGAACAGGAAAAGGAACCGGTCCTTGATGCCTTTGGAAGCAGATGGCGAGGCGGTCTGGCCAAGGTTCATCGCCTCGATTTCGTGTTGCGAGGCGGGGGCTACATCGATAGCCCTATGAGACGGCGGCGGCCCCGAGTGGGATGGAGGCGTGCCGGCAACAGGGTCCGGTGTCTGTCGTGAAGTGCCGACTTCCACCTGCTCGTCCCCCAGGCGCCCCTGGTGAACATGGGTAGCCGATTCAGCGGACGCCTCGGGACGAAGGATGGAGGCGGAAGCCGTGGTGAGCGGATGAATGATGTTCATGGAGGGAGGGATGACTGAATGGATGGGCCTAGCCTTGTGTGTCTGACACATGGCTTCGGTTCCCGGCGGCGATCCCCCCGAATCGCCAGGCCAGGTTCAGCCCCGCGCCGCGCTGACCCCTTCGAGGGTGGCGAAGGAGGTGTCCTTGGCGGTGAGGAGGAAGTCGCGCATGAACGGCGCGTCCAGCATGTCGGCGCGGATCGCCGCGAACAGCGTGGCGTACAGCGATTTCTCGCCGAGCCGCTTGGCGGTCACGTAGCCCCGCGAGCTGTATTCGTGCAGCGCCCAGTTGGGCAGGCTGCAGACGCCGCGCCCGCTGGCCACCAGTTGCATCATCATCACCGTCAGTTCCGAGGTCCGGACCTGCGCCGGCTCGACGTCGGCCGGGTCGAGGAAGCGGGTGAAGATGTCCAGGCGATCGCGTTCGATGGGGTAGGTGATCAGGGTTTCGCTGGCCAGGTCTTCGGGAGCGACGTAGGGCTTGTTCGCCAGCGGATGCTGGTTGGCTACTGCCAGTTGCATCTCGTAGGTGAACAGCGGCACGTAGGTGATGCCGGCCAGCTCCAGCGGGTCGGAGGTCACCACCAGGTCCAGGTCGCCCCGGGCCAGCGCCGGCAGCGGGGCGAAGGAGAAGCCCGAGGCGAGGTCCAGTTCCACTTCCGGCCAGGCGTCGCGGAACTGGTCGATGGTCGGCATCAGCCACTGGAAGCAGCTGTGGCATTCGATGGCCATGTGCAGCCGTCCGGCGGTTCCGCCGGCGAGGCGGGCGAGGTCGCGCTCGGCGTTGCGCAGTTGCGGCAGCAGCGCGTCGGCCAATTGCAGCAGACGCAGCCCGGCGCTGGTGAAGCGGACCGGCTTGGTCTTGCGCACGAACAGCGGCATACCCAGGCGCTCTTCGAGTTCCTTGAACTGGTGGGACAGCGCCGACTGGGTCAGGTGCAGGCGCTCGGCGGCCTCCACCAGGCTGTCGGATTCGCGCAGGGCATGAAGGGTTTTCAGGTGACGTATTTCCAGCATGCCGGGCTCCGGTTGGCCATGAAGAGCGAGACCCGTATGGCGCGTGGCCTGCGCGTCCGAGTCATTGAAGAGGCTGCATGAGTGGCGCTCATTGGCCGGGCAAGTGTGGCGCAATGGCCACTGGCCTGTCGAGGCGTGCTGGCAAAGTGATGGGCGAATAGTGCGGTGAAGGGAAACAAGCGAACTGTTCCATGAGAAAAATTTGATTGGAAAGAGAAAAACTTGAGTTTGTCTCATTCAAATGGTCTCTCGACAATGAGCGCCATTCACGAACACGGAGATCGAACTCATGGCTTTGGCGCACACCCTCGGATTCCCCCGCATCGGCCGCGACCGCGAGCTGAAGAAAGCCCTGGAGGCCTACTGGAAGGGCGAACTGGACGAAGCCGGCCTGCGCGAGACCGGCCGCACTCTGCGTGCCGCGCACTGGCAGGTACAGCGCGACGCCGGCATCGAGCTGCTGCCGGTGGGCGACTTCGCCTGGTACGACCAGGTGCTCACCCACTCGCTGACCGTCGGCGTGATCCCGGAACGCTTCCGCCCGGCCGGCGGCAAGGCCACTCTGGAGACCCTGTTCGCCATGGCCCGTGGCGTGTCCCGTTCCTGCTGCGGCGGCGGTGCCCAGGCGCAGGAGATGACCAAGTGGTTCGATACCAACTACCACTACCTGGTGCCGGAGTTCAGCCGTGACCAACGCTTCCAATTGAGCTGGGAGCAGCTCTTCGAAGAAGTGGCCGAAGCCCAGGCGCTGGGGCACAAGGTCAAGCCGGTGCTGCTCGGCCCGCTCACCTACCTCTGGCTCGGCAAGGCCAAGGGGGAGGCGTTCGACAAGCTGGAGCTGCTCGACCGCCTGCTGCCGCTCTACGGCGAAATCCTCGGCCGCTTGGCCGCCCAAGGGGTGGAGTGGGTGCAGATCGACGAGCCGATCCTGGTACTGGACCTGCCGCAAGCTTGGCGCAGCGCGTTCGAGCGGGCCTATCACCTGCTGCAATACGCGCCGCTGAAGAAGCTGGTCGCCACCTATTTCGGCGGCCTGGGCGACAACCTCGGCCTGGCGGTGAGCCTGCCGGTGGATGGCCTGCACATCGATCTGGTGCGCGGCCCGGAACAACTGACCGCGGTGGTCGACCGCCTGCCGTCGTACAAGGTGCTGTCCCTCGGCGTGGTGAACGGCCGCAACGTCTGGCGCTGCGATCTGGAGCAGGCGCTGCTACCGCTGCGCCTGGCCGCCGAGCGTTTCGCCGAACGGCTCTGGGTGGCGCCGTCCTGCTCGCTGCTGCACAGCCCGGTGGACCTCGCCCGTGAGGACCGACTGGACGAAGAGCTGCGCAGTTGGCTGGCCTTCGCCGTGCAGAAGTGCGCCGAAGTGGCGTTGCTGGCCCGTGCGGTCGACGAGCCGGATGCCGTCGAAGTGCGCGCCGCACTGGCCTACAACCGTGGCGTGCAGGACAGCCGCCGGCAGTCGCCGCGCATCCACAAGCCTGACGTACAGGCACGCCTGGCGGCGGTAACGCCGGCCGTTAGCCGTCGCGCGGCGCCGTTCGCCGAACGTATCGGGCAGCAGCGGGCGCACCTCGACCTGCCGGCGTTTCCCACCACCACCATCGGCTCCTTCCCGCAGACTGCAGCGATCCGCCAGGCGCGCCAGGCCTTCAAGCAGGGCACCCTGGACGAAGCGGGCTACCGCGCCGCGATGCAGGCGGAAATCCGCGAGGCGGTGGCCTTCCAGGAACGCATCGGCCTGGATGTGCTGGTGCATGGCGAGGCCGAGCGTAACGACATGGTCGAGTACTTCGCCGAGCAACTCGACGGTTACGCCTTCACCCGCTTCGGCTGGGTACAGAGCTACGGTTCGCGCTGCGTCAAACCGGCGGTGATCTACGGCGACATCAGCCGTCCGGCGCCGATGACCGTCGAGTGGATCCGCTACGCCCAGAGCCTGACCGACCAGCCGATGAAGGGTATGCTGACCGGACCGGTGACGATGCTGATGTGGTCGTTCCCCCGCGACGACGTACCGCGCGAGGTACAGGCACGGCAACTGGCCTTGGCGATTCGCGACGAGGTGCTGGACCTGGAAGCCGCCGGGATTCGCATCGTGCAGATCGACGAAGCGGCTTTCCGCGAGGGCTTGCCGCTGCGCCAGGCCGATTGGGGCCCGTACCTGGATTGGGCGGTGGACGCGTTCCGCCTGTGCAGCTCCGGTGTACGCGACGAGACGCAGATCCACACCCACATGTGCTACAGCGAGTTCAACGACGTGATCGAAGCAATCGCTGCCATGGATGCGGACGTGATTACCATCGAGACCTCGCGCTCGCAGATGGAACTGCTGGAGGCCTTCGAAGGGTTCGCCTATCCCAACGAGATCGGGCCGGGTGTGTATGACATCCACTCACCGCGCGTGCCGGACAGTGCGGAGATGGTCGCGCTGTTGGAAAAAGCCGCCGAACGCATCCCTGCCGAACGCTTGTGGGTCAACCCGGACTGCGGCCTGAAGACCCGTGGCTGGGCGGAAACCGAAGCGGCATTGGCCAACATGGTGGCGGCGGCGCGGCAACTGCGGGCACGCAAGGCTAAGGCGGCCTGACGCCTGGAGCACATCGCAGGGTGGGGCTGGCGCCCCATCCTGCGAGCCCCGCCTGGGCAATCTTCATCAAACTGTCATGGTTTTGTGGCAGCACGAGCGAACGGAAGTCATCAGAATCGCGGTCAACTGGGGTTCTGCATTCTGGTGTTTTCGATGATGCGTGTGCTGCTGCTTCTGGCCGCGCTGCTGTGCGGCCTGCCGACCTTGGCGGCTTCTCGTTGCGATGTCCGTGTACCTACCGAAACGGTGAGCCTGGGCGAGGTGCGCCTGGCCTACCAGAGCATCGGCCGGGAGAACGATCCGGCCTTGCTGCTGGTCATGGGGTTGGGTGGCCAATTGATCCACTGGCCCGATGAAGTGGTTGCGCGCCTGTGCGAGCAGGGTTTCCGGGTGATTCGTTTCGACAACCGCGACGTTGGCCTCTCCGCCTGGACGCACGGCGCGCCGACGATCAACCTGACCTACGAAGTGCTGCGCTATCGCCTGGGATTCCCGGTCAGCGCGCCGTACCGCTTGAGCGACATGGCCGACGATGCCCTGCACCTCATGGACCGCCTGGGTATCCAGCGCTTCCACGTCCTGGGTGCGAGCATGGGCGGAATGATCGCCCAGCACATGGCCGACCAGGCCCCGGAGCGCCTGCAAAGCCTGACCCTGATCATGACCAGTTCCGGCGCCCAGGGCCTGCCGGCACCGAGCCAGGCGCTGCTGCAACTCCTTGCCCGCCGCGAAGCCCCCAGCCGCGAAGTGGCCATCGAGCAACAAGCCGACCTGCTCGCCGCGCTGGGAAGTCCGGAAGTCAGCGACGACCGCGCCCTGTTGCTGCAGCAGGCGGCCCAGGCCTACGACCGCGCATTCAACCCCGAAGGCGTGCAGCGCCAGTTGCTCGCCATCCTCGCCGAGCCCAGCCGGGTCGAACTGCTGAACCGACTGCGCGTGCCGACCCTGGTGGTGCACGGCACCGCCGATCCGCTGTTGCCGGTCATGCACGGCGTCCACGTCGCCGCGCACATCAAGGGCGCCGAACTCAAACTGATCCCCGGCCTGGCCCATCGCTTCCAGGAAGCCTTCAAGGAACCGTTGCTGGCGGCGGTCCTTCCATATCTGAACGCGCATCGGCAGGCGGTGGGGTTGGCGCGGTTGTAGTTGAGGTGAGGCGTTATGGGTGAGGGGCGTTGCACCTCCTCACCCCTCACGCTTTTACCCCTCACTCATCAAGCCGCATCCACCCGCGGATGGTCCGGGCGTTCGCGCAGGTACTGTTCCAGGCGTGCCTGCTGCGATGGGGTGAGGAACAGGCCGAGCTTGGTACGGCGCCAGAGGATGTCGTCGCTCTCCATCGCCCATTCTTCCTGGCACAGGTATTCCACTTCCCGTGCATAGAGCCCGCCGCCCAGGTGCTCGCCGAGGTCGGCGATGCCGTGGGCGCCTTCCAGCAGGCGCCAGGCGCGGCTGCCGTAGGTGCTGGCCCAGCGCAGGGCGAGGCTGTTGGGCAGCCAGCCGAACTGGTTGCACAGGGCGTCGGCCAGCACCGCCGGGCTTTCCAGTTGCTCGCCGCCGGGCAGCGGTGCGCTGGCTGTCCAGCTCGGTTTCATGTTCGGGAAGTACGGAGCGAGCTGGCCCATGGCGGACTCGGCCAGCTTGCGGTAGGTGGTCAGCTTGCCGCCGAATACCGACAGCAGCGGCGCTTCGCCGGGATGGGCGGACAGCGCCAGGGTGTAGTCGCGGGTAATCGCCGAGGGTTCGTCGGATTCGTCGTCGCACAACGGACGGACGCCGGCGTAGGTGTGCAGGATATCGCCGCGGCCCACCTGCTTCTTGAAGTGGGCGTTGACCACCGACAGCAGGTATTCGATTTCTTCGTCGCTGATCTTCACCTCGCCCGGGTCGCCCTGGTATTCCCGGTCGGTGGTGCCGATCAGGGTGAAGCGATCCAGGTAGGGAATGGCAAAGACGATGCGGCGGTCTTCGTTCTGCAGGATGAAGGCGTGATCGGCGTCGAACAGCTTGGGCACGATGATGTGGCTGCCCTGGATCAGGCGGATGCCATACGGCGATTGCTGCTTGAGGTCGTCCTTGATGAAGCGCGCCACCCAAGGGCCGGCCGCGTTCACCAGGGCCTTGGCATGGATCGAGAAGAGGGTGCCGTCGGCTCGTTCCAGATGCACGTGCCAGAGGCCCTTGCTGCGGCGCGCGCGGATGCAGCGGGTGCGGGTGTGTACGTGGGCGCCCTTGTCGCGGGCGGCCATGGCGTTCAGCACCACCAGGCGGGCGTCGTCGACCCAGCAGTCGGAATATTCGAAACCGCGGGTGATTTCGGCTTTCAGCGGGCTACCGGCGCCGAAGCGCAGGGAACGGGAACCGGGCAGCTTTTCGCGTTTGCCCAAGTGATCGTAGAGAAACAGGCCGGCGCGGATCATCCAGGCCGGGCGCAGATGCGGGCGATGCGGCAGCACGAAGCGCAGCGGCTTGACGATATGCGGCGCCTTGGCCAGCAGCACTTCGCGTTCGGCGAGGGCTTCGCGGACCAGGCGGAATTCGTAGTGTTCGAGATAGCGCAGGCCGCCGTGGATCAGCTTGCTGCTGGCGGAGGAGGTGTGTCGGGCCAGGTCGTCTTTTTCGCAGAGGAACACCGACAGGCCGCGCCCCGCGGCGTCGGCGGCGATCCCCGCACCGTTGATGCCGCCGCCGATAACGGCGAGATCGTAGACTTCGGAAAGGGGCGGGGTCTGCTTTTGAGTCATGAGCGCGGCACCTTTTAGTCGAAAGTGAACTTTAAATGTTCATTTTCGAAAAATGCTAGTCGAATGCGCGCAACTTGACCAGTCCCGAGCGCGGTTTCGCGCCGAACGGCCGTTCAGGGATGGGAATCTCCGGTAGGAGCGAATTCATTCGCGATTGGGAGCCCAGCGGCACTCCGCTATCGTGAATGAATTCCCTCCCACAGGCAGCGGATAAGCCTCGGCGCAATCCGGGACAACGCGGCCCCGGATTGCACTTCGCTTATCCGGGCACGGGAGCGGCTGGATTTGTAGGGGCGAATTTATTCGCCCACGCGGCCACGCCGGGCGAATAAATTCGCCCCTACAAAGTGTCCGATCCGGGGGAGACGGATCACACCACGTCGAGGTGAACCTTGTGCTCGGCCAGTAGGCGGGTAAGCGGGGCGGGCGGGGCGTGGTCGGTGAAGACGCGGTCCACCAGGGTGATGGGGCCCAGGCGCACCACGGCGTTGCGGCCGAACTTGCTGGAGTCGGCGGCGAGGAAGACCTGCCGGGCGTTCTCGATGATCGCCTGGGAAACGCGCACTTCCTGATAGTCGAAGTCCAGCAGGCTGCCGTCCTCGTCGATGCCGCTGATGCCCACCAGGGCGTAGTCCACCTTGAACTGATGGATGAAGTCCACCGCCGCCTGGCCGACGATGCCGCCGTCGCTGCGTACCGTGCCGCCGGCCACCAGCACCTCGAAATCCTCCTTGGCGCTGAGCTGGGCGGCCACGTGCAGGTTGTTGGTGATCACCTTCAGGCCCTTGTGGTTGAGCAGGGCGCGGGCAATCGCTTCGGTGGTGGTGCCGATGTTGATGAACAGCGACGCCTGGTTGGGGATCACCGCGGCGATGGCTTCGGCAATGCGCTGCTTTTCGTCGCGCATCTGCCCGGCGCGCATGCCATAGGCAGTGTTCTGGATGCTCGAGGCTTCGCTCGCCGCGCCGCCGTGGGTGCGGCGCAACAGACCCAGTTCGGCCAGTTGGTTGATGTCGCGACGAATGGTCTGGGGGGTGACGGCGAAGGCTTGGGCCAGTTCATCGATGCTGACGTAACCGCGTTCGCGGGCCAGTTCGAGAATGTTCTGTTGGCGGGGCGCTAGGCTCATAGAGGCTCCTTGGAGTGGCCGCATTATAGCGGGGAGCTGTCGCCTGGCGACTTTTCGGCTAAGGTACGCGGATTCGCCGTCGGATTTTCACATTCGAACATGACACCAGCCATCGATCTCCTGAAGAAAGCCCGCGCGGAGCACCGCGTGCACAGTTATACCCATGATCCCAAGTCCGCCTCCTATGGCCTGGAAGCGGCCGAGAAGCTCGGCCTCGACCCGGCCCGGGTGTTCAAGACGCTGCTCGCCGCGACCGAAAAGGGCGAACTGCTGGTGGCGGTGGTGCCGGTGGCCGGCACCCTCGACCTCAAGGCGTTGGCCCAGGTAGCCGGGGCGAAGAAGGCCGACATGGCTGATCCGAACGCCGCGCAGCGCGCCACCGGTTATCTGGTGGGCGGCATCAGCCCGCTGGGCCAGAAGAAGCGCCTGCGCACCTTCATCGACGAAACCGCCCGGCAGCACCCCACCGTCTTCGTCAGCGCCGGCCGGCGCGGGCTGGAGGTGGAGTTGTCCGCCGAGCTGCTGGCACAGCATACCCAGGCCCGGTTCGCCGCCATCGGGCGCGACTGAGGCTTCCACTTCCTAGAACAATAAGGACGCTCCCATGGCTCAGCATCTACTCGCCATTGACCAAGGCACCACCAGTAGCCGCGCCATTGTCTTCAGTGCCGAAGGCAGGCCCGTGGCCCGGGCCCAGCAGGAATTCCGCCAATATTTCCCGAACGACGGCTGGGTCGAGCACGACGGCGAGGAAATCTGGCAATCGACCCTGGATGTCTGTCGCGAAGCGCTGCGCCAGAGCGGGCTGGAAGCCGGGGACATCGCGGCGATCGGCATCACCAATCAGCGCGAGACCACCCTGGTGTGGGACGCCCGGACCGGCGAGCCGATCCATAACGCCATCGTCTGGCAGGACCGCCGCACCGCCGACTACTGCGCCAGCCTGAAGGCCGAGGGCCACGAGCCGATGGTCAGCGAGCGCAGCGGTCTGTTGATCGACCCGTATTTCTCCGCGACGAAGCTGCGATGGATTCTGGAAAACGTACCGGGAGCCCGCGAGCGCGCCGAGCGGGGCGAGCTGCGCTTCGGCACCGTCGACAGCTTCCTGTTGTGGCGCCTGACCGGTGGCAAATCGCACAAGACCGACGCCGCCAACGCCTCGCGGACCCTGTTGTTCAACATCCACACCCAGCAATGGGACGAAGAGCTGCTCGCCCTGTTCGACATCCCCGCCAGCCTGTTGCCGGAAGTGCTCGATTGCGCCGCCGACTTCGGTGCCTGCATGCCCGATCTGCTCGGTGCGCCGATCCCGGTGCTGGGCATGGCCGGCGACCAGCAGGCCGCGCTGGTCGGCCAAGCATGCTTCCAGCCGGGCATGGTGAAGAGCACCTACGGCACCGGTTGCTTCATGATCCAGAACACCGGCGATACGCCGGTCACCTCGAAGAACCGCCTGCTGACCACGGTGGGCTACCGCCTGAACGGCAAGGTCACCTACGCGGTGGAAGGCAGCATTTTCGTCGCCGGTGCGGCGGTGCAATGGCTGCGCGACGGCATCAAGCTGATCAGCCATGCCCACGAGACCGAGGCACTGGCAGTGCAGACCGGCGATGCCTGCGGCGTCTACCTGGTGCCGGCATTCACCGGGCTGGGCGCGCCCTACTGGGACCCGAAGGCGCGCGGTGCCATCTTCGGCCTGACCCGCGACACGGGAATCAAGGAAATCGTCACCGCCGGCCTGCAATCGGTCTGCTACCAGACCCGCGACCTGCTCGAAGCCATGCGCCAGGACGGCGCCGCCTCGCCCAGCGCATTGCGGGTGGACGGCGGCATGGTGGTGAACAACTGGGTGATGCAGTTTCTCGCCGACATTCTCGGTGTGCCGGTGGAGCGCCCGGAAGTCACCGAGACGACTGCCCTCGGCGTGGCCTATCTGGCCGGCTTGCAGGCGGGTATCTACCGCGACCTGGAGGAGATCGCCGGCCACTGGCATCGCGAACAGCGCTTCGAACCGAAGATGGCCGACGAGCAGCGCGCCAAGCTTTACCTGGGTTGGCTGAATGCGGTGCAGCGAGTGCGTAGCGAGGGCTAGGTAATGGCGTTTTGTGGGAGCGAATTCATTCGCGAAGAATGAGCGCTCCCACAAACACCTGGATCAGAAGCGGATGCGGCCGGTGAAGGCGTCCTTGAGCATCACCCAATCGCCCATGAAGCTGTACAGCGGATACTTGAAGGTGGCGGGGCGGTTCTTCTCGAAGACGAAATGGCCGACCCAGGCGAAGCCATAGCCGGCGAACGGCATGGCCAGCAGCCACAGCCACTGCTGGGTGCCGATGGCATAGGCGAGGATGGCCAGCACCAGCAGGCTGCCCACGTAGTGCAGGCGGCGGCAGACAGGGTTGCTGTGCTCCTGCAGGTAGTACGGATAGAAGTCGGCAAAGCGGGTGTAGCGATCGGTGGTTTCGTGGCTCATGGCGTACCTCCTGTCATTGTGGGACGGAGTGTAGGGCGACTGTCTTCCGAAGCCAGTGACATTAGGTGCCAGTTTAGTATCCTTCCCCGCCAGGCCCGCGCTCTGTTCGCGCGGATGACAGAACAAGAAGACGCCATGAGCGAACGTACCACCTCCTCGAGCTGGGCCCTGGGTATCGTCCAGGCGCTGGAAATGGGCGGTGTCGATTGCCGACGCCTGTTCACCGAACTGGACCTCGACTACGCCGCGCTGGAAGACCCCGATGCCCGCTTCCCGCAGGATGGCATGACCCGTCTGTGGCGCCGGGCGGTGGAGCTGTCCGGCAACCCGGCGATCGGCCTGAACATGGCCAAGGTGGTGCGGCCGGCGTCGTTCCATGTAGTCGGCTACGCCTTGATGTCCAGCCGCACCCTGAAGGAGGGGTTCGCCCGGCTGGTGCGTTACCAGCGGATCATCGCCGAAGGCGCCGACCTGAGCTTCCGTCCGCTTCCCGATGCCTACGCGCTGGTGCTGGCGATCCATGGCGACCGCCTGCCGCCGGCCCGGCAAAGCGCCGAGGCCTCGCTGGCCTATGCGCTGGCCTTCTGCCGCTGGCTCACCGGACGCCCGATCAGACCGTTGCAGATCGATTTCCAGGGCGGTCCGCCCGAGGATCTGCAGCCCTACCAGCAGGTTTTCCAGGCGCCGCTGCGTTTCAACGCGGAACACTATGCGCTGCTGTTCGAGCGGGCCGACATGGAAACGCCGCTGCCGACCGCCAATGAATCGCTGGCGCAGTTGCACGACCGTTTCGCCGGAGAATACCTGGCGCGCTTCTCGGAAAGCCGGGTGACTCATCAGGCGCGACAGGTGCTCTGCCGCCTGCTGCCCCAGGGCGAGCCCAAGCGCGAAGCGGTGGCGCAGACGCTGCACCTGTCGCAGAGAACCTTGCAGCGGCGCTTGCAGGAGGAGGGGACGAGCTTCCAGCAATTGCTCGACGACACCCGTCGCGAGCTGGCCGGGCAGTACCTGGCCCAGCCCAACCTGACGCTGCTGGAGATCGCTTACCTGCTGGGCTTTGCCGACCCGAGCAACTTCTTCCGCGCCTTCCGCCGTTGGTTCGACGTCACGCCGGGGGAATACCGCGCCCGCCTGTGAGACGCGGTAATCGAAAAGGTCAGTGGCGCCAGAACGCCGGAGTCATCAGGACCAGCACGGTGATGATTTCCAGGCGACCGAGCAACATGCCGGCGGACAGCAGCCATTTGGCAGCATCCGGCAGGCTGGAGAAGTTGCCGGCCGGGCCGACGATTGGGCCGAGGCCGGGGCCCACGTTGCACACTGCGGTGGCGGCCGAGGTCAGGGCGGTCATCATGTCCAGGCCGAGCAGCGCCAGCGCCAGGGCCAGGGCACCGATGGTGATGGTGAAGAAGAAGGAGAAGGTCAGGATCGAGCGGACGATTTCTTCGTCGAGATTGTGCCCGTTGTACTGCTGCTTGATCACCGCCCGTGGGTGCACCAGTTGCTGCAGGTTGGCACGCAGCAGGGCATAGGCGACCTGGAAGCGGAAAATCTTCAGGCCGCCGGACGTGGAGCCGGAGCAGCCGCCGACGAAGGTCAGGTAGAAGAACGCCATGATCGCGAAATCGCCCCAGAGCGTGTAGTCGCCCAAGGCGTAGCCGGTGGTGGTGACCACCGAGATCACGTTCAGCGAGACGATGCGCAAGGCATCGAGGAACACGTAGTCCGAGTGCGTCCACAGCCAGGTGGCGAAGAGCAGGCAGGTGAGGCCGAGCATGGCCACGAAGCCACGGACCTGCTGGTCCTTCACCAGCGCGTAGCGGTTGCCGCGCAGGGTGGAGACCATGAGGATGAACGGCAGGCCCCCGAGCAGCATGAAGACGATGGCGACCCAGTGCGCGGCCGGGCTGAAGTTGGCCATGGAGTTGTCGGAGGTGGAATAGCCGCCGGTGGAGATAGTGGTCATCGCGTGGTTGATCGCTTCGAACGGCGTCATGCCGCTGAGCCAGAAGGCCACGGTGCAGAGGAAGGTCAGGCCGACATAGACGAACAGGATCGACTTGGCCACCACGTGGGAGCGCGGTAGTGCTTTTTCCGACCAGTCCGAGGATTCGGTCTGGAACAGCCGCATCCCGCCGACGCGCAGCAGCGGCAGGACCGCCACCGCCATGCCGATGAAGCCGATACCGCCCAGCCATTGCAGCATCGAGCGCCACATCAGCAGGCCGGGCGAGGCGTGGTCGAGGCCGCTCAGTACGGTCGAGCCGGTGGTGGTGATGCCGGACATGGTCTCGAAGAAGGCATCGGTATAGCTGATGTGGTGGATCAGCACCATCGGCAGGGCGGCGAACATGCAGACCACCAGCCAACTGGCGGTGGTCAGCATGTACATGTCGCGCGGGCGCAGCTGGATATGTTCCGGGCGACCGGGAATCACCAGGGCGAGGCCGCCGATGAAGGTGGCCAGGCTGGACCAGAGGAAGGCGTTGAGGTCGTCGGTGCGCTCGAACAGCAGCAGGGTCAGCATGGGAATGACCATGCTGATGGCCAGGGTGATGAGGAAGATGCCGAGAATAAAACCGATGATGCGCAGCGTCGGCAGAGCCATGTGTCGGTCTCGAAGATAAAGGGCGCCATTTTACCCGTGCAGGTAAGGCTGTAAACCTGCGACGGGGTGGGCTTCACAAGTCCGCGGCGATGCTTAGAATAGCCCTCCGGTGCCGGCCCATGCCGGTTTTCGAGTACCTCCCCGATCATGTCCACCGATAATCCCTGCTTGACGTGCGGCGCCTGCTGCGCGCACTTCCGTGTGTCTTTCTTCTGGGGCGAGTGTTGTTCCTCGGGAGGCCAAGTTCCCGATGACCTGGTGGTTCAAGTGAGTCCCTACCATGTGGCGATGCGCGGCACGGAGAGCAAGCCGGCGCGCTGCGTCGGGTTGCTCGGCGACGTGGGGAACGGCGTCCGCTGTACGCTCTATGAGCATCGTTCCAGCACCTGCCGGGAATTCGAGGCGTCATGGATCGACGGGGTGCACAACCCCAACTGCGATGCGGCCCGCGCCGCCCATGGCCTGCCGCCATTGACGCCGCCGCTGCAGCCGGACATGGCGCCGGAACGGGTGGCCTGATTGGTTTCGCCGGAGGACATTCTGGGCGCCAGGCCCTAGACTCCTTTTTTCTCAGATTTCCGGAGGTGGCCGATGGAGGCTCTCGATGTTCTGCTCAAGCGTGTTTCCGTGGCTCGACTGGCCGAGCCCGCGCCAACGGCGGAACAGCGTGAACTCTTGTTCCGCGCGGCCATGCGTGCGCCCGATCATGGTCAGTTGCGGCCCTGGCGTTTCCTGACCATCGAAGGTGATGGCCGCGAACGTCTCGGCGAACTGTTCGCCCGGGTGGTGGCGGAGCGGGACGGCGATGCGGTCAAGCCGGAAGCCTTGAATAAGGCCCGCCAAATGCCGTTGCGCGCGCCGCTGCTGGTGGCGGTGATCGCCGATCTCAAGGAGCATCCGAAGGTTCCGGAGCTGGAGCAGATGCTCGCGGTTGGCTGCGCGGCCCACGGCATGCTGCTGGCGGCCCATGCACTGGGTATCGGTGCCATGTGGCGTACCGGCGAGCTGGCCTACGATCCACGCGTGGCGGCAGGTCTTGGGCTGGAAGCCAACGAGCGGGTGCTCGGCTTCCTGTATCTCGGTACGCCGGTTGGCGATCTGCGCATCCCGCCGGAGGTGGATGCGTCGGCGTTCATCAGTGCCTGGAACGGCTGATTCGGGCGTAATGCTGTTCACTTAAGTGTTGGTCAGACACGATCAGTCCCCTCGCCCCTCTGGGGAGAGGGTTAGGGAGAGGGGGCACCGATAGTTTCGCGGTGTTTTCGGCCCTCTCCCCCAGCCCCTCTCCCGTAAACGGGAGAGGGGAGCAGGCGTGCATGACCTTAAATGAACAGCATTATGATTCGGGCGGGGCTTTACCGATGCCGGTGGGCGAATGAATTCGCCCCTACGGGAGAGGTATTACTCCCTCTGGACGGGAAGCGATGGTATCTCCAGCGTCGCAATGAATCCGCCGTCGGGATGATTGGCCAGATGCAGGCTGCCACCGTGCCGTTCGGCGGCGCGGCGGGCGATGGCCAGGCCGAGTCCGTGTCCGGGGGCCGCTTGTCCCGGTGCGCGGAAGAAGGGCTCGCCGAGCTGTTGCAGGTGTTCTTCCGCCGCTCCCGGTCCATGGTCGCGAACGCTCAGTCGGACGTTACCGTCCTCTCTCCAGGCCCGTAATTCGATGGGCTGTCCGGCCGGATTGAAGCGCAGGGCATTGCGCAGGAGGTTATCCAAGGCACGCTCCAGCATGTCTGGCCAGCCCTGCAGGTTGAGACCGCTTTCCACGTCGATACGAATGTCCTGCTCCGGTGCGCTGAGCTGGGCATCCGCTTTGAGGCTGTCGAGCAGGGCGGCGATATCGATCGGGTGGGCGGCGCCGGGATCGGCGTCCAGGCGGGCCAGGGCGAGGATTTCGGCGATCAGTGCCTCGAGGCGGTCGCATTCCTGGGTCAGGCGCGGCCAGAGCTGTTCCCGTTCATTCGCTGCGGCGCGCTCGGCCAGGGCCAGTGCGATGCGCAGGCGCGCCAGGGGCGAGCGCAGTTCGTGGGAGACGTCGCGCAGCAACTGGCGCTGGCTGCCGATCAGGCTTTGCAGACGTGCGCCCATGCGGTTGAAGTCGCGGGCCAGGACGCCGAACTCGTCGCGGCGGTTCGCCAGGCGCGCCAGGGTATGTTGCTGGTAGGCGGTCTGGCCGAGGTCGTGCACCGCGCCACGCAGTCGGTTCAGCGGGCGGGTGATGGACAGCGTCAGGAACAGGCTGAACAGCGCCAGCACCACCAGGGCGATCCCCAGGGCGCTGACCGGCCAGAGCAGACTGCCCCGGTGCCAGGCGTCCAGCTCGGGATGGGGAATGCGGTAGATGAACAGGTAGGTTTCGCCGCTGGTCGGGCTGCGGTATTCCGCGGTCAGGCGACGCCAGGGCAGGCGGCGGTCGTTGTTGCGGGCTTCGAAGGCGGCGGCGCGTGGCGGGAAGGTGCCGCGAACCACCGGCTGGCCGTTCTCGCCGAGAACCTGGACATCGATCCGGTAGCGGAACTTGCGTTGTTCGAGGAAGCCCTGCGCGGCCCATTCGCCTTCGCTTTCGTAGAGGCGCGTCCAGTCTTCCGCGATGTCTTTCAGGCCGGGATGGCGGCTGAGAATCCAGGCGTCCTGGTTCAACGCATGGCCGAGCAGGATGGACAGCCCGGCGACCAGGGCGATGGCCAGCCAGAAGCTGGCGAAGATGCGCCAGAACAGTGAACGCACGGAGGCTCCTCGAAGGGAAAAGCCCATCGGGCCGGAACCGGATGGGCGTTATCGAACGGTTGCCGCCCGCAGCCGCGGGCGGCCATGAGTTTACTGCGCTTTCTTGGCGTCGCGTTCGGCTTTCCAGGCTTCGAACTCGGCGCGTTCCGCGCGGCGGGCTTCCATCTCCTTCAGGCCTTCGTCGAAGGCTTTCTGCTGCTCGGGCTTGAGCAGGGCGCGCATGGCGTCCTGGTTCTTCTTCCGGGCGGCGGCGATTTCATCTTCCATGGCCTTCTTGTCGGCGGCCGGCAGCTTGTCAAGGTAACGCTGGGTGATGTCGTGGCGGCTCTTCATCTGCTCGCCCATGAGTTTGCGGAATTTGCGGTGCTGTTCCTTGGTCAGGTCGAGGTCCTTGAACATCATGGCCGCGCCTTTGCCGTGGCCGCCCGGTCCCGGCATGCCGTCGTGGCAGGGGCCGCCTTCGGGCATCGCCAGTGCGATGGCCGGCAGGCTGGCGGCGAACAGAAGGGCGATGAGGGTCTTGCGCATGGGTATCTCCTTGTCTCGATTCCGGCCGGTTGCCGGATGAGCCCAGTCTAGGGAGTGCAAGGTCAAGGGCGGTCAGACAAGGGTAAAGGCTTGGTAAAGGCCATGTGAGCGAAAGCCGCGAGCCAGAGCGTCGCGGCTTGTCGACGAAGCGGCATCAGACGCTGTAGTAGTAGCCCCGGCTGCGCAGCGCGAGGATGCGTGGGCGGCCGTCCGGGTGCGGGCCGAGCTTCTTGCGCAGGTTGCTGACGTGCATATCGAGGCTGCGGTCGTAGAGGGTCAGCTTACGGCCGAGCGCCAGTTGCGCCAGCTCCTGTTTGTCCACCGGCTCGCCGGGATGGCGCAACAGGGCTTCGAGCAGGCGGCTTTCGGACAGCGTCAGGCTCACTTCGTGGTCGCCGACGGTGGCGACGCCGCGGGCCGGGCTGTACGTCAGGTCGCCCAGCGCCTGCTGGCTGGGCGTGGCGGCGGGCAGGCTGCGGCGCAGCACGGCACGCAGGCGGGCGGTCAGCTCGCGCGGGTCGCAGGGCTTGGCCAGGTAATCGTCGGCGCCCAGTTCGAGGCCGAGGATGCGGTCGAGCGGTTCGCCGCGCGCGGACAGCATCAGCACCGGCAGGTCCGGGTAATCGCTGCGCAGTTGCTTGAGCAGGCTCAGGCCGCTGCCATCCGGCAGCATCACGTCGAGCACGACGGCGGAGGGCGTGCGCTCGGCCAGTGCGGCGCGGGCGCTGCCGCCGTCATGGCAGGCGCGGACTTGGAAGCCTTCCTGGCTCAGCCAGCTCACCAGCAGCTCGCAAAGCTCCTGGTCATCGTCGATCAGCAGCAGTTCGCTCATGAGGTCAGTTGATCCATTCACGACGGGAGCGGCGTCGGCCCCGCAGCAGGGCGCCGAGAATCACGCCACCGAGGGCGATACCGCCGCCGATGGCGAGCCAGCGCTGCCGTTCGTCGAGCAAGGGGGGCGGCTGCTGGGCCTGGGCCTCTTTCAGTTGCAGGCGCAGGCGCTGGTTTTCCTGGCGCAGGCGGGCGAGCTGGCTGCTTTCGCGTTCGCTGATGGTTGCTTCGAGCTCTTGGCGCAGGCGCTCGCTTTCGGCCAGGCGCTGTTCGAGTTCGTCGACCAGCGCTTCCGCCGCGGTGGCGGCGGCCAGGGGCGGATTGCTGGCCGCCGGTGCGGGCGGGGTTTCCTCCGCCCAGAGCAATGGGCTGCCGAGCAGCAGGGCGAATGAGACTGACAGGGAAGCGTGGCGCATCGGACGGAGCTCCTTATGCCGTGCGGCGGACCGGCTTCCTGTTAAGGAAAGACCTGCTTGAAGGGTTTCACCAGCACATTGGCGTAGACGCCGGCCGCCCGGTAGGGATCGGCGTCGGCCCAGTCCTTGGCCGCCTGGAGGGAATCGAACTCGGCGACGATCAGGCTGCCGGTGAAACCGGCGGCGCCCGGATCGTTGCTGTCCACGGCCGGGTGCGGGCCGGCGAGGACCAGACGGCCTTCGCTTTTCAGTTGCTCCAGGCGTGCCAGATGGGCCGGGCGGGCGGCGAGGCGGTTGTCGAGGGAGTTTTCCACGTCGGTGGCGATGATGGCGTAGAGCATGTCATTCCTTTGTTTCGGCTGTCGGTTTGGGATCGACATCGTGGGCGTGGCGGGCCAGGAAAACGCCCTGGCCGACCAGGAACAGAACGGTCATGCCCAGGCTGCCGAACACCTTGAAATCGACCCAGATGCTGGGAAAGGTAAAGGCAACGAACAGATTGGCAAAGCCGCAGATCAAAAAGAAAACGACCCAGGCCAGGTTCAGGCGGGTCCAGATGTGTGGCGGCAGGCCGATCGCGTGGCCCATGGCGCGCTGGATCAGCGGTTTGTCGCCGATGAAGTGGCTGGCGGCGAAGGCCAGGGCGAACAGCCAGTTGACCACCGGGGCTTTCCACTTGAGGAAGGTTTCGCTGTGGAAGGCCAGGGTCAGGCCGCCGAACAGCAGGCAGGCGACCAAGGTGAGCCATTGGCCCTTTTCCAGCTTGCGCTGCAATACCAGGAGCGTGCCGTAGACCACCACGGAGGCGGCGATCAGCACGGCGGTGGCGCTGAAGATGCCGCCGAGGGTGAAGGACTGGCCGGCGAGTTCTACGGCGCGGGGTTCGAGTTTGTAGACGATGAAAAAGAGGATCAGCGGGATGAAATCGATGAATTGTTTCACAACGGCAGCCAGAAGCGGGATGTAGCGGCATAATAACAAACATCATCCCCCGCGAAAGCCGACCACCATGCAAGTCGATCTGCACTGCCACAGCACCGCTTCCGACGGCGCCCTCGCGCCCGCCGAGGTGGTCGCGCGCGCCCATGCACGGGGCGTCCGCCTGTTGGCGCTGACCGATCACGACACCCTGGAGGGCATCGCCGAGGCGCGTGCCGCTGCGGTGAAGCTGGGTATGCAACTGGTGAACGGCATCGAACTTTCCAGTACCTGGGGTGGGGCGACCATCCATGTGCTCGGCTACGCTTTCTCCGAGGAGGCGCCGGTCTTGCGCCGGGCCATCGCGGATCTTCACGACGGCCGCTGGCAACGCGCCGAGGAAATCGGCCGGCGTCTGGCCGCCAAGGGCATGCCGGGCGCGCTGGAAGGCGCGCGGGCGGTGCAGCAGGAGTTGGGTGACAGCGGCAATGCACCGGCCCGGCCGCACTTCGCCGAGTTCCTGGTGCGGGCCGGACACGTGACGGATCGCGCCGAGGCGTTTCGCAAGTGGTTGGGTGCGGGGAAGCTGGGCGACGTCAAGCAGCACTGGCCGACCCTGGAGCAGGCGGTCGGTACCCTGGTGGATGCCGGCGCCTGGATCAGTCTGGCGCATCCCTGGCAGTACGATTTCACCCGCAGCAAGCGGCGCAGGCTGGTCGGCGACTTCATTCGTGCCGGCGGGCATGCGCTGGAAGTGGTGAATGGCATGCAACCGGCGGAACAGGTCGGTGGCCTGGCCATACTGGTTCGCGAGTTCGGCCTGCTGGCGACTGTCGGCAGTGATTTCCATGCGCCGGGCGACTGGTCCGAGCTGGGCATGTACCGCCCGTTGCCCGATGACCTGCCGCCCCTCTGGGAGCGCTTCGATCATGTACGCGCTGCAGCTGCCCTCTGAACAGGAAGGTTCCGTGAGTCAATTTTTCCAGGTCCACCCGGAGAATCCCCAGGCACGCCTGATCAAGCAGGCGGTGGAAATCATCAGGGCCGGCGGGGTGGTCATCTATCCCACGGATTCCTGCTACGCCCTCGGCTGCCATATCGGCGACAAGGCTGCGGTCGAGCGTATCCGCCGGTTGCGCCGGCTGGACGAGAGGCACAATTTCACCTTGGTCTGCCGCGATCTGTCGGAGCTGGGCCTGTTCGCCAAGGTGGACACCAGGGCCTTCCGCCTGCTCAAGGCGCATACGCCGGGGCCCTACACCTTCATCCTCAATGCCACCCGCGAGGTGCCGCGCATGCTGCTGCATCCCAAGCGGCGGACCATCGGCCTGCGCGTACCGAGCGAGCCGATCGCCCAGGCGCTGCTGGCGGAGCTGGGCGAGCCGCTGATGAGCGTCAGCCTGATCATGCCCGGCGAAGAGCTGCCGATGAGCGATCCCTATGAGATGCGCCAGTTGCTCGAGCATCAGGTCGACCTGATCATCGATGGCGGTTTCGGTGGGGTGGAAGCGTCGACGGTGGTCAACCTGGCGGACGGCGAGCCGGAAATAGTGCGCACGGGGTGCGGCGATCCTGCGCCTTTCCTGGAAGAGGCCTGAACGGCCGGAAGCGGAATCGACCGCCGCCGCCCGTGGGCGGCGGCGTTGCGGGAGCGCTCCGCTATAGCAGTATCGCGACCAGAATGGCGACCAGCAGGATGATGATGAAGTCCGTTCCGCTGAGCGCGCCACCGGCGGGCAGGGCATCGATCCGCTTGGCCAGCGTGGCGGCCTCCTCGGCGGTCAGGGCATCGACCCGCTTGCGGGCGACGTTGGCCGGTACGTCCATGTCCTGCAGTTTTTTCTCCACGTTGGCGCGACCGAGGAATTCCTTCACTTTTTCACGATCGGCCTGGGCATCCTGCGTCGCGATCACTTCGTCGGTGGAAATCATCGCGGCCTGCGCCGGGGCGGGCAGCAGAACGGCAAGGCAGGCCAGCGCGAGGATGGCGCTGAAGGTCATGAGAAGGTTTTTCATGGGGTGCTCCCGGGTCCGAGAGGGGACCGATTGGACTGTGCATTCCAGACCGTGCGGGCTCCGTGCGGAGCGGTCGGCGCGCGGTAACGGCTCTGCGCCGGGCTTCCCGGGCGGGGCCCCGGTCGGTTCCGAGGACTGCCGTGACCTTGAGCAACTACCGAGACGGCAACTCCCTCTCGTTGGACCCGGCGGGCGCTCCGTCGGTTCCTGTCCGGGGTTTGTCGCCGGGACCCCGCCTGTCGTTATACTTCGCCCCTTGTCTGTCAGCCGAAGGAAACCGGTTTGAGCTTTGTCGACTCGCAACGTCGCGTACTGTCCGGGATGCGCCCCAGTGGCCGCCTGCACCTGGGGCATTACCACGGCGTGCTGAAGAACTGGGTCAGGTTGCAGCATGAATACGAATGCTTTTTCTGCATCGTCGACTGGCATGCGCTGACCACCGACTACGACGACGTGGGCCTCATCGCCGATCACGTCATGGACATGGCGGTGGACTGGCTGGCCGCGGGCGTCAGCCCGAGTTCGGCGACCCTGTTCATCCAGTCCCAGGTACCGGAACACGCCGAGCTGCACCTGCTGCTGTCGATGATCTGCCCGCTGAGCTGGCTGGAACGCGTGCCGTCCTACAAGGAGCAGCAGGAGAACCTGCAGCACAAGGACCTGGGCACCTACGGTTTTCTCGGCTACCCGTTGCTCCAGGCCGCCGACATTCTGCTCTATCGTGCCGGCCTGGTGCCGGTGGGTGCGGACCAGTTGCCCCATGTCGAATTCGCCCGCGAAGTGGCGCGGCGCTTCAACCATCTCTACGGGCGCGAAGCCAATTTCGAGGAGAAGGCCGAAGCGGCGATCCTCAAGCTGGGCAAGAAAACCGCCAAGCTCTACAACAGCCTGCGCAAGGCCTATCAGGAGCAGGGCGACAGCGAGGCCCTGGAAACCGCGCAGGCGCTGCTCAAGGAGCAGCAGGCCATTACCTTGAGCGACAAGGAGCGGCTGTTCGGCTACCTGGAGGGCGGTGGCAAGGTCCTGCTGCCGGAACCGCGTCCGCTGCTCGGCGAAGCGCCGAAAGTGCCCGGCCTGGATGGCAGCAAGATGTCCAAGTCGCATGGCAATGTGATTCTTCTGCGCGACACGCCGGAAGAGATCGAGGAAAAGATCCGGCGGATGCCCACCGATACCGCGCGGGTACACCGCAGCGATCCGGGCGAGCCGACCCGCTGCCCGGTGTGGCAATGGCATGAGGCCTATTCCGACCAGGCGACCTGCGATTGGGCGCAGCAGGGCTGCCGCAGCGCGGGCATCGGCTGCCTCGAATGCAAGGCGCCACTGATCCAGGCGGTGCAGGATGAGCTACAGCCGCTGCGTTTCCGCGCCCTTGACTACGAGGGGAATCCGGACCTGGTGCGCGGCATCCTGGCCGAAGGCGCCGAGCGGGCACGGGACGCGGCGCGGGAGACGCTGGCTGAGGTGCGCTATGCCATGGGGCTGCATTACCGTTGAGGCCGGCACGGCCGGGTGCCACGGAGCGGGCTGAAACGCTTCCAGTCAGAGAGGTCACATGCAGGACGAATCCACCGCCGCGGCACCCGCCGGGCAGCATCCCGAACAGCAGGAGCTGCCGTTCGCCCTGGTCTACGGGCAGGCGGTTACCGAGCTGCCGCTGGACCTGTACATCCCGCCGGATGCCCTGGAGGTCTTCCTCGAAGCCTTCGAGGGACCGCTCGACCTGCTGCTGTACCTGATCCGCAAGCAGAACATCGACATTCTCGACATCCCGGTGGCGGAGATCACCCGGCAGTACATGGGCTACGTGGAGCTGATGAAGTCGGTGCGCCTGGAGCTGGCGGCGGAGTACTTGGTGATGGCCGCCATGCTCGCCGAGATCAAGTCGCGCATGCTGTTGCCGCGTTCCGCCGAGGCCGAGGAAGAAGAGGAAGACCCGCGCGCCGAGCTGATCCGCCGCTTGCAGGAATATGAGCGCTTCAAGGCAGCGGCGGAGGGCATCGACCAGTTGCCGCGGGTCGGCCGCGATCTCACCGTGCCGCGCCTCGATGCGCCGGAAGCACGGGCGCGCAAGCTGTTGCCGGAGGTCAGCCTGGAGGAATTGCTGCTTTCCATGGCCGAGGTGCTGCGCCGCGCCGATATGTTCGAAAGCCACCAGGTGACGCGTGAAGCGCTGTCCACCCGCGAGCGCATGAGCGAGGTACTGGAGCGCTTGAAGGGCGGCGGCTTTGTGCCGTTCGTCCAGTTGTTCAGCGTCGAGGAAGGGCGCCTGGGGGTGGTGGTGACCTTCATGGCAGTGCTCGAACTGATCAAGGAGTCCCTGGTGGAACTGGTGCAGAATGAGCCCTTCGCCCCCATCCATGTGCGGACGCGCACGGAATGACACCGCGCTCTTCGCGAACGAAACGATGATCAGGTAGCCGACACCGTGAACCTTTCCGATCCCCAAGACCTCGCCGGGCTGCTCGAAGCCTTTCTCCTGGCGTCCGGCAAACCCCTGTCGCTGGAGCGCCTGGGCGAGCTGTTCGAAGAGGCCGAACGGCCCGAGCCGGCGCAGCTCAAGGAAGCCCTCGAGGTGCTTCGGCAGTCCTGCGCGGGGCGCGCCTTCGAGTTGAAGGAAGTCGCCTCCGGCTATCGCCTGCAGGTGCGTGAGCGCTTCGCGCCCTGGGTCGGCCGGCTCTGGGAAGAGCGTCCGCAGCGCTATTCCCGCGCGATGCTGGAAACCCTGGCGCTGGTCGCCTACCGCCAGCCCATCACCCGTGGCGAGATCGAGGATATCCGCGGGGTGGCGGTCAATAGCCAGATCGTCAAGACCCTGCAGGAGCGCGAGTGGATTCGCGTAGTGGGCTATCGCGACGTGCCGGGCCGCCCGGCGATGTTCGCCACTACCAAGGCCTTCCTCGACCATTTCAATCTGAAGAGTCTCGACGAGCTGCCGCCCCTGGCCGCCTTGCGCGAGCTGGAGCCCGAGCCGGTGCTGGCCCTGGACGATGACGCGCCGGTGCCGCCGGGCTTGCAGGCCCGCGCCGATCTGGCCGGGGAAGAGGGCGAGGAGGTACCGGCCGAACCGCGCGAGGAAACCAGCTTCCGTTCGCTGCTGGCCGAGCTGGACTCCATGGAGCAGGGCCTGAAGATCGACTTCGAGGACATGCCTGTTGCCAATGAAGAGTCCGGGGAGGCGGCCGAGGCGGGAGGCGAGGACATCGCCGAAGCCGCATCCGACGAGCCCGACGAGCGGACCTGAAAGCCTCCATGCCTTTGTAGGAGCGAGCTCTGCTCGCGAACCGGGCCCCACCACCGCATCGTCAGCAGAGTTGGCTCCTACGGGAAGCCATCGGTCCGGTGTAGGGGCGAATTCATTCGCCCAACGAGGATCGCCCTACGGCCCGCTTTGGGGAACGCTGCGTCCCGCCAGGTAACTGGCGTAATCCGGAATCCGGCATTCATGCTCCTGCTCCAGCAAGGCGCTGCTGAGCAGGTAGTCGGCGCTGCTCTCGTTGCAGGCCACGGGTATGTTCCAGACCGCGGCGACGCGCAGCAGGGCCTTGATGTCGGGGTCATGGGGTTGCGGTTCGAACGGGTCCCAGAAGAACACCAGGATGTCCACCCGGCGTTCGGCGATGCGCGCGCCGATCTGCTGGTCGCCGCCGAGCGGGCCGCTGATCATGCTTTCCACCGGCATGCCGAGCTCTTCGCGCAGCAGCATGCCGGTGGTGCCGGTGGCAACCAGATCATGGTGCGCCAGGCGTTCGCGCTGGCGTTTGGCCCAGTCCAGGAGGAAGCCCTTGCAATGGTCGTGGGCGACCAGGGCGATGCGCTTGCGCGCCGGCAAGGTGGCAGTGGTGAAAGCGATGCGGCTCATGCGTTCCTCCCGGTCATGCCGCTCATTCCGGCGCCTGGCAAAGGGCCAGACAACTGTCGAGCATGCGGTTGGAGAAGCCCCACTCGTTGTCGTACCAGGCCATCACCTTGAGCAGCTTGCCGCTGACCTTGGTGTGGTTGGCGTCGAAGATCGACGACAGCGGGTTGTGGTTGAAGTCACAGGATACCAGGGGCAGGCTGTTGTAACCGAGCACGGCGGACTGCTCGCTGGCGGCCTTCATCAGGGCGTTGACTTCGCCGGCGCTGGTTTCGCGCTGGAGTTCCACGGTCAGGTCGACCAGCGAGACATTGATCACCGGCACCCGCACGGCCATGCCGGTCAGCTTGCCGGCCAGTTCCGGCAGCACCAGGCCCACGGCTTCGGCTGCTCCGGTCTTGGTCGGGATCATCGACTGGGTGGCGGAACGCGCGCGGTACGGGTCGCTGTGATAGACGTCGGAGAGGTTCTGGTCGTTGGTGTAGGCATGGATGGTGGTCATCAGGCCATGCTCGATACCCAGTTCGCGGTGCAGCACCTGGGCCACCGGCGCCAGGCAGTTGGTGGTGCAGGAGGCGTTGGAGACGATCTGGTGGCTCTGCCGCAGCCCGTCATGGTTGACGCCATAGACCACGGTGTAGTCGGCGCCCTTGGCCGGCGCGGAAATGATCACTTTGCGGGCGCCGGCGGTCAGATGGGCGGCAGCCTTGTCGCGGTCAGTGAACAGGCCGGTGCATTCGAACACCACGTCCACGCCAAGGGCGCGCCAGGGCAGTTCGGCCGGGTTGCGGATGGCGCTGACGGCGATACGGTCGCCATTGACGATCAGGTTTTCCTGGTCGGCTTCGACGACACCGTCAAATGCGCCATGCACACTGTCATAACGGAAAAGGTGGGCATTGATCGCGGTATCGCCCAGGTCGTTGATAGCTACGACCTGCAGATGCTGCCGGTAAGCGCCGCAGTACAAGGCGCGAAGGACGTTGCGGCCGATGCGGCCGAAACCGTTGATGGCGATGCGTAAGGTCATGGGTGAGGTCCTGTGAGGTCGTTTTGTTGTTGGAATTACAAGATTATTCCCGTGAGTCTAGAAATCAAGCCTTTTAGGTGGCAGAATTTTTGTCATAAACGCATACATTCATTCGTGAGCCAGGAGTCGTGACATGCATCCTCGTGTGCTTGAGGTAACCGAACGGCTGATCGAGCGCAGCCGACCCACCCGCGAGCGCTATCTGGCGTTGATGGACGCCGCGGCCAGCGAGGGGCCGCAGCGCGGCAAATTGCAGTGCGCCAACTTCGCCCACGGCGTGGCCGGCTGTACCTCGGCTACCGACAAGCAGCGCCTGCGATTGATGGACCAGGCCAACGTGGCCATCGTCTCGGCGTACAACGACATGCTCTCGGCCCACCAGCCCTACGAGCACTTCCCGGAAATCATCAAGCAGGCGCTGCGCGACATCGGCTCGGTGGGCCAGTTCGCCGGGGGCGTGCCGGCGATGTGCGATGGCGTGACCCAGGGCGAGGCGGGGATGGAGATGAGCCTGGCCAGCCGCGAAGTGATCGCCATGTCCACGGCGATCGCGCTGTCCCACAACATGTTCGACGCGGCGCTGTGCCTGGGCATCTGCGACAAGATCGTGCCCGGCCTGCTGATCGGTGCGCTGCGTTTCGGCCACCTGCCCACCGTGTTCGTCCCCGGCGGGCCGATGCCGTCGGGCATCTCCAACAAGGAGAAAGCCGAGGTTCGCCAGTTGTTCGCCGAAGGCAAGGCCACCCGCGAGCAGTTGCTCGAATCGGAGATGAAGTCCTACCACAGCCCCGGCACCTGCACCTTTTATGGCACCGCCAACACCAACCAGATGGTGGTGGAGATCATGGGCCTGCACCTGCCGGGCTCGTCCTTCGTCAATCCCTATACCCCGTTGCGCGACGAGCTGACCCGCGAGGCCGCCCGCCAAGTCACGCGCATGACCAAGCAGAGCGGCTCGTTCATGCCGCTCTGCCGGATTATCGACGAGAAGGCGATCATCAATTCGGTGGTCGCAGTGCATGCCACCGGTGGCTCCACCAACCACACCCTGCACATTCCGGCCATCGCCCAGGCTGCCGGCATCCAGCTTACCTGGCAGGACATGGCAGACCTCTCCGAAGTGGTGCCGTCGCTGGCCAAGGTCTACCCCAACGGCAAGGACGACGTGAACCACTTCCACGCCGCCGGCGGTGTCGGTTTCCTGGTGCGCACGCTGCTCGAAGCCGGGCTGCTCCATGAAGACGTCAATACCGTGGTCGGCCACGGTCTCAGCCGCTACACCCGAGAGCCTTTCCTCGAGGAGGGCAAGCTGGCCTGGCGCGAGGGCGCGGCGCAGAGCCTGGACGACAGCATCCTGCGGCCGGTCTCCAAGCCGTTCTCGCCGGAAGGTGGCCTGCGGGTGATGGAGGGCAATCTCGGTCGCGGCGTGACCAAGGTCTCGGCGGTGGCGCCCGAGCATCGGGTGGTCGAGGCGCCGGCGCGGGTCTTCCATGACCAGGCGGAGCTGGCCGCCGCCTTCAAGGCCGGCGAGCTGGAGCGGGACTTCATCGCTGTGGTGCGTTTCCAGGGACCCAGGGCCAACGGCATGCCGGAACTGCACAAACTCACGCCGTTCCTCGGGGTGCTGCAGGATCGCGGCTTCAAGGTGGCGCTGGTCACCGACGGCCGCATGTCCGGCGCATCCGGCAAGGTGCCGGCCGCCATCCATGTCTGCCCCGAGGCGATCGACGGCGGCCCGTTGGCCAGGGTGCGCGACGGTGACCTGATCCGAGTCGATGGGGTGAAGGGGACCCTCGACGTGCTGGTCGATCCGGCCGAGTGGACCGCTCGGGACACGGTGGCGCCGCCGGAAGACAAGGGCATTGGCTGCGGTCGCGAGCTGTTCGCCTTCATGCGCGCAGCGTTCAGTACGGCGGAGCGGGGCGCCAGCGCCTTCACTTCCAGCCTGGAGACACTCAAGTGAAGCTCGGGCTGGTTGGCGATATCGGCGGTACCAACGCGCGCTTCGCCCTGTGGCGCGATGAGCGGCTGGAGGCGGTGCGGGTCCTGGCGACGGCGGATTTCCCGACGCCGGAGCAGGCGATCCGTGCCTACCTCGACGAGATCGGCCAGGCCGTCGCCGAGGTGGATGCGGTCTGCCTGGCCTGCGCCGGGCCGGTGCGGGGCGATGAGTTCCGCTTCACCAACAACCACTGGCGCTTGAACCGGCCGGATTTCTGCCGCCAGCTGGGACTCAGCGAGCTGCTGCTGATCAACGATTTCTCTGCCATGGCCCTGGGCATGACCCGCGTCCTGCCGGAAGAGCTGGTGGAGGTCTGCCAGGGCAGCGTCGATCCCGAGCGTCCGCGCCTGGTGATCGGCCCGGGCACTGGCCTCGGTGTCGGTACCCTGTTGCCACTCGGCGACGATCTCTGGCGCGCATTGCCCGGCGAAGGCGGCCATGTCGACCTGCCGATCGGCAGTCTGCGCGAAGCTGAGCTGTGGCGGCACCTGCATGGCATCCAGGGCCATGTCAGCGCGGAGAACATCCTCAGCGGCAGCGGCCTGCTGACGCTCTACCGCGCCAGTTGCGCCCTCGATGGGCGCGAGACGCAATTGTCGTCGCCCGCCGAAGTGACCGACGCGGCGCTGGCCGGCGATGCCTTCGCCGTGCAGGTGCTGGAGCAGTTCTGCTGTTGGCTCGGCCGTGTGGCCGGCAACAACGTGCTGACCCTCGGTGCGCGGGGTGGCGTCTATATCGCCGGAGGCATGGTGCCGCGCTTCGCCGATTTCTTCCTGGTCAGCGGCTTCGTCCGATGCTTCCGGGAGAAGGGCTTCATGAGCCGGTATTTCGACGATATCCCGGTCTGGCTGGTGCGGGCCGAGTACCCGGGCTTGCTGGGGGCGGGTGTGGCGTTGCAGCAGGCGAGGGAAGGGCGGCAGGCCGGGCTCGCCTGAGAGCCTGTTCAAAAGGCTGCTGCGCGTCGGCCCTGCTGCGTTGAAAGCAGGCTCTGGCAGGCCACGGATGCCAAAAGTGAACGGGTTCGCCTTGGCCGATGCGGTTTCGTTCGGGGCGCCCGAAGCGCGCTAAGCTACGCGCGTTGTCATAACAACAAGGTGTGGACGTGAGCCAACCCGGAAAATCCATTCTCCTTGTCGACGATGACGAGGAAATTCGCGAACTGCTGCAAACCTACCTGAGCCGCGCCGGCTTCCAGGTGCGCACCGTCGGCGATGGCGCCGGCTTCCGCCAGGCCATCCAGGACGAAGTGGCCGATCTGGTGATTCTCGATGTGATGCTGCCCGACGAAGATGGCTTCAGCCTCTGCCGCTGGGTGCGCGAGCACCAGCGCTTGGCGCAGATGCCGGTGATCATGCTGACCGCCAGCTCCGACGAGACCGACCGGGTGATCGGCCTGGAGCTGGGCGCCGACGACTACCTGGGCAAGCCGTTCAGTCCGCGCGAGCTGCTGGCGCGGATCAAGGCGCTGTTGCGCCGTGCCCACTTCACCCAGGATCGACCCGCTGGCGATGTGCTGGCGTTCGACGAGTGGCGGTTGGACCTGATCAGCCACCGGCTGTTCCACGTGGATGGCGAGGAGGTGTTCCTCTCCGGCGCCGATTTCGCCCTGCTCAAGTTGTTCCTCGACCATCCCATGCAGATTCTCGACCGCGACACCATCGGCAATGCCACCCGGGGTCGCGAGGTGATGCCGCTCGAACGCATCGTTGACATGGCGGTGAGCCGCCTGCGCCAACGCCTGCGCGATACCGGCAAGGCGCCGCGGCTGATCCGCACCGTGCGCGGCGCCGGCTATCTGCTGGCAGCGCAGGTGGTGCCGTGCGGCGATGGGTACCGGCCGTGAGCGTCGAAGAGAACACGGGGGAAGCCGTCCGGCGGCGCTGGCGCTTGCCGGTGCCGCGCTCGCTGCTCGGACGCATGCTGTTCCTGACCCTGCTGGTGGTGCTACTGGCCCAGGCGCTGTCCAGCCTGATCTGGGTTTCCCAGTTGCGCGCCAGCCAGATGGAAGGGCTGCTCACCAGTGCGCGTAGCTTGGCGCATTCCATGGCCGCCAGCGTCAGCTACTTCCGCTCCCTGCCGTTGGGCTACCGGCCGCTGGTGCTGGACCAATTGCGCAGCATGGGCGGTACGCGCTTCTTCGTCTCGCTCAACCAGCGGCCGCTGAACATGCAGGTCCTGCCGGACACGCCGCGCAAGCGGGCGGTGCTGCAGGCGGTGGAGGAGGTGCTGCGGCAGCGCCTGGGCAAGTCGGTGGACCTGTCGGTGCAGTTCGTCAGCCCGGACGACCTGCGCATCTTCAACGGCGAAATCAGCCTGGACGAACTGCCGCGTTCCTGGGCTCATTACGCCCTGAGCCTGGAGCCGCTGAACCCGCCGGTGCTGGTCACGCAAATCCAGATCGCGCCGGACGAGTGGCTCTACCTCGCTTCGCTGATGCCGGCGCCTTACGTCAGTCTGGAACAGGAGGGGCTGCCGGCGCAGCAGATCGGCTTCATCGTGATGACCAGTACCTTTCTGCTGCTGTTCATCGGCTTGCTGGTGCACTGGCAGAGCCGGCCGCTCAAGCGCCTGGCGCGGGCGGCGCGGGAAATGTCCCTGGGCAGCGAGGTGGAGCCGCTGCCCGAGCACGGCGGCAGCGAGGTGGTGGAGGTCAGCCGTGCCTTCAACAGCATGCGCGAGCGCATCGGCCGTTATTTGAACGAGCGCAGCCAGTTGTTCAGCGCCATTTCCCACGACTTGCGCACCCCCATCACCCGACTGCGCCTGCGCGTCGAGCTGCTGGAGGACGAGGCCATGCAGGCCAAGTTCGGCCGCGACCTGGACGAGCTGGAGCTGCTGGTGAAAGGCGCGCTGCAATGCGTCAAGGACACCGACATCCACGAGAACATCGAGCCGGTGGACCTCAACCTGCTGCTCGATACCGTCACCGAGCCCTATCTCGCCCCCACCGGCAACGGCCGGGTAACCCTGGAGGGCAGGGCGGTGGCGCCCTATCCGGGCAAGCCGCTGGCACTCAAGCGCTGCATCGGCAACCTCCTGGACAATGCGCTCAAGTACGGTGAGAAAGCCCATTTGCATATTGAAGACGACGGTAGGGTGTTCACCCTGCACGTTGACGACGAGGGACCCGGCGTACCCGAGCAGCGCCTGGAGAAGGTCTTCGAACCGCATTTCCGCCTGGCCGGCAACCAGCAGGGCTACGGTCTTGGTCTCGGCATCGCCCGCAACATCGCCCATGCCCATGGAGGGGAGGTCACCTTGCAGAACCTGCGCGAAGGCGGGCTGCGGGTCACCTTGGTTTTGCCAAGGTGAATCGCAGCGGCAAGCTGCAAGCCCCAAGCTGCAAGTCAGAGCATTCGTCCCGCCGAGCGCGCTTGCCGCTAGGTGTTTTGTAACAAGGTCGTGACCATCTCCTATCCCTTCGTTACCCGACGGCTTGCGGGCCGTGCCTAGAATCCCTGCAACGCAAGCTCCGACTTGCCTTGCATAAAAACAAGAAAGGAATATCTCGAATGAAAGCGATCACTCGTCTCGCCGCTGCTGTTTCCCTTGCCTCCCTGATTCCGTTCGCCGCCCATGCCGGTGAAGTCGAAGTGCTTCACTGGTGGACCTCCGGTGGCGAAAAGCGCGCCGCCGATACCCTCAAGCAACTGGTCGAAGAACAGGGCCACACCTGGAAGGATTTCGCCGTGGCCGGTGGCGGTGGCGAAGCCGCCATGACCGTGCTGAAGACCCGCGCCGTATCCGGCAACCCGCCCGCCGCCGCGCAGATCAAGGGGCCGGACATCCAGGAATGGGGCGAGTTGGGCCTGCTCACCGACCTCGATGATGTCGCCAAGGAAAACAAGTGGGACGAGATCCTGCCCAAGCAGATCGCCGGCATCATGAAATACGACGGCGCCTACGTGGCCGTGCCGGTCAACGTGCACCGCGTCAACTGGCTGTGGATCAACCCCGAGGTATTCGCCAAGGCCGGCGCCACCCCGCCGAAGACCCTCGATGAGTTCTTCGCCGCCGCCGACAAGCTCAAGGCGGCCGGCTTCGTGCCCGTCGCCCATGGCGGCCAGCCGTGGCAGGACGGCACCGTGTTCGAGGACATCGTGATCAGCGTCCTCGGCCCGGAGGGCTACCGCAAAGCCTTCGTCGATCTCGACAAGGACACCCTCACCGGCGACAAGATGGTCCAGGCCTTCGCCACCCTGAAGAAGCTGCGCGACTACATCGACGCCGATGCCGCCGGGCGCGACTGGAACACCGCCACCGCCATGGTGATCAACGGCAAGGCCGGCATGCAGATCATGGGCGACTGGGCCAAGAGCGAATGGACCGCCGCCAACAAGGTCGCCGGCAAGGACTACCAGTGCCTGCCGTTCCCCGGCACCCAGGGCAGCTTCGCCTTCAACGTCGACTCCCTGGCCATGTTCAAGCTGAGCAAGGAAGAGGACCGCAAGGCCCAGGAAGACCTGGCGCGGACCGTGCTCGGCTCCAAGTTCCAGCAGTTCTTCAACCAGAACAAGGGCTCCATCCCGGTGCGTCTGGATGAGGACATGAGTGCCTTCGACAGCTGCGCCCAGCAATCCATGGCCGACTTCAAGGAAGCCGCCAAGGGACCGGGCCTGCAGCCCAGCCTGGCCCACGGCATGGCCGCCTCCAGCTACGTGCAGGGTGCGGTGTTCGACGTGGTGACCAACTTCTTCAACGACCCGGCTGCCGATCCCAAGAAAGCGGCGCAGCAACTGGCCGCAGCGATTCAAGCGGTCCAGTGAGGGCAAGGGGCCGCCCGGGTAGGCGGCCCCGTTTTTCCCGGCGTTCCCGATTCTGCGGGTGCCTTGCAGGCGCCACGGCGACCTGCATCCGCAAGAACCTCTTCCCCGCGGGGAGAGGGGCGATATCCACCCACTTCGGAGCTGTTTTCCATGAGCTCAACCGCTGTCTTCGCCAAGGCTTCGCCGCTGGACGCGTTGCAAAACTGGCTACCCAAGCTGGTACTGGCGCCGAGCATGCTGATCGTGCTGGTCGGCTTCTACGGCTACATCTTCTGGACCTTCCTGCTGTCCTTCACCAACTCGCGCTTCATGCCCAGCTATAAGTGGGTGGGCTTCCAGCAGTACCTGCGCCTGTGGGACAACGATCGCTGGTGGGTGGCGAGCAAGAACCTGCTGGTGTTCGGTGGCCTGTTCATCGCCATCAGCCTGGTGATCGGCGTAGTCCTGGCCGTGCTGCTCGACCAGCGCATCCGCCGCGAAGGCTTCATCCGCACCGTCTACCTGTATCCCATGGCCTTGTCGATGATCGTCACCGGCACCGCCTGGAAGTGGCTGCTCAACCCCGGCCTGGGCCTGGACAAGCTGCTGCGCGACTGGGGCTGGGATGGTTTCCGTTTCGACTGGCTGGTGGACCCGGACCGGGTCGTCTACTGCCTGGTGATCGCCGCCGTCTGGCAATCCTCCGGCTTCGTCATGGCGTTGTTCCTCGCCGGCTTGCGCGGGGTCGACCCGTCGATCATCCGCGCCGCCCAGGTGGATGGGGCGAGCCTGCCGAGCATCTACCTGCGCATCGTCCTGCCGAGCCTGCGCCCGGTGTTCTTCAGCGCCCTGATGATCCTCGCCCACATCGCCATCAAGAGCTTCGACCTGGTGGCGGCAATGACCGCCGGCGGCCCCGGCTACGCCTCCGACCTGCCGGCGATGTTCATGTACGCCCACACCTTCACCCGCGGCCAGATGGGCCTCGGCGCGGCGAGCGCGATGCTCATGCTCGGCGCGGTGCTGGCCATCATCGTGCCCTACCTGTATTCGGAATTGAGGAACAAGCGCCATGACTAGTGTGGTCGGGCACAAGCCCTTCAGCCCCAGCCGCTTGGCGATCCACGCGACCCTGCTGCTGGCTTGTGCGGTCTATCTGGTGCCGCTGGTGGTGATGCTGCTGACCAGCTTCAAGACCCCGGACGACATCCGCGGCGGCAACCTGTTGTCCTGGCCGGACGTGTTCACCGTCATCGGCTGGGCCAAGGCCTGGGACAGCGTCGGCGGCTTCTTCTGGAACTCGGTGAAGATCACCGTGCCGGCGGTGGTGATTTCCACGCTGCTCGGCGCGCTGAACGGCTACGTGCTGTCGATGTGGCGCTTTCGCGGTTCTCAGTTGTTCTTCGGCCTGCTGCTGTTCGGCTGCTTCCTGCCGTTCCAGGTGATCCTGCTGCCGGCCTCCTTCACCCTCGGCAAGCTGGGGCTGGCCAACACCACGACGGGGCTGGTGTTGGTCCACGTGGTCTACGGCCTGGCCTTCACTACGCTGTTCTTCCGCAACTTCTACGTCAGCATCCCGGACGCCCTGGTGCGCGCCGCGCGGCTCGATGGGGCGGGCTTCTTCACCATCTTCGGACGCATCCTGCTGCCGATGTCGGTGCCGACCATCATGGTCTGCCTGATCTGGCAGTTCACCCAGATCTGGAACGACTTTCTCTTCGGTGTGGTGTTCGCCAGCGGCGACTCCCAGCCGATCACCGTGGCGCTGAACAACCTGGTGAACACCAGTACCGGCGCCAAGGAATACAACGTCGACATGGCCGCCGCGATGATCGCCGGCCTCCCTACGCTGGTGGTCTATGTGCTGGCCGGCAAGTACTTCCTGCGCGGTCTGACGGCCGGCGCGGTCAAAGGTTGAGGTAAAACACGATGGCATCCCTCGAACTGCGTAACGTCCACAAACGCTACGGCTCCGGCCTGCCCGACACGCTGAAGAACATCGACCTGAAGATCGAGTCCGGCGAATTCCTGATCCTGGTCGGCCCGTCCGGCTGCGGCAAATCCACCCTGATGAACTGCATCGCCGGCCTGGAAGACATCACCGGTGGCGAAATTCTCGTCGAAGGCTCGGATATCAGCGGCATGAGCCCGAAGGATCGGGACATCGCCATGGTGTTCCAGTCCTATGCGCTGTACCCGACCATGAATGTGCGCGACAACATCGCCTTCGGCCTGAAGATGCGCAAGGTGCCGCAGGAGAAGATCGACGAGGAGGTGGCGCGGGTCGCCAAGCTGCTGCAGATCGAGCACCTGCTGACGCGCAAGCCCTCGCAGCTCTCCGGCGGCCAGCAGCAGCGTGTGGCCATGGGGCGGGCGCTGGCGCGGCGGCCAAAGATCTACCTGTTCGACGAGCCGCTGTCGAACCTCGACGCCAAGCTGCGCGTGGAGATGCGCACCGAAATCAAGCTGATGCACCAGCGCCTGAAGACCACCACGGTCTACGTGACCCACGATCAGATCGAGGCCATGACCCTGGGCGACAAGGTGGCGGTGATGAAGGACGGCATCGTCCAGCAATTCGGCACTCCGCAGCAGATCTACAACGACCCCGCCAACCTGTTCGTCGCCAGCTTCATCGGTTCGCCGCCGATGAATTTCATCCCGCTGCGCGTGCAGCGCCAGGGCGGGCAATGGCTGGCGATCCTCGACAGCGGGCAGGCTCGTTGCGAGCTGCCGCTGACGGTGGCAGACGACGCCGCGCTGGAAGGGCGCGACGTGATTCTCGGCGTGCGTCCGGAGCAGATCGTAGTGGGCAAGGGCGACGTCGGCCTGCCTGCCGTGCGCGCCGAGGTCGACGTGATCGAGCCCACCGGTCCGGACACCCTGGTGTTCGTTTCCCTCAACGACACCAAGGTCTGCTGCCGGATGGCGCCGGACCTCGCCCCGCAGGTAGGCGAGAGCCTGACGCTGCAGTTCGACCCGGCGAAGGTGTTGCTGTTCGACGCGCAGAGCGGCGAGCGCCTGGGCGCGCAGCCCGCCGAGCGCCCGCGCAATGTGGCCCAGTTCAAAGGACGGTGAAAGACGCCGCCAGCGGAGAACGACCTCCGGCTCGTGCAGTCAGACCCGGAGGAAGGCCGCTGGCGGCAGGCAGTACCGATGGCTGTAAAAACAATAACAACAGTGGGAGTGAGCAATGAAAACAAGAAGAAGACTCGGCCTGGCACTGACGCTGGGTTCGCTGGCCCTGCCGGGCGCTGCCATGGCCCTGGATTTCAGCGGCTATCTGCGCAGCGGGGCGGGTGGTTCGACTGAGGGTGGGACGCAGTCCTGCTTCCAGTTGCCCGGTGCGCAATCCAAGTACCGTCTCGGTAACGAGTGCGAGCAGTACATCGAGCTGGACCTGCGCCAGGACCTGTTCACCCTGGACGACGGTTCGGTCCTCAGCATCGAGGGCATGGCCCAGTTGTACAACCAGTACGGCCATACACCCAAGTTCACCGGCGACTACGGTTTCGCCCGGATGAACCAGATGTACGCCGAGTGGAGCAAGGTGCCGGCGCTCAACGGCGGTTCCCTGTGGGCCGGGCGGCGTTTCTACAAGCGGAACGACATCCATATCTCCGACTTCTACTACTGGAACCAGAGCGCCACCGGTGCCGGTATCGAGGACTACGAGCTGGGCGGGTTGAAGTACAGCTACGCCTTCTCGCGCAAGGACAGTGTGTTCCAGGAGGCCTATATCAACCGTCATGACTTCAATGTCGGCGGCTTCGATACCAACCCGGGCGGTGAGCTGGAGTTCGGCGTCAGCTACATCGACAAGCCCGACAGCACCGACGCCCACAGCGGCTGGGCGGTGACCGCGCAGCACAAGCAGGACGGCTTCCTCGGCGGCGGCAACACCTTCGCCGTGCAGTACGGGCGCGGGCCCGGTACCGGTCTCGGCTATACCGGCGACGTGACCCTGGATAACAGCGCCAAGAGTTGGCGTGTCGTGGAGTTCTTCGACTGGCAGGCCACGCCACGCTTCGGCGGGCAGTTCCAGGTGGTCTACCAGAAGGACACCCGTGACGACGGCGCCGACCAGGACTGGCTGTCCATCGGCGTGCGGCCGTCCTACGCGATCACCGAGCAGTTCAAGCTGGTCACGGAACTCGGCCACGACCAGGTGGACGCCACCGATGGCACCCGCAAGCTGACCAAGTTCACCATCGCGCCGACCTGGTCGCCGTCTGGTCCCGGTTTCTGGGAACGCCCGGAAATCCGCCTGTATTACACCTATGCGAGCTGGAACAAGGCGGCGCAGGTGGCGGCGAGTCAGATGGACCCGGGCTCGGCGTTGTCCGATACCGGCACCTTCGGTACCGCGCGGCACGGTTCCAACTTCGGCGTGCAGGTCGAGTACTGGTGGAAGTGATGGGTTCCGGGCCTGCCGTCCGTCCGACGGTGGGCCCGGGTGTGCCGTTGCAAGGGCGGTCGGCGTCCGTGGTCTAAAGCTGAACTATTGGCGATTCACTTATGCGGGCCTGGACCTGATGCACCCTGTTTCTCCTTCGCTGGCCGGGCCGGATCGGTCCGGCCAGCCCTCCGAACATCCGTTCACCGGCCTGTTCCCCCTGCCGCGCGGGCAGCGTTTCGCCTGGGTGCGCCTGCACGGGCGTGAACTGCTGGTGCTCGACCATCCGCGCTGTCAGGCGGTGTTCAGCCGCCAGGGCGGTCAATTGCTGCATTTCCAGCCGCGTGGCGAACGACCAATGCTCTGGTGCGCGCCGCGCTGGCCGCAGGTGGGCGCCATCCGTGGCGGCGTCCCGGTGTGCTGGCCCTGGTTCGGTCGTCATCCGACCCAGAACGGTTGGCCGGCCCACGGCTGGGCACGGCTGGAAGAATGGAAGCTGTTGCGCAACGAGGCCGACGAGCAGGGCCTTTATGTCAGTTGGGAGTTGGAGCTGTGCGACTGGCGCGTGCGCCTGGATGCCGAGCTGGGCGATACGTTGCAACTGCGTCTGCAAACCTCCCACGAGGACAGCGAGCCCTGCCTGCTCAGCCAGGCGCTGCATGCCTATTGGCGCATCGGCGACATCGCCGGTGCCAGCCTGGGCGGCCTGCAAGGCAGGAAAGGCCTGGAGCTGCCGACGCGGCAGGACTTCAGCCAGCAGGGTGAGTTGCGCATCGGCGACGGCTGCGACCTGCTGTTCCAGCCGGGTGGGCCGCTGCGCATGTACGACGGCATCTGGCAACGGCGCCTGCGCCTCGATACCGGCGGCAGTCCCGAGACCTTGGTCTGGCACCCCGGCAGCCGGCCGCTGCGCGATGTGAGCTGGAGCGAGGCGTTGGGTTTTCTCTGCGTCGAGGCGGCCGGCGGTATCCACGAGAGCCTCTGCCTGAAGCCCGGCGAGGTCGCTTCGCTCGGTCTGAAGGCGTCGTTGGAGTAAAACGATGCCTCAGCCGAGGTCTTCGTCGGCTTGGTAGCGCGTCGGCACCAGGCTCTCCTTGACCTTGCGCAGGTGCGGCTGGAAGTCCACGCCGCGGCGCAGGGTCACGCCCGTGGCGAGTACATCGAGCACGGTGAGCTGGATGATCCGCGAGGTCATCGGCATGTAGATGTCGGTGTCCTCCGGCAGCGGGATATCCAGGCTCAGGGTACAGACCTTGGCCAGCGGCGAGCCGGCGGCGGTGAGGCCGAGCACTGAGGCGCCGTTTTCCCGCGCCAGCTTGGCCACGTCCACCAGTTCGCGGGTGCGTCCGGTGTAGGAAATGATCACGAACAGATCGCCGGTATGTGCCACCGAGGCAAGCATGCGTTGCATCAGCACGTCGGCATGGGCGGATACGGCGAGGTTGAAGCGGAAGAACTTGTGCTGCGCGTCCAGTGCCACCGGGGCCGAGGCGCCGAGGCCGAAGAAGTGGATCTGCCGGGCCTGGATCAGCAGGTCCACGGCACGGCTGATCACCTGCGGGTCGAGGGACTGGCAGGCGCTGTCCAGGGAGGCGATGGTGCTGCCGAAAATCTTCCGGGTGTACGCCTCGGGGCTGTCGTCGGCCTCCACCGCGCGGCTGACGTAGGCGGCGCCGCTGGCGAGGCTCTGCGCCAATTGCATCTTCAGTTCGGGATAGCCGCTGACGTTGAAGGAGCGGCAGAAGCGGTTGACCGTCGGCTCGCTGACCTTCGCCGCCTGGGCGAGGGCGGCGATGCTGAAGCGGGTGGCCTGTTGCGGGTCGCGCAGGATCGCCTCGGCCACCTTGCGTTCGGCCTTGTTCAGTTCCTCGAGACGATTTTGGATCTGCTCCAGGAGATTTCTCACGCGCTCCATGTCTCTTCCTTTACCGGGGGCTCAGATTCGGTGGCCTATCCTACTGGTGGCGCCGGGTTCGCACCAACCGGATGTTATTTTTTTAACGAAATGTTGTTTTTATTACTACTTTTAGGGCTTAATTCGCCCTGAGGTTTGGCGTAATTTCCCATTTACATTGTTAGTAGAAACCAAATTTATGCCAGCGATTACGGTTGACCCCTGTACCTTTGCCCTGTTCGGCGCGCTTGGCGATCTGGCGCTGCGCAAGCTCTTCCCCGCGCTCTATCAGTTGGATCGCGCCGGCCTGCTGCACGCCGATACGCGCATCCTGGCCCTGGCCCGCGATGTCGGCGACGAGCGCAAGCACCTGGCGTTCATCGACGAGCACCTGCGCCGTCACGTGCCGAACAAGGAAATCGACGAAACGGTCATGCAGCGCTTCCAGGCGCGCCTGAGCTACCTGACCATGGATTTCCGCGATGCCGTGGCCTACACCACGCTGGCCGAGCGGGTCGCCGATGCGGAGACGCTGATCGCGTACTTCGCCACGCCGGCGTCGGTCTACGGGCCGATCTGCGAGAACCTCGCCGCCGCCGGGCTCGCCGAGCGCGCCCGGGTGGTGCTGGAGAAGCCCATCGGTCATGACCTGGAGTCGTCGCGTGTGGTCAACGAGGCGGTGGCGCAGTACTTCCCGGAGAGCCGCATCTACCGGATCGACCACTACCTGGGCAAGGAGACGGTGCAGAACCTGATCGCCCTGCGCTTCGCCAACAGTCTGTTCGAAACCCAGTGGAACCAGCACCACATCTCCCACGTCGAGATCACCGTGGCGGAGAAGGTCGGCATCGAAGGCCGCTGGGGCTACTTCGACCAGGCTGGTCAGTTGCGCGACATGATTCAGAACCACCTGCTGCAGTTGCTCTGCCTGATCGCCATGGACCCGCCCAGCGACCTGTCCGCCGACAGCATCCGCGACGAGAAGGTCAAGGTGCTCAAGGCCCTGGCACCGATTACCGCCGACAAGCTCAGCCAGCGGGTGGTGCGTGGCCAGTACACCTCGGGCAGCAGCGACGGCAAGCCGGTGCCCGGCTACCTGGAGGAAGAGAACTCCAATGCCGAAAGCGACACCGAGACCTTCGTCGCCCTGCGTGCCGACATCTGTAACTGGCGTTGGTCCGGCGTGCCGTTCTATCTGCGTACCGGCAAGCGCATGCCGCAGAAGCTGTCGCAGATCGTCATCCATTTCAAAGAGCCGCCGTTCTACATCTTCGCGCCGGAGCAACGGGCGCTGATCAGCAACCGGCTGATCATCCGTCTGCAACCGGACGAGGGCATGTCGCTGCAGGTGATGACCAAGGACCAGGGGCTGGATAAGGGCATGCACCTGCGCAGCGGCCCGCTGCAACTGAATTTTTCCGAAACCTACAAGAGCGCTCGCATCCCCGACGCCTACGAGCGGCTCCTGCTGGAGCTGATGCAGGGCAACCAGTATCTGTTCGTACGCAAGGACGAGGTGGAGTACGCCTGGCGCTGGTGCGACCAGTTGATCGACGGCTGGAAGCGCCTGGGCGATTCGCCGAAGCCCTATGCGGCAGGTACCTGGGGACCGGTGGCATCGATCGCGCTCATTACCCGCGATGGGAGGTCCTGGTATGGCGATTTATAAAGTGGATCTGCCGGCCGGCGTGGTAGCCCACAGCCTGGTCGACGCAACGCAACACGCCAGCGCAATGGCCCAGGCCGTGGCCGAGGCCTTGCGCGCGGCCATCGACAGCCATGGTCGTGCGACCCTGGTGGTCTCCGGCGGTCGTAGCACGGCGGCGTTCTTCGAGGCGCTGTCCGGGCAGCAACTGGACTGGTCGCGCGTCCTGATCAGCTTGGCCGACGAGCGCTGGGTGCCAGTGGAGCACCCGGAAAGCAACGAAGGGCTGGTGCGTCGCCATCTGTTGCGCGGCGCGGCGGCTTCGGCGCGTTTCCTCGGTTTGTACCGGGCGGCGCCGGCCCTGGAAGAGGCCGCTGCGCAGACCGACCACGCCCTGGCCGAGCTGGCGCTGCCGATCGACGTGCTGGTGCTGGGCATGGGCGACGATGGCCACTGTGCCTCGTTGTTCCCGCGCAGCCCGAACCTGGCCGACGCGCTGCATCCCGAATGCGAGCGGCGCTGCCTGCCGATGCAGGCGCCGAGCGTTCCGCGCCAGCGTCTGACCATGACCTACCCGCTGCTCGCCTCGGCGCGCCTGCCGCTACTGGCGATCCAGGGCGAGGCCAAATTGAACACCCTGCGAGCGGCAGTGGCCGGCGACGATGCCCTGGGCATGCCGATCCGCGCGTTCCTGCGACCCCCACTCGAGATTTACTGGTGCCCGTGAGGCCCGAAGGACAGCCGATATGACCATGGCCGACAAGATCACCCTGATCGACGACCTCTGCGCCCGCGCGCGCATCCTCCCGGTGATCACCATCGCCCGTGAGGAAGACATCCTGCCCCTGGCCGATGCGCTGGCCGCCGGTGGCCTGCGCACCCTGGAAGTGACCCTGCGTTCCGCCCATGGCCTGACCGCGATCCGCCAGCTGCGCCGGGAGCGCCCGGACCTGTGCGTCGGCGCCGGTACCGTGCTGGACCTGGATATGTTCGCCGCGGCAGTGGAGGCCGGTGCCCAGTTCATCGTCACGCCGGGTTCGACCAAGGAATTGCTCGAAGCGGCGCTGGACAGCCCGGTACCGCTGTTGCCGGGTATTTGCACGCCCTCCGAGCTGATGACCGGCTATGCCCTGGGCTATCGCCGATTCAAATTGTTCCCGGCGGAAGTCGCCGGTGGCGTCGCCGCGCTCAAGGCGTTGTCCGGCCCCTTCGGCGGTGTGCGCTTCTGCCCGACCGGCGGCGTCAGCCTGGATAACCTGAAGAGCTACATGGCCCAGCCCAACGTGATGTGCGTTGGCGGCACTTGGATGCTCGACAGCGGCTGGATCAAGAACGGCGACTGGGAGCGGGTCACCCGTACCAGTGCTGAGGCCTTGGCGCTGCTGGATTCCTGAGAAAACCTGACACAGGTGTGCTTGTCCCGGTGCGGTTGAGTCACGGCTCCGCATCGGGATTTTTTTGTCTGCCGTTTGCCTCGGTCTCGGCTAGGCTGAAAGCTTGTGCGCTGGCGCGTCGATGCGCGTATGATGCGCGCCCTTTCAATCGGAACAGTCACACCGGGAGGTGCCCAGATGACCGAGCACGAAGATACCCCTCACGTCGCCCACGGCGAAAAACTGCAGAAAGTCCTGGCGCGCATGGGCCTGGGCTCGCGGCGCGACATCGAAAGCTGGATCGGCGAAGGCCGGGTCAAGGTCAATGGCGCGGTCGCCAGCCTCGGCCAGCGCGTCGATTCCCATGACGCCATCAGCGTCGACGGCCGCCTGCTCAAGCGTGAAGAAGCCGCCGAGACAGTGCGCCGCGTCCTCATCTACAACAAGCCGGAAGGCGAAGTCTGCACCCGCGACGATCCGGAAGGCCGACCGACCGTCTTTGACCGCCTGCCGCGCCTGAAGGCGGGGCGCTGGATCAACATCGGTCGCCTTGACATCAACACCACTGGCCTGCTGCTGTTCACCACCGACGGCGAACTGGCCAACCGCCTGATGCACCCCTCCTACGAGATGGACCGCGAATATGCCGTGCGTGTGCGTGGCGAAGTCACCGAGGACATGATCGAGCGGCTGAAGACCGGAGTGATGCTGGAAGACGGTCCCGCTCGCTTCACCGACATCCAGGAAGCGCCCGGTGGCGAAGGCTTCAACCACTGGTTCCATTGTGTGGTGATGGAAGGCCGCAACCGCGAAGTGCGTCGCCTCTGGGAATCCCAGGGACTGGTGGTAAGCCGCCTGAAGCGGGTGCGTTTCGGTCCGGTATTCCTCACTTCCGAGCTGAGTATGGGCCGCTGGCGCGAGATGGGGCAGGGCGAGATCGACATCCTTAGCGCCGAAGTCGGCCTGAAGCCGGTTCCGCTGCCGGAAATGAAGGGCAAGTTCCGCGAAAAGCTGGAGCGTCTGCAGCGCAAGTCGGCCAAGCCGGTGGTACCGCGCGGGCGTGCTCCCCGGCGCGAGGACGGCGACAGGCCGGCACGCGTACTGCGCGACCCGGAAACCGGCAAGCCGATGCGTCCATCGCGCCCCGAGGGTGGTGGTGAGCGTCCACCTCGCGCGCCGCGTTCCGAGGGTGGCGAGCGTCCGGTCCGTGCACCGCGTCCGCAGGGCGAGCGCCAGGCGCCGGCGCGGGAACGCAAGCCGGGCGGTACGCCGCTGGCCGAGCGTCCGCGTGACGTGAACAAGAAGCGTCCGGCCAAGCAGGAGCGTCCGACGCCCGAGCTGACCGAGCGCCCGTCCCGCAAGCCGGCACCTGTCCCGGCGAAGCGCCGCGGCCCGCCGCCGAGCGAAGGGCAGCGCCCCGGATTCGGGCGAAAGCGTTGATCGACCCGAAATGAAAAGAGGGGCTCATGCGAGCCCCTCTTTTTTGTCCTGCTTTTGGATGAGGTCAGCCAGCCATCGTCAGCCGATTGCGACCGCTGCGCTTGGCGGTATAGAGCGCGTTGTCGGCGCGGCGCAGCAGGCTGTCCACCGATTCTCCGGGCAGCAGGCTGGCGCAGCCGAGGCTGATCGACAGTTCGATAGGGTGCCCTTGGACGAGGAATTGCAGCTGGAACACCGCCTTGCGCAGGCGTTCCCCGATCATCTCGGCCGCCTCGCGGCTGGTGTTCGACAGCAGCACGAGAAACTCCTCGCCGCCGAAGCGGAACACCATGTCGACGTTGCGCAGTTGTTCTTTCAGGGTGGTGGCCACGGCCTTCAGCACTTCGTCGCCAGTGCTGTGGCCGTAGGTGTCATTGATGCGCTTGAAGT
The DNA here is from genome assembly GCF_002091635.1 of Pseudomonas indica NBRC 103045. Taxonomy (GTDB): domain Bacteria; phylum Pseudomonadota; class Gammaproteobacteria; order Pseudomonadales; family Pseudomonadaceae; genus Pseudomonas_M; species Pseudomonas_M indica. The sequence goes on along the minus strand of NZ_BDAC01000003.1, from coordinate 283,997 downwards.
GGTCCAGGTCGAGCATCAGCAGCGACAGCGGCTGCAGATGCCGGCGGGCCATGTCCACTTCCCGTTGCAGGACCTGATCCATGGCGATGCGGTTGCCAGTGTCGGTCAGCGGGTCGCGCAAGGCGTTCTGGATCGCCCTGCGATAAAGCAGGGCGTTGCGCAGCGGGAACATCAGGCTGGCGAGCAGGGACTCCAGTTGGGCCAGGTCGTGATCGCTGAAGCGCTGGTTGCGGCGAAACGTCAGTTCGCCGAGGTATTCGCTGTCATGGCTGAGGCGGTAACCGGCCGAGTGGCTGGCACGCTTGCCGAACTCGAGGCGCAGATCGCTGCCCTGATGTTGATAGGTAAGAGCATCCAGCGGAATCAGCCGCTGTACTTCGCGAAAGAAGAGATCGAGGATGCGCTCGGCTTCCAGGCTGGTCTGCAATTGCAGGCTGAGCTGACGCTGGAGTTCGGCGAGACTGATCGGCTGGCGAGCGTTCTGGCGCGTATTGGCGAAGCCCATGCGCTGCAGTTTTGCTGCATCGAAATCGATCGTGTTGTTTTGCGGGAGTTGGCCCATGCTGCGGCACCTTGAATGCGCGTGGAGCGACGACGAAGGTTCTAGAGCGAATTCCATGCCATCTCCTCGGCACTCAATTTATATCTTTAAAAATCAATGAGTTGATCGATTTCGAATAATACGAACGGCCACTTCTTGCCGGTAACCTGACAGAAAGATGGCAATTTGATGCCGTTCGCTATGTCGGGACGCCGGTTTACCGGCGGAGGGAGGCGGCGACCGCATTGGCCGCCGTGGCAGGCTGTGCGGGAGCCCGCACAGGCTGGGGAGGTTATTGCGCGTCGAAGGCCTGGCCGTTCACGCCGGTGCTGTCCGGGCCCATCAGGTACAGATAGACCGGCATAATCTGCTCCGGTTCCGGGTTCTTGATCGGATTCTCGCCAGGATAGGCCTGGGCGCGCATGTCGGTGCGGGTGGCGCCGGGATTGACGCTGTTGGCGCGAACGGCACAGGTGCCTTCCACCTCGTCGGCCAGTACCTGCATCAGCCCCTCGGTGGCGAACTTGGAGACGGCGTAGGCCCCCCAATAGGCGCGCCCCTTGCGGCCGACGCTGCTGGACGTGAAGATCACCGACGCATCGCTGGAGAGCTTCAACAGGGGCAGCATCACGCTGGTAAGCATGAACATGGCGTTCACGTTGACCTGCATGACACGCATGAAGTTGTCGCCTGACAACTGCTCGAGCGGTGTGCGCGGGCCGATGAGGGCGGCGTTGTGCAGCAGCCCGTCCAGGCGGCCGAATTCACGCTCCACCGTCGCCGCCAGTTCGTCGTACTGATGCGGCATGGCGGTTTCGAGGTTGAACGGGATGATCGCCGGCTGCGGGTGCCCGGCGGCTTCGATCTCGTCGTAGACGCGGGTCAAATGCTCTTCCGTCTTGCCCAGCAGCAGCACGGTGGCGCCATGGGCAGCGAAGGTCTTCGCCGCGGCGGCGCCAATGCCCCGGCCGGCGCCGGTGACCAGGATCACCCGGTCCTTGAGCAGATCGGGGCGGGCGGAATATTGGAACATCGTTGTCTCCTTCGGAGAGCGGCGAGCGTCACGTCGCCATTATCAAGAAGCGAAAGAATGAGTCTTGCCGTGGCTTGCTGTCGGCTCCAGGCTAGCTTGCAGCTTGCAGCTTGCAGCTTGCAGCTTGCAGCTTGCGCTTAGCAGCTACACATCGCCTGATCGAGCAGCCGGCGCAGTTCCAGGGGGTGCTCGATCACAGCATCGGCGCCCCAACTGCGCGGGTTGTCCTCGGGGTGGATATAACCGTAGGTCACCGCCACCGTACGGGTGCCGGCGGCGCGTCCGGATTCGATGTCGCGCAGGTCGTCGCCGACGAACAGCACGCTGGCCGGGTCCAGGCCGAGCTGGCTGCAGGCAAGGAGCAGCGGTTCCGGGTCGGGTTTGCTGTTCTTCACGTGATCGGGGCAGACCAGCACCGCCGAGCGTTCGGCCAGGCCGAGCTGCTGCATGATGGGTTCGGCATAGCGCACCGGTTTGTTGGTCACCACACCCCAGATCAGCCTGGCCCGCTCGATATCTTCCAGCAGTTCGGCCATGCCGTCGAAGAAGCGCGTACGGACGGCGCAGTGATTCTGGTAACGCTCGAGGAATTCCAGGCGCAACACCTCGAACTCGGGAGAGAAGGGGTCCACATCGAAGGCATTGATGACCATGGCCCGGGCGCCGCCGGAAACCACGTCGCGCACCTGGGTTTCGTCCACCGGGGGCAGGGCGCGTGCTTCGCGCATCGCCTGGACCACCGCGACGAAGTCCGGTGCCGTGTCGAGCAGGGTGCCGTCCATGTCGAAAAGAACCGCTCTCAGGCGCATAAGACTGCTTACTCCTCGCGCAGGGTTTGAATCATGTAATTGACGTCGACGTCCGCTTCCAGCTTGTAGTGCTTGGTCAGCGGGTTGTAGGTGAGACCGATGATGTCCTTCACCTGCAGGCCGGCGGCGCGGGACCAGGCGCCCAGTTCGGACGGCCGGATGAACTTGCGGAAATCATGGGTGCCGCGTGGCAGCAGGCGCAGTAGGTACTCGGCGCCGATCACGGCGAACAGGTAGGCCTTGGGGTTGCGGTTGATGGTGGAGAAGAACACCTGCCCGCCGGGCTTGACCAGGCGATGGCAGGCGCGGATCACCGAGGCTGGGTCGGGGACGTGTTCGAGCATTTCCAGGCAGGTGACCACGTCGAACGTGCCGGGCATCTCCTCGGCCAGCGCTTCGGCGGTGATCTGCCGGTACTCCACCTCCACGCCAGACTCGAGCTGGTGCAGCTGCGCGACCGCCAGGGGCGCTTCGCCCATGTCGATGCCGGTGACGGTGGCGCCGCGCTTGGCCATGGCTTCGCTGAGGATGCCGCCGCCGCAGCCGACGTCGAGCACCTTCTTGCCGGCGAGCTGGACGCGCTCGTCGATCCAGTTCACACGCAGCGGGTTGATGTCGTGCAGTGGCTTGAACTCGCTCTCGCGATCCCACCAGCGATGGGCCAGGGCTTCGAATTTGGCGATTTCGGCGTGGTCGACGTTGCTCATAGTGATTCCTGAAGCTGGGCGCGAGGGCCGGTTCCGAAACGTGCATCTTGCCAGTTTCGTGCCGGCCCGTGAGCGCCACGGGCCGGCTCGGCATTGAGGCAGTTTGTCGCAGTGCCCCGAGGGGACGGTTTCAATTGTGCCGGGGTGCGGCGATCTTCGCGCCCCATTCGCGGGCCTTGGCGCCCAGTCGTTCTTCGTCCAGGCGGGTCAGGCGGCCCTGGTCGAGCAACTGCTTGCCCCCGACCCAGACGTGCTTCACGCAATCGCGACCGCTGGCATAGATCAGTTGCGACACCGGGTCGTAGATCGGCTGCTGGGCCAGCCCGGACAGATCGAAGGCGGCCAGATCGGCGAACTTGCCGATTTCCAGCGAGCCGGTGCAATCGTCGATGCCCAGGGCGCGGGCACCGTTCAGGGTGGCCATGCGCAGTGCGCGATGGGCATCCAGGGCGGTGGCCGAAGCGGCCACGGCTTTTGCCAGCAGCGCAGCGGTGCGGGTCTCGCCGAGCAGGTCCAGGTCGTTGTTGCTCGCCGCGCCGTCGGTGCCGACGGCAACATTGACGCCGGCCTGCCAGAGCCGCTCGACCGGGCAGAAACCGCTGGCCAGCTTGAGGTTCGATTCGGGGCAGTGGATGACGCTACTGTTGCTTTCTACCAGCAGGGCCAGGTCGTCGTCGTTCACCTGGGTCATGTGCACGGCCTGGAAGCGTGGGCCGAGCAGGCCGAGGCGGGCCAACCGCGCCAGCGGACGCTCGCCGTTCTGGTCGAGGGCCTGCTGCACCTCGAAGGCGGTTTCCTGCACGTGCATATGGATGTTGGCGTCCAACTGGTCGGCCAGCATGCGCACGTTTTCCAGCTTGTCGTCGCTGACCGAGTAGGGCGCGTGCGGGCCGAAGGCCACCTTGATGCGCGGGTGGTGCTTGAGGTCATCGAACAGCGCCACGCCCTTGCGCAGCGCTTCGGCGGCATCGCGAGCGCCGGGCGTCGGAAAATCGAGGACGGGAATGCAGATCTGTGCCCGAATGCCGTTCTTGTGGACCAGTTCGCTGGCGACTTCCGGATAGAAGTACATATCGGAGAAGCAGGTGATGCCGCCCTTGAGCTGTTCGGCGATGGCCAGCTCGGTGCCGTCGCGGACGAACGCTTCGTCCACCCAGCGGGCTTCGGCCGGCCAGATGTGCTGTTCCAGCCAGGTCATCAGCGGCAGGTCGTCGGCCAGGCCGCGGAACAGTGTCATCGCGGCGTGACCGTGGGCGTTGATCAGGCCGGGGGCGAGCAGCATGCCGGGCAGTTCGCGTACCTCGTTGCAGGCATGCCGGAGCGCTTCCGCGCGGGGCGCAATCAGGGCGATGCGACCGTCGCGGATGCCCAGTGCATGCTCCTGGAGGACGACGCCGGCGGGTTCGACCGGCACCAGCCAGGTCGGCAGGAGCAGGAGGTCGAGCGGGGCGGCGGGGTCATGCATGGCGGGCGTCCTTGGGCGGTCGTCGAAGATGCCGCAGTATACCCGAGCACCTCGGCGGGAGGCTCGCTATAATCCCCGCTTTTTCGTTTCAGGATACGAGGTGTAGCCATGCGCGAGCGATTGCTGGCAGCGGAGAAGGTCAAGGCCATTGAGTGGCGGGATGGCAGGCTGCATCTGCTGGATCAGCGTCTGTTGCCGTCCGAGGAGCGCTGGCTGGCCTACGATTCCGCCGAGGCCGTGGCCGAGGCGATTCGCAGCATGGTGGTCCGCGGGGCTCCGGCCATCGGCATCAGTGCTGCCTACGGCGTGGTGTTGGGCCTGCGTGCTCGGCTTGCGGAGGGTGGTGACTGGCGCGCTGCACTGGAGAGCGATTTCGACGTCTTGGCGGCTTCCCGGCCCACGGCAGTCAATCTGTTCTGGGCGCTGAACCGCATGCGCGAACGGCTGGAGCGACTCAAGGAAGGCGAAACCCCGTTGGCGGCGCTGGAAGCCGAGGCCGAGGCCATTCACCTGAGCGACCGTGAGGCCAACCTGACCATGGCCCAGCTCGGCGTCGAGCTGATTCGCCGGGTCGGCTCGCGGCCGCAGGCGCTGCTGACCCACTGCAACACCGGTGCCCTGGCGACCGGTGGCTTCGGTACCGCCCTCGGCGTGATCCGGGCGGCGAACCTGGAGGGGCTGGTCGAGCGCGTCTACGCGGACGAAACCCGTCCCTGGCTGCAAGGTTCGCGTCTCACCGCCTGGGAGCTGGCCAACGAAGGCATCCCGGTAAGCCTGAACGTCGATTCGGCCGCCGCCCATATCATGAAGACCAAGGGCATCACCTGGGTCATCGTCGGTGCCGACCGCATCACGGCGAACGGCGACGTGGCCAATAAGATCGGCACCTATCAACTGGCGGTCAACGCCATGCACCACGGCGTGCGCTTCATGGTGGTGGCGCCCAGTTCGACCATCGACATGGCCCTGGAAACCGGCGACGACATCCCGATCGAAGAGCGCGACGGCAGCGAGTTGCTGGAACTGGGCGGCAAGCGCGTGGCGGCGGATGTCGAAGCGTTCAATCCGGTCTTCGATGTGACGCCGGCCGACCTCATCGATGCCATCGTGACCGAGAAAGGCGTGGTGGAGCGCCCGGACGCGGCGAAAATGGCGCAGCTCATGTGCCGCAAGCGCCTCCACTGAAGCCGGGCGGCGCGTCCGGCGGGGTAGGTGCGGGACGGCGACTGTGATAAGCTCCGGCAGTTTTCCGGACGGCCTCGCATGGGCCGTCCGACTGCCCGAATCGTCGGCTTAACTCGTTGATTTGTCGTGAGTCGTTGTGGCCAGGTGCCACAGCGGCGCGCCTCGTGACATTCCAGGATGGATGCTCGGGGTTCATCAGAAAAAGGAACCAGGCTTCTCATGGGCGAACTGGCCAAAGAAATTCTCCCGGTCAATATCGAAGACGAGCTGAAACAGTCCTATCTCGATTACGCGATGAGCGTGATCGTCGGACGTGCTCTGCCGGATGCGCGCGATGGCTTGAAGCCCGTGCACCGCCGCGTGCTCTACGCGATGAGCGAGCTCGGCAACGACTGGAACAAGCCCTACAAGAAATCCGCCCGTGTGGTCGGTGACGTGATCGGTAAATACCACCCGCACGGCGATACCGCGGTCTACGACACCATCGTGCGCATGGCCCAGCCGTTCTCGCTGCGCTACATGCTGGTGGACGGGCAGGGCAACTTCGGTTCGGTGGACGGCGACAACGCCGCGGCCATGCGATACACCGAAGTGCGCATGGCCAAGCTGGCCCACGAACTGCTGGCCGATCTGGACAAGGAAACCGTCGACTGGGTGCCGAACTACGACGGCACCGAGCAGATTCCGGCGGTCATGCCGACCAAGATTCCCAACCTGCTGGTCAACGGCTCCTCCGGTATCGCCGTGGGCATGGCCACCAACATCCCGCCGCACAACCTGGGCGAGGTGATCGATGGCTGCTTGGCATTGATCGACAACCCGGAGCTGACGGTCGACGACCTGATGCGCTACATCCCGGGCCCGGACTTCCCCACCGCCGGTATCATCAATGGCCGTGCCGGGATCATCGAGGCCTACCGCACCGGCCGTGGCCGCATCTATATGCGTGCCCGCGCCGAGGTCGAGGACATCGACAAGACCGGCAATCGCCAGCAGATCGTCATTACCGAGCTGCCGTACCAGCTGAACAAGGCGCGGCTGATCGAGAAGATCGCCGAGCTGGTGAAAGAGAAGAAGCTGGAAGGCATCACCGAGCTGCGCGACGAGTCCGACAAGGACGGCATGCGCGTGGTCATCGAGCTGCGCCGCGGCGAAGTGGCGGAGGTGGTGCTCAACAACCTCTATGCCCAGACCCAGCTGCAGAGCGTGTTCGGCATCAACGTGGTGGCCCTGGTCGACGGCCAGCCGCGCACGCTGAACCTCAAGGACATGCTCGAAGTGTTCGTCCGCCACCGCCGCGAAGTGGTGACCCGGCGGACCGTCTACGAACTGCGCAAGGCACGCGAACGTGGCCATATCCTCGAAGGCCAGGCCGTTGCCCTTTCGAACATCGATCCGGTGATCGAGCTGATCAAGACCTCGCCGACACCGGCCGAGGCGAAGGAGCGTCTGATCGCCACCGCCTGGGAATCCAGCGCAGTGGAAGCGATGGTGGAGCGTGCCGGGGCCGACGCCTGCCGACCGGAAGACCTCGATCCGCAGTATGGCCTGCGTGACGGTAAATATTATCTGTCGCCGGAACAGGCTCAGGCGATCCTCGAACTGCGCCTGCACCGTCTGACCGGCCTGGAGCATGAAAAGCTGCTGGCCGAGTACCAGGAAATCCTGGCCCAAATCGGCGAGCTGATCCGCATCCTGACCAACCCCGTGCGCCTGATGGAAGTCATCCGCGAGGAGCTGGAGAAGGTCAAGGCGGAGTTCGGCGATGCGCGCCGTACCGAGATCGTCGCCTCCCAGGTCGACCTGACCATCGCCGACCTGATCACCGAAGAGGACCGTGTAGTAACCATTTCCCACGGTGGCTACGCCAAGTCCCAGCCGCTGGCCGCCTACCAGGCGCAGCGTCGCGGCGGCAAGGGCAAGTCGGCGACCGGTGTGAAGGACGAGGACTACATCGAGCACCTGCTGGTGGCCAACAGCCACGCGACCCTGCTGCTGTTCTCCAGCAAAGGCAAGGTCTACTGGCTGCGTACTTTCGAGATCCCGGAGGCTTCGCGCACGGCGCGTGGACGTCCGCTGGTCAACCTGTTGCCGCTGGACGAAGGCGAGCGCATTACCGCGATGCTGCAGGTCGATCTAGAGGCCCTGCAGCAAGGCTCTGGTGACGACGAGGACCTGGACGAAGCCGAAGGCGTGGTGATCGAGGGCGAAGCCGTCGAGGTGATCGAGGCCGAGGAAGTCGAGGAAGTCGAGGGCGAAACGCCTGAGCTGGTCGCCGAGCCGACGGGTGCCTACATCTTCATGGCCACCGCCTTCGGTACCGTGAAGAAAACCCCGCTGGTGCAGTTCAGCCGTCCGCGTAGCGCCGGCCTGATAGCGCTGAGACTGGAGGAGGGTGACACCCTGATCGCTGCCGCCATCACCGACGGCGCCAAGGAAGTCATGCTGTTCTCCGACGCTGGCAAGGTGCTGCGTTTCGCCGAGAGCAAGGTGCGTACCATGGGGCGTACCGCTCGCGGCGTGCGTGGCATGCGCCTGGGCAAGGACCAGCAACTGATCTCCATGCTGATTCCCGAGTCCGGTGCGCAGATCCTCACCGCGTCCGAGCGTGGATTCGGCAAGCGTACGGGCCTGGGCAAATTCCCGCGTCGCGGTCGTGGTGGCCAGGGCGTCATCGCGATGGTCACCAGTGAGCGTAACGGCAAGTTGGTCGGCGCAATCCAGGTGCAGGACGGCGAGGAAATCATGCTGATTTCCGACCAGGGCACCCTGGTGCGTACCCGTGTCGACGAGGTGTCCAGCTCCGGCCGCAATACCCAGGGCGTAACCCTGATCAAGCTCGCCAGCGACGAAAAACTGGTGGGCCTTGAGCGTGTGCAGGAGCCGTCGGTGGAAGAAGAGGCTGAGGATATCGAGGCTGCGCTTCCCGATGACGTGCTCGAGAAGGAAATGCCGGTAGCCAGCTCGGAGCCCAGCGAGGACGAGCTGTTGGGCGGTGTCGGCGATGTTCCCGCCGACGTCGTGCCGACCGACGACGAAGACTGATGGGTAGGGGCGTGCCGATCCCGGCGCGCCGCTGTCAGGGGATGCCGATTGATCGGCGGATCGCTCGCCCCGCAAGGGTGGGCAGGCAATGAATCGAGAGATAGAGCAGTGAGCAAACGCGCCTATAACTTCTGCGCTGGCCCGGCCGCGCTTCCCGAAGCCGTCCTGCAGCGTGCCCAGGCGGAACTCCTCGACTGGCAGGGCAAGGGTCTGTCGGTCATGGAGATGAGCCACCGTAGCGACGAGTACGTGGCCATCGCCGAGAAGGCCGAACAGGACCTGCGCGATCTGCTGACCATTCCGTCGAACTACAAGGTGCTCTTTCTCCAGGGCGGCGCCAGCCAACAGTTCGCCGAGATTCCCCTGAACCTGCTGCCGGAAGACGGCGTGGCTGACTATATCGACACCGGCATCTGGTCGCGCAAGAGCATCGAAGAGGCGCGCCGCTTTGGCAATGTCAACGTCGCCGCGAGCGCCAAGCCTTACGACTACTTCGCCATCCCCGGCCAGAACGAGTGGCAGCTCAGCAAGGATGCCGCCTACCTGCACTACGCCTCCAACGAAACCATCGGTGGCTTGCAGTTCGACTGGATTCCCGAGGTCGGCGACGCTCCGCTGGTGGTGGACATGTCCTCCGACATCCTCTCCCGTCCGCTGGACGTTTCCCGTTTCGGCCTGATCTACGCTGGCGCGCAGAAGAACATCGGCCCGTCCGGCCTGGTGGTGGTCATCGTTCGCGAAGACCTGCTCGGCCGTGCCCGGTCGATCTGCCCGACCATGCTCAACTACAAGATCGCCGCTGATAACGGTTCGATGTACAACACGCCGGCGACCTTCTCCTGGTATCTCTCCGGCCTCGTCTTCGAGTGGCTGAAGGAGCAGGGCGGCGTCGAGGCGATGGAAAAACGCAACCGCGCGAAGAAGGAGCTGTTGTACGGCTTCATCGACCGCAGCGAGCTGTACACCAACCCCATTGCCGCCAATGCCCGTTCCTGGATGAACGTACCGTTCCGTCTGGCCGACGAGCGCCTGGACAAGCCCTTCCTCGCCGGCGCGGACGCCCGTGGCCTGCTGAACCTGAAGGGCCACCGCTCGGTGGGCGGCATGCGTGCCTCCATCTATAACGCCGTGGGTCTCGATGCAGTGGAGACCCTGGTGGCGTACATGGCGGAGTTCGAGAAGGAGCACGGCTGATGAGCGAGAAAGACCAGCTCAATGCACTGCGCCTGCGTATCGACAGCCTCGATGAAAAAATCCTCGAGCTGATCAGCGAGCGTGCGCGCTGCGCCCAGGACGTGGCGCGGGTGAAGATGCAGTCGCTGCCCGAAGGCGAGAAGCCGGTGTTCTACCGTCCCGAGCGTGAGGCCTGGGTGCTCAAGCACATCATGGAGCGCAACCAGGGGCCGCTGGACAACGAGGAAATGGCGCGGTTGTTCCGCGAAATCATGTCCTCCTGCCTGGCGCTCGAGCAGCCGCTCAAGGTCGCCTACCTCGGTCCGGAAGGCACCTTCTCCCAGGCTGCGGCGCTGAAGCACTTCGGTCATGCGGTCATCAGCGTGCCGATGGCGGCGATCGACGAAGTGTTCCGTGAGGTTGCGGCCGGCGCGGTGAACTTCGGCGTGGTGCCGGTGGAGAACTCCACCGAGGGCGCCATCAACCACACCCTGGACAGCTTCCTCGAACACGACATGGTGATCTGTGGCGAAGTCGAGCTGCGGATTCACCATCACTTGCTGGTGGGCGAGACGACCAAGACCGATCGCATCACCCGCATCTACTCCCATGCCCAGTCCTTGGCCCAGTGCCGCAAATGGCTGGACGCGCATTACCCCAACGTCGAGCGGGTGGCCGTGTCGAGCAATGCCGATGCGGCCAAACGGGTGAAGAGCGAGTGGAACTCGGCGGCGATTGCCGGCGACATGGCGGCGAGCCTGTACGGGTTGACCAAGCTGGCCGAGAAGATCGAGGATCGTCCCGACAACTCCACGCGCTTCCTCATCATCGGCAGCCAGGAAGTGCCGCCGACCGGCGACGACAAGACCTCCATCATCGTCTCCATGCGCAACAAGCCGGGGGCGCTGCATGAGTTGCTGGTGCCGTTCCACAACAATGGCATCGACCTGACCCGCATCGAGACCCGCCCGTCCCGCAGCGGCAAGTGGACCTACGTCTTCTTCATCGATTTCGTCGGCCACCACAAGGACCCGCTGATCAAGGACGTACTGGAAAAGATCAACCAGGAAGCCGTGGCGCTGAAAGTGCTGGGCTCCTATCCCAAAGCGGTACTTTAAAGGCAGCCGCAAGCTACAAGCTTCAAGCCACAAGCGGACCCGTCCCCGGCTTTTTCTTGCAGCTTGCCGCTTGAAGCTCGAGGCCTTGCTATGAGTTGCGACTTTCTGACCCTGGCCCAGCCAGGGGTGCAAAAGCTGTCCCCCTACGTACCGGGCAAGCCGGTGGACGAGTTGGCCCGGGAACTGGATCTGGACCCAACGAAGATCGTCAAACTCGCCAGCAACGAGAATCCCCTTGGACCAAGCCCGAAGGCGCTGGAAGCCATTCGTGCCGAACTCGCCGAGCTGACCCGCTACCCCGATGGCAACGGTTTCGAACTCAAGCGCAAGCTCGCCGAACGCTGCGGCGTCGCGCCGACCCAGGTGACACTGGGCAACGGCTCCAACGATATTCTCGAGCTGGTGGCGCGTGCCTATCTGGCGCCCGGTCTCAATGCGGTGTTCAGTGAGCATGCGTTCGCCGTCTACCCGATCGCTACCCAGGCCGTCGGCGCCCAGGGCAAGGTCGTACCGGCCAAGGATTGGGGGCATGATCTCGACGCCATGCTGGCTGCCATCGACGACGATACCCGCGTCGTCTTCGTTGCGAACCCGAACAACCCGACGGGCACCTGGTTCGGCGCGCAGGTGCTGGCTGACTTCCTGGCGCGAGTGCCTGAGCATGTTCTGGTGGTGCTGGACGAGGCCTACATCGAGTATGCCGAGGGCGATGAGCTGCCGGACGGGCTGGAATATCTCTCCCGGCACGCCAACCTGCTGGTCTCCCGGACCTTCTCCAAGGCCTATGGCCTGGCTGCGCTCCGCGTCGGCTATGGCATCTCTTCGGCTGAGATCGCCGACGTGCTGAATCGCGTACGCCAGCCGTTCAATGTCAACAGTCTGGCGTTGGCTGCTGCGTGCGCGGCACTGGATGATGCTACCTATCTCGCCGAAAGCCGCCGTCTCAACGATGCCGGCATGGCTCAACTGGAGGAAGGCTTCCGTAAGCTGGGGCTGGACTGGATTCCCTCCAAGGGCAACTTCATCGCCGTGAACATGGGGCGGGATGCCGCGCCGTTGTACCAGGCGTTGCTCCGCGAAGGGGTGATCGTCCGGCCGGTGGGTGGCTACGGCATGCCCACCTATCTTCGTGTATCCATTGGCCTGCCCGAAGAGAACCAGCGTTTCCTCGACGCGCTGAGCAAGGTGCTCGACCGTGCCTGATGTCATGCCGCTGCAACAGGCGGCCCCTATTCTCGGCCGCCTGGTGGTGGTGGGGCTGGGCCTGATTGGCGGCTCCTTCGCCAAGGGATTGCGGGGAAAAGGGCTGTTCCGCGAAGTGATTGGTGTGGATCTCGATCCGGAATCCAGACGCCTGGCGGTGGAGCTGGGCGTGGTGGATCGCTGCGAAACGGAGCTGGCTGCCGCCTGTCAGGGCGCGGATGTGATTCAGCTGGCGGTGCCTATTCTGGCCATGGAGAAGCTGCTGGCCCAGTTGGCCGGGCTGGAGCTGGGGAATGCCGTGCTGACGGATGTCGGCAGCGCCAAGGGCAATGTGGTGCGAGCGGCGCAACAGTCCTTCGGCGGCATGCCGGCGCGCTTCGTGCCCGGGCACCCCATTGCAGGTTCCGAACAGAGCGGCGTGGAGGCTGCCAAGAGCAACCTGTTCCAGCGCCATAAGGTGATTCTCACACCGCTGGCCTCGACCGATGCCGATGCGCTGGCCTTGGTGGACAGGCTCTGGCGCGAACTGGGGGCGGATGTCGAGCACATGGAGGTAGGCCACCATGATGCAGTTCTCGCTGCGACCAGCCACCTGCCGCACCTGTTGGCTTTCACACTGGTGGATTCGCTGGCCAAGCGCAACGAAAACCTGGAGATATTCCGCTATGCGGCGGGCGGTTTCCGGGACTTCACCCGGATTGCCGGTAGCGACCCGGTGATGTGGCACGACATCTTCCTCGCCAACCGCGAGGCGGTGCTGCGGACATTGGACGATTTTCGCGGCGACCTCGACGCCTTGCGTGCGGCGGTCGACGCTGGGGACGGGCATCAATTGCTGGGCGTGTTCACCCGCGCCCGCGTTGCCCGCGAGCATTTCAGTAAAATCTTGGCCCGTAGGGCCTACGTGGATGCCATGAATTCGAATAACGATCTGATCTTCCTCGCCAATCCCGGTGGCCAGCTGTCCGGCCGTATTCGCGTACCGGGCGACAAGTCCATTTCCCATCGCTCCATCATGCTCGGCTCCCTGGCTGAAGGCACCACCGAGGTGGAAGGCTTCCTCGAGGGCGAGGACGCCCTGGCGACCCTGCAGGCATTCCGCGACATGGGCGTGGTGATCGAAGGCCCGCATCATGGCCGCGTGACCATTCACGGCGTCGGTCTGCATGGCCTGAAGCCGCCGCCCGGTCCGCTGTACCTGGGCAACTCGGGTACTTCCATGCGTTTGCTGTCCGGCCTGTTGGCAGCCCAGCCGTTCGATACCGTGCTGACCGGCGACGCTTCGCTGTCCAAGCGCCCGATGAACCGCGTCGCCAAGCCGCTGCGTGCCATGGGAGCGGTAATCGAGACCGGCCCGGAAGGGCGCCCGCCGCTGACCATTCGCGGTGGCCAACGTCTGACCGGCATGCATTACGAAATGCCGATGGCCAGCGCTCAGGTGAAGTCCTGTCTGTTGCTTGCCGGCTTGTATGCCGGCGGCGAGACTGCGGTGACCGAGCCGGCGCCGACCCGCGACCACACCGAGCGCATGCTGCGAGGCTTCGGCTATCCGGTGAGCGTCGAGGGTGCCACCGCACGCGTCGAGTCCGGGCATAAGCTGAGCGCGACTCACATCGAAGTGCCGGCGGACATCTCCTCGGCAGCGTTCTTCCTTGTCGCCGCCAGCATTGCGGAGGGCTCCGAGCTGGTGCTCGAGCATGTCGGCATCAACCCGACCCGTATCGGCGTCATTGAGATCCTTCGCTTGATGGGGGGCGATATCAGTCTGGAGAACCAGCGTGAGGTCGGCGGCGAGCCGGTGGCCGACATTCGTGTGCGTTCGGCCAGGCTCAAAGGCATCGACATCCCGGAAAGCCTGGTCCCGCTGGCGATCGACGAATTCCCGGTGCTTTTCGTCGCGGCCGCCTGCGCCGAGGGCCGCACCGTGCTGCGTGGCGCGGAGGAGCTGCGGGTCAAGGAATCCGATCGTATCCAGGTCATGGCCGACGGCCTGCAGGCGCTTGGCGTCAAGGCCGAGCCGACACCGGACGGCATCATCATCGAAGGCGGGCCGATTGGCGGGGGCGAAGTGCACAGCCACGGCGACCACCGTATCGCCATGTCGTTCAGCGTGGCGTCGCTGCGCGCCAGTGCACCGATCCGCATCCATGACTGCGCCAACGTTGCCACGTCGTTCCCGAACTTCCTCGGCCTGGCGGCCCAGGCGGGCATTCGCGTAAACGAGGAGGGCAAGTCATGATCGCGCGGGTGCCGGTAATCGCCATCGATGGTCCCAGCGGTTCGGGCAAAGGTACGATCGCCGGCCTGCTCGCCAGGAAACTGGGCTGGAGCCTGCTGGACTCCGGTGCGCTCTATCGTCTGCTGGCCTTCGCCGCGCGTAACCATGGCGTTGACCTTACCAACGAGGAGGCCCTGAAAGTTCTGGCTGCGCATCTGGACGTACAATTCGTCGCGGCGTCGGAGGGTCACGGCCAGCGCATCATCCTCGAAGGCGAAGAAGTGACCGACGTCATTCGCAACGAGCAGGTCGGCGCCGGGGCCTCCCAGGTGGCGTCCCTGCCGGCGGTGCGCGAGGCCCTGCTGCAGCGCCAGCGCGCCTTTCTCGAGGCTCCCGGTCTGGTGGCCGATGGCCGGGACATGGGAACCGTGGTGTTCCCCGACGCACCCTTGAAGATTTTCCTGACCGCCAGTGCAGAAGAACGCGCACGCCGGCGCTATCTGCAGTTGAAGGAAAAGGGGGATGATGTTAGTCTGAGTAGTCTGCTAGAAGAGATTCGGGCGCGCGACGAGCGCGATACCCAGCGAGTGGTCGCCCCGCTCAAACCGGCGTCTGACGCCATACAGCTGGATTCCACGGAGCTCTCCATCGAGCAGGTACTGGAGCGTATTCTGAGCGAAGTCGCCAATCGCGACCTCGCCGGGTGAGCCAGGGGCCAAGTGGCCAACAAGGAGGCGTGCGGGAGACCAGTCCAAGTCCCGCAGGCCTCTTTTTACATGAACGAACCCACATTGTCTGGAATGTGGCTTTGGGCGAGATTCTTCGCCCTTGATCACACAGGAACCAACATGAGCGAAAGCTTTGCAGAACTTTTTGAAGAAAGCCTGAAATCCCTCGACATGCAGCCGGGTGCCATCATCACCGGCATCGTGGTCGACATCGACGGTGACTGGGTCACCGTGCATGCCGGCCTCAAGTCCGAGGGCGTCATCCCGGTCGAGCAGTTCTACAACGAACAGGGCGAGCTGACCATCAAGGTGGGTGACGAGGTCCACGTCGCTCTGGACGCGGTTGAAGACGGCTTCGGTGAAACCAAGCTGTCCCGCGAAAAAGCCAAGCGCGCGGAATCCTGGATTGTTCTGGAAGCGGCTTTCTCCGCCGAAGAAGTGGTCAAGGGCATCATCAACGGCAAGGTCAAGGGCGGCTTCACCGTCGACATCAACGGTATCCGCGCGTTCCTGCCGGGTTCCCTGGTCGACGTCCGTCCGGTGCGCGACACCGCTCACCTGGAAGGCAAAGAGCTCGAGTTCAAGGTCATCAAGCTCGACCAGAAGCGCAACAACGTCGTCGTTTCCCGCCGCAGCGTGCTGGAAGCCGAGAACAGTGCCGAGCGCGAAGCCCTGCTGGAATCCCTGCAGGAAGGCCAGCAGGTCAAAGGTATCGTCAAGAACCTCACCGACTACGGTGCGTTCGTTGACCTGGGCGGCGTAGACGGCCTGCTGCACATTACCGACATGGCCTGGAAGCGCATCAAGCATCCGTCCGAAATCGTCAACGTTGGCGACGAGATCGACGTCAAGGTCCTGAAGTTCGACCGCGAGCGCAACCGCGTCTCCCTGGGTCTGAAGCAGCTGGGCGAAGATCCGTGGGTCGCCATCAAGGCCCGTTATCCGGAAGGCACCCGTGTCATGGCCCGCGTCACCAACCTCACCGACTACGGCTGCTTCGCCGAGCTGGAAGAGGGCGTGGAAGGCCTGGTGCACGTTTCCGAAATGGACTGGACCAACAAGAACATCCACCCGTCCAAGGTCGTTCAGGTCGGCGACGAAGTGGAAGTCATGGTTCTGGACATCGACGAGGAGCGTCGTCGTATCTCCCTGGGCATCAAGCAGTGCAAGTCCAACCCGTGGGAAGACTTCTCCAGCCAGTTCAACAAGGGCGACCGTATCTCCGGCACCATCAAGTCGATCACCGATTTCGGTATCTTCATCGGTCTGGACGGCGGCATCGACGGTCTGGTTCACCTGTCCGACATCTCCTGGAACGAGCCGGGTGAAGAAGCCGTACGTCGCTTCAAGAAGGGCGACGAGCTGGAAACCGTCATTCTGTCGGTCGATCCGGAGCGTGAGCGCATCTCCCTGGGCATCAAGCAGCTGGAAGACGATCCGTTCTCCAACTACGCCTCGCTCAACGAGAAGGGCAGCATCGTTCGCGGTACCGTCAAGGAAGTCGACGCCAAAGGCGCTGTGATCGATCTGGGCAGCGATATCGAAGGCATCCTGAAGGCCTCCGAAATCAGCCGCGACCGCGTGGAAGATGCGCGTAACGTGCTGAAGGAAGGCGACGAAGTCGAAGCCAAGATCATCAGCATCGACCGCAAGAGCCGCGTGATCAGCCTGTCCGTCAAGTCGAAGGACGTGGACGACGAGAAGGATGCGATCAAGGAACTGCGCAAGCAGGAAACCGAGAGCACCGGCCCGACCACCATTGGTGACCTGATCCGTGCACAAATGGAGAATCAGGGCTAATCCCCTCGATGCTTCGGAAAAAGGGCGACTTCGGTCGCCCTTTTTCATGCCTGCCAAAAAAAGGCTGAGTCTGCTGTAGCGCAGAGCAGCCGTGGCCTTACGCTCCATCCTTCCGACCGCTCGGTTCCCTCTGTTTGCCGCCTCTTGACAATGAGACTGTTCAAACTCTGGCGAGCATGCTAAAACCACCCTACTAGTGATCTAGCCGCTTGAAAAAGAAGGGAAAACCATGACCAAGTCGGAGTTGATCGAACGCATCGTTTCCCATCAGGGGCTGCTGTCATCGAAGGATGTCGAGCTGGCCATCAAGACCATGCTGGAGCAAATGTCCCAGGCATTGGCGACAGGCGATCGCATCGAGATTCGCGGCTTCGGCAGCTTTTCACTGCACTACCGTGCGCCACGGGTGGGGCGTAATCCTAAGACCGGTCAATCGGTGCGGCTCGATGGCAAGTACGTCCCGCATTTCAAGCCGGGCAAGGAATTGCGTGACCGGGTGAACGAGGAGTGAGGTCCGACCGGACTTCCTCCTCCGTTGGAAAAAAGGATTACACGGTGAAAACCCTCAAGCGTTTCTTGGTTCTGGCTGGCTGCGTCATTCTGGCGGTTGCCGTTCTGGTATTCGTGCTGGAGAACCAGGCGCCTGTCGACCTGGTCATTTTCGGCTGGCCGATGCCGGCATTGCCGGTTGCCGGTTACATGGCCGCTGCGTTCTTGGTCGGGATGCTGATTGGTCCGCTCATCGGCTGGTTCTTCTATGGCCGTCTTCGGCTGAAAGTCGCATCGCAGCAGCGCGAGTTGGACGCTTGCCGCCGGCGCTTGGCCGATCTCGATAGCGCACAGGCTCCGGCCCGGCTTTGATTGATAGTCTCTTCTGGCTGATCCTTTTCTTCCTCGCGCTGGCGATCGGCTGGGGACTGGGACGTTCGGGTATCTCCTGGTCTGCTCGTTCCCACGGCTCCGTTAAGCCCATTCCCTCCTATCCCTACGTTCCGCTGTTGGACGAGCAGTCGGACGAAGCGCTCCAGCGATTCATTCGCGCCCTTGAAATCAATGACAGTACGCTTGATGCGCATCTGGCCGTGGGTCGGCTGTTACGCAAGCGCGGCGAGGTCGACAAAGCCATTCAATTGCATGAGGGCATGCTGGCGAACCGGCAGCTCACCAATGCGCAGTCCTTTCAGGTGCATCTGGAGCTGGGCCGGGATTTTCTGGCGGCTGGCGTGCTTTCACGTGCCGAGACGTTATTTCTTGAGCTGGCAGAGGAGAAGGCGGTCAGGCTTGCCGCGCTGAAAGGGCTGTTACGGATATACGAGCAGGAGCACGAATGGTCAAAGGCGGTAGAGGTCTGTGAGCGCCTGATTGCGGAAGACAGTTATTACCGTTCGGTCCTGGCTCATTATTTCTGTGAGTTGGCCGAGCAGGACACGCGTCACGGTCGCCCGAAGGACGCGCTCGGCTATCTGGAGCAGGCGCTACAGGCCGATTCGAGCTGTCTGCGCGCTTTTCTATTGCAGGCCAAGTTGTTTTCAAGGGCGGAGCGTCATGCCGACGCTTTTTCGGCGCTGATCCAGGCTTGCAGGCTTCAGCCGGCTCTCGTGGGAAGTGTGGGGAATGATGTCCTCGAGGCGGCGGGGAGGAGTGGTGCGGACCTTGAGGGTGCTCTCCGGGCTGTGATCGGGGAAGGCCGTGGGCTACCCGTAACCGCAGCCGTTCTAGTTCTCGCGCGCCAGATCGCCCAGCGTTCTACCTCTGAGGCGCTTCGTTTCGTCCAGGAGCATCTTCGTGCGTATCCTTCCTTGCTCGCGCTAAAGGGCTGGGTGGAGCTCTGCCAAATCTGCGGCGACTCGGGGAAAGTCGCTATGGAAGACATCGAGGGGGCGCTCGATAAGCTTTTGCTCGTAGATTTTCGCTACCGCTGTGAGCGCTGTGGGTTCGCGGGCAAGCTGCTGCATTGGCAATGCCCCGCCTGCCATGGCTGGGGGGTAGTCAAGCCGTTGTACTGAAGGGAGGGGCTATTCTGGAGGGAACCTGTTGAACGAACCGGCGGACGAGGAGTCATAGCACCTCTTGTAATGGTGAGCTGGACTCGCTGGTGTTCCGAGTGATCCCTGAGAAGGTGACCTGAAAAGAATGTCTGACCGACAGCAGTACTCCTTGCGTGAAGATGAAATCGATCTGGCCGAACTGATACGGTCTCTCTGGCAACAAAAATTGCTCATCGCTGGCGTAGCCTTGGGCGTTACGTTGTTGGCCGCGGCATATGCCTTTCTTGCGACGCCTTATTACAAGGTTCAGAGCGTGGTAAGGCCGGTGGACCAAGGTGCGCTGGATGCGCTGAACGGTACCGAAATCTATGAGCTCACCCCATCCGATGCCTTGGCGAGGGTAGCGGCAGCGCTTTCCTCCTATGAAAATCGACTCAAATACTTTCGCGAGAACCAGGCGCTGTTTGCTCCGCTGGCCGAACCGGGACGCTCGCTGGAGCAGGTTTTCGAAGAATTCAATGCGCAAGCGTTCACCATGCTGCAACCCGATCCGAAGAAGGCGGGTGGCCTGAAAGAATACGTCGGTTTGTCGCTCGTCTATCCCAAGGGCGTCGATGGTGTGGCGGTAGTCAATGGGATGGTAATGGCTGCGATACGGGCCGAGCAGCAAGCGGTTGCCGAAGACCTGAAAGCTTTGATTGCCAACCGTCTGGCCAATCTGGAACAGAAGATCGAGGCCGCCAGGGCCAATTACAATGCCTCCAAAGAGGCTCAGATCGCTACGCTGCTCGAAGAGGACGCGTTGCAACGTGCCAAATTGCAGGATGAGCTGGAAGCCTTGCGAGGTGAGCTCAAGATGCGTCGCGAGAGCCGTATCAGCGAGCTGGATGAGGCGATTCGTATTGCTCAGTCGCTCGGCATAACCAAACCCACTACGCCATCGGCCATGTCCGATGCCCAATCCCGGGGACAAGTCGTGCGGACCGAGGTCACTAGCCGTGAAATCCCTCTGTACTTCATGGGGACTGAAGCGCTCCAGGCTGAGCGAAAGGCCCTGAGTGAGCGAGGTTCGGATGATTTCGTCGAGCCTCGGATCGCCGAAATCAAGAAAGAGCTGGAGTTGCTGAAGCACAACCGGCAGGTCGAGTTGCTCAAGCAGCGGCAGGATGAAGACCTTTACCTGAAGGACCTGGCTCTCTGGCGAGAGGAGGCTGCCCGATTGAAAGGTATCAAGTTCGACGCATCCGGCTTGCAACTTGTCAGGGTCGACCAAATGGCCTTGGAGCCTCTTTCCAGAGTGAAGCCGAAGCGGGCTCTGGTGTTGGTCTTGGGAGTGGTGATCGGCGGCATACTGGGGCTTTTCGTGGCCCTGTTGCACAACCTCTTGCGTAGAAATGAGCCTGGCGCAGCGGTGCCGGCTTAGCGCTGATCGGCATGGGGTGTGGCTGCTTGCTCCTGAGTTTTCCAACCTGGCAGCAAGCGCCAACTACCAGTGTAAAATGTGACGGAGAAACTGGAATTTTTTTCGGAATTGATAGCTGGGCAGGCTGTCAAGTCTTGTATTGTCATTCCTGACTGGCAAAATGCCCCCTGTTTCGAGAGGGTATAGCTTCAGCTCTCTCCGTCTGATTGGCTGACGACAGCGGGATTCACCAAGGATCGTCGTCTACCCTGTCAGGGTTGTTGTTGACGCTATCCAAAGATGGACCTTTCTGTGAATACGATTTCTGCCCACCTTCCCGTTCAACCTGCGCTGAACGACGAAATCGATCTGGCCGAGCTGTTTCGCTCGCTGTGGGCTCAGAAACTGCTGATCGTTGGGGTCACAGTCGCCGCCGCTCTGTTGGCAGGAAGCTATGCCTTCTTCCTCGCCACCCCTGAATATCAGGTACAGAGCCTGCTGCGCCCGGCCGCCATCAAGGACCTCGATGCGCTGAACGGAACGGAAGTCTATCCGCTCACTCCGGATGAAGCGTTGCGTCGTGTCGGAACCGCTTTGGATTCGTACGAAACTCGCCTGGAGTTTTCCCGCGCCCATCCCGAGCTGTTCGAGGCGCTGCAAACGCCCCTTCGTTCCCCCGAGCAAGCCTTCGAGAAGTTCAATGACGAAGCCTTCCAGATGCTGCTGCCGGACCCGAAGGCGACGAGTCTGACCCCCTATGTCGGTATCCGGCTGACTTACCCTGAAGATGTTCAGGGTGTGTCGATCGTCAACGGCCTTGTGGAATTCGCCTTGCAGCGAGAGCGTGAGCTCATTGCTGCCGACCTGCAGGCAGTGATCAAGAATCGCCTCGACAAGCTGGAGCGAAAGATAGAGGCGGCCCGTGCCAGCTACGAAACCAGCAAGCAAGCCAAGATCGCAGCGCTGCTGGAAGCGGACGAACTCAAGCGGGCGGAACTCCAGGACGAGCTCAGGGCACTCCGGCAGCAGCTGAAGACGCGCCGCGATGACCGCATCATGCAGCTGAACGAAGCGATTCGAATCGCCAAGTCCCTAGGCATTGCCAAGCCCACCACGCCTTCTGCGCTGGGTGATGAGGGGCGATCCGCGCAGGGTAATGTGATTCGTACCGAAGTGAACAACCAGCAGATACCGCTTTATTTCATGGGTAGCGAGGCATTGGAAGCCGAACGGGATGCCCTGCAGCAACGGCGTTCGGACGATTTCACCGAGCCGCGCATCGCCCAGATCGCCAAGGAACTGCGGCTGCTGGAAAACAACCGCGAGGTGGAAATCCTCAAGCAGCGCGAGAATGACGATCTCTTCCTCAAGGACCTGGCGCTCTGGCGCGAGGAGGCGGCGCGTTTGCGTGCTTTGGACATGGACGTTTCCAAGCTGAAGCTGGTCCATATCGACCAGGCGGCTGTGGAGCCGTCTAAACCGATAAAACCGAAGAAATTACTGATTCTGGCGTTGGGGATCGTATTGGGCGCCATGTTGGGCGTTTTCATTGCGCTCATCAGAAATATCGTGCGTCGCAAGCCCGATACCTTCGCCATCTCGCGATGATTTTCTGATCCATTCCAACGATACCTCTGGACAAGGCTGGCACCCTGGGGCCGCTTTGCCCAGCGGGGTTCATGGGGAACCCTGCCATGTTAAGGGACTGACCCATCATGCAATTTCCTCTCATCGACCACCATGGCGCTACCCAGGGCGTAACCGGCTCCTGCCATCAGTTGCGAATGGACGCGAGCCATAGCCTGTTGATCGACTGCGGCCTGTTCCAAGGCGCGGAAACCTCTCCGGAGGGCCGCTCGGCAGCTGGCAACCTGGCCATCGACTTTCCGCTGGATACCGTCAAGGCGCTGGTCGCCACCCATGTCCACATCGACCATGTCGGACGGATTCCTCATTTACTGGCGGCAGGCTTCAAAGGACCGATTCTCTGCAGCGAGCCATCGGCGCGCTTGCTGCCTCTTGTGCTGGAGGATGCTTTCAAGCTCAGCGTCAGTCGCGACCAGGCGAAGGTCGAGCGTTATCTGCAACTGATCGAACAGCGCATCATTGCCTTGCCCTACAAGACATGGTTCACCCTGGTCGATACGGCTGAGCTGCGTTGCCGCGTCAGGCTGCAGAGGGCAGGGCATATCCTTGGTTCGGCTTATGTCGAGATAGACCTGACGTATCCTGGGCAGGGTAGCACGCGCATCCTCTTCTCCGGAGACCTGGGCGCGCCGCATGCTCCTCTTTTGCCGGCGCCGAAACCACCGTACCGGGCTGACATCCTGATATTGGAAAGTACCTATGGCGATCGTCTGCATGAGGACCGCCGCACCCGGCGCCAACGCTTGCAAGCGGTGATCGAGCAGGCGCTGGCGGATCGCGGCACGGTGCTTATTCCCGCATTCAGCATCGGTCGTACCCAGGAACTGCTCTACGAGCTGGAGGACATCATCTTCCGTCGGGCTCGTCAGCGCGCCGCCACCGCGCCCCGCTCCAGGGGCCAGGGAGAACTGGGCGTCGATTGGCCCGAGCTGCCGATCATTCTGGATTCGCCCTTGGCCAGCCGGTTCACGACGGTTTATCGCCAGTTGCAGTCTTTCTGGGACCAAGAAGCGCTGCAACGTGTAAAATGCGGCCGCCGTCCACTTGGATTTGAGCAGTTGGTCACGGTGGATGAGCATGCCGATCACCTCCAGATGGTGCGGCACCTGGCCGATACGGCGCGACCGGCCATTGTGATCGCCGGCAGCGGCATGTGCTCCAGCGGCCGTATCGTCAATTACCTCAAGGCGATGCTGGGCGATAAGCGCCACAACGTGCTCTTCGTCGGTTACCAGGCGAAAGGCACGCCAGGGCATGCCCTCCAGACCCATGGGCCGAAAGGCGGATATGTGGACCTGGATGGCGAGCGGCATACTATTCGGGCCGGTATCGCCACCATCGGTGGCTATTCGGCTCACGCCGACCGGCACGGATTGCTGAACTTCGTAACCCGCATGCGGGAGTGGCCAGGCGAGATACGCCTGGTCCATGGCGAAGCATCGGCCAAGCGGGCGCTTGCAGAGCTTTTGCGTAGTCGCTACGAACAACGGAACCGGCCGGTGACCATCGTCACCCCGGATTAAGTGGAGTGCCAAGGGCGATCTCAGCGATCGCGGGTGTAGCTTCAGTGGATCGATTGGAAAGTCCCTACCATGGCCCGGTTCATTGGCCAGGGGCAAGGTGATACGGATATGAAGAATGGCACTGCGGACCGCGCGACCAGTCAGTACCGGGACAAGTCCTGGTACCTCGTGCAGTGCAAGCCTCGGCAGGACGAACGTGCCGAGGAACATCTGACCCGCCAGGGGTACGCCTGCTACCGTCCTCATTGTCGGCGGGAGCGGCTGGTGCGCGGCCATCGGCAGGAGGCGACCGAATCGCTTTTCCCCGGCTACCTCTTCATCCACCTGGCTTCGAACGACAACTGGTCTCCCTTGCGCTCGACCCGTGGCGTCAATCGCGTGGTTTCCTTTGGCGGGCGGCCGATCATCGTTGATGACGCTTTGATAGCGCAATTGCAGCATCGCGCGGAACCCAGCGTCGAAAAGATGCTCCAACCCGGCGAAGCGGTACGCATCCTGGAGGGCAGCTTCGCCGAACTCGACGCCATTTTCCTGTCCATGGATGGCGACGATCGCGTCGTACTGCTCATGAACCTGCTCAATCGCCAGCAGCAGATCAGCCTGCCGCTGGCGAGTATTCGTGTGCATTGAATAAACGGCCGTTGCCGGAGTGCATGGGCGCTCCGGGCGGTTTGTCATTTCAGGAATCGTTCTCAGGAAAGCCGACGCTAAATCCTGGGGCGGTAGCGTGCCCAGGTACGGGCTCGAATCTAAACGCAGGAGCGAGCTTTGCTCGCGATTGGTAACGGTAGGCAAAGGCTATATCCCGATCACAGCGATGAACAAAACCGGAAACATACTCAAGAGCCCATGCCAGTCCGCACCCTGACACGTCTGTTCAACCTCGTACTGCGCGGTGCGACGTTGGCCAGCAAGTTCCTGCTGATCTTCTTCCTGGCGCGCTTCCTCGAGCCGGCAGAGCTGGGGCTGTATGGTCTGCTGGCGGCGACCATCGGCTATGCCCTGTATCTGCTGGGGCTGGACTTCTACACCTACACCACCCGGGAATTACTCAAGCGAGACCGTGAAGAATGGGGCGAACTCCTTAAAGACCAAGGTGCACTGACGTTAGTTCTGTATGTGCTGTTCGTGCCGTTGCTGTCGCTGGTCTTCGCAACGGGGACGTTGCCTTGGCCGGTGGCGGGCTGGTTCTTCGGCCTGATCGTCCTCGAACACCTGAACCAGGAATTGATGCGGCTGCTGATCGCGATATCCCGTCCCGTGTTGGCGAACGTGGTGCTGTTCCTCCGCCAGGGGGCCTGGGCGGTGATCGCCACGGCGCTGATGTTCTTCGAACCGGAGACCCGCAACCTAGAGACCGTGTTGCTGGCCTGGACGCTGGGCGGCCTTGCCGCGCTTCTCCTGGCCGCCGGCCGGTTGTGCCAGTTACGCATCGGTGGTTGGCGCAAGCGGGTCGATTGGTCCTGGATTCGCCAGGGCGTCAAGGTGGCGGTGCCGATGCTGGTGGCGACGCTGGCGATACGCGGCGTATTCACCCTCGATCGTTACTGGCTGGAGGCCCTGTCAGGCTTGGAGGTGTTGGGCGCCTATGTGCTTTTCATGGGCATCGGCAACGCCATGATGTCTTTCCTCGACGCCGGGGTCTTCGCCTTCCTCTATCCCGGTCTGATCAGCGCGTTCCAGAAGGGAGACGCCGACGCCTTCCGGCAGGGCGTGAAGCGCTTTTTCATCCAGACGACTGTCTTCTCACTGTGTTTCGCCCTGGTGGCGCTGGTCCTGATCGATCCCCTGCTGAGTTGGCTGGACAAGCCGCTCTATCGCGAGCAGCAGGGAATGTTCCCCTGGATCCTGCTGGCCATCTTTCTTTATGCCCTG
This sequence comes from Pseudomonas indica NBRC 103045, assembly GCF_002091635.1. GTDB lineage: Bacteria > Pseudomonadota > Gammaproteobacteria > Pseudomonadales > Pseudomonadaceae > Pseudomonas_M > Pseudomonas_M indica. The sequence continues at coordinate 258,537 of NZ_BDAC01000003.1, read as the reverse complement.
GGCATGATTCCTCACTATGCGTTGTACGCACAGGGAAGAGATCGACCGCTGATCCACAGCCATATCGCCAGCTTGGTCGTTTTCATTCCGGCGACCTGGCTCTTTTCAATCCACTGGCCCCACCTTGCCGTTCCGCTCGGCCTGAGTGTCGCCTTTTTTCTGATACTCGTCTGGAAGACAACGGCCTATTTCCGGCTGACTCCAGTGCAGTATCGTCACTGCTGCCCTGAAACACAGGCTTCAACCTGAGGAACCGCTGCATGTTCAACGACAAGTCCATTCTCATCACCGGCGGCACCGGCTCGTTCGGCCATACCTTCGTGCCTATGATCCTGGCCCGATACAATCCGCGGCGCGTGATCATCTATTCCCGTGACGAGATGAAGCAGTGGGAGATGGCCAAGAAATTCCAGGGCGACAACCGTGTACGCTTCTTCATCGGTGACGTACGCGACCGTGAGCGTCTCTACCGTGCCCTGGATGGCGTGGACTACGTGGTCCATGCCGCCGCCACCAAGATCGTACCGACCGCCGAGTACAACCCGTTCGAGTGCGTGAAGACCAACGTCATGGGCGCCATGAACCTGATCGATGCCTGCATCGACAAGGGCGTCAAGCGTGTCGTCGCCCTGTCCACCGACAAGGCGAGCAGCCCGGTCAACCTCTACGGTGCCACCAAGCTGGCCTCCGACAAGCTCTTCGTGGCTGGCAACTCCTATGCCGGCGGCCATGACACCCGCTTCGCCGTGGTGCGCTACGGTAACGTCATGGGCTCCCGTGGCTCGGTTATCCCGTTCTTCATGTCCATCAAGGACAAAGGCGTGCTGCCCATCACCGACGAGCGCATGACCCGCTTCATGATTTCCCTGGAAGAGGGCGTCGAGCTGGTCTGGCATGCCTTCGAAGACATGGAAGGCGGCGAGATCTATGTGAAGAAAATCCCTTCCATGAAGGTGACCGATCTGGCCCGAGTCGTCGCACCGGAAGCCCGCCAGGAGATCGTCGGCATTCGCCCCGGCGAAAAGCTGCATGAGCAGATGATCAGCGCGGAAGATTCCTACTACACCTACGAGTACCCCGAGCACTTCAAGATCCTGCCGGTGATCAACAACTGGTCGTCCTGCGAGAAGCGCATCAAGGACGGCAAGAAAGTGCCGGAGGGCTTCGTCTACGCCAGCGACAACAACACCGAGTGGATGAGCGACGAAGAGCTGCAAGCCTGGATCGACAAGAACCGCGAAAAGATCGGGAGCATCTGAGCCATGATTCCCTACGGTCGCCAGGACATCACCCAGGCCGACATCGATGCCGTCGTGGGTGTGTTGCAATCCGACTTCCTGACCCAGGGCCCGATGGTGCCGCGCTTCGAACAAGGCGTGGCCCGGCATGTGGGGGCCGAACACGCGCTGGCGGTGAACAGCGCCACCTCGGCCCTGCACATCGCCTGCCTGGCGCTGGGGCTCGGGCCGGGCGACCGGCTCTGGACCAGTCCGGTCACCTTCGTCGCGTCCGCCAACTGCGGCCTGTACTGCGGTGCCGAGGTGGACTTCGTGGACATCGACCCGCGCACCTACAACCTGTGCCCGAAGGCGCTGGAGGCGAAACTCCAGCAGGCCGAGCGCGACGGCACGCTGCCCAAGGTGGTGGTGCCGGTGCACCTGTGCGGCCAGCCTTGCGACATGCAGGCCATCCATGCGCTGGCGAAGCGCTATGGCTTCCGCGTCATCGAAGACGCCTCCCATGCCATCGGGGGTAAGTACCAGGGCGAGTTCATCGGTAACTGCCGCTACAGCGACATCACCGTTTTCAGCTTCCACCCGGTGAAGATCATCACCACCGCCGAAGGCGGCATGGCGCTGACCAACGATGCCGCGCTGGCCGAGCGCATGGCACTCCTGCGCAGCCACGGGATCACCCGCGAACCGTCGAAGATGACCCACGAATCGGACGGCCCCTGGTACTACCAGCAGATCGACCTCGGCTTCAACTACCGGATGACCGAGCTGCAGGCCGCTTTGGGCGTGACCCAACTGGAGCGCCTCGACCGCTACGTCGCCCGTCGTCACGAACTGGCCCGGCGCTACGACCAGTTGCTGGCAGGGCTGCCGGTCACCACGCCCTGGCAACATCCGGACAGCTACTCCGGCCTGCATCTCTACGTGATCCGTCTGCAACTGGAGAAGCTGTGCAGCAGTCACCGTCAGGTGTTCGAATCGCTGCGCGAGCAGGGCATCGGCGTCAACCTCCACTACATCCCGGTCCATACCCAGCCGTACTACCAGCGCATGGGCTTCCAGGCCGGTGACTTCCCCGAGGCCGAACGTTACTACCGCGAAGCCATCAGCCTGCCCATGTTCCAAACCATGACGGAACAGCAACAGGATGAGGTGATCGCCGCGCTGCACAAGGCAATCGACGCATGAGGCTGGCAGTCATTCCCGCGCGCGGCGGTAGCAAGCGCATCCCACGCAAGAACATCAAGCCATTCTGCGGCAAGCCGATGATCGCACGCTCGATCGAGGCCGCCCTGGAGAGCGGCTGCTTCGACCGGGTGATCGTCTCCACCGACGATGCGGAAATCGCCGAGGTTGCCCGCCAGTACGGCGCGGACGTTCCCTTCATGCGTCCGGCGGAACTGTCGGACGACTACGCCGGAACCGTTCCGGTCATTCGCCATGCAGTGGAGTGGTTCATCGCCAACGGCGAGGCCCCGGAGCAGGTGTGCTGCATCTACGCCACCGCGCCCTTCGTGACCGGCGAGAACATCCGCAGGGGGCTGGAGGCGCTGGCCGGGAACGACTGCGACTACGCCTTCTCCGTCACCAGTTATGCCTTCCCCATCCAGCGAGCAATCCGCATTACGTCGGCGGGCCGCGTCGAAATGTTCAATCCCGAGCATTTCAACACACGCTCCCAGGACCTCGAAGAGGCCTATCACGATGCGGGCCAGTTCTACTGGGGACGCGCCAATGCCTGGTTGGAAGGCAAGATCCTGTTCGGGACACATGCCGTACCGGTTCTGCTACCTCGCCATCGCGTTCAGGACATCGACACCCTGGAAGACTGGGAGCGGGCCGAGTGGCTGTTCAAGGCCATGCAGGCCCAGGGGGAGCGGTAAGCCATGAAGATTGCTTTCCGTGCGGACGCCTCATTGCAGATGGGCAGCGGCCACGTCATGCGCTGCGTGACCTTGGCCGACGCCTTGAAGCAGAAGGGTGCGGAATGCCACTTCCTCTGCCGGGAGCACCCTGGCCACCTCCTCGAACTGGTTCGCGGCAAGGGCCATGTCGTTCATGTCCTGCCTTGCGAACCGGAGAGCCCGATAGACCGAAATGGTCCGGCCCACGCCGCCTGGCTGGGCGCCACCCAGGAGCAGGATGCGCAGGCCTGCCTGCCCATCCTGCAGGCGCTCCAGCCAGATTGGCTGATCGTCGACCACTATGCCCTGGATATTCGTTGGGAAGAGAGCCTGCGGCCCTTCTGTCGACGGTTGATGGTCATCGATGATCTGGCTGATCGGGCCCACCAATGCGACTTGTTGCTCGACCAGAACCTGGGGCGAAAGCCCGCGGACTATGCCGGGCTGACTCCAGAGGCGTGCACCGTGCTCGCGGGGCCGCAATATGGTTTGTTGCGACCGGAATTTGCGGCGCTACGGGAGTACAGCCTTGAACGTCGTAAGCAGCCCAAGTTGCAGAATCTACTCATCACCATGGGCGGCGTAGACCAGCCCAATGCCACCGGCAAAGTATTGGAAGCTTTGAAACACAGCGCCTTGCCGGACGATATTCGGATCGATGTCGTGATGGGAGCCAAGGCCCCTTGGTTAGAGGCGGTCAAGGGAATTGCCAGGGATATGCCCTGGCCGACCGACGTACTGGTCAATGTCGCCGATATGGCCCAACGCATGGCGGATTGCGATTTGGCCATCGGTGCGGCGGGGGGAACCTCATGGGAGCGGTGCTGCCTGGGTGTGCCGACAATCATGGTGGTCCTTGCCGATAACCAGTGGTCAGGCGCCCAGGCGCTACAGGAGGCGCAGGCTGCGTGCCTGCTTGGAGACACCCCGGAAATTTCCCGGCTTCCTGCCACACTCATGCGGCTTGAACAGCGAAACGAACTGGAAACAATGTCGGTCATGTCCGCGCGGATAACCGATGGCCTGGGAGCTAGCCGCGTTGTCGATTCACTGACGGAATTGCTTGGATGAAAAAAGCGCAGGTTCGCCCTATGGTCGAAGCAGACCTGGAAAGGGTACTCGCATGGCGAAACCATCCGGACGTTCGCCGATACATGTATACCCAGCATGAGATCGGCTTCGATGAACATCGAAGCTGGTTCGAGCGAAGCGCATCCAACCCTGCAAGACATCTTCTGGTCTTCGAACTGGAGGGCACGCCTACCGGCTTCATCCATTTCAATCGATTGAACGACGGTGGCATCGCCGACTGGGGATTCTATGCCGCGCCCGACGCGCCCAAAGGCAGCGGTCGTCTGCTGGGTGGCGCCGCGCTGGAGTATGCCTTCATGAACCTGGGATTCCACAAGATTTGCGGCCAGGCGCTGGCCTACAACGAACGCTCCATCAACTTCCATCGCCGGTTGGGGTTTCAGCAGGAAGGCATCCTGCGTGACCAGCATTTCGATGGTGAACGCTATCACGCCGTGGTGTGCTTCGGCTTGCTCAAGCACGAATGGCAGCCGCTTCAAGAAGGATAAGCAACATGCCGAACCATCCCAGCATTTCCATCGCCGGGCGTCGTATCGCCATCGATGAGCCGCCCTACGTCATTGCCGAGCTGTCCGCGAACCACAACGGCAAGCTCGAGACGGCCATGAGCATCATTCGGGAAGCCAAGGCGGCGGGCGCCGACGCCGTCAAGTTGCAGACCTACCGGCCGGATACCATCACCCTCGATTGCAACTCGGAAGATTTCCAGATTCATGGCGGCCTCTGGGATGGCCGTACACTCTACGAGTTGTATGAAGAAGCGCATATGCCGTGGGAATGGCACAAGCCGCTGTTCGACTACGCGCGCGAGCTTGGCATCACTATTTTCAGTTCGCCGTTCGACAACACTGCAGTCGATCTCCTCGAAGACCTGAACGCACCGGCCTACAAGATCGCTTCCTTCGAAGCCGTGGATTTACCGCTGATCAAATATGTTGCGGCCACCGGCAAGCCCATGATCATTTCCACCGGCATGGCCGACGCCGAGGAAATTCAGGAAGCCATCGAGGCGGCACGTGAAGGCGGCTGCAAAGAGCTGGCAATCCTCCATTGCGTCAGTGGCTACCCGGCTCCAGCCGAGGATTACAACCTACGCACCATCCCGGACATGATTCAGCGCTTCGGTCTGGTAACGGGCCTATCTGACCACACCTTGGATAACACCACAGCCATAACCAGCGTGGCGCTGGGCGCCTCCATCATCGAAAAGCACTTCACGCTGGATCGCAGCGGCGGTGGGCCCGACGACAGTTTTTCCTTGGAACCGAAAGAGCTGGAAGCCCTGTGCCGAGACAGCAAGACAGCTTGGGCCGCCTTGGGGCGAGTTGACTATGGAAGGAAGTCCAGTGAACAGGGGAGTGTCCAATTTCGACGGTCTCTGTATTTTGTGAAAAGTTTAAAGGCAGGCTCAGTTATTACCGAAGATGTGGTTAGAAGTGTGCGTCCTGGGTTTGGTCTACCACCAAAGTATCTGGGCGAGGTGATTGGCAAGAAGGTAAAGGTTGATGTTGGGGCTTACACTCCGGTTTCGTTGGAAGTTGTCGGGTGTGAGGGATGAGAAAAGCTTCGGTGATTTTTGTTCTGGGCCAAGCACAGAATATTATTCTGCGGCAAATTTTGGAGAGGGTAGATGGTACAGATGTCTATTTGTTTACTGTTTACCCGCCTCTCGCTCCGGTTCAAGGGCGGGTCATTGGTATAAGGCCGGTGGGGCTGCTGAATCTTGTGCTGATGTGTTTAAAAGTTGTATTTTATTGCTTTCGTATTCGGAGGTATGCGGAGGTCGATATTTATACCCCGCATCTTATGAATTTTGTAGCTAATAAAGTTTATTATTCGAATGTTGATAGGGTTTCGCTATATTATCTGTTTGATGGGATTCTAAATTATAGACGTGTATCAGCTTTCTCGGGGGCTATGGTTGATTACCAAGTTAAGCAGAGGAGGAAGTCAGTATTTATATTTCATCGATATGTGAGGTTAATGAGTGACGTTGTTGATCAGGATGTTAAAGGCGTCAGAGGGATGCTTGTTCCTCAAGGGGTGATACTAGATAAATTGCAATTTGATGGTTCTGTGACCACTATTGGCGGGGATGTGGGCATGGTGGCGTCTGGTAATGGTGTCTTGGTGCTGGAGCCACCAATGGACGCTGTGACTGCTAAGTCGTTTGAGAGTCGTCTCTATGATATGTTGCTGACGCATTATAGAGGTAGAGATATTTTGATTAAACCGCATCCTAGTCGGGCTGGTAGTTTAATGGATTTGGCGAAATTTAAAGCGGCTGGGTTCTCTGTTGACGTGACAAGTAGCGTAGAGCCTGCTGAAGTGTTTTTCTTCAAATCTCATTGCCAGACTGTTGTTTCTACAACAAGCAGTGCGTTGCTGATGATCAAGTGTTTGTGTCCAGCTGCTATGGCGATTTCTTTGGCTGGAGAGGGTGATTTTTCTGACTCGGCAATGAAGGAGGTATTGGGCTTGATGAAGGATAGTGGAGTTTTATTCTTGTGATTATATACTTTGTTCTTGTTTTCTTGTTGTTGGTTTTTCTAGGGGGGTGTCTTTTTCATCAGAATGTAAGTTTTCTTTATGTTCAGTCTCTTTTTTGGTTTTTTGGTTTTGTAGGGTTTGTTTCGGTTGCTTATTTAGAGGCTTTTGACGTTTATATAATTGAGCAGTTTAAATATTCGCACTTCAATGGTGCGGCGATTTTTCTTTTTTTTCTGATGTTTACCCATTTTGTTGGAGGGGCTACGTGGGCGAGATTTCGGCGTGGTGATCTATCGGGGGGGTATTCTAAATATGGGCTTGTGCCGGCATGGGAACCAATACTGATTGGTTGTGTTAGTCTTCTTGTTTTAACTCTCCTGTATGTTAATGTTCTGATAAGTTCGCCGCCGCCGTTGTTTCAGGATGGTTATATAGATAGATTTGAATATATCCAAGGTACAAGTCTTTGGTGGGTCATCGCTCCGATGGGGGTCGTGGCTGTTCCTCTGCCGATTTTGCTTGGCTGGCTCTTCCTTGTTTCAAAGAGGCATTTTTTTCCATTTTTCTTGACTTTGCTGTATTTGCTCTACCTTGCTTTGATTGGGCAGAAATTTGGTGGTTTTATTCTTTCCTTCTTCTTGGTGTCCTTGCCGCTTGTTTGTGAGAAGGCATTTTTTTTGCGTTTGTCATTGTTTTTAAAAAAAGCTCTCTTGCCCGTGTTAGTTGTTTTTATAATTTCATTGTCGATGGTTTATTATCACTATACAAGATATTCTCTGTCTGATGAGTTCGGAGGTCCATTGGGGTTGCTTGCTTACCGCATTTTGGGTTTGCAGGGGCATACATTTTGGGGGGCATATGATCTCTTTGTAAGAGAGCCTTTTTTGTATTTTAATCCTGCTGGGCTTTGGGATGGAATGGAGAATGTAATGCTGCTCATATCCCCGGATATTGCCGATGGAATGATTGAGCGAGGGGTCAGGTTTACGTTTGGCTATTTTGCCAGTTTGGTCGTGCATTTAGGGGTATTTGCTTTTCCTGCTGCCCTTATTTTTGGGGTGTTGCATTCTGCTATTGCTATTAGGGTCGTCAAGGCCGTGCTTGAGCGTGACCTGATTGGTTACTTTCTCCTAGCGAATATGCTGGTTATGTACAACGGATTTATTTCAATGGGTAGCTTGTCAGGTCTTTTGAATTTGAAGCTTCTCTTTCTTCTTCTTCTTCTTTTGGGCGTTACTGGTCTTCGTTGGGCGATGTCTGGCGCAAGGGGTGGCGTGAGGGGGTGGTCTTGATTAAGGATTGTTCTATATGAATTGTGCCGTTGTTTTTGGTGGCGCTGGTTTTGTCGGGTCTTTTTGGGCTCGTTTTCTTCTGGATCAAAAAATCGTTAACAAAGTTTATCTTTATGATCTGGAGTCCGCAGGTCAGAAGTCCAGCGCTTTTCGGCGGGCACTGATCACCTCCTGCTCTAAGCTTCAAGTTGTCATTGGCGATGTTCGCCGTTCAATCGATTGGGTGCCTGAAGAGCCTGTCGAACTGATCGCTAACTTTGCCGCAATTCATCGCGAGCCCGGTCATGAAGATTTCGAGTATTACGAAACCAACCTGTTGGGGGCGGAAAATGTCTGTGCCTGGGCGGAGAAGGTGGGTTGCAACCGCCTGATCTTCACCAGTTCCATTTCGCCCTATGGTCCCAGCGAGGCGGTGAAGGACGAGCGTTCGTTGCCCGTGCCGGCCACTGCCTATGGTGGATCGAAGTTGGCGGCGGAGAAGATTCACCAGACATGGCAGGCGAAGGACAATGCCAACCGTCGCTTGGTGATCGTGCGGCCGGGGGTGGTGTTCGGCCCCGGCGAAGGCGGCAACGTGTCCCGTCTGATCAAGGCCGTGCTGCACCGTTATTTCTTCTATATGGGAAACCGGAGCACCCGGAAGGCGGGCGTCTATGTCAAGGAACTGTGCAACGCCATGTGGTGGGTGTTACAGCAGCAAGAGGCGAAAGGCGAGCACGTCAGCTTGTTCAATATGTCGATGAACCCCGGGCCGTCCATCGAGGACTATGTCGAGACCGTCTGCAAGGTGGCGGGGGTAAGGCGCACGGTTCCGGCTGTGCCTTATCCCTTGTTGTTGACGGCTGCCTATGCCATCGATGCCATCGCCAAGCCGTTGCGTATTAGCCATCCGTTCAGCCCGGTTCGCATTCGTAAGCTGGTGCGGTCCAACAATATCCTGCCCACCTATCTGGTGGAGAACGGCTATCCCTATCAATACACCCTGGAAAGCGCTTTTGCGGATTGGAAGCAGAGCTGTCCGGAAGAATGGCAATGAGCGCGAGGTTGCATGTCGGATTTACTCGATAACCGGAAGACTCGGATCGCCTGCATCGTGCCGACCTATAACGGCCGGAACGACCTGGCCCGGTTGTTGGATTCGTTGGAAAAACAGAGCGCGTCCTTCGATTTGTTCATCGTCGATTCCAGTTCCTCGGATGGGACGGGTGAATTGGCGCGTTCACGCGTGGCAAACGTCGTAACGATTCCCAGCAGCCAGTTCAACCACGGTGGTACGCGGCAGATGATGGTGAGCCGTAACCCTGGCTACGACATCTACGTATTCCTGACCCAGGATGCCTATCTGGAGGACGTCGATGCCATCGAGCATTTGGTGGCTCCCTTCAAGGACGAAAAGGTTGGGGCGGTATGTGGACGTCAGTTGCCACACAAGGACGCTTCACCACTGGCCGAGCATGCGCGTCTGTTCAATTACCCGGCGACCTCCGTGGTGAAATCGTTCGAGGATGCGCCCGTGCTGGGCATCAAGACGGCGTTCATGTCCAATTCCTTCGCGGCCTATCGAGGCGCCGCACTGATGGAGGTGGGTGGCTTTCCAGAGCATGTGATTTTCGCCGAGGACATGTATGTCGCGGCCAAGATGCTGCTCGGTGGCTGGAAGGTTGCTTATGCCGGCAATGCAGGTTGTCGCCATTCCCATAACTACAGCCTTCAGGAAGAATTCCGCCGCTATTTCGACATGGGCGTCTTCCACGCCCGCGAGCCCTGGATTCGTGAACGTTTCGGCGGTGCCGGTGGGGAAGGGCTGCGTTACGTGAAGTCCGAACTCAAGTTTCTCGGTTTGCCCCGCCTTTACCTCTGGCCATCGGCCATTTTTCGTAACGCCTGCAAGTTGCTCGCTTACAAACTGGGGCAGAAGGAGCAGGGCATGTCGCTGGCTCTGAAGAAAAAACTGGGCATGTACAAGCGTTACTGGGACAGCCCCTACGCGGAGAAATACTGATGCGCATTCTGGTCACCGGCGGCGCCGGCTTCATCGGCTCCGCCGTCGTTCGCCATCTGATTGGCAACACGGCATTCGAGGTCGCCAACCTCGACAAACTCACCTATGCCGGCAATCTGGAGTCCTTGGCGGCGGTGGCGGATTCGGCGCGTTATCGCTTCTATCACGTGGATATCTGCGATGCGTCTGCGCTGGAAAAGGTGTTTGCCGAGTTCCGGCCGACCGCGGTGATGCATCTGGCGGCAGAGTCCCATGTGGACCGTTCCATCGATGGGCCTGCGGATTTCATCGAGACCAATATCGTCGGTACCTACACATTGCTGGAGGTGGCGCGTCGCTATTGGAGCGCCTTGCCGGAGGAGGCGCGTAGTGCGTTCCGCTTCCATCACATCTCCACCGATGAGGTTTATGGCGATCTGGAGGGGACGGACGATCTCTTCACCGAGACCACGCCCTATGCACCCAGCTCCCCTTATTCGGCTTCCAAGGCCAGTTCGGACCATCTGGTTCGCGCCTGGCATCGCACCTATGGCCTGCCGGTGCTGGTGACCAACTGCTCGAACAACTACGGGCCGTACCACTTCCCGGAAAAGCTGATCCCTCACATGATCCTCAACGCGATCCATGGCAAGCCGCTGCCGGTGTATGGCGACGGCTCGCAGATTCGCGACTGGCTCTATGTGGAGGACCATGCGCGGGCTTTGTGCGAAGTGGTGTGCCGGGGCGTGGTGGGCGAGACCTACAACATCGGCGGGCATAACGAGAAGCGGAATCTGCAAGTGGTGGAAACTATCTGCGCGCTTCTGGAAGAGCTGGCACCTGAGAAACCCTGCGGCGTTGCGCAGTACAGCGACTTGATTACTTTCGTCAAAGATCGTCCTGGGCACGACAAGCGCTACGCCATCGATGCGGGCAAGATCGAGCGAGAGCTGGGGTGGAAGCCGCAGGAGACGTTCGAGAGTGGAATCCGCAAGACGGTTCAGTGGTATCTGAGTAACCGCCAGTGGTGGGAAAGGGTGCTGAGTGGTGCTTATCGATTGGAGCGTATTGGCGAGCTGTGAATAAGTAGTGCCGGCCCTTAGGCTGGCACTTTATTAATCGTTTCATTGTTTTTATTCGTCAAATAAATTTCAGCGCGCTTACCCGCATCGATCATTGGTTTCTCTAAATGACGATAAATAAAATGGCTGGCTAGAATTGTGAGAGGCAGGGCGAAGATAAAGAGAAACAGGCATTTTATAACCGGGGAGTCATTGCTCAGTAGGGGATAAAGATAAGTGAGGCTATATTTGCTAATGACGCCGTGCAACAAATAGATCGAATAAGACGTGTCGCCTAAGAATCTAAGAAGCTTGTCAATAAAGCTTGGGAAGGATGGGCGAAGGTAGAGTAAGGAAAAGCAGACTCCACCGCAGCAGAAGGTAAATACGAGACGCTCGATTCCCGTGACAAGAGTTATCAGGTCGCCTTTCGCGGGATACATGATAAAGATAAAAACACTGAAAATCAGGGCGGAGGCCGCCGCGCGCTGGGTGATTTCTATTTTTCGTCGAGCCCATGCCGCACCAATGCCTAGCGCAAAGAGGAAAAGCTGATTCAATGGGTTGACATAGGTTGCCCATTGTTTGGCAAGCGTGTTTTCCGGGGTCAGGGCAACGAAAGCAAAGTAGCCATACAGTGCCAAGATTAGACATAGCGCGGGCAAGAACAGCCAGCGATAGCGTGCCAGGATTACGAGTGCCGGAAATGTAAAGTAAAAGACGACCTCGTTGCCAATAGACCAACCACCGATCGGGACATAAGTCGCCGGGTCATAGAAGCCAAATATAAGTAAGAAGTTTGATAGGTAGGCGAGCCAATTTGGTGTGAAGGATGGCAGGGTGATGGCCGCTAAGAGAATGAGAAGAACTGTGGCCAGCCAATATACCGGAGCGATGCGAAAAAAACGTTTGATCGCAAAGATGCCGATGTTTTTGAGCGACCAGCGTGTGTCTGCATAAATTTGATAAAGCGCAATGCTGCTAATGATGTAGAACAGTGAAACGGCATAGATACCGAGTCGACCCAAGATGGTATCGCTCGAAGGTACTCCTAGACTCCAACTGATAAAGTGATAAATAAGAACAGAAAAGGCCATCAAGCCGCGCAGGTAATCGATTGAAAGTATTCGTTGCATGAGAGGGTGCCTCTGAGCAGGTGATGCATTATGGCGGATTGAGTTAGTGGTCGAAAACCACCAAACTTCCCTGCCGCAACGATCTTGACGATGGGTATGACACAGAGGACTCAATGAATTACAAAGGAATAATCCTCGCTGGTGGCTCCGGCACCCGGCTGCACCCCATTACCTTGGGTGTCTCCAAGCAACTGCTGCCGATCTACGACAAGCCGATGATCTACTACCCGCTGTCGGTGCTGATGCTGGCAGGGATTCGCGAGGTGCTGGTGATTTCCACCCCGGACGACCTGCCGGGTTTCCAGCGCATGCTGCGCGACGGCAGCCAGTTCGGCATGAGCATTCAATATGCCGAGCAGCCGAGCCCGGACGGGTTGGCTCAGGCGTTCATCATTGGCGCGGAGTTCATCGGCGACGACAATGTCTGCCTGGTGCTGGGCGACAACATCTTTTACGGCCAGCACTTCTCCGAGGCGCTGCAGGAGGCGGTTTCGTGGCAGAGCGGGGCGACGGTGTTCGGCTACCACGTGCAGGACCCGCAGCGCTTCGGCGTGGTGGAGTTCGACGCCCAGGGGCGTGCGGTGAGCATCGAAGAAAAGCCGGCCAAGCCGAAGTCCAACTACGCGGTGACCGGCCTGTATTTCTATGACAACGACGTGGTGGAGATCGCCCGGGCTATCAAGCCCTCCGCCCGTGGCGAGCTGGAAATCACCGATGTGAACAATGCCTATCTGAAGCGTGGCGACCTGCATGTGAGCCTGCTGGGGCGTGGCTTCGCCTGGCTGGATACCGGTACCCACGATTCGCTGCTGGAGGCCGGCCAGTTCGTGCAGACCATCGAGCATCGCCAGGGGTTGAAGGTGGCCTGCCTGGAGGAAATCGCCTTCCGCCAGGGTTGGATCGATGCCGAGCGACTGCTGCGCCAGGCCGACGAGTTGAACAAGACCGGCTATGGCCAGTATCTGCGCCGGGTAGCCGAGGGGTATCAGTGATGAAGGTGATCGAGACGGCCATCGACGGGGTGAAGATCATCGAGCCGAGGGTGTTCGGCGACGAGCGCGGCTTCTTCCTGGAAACCTTCCAGGCCCGGCGCTATGCCGAGGAGGCGGGCATCGATCTGCCGTTCGTGCAGGACAACCACTCCCGCTCGGCAAAAGGCGTGCTGCGTGGCCTGCATTTCCAGAAGACCAAGCCACAGGGCAAGTTGGTGCGGGTGGTGCGGGGCGAGGTGTTCGACGTGGCGGTGGATATCCGCCGCGATTCGCCGACCTTCGGTCGCTGGGAGGCGGCGATCCTCTCCGAGGAGAACAAGCGGCAGTTCTGGGTGCCGCCGGGCTTGGCCCATGGCTTCGTCGTGCTCTCCGAGACGGCCGACTTCGAATACAAGTGCACCGATTACTACGATCCCAGCGATGAGGCCTGCCTGATCTGGAACGACCCCGCCGTGGGTATCGAATGGCCACTGGCGGAGCCACAGCTTTCCGCCAAGGATGCCCAGGGGCTGACGCTCCGGGAGCTGTTCGGATGAAGGTAGTGGTGACGGGAGCCAACGGCCAGGTCGGGCGTTCGCTGGTGGAGCGTCTGGAGCACTCGGACTGGCAATGGGAAGCCCATGGGCGGGATACCCTGGATATCGCCGATGAAGCGGCCGTGGCGGCGCTGCTGGAGCGCTTCCGGCCGGACGTGGTGATCAATGCCGCTGCCTATACGGCCGTCGACAAGGCCGAGGCGGAGCCGGATGCGGCACGGCGCGGCAACGTGGAGGGGCCGGCTGTGTTGGCCCGGGCGTGTCATGCGGTGGGCTGTGCATTGGTTCATCTCTCCACTGACTACGTGTTTTCCGGCGAGGCCGAACGGCCCTACGTGGAAACCGATCCCACCGCACCCCAAGGTGTGTACGGGCGCACCAAGTTGGAAGGGGAGGCGGCCATTCGCGACGCCTGTCCCGCGCATGTGATCGTGCGTACTGCCTGGGTATTCGGCGAGCACGGGCACAACTTCATGAAGACCATGCTGCGGCTGGCCGGCGAGCGCGATGAGCTGCGCGTGGTCGACGATCAACTGGGTTGTCCGACTTATGCCGGCGATATTGCCGATGCCTTGTTGCGCATCGCCGAGCGGCTGGTCGCTGGGGGAGAAGGGTTGTATGGCACCTACCATTTCGCCGGCGACAAGGCGGTGACCTGGTGCGGGTTCGCACGGGAAATCATTGCTCGGGCAGTGGAGGCGGGGATGATTGCCAAGGCCCCCCGGATCGTGGGAATCGCTACCCATGAATATCCCACGCCGGCAAAGCGCCCCGCCTATTCGGTGCTGGATTCGTCGCGCATTGGCGCGGTGTTTGGCATTGAACCGTCCGATTGGCAGGCGGCGTTGGTAAGGATTCTGGTGGCGTAGGCAGAGGCATGAAGCTTCGCCAGCAGAGCTGGCTCCTACGAAGAGCGGTGTGCGTGTTGCCGAAGTTGGATAGTTGCCGTTGTAGGAGCGAGCTTGCTCGCGAAATCAAGGCATAAAAAGCTTCGTCAGCAGAGCCCCAGCTATTCGCGAATGAATTCGCTCCCACGGAAGAAACCCAGCGGTCATGCCGAGCATGCCGAACCTATTTATCCGCCATCAGTCGACTCTTCGTTCGGGCCAGGATTTCCTGACGTGATAGGATGTCGCCCGTTTTTTCAGGAGCCTTTAAAAAGGACATGCAGCCGATCCCCCGCTACCAGCCGACCTTCGCCGAGCGTTACCCCGTTCCGTTGTTCGCGGCCCTGCTCGATATCCTGCTGGTGATCGCTTCGGGCTTCCTGGCCTACTACATCCGCTTCGACACGTTAGACATGCCGGGCCGCTACAACACGGCAACCCTGCTGAGCGCCATTCTGGTGATGTTCTGCCTGATGATGGGCGGGGTTTATGGCTCGTTGCGTGGATTGAGCTTCCGCCGTCAGCTCAGCCTGGTAACCATCGGTTGGTTGGCCGCGGCCGGTATCCTGCTGTCGCTTTCTTTCTTTCTGAAAGTGTCCACCAATTATTCGCGTATCTGGTTCGGCACCATGCTGCTGATTGGTGGCGGAGCCAGTATTCTGCTGCGCCTGTCCGTCTTTCTACTGTTGCGGCGCCTGCGCTCTGCCGGTCATAACCTGAAGTCGGTACTGCTGGTGGATTCCGGGGGGCGTTCTGCCGAGTTTCTTAACGGTGGTGGACGTCATCTGGGCGAGTATGGTTTCCGCATGGTCCACGGCCTGCCCTTCGAGCGTGGCGAAGCCTGGTTGTCCGAGTTGGTGGCTGCCGTGGAGAAGTACGGTGTTCATGAGGTGTGGTTGTGCCTGAGGCTGAACGAAGGGGACGCCATACGTGACATTCTCTACGCATTGCGCCACCACACCGTTGAGGTGCGTTTCATACCTGAGTGGGGCGATATTCCGTTGCTCAATCACAAGGTGAGCCAGATCGCCGGACTGTATTCGCTCGACTTGAGTTGCAGCCCCATGGATGGTCCTGCGCGCCTCATCAAACGGGCGGAAGACTTGCTGGTCGGCGGCCTTATCAGCCTGCTGATCTTGCCGGTCTGCCTGTTGATTGTCATCGCCATCAAGACGACCTCGCCGGGGCCTGCGGTGTTCAAGCAGTACCGTACGGGTATCAACGGAAAAAAGTTCAAGGTCTACAAGTTCCGCTCGATGGTCGTGCATAAGGAGTGCGGCGGAGCCGTCACCCAGGCCACTAAGCACGATGCCAGGGTTACCAAGGTAGGCGCCTTCCTGCGCCGGACCAGCCTCGACGAGTTACCGCAGTTCTTCAACGTGCTGCAGGGCCGCATGTCCATTGTCGGGCCTCGGCCCCATGCGTTAGCTCACAACGAGTATTACAAGGATCTGGTTGAATCCTACATGCAGCGACACAAGGTCAAGCCGGGAATCACCGGCTGGGCTCAGGTCTGCGGCTACCGGGGCGAGACCGACACCATCGAGAAGATGCAGAAGCGGGTCGAGCATGACCTCTGGTACATCGATAACTGGTCGCTCTGGCTGGACTTGAAAATCATCTTCTGGACGATCTTCAAGGGCTTCATCAACAAGAACGCCTACTGATAGGCGCGCCGTTCTTAAAACATGAGTGATTGCTGGGGTAGTAGTGAATGAATGGGATTCGAATCGATCAGCCGAGCGGTATGGTGAGGGTATTGCTGGTCGTGCTGGGCGTTGGGGTATTCGCTCAGTTGTGTGGGTTGTTGTTCAATAATGACGGGAGTCGGTATGCGACCCAGCTCTATCTGGGGTTGTTCCTGCCTGCTTTGTTGTTGTTGGTCGGGTTGCGTCTGGCCCCGACGTTCTGGCGGCAGATACCGGCCATCACGTTTCTCATACTGATAGGGTGGGTGCTTCTCGCCACGCAGTTCGAGGGTTCTCGGGATGAGCTCGGGCGTACGTTCAAGATAGTGACGCTCATTGCGCTGTATTTGTTTGCGGTGGGGAGTCTGGTCAGGAGTGAACGGTATTTCCATACAGTGCTTCTGGTGGCCGTGGCTGTAGCTGCGCTGTTTGCCTGGCTCACGTTGTACTACCAATTTGGCATATTGGATAAACCCATGGATTACAGCCAGTTTCGCTGGAAGCGCCTCCGCGAACTGGGATGGGAAGGGTATGCCGATCTTCGGCATCCCATTGTCGCCGGTCTTTATTACGGTACATTCGCCGTGATGCTGACCTTCATATTTGCCCGTTTCAAGTTGAGGCTTTGGCAGCTTGCCTTGGTGGCATTCGCCATGCTGGGTCTGGTGGCCTACGTCTTTTTCACCTTTTCCCGAGGAGCCTGGTTTGCGATGGGGGCAGGTGGCTTCGTCCTGCTTGTCATTTTCAATAGCCGCAAAACCTGGAGTGTTATCGGCACAGTAGCGGTACTGCTGTTAGCAGGCGCTTATCTGTTCTGGCCTGAAATCCAGGCGGAGCGACAGATCGGTGTCAATGGCCGGGATCTGATTTGGGCTGAATGGCTTCGTCGTTTCCCCGAGTTCTGGCTTTCCGGGGCTGGCTCCGGAGCTGAGTTCAAGTTCCGTTTTCCCAGTGGATTCACCGTCTTCCACAGCCATAGCCTTTACCTGCAACTCTGGTACGAGTACGGCCTTCCGGGGGTTATTCTGTTTGCCCTATTCATCGGTAGTCTGTTCTGGAAAGGCTGGAAATGCAGAGCCCAGCCCATCGCCAAGCTGGGCGTGGCGTTGCTAGTGTTCGCGATGGTGGCGATGGTTTCGGATATCTATGCGATTTTCCTTCGGCCCAATCCGTACTGGGTGGTGTTCTGGTTCCCGGTGGGTATCCTGCTGGGGGTGAGGCCCAAGGATGACGAGGCGGAGTTGAATGAATCGCTGGTCATTCGATGACTGGGGCAGGCGCGGATTGACTGCAGCGACACTGCTCTTTCAGTAGTGACCTTTCGGTCAACCTTCTCGAAGAACCGCCTGGCTGGCGCCCGGCGGTTTTTTTGTGTCTGCGTTTTCTTGCCCGCCTTTCTCTTTGGAGGCGACTTGTGTATTACAGGGTAGCTTTGCTCCGAAATGATGCGTTGTCTTTTCGGAAATGCGTGCGGAACGAACTCATTATTACAAGAAGAAGGCGGAGGGCAGATGACGGAGCGTTGCTGCCTGGTGACAGGGGCGTCCGGTTTCGTGGGGGCGGCTCTCGTGGAGCGGCTCGGCTCGATGGGGCGCAAGGTCTGTGCTTCGGCGCGTGCCGGTGCTGTGAAACCGAGTGGGGCATTCGTACCGGGTGATCTCGATGGTGCCTTCGATTGGTCCGGGGCGCTGCAAGGCGTGGACAGCGTGGTCCACTGCGCGGCGCGTGTGCATGTGCTGCATGAGCGAGATGCCGATCCTTTATCGGCGTTCCGTGCTGTCAATGTCGATGGAACGCTGAACCTGGCTCGGCAGGCCGCCGTTGCGGGGATACGGCGTTTCGTTTTCATCAGCTCGGTGAAGGTGCTCGGCGAGGGCGCCGAGTTGCCTTACGACGCAGATACCCGTCCTGCTCCGCTCGATGCTTATGCACTGTCCAAACTCGAAGCCGAACAAGGCCTCCGCGAGCTGATACGGGGCTCTGGCATGGAGTTGGTGATCATCCGTCCGCCGCTGGTATACGGGCCCGGCGTAAAGGCCAACTTCCTGCGCCTGATGCATTGGCTGCACCGGGGGATACCGCTGCCTTTGGGAGGCATCGATAACCGGCGCAGTTTCGTGGCCTTGGACAACCTGATCGATCTCATCCTGCTGTGTCTCGATCACCCCGCAGCAGCGGCCCAGACTTTTCTCGTCAGTGACGGCGACGACCTGTCCACAACGGAATGGCTGCGCCGGCTGGGCGTCGCCCTGGGCCGGCCGGCGCGTCTGCTGCCGATACCGGCCTCCTGGCTGGAGAGAGGAGCGGCCTGGTTGGGCAAGGACGACGTCGCTCGGCGGCTATGCGGCTCGCTCCAGGTGGATATCGACAAGACCCGCGAGCTGCTTGGCTGGACGCCACCGGTTGCAGTCGATGAGGCGCTACGGAGCACGGCCGTGGCCTTTCTCGAAGAGCATGGCCGATGAGCGCTTTCTGGCTGTTGCCTGTGGTCGCGGGCCTGGCGTTGCTGCTCACCGGGGTCATGCGTCGCTATGCGTTGTCGCGCAGCCTGATGGACATTCCCAATGCTCGCAGCTCTCATTCGCAACCCACGCCGCGCGGTGGCGGTGTGGCCATCGTGGTCAGCTTCCTGGCGGCTCTTCCGCTGCTGGCACTGCACGGCCTGTTGCCTTGGCCGATGCTCTGGGCCTTTCTGGGGGCGGGTGGTTTGGCTGCCGGAGTGGGGTTTCTCGACGACCGCAGCCACGTTGCTCCCCGCTGGCGCCTGTTGGCTCATTTCCTGGCTGCGTTCTGGCTGTTGGCCTGGGTCCAGGGCCTGCCGCCACTGGCACTGCTGGGGCGCTCCTTGGACCTGGGAGGGATCGGCTACGTCCTGGCAGCGTTTTATCTGGTCTGGCTGCTCAACTTGTACAACTTCATGGATGGCATCGACGGTATCGCCTCGATGGAGGCTATCTGCGTTTGTCTGGGGGGCGCTGTGCTCTATGCACTGATCGGGCAACCGCTTCTGGCCCTGACGCCGTTGCTGCTGGTCGCGGCGGTCGCCGGGTTTCTCTATTGGAATTTCCCGCCGGCCCGGATTTTTCTCGGCGATAGCGGCAGCGGCTTCATCGGTATCGTCCTGGGTGGGTTGTCGTTGCAGGCAGCCTGGGTCGACTCCCGGTTGCTGTGGGGCTGGTTGATTTTGCTGGGCGTGTTTCTAACGGATGCCACTTTGACACTGTTTCGCCGGTTGGCGAGGGGTGAAAGAATCCTCGAAGCGCACCGCAGCCATGCCTACCAGGTGGCGGCCCGTCGTTATGGCGCCCACCTGCCGGTGACGCTGGCCACGGGCGCCCTGACGCTATGCTGGCTGTTGCCGCTCGCTGCCTGGGTGGCGCTCGGCGACTTGGATGGGTTGCTTGGCCTGGCGTTGGCCTATGCTCCCCTGGGGCTGCTGGTGATGCGGGAAACCGGCGTACGCACCTAGCGCCCGGAAGGCTGAGTTCCCGCGGCTCCGATAACAAGAATGAAAAAGGGAATGGGATGGACCGCTTCGATCCGCGTGCATGGTTGTTGGGTTGGCCCCGGGGGTACAAGCGCCTGTTGCAGGTCGCTGTCGATATCGTGCTGACCTGGCTGGCGCTGTGGTTGGCGTTCTGGGTGCGCCTGGGCAGCGATAAGCTGGTCGATCCGTTCGGTGTGTATGCCTGGCTCTTCCTGGTCTGTCCGCTGATCGCCATTCCGATCTATATCCGGCTCGGCATGTACCGCGCCGTGCTGCGTTACCTGGGCAACGATGCGTTGCTGACCATCTTCCGCGCGGTGACTCTGTCGTCTCTCGTGTTGGCGCTGGTGGTCTATTGGTACCGGGACGTGCCGGCGGTGGTGCCGCGTTCGCTGGTCTTCAATTTCTGGTGGCTCAGCTTGTTGATGACCGGCAGTTTGCGCCTGTTGATGCGGCATTACTTCATGGGCGATTGGTTCAACGTGCGCCAGGCCATGCACTTTGCGCCGCCGAAGGACGACGGCCTGCCCAAGGCGGCCATCTACGGCGCTGGCACTGCGGGTAACCAGTTGGTGGCGGCTCTGCGGATGGGGCGGACGATCCGTCCGGTGGCCTTCATCGACGATGACGCCAGCCTCAACAATCGCACCATCGCCGGGCTCAAGGTTTACCGGCCGAAGTATCTCGCCCGAATGATCGAAGAGACCGGCGCCCAGCAGGTTCTTCTGGCCATGCCGTCGGTGACGCGGGCCCGGCGCCGGGAAATCCTGCAATTGCTCGAAGGTTTTCCGCTGCATATCCGCACCGTGCCCGGCCTCATGGATTTGGCGAGCGGCCGGGTCCGGGTGGATGACATCCGCGAGGTGGACATCGCCGACCTGCTCGGGCGCGATCCCGTGCCACCTCGCCAGGACCTGTTCGAGCGTTGCATCCGCGGCAAGGTGGTGCTGGTGACCGGTGCCGGCGGTTCGATCGGCGCGGAACTGTGCCGGCAATTGCTGGGCAGCGGGCCGCAGACCTTGCTGCTGTTCGATCACAGCGAATTCAACCTGTATAGCATTCACGCCGAGCTGGAAGAGCGGGTCGCGCGCGAGTCGCTTCCGCTGCGTCTGGTGCCGCTGCTGGGCTCCGTGCGGGATGCCCGCCAGGTTTTCGAGCTGATGCGGAACTGGTCGGTGGATACCGTCTACCATGCTGCGGCTTACAAGCATGTGCCGATGGTCGAGCACAACGTCGCCGAAGGCGTGCTGAACAACGTGCTCGGCACGCTCAATACGGTACAGGCGGCGATCATGTCCGGGGTCGGTCATTTCGTGCTGGTATCCACCGACAAGGCCGTCCGGCCAACCAACGTGATGGGGAGTACCAAACGGTTGGCGGAAATGCTGCTCCAGGCGCTCAGCCGGGAACCGGCGCCGCTGCTGTTCGGAGACACCGATGGGGTGCACAGGGTCAATCAGACGCACTTCGGGATGGTGCGTTTCGGCAATGTACTGGGGTCGTCGGGCTCGGTGATTCCCCGCTTCCGCGAGCAGATTCGCCGAGGAGGGCCGGTGACGGTGACGCATCCCCACATCACCCGCTATTTCATGACCATCACCGAAGCCGCCCAACTGGTCATCCAGGCGGGGGCGATGGGGCGGGGCGGCGATGTGTTCGTCCTGGACATGGGGCAGCCGGTGAAGATTCACGAGCTGGCCGAGCGCATGATCCATCTATCGGGGTTCAGCGTTCGCTCGGAGCGCAATCCCCACGGCGATATCGCCATCGAGTTCACCGGGTTGCGGCCGGGTGAAAAGCTCTATGAAGAACTGCTGATTGGCGGCGATGCCAGCGCCACGGAGCATCCCATGATCCTTCGTGCCAAGGAGGAGTACTTGGCTTGGGAGCCGTTGAAAACGCTGCTCCATGCTCTGTTAGACAGCGTCGAGCGGGGAGACATGGCCAGGGTCCGGCAACTGCTTCGTGAGGCTGTTCACGGTTATGTGCCGGAAGGTGACATAGTTGACTGGAGCCATCAGAGACGCGTCTGGAATCTGGAAGAACGGGTTTGATTTGCTCCGGCGAAGGGATAAGTTTGGGCGCGTGGCCGGAGTTGGCCACGTATCTCACCCGTTGAAAAAGGAGCTTTCTCGATGCGTAAATCGCATTTCTCTTCCCTTCTGTTCGCCCTCCTGACCAGTGTTTCCGTAGCGGTTACCGCAGCGGAGGCCCCCAAGACTTCTCCCGTCGCTCCGGTTGCCGCGCAGGCCTCCGCCGAGGTGGGCAAGGTCAATCTCAATTCCGCCGATGCGGCCACGCTGCAGCGTGAGTTGAATGGTGTGGGTGAGGTCAAGGCGAGGGCAATCGTGGACTATCGCGATGCCAACGGCCCGTTCGCTTCGGTGGATGAGCTGCTGGAGGTGAAAGGGATCGGGGCGGCAACGCTGGAAAAGAATCGCGACAAGTTGACCGTTCAATAACGTCGCGAGCGATGCGTGAAATACAGGCCGATTTCGATCGGCCTGTTTTGTTTTCGGAGAACGGTGGGCCGGCGTCAGCCGGCCACCAGCACGCGGATGGCTTCCAGACGCAGGGCAGCCTTGTCCAGCATGGCCAGGCCCTCTTCGCGCTGTTTGCTCAGGGCTTCCAGTTCGCTGTCGCGTACGCTCGGGTTGACGGCCTTGAGTGCGGTCAGGCGGGCCAGTTCCTCATCCAGTTCTGCCTTCAGGCGACGCTGAGCTTCGGCGACACGCTCGGCATGGCGCGGAGCGATCTTGGCTTCGGCGGCGTTGATCTGTGCTGCCAGCACATCGCGCTGGGCCTGGACGAACTTGTTGGCGCTGGCACGCGGCACGCTTTCCAATTGGTCGTTTAGGGTGTCGAAGGAGACTTTCGAGGCCAGGTCGTTGCCGTTGGCGTCCAGCAGGCAGCGCAGGGCGGCCGGTGGCAGGTAGCGACCCAGTTGCAGGTTGCGCGGCGCCACCACTTCGCTGACGTACAGCAGCTCCAGCAACACGGTGCCGGGCTTGAGCGCCTTGTTCTTGATCAGCGCCACCGCGGTGTTGCCCATGGAGCCGGCCAGCACCAGGTCCATGCCGCCCTGCACCATGGGGTGCTCCCAGGTCAGGAACTGCATGTCCTCGCGGGCCAGGGCCTGGTTGCGGTCGTAGGTGATGGTCACTGCTTCGTCGTCGCCCAGCGGGAAGCTGGCGTCCAGCATTTTTTCGCTGGGACGCAGGACCAGGGCGTTCTCCGAGTGGTCTTCGCTGTCGATGCCGAAGGCGTCGAACAGTTCTTCCATGTAGATCGGCAGGGCGAACTGGTCGTCCTGCTCATGGATATCCTCGACCAGTTGCTCGCCTTCGCCGGCGCCGCCGGAGTTGAGTTCGAGCAGACGGTCGCGGCCGGCGTGCAGTTCGCCCTCGAGGCGCAGGCGTTCGGCGCGGGCTTCGTCCAGCAGCGCCTGCCACTCGCCGTCATCGCCGCCTTCCAGCAACGGCAGCAGGCGCGAGCCGAACTGGTGTTGCAGGGCATTGCCGGTGGGGCAGGTGGCGAGGAAGGCGTTCAGGGCGTGGTGGTACCACTGGAACAGGCGCTCCTGCGGGCTGGTTTCCAGATACGGCACGTGCAGTTGGATGCGATGCTTCTGGCCGATCCGGTCGAGACGGCCGATACGCTGTTCCAGCAGGTCCGGGTGGGCCGGCAGGTCGAACAGCACCAGATGATGGGCGAACTGGAAGTTGCGGCCCTCGCTGCCGATTTCCGAGCAGATCAGTACTTGGGCGCCGAATTCCTCATCGGCGAAATAGGCGGCGGCGCGGTCGCGCTCCAGGATGCCCATGCCTTCGTGGAACACGGTGGCGGGGATGCCGGAGCGCACGCGCAGGGCGTCTTCCAGGTCGAGGGCGGTCTCGGCGTGGGCGCAGATCACCAGTACCTTGAACTTGCGCAGCATCTTCAGGGTATCGATGAGCCAGTCGACGCGCGGGTCGAAGCGCCACCAGCGTTCGTCTTCGCCGCCTTCCTGCTGGGCCTGGAAGCTGACTTCCGGGTACAGCTCGGCGTGCTCGCCCAGCGGCAGTTCCATGTATTCGGCCGGGCAGGGCAGCGGGTAGGGATGCAGTTCGCGCTCAGGGAAACCCTGCACGGCGGCACGGGTGTTGCGGAACAGCAGGCGGCCGGTGCCATGGCGATCCAGCAGTTCGCGGATCAGCCGGGCGCTGGCGTCGATGTCGCCGTCGCTGACCGCCGCGAGCAGGGCCTCGCCCTCGGCACCGAGGAAGCCATGGATCACTTCATGGGCTTCCGGTGACAGACGGCCCTGATCGAGCAGTTCCTGTACCGCCTCGGCCACCGGACGGTAGTGGGCGCTTTCGGCGCGGAAGGCTTCCAGGTCGTGGAAACGGTGCGGATCGAGCAGGCGCAGACGGGCGAAGTGGCTGTCCTGGCCGAGTTGCTCGGGGGTGGCGGTGAGCAGCAGCACGCCGGGAATGACTTCGGCGAGCTGTTCCACCAGGGCGTATTCGGTGCTGACCTGATCCGGGTGCCAGACCAGGTGGTGCGCCTCGTCCACCACCAACAGGTCCCAGCCGGCGGCGAAGGCGGCGTCCTGGGCGCGTTCATCGCTCTTCAGCCACTCCAGGGAGACCAGGGCCAGTTGAGCGTCTTCGAAGGGGTTGCTGGCATCGCTTTCGGCGAAACGCTCGGCGTCGAACAGCGCGACCTGCAGGTTGAAGCGCCGGCGCATCTCCACCAGCCACTGGTGTTGCAGGTTCTCCGGAACCAGGATCAGCACCCGGCTGGCACGGCCGGAGAGCAGTTGCCGATGGATGATCAGGCCGGCTTCGATGGTTTTGCCGAGGCCCACTTCGTCAGCCAGCAGGACGCGTGGGGCGATGCGATCGGCCACTTCACGGGCGATGTGCAACTGGTGGGCGATCGGCTGGGCGCGGGCGCCGCCGAGGCCCCACAGCGAGGATTGTTGCAGGCGGCTCTGGTGCTCCAGGGTGTGGTAACGCAGGGCGAACCAGTTCAGCGGGTCGATCTGCCCGGCGAACAGGCGGTCGCTGGCCAGGCGGAACTGGATGAAGTTGGACAGTTGGGTTTCCGGCAGGGTGCGTGCCTGGTTCTGGCCGTCGAGGCCGTGGTAGACCAGCAGGCCGTCGACGTCCTCGACTTCGCGCACGGTCATCTTCCAGCCTTCGAAGTGGGTGATCTCGTCGCCCGGCGCGAAGCGCACACGGGTGAGCGGGGCGTTGCGCAGGGCATATTGGCGGGTATCGCCGGTGGCCGGGTAGAGCACCGTGAGCAGCCGGCCGTCTTGTGCCAGGATGGTTCCGAGCCCCAGTTCCGCCTCGCTGTCGCTGATCCAGCGTTGCCCCGGTTGATACTGCTGCGCCATGCCTCTCTCCGTCATCAAAGAATCGCCTGCAAAAAAGCCGGCTATGGTAACGGAACCGGCCGCCGAGGGCCAAAGTCCCGGTATGGACGGCGATGTGATGTGCCGCAAAGTGTAGCGAGCCCGCATTAAAGACGCCGGAATCCCGGTCGATAGTGTGGATGTCACCGCTTGTTGTAGACAGGCGTTTCGCGGAAGAAGGCTGATAGGAGTAGAGTCGGACGTGCAGCCGGACCCGAAGGTTTCAGCGGCCTGCCGCAGGAGGACCCATGCTGCCCCCTATTCCCCACATGCTGATGCCGGTGACGGCCCAGCAGGACCCGATCAAGCCCCGGCCTGACATTCCGCCGGTGACGCCCGCCCAGGAGAGCGCCAACGAAGCGGCCATCAGCCTGGACAAGCGCCATCCGCAGGATGCCATCGAGTTGCTGCGCGAAGAGCAGCGCCGCCGCCAGCGCCGGGGCTATACGCCCGAGGAGCTGGCCGAGGGCGAGGTGGCCAAGGCTGACGAACCGCTGATCGAAGAGCTGCCGCGCCAAGGGCTGTGGGTCGACGTCGAGGTGTGACCACCGCTCGCTGAAGTCCTACGATGCCCGATTGCCGATGAATACCCCGAGTCTGTTTACCGATCCCCTCATCGAATTGCCGGATGCCGAGCTGAAGCTGCTGCCCGGCTGGATCGATCCGGCCACGGCCGACGCCTGGCTGGCGACGCTGCTGGCCGAGACGCCCTGGGAACAACCGCAGATTCGCGTGCACGGCCGCGTTCACCCGATTCCACGTCTGACAGCCTGGTTTGGCGACCCGGAGGCCCGCTACCGCTATTCCGGTCTGCTGCAATGCCCTCTGCCCTGGACGCCGCTGCTCGCCGAGATCCGCTCGCGATTGGAAGAGAAGGTCGGCCAGCCGCTGAACGGCGTTCTGCTCAATTACTATCGGGATGGGCAGGATTCCATGGGCTGGCATAGCGACGATGAAGCCGAACTGGGGCGCAATCCGCTGATCGCTTCGCTCAACCTGGGCGGTACCCGCCGATTCGACCTGCGCCGCAAGGGCACGGGGCGCATCCAGCACTCGCTGTTCCTCGAGCACGGTTCGCTGCTGGTCATGAGCGGGCCGACGCAGCATCATTGGCAACATCAAGTGGCGAAGACGCGCACCGCCTGTGCGCCGCGCCTGAATCTCACGTTTCGCCGGGTGCGGCCCCATGAGTGACGACGACAAGCTGATCGACTTTGCCAGTGAGCGCGGCAAGCGCATCCATGACCTCCACGAAAAACGCCTGAACGAAGTACGCCAGGCCTTCGAACAGGCCATGCCGTTGCCCAAGGGCAAGAAAAAATCCAAGGGCAAGCCGAAGAAACGCTGAGGCAGTCGTCTTACTTTGTAGGAGCCAGCTCTGCTGGCGACACTTTTGGCGTGACCCATTCGCGAGCAGAGCTGGCTCCTACAAGACCCACCCGAGCCGCTTCGGGGCACCTCTAAAAACTACCTGCGTTGTCATCACTGCGTTAAAAACAAGCTCGAATGCGAGCCCAGGCTAGGCGCCCCCATCAAAATGCTCATTTACAGCTCGTAAACTGCGCTTTTTCGCTTGTTTTTGTGGGGCCGCCGAGGCCTTGTGCTGACTGCCTCGCCTACGTTTTTAGAGGTGCCCTTCGAGGGGCGAATAAATTCGTCCCTACGGTTTCGATCGTGTCTCGCAGAATCCGATTCCGCTGGTAGGTCTTCTTCGCGAGAGGCCCTTCACTGATCGCCACCCCCGAATTGCCTTGCTCCCCGCGACCATCCGCCGCGCGGAAGGTGCGGTTTTCTTGACCTGGGTCAGCGTATCGCCATCCTCCCGGCGCACCTTTCGCCAATATTGATCCTGGTCAATTTTCCCTACATTTCTTGTGGCTAACTTAGAGCCATCAACAGGGGGGCAGCGCAGGAGACCGCCATGTTTATCGATGAAGTGGTACTCGCCGGAATTCTCACGGTCGGTCTGATGATCGTGTTCTGTGGCGGTGTCGGATATTTCATCTGGAAGGACTCGCACAAGCGCAAGCAAGGCTGAGCCCTTCCGGCAACGAGCACGCAAGGCACTTCGGGCGACTTCGGTCGCCCTTTTTTTTCGCCCGCGAAATCTTCAATCCAGGCGCTTGCTCACCCGTGTCACGGCGATGCCCAGCATCACCACGGTGAACAGCGCGAGACTGGCCAGCGCCGGCCAGAGTTCGGCGAGCCCGGCGCCGCGCAGCATGATGCCGCGCACCAGGCGCAGGAAGTGCGTCAGCGGCAGTATTTCCGCCAGCCATTGCGCCACCTTCGGCATGCCGGCGAAGGGGAACATGAAGCCGGACAGCAGGATCTGCGGCAGGAAGGTGAAGAACGCCATCTGCATGGCCTGGAACTGGCTGCGCGCCAGGGTGGAAATGAATACGCCCAGCGCCAGGCTGGCGCAGATGAACACCAGCGCCGCGCTGTAGAGCGCCGCCAGCGAGCCGCGCAGCGGCACGGCGAACAGCAGCTTGCCGAGCAGCAGCACCACGGTCACCTGGACCAGCCCGATGCCGACGAAGGGCAATACCTTGCCCAGGGTCAGTTCCCACGGCGATACCGGCGTGGCGATGAGCATTTCCAGGTTGCCGCGTTCGCGCTCGCGGACCAGCGCCATGGCGGTGAACAGCACCATGGTCATGGTGAGGATCACGCCGATCAGGCCGGGTACCGTGTTCACCGGAGCCAGGCGCTGCGGGTTGTACAGGTTGAGCACCTCGATGCCGGGAACGTCGTTGGCGGCACGCCCGGGCAGGGGAAAGGACGCCAGTTGCCGCGCCGAGGCCTGCACCACCTGATCCGAGCCATCCACCACGATCTGCAAGGCCGGCCGGTCGCCGCGCTCCAGGCGCGTCTCGAAGTCGTTCGGCAGCATCAGGGCGGCGCTGATCTTGCCGGCGCGCAGCAGGTTGTCCACCTCCTGCGGCGTGCTCAGCCGATAGCGCAGGTCGAGTACCTGGGTGGCGCCAATCTCCGCCACCAGTTCGCGCGAACGGGCGGTATTGGCCTGATCCAGTACGGCCGCTTCGAGTCCGCGTACGTCCAGGTTGATGGCGTAGCCGAACAGAATCAGCTGCATGGTCGGAATGCCGACGATCATGGCGAAGGTCAGCCGGTCGCGGCGTAGCTGGCGCAGCTCCTTGAGCACGATGGAGCCCAGCCGGCGCAGATTCATCATGTTTCCTCCCGGTCGGCCGGCTGGCGGCGGGTGGCGGTGACGAATACGTCTTCCAGGTTCGGCGCGGTTTCGCCGACTTCGGCGTCGATGCCGGCCTCATGCAGCCGGGTACGGATGTCTTCGGCGCTTTGCCCTTCCTCCACCAGCACCCGCAGCGACGCGCCTATCTGTGCCAGGGCGAGGATGCCTTCGCCGCCTTGCAGTGCGCGCTGGGCCTGGCGGGGCTGCTCGCATTCCACCAGCAGGGAAGTGCCCGGCAACTGGGCGAGCAATTCTTCCGGGCTGCCGTCGGCGGCCAGCCGACCCTCGTCGAGGATGCCCAGGCGGGTGCAGCGCTCGGCCTCGTCCATGTAGTGGGTGGAGACCAGCAGGGTGGTTCCGGCATCGGCCAGTTCGAACAGGGAGTCCCAGAAGTCCCGGCGCGATTGCGGGTCGACCGCGCTGGTCGGTTCGTCGAGAAACAGCAGGTCCGGCTTGTGCAGCACCGCGCCGGCCAGAGCCAGGCGCTGCTTCTGCCCGCCGCTGAGGGTACCGGCCAGTTGCCGGCGGCGGTCGTCCAGGCGGTACAGCGCCAGCAATTCGTCGATGCGCTGGCGGGCCTCGCGCCTGGGTAGGCCGTGGACAGCGGCGAGGAAGTCGAGGTTCTCGCCGACGCTCAGGTCGTCGTAGAGGGAGAATTTCTGCGTCATGTAGCCGATGCGCCGCTTCAGCGCTTCGGCGTCCTGGGGAATCCGGCAGCCCAGCACCTCGATCTCGCCGGCGCTGGGCGAGAGCAGGCCGCAGAGCATGCGAATGGTGGTGGATTTGCCGGAGCCGTTGGGGCCGAGGAAGCCGAACACCTCGGCGCGGCGGACGTCGAGGTCGAGGCTGTCCACCGCGGTGAAGTCGCCGAAGCGCTTGGTCAGGCCGCGGGCCCGGATGACCGTCTCAGCGCTGTTCATCGTTCACCCGTTGTGCCCGCAGCGGTAGACCGGCCGGCAACTCACGGGCCTTTTCGCCTTGCAGCAGCAGTTCGGCCCGGTAGGTCAGGCGGCTGGCATCGTCGCCGACCAGAGCGTAGTAAGGGGTGAAGCTGGCTTCGCTGGCGATGCTGCGGACGCTGGCGTCGAAGGGTGGCTCGATACCCTCCACGCTGATCTGCAGGTGATCGCCGATGGCCAGTCCGCTGCGCTGCGACGCCGGCACGAAGACCCGCGCATAGGGCGCTTCGCCGACCAGCAGGCTGACCAGCGTGGCGCCTTGCGGCGGCTGATCGCCGGGCTTGAAGGGCAGGGCATCGACCCGGCCGGCGCGTGGGGCGCGCAGGTCGAGACGTTCGCGATCCAATTGGCGGCGGGCCAGGGTGGCGCGGGCAGCGGCGAGCGCGGCGGTGGCCTGCTCGATCTGTTCCGGGCGGGTGCCGTTGGTCAGCTCGCTCAGTTGAGCGGCCGCACTATCCCGTTCGGCCCGCGCCTGGTCGCGACTGGCGCGCGCACGATCCAGCTCGGCCACCGCAACCTGTTTGCGCGCATACAACGCGGCGATACGCCGGTGGTTGCGCTCGGCCTCGTCCAGTGCGGCGCGGCTTCGGGTCAACTGGGCGCGTGCCGCCTCGATGTTCTCTTCGCGCGCCCCGTTGCTCAGCTCCGCCAGCCGTGCCGCGGCCTGTTCCACTTCGGCCTGTGCCTGGGCCACTGCGGCATCCAGGCGGCGCGGGTCGAGTTGCAGCAGCAGGGTGCCGGCCTCGACCCGGTCGCCCTCGGCCACGGCCCAGCGCAGCACCGGTTCGGACGTTTCCGCGGGAATGGCCACCCGGTCCCATTCCAGGGTGCCGGCCAGTTCCGGTGGGGCTTGCCGGTCACAGGCACCGAGGAGCAGGACGAGTAGGCAGGCCAGTCGACGATCAGGGCGCATGGGGCATCTCCAGGCCGCGTTCGAGCAGGACGAGGGTATGGCGGACCAGGGCCTCGTCATCCAGCTCGGGCGCGGGGAACAGGCCACGCCAGATGGGCGCGGCGGCGTAGGGGAACAGGGTCAGCCCGATCAGCGAGACGCCCAGCAGGCGTGGGTCGAGGTCGGGGTTCAGGGCGCCGCGGCGCTGGGCGGCGGCGAAGCGTTCGGCCAGCGGCCGGGGGATCAGCGGGGCGACGCGATCGACCAGCAGCGGGCGTAGGAGCCCGCCTTCGCAGAGCACCTCACGGACCCACAGCGGCGGCAGCCAGGGGTGAGTGGCGACCAGTTCGCGCATGCCGAGGACGAACGCACGTACCAGCGCGGCGGGTTCGTCGCCGGCCTTGCTCAGCGCCTGGGCGAGCTGGAGGAGGGTGGGGAACAGGCGTTCCTCGATGACCGCCTGGAGCAGTTTGTCCTTGTTGCCGAAGTAGTAGTTCACCAGAGCGGGAGTCACCCCGGCCCGGGTTGCGATGTGGCGCAGGCTGCTGGCGGCGATGCCCGACTGGGAGAAGGCCGCCAGGGCGGCATCCAGCAGGCGTTCGCGTTGTTGGGGCTCGCCGACGGGGCGGCCGGGTGTGCGAGGTGTGTTCATGATGATTATTTAAATACAGATTTAATTAATTGCAATCTGGCTTTTCAGACAGGAATTCTAGCGATATAGTTAGCTGACTAATAATTAGGTTGCACTGATACGCAGCCGTCGTTGGCTCTCTATTTCCGTTGTCTATCCCTTGTCATCCCGAAGGTACCTTGCGTGCGCGATACCTTGCAGGCAGTGCTGGCGCCGAGTTCGCTGGCGCTGCAATTCGCCGTCAAGACGCTCCTGGGCGCCGGCCTGGCGCTCTGGTGCGCCTTGCGCTTCGAGCTGGAGCAGCCGCAGTGGGCATTGATGACTGCTCTTATCGTTGCCCAACCGCTGTCCGGCATGGTGGTTCAGAAGGGCCTGGCGCGCCTGCTCGGAACCCTGGTCGGCACCTTCATGGCGGTGGTCTGCATGGCCTTGTTCGCCCAGGCGCCGGGGCTGTTCCTGCTGGCCTTGGCGACCTGGCTGGGCCTGTGTACGGCGGCTTCGACCCTGCTGCGCAGCGCCTGGTCCTACGCTTTCGTCCTGGCCGGCTACACGGTGGCGATCATCGCCTTGCCGGCCCTGAGCCAGCCGCTGCTGGTCTTCGATCATGCGGTGGCGCGCTGCACGGAAATCTGCCTCGGCATCCTTTGCGCCACGGCGGTGAACGCGGTGCTTTGGCCGCAGCGGGTCGAGCGTCAGTTGGTGCAGCAGGCGCGTGCCGCCTGGCAATCCGGCCTCGACACCGCCCAGGCGGCACTCAGCGGAAAGGCGGAGGCGCGCCAGGGGTTGTTGCAGATGCTCGGACGCATCGTCGCGGTGGATGCCCAGCGCGAGCATGCCTGGTTCGAAGGCACGCGAGGCCGCCAGCGCGCCCGCGCCATGCGTGGGCTGAGTCGGGCCTTGCTGAGCCTGTTGCGCATTGCCCGGGCCGTAGCGCGGCAGTGGGCGATCTTGGATGAGCACGATGCCGAGACCCTGGCGCCCTGGCTGAGCGAGGTGGAGGCCACCCTTGGCCGTGCCGACGAGGCCGAGTTGCTGGCTCTGCGCGAACGGTTGCAAGCGGCGGCCCGCGATCAGGCCGTTGGGGCGGCACCGCAGTATTGCCTGGGGCGCCTGGCGGTGCTGCTGCTCTATGCGATCGAGGCCGGGCGTGCCTTGGCGGCGGTGGAGCAGGGCCGGCTGACGGAACGCGCGGCGGGGGCGCTGTCCAGCCACCGGGACTACGCGCTGGCGCTGGTCTATGGACTACGCAGCGGACTGGCGTTCCTGGCGCTGTCGGCGTTCTGGCTGGCGACTGCCTGGACCTCGGCCGGCGGCGCGATGATCCTCGCCGCGGTGGTCTGCAGCTTGTTCGCCAATCGGGAGAACGCGGTACAGATCGGCTTCAGCTTCATCCGCGGGATCGCCCTGGCGATTCCCGTCGCGTTCTTCGTCGGCCAGTTGCTGCTGCCGCAATGGAGCGGGTTCCCCTTGCTCTGCCTGGCGCTCGGCGTGCCGTTGTTCTTCGGCGCGCTGTGCATGGCCAAGCCGGCCATCGGTGCGACCGCCACCTCGTTCTGCCTGCATTTCATCGTGCTGGTGGGCCCGCAGAACGGCATGCGCTTCGATGTCGCCTTCTTCGCCAACGAGGCGCTGGGGATGCTGGTGGGCGTGGGCTGTGCGGTGCTGGCGTTCCGTCTGATCGGCCTGCGCAATCCACACTGGCATGGTCGCCGTTTGTTGCGCGCCACTCTTGGCGATCTCGGGCGCCTGAGTCAGCGGGCCCTCGCCGGGGCGGATACCTGGTTCGCCGGACGCATGGCCGACCGCCTGCTGCAACTGGCCCGGCATTACCCGGCGCTTCCCGAAGTGGCGCGCAGCCGCTGGGATGACGGTCTGCTCGGGCTCGATCTGGGGGACGAACTCTTGCACCTGCGCTTCACCCTGGCTGCTGCCGGTCTGCTCGAGGGAGAGGCCCAGCGTCGTTATTTCCAGGCGCTCGAGCGGGTCTTCCAACAGGGCCCTGCGGCCGCCCGGATGGATGCCCTCGATGCGCCCGGCGCGGCATTGCTGGCAACCCTGAGGGCAGTGCCCGACAACGATGCCGGACGCCTGGCGGAAGGCGCCGTCCTGCAACTGCAACACAGCTGGCGGCAGTGGTGCCGCCAGCGGGAGGACATCGATGGGCTTGCGTGAGTGGTCGCTGGGCGGCGTGTTGCTCAGCCCCTTTCTGCTCTATGCGCTGCTGGCGTTGCTCGCCACCGGGCTGTTGCGCCTGGGCCTGCAGCGGACGCCGCTGGGGCGTTGGATCTGGCACGAGGCGCTGTTCGACTGCGCCTTGTTCGTCTGCGTGCTGGCGGCGGTCGTCGCGCTGCTGGGCCGTTTCTAAAGGAGGGTTTCATGCGTAATGCCGGGCGTATCGCCATCACCTTTTGCCTGGTCGGGCTGGCCATCCTCGCCGGCTACTGGCTGTGGCAGCACTACATGCTGTCGCCGTGGACGCGGGATGCGCGGGTCCGTGCCGATGTGGTGACCATTGCGCCGGACGTGTCCGGCTGGGTGGTGGACCTGAAAGTCCGTGACAACCAGCGGGTCGAGGCCGGCCAGGTGTTGTTCCACATCGACCGCGAGCGTTACCAGGCCGCCGTGGACAAGGCTCGGGCGGTAGCCGAGACGCGTAAACAACAGATGCGTTTGCGTGAGCACGAGGCGTCGCGGCGCTCCCATCTCGGCCCGCAGGCGATCAGCGCCGAGTTGAAGGAAAACGCCCAGATCAATGCCGATATCGCCCGGGGCGAATACCGCGAGGCCATGGCCGACGTGGCGGTGGCCGAGCTGAACCTGGCCCGCAGCGAGGTACGTGCCCCGCGCGCCGGGCAGGTCACCAACCTGCGCCTGGCCCAGGGCAACTATGTACAGGCCGGCCAGGCGGTGATGGCGCTGGTGGATGACGTTTCCTTCTATATCCAGGCCTATTTCGAAGAGACCAAGTTGCCGCACATCCGCCTCGGCGCGCCGGTGAAGGTGTGGCTGATGGGCGCCGGGCAGGCGCTGGACGGTACGGTTGAAAGTATCAGCCGCGGCATTACCGACCGCAACGCCAGCCCCGACGCGCAACTGCTGGCGGATGTCGAGCCGACCTTCAATTGGGTGCGCCTGGCCCAGCGGATTCCGGTGCGGATCAGATTGGACCGGGTGCCCGACGATGTATTGCTCAGCGCCGGGATGACGGCCAGTGTGCAGGTGGTGTCGGACGACGCGTCCGCAGGCGAATGAATTCGCCCCTACACGGTATGCGGCACCGACGCGCTTTCGTAGGAACCAACTCTGCTGGCGATGCTTTTGCGTGGCTGCATTCGCGATAGCCGGCAGGCCCTCTTCACGAATGAATCCGTCCCACGCAAAAGCGAAGGTCTTAGCCAATGGTAATCGGCGGCAGCTCCGGCAGCTCCACCGACAGTGCCTGCTTCGGCGCCAGCACTTCGGCTTCGCCGTCGACCACTTGCTCGTCGTTCTGGTTGAACACGCGGGTGGCGATGCGCACGCGGTTCTTCGGCAGTTTTTCCAGGATTTCCAGCTCCACCTTGAGGCTGTCGCCCAGCTTGACCGGGCGGGTGAAGCGCAGTTGCTGTCCGAGGTAGATAGTGCCCGGGCCGGGCAGTTCGCAGGCAATGGCGGCGCTGATCAGCGCGCCGCTGAACATGCCGTGGGCGATGCGCTCCTTGAACAGGGTGCCGGCAGCGTATTCGGCGTCCAGGTGCACCGGGTTGCGGTCGCCGGATACCGCGGCGAACAGCTGGATGTCGCGCTCTTCCACGGTCTTGGCGAAGCTGGCGCGCTGGCCGACTTCGAGGCTGTCGTAGGGGAAATTCTTGACCTGGCTCATGCAATCTCCTGGGTCGGAAGTGGACAGTGCCGGCCGGCGACGAGGGTTCGTTCCAGCCAGTCGATGAGGTAGGTGGTCACCTCGTCGCGGTTGCTTTCGTTGAGCAACTCATGACGGGCGTCGGGATACAGCTTCAGTTGGACGTTGCGCAGGCCGGCGCGGCACAGGGCATCGGCCAGTTTTTCCAGGCGGATGCCCTGGCTGACCGGATCGTGCGCGCCGCCGACGACCAGCAGCGGCAGGTCGTGGTCGATCTGCGCGAGGTTCTTCTCCTGGGAGATTTCTTCCAGCCCGCCCAGCAGGTCGATCCACAGCTGGTTGGTGCAGCGGAAGCCGCACAGCGGGTCGGTGACGTACTTGTCGACTTCGTCCGGGTCGCGGCTCAGCCAGTCGAACGCCGTGCGGTTGGGTTTGAACGCCTTGTTGAAGGAGCCGAAGGACAGGAACTCGATCAGTGCGCTGCGTCCCACCGGCCCCTGACGCCAGCGCTCGAAGCGCGCCACCTGCCGGGCCGCGCGGTAAAGCGCCGGCGGCTGGAAATTGGAGCCGGAGAGGATCGCGCCTTGCAGGCTGCAGCTATGGCGCATCAGGTAGGCCTGGCCGATGTAACTGCCCATGCTGTGGCCGAGCAGGAAGATCGGCGCGTCCGGGTGCTGCTGGCGGATGTGGTGGTTGAGGTTAGCCAGGTCGGCGATCACCCGCTGCCAGCCGTCATGATCGGCGTAGTGCCCGAGCACGCCGCGTTGCGCGGTGCGTCCATGGCCGCGCTGGTCGTGGCCGTAAAGGGCGAACCCGGCCGATGCCAGGGCCTCGCCGAAGCGAGCATAGCGGCCGCTGTGTTCGGCCATGCCGTGCGCCAGCATCACCACCGCCCTGGGCGGTTGCTCGGGCGACCAGTGATTGACGTACAGCGGAGCGGCATCGCTGGCGGTGAGCCAGAAGGCGTCGTGGCGCATGGCGGGTCCTTGTGCCCGGGAGATGCCGGCATTGTAGAGCCAGCACCGTGCGTTTTCCCAGCCATTCGGCACCCGGCCCGTCGCCTTCGAAGTAGTCCGTGATTCACGCGGTCAATGACGCTGCCCGGAGTATTTGCGCCCGGCCACGGAGCTGCTAAGTTCCCGAGACCCCCGCATGCGCGGGCCAGACAGGCTCAGGTAAGAGGACAAAAACAATGCAACCTGATTTCTGGAACGACAAGCGCCCCGCCGGCGTGCCCAACGACATCGACCTGGGTGCCTACAAGTCGGTGATCGAGGTGTTCGAGCGCTCCTGCAAGAAATTCGCCGACCGCCCGGCCTTCAGCAATCTCGGCGTGACCCTGACCTATGCCGAGCTGGACCGACTTTCCGCCGCCTTCGCCGGCTACCTGCAGCAGCACACCGACCTGCAGCCGGGCGACCGCATTGCCGTACAGATGCCGAACATCCTGCAGTATCCGGTCGCTGTGTTCGGCGCCCTGCGCGCCGGGCTGATCGTGGTCAACACCAACCCGCTGTACACCGCCCGCGAGATGCGCCACCAATTCAAGGATTCCGGCGTGCGTGCGCTGGTCTACCTGAACATGTTCGGCAAGCTGGTGCAGGACGTGCTGGCCGATACCGATATCGAATTCCTCGTCGAAGCGCGGATGGGCGACATGCAGCCGGCCCTCAAGGGGTGGCTGATCAATACGGCGGTGAAGAAGCTGAAGAAGATGGTCCCGGACTATCACCTGCCGCAGGCGGTGTCCTTCAAGGATGCGCTGCGCCAGGGCCACGGCCATGCGCTGCGGCCGGTGAAGGTCGGCCTCGAGGACATCGCCGTGCTGCAATACACCGGCGGCACCACCGGGGTGGCCAAGGGCGCCATGCTGACCCACGGCAATCTGGTGGCGAACATGCAGCAGGTACATGCCTGCCTGTCCCAGGAAGGGCCCGACGGCCATCCGCTGATGAAGGAAGGGCAGGAGGTGATGATCGCGCCGCTGCCGCTGTACCACATCTATGCTTTCACCGCGAACTGCATGTGCATGATGGTCAACGGCAACCACAATGTGCTGATCACCAACCCGCGCGACATCGCCGGCTTCGTCAAGGAATTGAAGAAGTGGCGTTTCTCCGCGTTGCTCGGCCTGAATACCCTGTTCGTCGCGCTGATGGATCATCCTGAATTCAAGAGCCTGGATTTCTCCAGCCTCAAGGTGACCAACTCCGGCGGCACCGCCCTGGTCAAGGCCACCGCCGAGCGTTGGCAGGCGATGACCGGCTGTGCGGTGGTGGAAGGCTACGGCCTGACCGAGACTTCGCCGGTGGTGAGCGCCAACCCGTACGGCGACAAGGCCCGCCTCGGCACCGTCGGTATTCCGGTACCCGGCACCGCCTTGAAGGTCATCGATGACGAAGGCCGCGAGTTGGGCATCGGCGAGCGTGGCGAGCTGTGCGTCAAGGGGCCGCAGGTGATGAAGGGCTACTGGCAGCGCCCCGAGGCCACCGCTGAGGTGCTCGACAGCGAAGGCTGGCTGAAGACCGGCGACGTGGCGGTGATCGATCCGGATGGCTTCGTGCGCATCGTCGACCGCAAGAAGGACCTGATCCTGGTGTCCGGCTTCAACGTCTATCCCAACGAGATCGAGGATGTGGTCATGGCCCATCCGAAGGTGGCCAGTTGCGCTGCCATCGGGGTACCGGACGAGAAGTCCGGCGAGGCGGTTAAGCTGTTCGTCGTCCCGCGCGAGGCCGGCCTGACCGTGGATGAGCTGAAGGCCTACTGCAAGGAGAATTTCACCGGCTACAAGGTGCCCAAGCACATCGTCCTCAAGGACGCCTTGCCGATGACGCCGGTGGGCAAGATTCTCCGTCGCGAACTGCGGGATATCGCCTGAGCCCGCGGTCTTGAGCCATTCCGTCAAGAATTGACGGCGGCGATGATGAATGACCGAATCAATTGATTCGGTCATTTTTTAACTGGCAAGGCTGTGCTTGGCTCTGGTTCCACCCTGGCAAAGCTGCTACTCTCGGCGCGCTTTTTTGCCGGTCTGCGACAGAAAAGACCGCAAACACAACAACAACCGCCGCGCGCGGTGATACCAGCTGTGCTCAGGAGTGGGCTTCCATGACCGAAAATTTCTGGAAGGACAAGTACCCTGTCGGGGTCGCTGCCGAGATCGATCCCGACCAGTATCCGAACATCCAGGCGGTGCTGAAACAGTCCTGCCAACGCTTTGCCGACAAGCCTGCCTTCAGCAACCTGGGCAAGACCCTGACCTACGGCGAACTCTACGAACTCTCCGGCGCCTTCGCCGCCTACCTGCAACAGCACACCGACCTGCAACCGGGCGACCGCATCGCCGTGCAGTTGCCGAACGTTCTCCAGTACCCCGTCGTGGTGTTCGGTGCGATGCGCGCTGGCTTCATCGTGGTCAACACCAACCCGCTGTATACCGCGCGGGAGATGGAGCACCAGTTCAACGATTCCGGCGCCAAGGCGCTGATCTGCCTGGCCAACATGGCCCACCTGGCCGAGGAAGTCCTGCCGAAGACCGGCGTGCGCCACGTCGTCGTCACCGAAGTCGGCGACATGCTGCCGCCGCTCAAGCGCCTGCTGGTCAACAGCGTGGTCAAGTACGTGAAGAAGATGGTGCCGGCCTACAACCTGCCGCAGGCGGTGAAGTTCACCGAGGCCCTGGCCAAGGGCCGCGGCAAGGCGCCGCAGGATGCCAACCCGGCCAGCGGCGACGTCGCCGTGCTGCAGTACACCGGCGGCACCACTGGCGTGGCCAAGGGCGCGATGCTGACCCACCGCAACCTGATCGCCAACATGCTGCAGTGCAAGGAGCTGATGGGCGCCAACCTGGACGAGGGCCGCGAGACGGTCGTCGCACCGCTGCCGCTGTACCATATCTACGCTTTCACCTTCCATTGCATGGCGATGATGCTGAACGGCTGCCACAACGTCCTGATCACCAACCCGCGCGACCTGCCGGGCATGATCCGGGACTTGGAAAAGTACCGCTTCACCGGTTTCGTCGGCCTCAACACCCTGTTCGTCGCCCTGTGCAGCAACGAGGATTTCCGCCGCCTCGATTTCTCCCAGCTCAAGCTCACCCTGTCCGGCGGCATGGCATTGCAACTGGCCACGGCCGAGCGCTGGAAGGAAGTCACCGGCTGCCCGATCTGCGAAGGCTACGGCATGACCGAGACCAGCCCGGTGGTGTCGGTGAACCCGTTCCAGAACATCCAGGTCGGCACCATCGGCATTCCGCTGCCGTCGACCCAATGCAAGGTGATCGACGACGAAGGCAACGACCTGCCCATGGGCGCCATCGGCGAGCTGTGCGTCAAAGGCCCGCAGGTGATGAAGGGCTACTGGCAGCGCCAGGAGGCCACCGACGACATTCTCACCGCTGACGGCTGGCTGAAGACCGGCGACATCGCGGTGATCCAGGACGATGGCTACATGCGCATCGTCGACCGCAAGAAGGACATGATCCTGGTCTCCGGCTTCAACGTGTACCCGAACGAGCTGGAAGACGTGCTGGCGACCCTGCCGGGCGTGCTGCAGTGCGCGGCCATCGGCGTGCCGGACGAGAAGTCCGGCGAGGCGATCAAGGTCTTCGTGGTGGTCAAGCCGGGTGAAAGCCTGACCAAGGAGCAGGTGATGGATCACATGCGCGCCAACGTCACCGGCTACAAGGTGCCGAGGTCCGTCGAGTTCCGCGACAGCCTGCCGACCACCAACGTCGGCAAGATCCTGCGCCGCGAGTTGCGTGACGAAGAGCTGAAGAAACTCGGCAAGAAATAAGACTTAGGGATGACGGAAAAACCCGCTTCGGCGGGTTTTTTTGTGCGCGAAAAGCGGCAAAATGGCATCATTCAAAAACCTTTCAGGTTGTAGGTGTATGAACATGCTTTCGTCGCTTGGACTCCGCACCAAAATTCTCCTGCTGACGCTCGGGCCGATCTTCGCCCTGGCGATCATCCTCAGCCTGGTTGCCACGCTGGTGCTCCAGCAGCTCGCCGACCAACAGGAGGAGCAGACCCGCCAGAGCCTGACCCAGGACCGACGCAACGAATTGCAGCATTACGTGGATTTGGCCCTCGATGCGATCCGCCCGATCCATGAGGCCTCCGCCCAGGACGACATGGCGGCGCGGGACGAAGCCGTGGCGTTGCTCAAGCGCCTGTCCTACGGCAACGGCGGTTATTTCTGGGGCTACGACGGCAATCACCGGCGGGTCTTCCAGGCGGATACCAACGAGCGCATCGGCGACGACTTCAGCGATTACCGCGATCCCAACGGCGTCTATGCCATTCGCGAGCTGGTCAAAGCGGGCAAGGATGGCAGCCATGTCGTTGCCTACAGCTTCGTCGTGCCGGGCAGCGATACCCTGGTGCCGAAGATCGGTTATGCCGAGTACCTGCCGAAATGGAACCTGGTGATCGGTACCTCGCTCAACCTGGATGGCGTCGAACGTGATGTGCAGAGCGCCCGTGAAGTGTTCCAGGAACGCATCGACCACCTGCTGCTGATCATGATGGGCTCGGCCCTCGCGTTGCTGGCGTTGATCGCCGTGACGGCGCTGCCGATCACCAACGGCATCCTGCGTCCCTTGCAACTGCTCAAGGCCAACCTGGACGACATGGCGGCGGGCGAGGGCGATCTCACCCACCGGCTGCCGGCGATGGGCAGGGATGAGCTGGGCCAACTGGCGGTTTCCTTCAACCGCTTCGTCGAAAAGATCCATGCCCTGGTTCGCCAGGTGGCCGACACCACCACCCGGTTGTCCAGCCTGGTCAGCGCCGTGGCCGCACAGGCCGAGCGCTCGGAACAGGCGATGACCGGGCAGCGCCACGAGACCGACCAGACCGCTACCGCGATCAACGAGATGTCCGCCGCTGCCCATGAAGTGGCGATGAGCGCCCAGCGCGCCGCCGAAGCCGCCAGCGAAACCGATCGCCAGGGGCACGACGCCAAGCGCGTGGTGGACCAGAGCATCGGCCAGATTCGCGAACTGGTCGTCGGCCTGGGCAGCACCAGCGATTCCCTCGAAGGCCTGCGCCAGGATGTGCAGGGTATCGTCGGTGTGCTCGAAGTGATCCGCTCCATCGCCGACCAGACCAACCTGCTGGCCCTCAACGCCGCCATCGAGGCGGCCCGCGCCGGCGAGGCCGGGCGTGGGTTCGCGGTGGTCGCCGACGAGGTCCGCGCCCTGGCCAGCCGCACCCAGCAGAGCACCGGCGAAATCCAGGGCATGATCGACCGCTTGCAGAACGCCACCCTCCAGGCGGTGGACGCCATGCGCCGAGCCAGCGACATGGGCGAGCAGACCAGCCTGCAGGCCAACCAGGCCGGCGAATCGCTGGATGCCATCGCCACCCTGATCGGCACCATCAATTCGATGAACGCGCAGATCGCCAGCGCGGCGGAAGAGCAGACCGCCGTCGCCGAGGAGATCAATCGCAGCGTGCACCAGATCGCCGTTGCCGTGGATGGCGTGGCCGATGACGCCAGCCAGGGCGCGCAGACCGCCCAGGAATTGAAGGCCCTCGGCGAGCAGTTGCAGCGGCTGGTGGGGCAGTTC
Source organism: Pseudomonas indica NBRC 103045 (assembly GCF_002091635.1). GTDB lineage: Bacteria > Pseudomonadota > Gammaproteobacteria > Pseudomonadales > Pseudomonadaceae > Pseudomonas_M > Pseudomonas_M indica. Next base: position 217,232 of record NZ_BDAC01000003.1, on the reverse strand, counting down.
CGTATCTGATTTAAGCCGGTTGCGCCGGGCGGTTGTGGGCGAATAACTTCGCCCCTGCGCGGACCTCCGGCGTGGCCCTTGTAGAGCGAGCTTTGCTCGCGAATGGACTGCGCAGAAGCTTCGCCAGCAGAGCTGGCTCCTACGAAAAAACACCAGTCCGGTTCGTTCTAGGGGCGAATTTATTCGCCCGTCGAGGCATCCAGCCGAGCACCATTCGAATGCCCCTCGGCAGGGCAAATCTGCGACAATCCCGCTCTTTATGTGAATTGTCCCGACGTTGCCGATGACCGCTCCGACGCCTTCCTTCGATCAACTGCTGAAGAACCTCGACCAGACCCTGATCGCCGACCGCCACCGTCTGCGCCGGCAGTTGCACGAGCTGCGTAAGGGCGGCGCGCCGGACGAGGCGAAGCTGGCGCAGTGGATCGAGCGCTTTCAGGCCTCCAAGGCCAGGGTCGAGGCGCGCCGGCAGAGCGTGCCGGCGATGCGCTACGACGACGCCTTGCCGATCGCCGCCAAGCGCGACGAGATCAAGGCCGCGCTGGACAAGCACCAGGTGGTGGTGATCGCCGGTGAGACGGGCTCCGGCAAGACCACCCAGTTGCCGAAGATCTGCCTGGAAATCGGCCGCGGCGTGCACGGCCTGATCGGCCACACCCAGCCTCGGCGCCTGGCGGCGCGCAGCGTGGCGACGCGGGTGGCGGAGGAGATCGGCAGCCCGTTGGGTGAGCTGGTGGGCTATCAGGTGCGTTTCGAGGACCAGTCCAACGAGCGCAGCCTGATCAAGCTGATGACCGACGGCATCCTCCTCGCCGAGACCCAGCACGACCGCTTCCTCGAACGCTACGACACCCTCATCGTCGACGAAGCCCACGAGCGCAGCTTGAACATCGACTTCCTGCTCGGCTACCTGAAGACCCTGCTGCCGCGCCGCCCCGACCTCAAGCTGATCATCACCTCGGCGACCATCGACCTGGAGCGCTTCTCCCGCCACTTCGGCGATGCGCCCATCGTCGAGGTGTCCGGGCGGACCTACCCGGTGGAAACCTGGTACCGGCCGCTGGCCGCCGAACTGGACGAAGAGGGAGAGCCGCTGTTCGACGACCTCAGCGTCGACCAGGGCATCCTGCGCGCGCTGGAGGAGATCGAGGCCCACGAACGCAGCGTCGGCCAGCGTCCCGGCGATGTGCTGGTGTTCCTGCCCGGCGAACGGGAGATTCGCGATGCCGCCGAGGTGTTGCGCAAGGCCAACCTGCGCCACACCGAAGTGCTGCCGCTGTACGCACGCCTGACCCCGGCCGAGCAGCAGAAAATCTTCCAGCCCATGCCGGGGCGCAAGATCGTCCTCGCCACCAACGTCGCCGAGACCTCGCTCACCGTGCCGGGCATCCGCTACGTGATCGACAGCGGCACCGCGCGGATCAGCCGCTACAGCTACCGTGCCAAGGTCCAGCGCCTGCCCATCGAGGCGGTATCCCAGGCCAGCGCCAACCAGCGTAAGGGCCGCTGCGGACGGGTCGAACCCGGCATCTGCGTGCGCCTGTACAGCGAGGAGGATTTCCTCGCCCGTCCTGAATTCACCGACCCGGAAATCCTGCGGACCAACCTCGCCGCGGTAATCCTGCAGATGCTCCATCTGCGTCTTGGCAATATCGAGGATTTTCCCTTCATCGAGCCGCCGGACGGCAAAGCGATCAAGGACGGCTTCACCCTCCTGCAGGAGCTCTCGGCGGTCAGCCGCGAAGGCCAGCTCACCCCCGTCGGCCGCCAGTTGGCGCGCCTGCCGGTGGACCCGCGCCTCGGCCGGATGATCCTCGAGGCCTCACGCCAGGGCAGCCTGGAAGAAGTGCTGATCGTTGCCAGCGCACTGTCCGTGCAGGACCCGCGCGAGCGTCCGGTGGAGCGCCAGCAGGCCGCCGACCAGGCCCATGCCCAGTGGAAGGACCCGGATTCCGACTTCGCCGCGCTGATCAACCTTTGGCGCGGCTTCGAGGAACAGCGTCAGGCGCTGGGCTCCAACGCCCTGCGCAACTGGTGCCGAAAGAACTTCCTCAATTACATGCGCTTGCGCGAATGGCGCGATGCCCACCGCCAATTGGTGCTGATCGCCCGTGAGTTGAAACTCTCCGAGAGCCAGTCCGGAGCGCGCAAAGGCGAGCCAGGCGGCCAAGGAAAGCCTGTTCGCCAGCAAACCGACTTGCACAAACAGAACGCCGGAACATCACCCGGAAATGCCGGGGCGTCCGGCGATGCCGCCCGCCGCGACATCGACTACGCCGCGGTACACAAGGCGATCCTGGCGGGCCTGCTCAGCCAGATCGGCCAGAAGACCGAAGAAGGCGACTACAACGGTGCGCGCCAGCGGCGCTTCTGGATTCACCCCTCCACGGTGCTGGCGCGCAAGCGTCCGCAGTGGATCATGGCCGCCGAGCTGGTGGAGACCACCAAGCTGTTCGCCCGCATGGTGGCGCGCATCGAGCCGGACTGGATCGAGCCGCTGGCCGGCCACCTGATCAAGAAGAACCACCTGGAGCCGCACTGGGAGAAGAAGCGCGGCCAGGTCGTCGCTTACGAGCAGGTCAGCCTCTACGGACTGATCGTGGTCGGCCGCCGCCCGGTGCACTACGGCCCCATCGATCCGCCGGTGGCGCGCGAGCTGTTCATCCGCGAGGGGCTGGTGCGTGGCGAAATCAACAGCCGCGCCCGTTGCCTGAGCGCCAACCGCCAGTTGCTGGAGCGTCTCGACGAGCTGGAAGCCAAGGCCCGCCGGCGCGACATCCTGGCCGACGAGGAAACCCTGTTCGGCTACTACGACGCCCGCCTGCCGCAGGACATCTACCAGGCCGCCAGTTTCGAGAGCTGGTACAAGCGCGAGAGCGAGAAGAATCCGCAACTGCTGATCATGCGCGAAGAGGACGTGCTGGCCCGCGAGGCCAGCGAGGTCACCGCTGCGCAGTACCCGGACCGCCTGCGCCTGGGTGAGCTGGAGCTGCCGCTGACCTACCACTTCGAGCCCGGGCATCCGCGTGACGGCGTCACCGTGCGGGTGCCGGCGCCGCTGCTGCCGCAGTTGCCGGGCGAGCGCCTGGACTGGCTGGTCCCCGGCTTGCTGGAAACCAAGGCCGTGGCGCTGGTGCGCAACCTACCCAAGGCGATCCGTAAGAACTTCGTGCCGGTGCCTGATTTCGTCGGCGCCGCCCTGGCCAAGCTGGCATTCGGACAGGGCAGCCTGCCGGAATCCCTTGGCCGCGAATTGCAGCGCATGACCGGCGCCCGGGTGCCCGAGGAGGCCTGGGCGGAGGCCGCCGCGCAGTTGGACGGTCACCTGAAGATGAACATCGAGGTGGTGGATGCGCGCGGCAAGTTCCTCGGCGAAGGCCGCGACCTGGCCGAATTGACCGCGCGCTTCGCCGAAGCCAGCCAGGCGGCGCTGGCGCTGCCGGAGCGCAAGGCCGAGGCCAAGCCGGTGGAGGCCAAGGCGTTCGCCCAGGTGGCGGAAAAGGCCCAGCAGAAGGTCGCCGGCCTGTCGCTGACGGTCTACCCGGCGCTGGTGGAAGAGGGTGGGGTGGTCAAGGAGGGGCGTTTCCCGACCCAGGCCGAAGCCGAGTTCCAGCACCGCCGCGCCTTGCAACGCCTGCTCTTGCAACAGTTGGCCGAGCAGGCGAAGTACCTGCGCGGCAAGCTGCCGGGGTTGACCGAGCTGGGCCTGCTCTATCGCGACCTGGGCCGTGTCGATGCACTGGTGGAGGACATCCTCCTGGCCAGCCTGGACAGCTGCATCCTCGATGGCGAGCCCACGCTGCCGCGCGACGGTGCGGCGCTTGCCGCACTCGCGGAGAAAAAGCGCGGCGCCTGGACCGAGCACGCCGAGCGCCTGGCCCGGCTGGTGCTGGACATTCTCAAGCTATGGCACGGCCTGCAGAAACGCTTCAAGGGCCGTATCGACCTGGCCCAGGCAGTGGCGCTGAATGACATCAAGGCGCAGCTGGCCAATCTGGTCTATCCGGGCTTCGTCCGCGAGACGCCGGGCGAATGGCTCAAGGAGTACCCGCGCTATCTGAAGGCCGTCGAACAGCGCCTGGACAAGGTTGGCGCCCAGGTGCAGCGCGACCGTGTCTGGGCCGGCGAGCTGGCCGGCTACTGGGAGCAGTACCAGGCCCGGGCCGCCAAGCACGTCCAGGAAGGCAAGCGCGATCCGAATCTGACGCTGTATCGCTGGATGCTGGAGGAGTACCGCGTTTCGCTGTTCGCCCAGCAGCTCGGTACGAAGATGCCCGTTTCCGACAAGCGCCTGGGCAAGCAGTGGAGCGTGGTGGAGGCCTGATGAGGCGCGTGGGCTCGGCAACGCTTCGCCAGCAGAGCTGGCTCCTACAAAAGCAGGAGCCGACGTGGTGCTCAGCCTGTGGGAATCCTGTAGGAGCGAGCCCTGCTCGCGATGGAGCACGCGGAGGCCCTTGGGAATGACGGCTGTAGGGGCGAATTTATTCGCCCGGCGGGGCTGCGTGGACGAATGAATTCGCCCCTACAAGAAATGCCGAGGCTCCGACAGAACCCTTGAGTCATCCCGGCGGGACTGCCAATAATGCCCCCTCGTCGCGCCTGCCCAAGGCGACGCCATCGGACCACGGAGGGATTTCATGCGATTGATCCACGCGGTATTACCTGTGCTGGCGCTGGCCGGCTGCTCGTCCTTTCCCGCAGCGCCGGACAAGGTGGCCCCGGTCCCGGATGACCGCCTGCTGGCCTTTCAGGAGGCCGACGCGGGCAGCGGCCAACTGGTGGTGGAACGTGACCTCGGGTTCCTCGGCGGCGGCTGCTATGTCGCCGTGCTGGTGGACAAGCAGGTCGCCGCGCGCATCCATGTCGGCGAATCGGCCAGTTTCCACCTGCCCCCCGGTGGCCATCTAGTCGGGATCGGCCCGGACAAGCAGGACGAAGGCATTTGTGCCATGGCTCGCCTGAATATCCACCGCGCCTTCCAGCTACAGGACGGCGAGAACGTACATTTCCGCATCGTCAGCGAGGCCAACGGCGGCTTCGATATTCGCCCGGTCGAGCGCTGAGTCCATGGTTGAACTCCGACCCGTCGACGAATCGTTGTTCGCCTGGGCGCAGCAGGGCGATTTCGGCTTTCTGGTCGAACATGAGCTCCTGCCGGCGTTCGACACGGATGTCAGTCACTGCCTGGCTCCGCTGGAACCCTATAGCAAGGACTACGAGAGCGACCTGGAAGACTATCGCGATTACCTGGATGCGCCGGACAAGGCATTGCTCGCGGCGGTTGTCGAGGGGCAGTGGGCCGGATACCTGGCGATCAGTTGCCACTGGAACGGCTTCGCCCTGGTCGAAGACCTTGCCGTGGAGCGCACCATGCGCCGTCATGGCGTGGCGCGTGTGCTGATGGATGCCGCCGTGGCCTGGGCCAGACGCCAGGGGTTGGCTGGCGTCACCCTGGAAACCCAGTCCAACAACGTCGCGGCCTGCCTGTTCTACCAGCGCTATGGCTTCCGCCTGGAGGGCATCGACCGCTTCCTGTATCGCGGCCTGTCGCCGCAGACTCGCGAGATCGCGCTGTTCTGGTACTTGCCGTTCGAGGATGTTCCCCGTTAGGCGGTCGCGGGGGCGAATGAATTCGCCCCTACAAGAAGTCGTTTGGCGCTGCGGACCGTCATCTCACCGTCGGTAGCGCCGCGCCCATGGCGGCGAACAAGCCGCCGCAGACACGGTTGAATCCCTTGCCGCTGCGCTCCAGCCAGGGGCGGATGCGGTGAGCGAGGCGGGCGAGAACGTATTCGACGATGCCTTCCACCAGGGCGAAGGTCAGCGCCATCGCCGCGAACTGCAGCCATAGAGGCCGCTGCGGGTCGAGGAACTGCGGCAGGAAGGCGCCGAAGAACAGGATCACCTTGGGATTGGACAAGGCGGAGAACAGACCCTGGCGGAACAGTTGCGCGCCCGGCCTGGCCGTCGCGTCGTCGAGGTTGGTCAGGCGCAGCGGCGGAGAGCGCCAGAGCTGGATGCCAAGCCAGACCAGGTAGGCGCCGCCGATCCATTTGAGGAGAGTCAGCGCGTCGGCGGATGCCTGTAGCAAGGCGCCGATGCCGAACATCGACAAGGCCATCAGCACGACGAAACCGAGCAGGCCGCCCGCCACGGTGAACAGCGCCCGGCGGTGCCCATAGAGCGCGCCGTGGGACAGCGCGAGCAGGCCATTGGGGCCGGGCGTCAGCGACAGGCCGATCACGGCGGTGAGGTATAGGAGCCAGAGGTGAAGTGCCATGGTGCGTCGTCCGGGGCGGGAGAGGGATCGAAGCTACTGGAGCCTCCGGTCCGCAGCAAGTGTTTACCCTGCCCTCGAAAACCCGAGGTCGTTCACAAATCCGAAAAGTCATGCGATTCGGCTCCCGGGAGGCCTGAAATCGGCCGGAACGTCTTAAACGGCGGGCTAAAGCGGCTCGCCACACCATGAAAGTGTTTGCGCCGTGACCGGTCTTCTTATCTCGGTCATGCAGGATTAATCCGGGTTGCTTACAGTCGAGCGCGCGCCACCCCGGCGTCTGGACAAACAACGACAATCAGAAGGAACCCCCGATGCGTATCCTCGCGCTCCTTGCCCTGTTGACGGGCAGTGCTTCGGCCGTCGCCCAATGCCCCGATTTCACCAGCCCCGCCAATCCGCCCGCGTTCACCAAACCGGCGAAGAAGAGCTTCCGCAACTTCGGCAACACTGTACTGGCCGGCCTCTACTCGCCCTGGCACATGGTGCACGACCAGATGGTCCGCAGCGGCCAGGCGGCGACGGTCACCGCCAAGTTCGACTACGACGCCGTGCTACATAAGGATCTGGAGGGCGAATACGTGCATGCCTATCTCTACGGCACCGGCATGAATGCCTGGGAATACCTCGGCCGCTACACCACCGACAGCGACGGCAAGATCAACGTCGCCACCGGTACCCGTCCGGTGGGCGAGTACCGGCTGCGTTTCGTGGTGGAAGGCGACCTCAGCCAGGTCGACGGTTATCTCAGCGTGGTCGATCCGAATCGCCCGGCCGTACTGTTCGATATCGACGGCACCCTGACGATCAATGATTTCGAGGCCTATGCCGACTATGTCGGCCTGAAGACCGCGCAAGCCTATTACTACGCCCCGGAAACGGTACGGGCGTACAGGGACAAGGGCTACCAACTGGTGTTCCTGACCGCCCGGCCGTACTGGGTTACCCGCGATGCCCGCGAATGGTTCGACCATCAGAACCTGCCGCGCTGGCACTACCGCTCGAACCCCTATGGCGATGGGCCTATCCCGCCGGATACCCAGGCGCACAAGACCAACTACATCAAGTACCTGCGCCAGGAAGTAGGGCTGAACATCGTCCGTGCCTACGGCAATGCCACCACCGACATAGCCGCCTATGCCGATGCCGGGTTGCCCAAGTCGGAAACCTGGATCATCGGCGAGCACGCCGGTGAGTCGGGCACCCAGGCACTGAACGGCGACTACAGCTACCACTTCAGTACCGTGGTCGCCAACACGCCGAACGCGGCGTGCAATTGAGCCGGTGAAACGACGGCCGGGGGGCGGGACGGATTCGTTCCCTCGGTCATCTATCCGGCGCCCACAGCGGATCGTTCTGCAACACCGTGCTCGCCCAATCGGCGAATGCACGCACGCGGGCCGAAAGGTGGCGGGAGTAGGGGTAGACCAGGCTCATCGACATGCCGGCTGGCGTCCAGTCCGGCAGCACGCGAACGAGCCGGCCCGCATCGAGCTGGGGGCGGGCTTCGGCGGTCGGTACCGCGACCAGCCCGAGTCCGGCTTCGGCGGCAGCGATGTAGGCACCGCCGCTGTTGAAGCGCATGGCAGGCGTCTGGTCGATCTCGTGCGTCTGCCCGTCCCTGTGCAGCACCACCCGGTACTGGCGCCCGGTCGCGGGGAAGACGAACGCCAGAAAGCGATGCCGTTGCAGGTCGTCGGGCGATGCCAGTGGCGGGGCTCGGTCGAGATACGCGGGCGCGGCGCAGAGGGTAAAGCGCATCTGGCCGAGAGGGCGGCAGACCAGGTCGGGGTCGTCGATCGGGCCGCCGCGGATCGCACAATCGACGCCTTCCTGTACCAGATCGACGACGCGTTCACTGCAGCCGATGTCGAGCTGGATATCGGGATAGCGGGCGACGAAGTCGGGGAGGGCGGGGATGATCAGGAAGCGTCCCACCGGCGAAGGCATTTCCACCCGTACCCGGCCGCGAGCGACGCTGCGGCTGCGCGAGACCGTGGCTTCCAGTTCGTCGATGTCGTCGAGCAGGGCGCGGGCGCGTTCGTAATAGGCGGCGCCGTCGGTGGTCGGGGAAACCCGGCGGGTGGTCCGGTGCAGCAGCTTCACCCCCAGTTGCGTTTCCAGCGCCTGCACTTGGCCGGAAATCGTGGTCTTGGGAATGCCAAGGGCATCGGCGGCACGGGTGAAGCTGCCCAGTTCGACGATGCGGCAGAAGGCGCGCATCGCATCGATACGGTCGAAGGCCATGATTGTCCGTTTTTTCGTACAGACTTTGCTGAGGTAGATAGTTTATCGCTGGTTTTATGGTCAATACAGTGGCCTCCATCAGGTTGCGACGCTGGGTCGCAGCCCTTTTTGGAGCCTACTCATGAACACACCCCGTGTCCGCTACAGAGACGTCGCCCCCCATACCTTTACCGCGCTGCTCGGCCTGGAGAAGGTGCTTGCCGAATCGCTGCTGGAACCGTCCCTGCGCGAGCTGGTGAAAGTCCGTGCTTCCCAGCTCAACGGCTGCGCCTACTGCGTGGATATGCACAGCGCCGATGCATTGAAGGCCGGCGAAACGGTACGCCGCCTGCTGTCCTTGCCAACCTGGCAGGAGACGCCGTTCTTCTCCGCGCGGGAGCGGGCAGCTCTGCTCTGGACCGAGACGCTGACCCTGCTGGCCGAGCGTCACGCGCCAGATGCCGTCTATGCCGAAGTGGCCGAGCAGTTCAACGAGCGCGAGCTGGCAGAGCTGACCTTCGCCATCGCCACGATCAATGCCTGGAACCGCATCGGCGTGGGTCTCGCCATGCAGCCGGAATGACGGCGCCGCGCCGCTGACCGATCCCTCCCGTCCCATCGGGCCGAGCCGTGCCGCTCGGCCTTTCCTCCCCCGTTCTCCTGCCTCCGGGCGCCTCGCTCTTGACCGGTCGCAGGCCGCTGAACGAGTATCCGCTGTCGCTGCTCGCCCAGCCGCCGGTCCGTTCGCGCCGGTCGGCATGGTTGCCTGGCCTGGACGAATTGGCGCAAGAGGTGGCCTGATCCCGCATTTTCCCGGCAGGTTTCCAGTGCACGTTGCGTGCCCTGGCGTTACCCTTGTGCATCTGTAACGAAAAATATGTTGTCCGAGGCGACAGCGTTCCGGTTCGCCGGTCGCGACCCACAGACGACACCGATTTCCGGCGCTGACTTGGCAGTGCCAATGCCTAACCCAGGCTGCCCCAGAGTGGCCACGAACGAGAGGAAGCACCGTGCACAACGCAGTGATCAGCGGCACCGGTCTGTACACCCCACCCCACAGCATTTCCAACGAAGAACTGGTGGCATCCTTCAATGCCTATGTGCATCAGTTCAATGCCGACAACGCCGCCGCTATCTCGCGGGGCGAGATCGAGCCGCTGGCCGAGTCCAGCGTGGCCTTCATCGAGAAGGCGTCGGGGATCAAGAGCCGCTTCGTGGTGAACAAGGACGGCATCCTCGATCCGCAGCGCATGGTGCCACGCATTCCCGAACGTCCGAACGAGGAGTGGGGCATTCTCTGCGAAATGTCCGTCGCCGCCGCGAAACAAGCCCTGGAGCGCGCCGGCCGCACCGCCGCCGACATCGACGGGGTGATCGTCGCCTGTTCCAACCTGCAGCGCGCCTACCCGGCGGTGGCCATCGAAGTGCAGGCCGCGCTCGGCATCCAGGGCTTCGGCTATGACATGAACGTTGCCTGCTCCTCCGCCACCTTCGGCCTGCAAGCGGCGACCAACGCCGTCCAGCTCGGCCAGGCTCGCGCCATCCTGATGGTCAACCCGGAAATCTGCACCGGCCACCTGAACTTCCGCGACCGCGACAGCCACTTCATCTTCGGCGATGCCGCCACCGCGGTGATCGTCGAGCGCGCCGACCTGGCGACCTCCGACTACCAGTGGGACATTCTCAGCACCAAACTGCTGACCCAGTTCTCCAACAACATCCGCAACAACTTCGGCTTCCTCAACCGTGCCGGCGAAGAGGGCATCGGCAAGCCGGACAAGTTGTTCATCCAGGAAGGCCGCAAGGTGTTCCGCGACGTCTGCCCGATGGTGGCCGAACTGATCGGCAAGCACCTGGAGGAGAACGACCTGCAGGTGTCGGACGTGAAGCGTTTCTGGCTGCACCAGGCCAATCTCAACATGAACCTGCTGATCACCAAGAAGCTGTTGGGCCGCGACGCCGAGCCGCACGAGGCGCCGGTGATCCTGGATACCTACGCCAACACCAGCTCGGCCGGTTCGGTGATCGCCTTCCACAAGAACCAGGACGACCTGCCCAAGGGCTCGCTGGGTGTGCTGAGTTCGTTCGGTGCCGGCTACTCCATCGGCAGCGTGATTCTGCGCAGGCGTTGAGTCCATCCATGTCGCCCGCCGACGACGATCTGCTGCCACGTTTGCTGGCGGGCGAGGACCGGGCCTTTCGCGAACTGATCGGCGCCTACCAAGGCGCCATGCGCGCCGTGGCCTATGCCATCGTCGGCAGCCGGCACGCCGACGAAGTGGTGCAGGACGCCTGGCTCGCGGTGGTGCGCAGCCTGAATGGCTTCCAGGGCCGCGCCAGCCTGAAGACCTGGCTGCTGACCATCACCGCCAATACCGCCAAGAGCCGGCTCCGCCACGTTCGCCGCGAAGTGCTGCTGGACGACCTGCCTGCGCCCCACGGCACCGTTGGTGGCGAACGTTTCGCCAGCGATGGCCACTGGCTGACGCCGCCTTCCGCCTGGCACGAAGACTCCCCCGAAGCGCTGCTGAACGAGAGCGAATTGCGAGAGTGCCTGGAAAAGACCATCGCCAGCCTTTCCGAGCTGCAAGGGAGCGTGCTGGTGCTGCGTGAGCGGCAGGGACTGGAGCTGGAGGAGATCTGTAATCTTTTGGACATTTCGCTCTCCAATGTCCGTGTGTTGCTGCACCGTGCCCGCTTGAAAGTTTTCGCCACCCTGGAACATTTCGAGGAGACCGGCCAATGTTGAGTTGTAAGGAACTGGTCGCCCACTCGAGCGATTTCCTCGATGGCCAGTTGAGTTTCCGCGAGCGGCTGGCCGTGAGAACCCACCTCGCCATGTGCCGCCATTGCCGCCGCTTCATCCGCCAGATGCGCCTGAGCCAGGCCGTGCTGCGGCGCCTGCCGGATACGCCGATTCCCGAGCTGGATGCCTTGTCCGCCCGCCTAGCCAAGCAGCGGCGGGATGATCTCGTTTCGTAGTTCATGGCAGGCATTGGGGATTGGTTCGTGCGACTTTCTTCCCTATGTACGTGACAAACCCCTCTCCCCCAGCCCCTCTTTCCTGAAGGGTAGAGGGGAGTCATGCTGTCCGGCGCAGCGAAGTGATCCTGACGCTTTGTCATTGCCAAGACTTGCAGAAGAGGTTTGGCTAACTCGACGCCCCGTCAGGAGGCCGAGTGGAATCGTCGTGTAGGGGGACGAGCGGCATGGATGCCGCGAGAGGCGCGATTGGCCAGGGATGGCCCCTCGCGCCGGCCCCCGGAACGGCGATGGAGGGAGGGAAGTCGAGCGCAGCGAGACCTGGATGTCGAGGCAAGCCCTCTTGGTTACCTTCTGGGGCGACTGCCAGAAGTAACTCGCCGGGGGGCGAAACAAGAAGTGTCTGCTGAACTCAGTAATCGGTTGGGCTCAAGACGTTCTTACAACACCTAACGCAGCCAAAAGCCCACCCATCCATTCGCTCCTCTCTCTCCAATCACAGAAAAATTCCCTCCCCGCTGTAACGCCGCTTCACCTGCTCCGTCCATTGTGCCGAGAGAGCCATTCCGGCTCTGCCGATGAGAGGGAACACCGCATGAAACACCTGAACACTGTTGCCGCCACCCTGGGTGCCGCTCTGCTGACTTCGGTCACCTGGTCCGCCCAGGCCGCGCAGAACCCGTTCTCTGCCCAGGAGCTGTCCAGCGGCTACAGCCTGGCAGCCCATGAGAAAGGCCATGAGGGCGCCTGTGGGGAAGGCAAATGCGGCGGCGAGATGAAGTCGACCCAGGGCGATACCGAAACCACGAAGGGGGAGAAGACCGCCGCGGAGGGTAAGTGCGGCGAAGGCAAGTGCGGCGCCGAGAAGCAAGGCTGAGGAAGGGCGGGTCATGGACAGGTCGTTCGTCAGCGGCGCCGGGCTCGGCCTGCGTCGCGGCCTGCTCGCCGGGCTCGGGGAGAATGCGGTCGGGCAGGTCGATTTCCTCGAGATCGCGCCGGAGAACTGGATCGGCGTCGGCGGTCGCCTCGGCCGCCAGTTGCGCGTGCTGACCGAACGGCTGCCATTCCTCTGCCATGGCCTGTCGCTGAACCTGGGGGGCTTTGCCCCCTTGGACCGGGAGCTGTTGAAGGCGATCAAGGCCTTCCTCGATACGCACGGCATCCGCGCCTACAGCGAGCACCTGTCGGCCTGTGCCGACGAGGGCATGCTGTATGACCTGATGCCGCTGCCGTTCGACGAGGCGACGGTGCGTCGCGTCGCCGAACGGGTGCGGATCGTTCAGGACGTTCTGCAGCGTCCGCTGATCATCGAGAACGTCTCGGCCTACGCGCGGCTGCCCGGCGAGCTGGACGAACCCGGCTTCGTCCGCGCCGTGCTGGAGGCCGCCGATTGCCAACTGTTGCTGGACGTCAACAACGTCTACGTCAACAGCGTCAACTTCGACTTCGATCCGGCCGCCTACCTGGCCGCCATGCCGAGCGAGCGCATTGCCTATCTCCACGTGGCCGGGCACTACGACGAAGCGCCGGGGCTGAAGATCGATACCCACGGCGCGGCGGTGGCCGATCCGGTCTGGTCCCTGCTGGCGCAGACCTACGCGCTACATGGGGTGCGGCCGACCTTGCTGGAGCGGGACTTCAACTTCCCACCGCTGGGCGAGCTGTACGCTGAAGTGGAGGGTATCCGCCGCTTACAGGAGAGGGCGGAGGCGCAGCGGGGGTATGGCACATGACCGGCATCCAAGCGCAACGCAACTTCGCCGCGCGGATTCGCCAGCCCGGTGTTAATCCTCTGCCGGAGGGGGTTCCCGTCGAGCGGATGGCGATCTACGAGCAATTGTTCTTCAACACGATCGAGGGCTTCCTCTCCAGCGGCTTTCCCGTGTCGCGACGGCTGTTCGACGAGGCGCGCTGGCGCCGTCTGGTGGGGGATTTCCTCGCTGGGCATCGCTGCACCACGCCGTATTTTCCCGCAGTCGGCGAGGAGTTCCTCGGTTGGCTTTCCGACGGCCATTGCCCGCACGCCAATGATCCACCGTTCCTGCTCGAACTGGCCCATTACGAATGGGTGGAACTGGCGTTGGAGCTGTCGCCGGCCGAGTTGCCGAGCGTCGGCTGGTCACCGTTGGCCTGGCCGCTGGCCTACGTCTGGCCGGTGCAGCGCATCGGCCCGGACTACCGGCCGGAGGTGCCACCGGAACAGCCGACCTGCCTGCTGGCCTGGCGTGATGGCCAGGACCGCGTGCGCTTCATGCAACTCGGCCCGTTCGCCTATCGACTGGCCCTGCGGCTGCGCGGGGGCGAGACGCCCGAGGCCGCGCTGAAACACTTGGCGGAGGAGAGCGGGATCGCTCCCGACGCCGCCTTTTACCTACACGCCGACGAACTGTTGGAAGCCTGGCGCCGCCAGGACATCTTCATCGGCTCAGGGAGTTTGCCATGCTGACCTTTCTCAACCGTGCCCAGGATGCCCTGGACGCGACCCGCCGCCTGGATTTCCTCGGGCCGCTGCTGCTGCGCCTGTATCTGGTGCCGATTTTCTGGATGGCCGGCACCCACAAGCTGGCGGACATGGATGCCACCATCGCCTGGTTCGGCAACCCGGACTGGGGTCTCGGCCTGCCGTTCCCTACGCTGCTGGCCTGGCTGGCCGCCTTGACCGAAACGGGTGGCGCCGTGCTGCTGCTGTTCGGCCTGGCGGTGCGCTGGATCAGCGTGCCGCTGATGGTGACCATGCTGGTGGCGATGTTCAGCGTGCACTGGGAATTCGGCTGGCAGGCCATCGCCGATCCCTCGGCACCCTTCGCCAACGAGCGGGTGATGGCGGCGGCGGAGAAATTGGACAGGGCCCGGGCGATCCTCAAGGAGCATGGCAACTACGACTGGCTGACCGCGAGCGGCCGCTTCGTGGTGCTCAATAACGGCATCGAATTCGCCGCCACCTATTTCATCATGCTGCTGAGCCTGTTCTTCACGGGCGCAGGGCGCTGGGCCAGCCTGGATCACTGGCTGGCCGCGCGATTTCGCCAAGCGGATTGAACCCAATGCCAGCCTCCCCCCAAGCGGAGGCTGGCCTTTCGCCTTATAGACGACTGGACTAAAAAAGTTCCGTTGTCATCAAATCTTTATCTAGGAGCAACTGAGCTGAAATAACCCCTCGCCAAGATTCCCCACCAACACCCACGACCTCGTCGCCTGTGTGTTTCCAACGCAAAAGACCATAAGGGGAATTCTTCGATGATCCGTAAGCACTTCGCCGGTTTCGCCGCCAGCGCCCTGGCCCTGGCCGTTTCCGCCCAGGCTTTCGCCGGCACTGTCACCACCGACGGCGCCGACATCGTTATCAAGACCAAAGGCGGCCTGGAAGTCGCAACCACCGACAAGCAGTTCGGTTTCAAGATCGGCGGCCGTCTGCAGGCGGACTACAGCACCTTCGACGAGTTCTACACCGTCAACGGTGAGCGCGCCGATGCCGCCTACTTCCGTCGCGCCTTCCTGGAAATCTCCGGCGTTGCCTTCACTGACTGGGCCTACGTCATCAACTACGATTTCTCCCACAACGCCGGCAGCTCGGAAGACGGCTACTTCGACGAGGCGTCCATCGCCTACAACGGCTTCAAGCCGCTGTCCATCAAGGTCGGCCGTTTCGACCCGGAGTTCGGTCTGGAGAAGGCCACCAGCTCCAAGTGGGTGACCGCCCAGGAGCGTAACGCCGCCTACGATCTGGTCGATTGGACCAACTCCCACCAGAACGGCATGGGCATCCAGGCCCTGGGTACCGCGGGCGATTCGCTGTACGGTTCGGTCAGCCTGAGCGCCAAGGACCAGAACGACGTCGACGGCGAAAGCGTCAAGCAGTTCAACGTGCGCGGCGTGTTCGCCCCGATGCACGAAGCCGGCAACGTCCTGCACCTCGGCGTCAACTACGCCCAGCGCGATCTCTCCGATACCGCCTTTGACGGCCGTATCCGTAGCCGCCTGGGCATGCGTGGCGTGAGCACCTCCGGCGGCAACGACGCCGGCACCAACGGCAACCGCCTGCTGCTCGGCGGCGCCAACAACCTGCCGGCCGGCTCCTACGACGACGACAGCGCCTGGGGCCTGGAAGCCGCCTGGGCCATGGGCCCGTTCTCGATCCAGGGCGAATACATCAAGCGTGACCTGGAGGCCGACGACGACGCCTTCGAAGACATCAAGGCCAAGGGTTACTACGCCCAGGTCGCCTACACCCTGACTGGCGAGGCTCGCGGCTACAAGCTCGGCAAGTTCGACGCCATCAAGCCGGAGAACAAGCAGACCGGCGCCTGGGAAGTGTTCTACCGCTACGACAACATCAGCGTTGAAGACGACACCGTGGGCATCGATGGCTCCAAGGACGTCGAAGGCAAGGTGCACAACCTCGGTGTGAACTGGTACGTCAACGAAGCGGTCAAGCTCAGCGGCGCCTACGTCAAGGCCAAGGTGGACAACCAGGAAAATGCCAACGGCGACGACAGCGGCGATGGCTTTGTAGTTCGCGCCCAGTACGTTTTCTAAGCACTCAGAAGAACGTTGCTCCTCCTTTCCAGCCCCGCGCCTCTGCGGGGCTTTTTTTCGTCTGCGGCACAGGCCAGACTGCGCCCATGCCGATCATGACCCTGCACCGACTTGCCGACCTGGAGCCTGCCGCCTGGGACGCGCTACTGCCTGATGACCAGCCTTTCCTGCGCCACGCTTTCCTGTCCGCCCTCGAAGACAGCGGTAGCGTCGGTGGCCGTAGCGGCTGGCGCTCTGCGCACCGGCTGCTTACCGACGCCGCCGGATGTCCGCTGGCGGCCTTGCCGCTGTATGTGAAAAGCCATTCCTACGGCGAATACGTGTTCGACTGGGGCTGGGCCGATGCCTGCCAGCGCGCCGGCATTCCGTATTACCCCAAGTTGCTCTGTGCGGTGCCGTTCAGCCCGGTGGCCGGTGCGCGCCTGCTCGGCCGTGGCGAGGCTGCCGCCGAGCTGCTCGACGAGCTGTGTGCGGGGCTGGAAGAGCAGGGGCTGTCCGGCCTGCATGTGAACTTCACCGACGCGACGGCGGATGACCTGCTACGCGGTCGCGACGGCTGGCTGGAGCGGCTGGGCTGCCAGTTCCACTGGAAGAACCGTGGCTACCGCGACTTCCAGGACTTCCTCGACGCCCTGGCCTCGCGCAAGCGTAAGCAACTGCGCAAGGAGCGTGAGCAGGTGGCGGGGCAGGGCATCGCCTTCGATTGGCGCGAAGGGCATACGCTGAGCGAAGCCGAATGGGACTTCGTCTACGCCTGCTACGCCAACACCTACCACGTGCGCGGCCAGGCGCCGTACCTGACTCGGAGTTTCTTCAGCCTGTTGGCTGAGCGCATGCCGGAAGCGATCCGTGTGGTGCTGGCGCTGCAACATGCGCGACCGGTGGCCATGGCCTTCAGCCTGCTCGGCGGCGACAGTCTGTACGGCCGCTACTGGGGTTGCCTGGCCGAGTTCGACCGGCTGCATTTCGAGACTTGTTTCTACCAAGGGCTGGAATATGCCATCGGCCAGGGGCTACAGCGCTTCGACGCTGGCGCACAGGGCGAGCACAAGCTGATCCGCGGGTTCGAGCCGATGATCACCCGCTCCTGGCATTACCTGGTCCATCCCGGGCTGCGTGCGGCCGTGGCGGACTTCCTCGAGGAGGAACGGCTGGGCATCCGCCAGTACGCGGAACAGGCCTGTGAGCTGCTGCCTTATCGGCAGGGGTAGGCGGATAAACGGCGGGCGAATAAATTCGCCCCTACAGCAGCCCACCCGTAGGGGCGAATTTATTCGCCCAGCGGAGTCGAGACTAGGAGCCAGCTCTGCTGGCGAGTTTGTTGTGCGGCCCCCATGGTGAGCAGAGCTCGCTCCTACAAGGCTCAATCCACCCCGACGAACCCACCGGTCTGGTGCTGCCACAGCCGTGCATACAGACCGCCGCGTGCCACCAGTTCGGCATGGCTGCCGGTTTCGACGATCCGGCCCTGGTCCAGCACCACTAGGCGGTCCATACGGGCGATGGTGGAGAGGCGGTGGGCGATGGCGATCACCGTCTTGCCTTGCATCAGCGCCTCCAGGCTTTCCTGGATGGCCGCTTCCACC
The DNA here is from genome assembly GCF_002091635.1 of Pseudomonas indica NBRC 103045. Taxonomy (GTDB): domain Bacteria; phylum Pseudomonadota; class Gammaproteobacteria; order Pseudomonadales; family Pseudomonadaceae; genus Pseudomonas_M; species Pseudomonas_M indica. The sequence goes on along the minus strand of NZ_BDAC01000003.1, from coordinate 199,625 downwards.
TCCGAATCGAGCGCCGAGGTGGCTTCGTCGAGGATCAGGATCGGCGCATCCTTGAGCAACACGCGGGCAATGGCGATGCGCTGGCGCTGGCCGCCGGACAGCTTCACGCCACGCTCGCCGACATGCGCATCGAAACCATGGCGGCCCTGGGCATCGGCCAGTTGCGGAATGAAGCTGTCGGCGCGGGCCTTGCGCACCGACTCCCGGAGTTCCGCATCGCTCGCGCCCGGCTTGCCGTAGAGCAGGTTGTCGCGGATCGAGCGGTGCAGCAGGGAGGTGTCCTGGGTGACCATGCCGATCTGTTCGCGCAGGCTTTCCTGGGCCACGCCGGCGATGTCCTGGCCGTCGATGAGGATGCGTCCGCCCTCCAGGTCGTAAAGGCGCAGCAGCAGGTTGACCAGGGTCGATTTGCCGGCGCCGGATGGCCCGACCAGGCCGATCTTCTCGCCCGGCGCGACATGCAGGTCGAGGCCGGCGATCACGCCGCTGCCCTTGCCGTAATGGAAATGGATGTTTTCGAAGCGCACCTCGCCGCGTTCGACGCGCAGCGCCGGCGCCTGTTCGCGGTCGGTCACCAGACGCGGCTGGGCGATGGTCTGCATGCCATCCTGGACCTGGCCGATGTTCTCGAAGATGCCGCTGATCACCCACATGATCCAGCCGGACATGTTGTTGATGCGGATCACCAGGCCGGTGGCCAGGGCGATGGCGCCGACGCTGAGGGTGCCTTGGGTCCAGAGCCAGAGGGCGAGGCCGGTGGTACCGGCGATCAGTACCCCGTTCATCAGCGTGATGGTGACGTCCATGCCGGTGACCATGCGGGTGCTCAGGCGCATCTTGTCCGCGTGCTCTTCGATGGCATCACGTGCGTAGCCTTCCTCGAAGCGAGTGTGGGCGAACAGCTTGAGCGTGGTGATATTGGTGTAGCCGTCGACGATCCGCCCCATCAGCTTGGAGCGGGCATCCGAGGCCACCGTCGAGCGCTGCTTCACCCGCGGGACGAACCAGGCGAGGGCGGCGACGTAGCCGACAATCCACAAGGCCAGCGGCACCACGAGCCGCCAATCCGCTTCGGCGAACAGCACCAGGGCGCTGATCGCATAGATCAGCACGTGCCAGAGAGCGTCCACCGCTTGCACGGCGGAGTCGCGCAGGGCGTTGCCGGTCTGCATGATGCGCTGGGCGATGCGGCCGGCGAAGTCGTTCTGGAAGAAGCCGAGGCTCTGCTTGAGCACGTAGCGGTGGTTCTGCCAGCGGATCAGGTTGGCCAGGCTCGGGTTGATGCTCTGGTGTACCAGCAGGTCGTGCAGCGCATTGAACAGTGGGCGCAGTACCAAGGCCACCAGCGCCATGCCGAGCAGGGCATGGCCATGGCGCTCGAAGAACTGTTCGCTTGGCGTGCTTTGTGCCCAGTCGACGATCTGGCCGAGGAAGCTGAACAGCGCCACCTCGATCAGGGCGACGATCAGCCCGACCACCAGCAGTACGGCGAAGGTCGGCCAGACCTGGCGGAGGTAGTGCAGGTAGAACGCGGTCACCCGGCTGGGCGGAGCCCTCGGGGCCGGGCTGGAAGATATCGATGAGGTGTTCGAAACGGCGGAAGAACATGAATGCTGTCGCCCGGAAAGGCGCTCCTGTCTGGGTGTTCCGCCCCTTCCGGCACGGGCGCGATCGAGCGCGCCCGGCCTATTGCCCGCTTGTGCGGGCCGTTCTCAGAGGCGTTTGGCGGAGAGAATCACGACCGGCTGGCGCGGGACGTTCTGGAACATGCCGCGGTTACCGGTAGGTACCTGGGCGATCTGGTCGACCACGTCCATGCCGCGCACCACCTTGCCGAACACGGCGTAGCCGAAGTCGCGCGAGCCGTGGTCGAGGAAGGCGTTGTCCTGGTGGTTGATGAAGAACTGGCTGGTGGCGGAATTCACCGCCTGGGTACGCGCCATGGCCAGGGTGCCGCGCACGTTGTGCAGGCCGTTGTCGGCCTCGTTCTTGATCGGCGCCTGGGTGTCCTTCTGCTGCATCTCGGCATCGAAGCCGCCGCCCTGGATCATGAAGCCGGGAATCACGCGGTGGAAAATGGTGCCGTTGTAGAAGCCGCTGTCCACGTAGGCGAGGAAGTTCTTCACGCTGACCGGCGCCTTCTCGGCCTCGAGTTCGATTTCGATCTCGCCGGCGCTGGTGGTCAGCAGCACATGCGGGTTTTCCGCGGCCAGCAGGTTGGCGGCGAACAGCAGGGTGCAGGCGGCGAGGACAAGTTTCTTCAGCATTTCTCAGGGTCCTTGGAGTGTTGTCGTTCGACCTCGTCGAGGAAGTCGAGCAGGGTGGCGTTGAAACGTTCCGGCTGGTCCAGCGGGGTACCGTGGCGGGAATCCTCGATCACGACCAGGCGTGCGTCGGGCAATTCCCGGACGTAGCTTTCCTTGACCGATACCGGGGTGTAGTCGCGGTCGGCAGTGACAACCAGCGTAGGACAGGCAATGGCGGCGAGTCGTTCCCGCACGCCCCAGCCGATGAGGGCGTCGAGGCTGGCGAGGTAGGCGCGCTTGTCGTTGAGCATCCAGCGCTGCTCGACCTTCTCGCGCAGTTCGGCCTGTTCCGGCTTGGGGAAGAGCAGGCGGCCAAGCCCTTTGCCGATGGTCTCCATGCTGAACAGCCGGGAGAACAGCCAGCGCTTGGCCAGGTTCACGAAATCGCTCGGGCTACGCGGCTTCAGTTCCGGGCCGCTGTTGACGATGGTCAGGCTTTTCAGCAGTTCGGGGCGGTCGACGCCCAGCTGGAAGCCGATCATCCCGCCCATGGAGATGCCGACCAGGTGCACCGGGCCGAGTCCCAGGTGTTCGATCAGTGCCGCCACGTCGGCGGCGAATCCGGCCACGCTGTAGCGTTCGCGCGGCTTGCCGGAGCGGCCGTGGCCGCGCATGTCCATGGCCAGGACCCGGTAATGGCCGACCAGGGCGGGGAGCTGGTATTCCCAGTCGCGCGTGCTGGAGCCGAGGCCGTGTACCAGCACCAGCGGGGCGCCCTGGCCGTGGTCTTCGTAGTAGAGCTGGCAGCCTTGATGCTCGAAGTAGGACATGGGTTCCTCAGACCGGGGATTGCGGCGCGCCGAAGGGGGCGTCCAGGGGAGCGGCATCGAAGGTCCTGATCAGCTCGACGAGGATCTGGGTGGCCGGCCCCAGGGGTTTGTCCTGGTTCGAATAGAGCATGAACAAGGGGTTGCGCGTGCCGCCCTGTTCCAGCGGCAGGGGCTTGAGCAGGCCGTCCCTCAACTCACGCTCGATCAGGTGGCGCGGCAGCCAGGCGAAGCCCAGGCCGCTGCTGACGAAGGTGGCCGAGGTGGCCAGGCTGCCCACCGTCCAGCGCTGTTCGGCGCCGAGCCAGCCGGCGTCGCGTGGTTGCAGGCGGCCGGAGTCGCGAGTGACCACCTGCATCTGGGTTTCCAGGTCCTGGAAATTGATGGTGCGGCCGAGGCGGTGCAACGGATGGTCGGGATGGGCGACGGCGATGAATTCTACGGGACTCAGCTCGCTGCCCAGGTGGCCGGTGATGTTCAGGGCGGTGATGGCGAGGTCGGCGGTGCCTTCGCGCAGTACCTCTTCGACACCGGATAGCACTTCCTCGCGCAGGCGCACCCGGCAACCGCGGCTTTGCGGCATGAACGCACTCAGGGCCCGGACGAGGCGCGCGGTGGGGTAGGCGGCATCCACCACCAGGCGGACCTCGGCTTCCCAGCCCTGTTCCATCTGGTGCGCCAGGTCTTCCAGTTGGCTGGCCTGTTTCACCAGTTGCCGCGAGCGCCGCAGCAGCACCTCGCCGGCTTCGGTGAGCACCGCCTTGCGCCCGTCGATGCGTAGCAGCGGTACACCGAGTTGTTCCTGCATGCGCGCTACCGTGTAGCTGACCGACGACTGCGAGCGGTGCAGGGCCTCGGCGGCCTGGGCGAAGCCGCCGTGGTCGACGACGGCCTGCAGCGTCCGCCACTGATCCAGGGTCACGCGGGGCGCTTTCATCCCGGACTCCTCTTGTCTAAGCTGGCGGTCCCTCGTTGGAGACCGACCATGAAAAGAATCTGCTGTGCGCTGATCGCCCTGCTGCCGTTGGCGGTTTTCGCGGCCTACCCGATCGAAGTGGAAAAGCAGCTCAACGGCGCGGAGGTGTCCTATACCACCCAGGACATCGACCACGACTTGGGGGCCATCACGCTTTCCAACCTGGGGCAGAGTACGGCACGCTGTACCGCCGTTTTCCGCAACGGTCCGGAAACGCCGCGCACCCGCAAGGCGGTGCTCAAGCCGGGACAGACGCTCAACCTCACCGCCAAGTTCACCCGCAGCATCATCAAGCTGCGTATCCAGCTGACCTGCGGCCTCGAGTGAGTGTTCGCCCCGGCGACCTGTGTTTGCACTCGACCAAGGCTAGTGAGTCGTTTTCGATAAATCAACTTGATCGATAGGTTCTAGCGGTTTTTTTCGCTTTTTTATCGATCTGCATCACCCTAATCTCGCCTCCATCGACGAACGACAACCCCGATGAGGTGATCCCAAATGTCCCGTGTCCTGGTAATCGAAAGCAGCGCCCGCCAACAAGGTTCCGTCTCCCGCCAGCTCACCGAGCAGTTCATCGCTCGCTGGAAGCAGGCTCATCCGAGCGATGACGTCATGGTCCGCGACCTTGCCGCGCAGCCCGTTCCGCATTTGGATGCCGACCTGCTGGGTGGCTGGATGAAGCCAGCCGACCAGCAGAGCGAAGCCGAGCAGGCTGCCCTGGCCCGTTCCAACCTGCTGACCGAGGAATTGCTGGCGGCGGATGTGCTGGTGCTGGCAGCGCCCATGTACAACTTCGGCATTCCAAGCACCCTGAAGTCCTGGCTCGACCATGTGCTGCGCGCCGGCGTGACCTTCAAGTACACCGAGACCGGCCCGCAGGGCCTGCTCAGCGGCAAGCGCGCTTTCGTCCTGACCGCCCGCGGCGGCATCTATGCCGGCGGCAACCTGGACCAGCAAGAGCCTTACCTGCGCCAGGCGCTGGGTTTCGTCGGCATCCATGACGTCACCTTCATCCATGCCGAAGGCCTGAACATGGGCGCCGAGTTCATGGAGAAGGGCCTGGCCCAGGCCCAGGCGCAACTGGCCCAGGTGGCCTGACCGACCGTTTCACCCGCTCCCCCTGCGCCCATGCTCCTGGGCGCGACCATGGCCAGCCGGCGCTCCGGCTGGCCTTTTTTGTGGCTGTTCCATGCACGACTTCGGTGCACGCAATGCCGTCCCGGCACTTCTGAAAGCTCGCGAACGGCTAAGAACCTGTTTACGATCTACTGCGCGTCGGCCCTGCTGCGTTAAAAACAGACCGGGCCGCGCAGGTTGGATCGCCAGCCCGGTCGGACTGCTCATTTACAGCTCGTAAAGTCGAATGCGACCCCAGTCGCGTCCTCGCCTACGCGGCCCGGTCTGTTTTTGTGGGGCCGCCGAGGCCTTGCATGGCTCTAGCTCGCGAGATCGTAAACAGGTTCTAAGGTCGCTGCCGTGGCGAACGGATTGGCTGTGGGGAGTGGGGATGAACGTGTCCATGCAGGGCGTGCTGTTGTCGCTGGTCGCATCGTTGCTGTTCGCCCTGATGCCGAGCTATTTCCGTGCGCTGGCGCCGCTGGATGGCGTGCAGGTATTCGCCCAGCGCGTGTTCTGGTCGGTTCCGGCGGTGCTGTTGCTGGTGCTGCTGATGCGCCAGTGGCACACGCTGGCCAGCGCCTTCTTGCGTTTGCGTCGGGAGCCCCTGCTGCTCGCGGCATTGCCGTTGGCGTCGCTGCTGATCGGCGTGCAGTGGGGGCTGTTCGTCTGGGCGCCGTTGTCCGGGCATCTGCTGGACGTCACGCTCGGTTATTTCCTGCTGCCACTGACCATGGTGCTGGTCGGCCGTCTGTTCTATGGCGAGCGTCTGCGCCCGTTGCAGTGGCTTGCGGTGGTCTGCGCGCTGCTCGGGGTGCTCCACGAGTTCTGGCTGACCGGCGCCTTCTCCTGGGTGACCCTGGCGGTCGCCGTCGGCTATCCGCCTTACTACATGCTGCGTCGCTGGATGCGCCTGGAAGCGCTCAACGGTTTCCTGCTGGAAGTGTTGCTGATGGTGCCGCTGGCCGTCTGGCTGGTCCGGGATTCCGGCGTTCTCACGCTGTTCGCCGAGGCACCGCGTTTCTACTGGATGCTGCCGGGGTTGGGCCTGTTCAGCGCGCTGGCGTTCGGCACGCTGATGGCGGCCAGTCGACGCCTGCCGCTGGGGTTGTTCGGGATTCTCAGCTATGTCGAGCCGGCGCTGTTGTTCGCGGTTTCGGTCGGCCTGCTGGGTGAGCCCTTCGAGTCTACGCAGCTCTGGACCTACGTGCCGATCTGGCTGGCGCTCGGGCTAATCGTCTGGGATGGGCTGCATCTGCTGCGCAAGCAGCAGCGGCGTGTGTCCGGGTGAAGAGGGCGAAGATCGTTCCCACGCTCCGCATGGGTATGCCGTCTGTGACGCTCTGCGTCGCTCACGCCGCACCATGAAAAACGGCCCCGAAGGGCCGTTTTCACATTGCGCAGCGTTCAGCCGCCCAGGTAGGCGTCGCGCACCTTGGGATCGTTGAGCAGGGCTTCGCCGCTGCCCTGCATGACGATCCGGCCGTTCTCCAGCACGTAGCCACGGTCGGCCAGCTTCAGCGCCTGGTTGGCGTTCTGCTCGACCAGGAAAACGGTCACGCCATCCTCCCGCAGTTGTTCGATGATGTCGAAGATCTGTTGGATGATGATCGGCGCCAGACCCAGGGACGGTTCGTCGAGCAGCAGCAGGCGCGGCTTGCTCATCAGCGCACGGCCGATGGCGAGCATCTGCTGTTCGCCGCCGGACATGGTGCCGCCGCGCTGGTTGTAGCGCTCCTTCAGGCGCGGGAACAGGTGCAGGACCTTGTCCAGTTGGACCTGGTAATCCTCCTTGCTGGTGAAGAAGCCGCCCATGGCCAGGTTCTCTTCCACCGTCAGACGGGCGAAGATACGCCGGCCTTCCGGGACCACGGCGATGTCCTTGCGCATGATCTCGGACGACTCCAGGCCGACCAGTTCCTCGCCCTCGAAGCGGATGCTGCCGCTGGCCGCCCGCGGCGAGCCGCAGAGGGTCATCAGCAGGGTCGACTTGCCGGCACCGTTGGCGCCGATGAGGGTGACGATCTCGCCTTTCTGGATTTCCACGCTGACGTCGTGCAGCGCCTGGATCTTGCCATAGAAGGTAGAAACCTTGTCGAAATACAGCATGGATTACGCCTCCCCCAGATAGGCTTTGATCACGTCCGGGTTGCCGCGGATTTCGTCCGGCGTGCCGTCGGCCAGGGGGCAGCCCTGGTTGATCACCACGATGTGGTCGGAAATGCTCATGACCAGCTTCATGTCGTGCTCGATCAGCAGCACGGTGACGTTGTGGTCGTCACGCAGCATGGCGATCAGTGCCTTGAGGTCCTCGGTTTCGCGCGGGTTGAGACCGGCGGCCGGCTCGTCGAGCATGAGGATGCGCGGGCGCGTCATCATGCAGCGGGCGATCTCCAGACGGCGCTGCTGGCCATAGGCGAGGGTGCCGGCGGGGCGGTTGGCGCACTCCATCAGGTTGACCCGCTCCAGCCAGTGGTGGGCGAACTCCATGGCTTCGCGCTCGCTGCGACGGAAGCCCGGGGTCTTCAGCAGGCCGGCGAAGAAGTTGGTGTTCAGGTGGCGGTGCTGGGCGACCAGCAGGTTCTCCACCGCGGTCATTTCCTTGAACAGGCGGACGTTCTGGAAGGTCCGCACCACACCCTTGTGGGCGATCTTGTGGCCGGGCAGGCCCTGGATTTCCTCACCATCGAGGACGATCCGGCCGGCGGTCGGCTGGTAGAACCCGGTCAGGCAGTTGAACACGGTGGTCTTGCCGGCGCCGTTCGGGCCGATCATGGAGACCACCTGCTTTTCGTTGACGGTCAGCCCCACATTGTTCACGGCCAGCAGGCCGCCGAAGCGCATGGTGAGGCCGCTCACTTCGAGAATCGGTCGGCTCATTGGCGCAGCTCCAGGTGGGGGCGCTGCATGGGCAGGAGGCCCTGCGGACGCCAGATCATCATCAGCACCATCAGGGCGCCGAACATCAGCATGCGGTACTCGTTGAATTCACGGGCGAGTTCCGGCAGCAGGATCATCACGATGGCTGCGAGTATGACGCCGAGCTGCGAGCCCATCCCGCCCAGCACCACGATGGCGAGGATGATCGCCGACTCGATGAAGGTGAAGGACTCGGGCGTGACCAGCCCCTGGCGCGCAGCGAAGAAGCTGCCGGCGAAACCGGCGAAGCAGGCACCGAGGGTGAAGGCGGAGAGCTTGATCGCCGTCGGGTTCAGGCCGAGGGCGCGGCAGGCGATCTCGTCTTCGCGCAGGGCTTCCCAGGCGCGGCCGATGGGCATGCGCAGCAGGCGGTTGATCACGAACAGGGTGATCAGCACCAGCAGCAGTGCCACCAGGTAGAGGAAGATGACCTTGTGCGTCGAGTTGTAGGCGATGCCGAAGAACTCATGGAAAGTCTGGAAGCCTTCTTCCGCGCGGCGGTTGAAATCGAGGCCGAACAGGGTCGGCTTGTCGATGTTGCTGATGCCGTTGGGGCCGCCGGTCAGCTCGGTCATGTTGCGCAGCAGGATACGGATGATCTCGCCGAAGCCGAGGGTGACGATCGCCAGGTAGTCGCCGCGCAGGCGCAGCACCGGGAAGCCGAGGATGAAGCCGAAGAAGGCTGCCATCAGGCCGGCGATCGGCAGGCAGGTCCAGAAGCCGAACCCATAGTAATGGGAGAGCAGGGCATAGCTGTAGGCGCCGACGGCATAGAAGCCGACGTAACCCAGGTCGAGCAGGCCGGCGAGACCGACGACGATGTTCAGGCCGAGGCCGAGCATCACGTAGATCAGGATCAGCGTGGCGATATCCACCGCGCCGCGCGAGCCGAAGAACGGCCAGGCCAGAGCGAGCAGCACCAGGGCGAGGACGGCCCAGCGTTGCGTCGATTGCAGGGTCAGGAAGTTCTTCACGTTGCCGGGCATCGCCGGGGCTTTCGGCGCGCTCGCCCAGGCTGCGCCGATGCGTTCGCGGAACAGTTGCCAGAAGAACATCAGCACGGCGGCGCTGGCGATGGTCCACAGCGTGGCCGGGCTGGCACCCTGCACCTGCAGGCCGATGCCGACGGTGGTCAGCTTGAGGCCGAGCACCGGGTAGGAAACGGCCAGCACCAGCAGGGCGCTGAAGAAGGCGGTCTTGAGGTTGCGAGTCATACCTTTTCCACCTCCGGGCGGCCGAGGATGCCGGTGGGGCGGAATAGCAGCACGAGGACCAGCAGACTGAAGGCCACCACGTCCTTGTACTGATCGCCGAAGACGTCGGCGCCGAAGGCCTCGGCCACGCCGAGCACCAGGCCGCCGAGCATGGCGCCGGGGATGCTGCCGATGCCGCCGAGCACCGCGGCGGTGAAGGCCTTGATCCCGGCGAGGAAGCCGATGTGCGGGTTGATCACGCCATACTGCATGCCCAACAACACCGCCGCCACGGCGGCCAGGGCGGCACCGATGACGAAGGTCAGGGCGATGATGTTGTTGGTGTTGATGCCGAGCAGGTTGGCCATCTTCAGGTCTTCGGCGCAGGCCCGGCAGGCCCGGCCGAGACGCGAGCGCGAGATGAACAGGGTCAGGGCGTACATCACCAGGAAGGTCACGACGAAGATGAGGATCTGCATGTAGGAGATCACCACGCCGTTCATGGTGCTTTCACCGATCACCAGGTTGCCCGGGATCAGGTTGGGGATCGCCTTGTCCTTGGAGTCCTGGGTCAGCAGGATTTCGTTCTGCAGGAAGATCGACATGCCGATCGCGGAGATCAGCGGGATCAAGCGGTTGCTGCCGCGCAGAGGACGGTAGGCGACGCGCTCGATGCTGTAGCCGTACGCACTGGCGACGATGATGCTGGCCGCGAAGGCGGCGATCATCAGCAGGGGCAGGTTGTCGAGACCGAGCAGGGTGAGCCCGGCGATGGCGATGAAGGCTACGTACGAGCCGATCATGTAAACCTCGCCGTGGGCGAAGTTGATCATGCCGATGATGCCGTAGACCATGGTGTAGCCGATGGCGATCAGGGCATAGGTGCTGCCGACGGTCAGACCGTTCACCAGCTGCTGCAGGTAGTGATAGAGCTCAGGCATTTACCTCACTCCTCGGATATCACGTAAAGCGGCGCTTGTGGCGCGGCGGATACCCGGAATGCTTGGAGGCGCTTACAAAGAACCGTGGCCGGGACGAAGGTGGAGCAGGGCGAAAGGCGCCATGGGTAAATGACGCGCAGCGTACCCGTTCCGTTGCCGAAGCGTCTGTTCCGCGGTCTTGCGAGAACCTCATCGGATAAACAAAACCCACTGCACGGAGCAGTGGGCTTTGGGTTTTCACGCGGGACGCTTACTTGGCTTCGGTCTTGGTGCCGTCCTGGTGCCATTCGTAGACGACGAAGCTGAAGTCCTTCAGGTCGCCCTTCTCGTCGAAGGCCAGGGTGCCGGTCGGGGTCTCGAAGGAGTTGGAGCGCAGCGCCTCGGCCACCTTGTCGGTGTCGGTGCTGCCGGCCTTCTGGATGCTGTCGGCGATGACCTGGACGGCGGCGTAGGCCGGGAACACGAACGGACCGCTCGGGTCTTCGTTCTTGGCCTTGAAGGCCTCGACCAGTGCCTGGTTCTTCGGATCCTGGTCGAAGGACTTCGGCAGGGTCACCAGCAGGCCTTCGGAGGCCGGGCCGGCGATGGCGGAAATTTCCTTGTTGCCGACGCCTTCCGGACCCATGAAGCGGACGTCCAGGCCTTTTTCCTTGGACTGGCGCAGGAGCAGGCCCAGTTCCGGGTGGTAGCCGCCGTAGTAGACGAAGTCGACACCGGCTTTCTTCAGCTTGGCGATCAGGGCGGAGAAGTCTTTATCGCCGGCGTTGATGCCTTCGAACAGGGCGACCTTGATGCCGGCGGCCTCGACGGTCTGCTTGACCGCGGTGGCGATGCCTTCGCCGTACTGCTGTTTGTCATGGATGACCGCGACGGTCTTCGGCTTGATGTGCTCGGCGATGAACTTGCCGGCGGTCGGGCCCTGCAGGCTGTCCAGGCCGATGGTGCGGAAGATCAGCTTGTAGCCGCGGGAGGTGATGTCCGGGCTGGTGGACGCCGGGGTGATCATCAGGATGCCTTCGTCCTCGTAGATGTCGGACGCCGGCTGGGTGGAGCTGGAGCAGAGGTGGCCAATCACGAACTTCACTTCGTCATTGACGATCTTGTTGGCTACGGCCACGGCCTGTTTCGGATCGCAGGCATCGTCGTAGACCACGCCTTCGAGCTGGGCCCCATTCACCCCCCCAGCCTTGTTGATCTGTTCGATGGCCATTTTCGCGCCGATGAACTGCATCTCGCCGTACTGGGCGACGGCACCGGTAACCGGGCCGGCCATGGCGATCTTGATGGTGTCGGCGGCCATGGAGTAGCTGGTGGCACCCGCCAGTGCCATCGCTGCGAACAGTCTGGAAAGCTGCTTAGTAGCCTTATTCATAGTGCTCCACTCTTTGTTTTGTTTTAGTTCTCGCGGCCAAAGCTGCAGAACCGGGAAGGAAGCGCCCCGGTCATACCCCCGGCAACTGTACCGGAACAGTGTAGAGTGCGGCTTTATCGCTTGAAAAGCCGACACTTGAGGGATGACGAGACATGTGTCGCTTAAATACAACAAATGTATAGAAAAACGGCGTCGCTATTTGAGGCGTGCTCCTTGCGTCGAACCAGGTTTGTCGGTGACCCGGAGGTCATGGCTGCTCCTTTTTGGGGCGGCAGTGCCAACGAGCATAGCTGGCCCTGCGCCAATTGCCGCCCGGTGCTTGCCGGGCGGGGCGTCGACGTTATCATGACGCCCTTTTTTCGCTGGGGAACCAAGCCATGACGGAACACGCAAGCACCCTCTATGCCAAGCTGCTCGGCGAGACCGCGCCCATCACCTGGCAGGAATTGCAGCCTTTTTTCGCCCGCGGCGCGCTGCTCTGGGTGGAGGGGCATCTCGATCTGGTGGAAGTTGCGCTGGCCGTGGCCGAGGATGATCAGGCCAAGGTTGCCGGCTGGCTGGGCGCCGGACAGTTGGCCAAGGTGGAGGAGACGCGGGCCCAGGACCTGTTGGCGCGCGATCCGAGCCTGTGGGCGGTAGTGGTGGCACCCTGGGTGTTGGTCCAGGAGCGCGCCGAAAGCCCCTCCCTGCACTGACCCAGGGCAATTCACCGTAGCGGTGGCACGCTAGACTGAAGGCGACTCATCAGCAGGGGGACGCCATTATGTTCGAACCGGGGCATCTGCATCGCGCGAGCACGCCCATGGGCGACCAGCCGGGGTATGCCGTCGACCTCTATTACGAGGTGCGCCAGGACCCGAAGGAAGGGCCGATGCTGCACTTCCGCATGGAGGGCGAGGTGGGCGGCAAGCGCTTCGAGGAAGAATTCGAGATGCACCGCGACACCGCGTTCAACTTCGCCGCCGTCGCTACCCGCATTGCGGCCAGGCACGGCTTGCCGACCAACCACAGCCTGATCATGCGCGCCCATGACGAGTACGACCGGATGTTCGAGGACATCCGCGAAAAGCTCGGTGCGCATTCTGGCGAGTCGGTCAACCTCGACCACCTGGAAAAAGACGGTCTATGAATCCGGAGGGGTAGCGTTTATGCCCCCTCGCTCCTTACGTGTCAGCCCGCCACCCAGCGCTGCCTCAGCCAGCCGCTCAGCGCGTCCACCGCCAGCACCAGCAGAAGCATGGCCAGGATCACCGTGGCAGCCTGGGCTTCCTGGAACAGGCTGAGGCTCACGTAAAGCATTTGCCCCAGGCCGCCGGCGCCGACGAAGCCGAGCACACTGGCCATGCGGATGTTGTTTTCCCAGCGATAGAGCATGTAGGCCAAGAGTTGCGGCCAGAGCGTCGGCAGCGTGCCGTAGCAGAAGGCGGCGATGCGCCCGCCACCCGCTAGACGTACGGATTCGGCCGGTTCCGGCGGGGTGTTTTCCAGCGCTTCGGCGAACAGGCGTCCGAGGACCCCGGCGGTGTGCAGGGCGAGCGCCAGGGTGCCGGCGTTCGGGCCGAGGCCGGCGGCGAGCACCATGAGCGCGGCCCAGACCAGCTCCGGCACGGCGCGCAGGGCGTTGAGCAGCAGGCGCGACGCGCTCAGGGCGAGTCGGCCGCAACGCCCGGCTGCCGGTAGTGCCAGGACCAGGCCGAGAATCGCCGCCAGCAGCGTACCGATGGCCGACATGGCCAGGGTTTCCAGCGCGCCCTGGCCGATGGCGCGCAGGTGCCCGGCGGAGAAGTCCGGCGAGAGGAAATTCGCCGCGTACTGCCCCATCTGCCGCAGGCTGCGGGCGCTGCCCAGTTCGCCGAGGTCGATGCCGAGGTAGACGAACGAAGCCGCCACTGCCACCAACAGCGTCAGCAACAGGATGTAATTGCCAAGGCGCTTCATGTCAGGCGTGCCCGCAGGAAACGGCTGAGCTGGTCGGCGAGCAGCACCAGGGCAAGGAAGGTGAGCAGCATGCTGGCCACTTCGCCGCCGGCGAACATGCGCAGCGACAGGTCGATCTGCTGGCCCAGCCCGCCGGCGCCGACGAAGCCCATCACCACCGAGGCGCGGATTGCGCATTCCCAGCGGTAGACGGTGTAGGAGAGCATCTCCGCCGCCGCGTTCGGCAGAATGCCATAGGCGAATGCGGCCAGCCGCGAACTGCCGGCGACCAGCAGTGCGCGGGACGGCCGGGCGTCCACCGACTCGAAGATTTCCGCATAGACCTTGCCGAGCATGCCGCTGTAGGTGATGGCGATGGCCAGCACGCCGGCCGTGGGGCCAAGGCCGACGGCACGGACGAACAGCAGCGCCCAGACGATCTCCGGCACGCTGCGCAGGACGATCAGCAGGCCGCGCACCGGCCAGCGCAGCAGGCGCGCCCACCAGGCTGGACGCCCGCCACGTGGCAGGGCGCTCAGCGACAGGGCGCGGGAGGCGAGCAGGGCGGCCGGAAAAGCGATGAGCAGAGCCAGGGACATGCCGGCGGTGGCGATGGCCAGGGTTTCCAGGGTGGCGCGGCCGAGCAGGGCGAGGAATTCGCTGCCGTGCTCCGGCGGCCAGAAGGCGGAGACGAAGCGGGCCATGCTGCGCGCGTTGTCACCCTGCACCAGCACGCCCAGGTCCAGTTCGCTGAGCCGCAGGCCCGGCCACAACAGGGCCAGCGCCAGGACGGTCAGGACCAGGCGCGGCAAGGCGGCGGGATCGCGGGGCGCAGCGTTCAGCATCGCGGGATGTGCAGGGTGACCGGCGCCGGCGGGGCGGAGGCGGGCACGCTGGCCTGCAATTGCTCGTTTGCGTAGAGCGCATCCAGTTCGGCCTGGCCGACCTCGTGGGCCGGATGGTCGAAGACGACGCGGCCATCGCGGATGCCGACGATGCGCGGGAAGTGCGCCAGGGCCAGGTCCACCGCGTGCAGGCTGGCGAGCAGGGTGATGCCGCGGGCCTCGGCCTCACGGTTGAGCACACCGAGGGTATGGCCGGCAAGGACCGGGTCCATGGCGGAGACCGGTTCGTCGGCGAGGATCAGGTCCGGCGCCTGGTAGAGCACGCGGGCGATGCCCACCCGCTGCAACTGGCCGCCGGAGAGCTGGTCGCAGCGCTGGAACAGTTTGTCGCCCAGGTCCAGGCGCGCCAGGGCCGCTTCGGCGCCGGCGCTATCCACCGGGTGCAGCAGGCTGAGCAGGCTCTTGCCTAGCGACCACTGGCCGAGACGTCCGGCGAGAACGGCGGTGACCACCCGCTGGCGCGGCGGCAGGGGCGGGGACTGGTGGATCAGACCGATATGGGCGCGCAACTTCTGCCGGGCCGCCGCGGACAGCGACCAGGGTTCCGCGTCGAGCAGTTCGAGCCGCCCGGCGCTGGGTTTCAGGCTGGTGGCCAGCAATCGAAGCAAGCTGGTCTTGCCGGCGCCGGACGGCCCGATGAGGGCGACGCGCTCGCCCCGGGCGATGTCCAGGTCGATGTCATGCAGCGCTGGCTGGCCGTCGGCGTGGGTCAGGCCCACGCCGGACAGACGCAGGTTCACTTCAACAGGCCGGCCGCGCGGGCGGCTTCCTCGATCCCGGCGTAGTTCTCCGGCTTGGTCTCGACGAAGCGGCTGGCGGCCTGCAGGTCGAGGATCGCCTTGTGCTCGGGGTTGGCCGGATCGAGGGCAAGGAATGCCGCCTTGATCTTCTGGGCCAGGGCCGGGTGGAGACTGCCGCGCACGGTCCAGTTGTAGTCGTAGTAGGTCGGGGTGGTGGCGAAGACCTTGACTTTGCTGGTGTCGACCTTGCCGGCGGCGACCAGTTTTTCCCAGACCGAGGTGTTGAGCACGCCGCCGTCGGCCTTGCCGGCCTCGACCCAGGCAGCGGTGGCGTCATGGGCGCCGGAGTAGGCGACACGGCTGAAGAATTCTTCCGGCTTGATGCCGTCCTGCAGCATGAAATAGCGCGGCATCAGGCTGCCCGAGGTGGAGGACACCGAGCCGAAGGCGAATGTCTTGCCCTTGAGATCCTGCAGGGATTTGACGGTGGGGTCGGCGCTGATGAAGGTGCTGGTGAACTTCTCGTCCTGCTCGCGCTGCACCAGTGGGATGGCGTTGCCGGTCTTCAGGCGGGTCTGGACGAAGGTGAAGCCCCCCAGCCAGGCCATGTCGATGCGGTCGGCAGCGATGGCTTCGACCACGGCGGCGTAATCGGATACCGGTACGAACTGGACTTCCATCCCCAGTTCCTTTTCCAGATAGGCGCCCAGCGGCTTGAACTTGCGCAGCAGTTCGGTGGGGGCTTCATCGGGAATGGCCGAGACTTTCAGTACCTCGGCGGCATGGGAAAAAACGGCGGACAAAGACAGGGCAAAGCCGGCGGCGAGCGCCAGGGTACGCTTGAGCATGACGGGTTCTCCGGTTCAATAGCGGAAAAAGCGGGCGGATTATAGAGGCTGGCTGGCGAATAAACATCAGGCAGCGTATGCGGATGGTTTCTGACGACGCGGTAAGATGCGCCATTCGAACCCTTCAGGAGACCCGTGATGACCACCGCCCTGCCTTCTCTCGCCTTCGCCGGCATCGGCCTGATGGGGCTGCCGATGTGTCGTCGGCTGCTCGCCGCGGGCTATCCGCTGAGCGTCTGGAACCGCTCGCCGGAGAAGTGCGCGCCGCTGATGGAGCAGGGCGCCCGGAGCCTGGCGAATCCGGCCGAGCTGTGTGAGGCGGCGGACATCGTGATGCTCTGCCTGGCCGACACCGCCGTGGTGCGCGAAGTGGTGTTCGGCCCCGGTGGCATCGTCGAAGGCGCGCGGCCGGGTCAACTGCTGGTGGATTTCTCCAGCCTGGAGCCGGCCGCCACCCGCGAGATGGCGGCGGAACTGGAGCGTCGCAGCGGCATGCGCTGGGTCGATGCGCCGGTATCCGGCGGCACGCCCGGCGCGGCGGCCGGAACGCTGGCGATCATGGCCGGCGGGCGCGAAGACGATATCGAGCGGGTGCGCCCGGTGCTCGCCCATCTCGGCCAGCGCCTGACCCGCATGGGCGAGGTCGGCGCCGGCCAGGTGACCAAGGTCTGCAACCAGATGATCGTCGCCTGCAATGCCCTGGTGATCGCCGAAGTGGTGGCGCTGGCGGAAAAGGCCGGAGTGGATGCCGGGTTGATCGCCCCGGCGCTGGCCGGTGGTTTTGCCGATTCCAGGCCGTTGCAGATCCTCGCGCCGCAGATGGCGGCCAGCGAGTTCGAGCCGGTCAAATGGCACGTGCGCACGCTGCTCAAGGACCTCGATACGGCGGTCAGGCTGTCCCGCGAGCAGGGTTCGGCCACGCCCCTGAGCGGGCTGGCGGCGCAACTGATGCGTCTGCATGGCAGCCAGGGCAATCTCGAACGCGATCCGGCCACGCTGGTGGAAATGTTCCGGCAGCGCCAGGACTGATCGTTCAGACCAGCCCGGTGTGGCAAGCGTCCAGGGTTTCGACCCGGTTGCGCCCGCGCTGCTTGGCCAGGTAGAGCACTTTGTCCGCCGCCGCGGCATTCCCCAGCAGGCTCCACAGCAGCAGGACCATGAAAAGCCGCCAGGCCGGGATACCCTCGGACGGAGCGGTTCGCCGGGGAGCGGAGAAAGCGGGGGAGGTCACCATATCCTTGGTCGTCGTCAGCAATCGGCTCGAATGGCCGCCTGCGCCGGGGCGTTGGCCGCCATCCTCGGCGGCAAGGGGACCGTTTCAAGGTAGTCGCGCAACTGTGACAATGGCAAGGGGCGCCCGATCAGGTAGCCCTGGACGAAATCGCAACGGTGGTCGCGGAGGAACGCCAGTTGCTGTGCGTCCTCGACCCCTTCGGCGACCACCTTGAGCCGCAGGGCATGGGCCATGACGATGATGGCCTGGACAATTTCCATATCCTGCTGCGAGTTGTTGATGTCCTGGATGAACGAGCGGTCGATCTTCAGTGTGTCCAGCGGCAGGCGCTTGAGGTAGGCCAGCGAGGAGTAGCCGGTGCCGAAGTCGTCGATCGACAGCGACACGCCGAGTTCACGGATACGTTGCAGCAGCGGTACGGCCTGGTTGATGTTGCCCATGAGGGCGTTTTCGGTGACTTCGATTTCCAACAGGGCCGGCGCCACGCCCGAGGACCGCAGCGCCTGGTCCACCACCTGCGGCAGGTCCTCGCGGCCGAGGTTGAGTGCGGAGCAGTTCACCGCCACCTTCAGGCGGTAGCCGCTGCCGCAGAGCAGGGCGAGTTCCTGGCAGGCGCGGCGCAGCACCCAGTCGTCCAGTTCGTCGATGAAGCCGTTGGCTTCGGCGATGCCGATGAACCGATCCGGCGAAAGCAGGCCGTGCTGCGGATGGTGCCAGCGCACCAGGGCCTCCAGCTTGTTCAGCTCGCCGCTGCGCAGGTCGAGGATCGGCTGGTAGAAGAGCTGCAGGCCGCGTTCTTCCCGCAGGGCGATGTGCAGCGCCTCTTCCAGTTGCAGCTCGACGGTGGCCTTGGCTTTCAGGTGGGCGCTGAAGAAGTGCATGTTGTTGCGTCCGCTGCCCTTCGATTGGTAAAGCGCGAGGTCGGCGTGCTTGAGCAGTTCCTCGCAGGTTTCGCCGTCC
The DNA here is from genome assembly GCF_002091635.1 of Pseudomonas indica NBRC 103045. Taxonomy (GTDB): domain Bacteria; phylum Pseudomonadota; class Gammaproteobacteria; order Pseudomonadales; family Pseudomonadaceae; genus Pseudomonas_M; species Pseudomonas_M indica. The sequence goes on along the minus strand of NZ_BDAC01000003.1, from coordinate 181,434 downwards.
TGGGGGAACAGGCTGATGCCGATGCTGGTAGTCATCACCATGCAGCGCCCGGCCAGGGCGATGGGCTCCTTCATCGCCTGGATCGCCCGCTGGGCCAGGTAGCGGGCCTCGTCGGCGTTGTGCAGGCTGACCAGCACGCAAAATTCGTCGCCGCCGAAACGGGCGACCACGTCCTGTTCGCGAAAGGTGCCGCGCAGGCGCTCCGCCACCACCTTGAGCAGCTCGTCGCCGGCATCGTGGCCGAGGCTGTCGTTGATCCGCTTGAAGTGATCGATATCGAGGAACATCACCGCCAGGGACTGGTGGCGTTGCACGTGTTCCTCCAGGCGCTCGGCGAACACTTCGTTGAAGCCGCGGCGGTTGAGCAGGTTGGTCAGGGCATCGTAGTGCGCTGCCATCTGCAACGAGGTGCGCGCCTGGTCTAACTGGCTGAGCAGGGTATTGACCCGCAGCAGGTCGCGTTCCTTGCTTTCCAGCTTGCGGTCGGCCCAGATCGCGCTGAGCCCGCCGCCCAGAATCAGCAACATCACCAGGCCCAGACTCAGGGCCAGCGGCAGCACTTCCGACGCGCCCTGCAAGGCCAGAGGAGTATCCACGGGCACCACCAGGTGCAGTGCCCACATGCCGGTGAAGTGCATGGAAACGATGGCGCCACCCATCACCAGGCTGGCCAGGTACTTCAACAAAAGGTTGAGAATGCCGTTGCCCTGGCGGAAGTACAGCGCCAGCAGCAAGGCGGCCAGGCTGACGGCGATGGCAAGGAACACCGACAGCACGAACAACCCGGCGTCGTAGTATAGGGTGGCCTCGGAGCGCAGGGCGGCCATGCCGCTGTAGTGCATGGTCGCGATGCCCAGGCCGATGCACACCGCGGCGATCAGATACTGGGACGGCTGCAAGCGGGCATGGCTGAGCGTATTCATCGCCAGCAGGGCGGCAATGAAGGCGATCAGCAGGGAAATGGCTGTGCCCAGCAGGTCATAGCGCAGCGGCACCGGCGCATTGAAAGCCAGCATGGCGATGAAGTGCATCGCCCAGATGCCGCCCGCCAGGCAGAAAGCACCACCCCAGCGCCAGAACAGGCGGGCCCGCTCGTGGGCCGCATAGCCGATACGCTCGGCCATGCCCAGCGTCGTCAGGCTGGCGATGGAGGCGACCAGGTAGGCCAGTAGAACCAACAACGGGTCGTGGGTGCATTCCAGGATGACCTGCCCATCCTCGGGCAGACTGGAGAGAAAACGCAGCCCCATCCATTCCATAGTGCAGCTTCTCCATTGGTTTTGGGCCAATAACCCGACGGATCGCAATGGCAATCTGGCATCAGTATAGAGGCGGGGCAAGCACCGTTCCGGTAAGGCGGCCGTGCTTTTCTACCAATTGGTAATCACAGTTATAACGAATTGTTCTAGACTGCCCAGGCACATGGATTTGCCCTGGTCGTAAAGGACGACGACATGACCCTTCGAATGCCTCGCCTATCCCTTCCGTATCCGCGTCATCGCATCGCGTTACATAAAACCTACGAATGTTCGCAGACAGCAACGGGAGCAGCTTCTAGATTGCCCGGAAGCCTTGGCGTGTCTTGCTTATAACAACAATCGGATCGAGAACGACACAATGCAGCATCCCCCGCAAGCGGCGAATGCATGGCGCATCCTGTGCCTGCTGTTCCTCGCCAATCTGTTCAACTTCTTCGACCGCACCATCCCGGCGATCATCATCGAGCCGATTCGGATGGAGTGGAGCCTCAGCGACTTCCAGATCGGCCTGATCGGCACGGCGTTCACCATTATCTACGCCATCGCCGGGGTGCCGCTCGGGCGCCTTGCCGATACCGGGGCGCGACGCAAGATCATGGGCTGGGGCCTGGCGGCCTGGAGCGGGCTGACCGCCATCAACGGCCTGGCCTGGAACTTCTGGAGCTTCCTGCTGGTGCGCATGGGCGTCGGCGTGGGCGAGGCCAGCTACGCGCCGGCGGCCAACTCGCTGATCGGCGACCTGTTCCCGGCGCACCGCCGTGCCCGCGCCATGGGCATCTTCATGCTCGGCCTGCCGCTGGGGCTGCTGCTGGCGTATTTCACCATCGGCGCCATGGTCAAGGCGTTCGATAGCTGGCGCGCGCCCTTCTTCATCGCGGCGGTGCCCGGTCTGGTCCTGGCGCTGTTCATGTTCTTCATCAAGGAGCCGCAGCGCGGCGCGGCCGAGGCGGTGAAAAGCGCCACCACGCCGGTGGACAAACCCGTGCGCAAGGTCCTGGCTATCCGCACCTTCTGGTGGCTGGTGATCGCCGGGCTGACCTTCAATTTCGCCACCTACGCCTGCAACTCCTTCATGGTGCCGATGCTGCAGCGCTACTTCCTGCTTTCGCTGCAACAGGCGGCACTGGCGACCGGCGTCATCGTTGGCGTCACCGGCCTGGTCGGGCTGACCCTGGGTGGCTGGGTCGCCGATCGCCTGCACCTGAAGAACGAGCGCGGACGCTTGCTGTTCGGCGCCTTCAGCATGTTCGTCGCTTCTGTCGCCACCGGCTTCGCGCTGTTCTCGGGGCGGATCGAGATCGGCCTGTTCGTGACGGTGTTCAGCATCGGCTGGCTGTTCTCCTACAACTTCTATACCTGCGTCTACACATCGATCCAGGATGTGGTCGAGCCGCGCCTGCGCGCCACCGCCATGGCTCTGTTCTTCGCCGGGCTGTACCTGCTCGGCGGCGGCCTGGGACCGGTGGTGGTGGGGCTGCTCTCCGATCACTTCGCCCAGACGGCGATGAGCGCGGCGGGGGCCGTCGAGATGACCGAAGCCTTCAAGGCGGTCGGCCTGCACGATGCCATGTACCTGATCCCGGCCGCGTTGTTCCTCGCCATGCTCTGCCTGGTGCAGGCGGCACGCAGCTTCGGTCGCGATGCGGCAAACATGCGCGCGGGACTGGTGGCGGCTGCTGCGGCCTGAAGCCGGAAATGTGATGGAAAAGCGCTGTTTTGATGGGTTTTGAGAACGATTGATAAAGGCGGCAGGTAATATCCGCGCTCTGACAAGACTCCGCAGCCCGATGGCCGACCGCTCGCGGCGGCCACCAGGCTGACGACAGCCCAGCACCCTGAGAAGTGTGAAGAGAGCATGCGCCAACACCGCCGCGTCACCTTTCGCAACCAATTCCGTGTCCGCGTCCTCCTGCGGGAGAACGATGAACTGCTGGGCTATGCCGGCGACATCTCGTTCGGCGGTTTCCGGCTGATTTCCGATGCACCGGTCGAGGCCGGCAGCGAACTGGCATTGCGCCTGAAGATTCGCGAGGCGGAAGACCGCACCCGCTATATCGATGTGGACGTGGTCTGCCAGTGGTCGCGGGCCAATCCCAAGCGCGACAACTTCGAAGCCGGAATGGCGCTGGACGGGCCCTGCGTCGCGTTCGCCGAGTACGTCCGCACCCTCGGCGCCGCCCGCGAAGCCCGCGTCTGAGGTCAGGCCGTCTCGGCCTCCAGATGCCGTTGCAGCACGGGCAACACCTGCTCGCGCAGCAGCGGGGCGAGGTTGTCCGGCAACGGGCTGTCCGGATCGAGCCAGGCGAGTTCCTCCAGCTCGGCGGCTGGGCGCACCGGATGGAGGAGGCGGGCACAGAAGACATCGGCATCCACCCGGCAATCCGGCTCGTTGGCGGCGGGTGCCTGGAAACGCCCGAGATAGTCCAGGGCCTCTGCCGGCAGCGACAGTTCGATCTCTTCGCTCAGCTCGCGCAGGACGGCTTCCAGCGCCGATTCCCCCGGCTCGTGCTTGCCGCCCGGCAGCATGAAGGCCCGGGTGCCGCGTTTGCGTACCAGCAGCAGGCGGCCCTGGGCGTCCAACAGGCAGGCGGCGGCGATGCGAAAGACGGTCACGCGGCGACCTCCTGGCTATCCGTATCCGCCTGCAGCCGGTAGTGCATCTGCACCACGCCGTTGGCGAAATGCCGCTGGTCCAGCAAGGTGAGGCCGTGTTCGAGGCCGGTGGCGAACATCGGGATGCCCGCACCCAGCAGGTACGGCACCATGTTGACCACCAGCTCGTCGAGCAGCCCGGCGGCGTAGCAAGTGCCGGCCAGCGATCCGCCTCCCACCAGCCAGATGCGCCGGCAGCCGGCCGTTTCCAGTTCGGCGATGGCCTCCGCCGGCAGGTCGTGTCGCAGGCGGACGTCGGAGGAGGCGATGGGCAGGTGCTCGGCGCGGGTCAGGACGATGCACGGCTTGCCGGGGTACGGCCAGTCGATGCCCATGGCCAGCAGGGCTTGGTAGGTCGCGCGGCCCATCAGCAGGCCGTCGATGTTGGCGTAGAAGCGCTTGTAGCCGTGGTCTTCGCCGCTGTCCTCGAAAGGTTGCAGCCAGTCGATGCGTCCGTCGGGACGGGCGATATAGCCGTCAAGGCTGGCGGCCACGTAATAGATCAGGGAAGGTTTCATCGATGCGTTCCGTTCCAGCCAGGCTGCTGACGACAAGGACCACGACGGGGCGCATCCGGGGATGGCGCACGATCCGGCGATGTCCGACCGGATACCGCGGCGTGTTGCGGCCGCGGATTCGCTGGTTGGAGTCGCCGGATCGCGCGAAGTTCTCCGGGCTTTGGATCGGTCGGGTGCGCTCAGTCGAGTACGTTGCGCAGCACTTCGTAGACGATCCCCGTGGCGATGGCCACCAGCACCACGTCGCGGCCGACCTGCTTCCATTCGTAGCCGTCGTAGTGCGGCAACTGGCTCTGGACGCGGCCGTCGAAGTTCTTCGCGATGCCGGGCGGCAGCGGCTTGCCGCGCTCGAGGTTCTTGCTGACGCCCGGCGGCAGGGCGGTGGTCGGGCCGATCAGGTTGCGGTTCTCGCCGAGGACGATGCGTACCCGGCCGATGTCGATGGTCGGGCCGCTGACCTGGATACTGGCGCCGCTGCTGTCGTGACCGCCCTGGTGGCTGCCTTTGTCGTGTTTCGGCGCGGCCAGGCCGGGCTGGGCGCTCAGGATCAGCGCCAGGCCGGTGCCGAGCAGGGCGAAGCGGGAGGGTTTCAGCATAGGGTCTCCTTGAGGCGCCGGCGGCGCGAAGTGGGCATACGATCCCGTGTCGGCCGCCGTTGCGCAAGCTGTCGTCGGTAGGCGGCACGCAGGATAACGCGCGGATCGTCCGCCGGTTCACGATGCAATGCACGGATTGCGGGTTTTCCGGCGCGACACACGTTAGGCTATGCACCCTGTTTTTTCGGTCTTCGTCGAGGTAACCCCGTGTTCTCCCAATTCGCCCTGCATGAACGCCTGCTGAAAGCCGTGGCCGAGCTGAAGTTCGTCGAGCCGACGCCGGTCCAGGCGGCGGCCATTCCGCCGGCCCTGGAGGGGCGCGACCTGCGGGTGACGGCGAAGACCGGCAGCGGCAAGACCGCCGCGTTCGTCCTGCCGCTGCTCAACCGGCTGATCGGCGATGCCCAGCCGCGCGTGCGCATCCGGGCGCTGATCCTGCTGCCGACCCGCGAACTGGCCCAGCAGACGCTGAAGGAAGTGGAGCGTTTCTCCCAGTTCACCTTCATCAAGTCCGGCCTGATCACTGGCGGCGAGGACTTCAAGGTCCAGGCCGCCCTGCTGCGCAAGGTGCCGGACGTGCTGATCGGCACGCCGGGACGCCTGCTGGAGCACCTGAACGCCGGCAACCTGGACCTGAAGGAGGTCGAGGTACTGGTGCTGGACGAAGCCGACCGCATGCTCGACATGGGCTTCGCCGATGACGTGCGGCGCCTGGCCGGTGAGTGTGCCGGCCGCCAGCAGACCATGCTGTTCTCCGCCACCACCGGCGGTGCCGCGTTGCGCGAGATGGTTGGTGAGGTGCTGCGCGAGCCGCAGCACCTGCTGCTGAACAGCGTGCGCGAGCTGAACGAGGGCGTCCGCCAGCAGATCATCACGGCCGACGACCCCGCTCATAAGGAGAAGCTGGTGGAATGGCTGCTGGCCAACGAGACCTACCAGAAGGCGATCGTCTTCACCAATACCCGTGCCCAGGCCGACCGGCTCTACGGCCATCTGGTGGCGGGCGACTACAAGGTGTTCGTCCTCCATGGCGAGAAGGACCAGAAGGAACGCAAACTGGCCATCGAACGCCTCAAGCAGGGCGGGGTGAAGGTCCTGGTGGCCACCGACGTGGCGGCGCGCGGCCTGGATATCGAGGGCCTGGACCTGGTGATCAACTTCGACATGCCGCGCTCCGGCGACGAGTACGTGCACCGCATCGGCCGTACCGGGCGTGCCGGCGGCGAGGGGCTGGCGATCTCGCTGATCTGCCACAACGACTGGAACCTGATGTCGAGCATCGAGCGCTACCTCAAGCAGCGTTTCGAGCGGCGGGTGATCAAGGGCCTCAAGGGTACCTACCAGGGGCCGAAGAACCTCAAGGCTTCGGGCAAGGCGGCCGGGACCAAGAAGAAGAAGGACAAGACAGGCGACAAAAAGGCCGGCGCCAAGAGCGCCCCGAAGCGCAAGCCCACTACCCGGCCGAAGACCGGCACGCCTTCGGCCGTCGTCAGCCAGGACGGCATGGCGCCGCTCAAGCGCAAGAAGCCGGCGGCGGAGTAACCGGCTGAACGCTTCGCCAGCAAGACTGGCCTGTGTAGGGGCGAATTTATTCGCCCCGGTTCGTTCTGTTGTAGGCGCGAGCCTGCTCGTGGGGGTATCGATGTTCCGGGACTCTCGGTATGACCGACGCTCCGCCCCCTCACCCCAGCCCTCTCCCAAAGGGGCGAGGGGGTTGTACGCGTGGGGTCGAGGCTCAGTGCGTTGGCGGTTCCAAGAGGTATACCGTCGCCAGCAGAGCTGGCTCCTACGAAAAGCCGGTCCGTGTAGGGGCGAATTTATTCGCCCCGGTTCGTTCTGTTGTAGGCGCGAGCCTGCTCGCGATTGGGGTATCGATGTTCCGGGACTCTCGGTATGACCGACGCTCCGCCCCTCACCCCAGCCCTCTCCCCAAAGGGGCGAGGGGGTTGTACGCGTGGGGTCGAGGCTCAGTGCGTTGGCGGTTCCAAGGGGTATGCCATCGCCAGCAGAGCTGGCTCCTACGAAACGCCGGTCCGCGTAGGGGCGAATTTATTCGCCCGGCGAGGTGAGTTGGGCGAATGAATTCGCCCCCTACAACGAGTTCCAGCCGGTAGTGACCGTCACTTCGGCACGATCAGGATTTTCCCGTCGCGTTCGCCGCTGGCTGCGGCGGCCACTGCCTGCTTGATCTCGCTGACGTCGTAGGTCGCGGCGATGCGGGCGTGCAGTTTGCCGCTGGCGATCAGTTGGGTCAGTTCGCCGTAGACCTTCATCTGATCCGCCGGGCTGGCGTTGCGGAACCAGCGGGCCAGCCAGAAGCCGCGCAGGGTGATGTCGCGGAATACCGAAGAGGCCGGCGACAACTGGCACGGCTCGCCGCTCATCATGCCGTAGTTCACCAGGGTGCCGCCTTCGGCCAGGCAGGAGGCCAGGTGGTCGGTGGCGCGTCCGCCCACGGCATCGATGCCCAGGCGGATGGCCGCGCCGCCGGTCGCCTCGCGCACGCGCTTGTGCAGGTCGGGGCCGTCCACCAGCACCACGTCGCCCCCTTCGGCCTGGACGCCGGCCACCGCCGACTCGCGGCGCACCACGTTGACCGTCTTCAGCCCGCGCAGCTTGGCCAACTGGATCAGGTAGCTGCCGACGCCGGAGTTGGCGACGTTCTGGATCACCCAGTCGCCCGGTTGCAGGTCGACGAACTCGCGCAGCATCAGGTAGGCGGTCGGTGGGTTGACGGTGAGCATCGCCAGTTGCTGCGGATCGGCATCCGGCAGCGGGATCAGCTTGTTCGCCGCGGCTACCAGATGCGTGGTCCAAGTGCCGCAGCCGGCCGGCAGCAGCACGGTCTGGCCGACCTTCAGCGAGCCGACCTCCGGACCCAGCGCCTCGATGCGCCCGACACCCTCGTTGCCACCCACCGCGGGCAGCGGCGGCAGCATGCCGTATTCGCCGGTCAGGGTGAGCACGTCGGACGGATTGATCGGCGCGGCCAATACTTTGACCAGCACTTGGCCGGCGGCCGGTGGCGGCAACTCGAACTCCACGGCATCGATCACGTCCTGCGGCACGGGGCCGCGCTGCTGGTATTCGGCTTTGCGCATGCTTCGTTCTCCTGGGCTGGCGCGAGGGAATGATTCCCTCCGGGCATTGGCTGGTGAGTCTAGCCGCCCGACTCCCCGCTGCGATGAATCGACGGATATTTACCCGGCTGATGGGATTGCGAGATGCCGATCGCAATGTCGTTCTGTCGCAAATGGACAGGGTTGCGACGTAATCGAAATGTCATGAGTCGGTAACGAAGCCTTGCCACGCTGCGCGCTTTGTTACGGTCGAGGCGTCGCCATTTCGCGGCGGCTTTCTCGCCCAACGCACACTCAGGGAAACGAACTATGACGTTTGCACGCACGCTGTTGGCAGGATTGTTCTGCATCGGGCTGGCCGGCCAGACCCTGGCCGTCGAGTTGAAGCACTGGCCGGAGCCGGCCGCCAAGCAACTGAACGAACTGGCCAAGGCCAACGCCAATACCGGCGCGTATGCCGTGTTCGACATGGACAACACCAGCTATCGCTTCGACCTGGAAGAGTCGCTGCTGCCGTTCATGGAGATGAAGGGGGTGCTGACCCGCGACAGCATCGACCCGTCGCTGAAGCTGATTCCCTTCAAGGACGTCAATGGCCACAAGGAAAGCCTGAACAGCTATTACTACCGGCTCTGCGAGATCGACGACATGGTCTGCTACCCCTGGGTGGCGCAGGTGTTTTCTGGCTTCACCCTGAAGGAGCTGAAAGGCTACGTCGATGAGCTAATGGCCTACGGCAAGCCGATTCCCAGCACCTATTACGAAGGCGACGCGGTCAAGACCATCGAAATCAATCCGCCGAAGATCTTCACCGGCCAGGTCGAGCTGATGAACCTGCTGCAGGAGAACGGCATCGAGGTCTACATCATGACCGCCGCCCATGAGGAGCTAGTGCGCATGGTGGCGTCCGATCCGAAGTACGGCTACAAGGTCAAGCCGGAGAACGTCATCGGCGTCACCACCCTGCTGAAGGACCGTGCCACCGGGGCCGTGACCACCGCCCGCAAGCAGATCGCCAGCGGCAGCTACGACGAGAAAGCCAACCTGGCCCTGGAAATGACCCCCTACCTGTGGACCCCGGCAACCTGGATGTCCGGCAAGTACGCGGCCATCCTCACCTACATCGACGAGTGGAAGAAGCCGATCCTGGTGGCCGGCGACACGCCCAGCAGCGATGGCTACATGCTGTTCCACGGCACCGACGTGGCGAAGGGCGGCATCCACCTCTGGGTGAACCGCAAGGCCAAGTACATGGACCAGATCGACGCGATGATCAAGCGGAACGCCGAAGCCCAGGCCAAGGCCGGCCTGCCGGTCACCGCGGACAAGAACTGGATCGTCGTCCAGCCCGACGACATTCTCTGATCCACCGGGCCGGACGCGCACACCTGCTGGCCGTCCGGCTTTCCACCCAGGCCGTCGTCATTTGCGGAGCGGAACACTAAACTGTCGTTTCGTGGCTTCCTCGTTACAGCACGGCACCCGCCGGCCGACGCCGGAGGCGTAAGCAGCGTGGGCAGTGGCAGGGGTATGCATGGGTAGGGGCGTTCTGGGCTGGGTCCTGCTCTGGTTGGCTGTCGGCGTCTCGGCCGATCCGGTGCGGATGGGCTTCGGAACGCACAAACCGCCGTATATCTTCGAGAATGAGCAGCGCGGGCTGGAATACGACATCGTCGACGCGGCGCTCCGCAGCGCCGGCTATACCATCGAAGCTCACTACCTGCCGATGGAGCGCCTGCACCTGATGCTGAAGCGGGGCGAGCTGGACGGCATCGCCACCACCAACCGGCACGGCCAGCTCGACGTGGCCTATTCCGACGTCTACATCCAGTACCACAATGTCGCGGCCGCCCTGGCCTCGCGTAACTACGACATCCGCAACATCGCCGATCTCGGCCGTTACTCGGTGAGCGCCTTCCAGCGTGCCCGCTACCTGCTCGGTCCGGAATTCCAGGCCATGGCGGAGCACAATCCGCGCTACCGGGAAGAAGCCCACCAGATCGCCCGCAACCGCCTGCTCTACAGCGGGCGCATCGATGTGGTGGTGGGGGATTTGCGCATCCTCAACTACTTCAATCGGGAAGTCGCCGATCAGGTGGATGTGACGCAGCCATTGACCCTGTACGAACTCTTTCCGCCGACGCCCTACCGTGTCGGTTTCCGCACCGCGTCGATGCGGGACAAGTTCAACCGGGGCCTGGCGACCATTCGCAGCAATGGCACCTATCGGGCCATCGAGCGGCGCTACGAGGCGTATTGAGGGCTGGAAAAGTCCGGGTGGTCGAATGATCGACCCTACGGGGCGAATTCATTCGACCGGCCGCCAATGGGCCTCAATCGTCCGCCGCTTTCTTTTCGGCCTCTTCCAGCTCTTGCAGGCGTTGGTCGTAGGCGGCGCATTCGCTCTCCAACTCCTCGGCGGTACGCTCGACCTTCATCCGTTTCAATTCCTCGTTGATTTCGGCGGCTTTCTCCGGATCGCTTTCGGTGACTTCGTTGACCTTGGCGGCCAGTTGTTCGGCTTTCGCGGTGGCTTCTTCCGGCGTGCAGGCCGCCTGGGCGGGCACGGCGGCCAGCAGGGAAAGCGCGCTGGCCAGGGTTATGAAGATTTTCATCGGGGGCTCCTTTCGTTGCGGCAGGGCCTGTCCGGTGGATTGCCGAAGCACCGGGAAAGTTCATCCGGCATGCCTCAGCGCACCCGGTCGCGGCTCTGTACGGCCAGATCCAACGCTTTTTGCATGTCCAGCCGGGCGGAGCGGCCGACGTCCTCGTTGTTCAACTCGTAGTTGCGTTCGGACGGCAGGATCGGCGCGGTCAGGTCGTCGGCGTCCATCGGCTCGAAGTCGTAGTCGCCGCCGATGGTCATGGCGCTGCGCCGGAGCAGCATGCGCAGTTGCTCCGGGGTCAGGGTCGGGTTGATCGACAGCATGGCGGCGACGATGCCGGTGACCATCGGCGTGGCGTAGGAGGTGCCGCAGTGCACTTCGCCGCGCTGGTCGGCGCGCAGGGTCGAGGCGTGGGCACAGGCCGAGGCAGTGATGTCGACCCGCATGTCGATGTTCGACGAACTACGCTTGGTCACGTAGGCCGGGTCGTCCACCGCCACATCGGTGCGACCGCTGCGCTGGTGGCCGCCGACCACCAGCAACTGGTCGGTGACGAACGAGGAGGGCAGGCGGTACTCGTCGGTGCCGGAGAAGGACGACCCGTTGCCGGCCGAGTTGACCACCACTACGTCCGGGTGCTTGCTGCGCAGCCAGAGGAAGAACTCCTCCAGCAGCTCTTCATAGCCGCTCATGGCCAGCCCCGAGCGGATCAGCGAATCGACCTCGTCGCCCTGGATGTCCTTGGCGCCGACGCGGTGGATGCCCCAGCTCCAGTTGAGCACGCGCACGCCGTCTTCCACCAGATTCACCGAGGCGGCGATGTTGGCGGTGATGCCGGCGTCCGAGTTGCGTTCGACGATCACCTCGAAGCCACCACTGGCCTTTTCCAGGCCGCTGAGAAAGCCCGTGTTGCCACCCTTGTCCCAGTGCGCGGCGAGAATCCCGGTCACGGTGGAGCCGTGGTTGTCCGGCTTGTCCGCGTCGCGGGCATACAGGCAGGTGCGTGGCTGTTGCGGGCGGCAATCGCCGAGATACCGGGCGAAATCCGGGGCATCGAAATCGACGTTGCGTTCGATGATGCCGATGCGGATCGGTGTGGGTTTGATCGGCGACTCGCCCGCCGGGATGCGTCGGCGATAGTAGTTCACCGCATCGACGAAGCGATTGGCGGCCCATTCGTCCTGGTCCGGTTTCTCCTGCGCCGGCTCCGCCTCGGCTTCGCCCTCCGCTGCGGATTCCTCGACTATCACGGCATCGACGCTGGTCTCGCTGCCCAGGCGCAGGAGCAGGGCGTCGCGTTCGGTGAGATTCTTCACCGGCAGGCGCAACTGGTAGGTGTTCAGCGGGGCGATGGCGCCGACTACCCGGGCGCCGTACTTGTCCGCCAGGCGCCGGGCCTCCTTGAGGCCATCGAAGCGCTCTTCGATGATCAGGCTGACCAGATCGACATAGGTGGTCAGCCCGTCCATGTTCTTCGCCACCTCAGCCGGAGTGGCTGCGAGGACGTGGCTGCCGCGTAACGACAGCCATACCGGGTTACTGCGGCGTTCGCCCTGTTCCAGCCAGAGCGGAGCGCTCCGGTGATCGGCACTGGCGAGGCTCAGCCGGAGTTGTTCGCCCTCGCGGCGGATGCTCGCGGCGGGCAGTTCCCGCTCGCCGAGCGACACGCGCAGGTCCCCGTCTTCCAGCCCCCGGATGCGCAGGCAGAATTCCTGGCGCTCCTGCTCCAGCAGGTCTCCGCAGCGTTGCAACTGCTCGATACGCAGCGCGTTTTCGGCATGGGCGGCGGGGATGAGGGAAGGCAGCAGGGCGAGCAGCAAGCAGATGGGGCAACGTGGGGCGATGAGCGGCATGTTGCGGCAATCCTCGTGATGACCGGGCCTGTGTGTTCAGACCGGCCGTGCCGGGGCTCGTTCGTCTCGAACCATCCCGGCCGCCGGTGGGTCGGAATGCATAGAGGGCGCCGTTCGGGCGCCGCAGACCGGCAACCGGAGGAGATCGGGTATGGCCTACAACTGGGATCTCATCGAACGCCTGCTGCTCAAGGTCCAGGAGTCCGCGGGCAAGAATTTCGCGCCGCGCGCCTATGCCGAAGAGCTGGCGCAGGAACATTCGGCTGCCGGGTTGCCGGTAGGCAATCTGGACGCCATGAAGCAGGACGCGGCGGATTACGAGGCCGTGCTGTTCAACGGCGGCTTCATCGAACCCCGCCCGGAGGAACGTGGCGGTACCGGAGAGAACTTCGTCCTCACCGAGCGTGGCTTGCGGCTGTTGCGGTTGATCGGCGGCACCACCGAATCCAGTGCCGAGGCCCGTCGGCGCCTGGATGAAAAGGATACGGCGGCGCTGGTGCCGGAAATCTTCGACGACCTGGCGAACGGCATGGGCGCGGTGTAGCGGAAAGGGTGTGGTGCGGCGGCTGGGCTGCGAAGCATCGCCAGCAGAGCTGGCTCCTACGGGAAGCGTCTGGGCCGGTCGCCCGGCGGGGCCGGGTTGGGCGAATAAATTCGCCCCTACGGGCAGTCCGGCTTTGCTTTATTTGGAGGAGCGAGTTCTGCCCGCGAATGGGCGGTGCGGAAGAGTCGCCAGCATGGATCGGTGGCGTAGGGGCGAATTCATTCGCCCGGCGGGGCTGAGGCCCTGCTCACGCCACGCGCTGCAGGTAATGCACGCTGAACAATTCCCTCGGATCGGTCCAGGTGGCGACGGTGTCGAAACCGGCGCTGCCGGCCAGGTCGCGGAAGCTGGCGGCGGTGTATTTGTAGGAATTCTCCGTGTGCAGGCTCTCGCCGGCGGCAAAGTCGAAATGGGCCTCTTCGATGCGGACCTGCTGGGCTTGCGGGCTGATGAGGTGCATTTCAATGCGTGAGGCGCCTTCGTTGTAGAACGCATGGTGCTCGAACCGGCTGGGGTCGATGTCGCTGTCCAGTTCCTGGCGGATGCGTTCCAGCAGGTTGCGGTTGAAGGCCGCCGTGACGCCCGCCTCGTCGTTGTAGGCGGCCTCCAGGATGTCCTTGTCCTTCACCAGATCGACGCCGATCAACAGGCCGCCACCCTCCGGTAATAGTTCGTGGATGTTGCCGAGGAAGCGCTGGGCGTCTTCCGGGTCGAAGTTGCCGATGCTGGAACCGGGAAAGAAAGCCAGCGGATGATGGCCATCGAAGCCTTCCGGCAACGCCATCGGTTGGGAGAAGTCGGCACAGGCCGCATGCACGTCGAGCCAAGGGTAGTCGTTGGCCAGGCGCTGCGTGCTGTCGAGCAGGAAGTCCTTGGAAATGTCGATCCCCAGGTAGCTGGCCGGATGCAGCGCTTCCAGCAGCAGGCGCACCTTGCGGCTGGCGCCGCTGCCCAGCTCCACCAGGTTGGCGTCCCGCCCGGCGATCTCGGCGATGTCGTGGGCGGCGCGGGCGAGGAGGGCTTCCTCGGTACGCGTCGGGTAGTACTCCGGCTGGCGGCAGATCGCCTCGAACAGCTCGGAGCCGCGCCGGTCGTAGAAAAACTTCGGCGGCACGGCCTTGGGATCGGCGGCGAAGCCGGCCAGCGTCTCCTCGCGCAGCGAAGTGCAGGCAGCGCGCTGGCGCTGGTCATGGAAGTGCACGGTCATGCTCATGCCTCCCTGGCCAGGCGCAGCCCGGCGAACTGCCAGCGCATGCCGGGATAGAAGAAGTTGCGGTAGCTGGCGCGGACGTGGCTCTGCGGCGTCGCGCAACACCCGCCGCGCAGGACCATCTGCCCGGACATGAACTTGCCGTTGTACTCGCCCAGGCTGCCGGGCAACGGGCGGAATCCCGGGTAGGGGCGGTAGGCGCTGGCGGTCCATTCCCAGACGTCGCCGAACAACTGCTCGGGACCTTCGCCGAGCGGGGCGGCGGCGACCGGTTGCAGATGGTCGGTTTCGAGAAAATTGCCGCGCACCGGCATGCCCTGGGCGGCGACCTCCCACTCCGCCTCGCTCGGCAGACGCGCGCCGGCCCAACTGGCGAAGGCATCGGCCTCGAAGAAGGAGACGTGGCAGACCGGCGCCTCATGATCCAGCGGGCGCAGGCCGCCGAGGGTCATTTCGCACCAGGCGCCGTCCACGCGCTGCCAATACAGCGGCGCCTGCCAGCCGGCCTGGCGGCTCAGCGTCCAGCCGTCGGCCAGCCAGAGGTCGGAACGCTCATAGCCCTTGTCTTCGATGAAGGCGAGGTACTCGCCGTTGGTCACCGGCCGGCTGGCCAGGCGGAAATCCTCGAGGAACTGGCGGTGACGGGGCGTCTCGCAATCGAAGGCGAAGCCGTCGCCGCCGTGGCCGATCTGCCGCAGGCCGCTGGGATAGCGTTGCCAGCGCGTCATCCCGGCCGCCTGCAACGGGGCGGGGCGCAGGTCGCTGCGATAGGCCGGCAGCAGCGGGTTTTGCGCCAGGATGTGCTTGATGTCCATCAGCAGCAGTTCCTGGTGTTGCTGCTCGTGCTGCAGGCCCAGCTCCACGCGGCGGGCGATCTCCTCGGCATACTCGGCAGGCGGATGCGCGAGCAGGTCGCCGATGGCCAGGTCGACGTGCTGGCGATAGCTGTAGACCTGGCTCACCGTCGGCCGCGACAGCAGGCCCCGGTTGGCGCGGGGAAAGGGTGTGCCGTGGGTCTGGTAATAGGAGTTGAACAGGTGGTCGTAGCGCGGATCGAGCGGCTGATAGCCGCGCAGGTAGGGTTGCAGGATGAAGGCCTCGAAGAACCAGCTCACATGCGCCAGGTGCCACTTCGGCGGGCTGACGTCCGGCATGCTCTGGACGACGAAGTCCTCGATGGCCAGCGGCGCGCAGATCGCCTCGCTGGTGGCGCGGACGGCCTGGAATCGAACGAACAGCTCGTGGAAGCGATCCGCGGCGAGCCGTTCCTGTGGCTCGCGGGCGAGATTGGGCATGCGGCATCCTCCTGTCGGCAGGTCGGGCGCGGACGGGCCCGCTTCCTAGAACCGACCGGGAGGAATATCGAAAGTTTCGGATGGAATGAGCCAGGCTGGGTATTGGCTCACAGTATCGGCAGGTCGATTGGCGGCGGCGGAACCACGGGATGACGAACGGTGTCGGCTGACTGTTTGTTCGATGGATCGAGCCCTTGGGCGAATGAATTCGCCCCTACAGAGCGTCAGGCTTTGCGCTGTTGCTTGTGTAGAGGCGAATTCATTCGCCTGCTCCAGGGCTTTCTAAGTGAATGAATTCGCCCGGATGCGTCGCCGAGCACGCTTGTGTAGGAGCCAGCTTTGCTGGCGAAGGTGGCTACGCGGATGCATCGCCAGCAGAGCTGGCTCCTACGAAAAGCGGTCCGGCACCTTCGCCTAGTAATTCGGCGGCGTCTCCGGAATCGCCGAGGGATCGGTGATGTAGGGCATGGTCCAGGGATCGAGATGGCAGCCCTTGTGCAGGAGGTCCAGCCGCGCCTGTTCGATCACGCCGCACAGCCGCAGCGGGTTGGCGTACTGGGTGCGCGGCACGTGCGGCACGGCGAGCACCTCCGCGCCGGCGCTGCTCATCACGGTGAAGCCGAAGCTGTCGTCCTCGGGGTTGGCGCTGGTCACGCACCCGTAGGGTTGGAAGGCTTCGGACGCGAGCTTCATGGCGGCGTCGATATCCAGCGGGGTGGTCATTGGGATTTGCCTCCTGCTTTGAACATGTCTAACGGTAGACAGCTCCCCGGCGGAAAAGAGCCGCGCTGACGACCGGTATCAACCCCGCCGATAGCCCTCGACACCCACGTAGTGCTGCTTGTCCTCATCCCACAGGCGCAGCCGGGTCGCCGCCAGGCTGTCGCGGAAGGGGATCACCGTGGCCTGGTCGAACAGCGGGCTCTCCTTCCAGCAGCGTTCCAGGTTGTAGTTGGGAATTTTCGGCACCAGGTGATGCATGCAGTGCATGCCGATGCCGGCGGCGAACCAACGCATCCACGGCGGATAGATCAGCACCGAGGTGCCGCGCAGCGCCGCGTCGACGAAATTCCACTGGGCCGGTGCGCGCCACTGCGACTGCTCGAAGTGGTGGTTGATGTAGAAGAGGAACACCGTGGTCGGCGTACTGATGGCGAAGCTCGCCAGTTGGATCCAGAACAGCCGCTCCAGCCCGGCCGCCCATAGGCCGAGGAAGATCGCCAGCAGCGCCAGGTTGGTCAGATACACCGAGCGCTTCACTCGCGCCGGCCAGGCCGGGTTGGCCACCACCCTTGGGAACAGCACCAGCTTGTACAGCGCATGCGGTCCGAAGAGGAACAGCGGGTGCCGCAGTACCCGGTAGCACAGCCGCCGCCAGGGGCTCAGCGCGTGATACTCGCGCACCGTCAGCAGGGGCATGTCGCCGTAGCCGCGCCGGCCGAGGTCGTTGGAGCTGGCGTGGTGGAAGTTGTGCTCGTACTGCCAGTGATGGGCCGGCATGAACAGCAACAGGCTGGCCAGGGTGCCGAGCAGGTTGCCCAGCCGCCGCGAGCGGTACATCGAGCCATGCATGAGGTCATGGAACAGCACGAACAGGCGGTTGAGGAACAGGCTGTTGGCATAGAGCAGGGCCAGGGTGATCCACAGCGGCCCGTTCCAGTGGCGGTAGGTCAGCCAGGTCAGCACGAAATGCGGCACCAGGGTGCTCGCCAGTTGCCAGGTGGAGCGCCAGGGGCGGGGCTGCGCATAGGCATCGCGCAGTGCGAGCAACTGGCTGCGCAGCTGTGGGTGGCGGACGGTCAGGCTGGTCATGGTCAGAACACCTTGAGCGCTTTGAACACCCCCAGCACCCGGTACAGGTTCAGTGCCGGGACCGAGGCCAGGTACACCTTGAAGGAGCGGCCGCGGTACTTGTCCTTGTGGAAGTAGTTGCCCTGGAATGGATAGATGAACGGGCAGTGGCGGAACATGAAGCGGAACAGCCCGGTCAGGTAGGCGCGGTGCGGGTAGGGCCCGTTTTCCACCTCGGCGAAAGGCGACAGGCCGAGGGACAGCACCTCGCGGCCCTCGGCCTGGAAGCGACGGATGGCCTCCAGCACGATCAGATCGTTGGTGCCGTGGGGTGCCTCGGCGAGGGTGCGCGACAGGTTGTGCAGGTAGCCGATCACCTGGCCGTCGCGGTACAGCGGGTCGAAGATCGCCAGGCTCAGCAGGCGGCCTTCGCGGGTCGCCCAGAAATAACGGGCGTCCGGCTCGTTCTCCAGCAACAGCGGGCGGTTGAGACCGATGAACTCGTGACCGCCCTTGCGTTGCAGCCATTGCCGGCTGAGGGCGATCAACTCGTCGGCGTCGAGGTCGGTGATGCGTCCCTCGGCCACTTCCACGCCTTCCTTGCGCGCCTTGTTGCGCCAGCGCCGCAGATGGGCGAAGGCCGGGCCGCGCAGGTCGCTGTCGAAGGCCGGCAGGTCGATTTCCCACTCGATGCCCATCTCGTTCACCGGCAGGCCGCGTCGGGCGAGGATATCGGCGAAGGCCGCGCCGATTTCCAGGAACACCGTGGCCGCCGCACCCGGCGCGGCCAGGTAGGCGTCCAGCAGGGCTTCGTAGTCGGCGGGCGCGGCGATGGGGTCGCCGATCACCACATGCAGCCGGCCCGGCGCGAACAGCGGATGGTGCAAGGGCAGGTAGGCGAGGTAGCCGAGCGCGTCGTGGATGAAATATTCCAGGCCCGGTTGCAGCGTCGAGTAGGCCATGCAGCCGCGCCCGTGGCGGCCGAGGAAGTGCCGCAGGCGCGCATCGCGCTCGCTGGCGATGTCTTCCTGGGACTCACCGAGGAACAAGGAGGTGCCGTTCATCATGGCGCCACCTCCACGCTGATCACCTGCCGGCGCAGGACATGCTCGGCGAGTGGGCGGTTGTCGCTGTGGGAGGGGTGGAAGCCGCGGCGGATCGCCTGTAGGCAGCCACGGGTCATGCGCGGCAGGAAGCGCTCGTCGCGGAAGAAGTAG
Source organism: Pseudomonas indica NBRC 103045 (assembly GCF_002091635.1). Lineage (GTDB taxonomy): Bacteria > Pseudomonadota > Gammaproteobacteria > Pseudomonadales > Pseudomonadaceae > Pseudomonas_M > Pseudomonas_M indica. The sequence goes on along the minus strand of NZ_BDAC01000003.1, from coordinate 162,813 downwards.
CGGAACGCCTCCTTCCACACCCGCCACTTGAACAACTGGCCGTCCTGGCGCAGGAAGGTGGCGCAGGCCAGGAACAGGTAGCTCATGTTCACCACGTAGCAGAACAGCACCCCATAGGCGAGCCAGAAGCGCTTGCCGGAGACCGCCTGGTAGACGTCGAAGGCCACCGCCTTGTGCTCGATCTCCTCGGCGAAATGCCACTCGTAGAGCGCCCGCACCGACGGCTCCGCGCCGGCCAGCTTGCCGCTGCCCAGGGTGATCTCGGCGAACAGCTCGTTGACCCGCTCGATGCCCACCACGAAGGCGAGTTGCTGCAGCGGGGTGGCGGTGGGCTGGAGGATGCGGAAGGAGATGAAACGGGTGAAGCGCAGATAGGTATCCAGTTTGAAGCCCTGTTCGCGCAGCGCCTCGATGAACTTCAGGTGGCCCCGCGAGTGGGAGATTTCCTGGCCGATCAGGCCGAGTGCGTCGCGGGCGAGCTGCGGGTCTTCGATACGGTCGAGGAAGGTGCGCAGGGTCTGGACGATGAAGGCTTCGCCGTCCGGGATGGTCATGGTGTAGGCGTTCAGCCAATGGGTCAGGAACGGGCTGCCGCCGGCCCACAGCCGCGCCGGCTTGGGCTCGGCATAGTCGACGGCGAAGTGGCGGGCGCGGATCGAGGCGTTGACGGGTTCGCTCATGGTGTCCCCCGGATGGTCAGGATTGGCGGAAGAAGTTGAAGAAGTGCGCGCCGCGAACCACACGGCGGCGGTCCTCCGGCAGCATGGCCGGGCGCAGGCGCGGCACCCGCCGCCAATGCACGCCGGGGCGGAAGTGGTGTTCCTGGTGGTAGCCGTTGTTGAACCAGAGCAGGTTGTACAGCCGGCCGTAGCAGCTCACCGAATCGGTGCGGCGGTCGCGCGGGTCGGCGCCGTAGTGCTCCAGATAGTTCTCCGCCAGCGCCAGGGCCTGGCCGGCATACAGCACTGGCAGGAAATAGAACAGCGCGAAGCGCCAGTCGAGCCAGGCCAGCCCGGAGTAGAACGCCAGCAGGGCGGCGCTTTCCAGGCGCACTTGGCCATCCAGCCGGCGTCGTCGGGCGATGCGGTAGAGCAGGGCGAAGTCGGTGCGCAGCGGGCCGAGCAGCGAATAGCACCAGATGTTCTCCGGCTGGCCCTCGCGGCGGGAGAAGCGGTACAGCGAGGACAGGTCGCCGGTCAGGCCGCTGAGCGGGTCCTTGAGGTCATTGTTGTAGCGATGGTGATTGAGGTGGTGTACGCGGTAGAGCGTCTGCGGCATGCCCAGCGACAGCGAGTTGAGCACCGCGAACAGCCGGTTCAGGCCCTCGTGGCGGAAGAACGGGTTGTGGATGTGGTTGTGGGCAATGCACTGGTAGTTGGTGCAGATCATTGCCATGAAGAACAGCGCCAGCCCGGCCAGCGGCCAGCCGCCCAGGTGTTCGAAGGCGAGGGCGGTGGCCACCAGCGCGGTGGCGTTGCCCAGCGAGAGCAGCACCAGCAGGCCGTCCAGGGCACTGTGGCGGAACAGCCAACCGCCCTCCAGGCGCAGGTTGTCCTGGCGGATATCGCCCTCGGTGGCCGGGTAGCCGGCAAGGGAGTGCCCGTGACGGGCAACGGGGTCCGTGATGTTCATGTCTGTCTCCGACGAGGGGTTGGGGTCAGAAACTGCGCCCGGTCTTCAAGTCGCCCAGCGTGAAGCCGTGCAGCCGCGCCAGCTCGAGCATTTCCCGAACCTGCTCCTGGCGCACGTCGCCGCGGCTGTAATGGCTGGTGATGCCGGTGAGGCCCATGAGCAGGGTTTCTCCCATGCAGGCGAAGACGTGCTCCGGCGGGATCGGCAGCCCTTCCAGCAGGAAGTCGCGCACGCCCAGGTGGGCGTTGCGCGCCGCCACGTAATCCGGCGCCGGCGGCACCCGTACCAGGCCGCCCTTGATCACCCGTACGTCCGGCCTCTGGTTGGCCACCGAAGGGTGGGTGTCTGCCGGCAGGGCAACGTCGCAGATCACCACCGGTCCCGGCCTCAGGTACTCCGCCAGGATCAGGCTGCCGGTCTGGTTGCTGGCGCCGAGGATCAGGTCGGCATGACGGATGTCCGCCGGGTCGGTGGAAATCCGCACCGGAGCCTCGTCGCCGAGGGCGTCCAGCAGGCCGTGGTAGAGGCGGGTGCCGATCGTTGCGTCATCGGTCTCGTCCTCCAGCCAGCGGCGAGCCGCCGGCAGTTCGGCGAGTCGTGCGGCCAGGGTGTGTTCCTCGGCCAGGCGGACCAACCCGCCCTTGCGCGCCAGCGCCGCGCGCAGGCGGCGGAACGCCTGGGCGTAGAGCCGTGCGGCGAGGGCCTGCAAGGCACGCTCGCGGCCGGGGCGGCCGATCAGGACCAGGCTCGGCACCTTCTCCGCCATCAGCTCGCAGTAGAGGCTGCCGATGTTGCCGTTGGCACCGATGGCGGCGAAGCAGGCGCTGTCGAGGTCGATGCCGGCCTCGGCGGCAGCTTGCAGCAGGGCCTCGTAGCCCATGCCGACGGTCAGCGAGTTGCCGGTGGTCACCGCCAGCGTCTCTTCGCGCACCGCCTTGCAGTTCTGCATGACGATGGAGGTGAAACCGCCGAAGCCGAGCACTTCGCAGCCGGCGGCAACGGCCTTGTCGATGCCGGTCTCGATCAGCGTCTGCACCGGTTCCAGGTCGCGCGCCTGCATGTGCCGCTGGATCATTTCCGAAGTGATGGCCAGTCCGAACGGTTGCAGGCGCACCTTCTTGCCGGTCTTCGAATAGAGCACGTGGGCGTGCATGCGGAACGGCTTGAGGAACAGGTAGCAGCGCTCCAGCAGGTCTTCCAGCTCGGCCAGGCTGAACTGCTCGCAGCTCGGGTCGAAGAGGTGCATGTTGCTGGCGTCGACGAAATGCATGAGGAAGCCGACGGTGCGGTCCACGACCTCTTCGGGCGGGGTGCTGAAGCAGCGCCCGCGATAGTCGGCCAACGGGCCGTGCCGGCCGGGCGTGGCCTGGCCGACGATGAACTTCACCAGTTCGTGGAAATGCTGCTGGCGCAGGGCCAAGCACAGGCGGTCGAGGGCGGCGTAGAGCTGCTGGCGTGCCTGCCGGCCGACGCAGGCGGCTGGTTCCAGGCGCAGCACGTTGTTGTTCGATAGCAGCGGCGCCACGCGGATGCGGTGCTCGTGCAGCAGGTAGCCGGCGTAGACGAAACCGATCAGCTCGCTGCAGGCCAGGGCACGCAGGCCATGGGACTCGGCCTCGCCCTGGTCGGCGAACTCGATGGCCAGCATCAACCCTTCGCCGCGCACCTCGGCGATCACCTCCGGGTAGCGTCGCTGGAGGTCGAGCAGGGCGGCCTTGATCTCCGCGCCGACCTCGCGGCAGTTGCGCAGGATCGACCGGTCGCTCTCCAGCAGCTCCAGGCCGCGCAGCGCGATGGCCGAGCTGAAGTCGTCCTCGGCGAAGGTGGAGGTGTGGATCAGGCTGAAGTCTTCCTCGAAGCAGTCGCGGGCGATACTGACGCTGGCGATCTTCGCCAGGCCGCCGCCGAGGCTCTTCGACAGCAGGTAGCAGTCGGCGCGCACGCCGCTGGGCTCGGAGGCGAGGAAGTGGCCGGTGCGGCCCATGCCGCTCTGGATTTCATCGAACACCAGGTGGATGCCGTGTTCGTCGCATATCCGTCGCAGCGCGGCGAGGTAGTCGCCGTCCAGCACATGCACGCCGCCTTCGCCCTGGATCGGCTCGACGAACAGCGCGGCGATGTTGCAGAAGTCGTGGCTCTGCACCGTCACCCGACGTTGTTCGTCCAGCGCGAGGCTGAAGTAGCGCAATCGGTTGGCTCGTGCCTGTTGCTCGAAATCGGCCGGGTCGCGGCGATCGACGAAGAGCACCGAGGGGCCGATGGAGACGAACGGGCTGCGGTACAGCTCGTTCTCGGTGAGGTTCACCGCGCCGGCGGTCTTGCCGTGGTAGGACTTGTTCAGGCAACAGAACAGCGCCCCGGTTTCGAGGAAGCGTTCGCGGTTCAGCCGGCGCACGGCGGTTACGGCCTGGGCGAAGGTCTCGATCTTCTCGCCGAGCAGGCTGCGCAACAGCCGCGCGGACTCCGGCGCCAGCGGCAGGCGCTCGGGGTGCTGCTGGTTGCGCAGCTTGAGCAGGCGGGCCTCCTGGCGATCGAGCAGCGCCTGCTTGCGGTTGCGATGGGCCAACTGGGCGTGCTTGAGCGCCGCCTCGGCGGCCTCCGTGCCGCTGTTGGCCAGGGTGGTGACGTATTCCCGGCCGAGGCGCGCCTGCAGCATGTCGTTCAGCTTGCGGCCGAGCTGGGCGCTGTAGCCGCGCAGGCTGGCCTGCACGGCGAAGGGCCGGCCGGCGCGCAGCAGGTCGATGGCGGTATCCACCAGCTGCGGATGGTTGTGGCCGAACAGCAGGGCGCCGTAGCCGCCGAGGAAGTCGTAGACCTGCACGCGCTCGCCGTGCTCGTCGAAGTATTCGAGGGTGTCGCCTTCGCCGAAGACGTATTCCACGTCCAGGCGCAGGGCCTCCAGCAGACGCCCGGTGAGTGGGCGGACGAAGCGTTGGTAGTTGAGACGGTTGTCGTCGGTGGTGGTGGCGAACGCCAGTCTGTTCTCGGCCAGCATGCACTTCTCCCGTGGCGGCGCGAAGCCGTCCTGCAAGGCGTGACCGGAACGGTCACGTGCGTTCCATGAACCTGGGCCTGGCTACTGCTGGAAACCGGGCAAGAAAGCGCCATCAGCGCACACGTTCGCGCACGTTCGGAGCGACATCGCGGCGTTGTTCTTGTGGCTGATGCGCAACGTTCCTATCGAAGTAGAGTTTTGCGGAAAGTTTTTTCGCTCATGTTTCAGGTGTGAAACTGATCACAAAAAACGGCGGGTGCGGTACCCGCTTCGCGACGACCGGATGGTCAGGTTCTGGCCCATGCAAGTCTTGTGGCTTGTGCCTTGGGCGGGCTCCCGCCATAGTCCGCGAATGAGCCAATCGACCCTCGACACCACGCTCGCGGACGACGTGCTGGCCGGCTTCCATCCCGCCGTCGGCGCCTGGTTCCGCCGCACCTTTCCCACGCCCACTCCGGCGCAGGTCGCCGCCTGGCCGCTGATCCGTGCAGGCCGGCCGACGCTGGTCGCCGCGCCGACCGGTTCCGGCAAGACCCTGACCGCCTTCCTCGCCGCACTGGACGAACTGGTCCGCGAGGGCCTGGCGCGCGGCGGCACGCTGCCGGACGAAACGGTGGTGGTCTACGTTTCTCCGCTGAAGGCGCTGTCCAACGACATCCACCTCAACCTCGAAGCGCCGCTGGAAGGCATCTCCGCCGAACTGGTGCGCCAGGGACTGCCGCCACTGGAAATTCGCACCGCCGTGCGCACCGGCGACACCCCGCAAACCGAGCGCAACGCGATGCGAAAGCGCGCCCCGCACATCCTGGTGACCACCCCGGAATCGCTCTACGTCCTGCTCGGCTCGGAATCCGGCCGACGCATGCTCGCCACCACCCGCAGCCTGATCGTCGACGAAATCCACGCCATCGCCGGCAGCAAGCGCGGCAGCCACCTGGCCCTCTCCATGGAGCGCCTCGAAGCCCTCTGCGGTCGCCGCCTGGTGCGGGTCGGCCTGTCGGCGACGCAGAAGCCCATCGAAGCCGTGGCGGCGTTTTTGGTGGGGGTGAGGGGGGAAGAGGGGAGGAGTGAGGATGTAAGGGGTGAGGAAGCGGAGTCCCGATCGAGCACCGCCCTCCAACCCCCGCACGTCCAAACCCCCTCGCCCCTCTGGGGAGAGGGCCGGGGCGTCCGGCGTAGGAGTGAGGGGGCGGAGTCCAAGCCAAACACCACCCCAAAATCCCTGCACGCCCCAACCCCCTGCGCCATCGTCGACATCGGTCACACCCGTGCCCGCGACCTGGCCCTGGAAGTCCCGCCGGTCCCTCTCGAAGCGGTGATGGCCAACGACGTCTGGGAGCGGGTCTACGACCGCCTCGCCGAACTGGCCCGGCAGCACCGCACCACGCTGATCTTCGTCAACACCCGGCGCATGGCCGAGCGCGCCGCGCGGCATCTGTCCGAACGCCTGGGCACCGAGGCGGTGGCGGCACACCACGGCAGCCTGGCCCGTGAACAGCGGCTGGATGCCGAGCAGCGCCTCAAGCACGGCAAGCTGCGCGTGCTGATCGCCACTGCCTCGCTGGAGCTGGGCATCGATATCGGCGACGTGGAGCTGGTCTGCCAGCTCGGCTCGCCGCGTTCCATCGCGGCCTTCCTGCAGCGCGTCGGCCGCTCCGGGCACCAGGTCGGCGGGCTGCCCAAAGGCCGGCTGTTTCCCAACTCCCGCGACGACCTGATCGAATGTGCCGCGCTGCTCGACTGCGTGCGGCGCGGCGAGCTGGATGCCCTGGCGATCCCTCGGGCCCCGCTGGATGTGCTGGCCCAGCAGATCGTCGCCGAAGTGGCCTGCCAGGAATGGTCGGAGGACGCGCTCTTCGCCCTGTTCCGCCGCGCCGCGCCCTATGCCGAACTGCGCCGCGAGGACTACCAGGCCGTGCTGCGCATGCTCGCCGAGGGCTACAGCAGTCGCCACGGCGCACGCGGCGCCTACATCCACCGCGACACGGTGAGCCGCACCCTGCGCGGCCGCCGCAATGGCCGGCTGACCGCCGTCACCTCCGGTGGGACCATCCCGGACAACGCCGACTACGCGGTGATCCTCGAACCCCAGGCGCACAACATCGGCACGGTGAACGAAGACTTCGCCGTGGAAAGCCTGGCCGGGGACGTCTTCCAACTGGGCAATGCCTCCTACCGCATCCTGCGCATCGAGCCGGGACGGGTGCGGGTCGAGGACGCCCAGGGCCAGCCGCCGAACATTCCCTTCTGGCTCGGCGAGGCACCGGGGCGCAGCGACGAGCTGTCGGCAGGAGTGGCGCGCCTGCGCGAGCGGATCGACGAGCTGCTGGCGAGTGGGAGTGCATTCATTCGCGACAAGGAGTACTCGGTCGAGTCCGCATCGCGAATGAATTCGCTCCCACAGTCCATGGGCCCGGACAACCCCCTGCAACCCGCCCTCTACTGGCTGACCGGCGAACTCGGCCTGGATGAGGCCGCCGCCCGCCAGATCGTCGAATACCTCGCCCGTGCCCGCGCCGCCCTGGGCGTGCTGCCGAGCCAGCGGACCCTGGTGATGGAGCGTTTCTTCGACGAGTCCGGCGGCACCCAACTGGTGATCCACTCGCCCTACGGCAGCCGCCTCAACCGCGCCTGGGGGCTGGCGTTGCGCAAGCGCTTCTGCCGCACCTTCAACTTCGAATTGCAGGCGGCGGCCACCGAGGATGCCATTGTGCTGTCGCTGTCCACCAGCCACAGCTTTCCGCTGGAGGACGTCTGGCGCTACCTGCATTCCAACTCCGCCGAGCACGTGCTGATCCAGGCCCTGCTCGACGCGCCGCTGTTCGGCGTGCGCTGGCGCTGGAACGCCACCACCGCGCTGGCCCTGCCGCGCATGGCCGGTGGGCGCAAGGTGGCGCCGCAACTGCAGCGCATGCGCAGCGAAGACCTGCTGGCCACGGTGTTCCCCGACCAGGTGGCGTGTCTGGAGAATATCGTCGGCGAGCGCGAAATTCCCGAGCACCCGTTGGTCGCCCAGACCCTCGACGATTGCTTGCACGACGCCATGGATAGCGAGGGCTGGCTGGCCCTGCTGCAGCGCATGGAGCGCGGCGAGGTGCGCCTGGTGGCCCGCGACCTGCCGGCGCCGTCGCCGCTGGCGGCGGAAATCCTCAATGCCCGGCCCTATGCCTTCCTCGACGACGCGCCGCTGGAAGAGCGCCGCACCCAGGCGGTGCTCGCTCGCCGCTGGACCGATCCGGAATCGGCCGACGACCTCGGCGCGCTGGACGCCGAGGCCATCGCCGCCGTGGCTGCCGAAGCCTGGCCCGAGGCCCGCGATGCGGACGAAATGCACGAGGCACTGATGGGGCTGGCCTGCATCGCCGAGGTCGAGGCGCAGCGCCAGGACGGTTGGCCGGATTGGCTGGCGGCGCTGGCCGGGGCTGGGCGTGCCACGCGCATGCAGGTGGCGCGCGAGACGGCGCTGTGGTTGCCGGTGGAGCGTCTGCATAGTTTTCGTGCCGTCTATCCGGTGGCGCCGATCGAGCCGACGGTGCAGCCGCCCGCCGAGTTCGCCGAGACGTGGAGCGAGGAGGAGGCGCTGGTCGATATCGTCCGCGCCCGCCTGACCGGCTTCGGCCCGCTGCCGGTGGGCCTGATCGCCCGCGCGCTGGCGTTGCCCGCCTCGCAGGTGGCCCAGGCGCTGGTACGCCTGGAGGCGGAAGGCTACGTGCTGCGTGGCCGTTTCACCCCCGGCGCGACAGAGGACGAATGGTGCGAGCGGCACCTGCTGGCACGCATCCATCGCTACACGGTCAAGCGTTTGCGCCGTGAGATCGAGCCAGTGGAGCGGGTGGATTTCCTGCGCTTCCTGTTCGACTGGCAGCGGGTCACGCCGACGACCCGGGTGCAGGGCGCCGAGGCCCTGGCCGGGGTGGTCGGGCAACTGGAAGGCTTCCAGGCCGCGGCCGGGGCCTGGGAGAGCGAGATCCTGCCGGCGCGGGTCAAGGACTACGGCATCACCTGGCTGGACGACTTGTGCCGCTCCGGCCGGGTGGTCTGGCTGCGCCTGGCCGGCCGCCTGCGCGCCAGCGGTGGGCCGGTGCGCGGTACGCCCATCGTGTTGCTGCCGCGTCGCCACCTGGGGGCCTGGAGTGCGTTGGCGGCGGATGCGCCGGCGCCGCAACTGTCGTCCCGGGCGCAGTTGGTGCTGGATGCGCTGGGTCGCCACGGTGCGTTGTTCTTCGACGAGTTGCTGGATGAGGTGCGCCTGTTGCGCACCGAACTGGAGAACGCCCTCGGCGAGCTGGTGGCGGTCGGATTGGTGAATGCCGACAGCTTCGCTGGCCTGCGCGCCTTGCTGATGCCGGCGAGCAAGCAGCGGGTGCGTGCCGGACGGCGGGCACGGGGTGGGGCGTTCATCGGCGGCATGGCCGATGCCGGACGCTGGGCGCTGATACGGCGCCCCACGGCAGAGCCGGCCGAGCCGGTGGGTGGGCGGCGCCCGGCGCTGGCCGACGAGGCGCTGGAGCATATCGCCCGCTGCCTGTTGCGCCGTTACGGCGTGGTGTTCTGGCGGCTGTTGGAGCGCGAGGCGGACTGGCTGCCGCCCTGGCGCGATCTGCTGCGTGTCTACCACCGCCTGGAAGCCCGCGGCGAGATTCGCGGTGGGCGCTTCGTCAGCGGTCTGGCCGGCGAACAGTTCGCCCTGCCGGAAGCGGTGGGCCTGCTGCGCGACGTGCGCAAGCGCCCGGCGGACGGCAGCCTGGTCTGCGTGTCCGCTGCCGACCCGCTGAACCTGGTAGGCAGCCTGATCCCCGGCACCAAGGTCCCGGCCGTGGCCGGCAACCGGGTGCTCTACCGCGACGGTGTGCCGGCCGCCGCCATCGTGTCCGGCAAGCCGCAGTATTGGCTGGAGCTGGACGCCGACAGTGCCCGCCAGGTCCAGGCGCGGTTGGTGCAGCGGCCTTGAGGTGGGGTGAGAGGGGCGAATGAATTCGCCCCTACGGGTTTGGTGTTGCCCTGTAAAAACGCGTGAAACGAACCCGCGAAAAGGCTTCGCCAGCAGAGCTGGCTCCTACGGAAACCGTCGGGTGACATGCAGCCTGTGCGGATTTATCCGCGAATGCAGCCTTTCGGTCCATCGCGAATGAATTCGCTCCCACACAAGAGGTCCGGTGCTTGTAGGAGCGAGCTCTGCTCGCGATGGGGCATCGATGTTTTTCCGGGATTCCCGGTGTGTTCGACGACTCGCCCCCTCACCCTACCTCTCCCCAGAGGGGCGAGGGGGCGGGCTTGCAGTTTTCGCGCTCGCCGAATACTCCGCTGGGCTTGCGACGCAAGGAGCGAATTCATTTGCCCGGCGGGCCTACAGGCTTCGCTCCAGGGTGATCCAGGTCGGCGCGTGATCGCTGGCGTGGGGTTGGCCGCGGACCCAGCGGTCGACGCCGGCATCGCGCAGACGCGGGGCGAGGTCGGGGCTGAGCAGGAGGTGGTCGATGCGCAGGCCGGAGTTCTTCTCCCAGTGCTGGCGGAAGTAGTCCCAGAAGGTGTAGATGCGCTCGTCCGGGTAGCGGGCGCGGATCGCGTCGGTCCAGCCCTGGGCGAGCAGGCGCTGGTAACAGGCACGGCTTTCCGGCTGGAGCAGGGCGTCCTTCAGCCAGGAGCGCGGGTTGTAGATGTCCTCGTCGGTGGGCACCACGTTGAAGTCGCCGGCCAGCACCACCGGATGCCCGCTTTCCAGCAGCCCGGCCGCATGGGCGATCAGGCGCTCGAACCAGGCCAGCTTGTAGTCGAACTTCGGCCCCGGCTGCGGGTTGCCGTTGGGCAGGTAGAGGCTGGCGACGATCACGCCTTGCACGGCCGCTTCCAGGTAGCGGCTATGGCTGTCGTCCTCCATGCCGGGGAGTCCGCGACGGATTTCCAGCGGCTCGGCCCTCTTCGCCAGGATGGCCACGCCGTTCCAAGACGGCTGGCCCTGCCAGATCGCCCCGTAGCCGGCTGCCTGGATGGCGTCGATGGGGAATGCCGTGTCCGGTGCCTTCAGCTCTTGCAGGCAGGCCACGTCCGGTGCTTCGCGCTCCAGCCATTCCAGTAGCGCCGGCAGGCGCGAGCGGATGCCGTTGATGTTGAAGGTGGCGATTTTCAGTGTGTCCATCGAAGGACCTCTCACCGGGACTGTTCAGTCCTTTCGACCCAAAGGTAGGCCAAAAATGCCGGTGATGGGCCCGCCTTGCCGATGGGTCACGCCGTCGAGCCAGGCGGCGATGGTCTGCGGGTTGTCCTCGATCCAGGCCTTGGCTACCCGGCGCCGGTTGGTGTTGCCTTCCAGCACCGCGCCCATCAGCTGGTTTTCCGCGGGGATGGTGAAGGTCATGTTGCGAAACAGCCGCGCCAGGTTCGGGCATTCGTCGCTGAAACCGCCGCGCGCGACGGTGTTGACCTGTGCGGCGCCATAGTCGGGGCCGAAAAACTTGTCGCCGCCGGACAGGTAGTTCATGCGCAGGCGTTCGTTCATCGGGTGCGGTTCCCAGCCGAGGAACACCGCCCATTTGCCCATGCGCTGGGCACGTTCGACGTGATTGAGCATGCCACTTTCGCTGGATTCGACCAGGGTGAAGCCGCTCAGGCCGAAGGTGTTGTCGCGGATCATGCCTTTGATCATCGCGTTGCCTTCGTTGCCGGGCTCGATACCGAAGATCTGGCCGTTCAACTGCTCCTTGAACTTGTGGATGTCGGCGAAATCGTGCAGTCCGGCCTCATAACCGGGCGTGAGTACGGCCAGGGTGTAGCGCACCGTCGGCAGGTTGGTCTGCAGCTTCTCGATGCGGCCGCTGTCCAGGTGCGGCTGGACCAGCTCGCTCTGCGCCGGCATCCAGTTGCCGAGGAACACGTCCGTCTGGCCTTCGGCGAGGGTGCGGTAGGTTTCCGGCAGCGACAGGCGCTTGATCTGGGTACGGTAACCGATCTCGCCGAGCACCAGGCGGGCCACGGCGGTGGTCATGGTGATGTCGGTCCAGCCCACGTCGGAGAGACGTACCAGTTCGCAGCGGGCATCCTCGGCAGCCTGCAGGCTACCGGCGAAAAGGAAGGGGAGTGCGAGCAGCCAGTGCGTGAATCTGTTCATCAACCGTACCTGCCTCTGTCAGTGAGCGGGGCGCCTGGGTGAGAAACTTCCTTGAAGGACCGGGCACGTTAGTACACAGCAAGAAACGGGGCGCGATGATGGCGAAATGCGACTTCGACGTGCCGAAAACAGACCTTCACCGCACATTTAGCACCTGGGATGAGAACAGGTAGACACAATTCGGTGTCTGACACCGTTTTGCCTGGTGTGCTTTCCTGGCTTGAACAGGCATTCCGTTCGCCCGTCTTCAGTGCGTGGATTGGAGCGGCTGCGCTGTCCGAACGGAAAACTCCCCGGCCAATCCGTGGCCGAGGGGCAGGGGAACCGCCGTTCCCATCAGGGAGGGGATGACGGGACGGCGGAGGAAGGGCCCCCTCCCTGGGGCCCGCGTGCTTCAGGCGCGCTGGTTGGCGCCGAGGATTGCCGGTTCCTCCTGGCGGCTGCCGAAGAGCACACCGGAGACCACCTGCCAGGCCATGGCCAGGGCGCCGACGATGAACACCACGTCGCCGAAGGTACGGACCCAGCGCAGGGTTTCCAGGATGTCCTGCTGCATGAAGGCCTCGCTGCGGGCATACCACAGGCCCTGGCTGGCGCTGGCGTGGAACTGGATGATGCCGATCGGCAGCAGGCTGGTGGCGATCATCAGGACCAGGCCGCCGTTGAGCCACCAGAAGGCGGTCTTCATCAGCCGTTCGTTGAACTGCATCTGCGGACGGACGTAGCGCAGCACCAGCAGGGTGAAGCCCAGGGCGAGGAAGCCGTAGACCCCGAACAGCGCGGCATGCGCATGCACCGGCGTGGTGTTGAGGCCCTGCACGTAGTAGAGCGAGATCGGCGGGTTGATCATGAAACCGAACACCCCGGCGCCGAGCATGTTCCAGAAGGCCACGGCGACGAAGCACAGCAGCGGCCACTTGACCCGCTCCATCCAGGCCGCACGGCTCTTCAGGCGCCAGTTCTCCCAGGCCTCGTAGCCGAGCACGATCAGCGGCACCACTTCCAGGGCGCTGAAGGTGGCGCCCACCGCCATCACCGGGGTGGTGGTGCCGGCGAAGTACAGGTGGTGGAAGGTTCCCGGCACGCCGCCGAGCATGAACAGCGAGGCCGATGCCAGGCTGGCGGTGGTGGCCATGCGCTTGGAGACCAGGCCCATGCTGGAGAAGATGAAGGCCAGGGCGGTGGTGGCGAAGACCTCGAAGAAGCCTTCCACCCACAGGTGCACCACCCACCAGCGCCAGTACTCCATCACCGACAGGTGGGTACGCTCGCCGTAGCCGAAGCCGGCGCCGTAGAACAGGCCGATGGCGATCACCGAGGCAGAGAGCAGGGCCAGCAGGTTCTTGTCGCCGGGCTGGCGGAAGGCCGGGACGATGCCACGCAGCATCAGCAGCAGCCAGAAGGCGACGCCGGCGAACTTGCCGATCTGCCACAGGCGGCCGAGGTCGACGTATTCATAGCCCTGGTGGCCGAGCCAGAAGTTCCATTCGGCCGGCATCAACTGGGCAATGGCCAGGTAGTTGCCGATGAAGGAACCGACCACCACGGCGACCAGCGCCCAGAACAGCACGTCCACACCGAGCTTCTGGTACTTCGGGTCCTTGCCGCCGTTGATGATGGGGGCGAGGAACAGGCCGGCGGCGAGGAAGCCGGTGGCGATCCAGAACAGCGCGCTCTGGATGTGCCAGGTGCGCAGCAGCGAGTAGGGGAACCACTGGGACAGCGGGAAGCCGTAGAAGTCCTGGCCTTCCACCGTGTAGTGGGCGGTCGCGCCGCCGAGGCAGACCTGGAAGACGAACAGCCCGACCACCAGCAGCAGGTACTTGCCCAGGGCCTTCTGCGACGGGGTCAGGCCGACCAGGCTGAGCGGGTCGTGGGCCGGTGCGGCCGGTTCTTCTTCCTCCTGGCCACGCAGGAAGGCCCAGGCCCAGACCAGGAAACCGACGCCGGCGATCAGCAGCACCACGCTGACGATCGACCACATCAGATTCTCCGCGGTGGGCTTGTTGTCGATCAGCGGCTCGTGGGGCCAGTTGTTGGTGTAGGTGGCGTCGCTGTCCGGGCGCTCGGTGGCGGCGACCCACGAGGTCCAGAAGAAGAACCGGGTGAGTTGTTCGCGGCGGGCGGCGTCGGGCAGGGTGCCCTCCTTCATCGCGTAGCTTTCGCGGGTGCCTTGCAGGTCCGGCGTGGTGCCGAACAGGCTGTCGTAGTAGGCGGCGGTCTGGCGCACGGCCTCGACGCGGCGCGGAGAGAGCAGCAGGTTGCCGGCGGCATCGACGTCGTTGTCGCGGTACTCGCGCTTCAGGCGATGGCGCAGCAGGGCCTGGGCCTCGTCGTCCAGTTCGGCGAACGGCTTGCCGTAGGCTTCGTCGGCGGCCAGGTCGAGCCAGGTGACCAGCTCCCGGTGCAACCAGTCGGCGCTCCAGTCCGGCGCCTGGTAGGCGCCATGGCCCCAGACCGAGCCGAGCTGCATGCCGCCGACGCTTTGCCAGGCGGTCTGGCCGTCGAGGATGTCGTCGACGCCGAACAGCCGTTCGCCGTCAAGCGTCATAACCTGCTGCGGAATCGGCGGTGCCTGCCGATAGACTTCCCGGCCGAACCAGCCGAGCAGGCAGAACGTGATACCCAGGACCAGGATCAGCAGGCCCCAGAGTTTGCGGTATTCACCCATGATGCACCTCCTGCGGCGCAAGGGCCTGGACGAACAGGACGTTGTTTTCCAGGTGGATGTGTTGCATCAGATCGTTGCGCAGCTCGGTCAGCCCGCGGTACAGCGCCATCCAGGTGTTGCAGGCGTCTTCCGGCGGAGTGATGCCGGCCGTGAGACCGTGCAGGCGTTCCAGGGCGGCACCGTGCTGGTCGTGTTCGAAGCGCATCACCGAGATCGGTCCCTGGGTGAAGGCACCCTGGCCGCGCAGCAGCATGGGGAAGAGCACCTGTTCTTCCTTGAGCATGTGGCTCTCCAGCTCCTGGTGCATGTCGCTCAGGTGGTCGGCCAGCCCGTGCGGGCAGTCGCGGCGATGGCCGTGCACCTGCTCGACGCGGCGGGCCAGACGGATCAGCTCCGGCAGTTGTTCGCGATGGCGGGCATGGAAGCGCGAGAGGATATGGCTGATCAGGCTGTCGGTATCGGCGCTGCGCCAGTCGGTACCCTGGCCCGGCTGCGCTTGCAGTTCTTCCAGGCGGGCGGCGATGGTCGACGGATCGACACCGCGGCGGATGGCGGCTTCGCGCAGGGTCTTCTGGCCGCCGCAGCAGAAGTCCAGGTTGTATTCGTGGAATACCCGGGTAGCGCCCGGAATTTCACAGGCCAGGTTGCCCAGGGTTTCGTCGAGGAGGGCGTTGCTCATTCAGGTATCTCCGGTCGGGGAAAGGACACCTGATACAGGGCAAGCGCTGTGCCACTGTTTAAGTTGCTGAAAATAAAGGGTTTTAAATTTTAAGTGGTTAAAAATACCCTTCCGAGATAGGGTTAAAAAAACCATTGAGGGTAAAAATAACCATGATGGAAGAAGCCCTGCTGGCCGACTTGATCACCGAATTGCCGAACGCCGTGCGCCTGCAACGGCTGGTGCAGACACTGCGCGAGCATTTTCATTGCGGCGCCGTCGGCCTGCTGCGCCTGGACGACGACAGCCTGCGTCCGGTGGCGGCGGTGGGGCTGGTGCACGAAGCCCTCGGCCGGCGTTTCGTGGTCGCCCAGCATCCGCGCCTGGCGGCGATCCTGGCGCGCCGCGAGCCGACCTGGTTCGAGCCGGACAGCCGCCTGCCCGACCCTTACGACGGCCTGCTCGACGAACACGTCGGCGAACCCCTGCCGGTGCACGATTGCATGGGCGTGAGCCTGTTCGTCGAAGGCCAGTTGTGGGGCGCGCTGACCCTCGATGCGCTGCATGCCGGTACCTTTGACGACCAGGCCCGGCGCGATTTGCAGCGATACACGCTGCTGATCGAAGCGGCGGTGCGTATCACCCGTCTGGAGCGGGAGAACCGCAGCCTGCGCCAGGCGCGCAGCGAGGTGGTGGAGATCGAGCATGTCGCCGGGGAAGGCGAGATTCTCGGCCAGAGCAAGGCGATCCGCGACCTGTTGCAGGAACTGGAAGTGGTGGCGGATTCCGAACTGCCGGTGCTGCTGCTCGGCGAGACCGGCGTCGGCAAGGAGCTGTTCGCCCGCTGGCTGCACCGCCACTCGCGGCGCCGGCACAAGCCACTGGTCCACGTGAACTGTGCGGCGCTGCCGGAATCCCTGGCCGAGAGCGAGTTGTTCGGCCATGTGAAGGGTGCGTTCTCCGGCGCCGCCAGCGACCGCCCCGGACGCTTCGAGGCGGCCAATGGCGGCACCCTGTTCCTCGACGAAGTCGGCGAACTGCCGCTCACGGTGCAGGCCAAGCTGCTGCGCGCCTTGCAGAACGGCGAAATCCAGCGGCTCGGCGCCGACAAGCCGCGCCACGTGGACGTGCGCATCATCGCCGCGACCAACCGCCAGCTCGGCGACAGCGTGCGCGACGGTCATTTCCGTGCCGATCTCTACCACCGGCTCTCGGTCTACCCGGCGCCGATCCCGCCGCTGCGCGAACGCGACAACGACGTGCTGATACTTGCCGGTCACTTCCTCGAACTCAACCGTGCCCGCCTCGGGTTGCGCAGCGTGCGCCTGTCGCCGGCCGCCGAGCGGGCGCTGCTGGCCTATCCCTGGCCGGGCAACGTGCGTGAGCTGGAACACGTGATCAGCCGTGCCGCGCTCAAGCTGCTCAGCAGCGGCGCGTCGCGCAGTGAAATCCTCACCCTGCCGCCGGAACTGCTCGACCTCGACACCGTGCCGGCCGCCGTGGCGCCCATCGTCGGGGTGGCGGGCGAACGGCCGTCCGCGACGCAGCCGGTGCCGTTGCGCCAGGCCGTGGAGGATTGCCAGCGACAAAGCATCCGCCGTGCTCTGGAGCTTTGCGACGACAACTGGGCCAGCGCCGCCCGCCTGCTCGACCTGGACCCGAGCAACCTGCACAAACTGGCGAAGCGGCTGGGGGTGAAGCAGGGGTGAGTCGCGTCCTATCGGGCTACGGAGCTTGTGTTTTTGGTAGGAGCCAGCTCTGCTGGCGAAGCCTCCCTGCACCCCTATATGCCCCCTGAGACAAAACACCGCAGCCCGCAAGGCCGCCGCGTATGCCTTTCGCCCCGTCCTTACCTCCTTCGGGGAATAGGCCGGGCGACCGGGCCGGTTCAGGCTCTGGCGAAACCGTTACACCCGAGGATTTCACCATGGCTCACCTGGCCCGGCAGGACTTCCAGTCGCTGCGCATCGCCGTGCTGACCGTCAGCGACACCCGTACCTTCGCCACCGACACGTCCGGACAGACCCTGATCGATCTGCTGGAGCAGGACGGCCACGCCCTGGCCGAACGCGATCTGGTCATCGACGACATCTACCGCATCCGCGCCCGACTCTCGCAGTGGATCGCCGATCCGCTGGTGCAGGTGGTGTTGATCACCGGCGGCACCGGCTTCACCGCGCGGGACAACACGCCGCAGGCGGTGGAGCCACTGCTGGACAAGCGCGTCGAAGGCTTCGGCGAGCTGTTCCGGCAGATTTCCACCGACGAGATCGGCACCTCCAGCCTGCAATCGCGGGCGCTCGCCGGGATGGCCAACGGCACCCTGGTCTGCTGCCTGCCGGGTTCGCCGGGCGCTTGCCGCACCGGCTGGACCGGCATCCTCCGCCAGCAACTGGACAGCCGCACCCGGCCCTGCAACTTCGTGCCGCATCTCAAGGCGTTGCCGGAGCAGCCGACGGTCGCCTGCGGGAGCCGGTCATGAGCGCCTGCGGCTGCGACGGCGGCGAGCTGCGGCCGGTCGACGAAGCCATCGAACACCTGCTTGGGCGCGTATCGGGGCCGCCGCCCATTGAGCGTGTAGCGCTGGCCGATGCGCTGGACCGGGTCCTGGCCGAGCCGATCCTGGCGCCGGCCGACGTGCCGGCCTGGAACAACAGTGCCATGGACGGCTACGCCCTGCGCGCCGCCGATCTGCCACCCCAGGGCGGCCGGTTGCCGCTGGCCGGGCGCGTGGCGGCCGGCGATACGGGCCTGACGCCGTTGCCGGCGGGCCACGCCGTGCGCATTTTCACCGGCGCGCCCTTGCCGCCGGGAGCGGACAGCGTGGTGCCGCAGGAGCACTGCCGGGCCGAGGCGGAGGCCGTCTGGCTGCCTCCGGTGCGGCGCGGCGCCCATGTGCGCCCTCAGGGCGAGGAATTGCGGCAGGGCCAGCCGGTACTGGACGCCGGCCATCGCCTGCGGCCGCAGGAGCTGGGGCTGTTGGCCAGCCTGGGGCAGGCCGAGGTACCGGTCTACCGGCGCCTGCGCGTCGGCCTGCTGAGCAGCGGCGACGAGCTGCGGGAGCCGGGCGAGCCGCTGGGGCCGGGGCAGATCTACAACGCCAATCGCTTCAGCCTGGGCGCGGTGCTGCAAGGGTTCGGCGTCGAGGTGGAAGACTATGGGGTGATGGTCGACGAACTGGCCGCCAGCCGCGACGCCCTGAGCCTGGCGGCATCCGAGTGGGACCTGCTGATCACCTCGGGCGGGGTGTCGGTGGGCGAGGAAGACCACCTCAAGCAGGCGATTCGCGAGTTGGGTCAGCTGCACCTCTGGCGCCTGGCGATCCAGCCGGGCAAGCCGCTGGCCTTCGGCGAAGTGAGCGGCAAGCCCTGGCTGGGGCTGCCGGGCAACCCGGCGGCGGCGTTGATCACTGCCCTGGTGGTGGCGCGGCCGTTTCTGTTGCGCGCCCAGGGCCAGCGGAATGTGCTGCCCAAGGCCATGCCGTTGCCCGCTGGATTCGACTGGCCGGAGCCGCGTCCGCGTCGCCAGTACCTGCGCGCCCGCTTGGAGCGCGGCGATCACGGACGGCTGGAGGTGATCCCGCATCCGCAGCAGGGTTCGGCGATGCTCACCGCCGCGAGCTGGGCCGATGGCCTGGCGGTGGTGGAGCGGGGCGCCACCCTGGCCCGGGGCGAGACGGTGGCGTTCCTGCCGTTCGATGGGTTGTTGCGGGGATAGATCGATCATTCCCACGCTCTACGTCGCGAACCAGTCAGCAGAGCCGGTTCCAACGAGGAGCTGGGCCCGTGGTAGGGGCGAATGAATTCGCCCCTACAAGAGATGGCCGTGATCGTTCCCACGCTCCGCGTGGGAATGCCGCCTGCGACGCTCCGCGTCGCGAGTTCGGTCTTTGTAATCCCCGCAAAGGCCCTTTGCAGGATCGGCAAAGCCGGCCGAGCGGGCACATGCTAGGCTGCCGCGCGGTCCAATCAGGACCCCGTTCGTTGCGAGCCCTGTCGATGTCCCCCACGCCCGATACCTTCCTCAAGCGCGGTACCGCCGCTTACCGGCGCGCCACGCTGGCGCTGTTCTGCGCCGGTTTCGCCACCTTCGCCCTGTTGTACTGCGTGCAACCTTTGCTGCCCCTTCTGGCTGGGCATTTCCAGGTGTCGGCGGCGAGCAGCAGTCTGGTGTTGTCGCTCACCACGCTGAGCCTTGCGATCTGCCTGCTGGTATCCGGGGCCCTGGCGGAAAGCTGGGGACGCAAGCCGGTGATGGCGGCGGCGCTGGGATTGGCCAGCGTGCTCGGCATCGCCTGTGCGCTGGTGGAGTCCTGGCATCTGCTGCTGGTGCTGCGTGCGGTGCTCGGGTTGGCACTGAGCGGGTTGCCAGCGCTGGCCATGGCCTATGTCGGCGAAGAGTTCGACCCGGAAGCGCTGCCGGCGGCGATGGGGCTGTACATCGGCGGCACCGCGCTGGGCGGGCTGCTCGGCCGTCTGCTCGCCGGTCTGCTCAGCGACCTCGGCGGCTGGCAACTGGCCCTCGGCGGCATCGCTGCGGTGGGGCTGGCGGCCCTGGCGCTGTTCGTCTGGCTGTTGCCGCCGTCGCGGCATTTCAAGGCCCACCCGCTGTCCCTCGGCGGGCTGCTCGGCAACTTCCGGGCTCACCTGGGCAATGCTGACCTGCGCGGCCTGTTCCTGCTGGCGTTCCTGCTCATGGGCGGTTTCGTCGCGCTGTTCAACTACGTCGGTTTCCGCCTCGCCGGGCCGCCGTTCGGCCTGTCTTCGACGGTGATCGGCCTGCTCTTCACCGTCTACCTGGTGGGCATCCTCAGCGCCGGTTGGGGTGGGCGCCTGGTGCCGCGCTTCGGTGCACGGCGGGTGATGCTCGGCGGTATCGGCATCATGCTGTCTGGCGTGGCGCTCTGCGCGCTGCCCTGGCTGAGCGCCGCGGTGATCGGCCTGGCGCTGGTCACCCTGGGCTTTTTCGCCGCCCACGCGGTGGCCAGCGGGCAGGTCGGCCAGCGCGCCCAGGGAGCCAAGGCGCAGGCGTCGGCGCTCTACCTGTGCGCCTATTACCTGGGCTCCAGTCTGGTGGGTTATGCCGGCGGCTATGTCTGGGAGCACGCCGGCTGGCTGCCGCTGCTCGGCCTGCTGGCCGCCGTCTTCGTGCTCGCGGCGTGGCGTGCGCGGCGCCTGTAGAACTCTCCCCGACGTCTGACTCTCAGCGCGGATACAGCGGCGGCAGCGGGCTCGGTTCCTGCGGGCCGCTGGGCGCTTCGGCGGCGGGCAGGGCGCGGATCGCTTTCCACAGGTCATCGCCCTGCCAGTGCTGGCCGCTCTCGCTGTAGAGCGCGCCGTTCAGGCCATCCAGGGCATCCGACAGGGGTACGAAACGCGCCGCCATGTCGGCCAGGGTCTCCGGCTGCTGGCGGGCCCAGGCGTCGAGGGCCTGGCGGGTCGCCTGGGGATCGTTGGCCAGGCAGGCGCGCCTCAGGTCGTCGAGCAGCGTGCGTGGGCTCGGGCCGCTCTGTGCGCTGGGTGGGATCGCCGGCTGGCGGCGGGCGCGCCACCAGAGTCCGAAACCGAGCAGGGTGGTACCGGCCAGCAGTGCGGTGGCGAGCTGCCACGGCCATACGGCCGGTCCTTCGACGAGGATCGGGCTGGGCTCCGCACCACGCGGGCTGTCCATTTCCAGGCTCGGGTTGGCCGCCACTTCCAGGTTGCGGCCGGGCAGTTGGGTGCGTTCGAGGCGGTCTTCGCGGGTGTTCCACCAGACGACTTCCACCGGCGGCAACTCGATGCGCCCGGCGCGGGTGGGCACCAGTGCTTCGCGTTCTTCGCGGCTGCCGGTCAGGCCCCGTTCGCCCGCCGTCGAGGACAGTTGCGGCTGGTCGGGGTAGCGCCGCAGGCCCTCCACCTGGCCAGTGCGGATCGGCGGCAACTGGGCACTGGACAGGCCCTCGGCCTTGAGGATCAGGCTGCGGGTCAGCGAGTCGCCGACCATGGCGTGGCTGGGGTCAGGGTTCCAGGACTCGGCAAGACCCACGGAACGAGCCGGCAGCCAGGGCGCGTCGTTGGGGTAGCCGGCCGGGATCGGTTTGACCTCCAGCGGAATCTCCGGCGATTTCACCCGGGTCAGCTTGCCCGGTCGCGGGCCGAAGGGCAGGAAGTCGTCGCGCTGCGAGCGGTCCACCAGGGTGGCGCTGAAGGTCTGCGCGGGGATGGTTATCTCGCCGCTGCGCTGCGGGAAGATGGCGTAGCGCAGTTCGATGACGCCGTGGCGCACGCCGTTGATGGTCTTCTCGTAGGTACGCGGTTCGCCCAGAGGCTCGATGCGGGCGTCGGGCATCTGCAGCGGGGTCAGGCTGCTGTCGTCGTAGAGCGAGACCGAATGGTAGATGCGCAGGGTCAGTACCGCCTGTGCCTGCACGTAGATGCTGTCCTGGTCCAGGCTGGCATCGATGAACACCGGGGCCAACTGGGCGGTGTCCGCGCTGCCGCTGGGCTGGACGTGGAGGGTAATGGGCTGGGTCTCGGCGTCGGCCAGGCGCAGGGGCGGGACTTGCACTTCGCCGCTCTGTTTCGGCTGCAGGGTGACGATCCAGCGGGTGGTGGCGCGGGCTTCGCCGTTGAGCGTGGTGAGCCGGTTGACCTGGCGCGTGCCGAGCACGTCAAAGCGCTCTTCGAGCGGGCTCAGGTCGGGCTTGCCGAACAGCGTGGCGTCGGTCGACTCCAGGATCAATTCGACGGTTTCGCCTTCGCTCAGGCGCGTGCGGTCGACGCTGGCGGAGAAGCCCGCGGCGCCGGCCTGCAAGGCGAGCAGGCTGAGCAAAAGGGCACAAAGCAGGCGGATCATCGGTTCTGTTCCTGACGCTGTTGCTGTTCATACCAGAATTTGCGCCGCAGCAGCTCGCCCGGGTCGTCGGGGATCTGTCGCAGCCATTGTTCCAGGGCCTGGCGGCGCTCGGTGTCGAGCGAGTCGAGGGCTTCTTCGGCCTGGCTGGCCTTGGCGGGATCGCCGTCGCCGTTTTCCTGGCCGTTGCCTTGCGGCTGGCCGGCCTGTTGCTCCGAAGGCTTCTGCTCGCCGGTATTCCCGTTGTCCTTCTTCTCGCCGTTCTGCGGTTCGTTGCCGGCTTGTTGTTTCTCTGCCTCATCGCCGTTCTGGCTGTCGCCGGCGCTCTGTGGGGAGGATTGTCCTTGATTGGAATCGCCGTTCTGCTGCGCGTCCTGTCCTTGTTGCTGCTGTTTTTGCTTCTGTTGGCGCAGCAACTCTTCCACCAGTGCCTTGTTCTTGCGCGCCGGCTCCAGGTCCGGTTGACGCTCCAGGGCCTGATCGTAGGCATCCAGCGCGGCTTCCAGTTCACCGCTGCGGGCCAGGGCATTGCCGCGGTTGTATTGATCGGCAGCGCTATCGCCCTGGGCGAAGCGTTCGGCGGCGCCGGCGTAGTCGCCGGCCTGATAGAGCGCCTGGCCCTGGCGGCGCGGGTCTTCGAAACGCTGGGCGGCCTCGGCCGGGCGCTGTGCGTCGAGCAGGCGCTGGCCCTGTTGGTCGCGGCGCAGCCAGAGGTCGTCGAAATCGAAGGCATAGCCGGGTTGCGGCAGGCTGAGCATCAGCAGCGGCAGGCAGAACAGCCAGCCACGACGGCCGGCGCAGGCGGCGATCAGCAGGAGCGGCAGTAGCAGCCAGTAGCCCTGGTCGGCCCAGGCTTGCAGGCGGGTCGGTTCGCCGTCGCTGCGCAGGCTTTGCGGGCCATCGAGCAGGCCGAGGGCGCGCAGGTCGCTGTCGTCCAGGCGCGCTTGCCGGTAACTGCCGCCCAGTTCGTTGGCGAAACGCTTGAGCCCGGCGCTATCCAGGCGCGGCAGGAGGATCGCGCCCTGGGCATCCTTGAGGAACCCGCCGTTCTCGGCGGCGATGGGGGCACCCTGGGGGGTGCCGATGCCGAGGATACGCAGGCGCTCACCCTGCTCGAGGACGCGACGGATACCCTGGCGTTCCTGTTCGTCGAGTTCCGAGCCGATCAGCAGAATCTGGCCGTTGCCCTGGGCGCCTTGCTGGAGCAGGGCCAATGCCTTTTCCACGGCGAGGTCGGCGCGCCGCCCCGGCACCGGCATGATTGACGGCTTGAGCGACTCCAACAGGTTGCGGGTGGTGGCGAGGTCGTCGGAGAGCGGGACCAGCGTGTGGGCGCTGCCGGCGAAGACGACGATGGCCGTTTGTGCGTCGCGACGTGCTTCCAGCAGGTCGAGGAGCTTGCGCTTGGCCTGTTCCAGGCGGTTTGGCGCGGCATCGGTGGCGAGCATCGCGGGCGTCAGTTCGAGCAGGATCACCAGCGGGTCGGCGCGTTTCTGCGCGGGTTGCTCGACGCGCTGCCAGCTCGGCCCGAGCAGGGCCAGAAGGGCGAGCAGCCAGGCCAGGCCGAGGGCGATCCAGGGCAGCCGGCTGCCGCGCCCACGGCCACCGGACAGCAGCACCGCATGAAAGGCGGGCGGCAGCAGCAGTTGCCAGTGTCCGCTACGCCGTTCGCGGTGCCAGAGCTGCCAGAGCAGCCAGCCGAGCAATGGCAGCAGGACCAGCCAGTAAGGGCGCAGCCAGTGAGGCCAGAGCGCGATCATGTACGCCTCCAGAATCCGCGCGGCGGCCGGTGCAGCGCCTGCGGCCAGAGTTCGCGGACGACCAGCAGCAGGCTGAGCAGCAGGGCGGCGGCCAGCGGCCAGGCATACAGGGCCAGGGCCGGGCGCGCCTGGGTGGGTTGCTGGGCGACCGGCTCCAGGCGATCGAGGGTTTCTTCGATGGCTTCGAGTTCTTCGCTGGAGCGTGCGCGGAAGTAGGTGCCGCCGGTCAGTTCGGCGATTTCGCGCAGGGTCGGTTCATCCAGATCGACGCCGGGGTTGAAGCTGAGCAGGCCGAGGGCGCCGCTCTGCTGCGGGTCGGCGCCGATGCCGATGGGGTAGATGGTCACGCCGGCTTCGGCGGCGAGGCGGGCCGCGGTGATCGGCTCGATCTGGCCGCCATTGTTGGCGCCGTCGGTGACCAGCACCAGGACGCGGCTGTTGGCCGGGCGTTCGCGTAGCCGCTTGACCGCCAGGCCGATGGCGTCGCCGATGGCGGTGTTCTTGCCGGCGATGCCGATCAGCGCCTCGTCGAGCCAGGTGCGTACGGTGGCGCGGTCGAAGGTCAGCGGCGATTGCAGATAGGCCTGGCTGCCGAACAGGATGAGGCCGACGCGGTCGCCGCGGCGATCCTCGATGAAGTCGCCGAGCAGGTGCTTGACCAGGGTGAGGCGGCTGACTTCGGTGCCTTCCCACTCCATGTCGGCGTAGTCCATGGAGCCGGACACGTCCACCGCCAGCAGCAGGTCGCGCCCGCTGGCCGGCAACGGCAGCGGCTCGCCGACCCACTCGGGGCGGGCCGCGGCGAGCAGGAGGAGCAGCCAGAGCAGGGCGAAGGGCGCCTGCTGGCGCCAGGCCGGCAGGTTGGCACGGGCGCGGCGGCCGGCCAGCCCTTCCAGCTCGTCGAGGTAGGCGACCTTCAGTGCCGCTTCGCCGCTGTCGGCCACCGGCAGCAGGATGCGCAGCAGCCAGGGCAGCGGGGCGAGCAGGAAGACCCAGGGCCAGGCGAACTCAAACATGCTTGCGAATCCAGGTGTCCACGGCCTGGTTGAGACCGTCCACGGCCTTGTCGTCGAGCCTGCATTCGGCGCGGTAGGCGCCTTCCACCAGAATCATCCAGCGCGTCAGGCCGGCGGCCGGGCAGCGGCTGTCGAGAAAGGCGAGCCAACTGCGGCCGCTGAGGGTGTGGCTGTGGTTGTCCGGGTAATGGGCCCGGCAGAGGCGTTTGAGCAGGGCGTTGAGCTGTTGCAGCCAGGGACCGGCCGGTACGCCGTCGTAGGGTTTGCGCAATTGCGCCAGTTCGGCGAGGGCGGCCAGGCGCAGTGGGTCCAGTGGTTGTTCGGCGGCGACCTTGCGGCGTGGCCAGGGCAGCCGGCGACGCAGGCGCCAGAGCCCGGCGACCAGCAGCGGCAGCAGCACGGCCAGCAGCCACCAGCCGGGCGCTGGCGGCCACCAGCTCACCGGCGGTGGCGGAATCAGCGGTTGCAACTGGTCCAGCGGATTCATGGAGCGATGTCCTGGCGTTGCACGGCGAGGTGGTCGCGCAACTGATCGACCAGCTCGTATTGCGTGCTCAGCGGCAGCAGCGGTACGCGCAGCTTTTGCGCCAGGCGCTGCCAGCGGGCGCCGCGCTCTTCGCCACGGTCGCGGTAGGTGCGGCGCAGTTCGGCGGCGTGGGTATCCAGTTCGAGCAGGGCGCCGCGCTGGTCGAAGCGCAACAGGCCGGCGGCGGGCATGGCACGGTCGAGTGGGTCGGCGATCGGCAGCAGTAGTAAGTCGATGTGCCGCGCCAGCAGGGCGAGCTGGCGTTCGGCGTTGTCGTTCAGGGTGCGTTCGTCGCACAGCACCGCCACCAGGCTGCCGGGGCGCAGCACTTCGCGAGTGCGGCGCAGGGCCAGGGCGAAGGCGTCGCGGTTGGGCTGGATTTCAGTGTGCAGGGCGGTGTTGGCGCGGACCAGGCGGTTGAGCAGTTGCAGCAGGCTCTGCTTGCTGCGTCGGGGCTTGATTTCGTGGTGTTCGCTGTCGCTGAACACCAGCCCGCCGATGCGGTCGTTGTGGCCCAGGGCGGCCCAGCCGATGAACGCGGCGGCCTGGGCGGCGAGCACCGACTTGAACATCAGCGAGGAGCCGAAGAACAGTTGGCGACTCTGTTCGACGAGGACGAAGATCGGCCGTTCGCGCTCCTCGTGGAACAGCTTGGTGTGCGGTTCCTGGGTGCGCGCGGTGACGCGCCAGTCGATGTTGCGCACGTCGTCGCCGGCCTGGTAGACGCGCACCTGGTCGAAGTCGACGCCGCGCCCGCGCAGCTTAGAGTGGTGCAAGCCGATCAGCGGGCTGCGCCGGCCGGGCGTGGAGAACAGTGGCACCTCGCGCACGCGGTGACGCATCTCGATCAGTTCGGCCAGGCTGGCATAGATGCCGGGTTGCGGGGCGAGGCTGTGCATGGCGGGCTACGGCTGGTCGCTTACGGCGTGCTGTTGCATTTAGGCCACCGCCACCACGTCGAGGATGCGCTGGATGACCCGGTCCTGGTCGATGCCGGCGGCTTCCGCCTCGAAGGACAGAATGATGCGGTGGCGCAGCACGTCGAACAGCACCGCCTGGATGTCCTCGGGGCTGACGAAATCGCGCCCGGCCAGCCAGGCATGGGCACGCGCACAGCGGTCGAGGGCGATGGAGCCGCGTGGGCTGGCGCCGTAGGCGATCCACTCGGCCATCTCGGGATCGAACTTGGCCGGCGTGCGGGTGGCCATGATCAGTTGCACCAGGTATTCCTCCACCGCGTCGGCCATGTACAGGCCGAGGATTTCCTTGCGTGCGGCGAAGATCGCCTGCTGGCTCAGGCGGCGTTCCGGCTTGGTCTCGCCGTTGAGCGCCTCGCCGCGGGCCTGCTGGAGGATGCGCCGCTCTACGCCGGCATCCGGGAAGCCGATCCTGACGTGCATAAGGAAGCGGTCGAGCTGGGCCTCCGGCAGCGGGTAGGTGCCTTCCTGCTCGATGGGGTTCTGAGTGGCCATGACCAGGAACAGCGGCGACAGCTCGTAGGTGCTGCGGCCGATGCTGACCTGGCGCTCGGCCATGGCTTCGAGCAGCGCCGACTGCACCTTGGCCGGGGCGCGGTTGATTTCGTCGGCCAGCACCAGGTTGTGGAAGATCGGCCCCTGCTGGAACACGAAGCTGCCGGTTTCCGGACGATAGATCTCGGTGCCGGTGATGTCCGCCGGGAGCAGGTCGGGAGTGAACTGGATGCGGTGGAACTCGGCTTCGAGCCCCTCGGCCAAGTCCTTGATTGCCTTGGTCTTGGCCAGGCCGGGGGCGCCTTCGACGAGCAGGTGGCCGTCGGCGAGCAGCGCGATCAGCAGGCGTTCGATGAGTTTTTCCTGGCCGAGAATCTGGCTTGAAAGAAAGTGTCGCAGCGCGACGAGCGCTTCACGGTGTTCCATCGAGGGGCTCTTGTTCAAGGGTTCCGACGGGGTGGACCGTCATGGTCGGGCGATCACTTTAATCCAAGAGTGGTGTGGAAACTAACGGCCAGCGCACGAAGAGCGTTAGCGGAGTTGTCGGTGGCGCCTGGAAACGCCGTTCCGCTGGACAAATTACCCAATAACAATATATAAAAATACATAATATTGTTTGTTGAAGTGTATCCCGCGCATTCGCCTCGGGGCATCAGCATTCGATCCGTTTGGCGGGCGGGCCTCCGGTGCATCGGCCGGAGTGTCCGCAGTGCGCTTGCCCGGGGCAGAGCAGGGTTCGCATGCACCGCCGTTTCTGTTCTTTGCAAAAGGTCGTTGGGCCGAAGGAGTCTTCATGCGCCACCTCATCGCTGTTTGCTGTGTCCTGTTCAGTGTGCATGTCGCCGCCGAGCCGTGGGAGGAAATGGCCGCCGAAGGCGCGGCGCTGATCCCGCCGTTCCAGCAGCAATTGCTGGAGACGGTGAAGGCCGCCATGGCCAGCGGTGGGCCAGCCAAGGCGGTGGAAGCTTGCCAGTTGCTGGCGCCGGGTATCGCGTCCGCCCATTGGCGCGATGGCTGGGCGGTGGGGCGGACGGCGTTGAAGGTGCGTAACCCGGACAATGCGCCGGATGCCTGGGAGCGTGCCGTGCTCGAACGCTTCGCTGAACGGGCGGCGGCCGGCGAGCCGCTGGCGTCGATGCAGCAGGCCGAGGTGGTGGGTGGTGAGGTGCGGCTGATGAAGGCCATTCCCACCGGAGAGCCCTGCCTGGCGTGCCATGGCCGGAAGATCGAGCCGGCCCTGGCGGCGCTGATCGACCAGCGTTACCCGGACGATCAGGCCCGTGGCTTTGCCGTGGGCGATCTGCGCGGCGCCTTCACTCTGCGGCGCCTGCTGGAGTCGTCGGTGGAATAGGGAGATTCCGCCCGTTGCGGCAAGCAACGGGCGGAGAGGGCATCAGCGGTTGGCGCAGTAGCCGAACTCGGTGCTGGCACCGGCGGCGAGGGTGGCGTTCCAGTTGACGCCAGAGGCCGTCAGGGTTGCGCCGTCCTGGCTCCAGGTGGCATTCCAGGCGGTGTAGAGAGTGCCTGCCACGTTCAGCGCGATGTTCCAGGTCAGCGCAGCGCTGCCGGGGTTGGCGACGGTGACGGTGGCGCAGTAGCCGTTGCCCCAGTCGTTGTCGATGCGCTGGGAAACAGTCGCTTCGCTGGCCGGCGGTGTGGTCGTCGGGCCGCTTTCGTCGTCGTCGTCCGCCGAGTCGCAACCGAGGTCGGTGGGGTAGTCGATCAGGCCGTCGCCGTCGTTATCGATGTTGTCGAAGCAGGCCTTCGCCGGTTCTTCCGCCGTGCCGGCTTCGTCATCGTCGCTGGCGGAGGTACAGCCGCTGTCGGCCGGGTAATCGGTATTGCCGTCGCCATCGTTGTCAATGCCATCGGCGCAGGCCGCCGGGACGGGCTGCGGACTGGTCTCGAACTGCTGGTTCAGCACGATGGGCGTGGTCACCACCAGGGCGATGCCCTTGGCCTCGACGACGTGACCGAAGACGTCGGTGATGCGGAAGTCATACGGGCCTTCGCCCATGCCGCCGGCTTCGAGGAAGTAGTTGTACATCTCCCGTGGCAGCGTCTTGTAGGCCGCGTCGCCGTTGCTGCGACGATACTCCAGGCTCTTCACCGGGTAGCGCGCGTCGCGCACTTGCACGGCGGTCCACCACTGGCTGGAGCCTTCCTTGAAGAACAGCGACATCGAGGCGTAGGAGCAGGGGATGTACTTCCAACTGATCGGGAAGCGCCCTTCCTGGTAGGTGCCAATCTGGAGGAACGCCGGGTCGCTCATGTCGATGTCGCCCGGCGCGCATTCCGGGCAGCGGTTGTCGACCCGCGCGATCACCGTCTTGCCGGTTTCCGGCCGGGTGATCTCGACGCAGGCGCCGCACGCTTGGGAACCGGCGTAGTCGGTGTGGTTCATGGCGACGATGGGCAGGTCGTCCGGCAGCGGGAAACTGCACTGCCCGCCGGGGCCGCCACCGTAGCCGGTGGCTTCGCCGTAGTGGGTCTGATCGTAGCCGAGGTCGTCGGCCAGGGAGGGCAGCGACGTGCTGAGCAGCAGGCCGGCAGCCAGGAGGGTAAAGCGGCGTTTCATCGTTGTTTTCATGTCCACACCTTCATCCGTTGGTGGGGCCGGTTCCCTGGCGTTTCGTTTGGGCGCGCCTTCCCGAGGCGAAACCGCAGTCTAAGCGGTACGGTCGTGCCTGTTTTGTCAATTGATTCGCAGGTCATGCGATACGTGGTTGGCAGTTGTTTCGATTCGGCGATAACCCGAAGCAGCCCTATTTCCTGAACGAATATGTCGCAGCCTGGAAAGCTGCAAAGCGCCGTCACTCGCTAAGCTTTGGCGCGGATGTGACTGATGGGTCGTGGGACGCGCCTGAGTTCCATGGGTGCCGGTTCGATGCATTGGACTAGGCTCTGTACGGAGTACGCACAGGCGGTGCTCCGCAGGGGCCGGATGTTGAACCATGGCGTCGCGCACCGGTCTTCCCACCCGTCAGCCTTTGGGCACTTTCGATCGAACACACAGCCAACTGGAGTTAAACCATGGCGTTCTTTACGGCGGCCAGCAAAGCCGACTTCCAGCATCAACTGCAAGCGGCCCTGGCGCAGCACGTCAGCGAGCAGGCACTGCCACAAGTGAGTCTGTTCGCCGAACAATTCTTCGGCATCATCGCCCTCGACGAACTGATCCAGCGCCGGCTGTCCGACCTGGTCGGCTGCACGCTGTCGTCCTGGCGGCTGCTGGAGAACTTCGATCCCGCCAAGCCCGAAGTGCGGGTGTTCAATCCGGATTACGAGAAGCACGGCTGGCAGTCCACCCACACGGCGGTGGAAGTGCTGCATCGCGACCTGCCGTTCCTGGTCGACTCGGTGCGCATGGAGCTGAACCGCCGCGGCTATAGCATCCACACCCTGCAGAACAGCGTGCTCAGCGTGCGCCGCAACGCTGCCGGCGAATTGCTCGAACTGCTGCCCAAGGGCAGTCAGGAGGAGGGCGTGCAGCAGGAAGCGCTGATGTTCCTGGAGATCGACCGCTGCGCCAACGTAGGCGAGCTGCGGGCCCTGGAAAGCGCCTTGCAGGAAGTGCTCGAGGAAGTACGCCTGGCGGTGACCGACTTCCAGCCGATGAAGGCCAAGGCCCAGGAGCTGCTGGCTGCGCTGGACAAGAGCAAGCTGAAGGTCGACGCCGACGAGCTGGCAGAGGTCAAGGTCTTCCTCGGCTGGCTGCTGGACAACCATTTCACCTTCCTCGGCTATGAGGAATTCACCGTCGCCGAACAGCCCGGCGGCGGCCACATGGTCTACGACGAAAAATCCCTGCTGGGCCTGTCCAGGCGCCTGCGCACCGGGCTCAAGCCGGAAGACCTGCACATCGAGCCGGAAGCCGTGGCCTACCTGCGCGAGCCGCTGCTGCTGTCCTTCGCCAAGGCGGCGGTGCCGAGCCGCGTGCACCGTCCGGCCTACCCGGATTTCGTCTCCATCCGTGAGCTGGACAGCAAGGGCAATGTGGTCAAGGAGTGCCGCTTCATGGGCCTCTACACCTCTTCGGTGTATGCCGAAAGCGTGCATCACATCCCCTACATCCGCCGCAAGGTCGCCGAGATCAAGCGCCGCTCCGGCTTCGAAAGCTCCGCCCACCTGGGCAAGGAGCTGGCCCAGGTGCTGGAAGTGCTGCCGCGCGACGATCTGTTCCAGACCCCGGTGGACGAGCTGTTCAGCACCGCCATTTCCATCGTGCAGATTCAGGAGCGCAACAAGCTGCGCCTGTTCCTGCGCAAGGACCCCTACGGTCGCTTCTGCTACTGCCTGGCCTATGTGCCGCGTGATGTCTATTCCACGGAAATCCGCATAAAGATCCAGCAGGTGCTGATGGAGCGCCTGCAGGCCAGCGATTGCGAGTTCTGGACCTATTTCTCCGAGTCGGTGCTGGCGCGGGTGCAGTTCATCCTGCGGGTGGATCCGAAGAACAAGGTGCAGATCGATCCGCTGCGCCTCGAGCAGGAAGTGATCCAGGCCTGCCGTTCGTGGAAGGACGACTACACCAGCCTGATGGTGGAAAGCTTCGGCGAAGCCCAGGGCACGTCGATCCTGGCTCAGTTCCCGGGCGGTTTCCCGGCCGGCTACCGCGAGCGTTTCGCCCCGCACTCGGCGGTGGTCGACATGCAGCACCTGCTCAGCCTGGGCGACCAGCGCCCGCTGGTGATGAGCTTCTACCAGCCGCTGACGCAGGTCGGCCAGACGCTGCATTGCAAGCTCTACCACGCCGACAGCCCGCTGCCGCTGTCCGACGTGCTGCCGATCCTGGAGAACCTCGGCCTGCGCGTGCTCGGCGAGTTCCCCTATCGCATGCGCCAGCAGAACGGCCGCGAGTTCTGGATTCATGACTTCGCCTTCACCTATGCCGAAGGCGTGGACATCGATATCCAGCAGCTCAACGACACCCTGCAGGATGCCTTCATCCATATCAGCAACGGTGCGGCGGAGAACGATGCCTTCAACCGCCTGGTGCTGACCGCCGGCCTGGCCTGGCGCGACGTGGCGCTGTTGCGTGCCTATGCGCGCTACATGAAGCAGATCCGCCTGGGCTTCGACCTCGGCTACATCGCCAGCACCCTGATCAACCACACCGATATCGCCAAGGAACTGGTGCGTCTGTTCCGCACCCGCTTCTATCTGGCGCGCAAGCTGTCCGCCGAGGATCTGGACGACAAGCAGCAGAAGCTCGAACAGGCCATCCTCAGCGCATTGGACAATGTCGCGGTGCTCAACGAAGACCGCATCCTGCGGCGCTACCTGGACCTGATCAAGGCCACCCTGCGCACCAACTTCTACCAGCCGGACGCCAGCGGCCAGGCGAAGAGCTACTTCAGCTTCAAGTTCAACCCGCGCGCCATTCCGGAAATGCCGCGTCCGGTGCCGAAGTTCGAAATCTTCGTCTATTCGCCGCGCGTCGAGGGCGTGCACCTGCGTGGCGGCAAGGTCGCCCGTGGCGGCCTGCGTTGGTCCGACCGCGAGGAGGACTACCGCACCGAGGTGCTCGGCCTGGTCAAGGCCCAGCAGGTGAAGAACGCAGTGATCGTGCCGGTCGGCGCCAAGGGCGGCTTCGTGCCGCGTCGCCTGCCCGTCGGTGGTTCGCGTGACGAGGTGCAGGCCGAGGCCATCGCCTGCTACCGCATCTTCATCTCCGGCTTGCTGGATATCACCGACAACCTGAAGGAAGGCGAGGTGGTGCCGCCGGCCAACGTGGTGCGCCACGACGAGGATGACCCCTACCTGGTGGTGGCGGCCGACAAGGGCACCGCGACCTTCTCCGACATCGCCAACGGCATCGCGGCCGAATACGGCTTCTGGCTGGGCGATGCCTTCGCTTCGGGCGGCTCCGCCGGCTACGACCACAAGGCCATGGGCATCACCGCCAAGGGCGGCTGGGTGTCGGTGCAGCGCCACTTCCGCGAGCGCGGGCTGGACGTGCAGAAGGACAACATCACCGTCATCGGTATCGGCGACATGGCCGGCGACGTGTTCGGCAACGGCCTGCTGCTGTCCGACAAGCTGCAACTGGTGGCTGCCTTCAACCACATGCACATCTTCATCGATCCGAATCCGGATGCGGAGAAGAGCTTCGCCGAGCGCCAGCGCCTGTTCAACCTGCCGCGTTCGTCCTGGACCGACTACGACGCCAAGCTGATTTCCGCCGGTGGCGGGATTTTCCTGCGCAGCGCCAAGAGCATCGCGATCAGCAAGGAGATGAAGGAGCGCTTCGACATCGCTGCCGACAAGCTGACCCCGACCGAGTTGATCAACGCGCTGCTCAAGGCGCCGGTCGACCTGATCTGGAACGGCGGCATCGGTACCTACGTCAAGGCCAGCACCGAAAGCCACGCCGACATCGGCGACAAGGCCAACGACGCCCTGCGGGTCAATGGTAACGAGTTGCGTGCCAAGGTGGTGGGCGAGGGCGGCAACCTCGGCATGAGCCAACTGGGCCGCGTGGAATATGGCCTCAATGGCGGCGCCAGCAACACCGACTTCATCGACAATGCCGGCGGCGTGGACTGCTCGGACCATGAGGTCAACATCAAGATCCTGCTGAACGAAGTGGTCGCGGCAGGTGACATGACCGAGAAGCAGCGCAACAAGCTGCTGGCCGAGATGACCGATGCCGTGGGTCAACTGGTGCTCAACAACAACTACAAGCAGACCCAGGCGCTGTCCCTGGCGCAACGCCGCGCCCGCGAGCGGATCGGCGAGTACCGCCGCCTGATCGCCGCGCTGGAAGCGGCCGGCAAGCTGGACCGCGCCCTGGAGTTCCTGCCCACCGACGAGCAGTTGATCGAACGCGCCGCCAACGGCCACGGCCTGACCCGTGCCGAACTGTCGGTGCTGATCTCCTACAGCAAGATCGACCTCAAGGAAGCGCTGCTGAAGTCCCAGGTGCCGGACGACGATTACCTCGCCCGCGAGATGCAGACCGCCTTCCCGGCGCTGCTGACCGAGACGTTCGGCGAGGCCATGCGCCGCCATCGCCTGAAGCGCGAGATCGTCAGCACCCAGATCGCCAACGATCTGGTCAATCACATGGGCATCACCTTCGTGCAGCGCCTGAAGGAGTCCACCGGCATGAGCGCCGCCAACGTGGCCGGCGCCTACGTGATCGTGCGCGACATCTTCCACTTGCCGCACTGGTTCCGTCAGATCGAAGCCCTGGATTACCAAGTGCCCGCCGAGCTGCAACTGAGCCTGATGGACGAGCTGATGCGCCTGGGCCGTCGCGCGACCCGCTGGTTCCTGCGCAACCGTCGCAACGAGCTGGATGCCGCCCGTGACGTCGCCCACTTCGGCCCGCGCATCGCCGCGCTCGGCCTGAAGCTCGACGAACTGCTCGAGGGCCCGACCCGCGAGTTGTGGCAGGCGCGCTTCCAGACCTACGTGGATGCCGGTGTGCCGGAGCTGTTGGCGCGCATGGTCGCCGGTACCAGCCACCTGTACACCCTGTTGCCGATTCTCGAAGCGGCGGACCTCACCGGGCAGGACCCGGCCCAGGTCGCGGCGGCCTACTTCGCCGTCGGCGGTGCCCTGGACCTGACCTGGTATCTGCAGCAGATCACCAGTCTGCCGGTGGAGAACAACTGGCAGGCCCTGGCGCGGGAAGCCTTCCGTGACGATCTGGATTGGCAGCAGCGGGCGATCACCGTGTCGGTGTTGCAACTGGCCGATGCTCCGGAAGACATCGAGGAGCGCGTTGCGCTCTGGCTGGAGCAGCACCGTCCGTTGGTCGAGCGCTGGCGCGCCATGCTGGCCGAGCTGCGGGCGGCTACCGGCACCGACTACGCCATGTATGCCGTCGCCAACCGCGAGCTGATGGATCTGGCGCAGAGCGACAAGCAGGGCGTCTGCATTCCCTGATCGACGTCTGCGTCATTGGCTTTGTGCTCAGCCCCGCCTCGTGCGGGGCTTTTTTTATCCTGCGTTTTCGATCACTGCGCTCTTTCCAATCCCTTCAGCAAGGCTTCGTGGAAGCGCTGCGGGTCTTGGATCTGCGGCGAATGGCCGAGGTCGGCGAAGGTCACCAGGGTGGCACCGGGAATGCGCCGGGTGGCCTCCCGGGCGAGGCGCGGATAATCGCCGAGCTTCTTGCGCAACGGTTCGGGCGCGGCGTCCTTGCCGATGGCCGTGTTGTCGCGTTCGCCGATCAGCAGCAGGGTCGGCATTTTTAATCCTTCGAATTCGTAGAGCACCGGCTGGGTGAAGACCATGTCGTAGGTCAGCGCCGAGTTCCAGGCCACCTTGTCCTTGCCCGGCCCCTTGAACAGACCTGCCTGCATGCCGACCCAACGTTCGAATTCGGGCCGCCATTCGCCGGCGTAGTAGGTGGTGCGCTGATAGGCGCGGATGCTGTCGGCGCTGGTCCGTTGTTCGCGCAGGAACCACTCGTCGACACTGCGGTACGGCACGCCCAGGGCTTTCCAGTCTTCCAGGCCGATCGGATTGACCAGGATGAGCTGCTCGACCTGCTCCGGGTAGAGCAGGGCATAGCGGGTGGCGAGCATGCCGCCCATGGAATGCCCCATCAGGCCGAAACGGCTGATGCCGAGACTGTCGAGCAGGGCGCGGGTGTTGGCTGCGAGCTGGTGGAAGCTGTACTGGTAGTGGTTCGGCTTGGTCGATTTGCAGAAGCCGACCTGATCCGGCGCCACCACGCGGTAGCCGGCCCGGGTCAGGGCGCGGATGCTGCCTTCCCAGGTGGCGGCGCAGAAGTTCTTGCCGTGCAGCAGCACGAGTGTGCGGCCGTTGGGGCGTTCCGGTTGGGCGTCCAGGTAGGCCATCTCCAGCGTTTCGCCCTGGGACTGGAAGGCAAAGGTCTTGACCGGGAAGGGATAGTCGAACCCCTCCAGCCGTTCGCCATAGCTGGGCGTTTCGGCGGTCGGGGCGGCGTTCGCCAGGGTGGGCAGGCAAAGAAACGGGATCAGGCAGAGTGGCCAGCGTGGCATGCGATTTCTCCTTCAGGCATCCGAGCCGGCCGATTCGTCGGCAGGCTCAGGATTCGAGCCTCGAACCGGCCTGAGGTTTCACATGAGGCGGTCGCGATCAGGTGGCGCGCCGGGGCCTGAAACGGTGCGAATGCTCCGGCAGCCAGCGGTAATAGAAGTGGAACTCGAACAAGGCCGGGTGCAGGCAGGTGCAGAGCGTCTGGCCACCTTGTGGATCGCGGAAACGCAGGTAACCCAATTCGGCCAGGGAGCGAAAGGCTTCCTGTTCGGCATGGTTCAGCCAGATGGGTTTGCCGCGTGCGAGATCGACGGCGTGATGGCAGAGGCGAGGCAGGCTGACCTCGCCGGGTGTCAAGGTTGTTGGATGCGTCTTTCCAGCTCCTCCAGATCCACCAGGATCTGCTTGCCGAAGCGTCGGACGGGCAATTTTCCGCTTTCTATCCATGTCGCCACGATCTCCTGCTGTTCGCCCAGACCGATCAGTTCTGCGAAGCGCGTCACGCTGATGTAGCGGGGGTATTCAACAAACTGCGCTGGGGAGAGTTCTTCCAGTTTCATGCGGCTTCCTGCAACATGAGCAAGTCCATTTCCGACCTCGGGCAGGTCGGACATCGTCATTCTTGTTTACTAATATTTAGTAAGTCAATGCTTTCAGTGATGTACCCAGGATGGGATTTTCATGAATAAGAAATACTTCATGTTTTCGGCCGGCGAACGCATGCGGGGTCTGCGCGAACTGGCGGGGCTGAGCCGTCGAAAATTCTCCATGGTCGTCGGCATCAAACCGAAGCGGCTGGAAAATATCGAGAACGGCTGGCAGCGCATGCATGACGAGGATTTCCAGAAGGTCTGCAGTGTATTCCCGGAGTTCAGCCGCTGGATTTCCTACGAAGGGCCGCTCGACCCGAAGCCCATGGAGTTGAAGGTGGCCGATTCGGCGCAGAAGGCCGCGGTCTACCTGGTCAATCGCAATCCGGAGTTGCTCGAGGGCAGCGACCTGACCTTCGAGGAGTGGCAGCAGCGTCACGAGAATATCCTCAACGAACTGCAGGAGGCCGAAGCACAGCAGGCAGCCGAAGCACTGCGTGAGGGAGAGGAAGTGCCGGAGGCCAAGCCCAGGAGCAAGGCCAGAGCGAAAAGAGCCAAGGCCCTGGCTGAAGCTCAAGCCAAGGCAAAGGACAGCGAGCCGACGTGACGAGCGAGGTGGACTCCGGCCTGCCGGACGGAATCCGCCTCTCTTGTGGGCAGCCGGCCGATCAGAGCAACGTTTTCAGATAAGCAATCACATCGGCAGCCCCGGCCAGGTGCAGTCCTTCGCCCAGTGCGTTGGCCTCGGGGTTCTGCCGGGGCAGCAGCAACACTTCGGGGGCTCCTGGGGTGCGCAGCAGGGACAGGCGGGCATAGGGCAGGCCGTTATCCAGCAGCAGTCCCATGAAGCCCGGATCGTTCCAGGACTGAACCGGCATGGCCAGCGCGTGATAGTTCAGGCGCAGGGCGTCCAATCCTTCTTCGCTGAGGCGATAGCGGGTCAGCTCCGCTGGCAGGCTGATCTCCAGTCCGCGGCGGCGGGCATAAGCGATGGCGCAGGCGAAGGCTTCGCCATGGTGCTCGCCCGCCCAGAACAACCGTTCCCCCCGCCAGGTGGCCTGGCGCAGCGCAATCGGTTCGCCGCTCGAGAAACCGGGCAGCGGCTGGCCGAGGGCGCGCAGGAAATCCTTGTAGCTGATGATGCGCACGCAGCGACATGCCTGGGTCGCAGCGTAGTCTTCGAGGGTGCGGCAGGGTGGCGAATCCGCTGTGCCGCCGCCGAGGCCGTCGATCCGGCGCAGGTCGATGGCGTCCAGGTGGCTTTGGCTCTGTTCGACCACCCGGACCAGCACGGCATGGGCCTGAGCCTTGTCTTCCTGAACCGGGCCGGAGAGGGCGCCGCGCGGTAAGTCAACCAGCCATTGCAGGGGCGGCCCGGCTTGCCACCAGATGCTGTCGCTGACGGCCGGCAGGGCCTGGAACGGCAGGCGCAAGGCATGCGCGCGTTCCAGGATATGACGTGCCGCACGGCCGGTCAGCCCCAGACGCTGGGTCAGTGCGGCAAGGCGAGAGGACAGGGATGGCATCGGCTCGGGCAGACTCATGGCCAGAGGGAAACTCCAGGGGCATGTATGCCAGTGTGGCAGAGGGTTACGCGGGACGCACGGGCTTCGCGAAGCGAATAGTAACCTGACAACGCCTGGGGTTGTGGCAAACTGAACGCAATCATTGCGAGGGGAACCTCCATCCATGCCCAGCCTGTTGCTGGATATCGCCTTGTCCGCCGAGCGGCTGCGCGCTGTCTACCAGGGCCATGCCAATCGGGTGCTGCTGCGCAGTCGCGATGGTCGGCGGGTCAGCCTGCCGGCCCATCACCTGCGCCCCTTTCTGACTCACGAAGGCGTCTACGGTTCCTTTGCCCTGGAATTCAACGCCGACGGCGAGCTTCTGGCCCTGCGGCGCCTCGCCTGAGCGGGAGGGGGCGGCTATAATCCCCGGCCCATTCGTCCAACGATGCTCGCCCATGTACAGCCTGGCCCGCGATCTCCTGTTCAAACTGTCCCCGGAAACCTCCCATGAACTGTCCATCGACCTGATCGGGGCCGGCGGACGCCTGGGGCTCAATCGCCTGCTGAGCAAGCCGGTGCCGAGCCTGCCGGTGCGGGTGATGGGCCTGGATTTCCCCAATCCGGTCGGGTTGGCGGCGGGGTTGGACAAGAACGGCGATGCCATCGACGGTTTCGCCCAGCTGGGTTTCGGTTTCATCGAGATCGGCACCGTCACGCCGCGTCCGCAGCCGGGCAACCCGAAGCCGCGCCTGTTCCGCCTGCCGGAGGCCGAGGCGATCATCAATCGCATGGGCTTCAACAACCAGGGTGTCGATCACCTGCTGGCGCGGGTCAAGGCGGCGAAATACAAGGGTGTGCTCGGCATCAACATCGGCAAGAATTTCGACACACCGGTCGAGCGCGCGGTGGATGACTACCTGCTGTGTCTGGACAAGGTCTACCCGCATGCCAGCTACGTGACGGTGAACGTCAGCTCGCCGAACACCCCCGGCCTGCGCAGCCTGCAGTTCGGCGAGTCGCTGAAGCAACTGCTCGAAGCCCTGCGCCAGCGCCAGGAAGACCTGGCCCAGGTACATGGCCGGCGCGTGCCGCTGGCGATCAAGATCGCACCGGAC
This sequence comes from Pseudomonas indica NBRC 103045, assembly GCF_002091635.1. Taxonomy (GTDB): domain Bacteria; phylum Pseudomonadota; class Gammaproteobacteria; order Pseudomonadales; family Pseudomonadaceae; genus Pseudomonas_M; species Pseudomonas_M indica. Next base: position 123,952 of record NZ_BDAC01000003.1, on the reverse strand, counting down.
ATGAGCGACGAGGAAACCGTCCAGGTCGCTGAGGCGCTGCGTGATGCCGGCATGGACGCGGTGATCGCCACCAACACCACCCTGGGCCGCGAAGGCGTCCAGGGCATGCTGCATGCCGACGAGGCGGGCGGCTTGTCCGGCGCACCGGTGCGCGACAAGAGCACGCACACGGTCCGGGTGCTGGCCGATGCCCTGGGTGGGCGTTTGCCGATCATCGCCGTGGGCGGCATCACCGAGGGCCGGCATGCGGCGGAGAAGATCGCCGCCGGTGCGAGCCTGGTACAGATTTATTCCGGTTTCATCTACAAGGGGCCGGCGCTGATTCGCGAGGCGGTGGACGCGATTGCGGCGCTGCCGAAGGTGTGAGGCTGGAGTCGGAGGCATAAAAAAGGGCTCCTCGGAGGAGCCCTTCTGGGCTTGCGCCCGCCGCCCGGATGGGGCGCGCTTGATGAAATCGAGTGATCCTATATCAGCCTACGGCGTGGAGTTCGTTGAGTCGATGAATGCCGGCCGTGCCGGTCAGGCCGTCCCACTGGTCGCCTCGACCTTCGCGCCAGCCGTTTATCCAGGCTTGGCGGGTGGACGGATGGGTGAAAGGACAAAGATCCCGGGATTTACCATGGATGCCGTGCTGATAGCCGCGCAGAAATGCTCGTTCCAACGGATCACGCTTAAGTCTTCTCATAGGGTATTGCCCTCACTGTTGACTGTTATGTCCCGTTGGCCTCATGCCGAGGCCCGGCAGAGAATGGCTCTGCCAACGGAGCCCGCTGCCGGCGTGGCGGGTCTCCTGACGACACCGTTGCGGCGTCGGTTAAGCTGATTTCTAACGAAAGCCCTTAGACCTGTGAATGATCGTTTTGTCATAAGGACGTAACGCTTTTGGGGTTGGGGCCATAAGCCCGGGCCCTCGATCAGGGCCTGAAAGGGCGAGGCCCCATGCTAGAAGGGCTGCAGGGTTTCGTGGGCGCCTTTTGCCATCGCGAATACCTAGCGGTTGCAGATGTAACCAATTCCGACGAAGGGCCGCTCGTGACCCTTTGTCGCACTATTTCCGGCGTCGCGGACCGTTCCGCACGCCCTCATTGTCGAGGCTGCTGATCTCCATGTCGGATCGTTACGAACTCTTTCTCACCTGCCCCAAGGGCCTGGAAGGCCTGCTGGTCGAGGAAGCCACCGCCCTGGGTCTGGAAGAGGCGCGCGAGCAGAGCGCGGCGATACGGGGATACGCGACGCTGGAGACGGCCTATCGCCTGTGCCTGTGGTCGCGCCTGGCCAACCGGGTGCTGCTGATGCTCAAGCGCTTCCCGGTGGCGGACGCCGAGGCGCTTTATCGCGGCGTACTGGCCGTGGACTGGGCTGACCATCTGGAGCCCAGCGGTACGCTGGCGGTGGAGTTCAGCGGGCGCGGCGCGGGCATCGATAACACCCATTTCGGCGCGCTCAAGGTCAAGGACGCGATCGTCGACAAGCTGCGCAGCCTGTCCGGCCAGCGTCCGTCGGTGGACAAGCTGAACCCGGACGTGCGCATCCACCTGCGCCTGGACCGGGGCGAGGCAATCTTGTCCCTCGATCTCTCCGGGCACAGCCTGCACCAGCGTGGCTATCGCCTGCAGCAGGGCGCCGCGCCGCTGAAGGAGAACCTGGCCGCCGCCATTCTGATCCGCGCCGGCTGGCCGCGCATCGCCGCCGCCGGCGGGGCGCTGGCCGACCCCATGTGCGGTGTCGGCACCTTCCTGGTCGAGGCCGGGATGATGGCGGCCGATATCGCACCGAACCTCAAGCGCGAGCACTGGGGCTTTTCCCGCTGGCTCGGCCATGTGCCCGCCATCTGGAAGAAGCTGCACGAAGAGGCCCGTGCCCGTGCCGAGGCCGGTCTCGCCCGGCCGCCGCTGTGGATTCGTGGCTACGAGGCCGACCCGCGCCTGATCACCCCGGGGCGGAACAACGTCGAGCGTGCCGGGTTGGGCGAGTGGATTCGCATTTACCAAGGCGAACTGGCCACCTTCGAGCCGCGCCCGGATCGCAACCAGACCGGCCTGGTGGTGTGCAACCCGCCCTACGGCGAGCGCCTGGGGGATGAAGCGAGCCTGCTCTATCTCTACCAGAACCTCGGCGAACGCTTGCGCCAGTCCTGCCTGAACTGGGAAGCGGCGGTATTCACCGGCGCGCCCGAGCTGGGCAAGCGCATGGGCATCCGCAGCCACAAGCAGTACGCCTTCTGGAACGGCGCGCTGCCATGCAAGCTGCTGCTGATCAAGGTCCAGCCCGATCAGTTCGTCACCGGCGAGCGGCGCAGCGAAACCCGCCCGCAGGAAGTGGGTGCGGCAGCGCCCAGCGAGCCGGCGCGTCTCAGCGAGGGCGGCCAGATGTTCGCCAATCGGCTGCAGAAGAATCTCAAGCAACTGGGCAAATGGGCCCGGCGTGAAGGAATCGAGTGCTATCGCCTGTATGACGCGGACATGCCGGAATATGCCCTGGCCGTCGATCTGTATCGCGATTGGGTACACGTGCAGGAGTATGCACCGCCGCGCTCCATCGACCCGGAGAAGGCCCAGGCCCGTTTGCTCGACGCTCTGGCCGCCATTCCCCAGGCACTCGGCATCGATCCAGGCAAGGTGGTGGTGAAGCGCCGCGAGCGGCAGAGCGGCACCCGCCAATACGAGCGGCAGGCGGCCAAGGGTGAGTTCCTCGAAGTGACGGAGGGCGGCGTGAAGCTGCTGGTCAACCTCACCGATTACCTCGACACCGGCCTGTTCCTCGACCATCGCCCCCTGCGTCTGCGCATCCAGCGCGAAGCGGCGGGCAAGCGCTTCCTCAACCTGTTCTGCTACACCGCCACGGCCACGGTGCATGCGGCCAAGGGCGGCGCGCGCAGCACTACCAGCGTCGACCTGTCGAAGACCTACCTCGACTGGGCGCGACGCAATTTGTCGCTGAACGGTTTTTCCGACAGGCAGCGGCTGGAGCAGGGCGATGTCATGGCCTGGCTGGCGGAGGACCGCGGCGAGTACGACCTGATCTTCATCGATCCGCCGACCTTTTCGAACTCCAAACGCATGGAAGGCGTGTTCGACGTGCAGCGCGACCACGTGGCACTGCTCGATCTGGCCATGGCTCGCCTGGCCCGTGGCGGAGTGCTGTATTTCTCCAACAACTTCCGCAAGTTCGAGCTGGACGAAGGTTTGGTGGCCCGCTACGCGGTGGAGGAAATCAGCGCGTCCACGCTGGACCCGGATTTCGCCCGTAACCCGAAAATCCATCGCGCCTGGCGTTTCACGGCGCGCTAGACGAACGGCGGGGATTACGCGACTCGGAATCTAGGCAAAATGCTGGCAATTGGCTATAAGAACGGAAAGTCTTTTAACAAGTAGTTGCCACGGACAGGCCTGTCGCGAGTCTGTCCCATGCCTGTCCTTCCGGCCGTTGGTGAAAAAAACCAGCGTTTCATTCGACGGCCCCGCGCTGCCTGGCTGGTGGCCAGTGTTGCCTTGCTGGGGGGCGCTCTGCTGACCGCCAGCGTCATCGTCGTCACCCTAGACATCCATCAACGCCAGATTCGCCAGCGTTTCGAACTGGTGGCCAGCGAACGCTTCAGTCGTACCCAGGAGCGTTTCGACGATCAGATCTTGAAGCTGGATAGCCTGCGGCGCTTCATGTTGTACGCGGGCGGGATCGTCCGTGCGGATTTCACCGGTTACGCCAGGCCGTTGCTCAACGGCACGCTGTCCTATTCCTGGGGGCCGCGTGTCCTCGCTGGCGAGCGCGCCGCGTTCGAGAAGCAGGTGCGCGACGAGGGGATTGTCGGGTTCGCCATCGAGGGGCTGGACGAAGCGGGCGCCCGCTATGCCATGCCGGAGCGAGCGGAGTATTTCCCGGTTCTGTTCAATACCGCCCGGCGGAGGGCTCTTCCACTCATCGGTGTCGACATGGCCTCGGAAGCCGCGCGGCGCGCCGTTCTGGAACGGGCGGTGACGAGCGGCGAGATGGTGGTATCCGATCCGGTTCACCTGGCGCAATCGACGGGTGACGACCGCTCGGGACTGATCATGTTGGTTGCCCTATACCCGGGGCCGATAGCGCCAGCGACGGCCGAACAGCGTCGCGAACAGTTGCGCGGTTTCGTCATGGCGAGCATCAGTCTGGAGCAACTGATGGAGGAAGGGCTGACCGAGGAGAGCAGCCTGCACCTGGCCGCGGAATTGACCGACATGAACGGGGCTTCGTCACGAAAGGCGCTCTACCGCTCGTTGCAAGAGCCTGCCGACAGCCCGCTGCGGATCAGCCGGACGTTGCGCCTGGCTGACCATTACTACGAACTGAATCTGCGGCCTACACAGCGCTACCTGTTGGCGAACCAGGCGTCCGGCCTGGGGCTGCTCGCGACGCTGGGGGCCCTGCTGAGCCTGCTGTTCAGTGCTTTTTGCTACAGCCTGGTGAGCCAGCGCCAGCGGGCCCTGGCGCTGGTGGACGAACGCACCGCCGATCTGCGGCTGCGCGAGGAAGAGCTGGCGGTCAGCGAGGAGCGCTGGAGCTTCGCCCTGGACGGTGCCGGACATGGTGTCTGGGATTGGAACCTGGACAGCGGCGAAGTGTTCTTCTCGCGCGCCTGGGGGGCGATGCTTGGCTATGCCGAGGGTGAGGTGGAAAACAATCGCCAGGCCTACCTGCGCCTGCTGCATCCCGAGGATGCGTCGAACTGCGAAGCCAGCCTGGCGCGTTACTTTTCCGGCGAGACTGCGTTCTATCAGGACGAGCACCGCATGCTCACCCGGGATGGCCGCTGGCTTTGGGTCCAGGAGCGCGGCAAGGCGGTGGAGCGCGACGAGGAGGGCGCGGTGCGTCGGCTGATCGGCACCCAGACCGATATCAGCGCGCGCAAGACTGCCGAACTGGAACTCGCCCGCGCCAACGCGCAGTTGCGCGGCGTGCTCAACGCCGCGACCCAGGTGGCGATCATCGCGACCGATCTGGAGGGCGTGATCCTCACCTTCAATGTCGGCGCCGAGCGCATGCTGGGGTATCGGGCGCTGGAAATGATCGGCCAGTGGACGCCGGAGCGGCTGTTCCTCGCCGATGAGTTGCAGGCCCGTGGTCTGGAGCTGAGCCAGCGCTACGGCCGCACGGTGGTGGGGTTCGAAATCCTGGTGGCGGAAGCCGTCGAGGAGGGGAGTCACGAGGAGCGCGAATGGACCTGGCTGCGGCGCGACGGCAGCCGGCTGGCGGTCAACCTCATCGTCACCGGTGTGCACGATGCGCAGGGCCGCTTGGTCGGCTATCTGGCCATCGCGCTGGATACCACCGAGCGCAAGCGGGTACGCGAGGCGCTGGAGGCGCGGGACCGTTTGCTGGAGAAACTCACCTCGCGGGTTCCCGGCGTCATCTACCAATATCAGCGCTTTCCGGACGGCCGCGACAGGATGCCCTATGTCAGCGCGGCGGTCCGTACCGTCTACGAGCTGGAGCCCGAACACGCGCGGCAGAACGTGCAGGCGATGTTCCGGCGTGTCCATCCCGAGGATCAGGAACGGGTCTATACCTCGATCCTGCGCTCGGCCCGCGACCTGACCCCCTGGCGCGAGGACTACCGGTTGCTGCTGCCTCGCCAGGGCTTGCGCTGGGTGCGTGGCGAATCGGTGCCGGAGCGCCAACCGGACGGCTCCACGCTCTGGTATGGCTACATCTCCGACATCACCGGGCTCAAGCTGGTGGAAGAAGAGTTACGGGCGCTCTCCATCACCGATGCGCTCACCGGTACCTACAACCGGCGCTATTTCCAAGAGCGACTGGAAACGGAAATCGCCCGCGCCGAGCGTCAGGAAGGGCCGCTGGCGCTGATCATGCTGGACATCGATCACTTCAAGCAGATCAACGACCGCCATGGGCATGAAGCCGGCGACCGTGTGCTGCGGGAAGTCTGCCGGCGAATCAGCCAGCGTCTACGGCGGATCGACGTGTTCTGCCGGTTGGGCGGGGAGGAGTTCATCGTGCTCTGCCCCGATACCGGCTCCGAGCAGGCCGGTGTGCTCGCCGAGGCATTGTGGCAGTCGCTGCGGCGCGAACCGGTCGAGGGCATCGGCATCGTGACCGCCAGTTTCGGCATCGCCAACTGGCATGAGGGAGAAGGTGCGGATGCCTTGCTCCGGCGCGTGGATGTGGCGGTGTACCGGGCGAAGCAGAAGGGCCGTGACCGTATCGAGCAGGAGAGCCTGGAGCTGCTCTGAGGGCGTTGAAGGGGGATTCGACAGTTTTGTGGTGTTTTCGGCTCTCTCCCCCAGCCCCTCTCCCGTGAACGGGAGAGGGGAGCATTAGCGATCCTTCGGGGTCAGCGCTGGGCGGTGTTGCTGGAGATCTTCGGCTGGCGGTATAGATCCACCAGGACCTGGTCGAGGATCGCCGAGGCGCCCCAGGGCCGCGGGTGGTTGAGGATGGCCACCACCGCCCAGGTGTTGCCGTTGATGTCGCGGCTGTAGCCGGCAATGGCGCGCACGTTGTTCAGCGTGCCGGTCTTGATGTGCGCCTCGCCGACCAGCGCAGTACGCCGCAGGCGTTTGCGCATGGTGCCGTCCATTGCCGCCAGCGGCATCGAGGAGATGAACTCGGCGGCGTAGGGGCTGTTCCAGGCGTCCTTCAACAGGATCGCCATCTCGCGTGCGCTGACCCGTTCGTCGCGGGACAGGCCCGAGCCGTTCTCCATCACCAGGTGCGGGGCGGTGATGCCCTTGCGCGCCAGCCATTGGCGGATCACCCGCTGCGCGGCCTTGGCGTCGTCCGGGTCGGCCGAGGTGCGGAACTGCGCGCCGAGGCTGAGGAACAGTTGGCGCGCCATGGTGTTGTTACTGTACTTGTTGATGTCGCGGATGATTTCCACCAGGTCCGGCGAATAGGCGCGGGACAGCAGGCGGGCGCTCTTCGGCACGTTGCTGACACGGTCCTTGCCGAGGATGCTGCCGCCGAGTTCCTGCCAGATGGCACGCACCGCGCCGGCGGCGTAGGCCGGGTGGTCGAGCAGCGACAGGTAGGTCTGGGCGCTGCAGCCGGCCGGCAGCTTGCCGGTGGCGATCACCGTGACGCCGTCGAACTCCTGCACCGGGTTGTAGCGGACGTCGGGCCAGCTCGGGCATTTCGCCGCGGCGGTGGCCTTGACCCGGTTGTCGATCTTGACCGTGGCGATCGGCGGCTCCACGGCGATGTTCACCTTGCCGCCTTCGGAACGGGCGATGAAGCGTAGCGCCTTGAGATTGACCAGCAGCGAGTCGGGGGTCACCAGGAAGGGTTTGTTCTCGTCGCCGCCGTCGTCGTCGAAGACCGGCAACTGCGGTTGGACGAAGTGGCTGCGGTCGAGCACCAGGTCGCCGGTGACCTTCTGCACGCCGTTGGCGCGCAGGTCGCGCATCATCAGCCAGAGCTTCTCCATGTTCAGCTTGGGATCGCCACCACCCTTGAGGTAGAGATTGCCGTTCAGCACACCGTTCTGCAGCGGGCCGTCGGCATAGAACTCGGTCTGCCACTGGTAGGTGGGCCCCAGCAGTTCCAGCGCGGCATAGGTGGTGACCAGCTTCATGGTCGACGCCGGGTTCACCGACACGTCGGCATTGTGGATGGTCGCCGTACCGGGACCATTCAGTGGCAGCATGACCACGGAGATCGCATCGGCGGTCAGCTTGTTGGCTTGCAGGGCCTTCTGCACGTTGGCCGGCAGGGCGCTGGTGGTCGGCGCGGCGGCGGCCGGCAGGGCCAGTGGGAGCAGGCAGGCGAGGACGAGGGGACGGAGCGACTTGATCATGGGCAGACACCCTCCAGGCGAGGGTAAAACAGAACAGCAGGCATCAGGGGTTCCCACTAGGGTTCGGGAAATGCGCAGCATTATGCCTCAAGCGCAAGGGCGACGGGACCGCTCTGCGACCGGCGTAACGTCGATACCGGACGAAGAAACGGGCGTCTCGCCGGTCAACCTGCTAGAGTGCCGCGCGTTCATCATCTAGAGGATAGCCCCATGGCCACCAACCGCTCCCGCCGCCTGCGCAAGAAGCTTTGTGTCGACGAATTCCAGGAACTGGGTTTCGAGTTGACCCTGAATTACAAGGACGGGATGGCGCCCGCCGACCTGGAGGCTTTCCTCGAAGCGTTCCTGCGCCAGGCCATCGAAGGCAACGGGCTGGGCTATGTCGGCGGTGAAGACTATGGCTTCGTCTGCCTGGGCAAGCGTGGTTCGGTCAGCGAAGAGCAGCGGGGCCAGGTCGAGGCCTGGTTGAAGGGCCGCAGCGAATTGGCCGATTTCACCGTCAGCCCGCTGATGGATGTGTGGTACCCGGAAAATCCGATCAACAAGCCGGCGTGAGTCCGAGCCGCCGCTTCCGTCGTTTGGCGGGAACGGCGTAGTTCCGGCGGGGCTTCGTTGGGCGAATGAATTCGCCCAACGAGTCTGCCGCGACGGCGACTTGTGGGAGCGAGCGCTGCTCGCGAATGGCTACGTAGAAATTTCGCCAGCAGAGCTGGCTCCTACGAAAAGCCAGTCCCGTAGCCCGAATAAGCCTTGGCGCAATCCGGGCTACAGATGCGTCGGCACATCCCTACCCGTTGCCGCGCCTATCTGCTGGCCGTCGCCCAGGCCAGCCTTGGCCAGGATGGCGGCAACGTCCACCGCATCGATCTGTTCGCTCTTGAGGAAGCGTCGCGCATAGTCGGCGTGGATACCCGAGCGTAGGAACAGGCCGAACAGCTCCGGGTCGATGTGTGCGCCGCGGCACATGCCGGCCATGATGCCGAGGGCTTCGGAAAGCGTCTTGCCCTTCTTGTACGGGCGGTCCGCCGCGGTCAGGGCTTCGAAGATGTCGGCGATGGCCATCATCCGCGCCGGCAGGCTCATCTGCTCGCGGGTCAGGCGTTTCGGGTAGCCCGTGCCATCCATTTTCTCGTGATGCCCACCGGCGATTTCCGCCACGTTCGCCAGGTGCGGCGGGAAGGGCAGGCGATCGAGCATCAGGATGGTCTGCACGATGTGGTGGTTGATGATGTAGCGCTCTTCCGCCGTCAGGGTGCCGCGCTCGACGGACAGGTTGTACAGCTCCCCGCGATTGAACTTGAACGCCGGCACATCCAGTTTGAAACCCCAGGGATTGCCGTCCGGCATGCGCTCGCTGTCGGGCCGTTCGATCAGGTGATCCTCCCGGTCGGCCAGCAATGGCTCCTCCACCGGCAACGGCTTGGCCGGCGTCCGCGCAAGGCGGCGGGCCTCTTCCCAGGACACCCCGAGGCGATCGTCGAGCGTGCGCGTCCAGGTGCGTTGGGCGACCTGCCGCAGCCGTTGCAGATCCGCCTCGTCCATCGCCTCGCCGCCCAGGTTGCAGCGGGCGACGAAGACGAATTCGTCGTCCAGTGTGGCCAGCAGTTCGTCACGCCACTGGCCGAGCCGTTCGGCGTCGCCGCCTTCGGCGCGGCCTTTCCAGTAGCTGATCCAGGCGTCGCGCTTGAGCACTTCGAAGCGGGTGCGAATCTCGTGGATACGGTCGTACAGCGTCTCCAGCTTGGTCGCCTTGTCTACCACGTATTCCGGGGTGGTGACCTTGCCGCAGTCGTGCAGCCAGGCGGCGATGTGCAGGGCCTCCCATTCCTCTTCGCTGGGCCGGTAGTGGCGGAACGGCGCTTCGTCGCTGGACGCCGCGGCGCGGGCGAGCATCAGGGTGAGTTCCGGCACGCGCTGGCAGTGGCCGCCGGTGTAGGGGCTCTTGGCGTCGATGGCCCCTGCGATCAACTGGATGAAGGCGTCCAGCAGCGCTTTCTGTTTACGCAGCAGGCGCTGGCTCTCGATGCACAGGGCGGCGACGCTGGAGACCGCTTCGACGAAAGCGATCCGCTCCGGGCGCAGCATTGCCAGGTCGGCTTCGTTGCCGGTGTCGCGATGCAGGAGGACGAGCACGCCCACCGTATCGCCCTGGCGGTTGTGCAGGCCGGCGCCGACCAGGTGCACGCGCGGGCTGTCGAGGCTACTGAGCAGGCTGCGGAAGGCGTCGGCCTTGTCGTAGCCGAGGGAGACCACCGCGGTGTCGCCTCCGCTGGCGGGCTGGCCGAGCCAGTGGGGCAGGTCGGGGGCGTTCCTGGCGTAGCCGGGAATGCCGTGGGTCTCCAGCGCATGGGCACGGCCGTCGAGGAACAAGCCATGGGGCTCCAGCCGACCATCGTCGTCGATCAGGTAAAGCAGGCCGCCATTGGCTTCGCTAATGTCCAGGGTCTCCTGCAGGACGCGGGTGAGCAGGGCATCGAAGCGGGTTTCGGCGGACAGGCTGGCGGTGATCTCGAGGAAGCTGGAGAGGGTTTCCTTCATCCGCCCCATGGCCACGGCCAGCCGGTCGATCTCCAGCACCGGCGAGCGGCCGCTGGCCGGGTAGCTGAAATCGAAGCTGCGGATGGCTTCGGCTTCGCGCATCAGCGCGACCAGGGGGCCGACCACCAGCCGCGAGGCCAGCCAGCCCAGGGGCAGGCAGAGGAGCAGGATCAGCAGGGTGATCATCGCGCCCTGCCAGCGGATGCGGTAGGCGTCGGCCAGCAGTTCGTCCTCCGGTACCAGAAGCGCCAAATGCAGGCCCTGCGGACCGCCTTCCTGCAAGTGGCTGCGGGAGACCACCCAGCGACGCTTGGCCAGGGTCATCACCCCTTGGCGGCGCCCCTGCAGGTCGCTGGCCAGCAAGGCCGTCAGCGCCGGGCTCAAGGCTTCCGCCCGTGCCAGGTGCACGGAGCCATTCTCTACCACCAGCCGGCTGCCGTCTGGATAGGCCACGGCGTTGCCCTGGGGGTCGAACAGCACGACCTCCGTGGACGGAGTGACCCGGTGCCGGGCCAGGGTGGCGGATAGATCGGCCAGGGTCAGGTCGGCGGCGATCACTCCGCGCATGCCGGCACGCCGGGCCAGGGTGGTGCCGACATCGCCGGTGGAGAAGAACACGTAGGGTGCGGTGGTGATCTGTCCGCCGTCGTCACGGGCGTTGCGGTACCAGGGGCGGGTGCGCGGGTCGAAGGTCTCCTGCAGGCGTGGGCGCCGCGCGAGCAGGTTCAGCGAGCCATCGAAGAACAGGTACGAGGCCTCGACGACGTCGCCGCTGCGCTCGATCGACCAGACCTGGAACGCCGCGTCGGCGGGTGCGTCGAAGCGCTCGCGCAAGGCACCGGTGCGCAGTGGGCGGAGCATGAAGAAATCGCCGTCTTCGTCGGCCAGGTAGATCGAGGCCAGCTTCGGTTGGTCGCGCAAGGCCTGGGCGAGCGGTTTGAGCAGTGTCAGGCGTGCGTCGAGGTCGGATACCTGGGCCGCTTCGCCCAGGGCCAGCAGGCTGAGCAGGTGGCGAATGGGCTCGTAGGTGTGCTCGAGATCGAGGCGGACGGCCTCCTGAATGCGTTCGAAGAGCTTGTCGCTGCTGGAAAAGATGATCTCGGTGGTTTGCCGGTAGTTGAAGTAGCCCAGCACGAGGCCGGCAATCAGGAGCAGAAGGCTGAAAACGACACTGATGTGGATATGCAGGGGATAGCGCCTGTCGCCGCGCTGGGCCGTCATGGGCATTGCTGGCACTCCTTGGCAATGCGGGGGTGCCCCCAAGAATAGTGAAGGCTTTTCCGATGTGCTCAATGCCACGGAACAATTGTGAAGTGCTTCACTGGGTGCGAGAGGGTTGATCCAGTTCGTGCAGGGTGGGGTCGGCGTTTGCCTCGCGGGTCTGCGGGGCGCTCCGCTTGGCCAGTCGCAGGCGTGCGGCATGGATCAGCAGGGCGACGCCGAGGGCGACCCCGGCACCGAGCAGGGTATTGATGATGCGCTGCTCGGGCAGGTGCCAGTCCTGGGACAGGCTTTCAGCCAGCAGCACGAAGCAGAAGGTGTTCTGCATCACGAAGAGGCCGTAGTGATTGACCTGGAACGCCCGGCTCAGAACGATCAGCGGCAGCATGCTGGCCACGATCATCGGCGGGTTCTGCAAACTATGGCCGATGAAGATCAGCAGGCCGGCGGCACACAGGCTGGCGAAGCTGGATTGCACCGCCCGCACCAGGCTGTGCTGGAACTCTAGTTGCAACGTGCTGAACACCGTCAGAGTCAGCCAATAGCCACGCGGCAGGTCGGCGAGTTCGACGATCAGCCCGGCCAGTGCGCCGGCCAGGGTGCAGTTCAGCGCATGCAGTCGCCACTGGATGCGCGGCAGGCGTCGGGCATGGCGCCGCAATACGCGCAGCAGGGCCATCAGGCGCGGCATGTACGGCCACATGCGCAGGCCATGCAGGCCGCGCAGGCCGAAGGCGAGCAGCATCACCCAGAGCCCGCCGAGGGTGAACAGCGCGGCCACCGCATAGGGGTTGTTGAGGTTGCCCAGGCCGTACTGGCCCTGTCCCAGGCAAAGGCAGACGGCCAGGCCGATACCCAGCTTGCCGGCTTCGTTGCCGAAGCGCTGCAACCAGGCCAGGAGCAGGCCGAAGGCGGCGAACAGGCCCAGGCTGATCAGTGGATGGGTGGCGGCCCAGAAGCCCAGCCCCGCGCTACAGGCGCCGAGGCCGATGAGCAGCAGCATGCGCAGCATGCCGAAGCGGTGCAGGGGGTTGGTCTGGGCGGCCTGGAAGGCGCCGACCGAGGCCCAGAGGAAACCCGAGTGGGCGCTGAACAGGCCGAGCAGCAACGGCAGGGCGCAGCCGAGGCCGGCAACCATCGCCGGTCCCCAGGCAGGCGTCACCGGACGCCAGTGCAGGCTCTGTCGTATCAGCCGACGCATGTCAGATGCGGCTCCGCCGGTTGCGGACGGCGTTCGTCAGGGGGCAACTCCGCTGTCGCCCGGATGTGGTCATCGTATCGTCACTCCTTGCGCTCTCCCCAGGCACGCCCACAGGCAACCATTCCACGGAAGGCCGTCCGCATCCTGTTCGAAAGTCCCCATTCGGCAAAGGCCGCATCTCACACTCGATCCGTGCGCGAGGCCGGACCACGTACTAAAAATAGCTGCTCGGCGGCGAAGCGAACCCTCTGCGGGCGCCGCTTCGTTGGTTTTTTCCGACGCCCATCGCCTCCGACCTCAGACCGGGCTCGAGCGTCCGGTCATTTCCCGCGCCATCTCGGTGGCGTAGCTGTCGGTCATCCCGGCGATGAAATCAATCATGCGCAGGAAGGAGCGGTACAGCGGCCAGTGCGGGTCCGGCGCATTGTTGCCGAGCAGATCGAGGATGCGCCGGTTCTTGAACGACAGGGGGCGCCCGCCGTGCTGTTCCAGGGCCGCGCCGCAGAAGGCATTGAGGAGGATTTCCAGGGTTGTGTAGGCGCCGATTTCGTGCAGCGTCTTGCGCTTGTCCTGGAATATCTTCTCGCGGGCGATGGTCTTGGCGTGCAGTACGCAGCGCTTGGCCGGCCCGTGCATGTGCTCCACCAGATCGCCTTGCAGGCGGCCGGCGAGCAGCGCGTCCTGTTGTTCGACGAAGGCACGTGCGGCGGCGTTGGTCAGGTGTTCGATGGCCTTGCCGCGCAGGATCGCCAGTTTGCGCCGGCGCGAGTCGCGCGGGCCGAGCTGGCGGTAGGTTTCCGGCAGGTCGTCGCCGACCAGGCCGAGCAGCAGGGCTTCCACTTCGGCGTAGTCGAGCAGGTCCATTTCCAGGCCATCTTCGAGGTCGATCAGGCCGTAGCAGATGTCGTCCGCCGCCTCCATCAGGTAGACCAGCGGGTGCCGCGCCCAGCGCTGTTCTTCGATCATCGGCAGGCCCAGCTTGGCGGCGATCTGTTCCAGCAGCGGCAGTTCGCTCTGGTAGCAGCCGAACTTGTGCTTCTTGTAGCCCAGGGCCTCGGCGTGGCGCGCCGTCCAGGGGTATTTCAGGTAGGCGCCGAGGGTGGCGTAGGTGAGCCGGGTGCCGCCGTCGAACTGGTGGTACTCCAGCTGGGTCAGCACGCGAAAGCCCTGGGCATTGCCTTCGAAGTTGAGGAAGTCGGCGCGCTCCGGCTCGCTCATGCCATCGAGCCAGCCGCGTCTTTCGGCCTGCTGGAACCAGTGGCGGATGGCGTCCTCGCCGGAATGACCGAACGGCGGGTTGCCGATGTCGTGGGCGAGGCAGGCGGACTGCACGATCATGCCCAGGTCGGAGGGAGCGCACCAATCCGGCAGATCGTCGCGCAGCACCTCGCCGACACGCATGCCGAGCGAGCGGCCGACGCAGCTCACCTCCAGCGAATGGGTCAGGCGGGTATGGATGTGGTCGTTGCTGGAGACCGGGTGGACCTGGGTCTTGCGCCCCAGGCGGCGGAAGGCGCCGGAGAAGATGATGCGGTCGTGGTCCTTGTGGAAGGGGCTGCGGCCGAGTTCATCGGTGCTGTGCACCGGTTTGCCGAGACGTTCGCGGGTCAACAGGGTTTGCCAGTCCAAGGCCAGTCCTCGCCATTCGATAGCCAATGCCCGTAGCTTCGGGGTTCGTACCGTCGGCCGCAAGGGCCGGAGCGGGTTTTGCCGGGCGTGTACCGGTTTCGACCGCGCGGCGGAGGATTTTTCACCTTATCCCGCGTTCCGATTGCCTTCCGCGCCGGGACGGTGGAGCATCCTGGCTCGCCATCACACTGGGGCTTCGAACATGGGCTGGTTGGATTCGCTCAAACACCGCGCACGGCAACTCAAGCAGCACACCCTGACGGTGTACTTCGCCGCGCGCGATCCGCGCACGCCGCTTCTCGTGCGGCTACTGGCGCTGCTGGTGGCAGCCTACGCGCTGAGCCCGATCGATTTGATCCCCGATTTCATTCCGGTGATCGGTTACCTGGACGATCTGCTGCTGATTCCCCTGGGCTTGGCGCTGGTGGTGAAGTTGACTCCGCCGGAGGTGCTGAACAGCGCCCGCGAGCAGGCGCAACAGGCGGCGGATAAGCCGGTTAGCTACGGGGCGGCGGCGTTCATCCTGCTGATCTGGCTGCTGCTGGCGTGGCTGTTGGTACGTTGGATAGGCGCCTGGGTGGGCGCCGATTAAACCTTTGCCTGGAAGCTCGCCGCATCCACATCCACCAATAGCAACCGGCGACCGTTGTCGACGAATTGCCCGGCCGTGAGGCAGTACTGGTTGGTGGTGGCGTCGCGGTAGGTCCCGGAGACGGACAGCCGACGCTCTTCCCAGCCCTCGGCGAGCAACTGGTAGAAGTACGGTCGCCACGACCAGTTGTGCCCGAGGTAGCGGGCATCTTCCCGCCATTGCCCCTGGTGCCGCTCCAGGTTGGGGCTGACCTGGGTGCCCTGACGGTCGCACTGGTAGAGACGCAGCAACCACGGGTAGCGCTGCAGCGATGGCAGTTGTCCGGGCGCCGCGCCGGCTTCTGCCCAGGGTTTGAGAATGCCCATGAGTTCGAGCAGTTGCTGGCGCAGCACGATGCCGCGGGCCCGCTCGGCCAGCTTGTCGTGGACGTAACGGTCGCGCAGTTGGGCGAAGCGCTCGACGAAGGCATCGGCCGGGAAGAAGTCCGGCTCGGCCCGGGCGAACAGGTAGCCCTGCACGTAACGGGCGCCGCATTCCAGGGCGAAGTCCAGTTCGGCTTCGGTCTCCACGCCTTCGGCGATGATCCAGCAACCGGTTTTCTCCGCCATCATCGCCAGGGCTTTCACCACTTCGCCGCTGGGACCACCTCGCGCAGCGGCCTGGAACAGGCGCATGTCCAGCTTGAGGATGTCCGGCTGCAACGCCAGCACGCGGTCGAGTTGGGAATAACCGGCACCGAAATCGTCGATGGCGATGCGTGCGCCGGCTTCCCGGTAGCGCGCCACCACCTCCGGCAGCCGGTGGCTGGCGCCGCCCAGTTCGGTGATTTCGAAGACGATGCGTTCGGCGGGCACGCCCTGGCGCTCCAGCTGCTTCAGGCTGGGCAGCGGCTGGCCCGGTCGCAGCCGGCTGATCCAGCGCGGCGAGATGTTCAGGCTGAGGAACCAATCGTCGGGCGCCTCCGCCAGGCGCTGCAGGGCGTTCTCGCGGATCAGCCGGTCGAGCCGGCGCAGCGCGGCGGGGGAGTTCTTCGGGTCGAGGAACAGCGGGCCGACGGAGCGCAGTTCGCCGTCCGCCTGGCGCAGGCGGCCGAGTGCTTCGATGCCGGCGATGCGGCCGGTGGCGGTATCGATGAAAGGTTGGAAACACGCAATCGGTTGCCCGTCTGTCACGGACGCGTCCTTGAGCGGTGGGAACGGAAAGCCGTTCGGCAGTTGGCAGGTCATCGGGCTCACTCGCCGGATAGGTACTGGCCGACTGCAAGAATGTGGCCATTTAATGGCGCATCGAGTGAAGAAAGGGATTGGCGCGGGGGAGAAAGACCGCGAGAGGGCGCAGAGCAGGAGGAAGGATGCACCGGAATGCCGCAACGCCGCATCCGGTGCTCCGGGATGGATCAGTGCCTGTCAGGGGGGCGGAGGCCGCTTCAACTGACGGACGATGGGGTACACCGCCAAGCCGATGCGCGCCAGCTTGCCGAAGGCGCCCAGGCGCTTGCCGAACAGCAGCAGGAACAGCGCGCCGCCGATGGCCAGGGGCGTCTTGCTGGAACCGAGCATGCCGCCCTGGCTGGGCAGGAAGCGGCCGATCTGTTCGAGCGGATGGGTCAGCGGGCGCGAGTGATAGAGCAACTGCTGACGGTGCATTTCCATGCGCAGGCGGATCAGGTCCTTGCGCATGCTGCGACGGGCCGAACTGGATAGGGGCGTGCTCATGGCAACAGTTGCTCCCGGTTGCGGGCGAGTTCTTCGACGGTCGCCTGGAACGGCGATTCGCCCTTGCGCGCGAGGTGGACGGCCTTGCTGATGCAGAACAGCAGGGCGATGCCGTAGAACGCGCACAGCACGAGGGTAGCCGTCAGCCGGTAGCTGTCCCAGAAGGCGATGATCACCGCCGCCGACAGCCCCAGCATCACCATCAGGCCGAGAATCAGGCTGAGTCCGGAGAAGACGAACAACTGAAAGGTGCGTGCCTTCTCTTCCTGGAACTCGATGCCGAGCAATTCCAGATGGCTTTGCAGCAAGCCGACGAACGCGCCGGCGAGCTTCTTCAGCGATGGCTTGGGCGCGTCGTCGGCGGGTGGTGGCAGGGATTCCATTCGCGCTCCTCGATCAACGGCGGCCGGCGAGTAGGCCGAGCAGGAAACCGACCCCGGCGGCGATGCCGATGGATTGCCAGGGGTGGCTGTGCACGTACTCCTCGGTGGCCTCGACGGCGGCACGGCCCTGGTCGCGCAGGCTGGCTTCGCTGTCCTTGATCATCGCCCTGGCGCGGGTGAGGTTTTCGTTGATCCGCGCACGCAGCTCCTCGGCCTGGGAACCGGCAACGCTGGCGGTGTGCTTGAGCAGTTTTTCGGTATCGCCGATCAGGTTCTGGAACTCGGCCATCAGTTCGTCCTGGGCGGCGTGCAGGTTGCGCTTGTGCACGGACTTCTCGTCGACTGGGCCTTGGCCGAGACCGTCCGGGGAAGGCGTCGAAGTGCTTTGCAGAGTCATGGTGAATCTCCTGTCGTTTTTTCATGTTCCACGAAGGGTAGCAGGGCACGGGCTACTGAATTTTTCGAGCCCGGCTGTGCTGCAAGGTTCCCCGTCGCGTTTCGGGGCGGGTTTGGTATGTCGCTTGCATCGGTCTGGTGCGCTTTCGCTCTTTCGTGCCCCTTAAAGGCGCGTTCCGTAAAGCGCCGCAACTTATTGATTTCTCGCCATAGCACTGAAAAACAAAGGGAAGTTCGCGCGTCATGCTCGCGAATTTCCGAAAGGAATGCTCCATGGCAGGGCGTATGAGGGTCGGGTCGTAGGGCCTGAATGCCTTATATCGGTGCGTTTATGGATCGGTGAGAGCTGTTTTGGTGCTTTTCGACTGGGGAAACAGACCTGATGGAAAATCTCAGCAGTGCCGTGGAAACCCTGATCCACGGTTCCAACACCCTGTTCATCCTGCTCGGCGCCGTGATGGTGCTGGCGATGCACGCCGGTTTCGCCTTCCTCGAGGTGGGCACGGTCCGCCTGAAGAACCAGGTCAATGCCTTGTCGAAAATCCTTTCCGACTTCGCTGTTTCCACCCTGGCCTATTTCTTCATCGGTTACTGGATCGCCTACGGGGTGACCTTCCTGGAGCCGGCCGCGGCGCTGACCGCGGACCACGGCTACGGCCTGGTGAAGTTCTTCTTCCTGCTGACCTTCGCCGCGGCGATCCCGGCGATCATATCCGGCGGTATCGCCGAGCGCGCCAAGTTTGCCCCGCAACTGTGCGCCACCGCATTGATCGTGGCGTTCGTCTACCCCTTCTTCGAAGGCATGGTGTGGAACGGCAACTTCGGGTTGCAGGCTTGGCTGGAGGCGCGTTTCGGTGCCGCCTTCCATGATTTCGCCGGTTCGGTGGTGGTGCATGCGGTGGGCGGTTGGCTGGCCCTGGCTGCGGTGCTGCTGCTGGGACGGCGCAACGGCCGCTATCGCGACGGCCGTCTGGTGGCCTTCGCGCCATCCAACATTCCGTTCCTCGCGCTGGGCTCGTGGATTCTCATCGTCGGCTGGTTCGGCTTCAACGTCATGAGCGCGCAAACCGTGGAAGGCATCAGCGGGCTGGTGGCGGTCAACTCGTTGATGGCCATGGTGGGCGGTACCGTGGCGGCCCTGCTGGTCGGCCGCAACGACCCCGGCTTCCTGCACAACGGCCCGCTGGCCGGGCTGGTGGCAGTCTGCGCCGGCTCCGACCTGATGCACCCGGTAGGGGCCCTGGCTACCGGCGCGTTGGCCGGTGCGCTGTTCGTCTGGGCGTTCACCGCGACCCAGGTGAAGTGGAAGATCGACGACGTCCTCGGCGTCTGGCCGCTGCACGGACTGTGCGGTGTCTGGGGCGGCATCGCCTGCGGCATCTTCGGCCAGCAGGCGCTCGGCGGCCTGGGCGGCGTGAGCCTGGCCAGCCAGCTCGCCGGCACCGTGCTCGGTGTGCTGGTGGCCTTCCTCGGTGGCTTGCTGGTGTACGGTGTGCTCAAGTCCGTGGTGGGGCTTCGCCTGAGCCAGGAGGAAGAGTTCAACGGTGCGGACCTGTCCGTGCACAAGATTGGTGCGGTTAGCGTCGATTGAGTGGGGCGGGGCAAGCGCTGCTCGCGAATGGCGTGGAGAAATATCGCCAGCAGAGCTGGCTCCTACGAAAAGCTGGCCTGTGTAGGGACGAATGAATTCCCCCCTACGATTACCTGTAGGAGCCAGCTTTGTTGGCGAAAAAAAGCCCGCCGGATGGCGTAATGCTGTTCATTTAAGGTTATGCACGCCTGCTCCCCTCTCCCGTTTACGGGAGAGGGGCTGGGGGGAGAGGGACTGATCGTGTCTGACCAACGCTTTACGCCGGATGGCGGGCTTTTTCGAGGCACTGATGCTTAGAACAACGGCAGGGTGTAGCTGACGATCAGACGGTTTTCGTCCAGGTCGTTGCCGAAGTTGGAGCGCACGGTGGCGTTACGCCACTTGACGCCCAGGTTCTTCAGCGGGCCGTCCTGGAAGACATAGGCGATGTCGGTGTTGCGCTCCCATTCCTTGCCTTCCGAACCGCCACCGAGGTTGACGTTGTCGCCGCTGATGTAGCGGGTCATCAGGGTCAGGCCCGGGATGCCGACGCCGGCGAAGTTGTAGTCGTAGCGAACCTGCCAGGAACGCTCGTCGCGGTTGGCGAAATCGCCGATCTGCACGAAGTTCACCAGGTAGGCGTCGGTGCCCTGGATGTAGGCGAAGCCGGTGTCGCCGCTCATCTTCTGGTAGCCCAGGCCGAAGGCGTGGTAGCCCAGGCTGTAGGTAAACAGGCCGCCGAGCGCCTTGTTGTCGACGTTGCTGCTGCCGTCATCGGTGGAACGGGCGTAGCGCAGGTCGCTCTTCAGGGATTGCTTGTCGCCCAGCGGCAGGACGTGCACCAAGTTCAAATAGTGCTGCTTGTAGAACTCGTCCAGCGCACCGTAGTGGTAACTGGTGGTCAGGCTGTCGTTCCACTTGTAGGTCAGACCGGCGAAGTTGAACTCGTCGCTGTCCTGGCCGGTGGCGGCGGTGATGCCCTTGCCGCTGGTCACCAGCATGGTCTCGTGGTCGGACGAGTCGCGCTGGTTCACGCGGTTGATCTGGCCGGCGTCGAAGGTCAGGCCGTCGATCTCGGCGGAGTTCAGCCAGCCGCCCTGGAAGCTCTGCGGCAGCAGGCGCGAATCGTTGGACATCAGCACCGGCATCTTCGGCATCAAGGTGCCGACCTTCAGGGTGCTCTTGGAGAGCCGGACCTTGGCAGTGGCGCCCAGGTCGCCATAGGTGTCCTGCGCTTCGCCGGTGTCGCGGTCCAGTTGCAGCAGGCCGGTGCCGGCGGTGCCGCGGCCGGAATCCAGCTTCACGCCGAGGGTGCCGATGGCATCGAGGCCGAAGCCGACGGTGCCTTCGGTGAAGCCCGACTCGTAACGCACGATGAAGCCCTGCGCCCACTCTTCGGACTTGCTACGGAACTCGGCCGGGGTCTTGCCGGGAATGCGTGGCGGGTTAGGCTCGCCCAGGTCCTGGCGGAAGTCGCGGTTCATGTAGAAATTGCGCAGCTCCAGGCTGGCCTTGCTGTCCTTGATGAACTCGGCGAAGGCCAGGCTTGGCAGAGTGAGGCTGGCGCCCAGCGTGGCCAGGGCCACGGCACGGGCGAGGGGAGTCTTGCTCATTATTCTTGTCTCCTCGTTTGGGGTGCTCAGGGCGGCCGCCGGCCGTCCTGTTACGGCGCGGTGACTAAACCACGACGCTTGGATGACGACTCTTAGACTTTAGTCGCCCAGCCCATCAATACAAGGAGTTACAAGTGTCTCCTACTGTATCCATTGAGGATAAAAGCCTAACTGCTTATGCACGTTGGCATCGTGTGCTGGCACTACGACCAATTCCGGCTCCCGCTCGAGCAAGGCATGGACCTGTTCGAGCACCTGGCGGGTGGCGTCGCGATCCTGGTCCACCAGCCGCCGGCTGAACCAGAACTTTTCCTTCGGGCCGGTGAAGCCCTCCAGGCGCCAGCTAGCGTCGCCGGTGAAGAAGAAGCGGCGCCCGTCGTCTAGGGTCAGGAACAGCCCGACGGAGCCAGGCGTATGGCCGCTGAGCGGCACCAGCACCAGGCTGCGGTCGCCGAACAGGTCGAGGCTTTCCGGGAAGCCCATGAAGGGTTCCGGCTGGAAGGCGAAGGGCACCCATTTCACCGCATGGCTGAACTGGCTGGGCAGTATCGCCGGCGGAACCGCGATCTGGCTGAACTCGATTTCCTCGTAGGGCGCCCAGACCGGTACTTCGGGAAAGTCCGCCAGCCCGGACGCATGATCCCAATGGGTGTGGGACAGGAGGATGCGGTCGACACGGATGCCGTCCGCGTCCAGGCGATCGCGCACCGGCTGGACCGGGCCGTATTGCAGCAGCTTGCGCTCCCACCAGGGGATTTCCTGGAACTGGCTGTCCACTTGGCGGCCGAGGCCGGTATCGAAGAGCAGGGTGGCGGCGTGATGCTCGATGAGGACCGCCACGTGGTCGGCGATGGCTTTCTCGGTCCAGTCGCCGCCTTCCACAGTGAAGGCGTCGAGGGTTTCGGTTTCCGAGGTTTTCACCAGGGTGAAGCGCAGACCGGCGGCTTCGCCGGGCAGGCTGGTCAGGCTCAACAGGGCGAGCAGCATCAGGCTGAAGACGCGCATGGCTCAGATTCCTTGATCAGGTAGAAAAGGGGAGGCGGAGGCCGCGCCGAACGCCAGGGGCAGGCGTGAGCGGCGCAGCAGCCAGCGTTCCGGGGTCAGTGCCAGCATCCGCTCGGCGCCGGGCGGGAGCGATTGGCCGAGGCGAGCCGCATCCTCCGGCCAGAGCACCTCGGCGCGGGCTTGCAGGTGCAGCAGGTCTCCGCTGGCGAAATCGACGAACAACAGGCCGCAACGGGGTTCGAGCAGCAAGTTGCCGAGGGTGTTGAACATGAAGTTGCCGGTGTAGTCGGGCATCCACAGCCGGCCGTCGCTACCCAGGCGCACGAATCCGGCCGGGCCGCCACGGTGGGAGACGTCGACGCCACCGCTGTGCGGGTCGTGGTTGTGACTGGCGATGAAGCATGTATCGGCCGTGCTCACCCGTTGCAGCCAGGCCGGGTCCGGGCCTTCGCCCTGCAGCAGGGGGCCGGGTTCGCGCGTCAGGGCTTGCCAGTCGCGGGCCTGGATGTACTTCGGGCAATTGCCGAACGACTGCGCGACGCCCAGGGTGAAGCCGGCGGCGTCCACTTCCAGCAGCGGACCATTGAGACGGTTGCGCCGCCGGGTCGGCATTTCTATCCCGAGCAGGCCCAGGCGTTCGCCGCTGCGCAACTGTTCGGCGAGCGGGTCGTCCGTCTGCGGCCGGGCGTTGATCCGCAGCAGGGTCGGTTCCGGTGAGCGGACGAAACCCGGCGCGCCCCAGAGCACCGAGGCATGCGGCTGGCCCTCGGCGTCCACGCTGCCGACCAGCAGCCAGGGCAGCAGGCCGAAGAACTCGCGGTGTTGCTCCGGCATGTAAGGACGGATCACACGGCTGCCGATGTCCTCGATTTTTTCGCGGACTCCAGCGCGGTGCTGCATCGCCTGTTCACCGGGATGGAAAGGACTGTTCATGGGCAAGGCTCCTGGGAACGGGCCTCCACATGGGTGGAGGCCCGGGAAGGGCTCAGAACCTGTTTACGATCTGCTGCGCGTCGGCCCTGCTGCGTTAAAAACAGGCTGGATCGCCAGCCCGGTCGGAATGCTCATTTACAACTCGTAAAGTCGAATGCGACCCCAGCCGCTTCCTCGCCTGTTTTTGTGGGGCCGCCGAGGCCTTGCATGGCTCTAGCTCGCGAGATCGTAAACAGGTTCTCAGAGACCGGTCATGCCGATATAGCCCGGCAATGCTTGCAGGCGGGTGAACCAGGCATTCAGGTGGGTGTAGGGCGCAAGGTCGAGGCCGCCGTCGCCGGCCAGCGCGGCGTAGGGATAGACCGCCAGGTCGGCGATGCTCGGGGCGTCTGTCTGCGCCAGCCAGGGGTGACGGGCCAGTTGGGCGTCGAGCAGTTCCAGTGCCTGGATCGCCTTGGCGTGGACCTTGGCCTCGTCGATGGGATAGCCGAACAGCTTGCCGACCCGGGCCATCGCCGGGCCGTTCTGCATCTCGTTGGCGGCGAAGCTCAGCCAACTGGCGATGCGCGCCTGGGTGAGCGGATCGGCGGGCGCCCAGGCCGGAGCGTAGCGAGCCGCGAGATAGACCAGGATCGCCTGGGAGTCGCCGATACGGAAATCACCGTCTTCGAGGGCCGGCACCTGGCCGCGCGGGTTGATGGCGAGGAATTCCGGGGTTTTCTGTTCGCCGCCCCGCAGGTTCAGTTCGACTTGCTCCGCTTCCTGTCCGATAAGGCTGAGGAACAGGCGCACCTTGTAGCAGTTGCCGGACAGGTGAAAGTCATAGAGACGCATGGTGAAACTCCTTGTTGTGGGGTGTGCGACTGGATAATAGACAGACCTGTCTGTATATTTCAAGTGACACGACAGCCAATCCATGGAGTCGGTCGCCCGCCAACGGGCATAATGGCTGTCCGAGGAGGCCCGACATGGCATCAAGCAAGCGCGATCAACTGATCAATACGGCGTTGGAGCTTTTCAAGCGCGAGGGCTACCACGCTACCGGCATCGACCGGATCCTGGCCGAATCCGGCGTGGCCAAGATGACGCTGTACAAGCACTTCAAATCCAAGGATGAACTCATCGAGGCGGCACTGGAAAACCGCTCGCAGCAGATGGTCGAGCGGCTGCGCGAGGCGCGTGAGCGCTTCGGGCCGCGCGAGGCGATCCTGCGTACCTTCGACGGGCTGCACGCGATGATTCACGGCGGGGATTTCTGCGGCTGCCTGTTCATCAATGCGTCGGCCGAATTCCACGACCGCAACCACCCGGTGCATCGCCGTGCGGCGGCGCATAAGGCGCTCTTCGGCGATCATCTGCGGGAGCAATTGGAGCAGTTGGAAGCCCCCGAGCCGGCGCGGCTGGCGCGCCAACTGCAATACCTCGTCGAGGGCGCGATCACCATGGCCCACATGGAAGGACCTGGCGGCCAGGCGCAGGAAGCCAAGGCCGCCGCCGAGGTGCTGTTGCAGGCGGCCGGCGTCTGATCAGCGCCCCGCCAGCAGGCGCGCCTCGCAAGCCTCGATGGCTTCCAGCGGGCCGGACAGCAACACCGCATCCCCTTCGTTCAGGCAGTCCTGCCCATCCAACGGCATGTCGTGGCCGTCCCGGCGCACGGCCTGAATCTCGACACCGAGTTTCTCCAGCTCCAGATCGGGCAGGGAATGGCCGCAGGCGTAGGCGTCTTCGCTCAGGTTGACCGCGTGCAACAACAGTCGCGGCCGGCCCTGGGCGTCCAGCAGGTTGGGCTGGGCACCGTGGTAGAAGCCATGCAGCAGGCGGTAGCGGCTGCGGCGCACCTCATCGACGCGCATCTGGACGTGACGTTCCGGCAGGCCGAGCATGACCAGCGCGTGGGAGGCCAGCATCAAGCTCGACTCCAGCAGCTCCGGCACCACCTCGGTCGCCCCGGCGGCCTGCAGGTCGCTCAGCCGGCTGTCGTCGCGGGTACGCACCAGGATCGGCAGGTCCGCACTCAAGCGCCGCGCCTGCTCGACCACGGCAAGCGCCACGTCGGCCTTGTCCACCGCCACCACCAGCAGACGGGCCCGCTCGGTACCGACCGCGCTGAGCAACTCGCCACGGCGCGAGTCGCCGTAGTGCACGCTCTCGTCGCCGGCGGCGGCCTCCTGGACGCGCACCGGGTCGTCGTCCAGGGCAATGAATGGCTGCCGCTCGCGATGCAGGAAGCGCCCGATCGACTGGCCGACCCGGCCATAGCCGCAGATCACCACGTGGCCGCTCAGTTCGGCGCTGGCCGCGGCGATTTCTTCCACCTGGCTCTCCATGCCGCCCAGCCGTGCGCGCAGATGCGCCGCCAGGCGTGGCGCCGCGCGCAGCATCAGAGGCGTGACCGCCATCGAGCAGAACGTGGCGGCCAACAGGAGGCCGCCGATGTCGGCATCCAGCAGACGGTTCTGCTGCACCTGGGCGACCAGGGCGAAGCAGAACTCACCGCCTTGGGCCAGGGCGATGCCGCTGCGCCAGGCAGTCTCGTTGTCATCCCCGCGCAGCTTCACCAGCAACGCCACCAGCGCACCTTTGAGCAGCAACAGGGCGAGCGTCAGGCCGAGAATCAGCCAGCCGTGGCGGGCGAACAAGTGAATGTCGATCAGCATGCCGACGCTGACGAAGAACAGCCCGAGGAGAATGTCGCGGAACGGCCGGATGTCCGCCTCGATCTGGTGGCGGTAATGGCTTTCCCCCAGCAGCATGCCGGCGAGGAACGCGCCCAGCGCCATGGACAGGCCGAGCAGGTGGGTCAGCCAGGCGGTGAGCAGCACGATCACCAGTGCCAGCATCACGAACAGCTCGGCAGAATGGGCCGCCGCTACCTCCTGGAACAGCCGGGGCAGCAGCCAGCGGCTGGCCACCAGCAGGCCGATGAACAGCAGCACGGTCTTGCCCAGGGTGATGGGCAGCGCCCAGTACCAGCTCTCGCCGCCCTGGCCAGCGAACACCGGGACCAGGGTCAGCAACAGCACCGCGACCAGGTCCTGGAACAGCAGCACGCCGATGGCGTTCTGGCCGTGGTTGCTGAAGATTTCCCCGAGGCTGCCCAATTCCTTGCTGACGATGGCGGTGGACGACAGCGCCAGGCCCGAGCCGATCAGCAGCGCCACTTCCCACGGCAGCGCGAAGCCGAACACCAGCAGGCCGCCGAGCACCAGGCCGCAGATCAGCACCTGCAGGCTGCCGAGGCCAAACACCACGCGCCGCAGGGCGAGCATGCGCGGCAGCGAGAACTCCAGGCCGAGGGTGAACAGCAGGAATACCACGCCCAATTCGGCGAGGTGCGGCAGGTCCTGGTCGTAATCGACCCAGGCCAGCGCCGACGGGCCGAGCAGCAGGCCGACGCAGAGATAGCCGAGCACCGGCGGCAGGCGCAGGCGGCGGAACAGCGCAATCACCAGCAACGACGCGGCTAGAATGATCAAGAGATTGACGAACAAGCGGGTTCTCCCTGGAAACTGACCTGAGCATGCCGAAGCGCCACGGCAGCGTCCAGCCGGCGATAGGCGGGCTCGATACCGGTCGACGGGGCAGTCGGTGGTCCGTTCGTCGTCGCTGTGCCGTCGACCCCTCAAGTTTCGTCGCCGCCGGCCGCCACCCTTGTCGATACCCCGTCCCCAGGTACGCTGCGATGAAACCGCTTACCACGCTTACCCCGTCGGCCACCCGTACCCCCCAGGCGCAGCACGCCAAGACCCCGGTGCGCAACGCCGACGACGCCCAGAAACTGCTGGCCAACCGCCTGGCCGAACGGCTCGGCCTGGAGCCCGGCGCCCTCAACGGCAAATCCGACGAATACACGCCGGAGAAAGTCGCCACGCGCATCCTCGGTTTCATCGAGGGGCGCCTGAAGAGCGCCGAAGCCAGCGGCTCCGACACCACCGAACTGCGCAAGCTGCTGGACCAGGCCCGCTCGGGTGTCGAGAAGGGCTTCGATGAAGCGCGCAAGATTCTCGATGGCATGGGTGTGCTGAGCGGCAAGATCGCCACCGATATCGACGACACCTATAAACGCATCCAGGACGGCCTCAGCGATCTGACCCAGCGCTATGACCCCGAGCAGGCAGAATCCACCACGCCGGCCACCACCGGCAGCGGTGCGGCCGCCGCCTATAGCTCGCGGTTCTCCGCGCTGGCGGAAACCTTCGATATGGAAGTGACCACCCGCGACGGCGATCGCCTGCGGATTTCCGTCGCCCAGGCTTCGGCCAACTGGTCGCAGACCGGCGTTGCAATCGCCCGCGACGGCGACAGCCAGGCGACGGTTGCCAGCAGCCGCTCCGGCAGCCTGCAGATCGGCGGCTGGCAGGTGCAGGTCGACGGTGAGTTGGACGATGACGAACGGGCCGCCCTGGAGAAACTCTTCGGCCAGGTGCAGGACCTGTCCAATCGCTTCTATTCCGGTGACCTCACTGGCGCCTTCGACCGTGCCATGGCCCTGGAACTGGATGGCGAGCAACTGGCTTCGATGTCGCTGCGCCTGACCCAGACCAGCGTACGCCAGGCCACCGATGCCTATGCCACGGTGGCGCAGCAGGGTGGACGGAGCGCCAGCGCGGTGAACGGCGCGTTGCTGGATTACGCCCAGGGCCTGCTGGATGCCCTGCGTACGGCCGATGACTTCGCTAAGGATGGCAAGCAGATGCTCAAGGACCTGCTCAAGGGTGGCTTCAGCCTCGACGAACGTTTCGACCTGCCGCGCCTGGAAAAGGCCGAGCGGCTCAACGGTCGCCTGCTGGATGGGTTGCAGGGGCTGCTGGACGCCGAGGGCGGGGTCTCGCCGACGGAAGCCTGATCCAGGGCATGCTAGACTGCGCCTTCCCACCACCGGCAAGGCGCACCCATGATTCCCGAATGCCAACTGTTCGGTACCCTTGGCTGTCATCTCTGCGAACAGGCCGAGGCCATCCTGATGCCCTTCGTCGAGCACGGCCTGCTGGTCGAACTGGTGGACATCGCCGACCGCGAATCCTGGGTCGACGATTACGGCCTGCGCATTCCGGTGCTGCGCCGCTGCGACACCGGTGCCGAGCTGGATTGGCCGTTCGAGGCCGAGCAGGTCGTTTCCTTTTTGCGTTGAAGCCACTCGTCCGGCTCCGAACGCCGATCCGATGCGTTTCCCCCGCCTGTGCTATGGCTGTTGAAGGGCACAGAGGAGGGGCGAAGCCATGCCCAAGGCGATACTGCTCGACATCAGCGGCGTGCTCTATGAGGACGCCCGACCGTTGCCGGGCGCGGTGGAAGCCGTGCGCCAGCTACGTGACAAGGGCTACCCGCTGCGCCTGGTGACCAACACCTCGCGCCTGACCGCGGCGGAAATCCACCGGCAGCTCAGCGGCATGGGGTTCGGGTTGTCGCCCGGGCAGATTTTCAGCGCGCCGCAGGCCGCCCGCCGCTACTTGGCGGCGCACGGGTTGCGGCCCTACTGCCTGATCCACCCGAATCTCGAAGAAGAGTTCGCCGACCTGCTCGACCTGCCGCAACCCAACGCGGTGCTGGTCGGCGACGCCGAGTCGCGTTTCGATTACGCCCACCTCGAACGCGCTTTTCACCTGCTGATCGAAGGTGCGCCGCTGATCGCCATGGGCGACAACCGCTATTTCCACAGTCGTGGCGCGCTGCGGCTGGACGCCGGACCTTTCGTCCGGGCGCTGGAATATGCGGCGGATACCCAGGCGCTGGTGCTCGGCAAGCCGTCGGCGGACTTTTTCAACGGCGCCCTGCACACCCTCGGCGTCGCCCCACAGGACGCCCTGATGATCGGCGACGACGTCGAGGGCGACGTCCTGGGTGCGCAAAAGGCCGGACTCCAGGCCTGCCTGGTGCGCACCGGCAAATACCGCGAGGGCGACGAAGCCCGGGCGCCCGGCGCCGGCCTGGCTGCCGATCTGGCGGACGCGGTGCGACGTTACTGCTGAAGACCGCGCGACCTGCCGCCGGGAGCGCAGGGTGGGCGCCGTTTTCCGGCAGCGAGAAAAAACTTTTCGCTAACCCCTTGTGAACCAAAAGTTTTTCGGTACAATGCGCGCCATCTTCGGAGCGTAGCGCAGCTTGGTAGCGCGTCTCGTTCGGGACGAGAAGGTCGCTGGTTCGAATCCAGTCGCTCCGACCAACACAGAGTTTCCGGTTGTCCCGCTTGTACCGGAAGCCAACGAAAAACCCGCCTTGAGCGGGTTTTTTCGTTTCTGGGGTTGGCTCGGCCAATTTCGTGCGGCTTCGTGTTTTGATGGTTACCACGCTCCTGCGTGAGAGTCCCGCTCACTGCAACGGACGCGGAGCGTCCGAGGCTGCATTCCCACGCAGAGCGTGGGAACGATCCGTAAGTGTCCTTCCTTTCTTGCCCATCTCCTCTCAAAGAATCTATAGTTCTGCCGTCGCGGCAAAATCCGCGACCGACCTTGGCCGGTCGAATACCTCAAGGCGCATAAGCGCCCCATTACCTTTGTCGGCGCTTTTTTGTTGCTCGGCATGCGTGTTATGGCGGCTGTGCGCGGGACACCTACGGGTGTGCCGGGAACCTTGAGGCCCGGTCGGCCAACCCGCGTACAGCTGCCACCTGCATCCACTTGGCCGTGGACGGTGGTGGTCTCCCGATTCCTCAAGGAGTTTCACCGTGCATACGAGTCATGCCGATTCATTAGTCACTAGCTCTGTTTCCTTCCATTCGTGCAACGATGGCGAACAGCGGTTATTCGCCGTTCAGGCGGGAATTCCCTTGCCCGTCGCTCTGGAAAGTGCCTGCTATCTATTGGATGCTGCCGAAGCGTTAGTCGCTCAATCGTCCAGCTCTGCTGACAACGAGCATCTGAGCCATGCCTGCGGCTACTTGATCGAGATGGCCAAGGCGGCGATGCAAGCGTGTCTCGAAGAGGGAGCGAAGTCGCCCGGATAAGCCCCAGCGCAATCCGGGGAAACGACAGAGCCCGCCGAAGCGGGCCCTGTTTCAGGTTGGGAAAGAAACCGCCTCAGAGTTCCTTGACGGTACGTACCTGGTCCTTGTTGACCCGGGCGCGCTTGCCGTCCAGTTGCTCGAACTCATAGAAGCCCGACTCTTCGTCGTACTCCGGTTGATCGACGGTCTGAATCTCGCGGCCGTCATTCAGGGTGATCACTGCCGGCGAGGAGCAGCCAGCCAGTGCGACAAGGCCCAGAGCGACCAGGAACGCGGGAAGGGTCCGTTGAATCATCACTACTCTCCTAGGTAAAAAAGGTACGTCTGTACCGACATCAGACGGAGATCTGCTGCTTAAGTTCAGTGATCGGCGGCCATCTCACCCTCATCGGAAAGCAAATCCGGCGTGTTGAGGTTGGCCAGGCGCGGGTCGTCCACGGTGCAATCCAGGGCCTGGGTGCCCAAGGCGAAGAAGATGTGGCGCGGGCTGCGCTCGCCGTTTTGCCAGGCCTGTTCGAGGGCGTCGACGAGGATTTTCGGCACCACGCAGAACAGCGGCTCCCACTGCTCGCCACGCCGCAGCATCAGGGGGCGCCCAGGGTATGCGGCCGCCGCCTGACGCAGGGCGAGCAGCAAGTCGGCATCCACCTTCGGCGCATCGCAGGGCAGCACCAGCAGCGTGTCGTGCCGCGCCGCCGCCAGGCCGGCACGGATGCCGGCGAGCGGGCCGGGGAAGCCCTCCTCGGCATCCGTCACCAGGCGGTCGGCATAGGCGGCATAACGGGCCTGGTTGCGGTTGCAGGAAATGATCAGGTCATCGGTGAGCGGCCGCACCACGCGGTGCAGGTGGGCGATGAGCGGTTCGCCGCGCCATTCCAGCAGGCCCTTGTCGCGGCCTCCCATGCGTTGCCCGCGACCGCCGGCGAGCAGCAGCACGGAGCAGGGGGGCAGGGCGGTCGGGTCGGTCATGGGCGGCGCTCCAGTCGGGGGCTGTGATATAACACCGGTCTGCCTCCCCCACAACCGGATCGAGCCTATGAACCACAAGGCTGAAGCGGCATTCGTCCCGCTGAACATCGCCGTCCTGACCGTCAGCGACACCCGTACCCTGGAAACCGATACCTCGGGCCAACTTTTCGTCGATCGCCTCACTGCCGCCGGCCATAACCTCGCCGCGCGTGTGCTGCTGAAGGACGACCTCTACAAAATCCGAGCCCAGGTCGCCACCTGGATCGCCGACGAAACCGTGCAGGTGGTGCTGATCACCGGCGGCACCGGCTTCACCGGCCGCGACAGCACGCCGGAAGCCGTGAGCTGCCTGCTGGACAAGACCGTCGATGGCTTCGGCGAGCTGTTCCGGCAGATTTCCGTGGCCGACATCGGCACCTCCACCGTGCAGTCCCGAGCCCTGGCCGGCCTTTCCAACGGCACCCTGGTGTGCTGTCTGCCGGGCTCCACCAACGCCTGCCGCACCGCCTGGGACGGCATCCTCGCCGAGCAACTGGACGCCCGTCACCGCCCGTGCAACTTCGTCCCGCATCTGAAACAGGCGGCGCCCTGCGAGAGCCGCGGATGAGCGGCTGCTGCGACAAGCCTGGCCTGCTGCCGGTCGAAACGGCCCTGGAACGCCTCCTGGCGCTGGCCGAGTCGGCGCCGATCCGGGAGACCGAGCGCCTGCCGCTGGCTTCCGCCGAGGGCCGGGTGCTGGCCGAACCGCTGGTCGCCGGGCTGGACCTGCCACCCTGGCCGAACAGCGCCATGGACGGCTACGCCCTGCGTCAGGCCGATGCCGGCGAGCCGTTGCCGGTAAGCCAGTGCATCTTCGCCGGGCAGGCCCCCGAGCCGCTGCAAGCGGACACCTGCGCGCGTATTTTCACCGGTGCCCCGTTGCCGGCCGGCGCGGATTGCGTGGAGATGCAGGAGAACGTCGAGGTCCTGGCCGATGGTCGGGTGCGTTTCCTCGAAGCCATCCGCGCTGGTCAGCACGTGCGCCCGCAAGGCCAGGAGACGCGCCGGGGCGAGACGGTGCTGGATGCCGGTACCCGGCTGGGGCCGATCGAATTGGGTCTGGCCGCTTCCCTCGGAGCGGCCGAGCTGACGGTTCGCCGCCGCCCGCGTGTGGCGCTGTTGTCCACCGGCGACGAGCTGGTCGAGCCCGGCCAGTCGCTCGGGCCGGGGCAGATTTACAACAGCAACCGCCGCCTGCTTGCCAGTTGGCTCCAGCGCCTGGGATGCGAGGTGGTGGACGGTGGCATCCTGCCGGACGATCTCGACCGTACCCGCGTCTGTCTCGGTGAGTTGGCCGATGTCGACCTGTTGCTGTCCACCGGTGGCGTATCGGTGGGGGAGGCGGACTTCCTCGGTCAAGTCCTGCGCGAAGCCGGCGAGCTGGCGCTGTGGAAGCTGGCGATCAAGCCGGGCAAACCGTTGACCTGCGGGCATTACCGGGGCGTGCCGGTGATCGGCCTGCCGGGCAACCCGGCCTCGACCCTGGTGACCTTCGCCCTGCTGACCCGCCCGTACCTGCTGCGTCGCCTGGGTTGTGCCGAGGTAACACCGCTGCGCTTCAGCGTGCCGGCCGGCTTCACCTGGACGAAACCAGGCAACCGCCGCGAATACTTGCGTGCGCGGCTGGAGAACGGTCGTGCGGTGATCTACGCCAACCAGAGCTCCGGGGTACTGCGGAGCGTCGCCTGGGCCGATGGCTTGGTGGAGGTGCGCGAAGGCACGACCCTGGCCGAGGGCGATGCGGTGACGTTCATTCCGTTGAGCGAGGTGTTGGTGTAGGCCTGGGTTTCGCTCCAGTGGGCGAATAAATTCGCCCCTATGTGGGATGAGTGCGAGAGATCGACCCTCGAATTGCGCTTCGCTTATCCGGGGCTACGGCGTATAGGCTCGGTTATGAAGTCTGTCGGCGGCTTTCGCGGAATTCCCCCGGTGTCATGCCGGTCCAGCCCTTGAAGCTGCGGTGGAACGAGCGGGGTTCGGTGAAGCCCAGGTAGTGGGCGATGTCCTGGATCGGCAGGTCGCTGCGCAGCAGGTAGTGCTCGGCCAGTTCCTGGCGTAGCCGGTCGAGGATTTCCTGGTAGCTGGTGCCGGCCTGTTGCAGGTGACGTTGCAGGGTCCGCACGGTCATGGCGAAACGCTCGGCGACGCGCTCCTTGCGCGGCAGGCCGTCCTTCAGCAGCAGGCGCAGGGCGTTCTTCACCCGTAGCGGCAACGGTTCGTCGTCGTCCAGCCCGGCCATCAGCGTCAGGGCATGTTCTTCCAGGGTGCGCAGCAGGTTGGCGTCGGCCTGGCGCAGAGGAATCCCCAGGTACTCCAGCGGCACCAGCAGGGCGTTGCAGCTCTGCTCGAATTTCACCGGGCATCCGAAGATCGCCTCGTACTCCGCGAGTGGTGCGGCCTCCGGTCGCGCGTGTTCGAACCAGACCTCCCGTGGCGAGCGCTCCATGTCGGCGATCCAGCGGGCGTAAAGCAGCCAGGATGCGAGCACGTTCTCTACCATGTGCCGGCGGATTTCCGCAGGCCGGTGGCGGCAGGTCCAGATCAGCCGCACATGATCGACGGCGGCCTCCACCCGGCTGACGCCCATGTCGCCCACCAGCTTTTCGTAGGGGACGATGCGGCTCATGGCCTCGCCCAGGGTGGCGCAGTTCATCGTGATGTAACCGAGCACGCTCCAGGAGCCGGGCTGGACGAAGCGTGCCGCGTGCAGGCCGAACAGTGGGTCGCCGGAGGCGTCGAGCAGGTGGCCGAGAAGCCTTTCATGGGCCTCTCCCGACACACGTCGGCTGTTGTCGGCGAGGTCGGTGGCGCTGAGGCCGGCGGCGGCGAGCGCGGCATCCTGGTCGAGGCCGAGGTGTTCGGCCAGACGCAGGTATTTGAGCAGGGCGGGAACCGAGGTGTGGCCGAGGCTGTGCATGCAGTCGTTCTTGTTGTCGTGATTGGCGACTCGGGCTGGCCCGATCCGACAGTGACGGTGGCCAGTGGCCGATTACTATGCAGGCCATCAGGTTTCCGGACAAGGAGTGAGGCATGCGACGCTGGAACGGCTGGGGCGACGAGGCAACGGTGGTCGAGCTGCCGGCAGGCGGCGCGGATTTTCTCGCCGCGCGGATCGGCAGTGGGCGGCCCCTGCCGGACGCCAGCCTGGAGAGCGTGCTGGCGCGTGTGCCGGCTTCGCGCCTGGAAGCTCATCCGCTGATTACCACCCGCGCCGAGGACCGGGTGCGCCACGCGCGCGGGCAGAGCCTGCCGGACTGGCTGGCGATGCGCGAAGGCGACTTCGGTGTGTTCCCGGACGGGGTTGCCTACCCGGAGAGCGCCGAGGACATCCGCAAGCTGCTGGCCTGGGCCGAGCGTCAGGATCTGGTCCTGATCCCCTACGGTGGCGGCACCTCGGTGGCCGGGCATATCAACCCCGAAGCCTCGACCCGGCCGGTGGTCAGCCTTTCCCTGGAGCGGATGAACCGCCTGCTGGAACTGGACGAAGAGAGCCAGATCGCCCGTTTCGGTCCGGGTGCCAATGGCCCCCAGGTTGAGAGTCAGTTGCGTGCCCGTGGTTTCACCCTCGGGCATTTCCCGCAATCCTGGGAACTCTCCACCCTCGGCGGCTGGGTGGCCAGTCGTTCCAGCGGTCAGCAGTCCCTGCGCTACGGGCGGATCGAGCACCTGTTCGCCGGCGGGATTCTGGAAACCTTCGCCGGTCCGCTGGAAATTCCCACCTTTCCGGCCTCGGCGGCCGGTCCCGACCTGCGCGAACTGGTGCTGGGCTCGGAAGGGCGTTTCGGCGTGATTTCGGAGGTCCGTGTGCGGGTTTCGCGGCTGGCCGAGCGGGAGGCGTTCTACGGGGTGTTCCTGCCGGACTGGCCGCGGGCGCTGCAGGCCGTGCGCAGCCTGGCCCAGGAGCGGGTGCCGCTGTCCATGCTGCGCCTGTCCAACGCGCTGGAGACCGAAACCCAACTGGCCCTGGCCGGGCATCCCGGCCGTATCGCCCTGTTGGAAAAGTACTTGGGCTGGCGCGGCGCGGGCGCCGGCAAATGCCTGCTGACCTTCGGCGTCACCGGTAGCCGCGTGCAGACGGCCAATGCCCTGAAGCAGGCGCGGCAGTTGCTGAAAGCGTTCGGCGGGGTATTCACCGGTACCCTGCTCGGCGCGAAATGGGCCGAGGGCCGTTTCCGCTTCCCGTACCTGCGCGAAAGCCTGTGGCAGGCGGGCTACGCGGTGGACACCCTGGAGACGGCTACCGACTGGTCGAACGTCGATGCGTTGCTGCGCAAGGTCGAGCGCAGCCTGAGCTATGCCCTGGCGGCGGAGGGCGAGCGGGTTCACGTGTTTACCCACCTTTCCCATGTCTACGGCGAGGGCTCCAGCCTCTACACCACCTATGTGTTCCGCCCGGCGGCCAGCTACGCCGCGACCCACGAGCGCTGGCGCCGGCTCAAGCAGGCGGCCAGCCGGACCATCGTGGAAAACCGCGGCACCATCAGCCACCAGCACGGCGTCGGCCGCGATCACGCGCCCTACCTGCTGAGGGAAAAGGGGCCGTTGGGAATGGCGGCGTTGCAGGCGCTGGCGGCGCATTTCGACCCGCAGCGCCGCCTTAACCCCGGCGCCTTGCTGCAAGACGGCGACGCATGAACGCCTGGAATGCCGCCTGGCGAGACGCGGCCCTGCCCGAGCTGGCTGCCTGCGAATGGGACCTGCTGGTGATCGGCGGCGGCATCACCGGCGCCGGCATTCTCCGCGAGGCGTCCCGGCGCGGCTGGCGCTGCCTGCTGCTGGAGCAGCGCGATTTCGCCTGGGGTACTTCCAGCCGTTCGTCGAAGATGGTGCACGGCGGGTTGCGCTACATCGCCAAGGGCCAGTTTCGTCTCAGCCGCGATTCGGTGCGCGAGCGCCAGCGCCTGCTGCACGAAGCGCCGGGGTTGGTGGAGCCGTTGAGCTTCCTGATGGCGCATTACCGGGGCGGTTTTCCCGGACCCAGGGTGTTCGGTGGGTTGCTGGCGCTGTACGACGCCCTGGCCGGCAAGCGCAACCATCTCTACTACCCGTTGCAACAACTCCGGTACCTGGCACCGGGATTGAGGGAAGAAGGGTTGCTCGGCGGCACGCGCTTTTTCGATGCGGTGACCGATGACGCCCGGCTGGTTCTGCGTGTGCTCGGCGAGGCTCGGGCCGAGGGCGGCGAGGCGCTGAACGGCGTCCGTGTGGTGACGTTGCATCGCGAGGCGGGGCGGGTCTGCGGGCTGCTCGCCGAGGACCGCGAAAACGGCCGCTGCTTTACCTTCCGGGCCAAAGCGGTAGCCCAGGCCACCGGTGCCTGGTGCGAGCGGCTGCACCCGTCGGCCGACGGCACGCGCATTCGTCCACTGCGTGGCAGTCACCTGCTGTTGCCAGGATGGCGGCTACCGCTGGCCCATGCCTTCAGCTTCATGCACGCCGCGGATGGCCGCCCGGTGTTCGTCTTTCCCTGGGAAGGGGCTACGGTGATCGGAACCACCGATCTCGATCATGACGAGGATCTGGATAGCGAAGCGCGCATCACCCCGACGGAGGTGGATTACCTGCTGGCCGCCTGTGCCCAGGAGTTTCCCTCTGCAAACATCGGGCGGGACGACGTGCTGTCGACCTGGGCCGGTGTGCGTCCCGTGGTCAGTGACGGCGACCTGAACCGCACGCCCTCGGCGGAAAATCGCGAGCATGCGTTGTGGGTGGAGCCCGGCCATGTGACCCTGGCCGGCGGCAAGTTGACCACCTTCCGCCTGCTGGCGCTGGATGTGTTGCGGGCTTGCGCGCCGTTCGTGGGGCGAGCGGTGGCGGAGGATGGCGGGGCGGTGTTCGGCCCGGTGCCGCCGGTGGAAGTGCCCATGCTGTCTCCGGCTCTGCGTGCGCGACTGATGGGGCGCTATGGACGGGAGATGCCGGCCTTGGTCCGCTTGATCGAGAGCCTTGGCACCGAGCGGGTGGGGACGACCGAGACGCTGTGGGCCGAGCTGGCCTTCGCCTGCGAGCGGGAGCTGGTGCTGCATCTGGATGATCTGCTGCTGCGCCGCACCCGCGTCGGGCTGCTGCTGGCCAATGGTGCCGCTGCCGAGTTGCCGCGCGTGCGCGCCCTGTGCCAGGTGCGGCTGGGCTGGGACGATGCGCGCTGGCAGGTCGAGGAAGAGGCGTACCGGGCGCTGTGGCGGAGGAGCTACAGCCTGCCGGACGGCGAGGAGCCGTTGTCTTGATTCCCGGATGGCCTGGCTCTGGTTAAGGCCAGACCTCTGTAGGGGCGAATTCATTCGCCCAGCCGACCCTTGCCGGGCGAATAAATTCGCCCCTACGCAGATCGGCTTTCGCGTAGGAGCCAGCTCTGCTGGCGAAGCTGTTGTGCTGCCCGGATTCGCGAGCAGAGCCCGCTCCCACAGGTAACGGGCACCTGAATTCGCCCTTGATTTGAATGACGAAAGGGATTGGTCTTGAGCGGAACGAGCTACCTGCTGGCTATCGACAATGGCACCCAGAGCGTGCGAGCGCTGTTGTTCGACCTCGCTGGCAACCTGATCGGCAAGGGCCGGGTGGAGCTGGAGGCGTATTACTCCACCCAGCCGGGCTGGGCCGAACAGGACCCGGAATATTACTGGCAATGCCTGGGGGAAGCCTGTCGGCGGCTGTGGCAGCAGGTGGATATCGACCGGCGCCTGATCAAGGGCGTCTCGCTGACCACCCAGCGCGGCACGGTGATCCATGTGGACGAGCAAGGGCGGCCGCTGCGTCCGGCAATTCTCTGGCTGGACCAACGCCGGGCCGAGGTGCGCGAGCGGATCAAGGGGCCCTGGGGTTGGCTGTTCACGCTGATCGGCGCCGAGGCGACGGTGAATCACTTCCGTGGCCAGGCGGAGATCAACTGGGTGGCTCAGCATCAGCCGGAGGTGGCGGCGCGGACGCATAAGGTGTTGCTGCTGTCCGGCTTTCTCACCCATCGGCTGGTCGGAGCCTTCGTCGATTCGGTGGGTTGTGCGGTGGGCTACCTGCCGTTCGACTACAAGCGGCTGAAATGGGCCGGACCGGGCGACTGGAAGTGGCAGGCGCTGGCGGTGCGGCCCGAGCAACTGCCCACCTTGCACAAACCGGGGGAACGGCTCGGGGCGATCACGGCCGAGGCCGGCCGGCACCTGGGCGTTCCGGAAGGGCTGCCGCTGATCGCCGCCGGTTCCGACAAGGCTTGCGAAGTGCTCGGTGCCGGTGGCGAGCAGCCGGACATCGCCTGCCTGTCCTATGGCACCACGGCGACCATCAACACCACCCGTACCCGCTATCTGGAGACCATTCCGCTGATTCCGCCGTATCCGGCGGCGATGCCGGATCGCTACAACACCGAGGTGATGATCTACCGCGGCTTCTGGATGGTCAGTTGGTTTAAGCAGGAGTTCGGCCTGCGCGAGATGCAGCAGGCGCTGGAGCTGGGCATCGAGCCGGAGACGCTGTTCGATGAGCTGGTCGACAGTGTGCCGCCGGGCTCCATGGGCTTGCTGCTGCAACCCTACTGGACCCCCGGTATCCGCGAGCCGGGTCTGGAGGCGAAAGGCTCGATCATCGGTTTCGGCGACGTGCATGGCCGCGCGCACCTGTACCGCGCCATTCTCGAGGGGTTGGCCTACGCCCTGCGCCAGGGCAAGGAGCGTATCGAGCAGCGCTCGGGGACGCGGATCAGCCGTTTGCGCGTCTCCGGCGGCGGTTCGCAGAGCGATGCGGCGATGCAGTTGACCGCCGACATCTTCGGCCTGCCGGCGGAGCGGCCGCATACCTACGAAACGTCCGGGCTGGGCGCGGCCATCGCCTGTGCCGTGGGCCTTGGCCTGCACCGGGATTTTCCCACCGCCATCGCCGCCATGACCCGCGTGGGCCAGGTGTTTCAGCCGAATGCCGAGGCGCAGCGCACCTATCAGCGGCTCTATCGCGAGGTCTACCTACGCATGTACCGCCAGTTGCGCCCGCTGTACCGGAGCATCCGTGAGATCACCGGCTATCCGGCCTGATCGCGTTACGTTTTGTTGAAACCCGTCATGACGATGCGCTTTTAGCGCGGCCACGCTGTCAATACAGTGGAGCGGAGTCCGCAGGGGAGAGGAAACACGATGAGCGAACGCAGGGCATGGCTGATTCTGCATGGCAAGCAGGCCACCAACGACGAGGTGCGCGCGGCGGTGCAGACCCGTCGGGAACAGGGCTGGGATCTGGCGGTGCGTTTGACTTGGGAGCCGGGGGACGCCCAGCGGCTGGTGGCCGAGGGGTTGCAGGCGGGGTATCCGATCATCGTCGCCGGGGGCGGCGACGGCACCTTGCGCGAGGTCGCCGAAGCCCTGGCGAATGCCGGCGGCCAGGCCAGCCTGGCGCTGTTGCCGCTGGGCACCGGCAACGATTTCGCCCGTGCCGCCGGCATGGCGCTGCCGCCGGATGAGGCGCTGGCCGTGCTCGATCGGCCCGCCGTGCCGGTGGACCTGGGGCAGGTGGATGGCCAACTGTTCCTCAACATGGCGACCGGCGGTTTCGGCTCGAAGATCACCGCCAACACGCCGGAGGAGCTGAAAAAGTTGCTGGGCAGTGCCGCGTATTTCCTCACCGGCCTCAGTCGTTTTCCCGAGGTCCATGCGTCGTTCGGCCGTTTTCGCGGACCGGATTTCGAGTGGGAGGGGGAATTCCTCGCCCTGGGCATCGGCAATGGCCGGCAGGCCGGCGGCGGCCATGTGCTCTGCCCGCAGGCGGTGGTCGACGATGGCTTGCTGGATATCTGCATCGTGCCGGCGCCACAGGACATCCCGGCGACACTGGGAACCCTGCTTTCAGGGGGCATCCTCGGGCTGGAAACGGTGTCGGTCTGCGCACGCCTGCCTTGGATCGAATTGGACGCGCCGGAAGGGTTGGCGCTGAATCTCGATGGCGAGCCGATGCAGAGCACGCACCTGCGCTTCGATGCCAGGCCGGCGGCGCTGCGCATGCACCTGCCGGAGGGCTGCCCGGTGCTGAGTCGGGTGTTGCAGGTGGTGGAGCCTGCGCCGCAGTAGAGGTCAATCGTCCGGGCTGATGATCCCTTCTCGCACGGCATACAGCACCAGCCCGGGCACGTCGTGGATCTGCAGGCGCTTCATGATCTGCGCCCGGTGCGCCTCTACTGTCTTGACGCTCAATCCCAGGCCGTTGGCGATGGAGCGGGTCGATTCGCCACGGGTAATCAGGCGGAGGATTTCCAGCTGGCGCTGGGTGAGGGTGTGTTCGGCGTTCGAGTTGACCTTCGACACCGCCTGCTCGATTACCGGCTGCACGATAGCCGAGCTGAGGTAGCGGTCGCCGCGCCGGACCGCCTCCAGGGCCAGGCGCAGCTCGTAGGCGGCGGCATCCTTGAGCAGGTAGCCGTGGGCGCCTTTCTGCAAGGCTTCGAGCACCACTTCCGGGCCGGTGTGCATGGACAGGATCAGCACCTTGCACTCCGGCGAATGGCGGTTGAGCGCTTGCAGGGCTTCCAGGCCGCTGACTTTCTTCATCGAGATATCCAGCAGGATGATGTCGGGCTCCAGTTCGCGAGCCATTTCGACGGTTTCCTTGCCGTCCTCGGCTTCGCCGACGATGGTGAAGTCGTCGATGTCCTGGATCATCGCGCGCACGCCGGCGCGGATGACCGCGTGATCGTCAGCCAGCAACACGCGGCAGGTCATGGGCGGGCCGCCTGTGTGTCGAAGGGGGGGGCAAAGGGGGCGTAGAGGACAGGAACAGACATGGATAGCGCTCCTTTTGAGGCCGGGTAATGCCCGGAGATCCGTAGTGAGCGGCTGGCCGATGACGCATGAAGGGGCCGTGATTTCGGCCGTATGACTTAAGGGAGTTTCGGCGCCACGCGAAGTTCAGGATAGCCGATGCTGTGCCGATGTCAGGTTCGACTGGCAGGGCTTCGATGCGGGGCTGTCCGGACGTCGTTGTCGGAGGGGGAAAAAGCCGGTCAACCCGAGCGCTTGCCGGCCTGGGCGACGGCGTGGAGATCGGCGCGTCCGTACTGCTCGATCAGGCGCGGGATGCCTTGCAGCGACTCGGTGCTGTCCGCCGCACCCATGCGCAGGGCTTCCTTAGGCATGCCGAACACCACGCAACTGGCTTCGTCCTGGGCCACGGTGCGTGCGCCGGCCTCGCGCATGCTCAACAGGCCGCGAGCACCGTCGTCGCCCATGCCGGTCATGATGATGCCCAGGGCGTTGTGCCCGGCGTGCCGTGCGACGGAGCGGAACAGCACGTCCACCGAGGGCTTGTGGCGGTTCACCGGCGGGCCGTCGAGCACTTCGACGAAATACTGCGCCCCGCTGCGTTGGAGCTGCATGTGCTTGCCGCCCGGCGCCACCAGCGCCAGCCCCGGACGCACGCGATCCATGTGTTTGGCCTCGCGCACCTCGATGGCGCAGACGCTGTTCAGCCGTTGGGCGAAGGCGGCGGTGAACTTCTCCGGCATGTGCTGGACGATGACGATACCGGGGCAGCCCACCGGCAACTGGCGCAGCACCACTTCCAATGCCTGGGTGCCGCCGGTCGAGGTGCCTAGCGCCACCACCCGGTCGGTGGTGGTCAGGTTGACGGGCGAGGGTTTCTCCGTGTTCGCCGGCACCGGCTGCTCGGCCACTTTTCGCGGCATCGCACGGGGCTGGCTGCGAGCGGCGACCTCGATCTGGCGGATCAGGTCGCCGGACATCTGTTGCAGGCTTTCGCGCAGTCCCAGCCTGGATTTGGTGAAGATGCCCACGGCACCGGCCGCCAGCGCATCCAGGGTCACCGCCGCGCCGGCTTCGGTGAGGGTCGAGCAGATGATCGCTGGCGTCGGCCGCTCGGCCATGAGCTTGCGCAGGAAGGTGATGCCATCCATGCGTGGCATCTCGACATCCAGCACCAGCACGTCGGGCCACTGCTTGCGCATCTTCTCCAGGGCGAACAGGGGGTCGGCGGCCTGGCCGATCACTTGGATGCCCGGATGGTTGTCCAGGCAGGCGGTCAGCACCTGGCGTACCAGCGCCGAGTCATCGACGATAAAGACCTTGATCAACGGAGCGGTAGGCATCGGGGCATTCCATCCAAGAACGTCATAGGCGCTCGAACACCGACGGGCGCACGGTACGTAGCGGCAGGTCGAAGCCATGCAGGCTTTCGGCGTGACCGATGAAGAACAGGCCGCCGGGGCGCAAACGCTCCAGCAGGCGGACGGCAATCGCGCGTTTTTGTTCGGAGGCGAAGTAGATCAGCACGTTGCGCAGGAAGATCACGTCGAACGGGCCGATTT
Organism: Pseudomonas indica NBRC 103045; assembly: GCF_002091635.1. Classification (GTDB taxonomy): domain Bacteria; phylum Pseudomonadota; class Gammaproteobacteria; order Pseudomonadales; family Pseudomonadaceae; genus Pseudomonas_M; species Pseudomonas_M indica. The sequence continues at coordinate 82,126 of NZ_BDAC01000003.1, read as the reverse complement.
CCTGGGGCAGGGGGCGCATCAGGTTGACCTCGGCGAAGGTCACCCGGTGGCGAAGCGGCTGGTTGATGCGCAGCAGCCCCTCGCTTTCCTCCACGCCGCGCAGGCAGTAGCGCTTGAGCCAGCCGGGGGGAAACTGGCCGGCCTGGTCAATGGAGTAGGTGGCGCTGCGTGCGCGTTCCAGCACGCGGCGGCTGATGTCGCTGGCGAAGATCGACCAGTCCTGGGTGCGGGCGTTCTCCGCGACCGTCATGGCCATGCTGAAGGCTTCCTCACCGGACGAGCTGGCGGCGCTCCACATGTGCAGCGGGCGCCGTTGCGCGGCCACCCAGTCGCCGAGCACGGTGAAGTGCTGGGGTTCGCGGAAGAAGTAGGTCTCGTTGGTGGTCAGCAGGTCGATCACCGTGCGCCGTTCTTCGCGCGATTCGGGTCGCGTCAGCAGGCGCAGGTACTGGCTGTAGTCGCGCAGCTCCAGGGCCCGCAGGCGGCCCATCAGGCGCCCGGCCATCAGGGTGCGCTTCTGCTCGGCCATGCGGATGCCGGATTCCTCCAGCATCAATTGCTGGAGGAAACGGAAGTCCTGGTCGCTGAGCTTGGGCAGATGGCTGCTGGACATCATCAGCTGGCCTGTTGGGCAAGGCTCAACTGGCGGATATCGTCGAGCGAGAGCACCCGCCGTACATCGAGGATGATGGTGAAGCCGCGTTCGTCGCGGGCCATGCCGGCGATGAAGTCGGTGCGGATGCCGGCGCCGAACGGCGGCGCCGGCTCTACTTCGCTGCTGTCGATGTCGAGCACGGCGTCCACCGCATCGACCACCAGGCCGATGCGTTGCTGCTGGTCGTCCAGTTCCAGTTCGATGATGACGATGCAGGTGCGCTTGCCCGGTTCGGTCAGTTCGAAGCCGAAGCGTGCCGCCAGGTCGAGCACCGGCACCACGTTACCGCGCAGGTTGATCACGCCGTGGATGAAGGCCGGCATCATCGGCACGGTGGTGATCTGCCCGTACTCGATGATTTCCCGAACCAGTTCGATGGGCAGCGCATAGCGCGCCTGGCGCACGCGGAACGACAGGTGTTGGATGCTCGCCAGCGGCATCTCCGCTTTGACGATCTGAGGCAGATTCATCGCGCCCGTCCTCAGTTGAAGCTGACGAACTGGCCTTCGTCGGCCATCAGATGGGCGGCCGACGGCTTGCGTTCGCTACGGCGGACCACCTCGCTGCGTGCCGGCTCGCGGCGTGGCGTGTGGTGCGATTCGCGGGCGCTGCTGGCGTCGAGGCGGAAGTAGCTGATCAACTCCTGCAACTGGCCGGCCTGGGCGTTCATCTCTTCGGCGGTGGCTGCCAGCTCCTCGGAAGCCGAGGCGTTCTGCTGGGTGATCTGGTTCATCTGGCTCATGGCGATGTTGATCTGCCCGGCACCGTTGCTCTGCTCCTGCGAGGCGGCGGTGATTTCCTGCACCAGGTCGGAGGTCTTCTGGATGTTCGGCACGATCTGGTCGAGCAGCGATCCGGCCTGTTCGGCCAGGTGCACGCTGTTGCTCGCCACGCCGCCGATTTCCTGCGCGGCGACCTGGCTGCGCTCGGCCAGCTTGCGCACTTCTGCGGCGACCACGGCGAAGCCCTTGCCGTGGTCGCCGGCGCGGGCGGCCTCGATGGCGGCGTTCAGGGCCAGCAGGTTGGTCTGGTAGGCGATGTCGTCGATGATGCCGATCTTGTCGGCGATCTGTTTCATGGCAACCACCATGTCGCGCACCGCACGGCCACCTTCGACGGCGTCGTTGGCCGCCTTGCCGGCGATGCCGTCGGTGATCTTGGCGCTTTCGGTGTTCTGCGCGATGGACGCCGACATCTGCTCCACCGAGGCGCTGGTCTGCTCGACGCTGGCGGCCTGTTCGGTGGCAGCCTGGCTGAGGGACTGCGAGGTGGCGCTGACTTCTTCCGAGGCGGAGGAGAGCGAGTCGGCCGCGCTGCGCACGTCGCCGATGATGTTACGCAGGCGCTCGGTCATGTGTTTCATGGCGGCGAGCAGCTTGCCGGTCTCGTCCTTGCTGTCCACTTCGACCTGTACCCCGAGATCGCCGGCGGCCAGACTATCGGCCACACTGACCGCCCGGTTGAGCGGACGAGTGATGCTGCGGGTGACGAGGACGCCGATGGCGAAGCCGAGCAGCGAAGCGATGACCACCAGGCCGATCAGTTCGGTGCGCGAGGAGAGGTAGATACGGGTGATTTCGTCGTTGGCTTCCTTGGCGCGTTGCAGCTTGCGCTCCACCAGGGTGGTCATGGTGTCGTCCACGCGCTGGCCTTCTTCGCGCATCCGCGGCAGGAGGGTGGTGACCGAACTGGCTTCGGCGAGCGAGCCGGTGGCGGCGTGGGTATTGAGGACCTCGTTGGCGGTGCGTTCGTAGTTGGCCATCGGTTCCTTCATGGCTTCGAACAGAGCCTTGGCTTCCGGCGAAGAGAAGCTGAAGGCGGCCTTGTCGATGAACGCATGCATGTTCTTGAACGCCTGGCGGGCCTGCTCCATGGAGCGGTCGCGTTCCTCGATGCTGGTGGCCAGCAACGCGCTGCGGATCGAGCGACCGGCGTAGATCAGTTGCATGTTGGCGTTCTGCATGTCGTTCAGCGCGAGCATCTCGCGGTTGTACATGCTGTCGGAAAGATCGTTGACCTGCGCCAGGCTGGCGATGCCCATCAGCCCGACGGTGAGCGTGAGAATCACCACCAGGGTAAAGCCAGCGATCAGGCGGACGCCGATCTTGAGGTTGCGGATGAATTGCATGGCGGAGTTACTCCTCAGAAGCCACTGATGTCCATACGAGGTTGACGAAGATCGCCAGCACTGGCCTCGACGTGGTTTTGCAGATGACGGAACAGACTGGGGATATCCAGGATCAGGGCGACTTGCCCGTTGCCCAGGATGGTCGAGCCGCCGATGCCTTGCAGGTGCTGGAACAGCAGGCCGAGCGGCTTGATTACGGTTTGCAGCTCGCCGTGCAGGTTGTCGACGACCAGCCCGGCCTGTTGCCGGCCCTGGTTGACCACGACGATATTGCGGCGCTTGCTGCGGCTGGCCGGCAGGTCGAAGTGCGCGGCCAGGGAAATGCACGGCAGGGGTTTGCCGCGCAGGTTGAGGTAGCCATAGGCGCTGTCGCCGAGCTGGCCGGCGTCCATCTCCAGGCATTCGGTGACCATGTCCAGGGGCACGACGAAGTATTCCTCGCCGAGGCTGATCAGGAAGCCGTCGATGATCGCCAGGGTCAGCGGCAGGCGGATGCGGAAGGTGCAGCCGGCGCCGAGCACCGAGTCGATCTCGATGCTGCCGCGCAGACCGTCGATCACGCTGCGCACCACGTCCATGCCGACGCCGCGACCGGACAGGTCGGAGACGTTGTCGGCGGTGGAGAAGCCGGCGGCGAAGATCAGCGCGTGGATGTCGTGCTCGGCGAGATTCGCCTGCGGATCGATCAGACCCCTGTCGATGGCCTTCTGGCGGATGCGCTCGGTGTTCAGCCCGCGTCCGTCGTCGGCCACTTCGATGACGATCTGGCCCGACTCGTGGTAGGCGTTCAACTGGAGCTGGCCCTCGGCCGGCTTGCCGGCGGCGAGGCGATCCTCGGCCGATTCGATGCCGTGATCGATGGCGTTGCGCACCAGGTGGGTGAGCGGGTCGGCGAGCTTGTCGATCACCGATTTGTCCAGCTCGGTGTCGGCGCCACGGATTTCCAGGCGGATGTTCTTGCCGAGCTGCTGGCTGACGTCGCGCACCACCCGGTGGAAGCGGTTGAACGTGTCGCCGATCTCGATCATGCGCAGCTTCAGCGCGGCCTCGCGGATCAGTTCGACATGCTGGTTGACGGTCTGGGTGGTCTCGACGCAGCCGGCATCGCCATGGGACTGGGCGCGCAATTGGGCGCCGGCGGCACTGATCACCAGCTCGCCGACCAGGTTGATGAGTTCGTCCAGCTTGTGCGCGGCGACGCGGATCTGGCTGCTTTCCAGGCTGCGCTTCTCGCGCGCCGATTGCTGCTTGGCCAAGGCGGCGTTGACCGCTTGCGGGGCGACCATGCCTTCCTCGACCAGGACGCTGCCGAGCTGCGGTTTCTGCTCGCTGGCCTGGGCCTGCAATGCCAACCCTTGCTCCAGTTCGTGTTCGGTGAGCAGGCCGCTGGCGACTAGGATGCGGCCGACGCGCTGGTCGGTTTCCGGCAACTCGTGGATCAGTTGCAGGTAGTCCTCCAGCGCGCTGTTCGGCGGTAGGATGCGCAGGGTGGAGAAGTCGTGGATGAACTCGAAGACTTCTTCGATCTCCGCCTTGCTGGCGTCGGTGCAAAGGTCGATCTCGAGGCCCAGGTAGCAGCTTTCCGGGTCCATCTCGCTGAACGACGGCAGGCTTGCGTCGATCACGTCGAGGTGCAGGATGTCGCCCAGGCGGCTCAGGTAGCGGATGAACGCCGCCGGATCGAAGCCGTTGCGGAACAGGTCGGGGTGGAAGCGTAGGGAAATGTGCCAGGCGCCGTCGGCATCGCAGTTGGCGCACTTTTCCAGGCGCCCGCGGTTCGGACAGGCGGAAGGAGCGGCGACCTGGGTGGCGGGAATCTGTTCCACGGCCTGCCCGCTGTGCTCGGCGAGGGCGGCGAGCAGTTCGTTCTGGTGGGTTTCGTCCACCGGCAGTTCGCCGCTGTCGACGTCGATCAGGGAGACCATCGAGGCGACTTCGTCCAGGCAGCGCAGCATCAGCGAGACCAGCGGCGGCGTCAGCGTGCGTTGACCGTCGCGCACCGCCATCAGCAGGCTTTCCAGGTGATGGGTGAAGCTGACCAGGGGCGTCAGGGAAAACAGCCCGGCCGAGCCCTTGAGGGTGTGCATGGCGCGGAACAGGCCATTGATGGCGTCTTCGTCGTCAGGCGTCTGGTCGAGCTGCAGCAGGTATTCCTCGGCCTGTTTGATCAGGTCGCTGGCTTCTTCGATGAAGCCCTGGAGCAGTTGGCTCCATTGATCTCCATTGAGCATGGGCGTCTCCAATCAGGCCTTCGCCGGCAGCACGTCGGGGTAGAGCGGCTGCAAGCGGAGCAGTTCGAGCATGCCGAGGACCTCGCCGGCCGGGCCGGTCACTTCCAGGCGCGCCTGTTGCTGTGCCAGGTGGCGCTGCAGGGCGAGCAGCAACTGGGCGCCGGCGCTGTCCAGCTCCTCCAGCTCGCTGAGGTCCAGCAGCCAGTGGCGTGTTTCGGCGGAAGAAACCAGGGCGCCGAGCAGCGCCTCGTGGGCCTGCCTGACCTCGTAGATGGTCAGGCTGCCGACGAGGGCCAGGCGCTCGGGCTGGTGCTGGCTGTCGTGACGAACGTCGAACATGTCAGCCGGCCAGCTTGTCCACGGCCGCCAGCAACTGCTGCGGCTGGAAGGGCTTGACGATCCAGGCCTTGGCCCCGGCGGCCTGGCCCTCGGCCTTCTTGCCCTGCTCGCTCTCGGTGGTGAGCATGACGATCGGCGTGAAGCGGTATTCGTTGCGCGCCTTCACTTCCTTCACCAGGCCGATGCCGTCGAGGTTGGGCATGTTCACGTCGCTGATGATCAGGTTGATCTTCTGCCCGTTGAGCTTGGTCAGGGCGTCGCGCCCGTCGACCGCTTCGATCACGGTGTGGCCGGCCCCGGAGAGGGTCATCTTCACCAGTTGGCGCATGGAGAGGGAGTCGTCGACGATCAGGATGGTCTTGGCCATGACAGGTTGCTCCTTGGGTAATCAGAAAAAGGTCACGTCGTTCTGCGAGGCGCTGCGGCGGCTGCCGTGGCGTTCTTCGTCGGTGGTGAAACGGTCGCGCAGGTCCTTCAGCCAGCGGCCGGGGTTGGCGAGGCTGTCGTCCTGCTCGCGCACGGCCTGCTGCAGGCGGCCAAGGTCGATCTGCAAGTGGTCGAGCATCTGGTCGGTACGGTCCTGGAATTGCAGGTTGACGATGATTTCCTGGATGTCCGCCTGGGTGGTGCGGGTGTCCTGCTGCAGCTGCAGGGAGGTGTCGGACAGTTCGTCGAGGTTGGCGCTGAGGCGCTGCATCACCTGGCCAGCGACTTCGTCGAGGTAATCGAGGTTGCTCTTTTCGCTGCCGGACAGCTCTTCGGCGGCGGTCACGGTGGAGCGGATCGCCTGGTTGATCTCGCCGACCTTCTCGCTCATGCGCTGGCCGGTTTCGGCGGACAGGCTGGACAGCTTGCGCACTTCGTCGGCGACCACCGAGAAGCCACGGCCATGTTCGCCGGCGCGGGCGGCCTCGATGGCGGCGTTGAGGGCGAGCAGGTTGGTCTGGCTGGCGATGTCCTGGACCAGCTTGGACATCTTCTGCAGTTCACTGGCGTAGCTGTCCAGGTGGGCGATGGTGCCGAGCAGTTCGTTCTTGCGGGCGCTGGCGCCGTGGAAGGAGGCGATCACTTCGTCGAGGCGCTGGTGGGCCTGGCGCAGGCTGTCGGCCACGCCGCCGCCGCCGATGACGTTCTCCGAGCGGTTGAGGGTGTGGTCCAGGCGCTGGCTGAGCCCGGCGAAACGCTCGAACAGGCGCTGGATGTTGTCCTGCACCAGTTGGCGGACCTGGCCAAGGTTCTGGCTCCAGGCCGGCAGCACTTCCAGCAGCAGCGGCTCGACGCTGGCGGGTGCCGGCGCGTCGAGCGGCGTGTCGGTGGCCGGGGGAAGGTCCGCATGGGCCGGTTTCGGTGGGCGATTGAACAGGGCGGCCAACGCGCTTAGCGCGCAGCCCGCACCGGTCAGCCACGGCATGCCGGCGGCCAGCCCGGCGAGGCTGGTCGCTATTCCTAGCCAGAGGGCGGAGTAGGCGAGCACGGGTACGGTCTCTCTCGAATGACGATGTCCAAAACGATAGAGGCTGGTACGTCAGTGCGGTATCGGGGGCTCCCCTAGGGGGCCCTAGGGGCGCCCCGATGACGTGTCGTAGAGCCGGGGGAGGCTGGTAACTCTGGAGAGCGGCGAGTATGGTGGCTAAAAGCCATGCTGTGGTTTTTCCGGGCGTTGCCGATAACCCCTTACCGGGCCTTGCGCCCCGATGCGATCAGTTCATTTTTTCTGTAGGAGCAGGCGATGGCCGGCATTCTCGACTCCGTGGATCAACGTACCCAGCTGGTGGGTGAGAACCGCCTGGAGATTCTCATGTTCCGCCTCAGCGGGCGTCAGTTGTTCGCGATCAACGTGTTCAAGGTGCAGGAAGTTCTGCAGATGCCCAAGCTGACGCTGATGCCGCAGCGGCACCCCTACGTCTGCGGCGTCGTCAACCTGCGCGGGCAGACCCTGCCGGTGATCGACCTGTCCCAGGCCATCGGCATGCGCCCGCTGGTGCCGGATGAGCGCAGCACCATCATCGTCACCGAATACAACCGTTCCGTGCAGGCCTTCCTGGTGGGCGGTGTCGATCGCATCCTCAACCTCAACTGGGAGTCCATCCTGCCGCCTCCGGGAGGCGCCGGGCGCCAGCATTACCTGACCGCGATCACCAAGGTGGACGACAAGCTGGTGGAAATCATCGACGTGGAGAAGGTGCTGGCGGAGATCGTGCCGTACAACGCGAAGGTTTCCGCCGAGCGCCTGGCCGATCCGCTGCTGGAGCAGGCCCGTGGCCGCGAGGTGCTGCTGGTGGACGACTCCAGCGTCGCCCTGGCACAACTGCGCGAAACCCTGACCCAACTGGGCCTGAAGATCCACACCGCCAGCGACGGTCTGAAAGGGCTGAACCAACTGAAGAAGTGGGCCGATACCGGCGAGGTGATGACCGACAAGCTGCTGATGGTCTTCACCGACGCTGAAATGCCGGAAATGGACGGCTATCGTCTGACCACGGAGATCCGCCAGGACCCGCGCCTGCGTGACCTCTACGTGGTACTGCACACGTCGTTGTCTGGCAGCTTCAATGACGCCATGGTGAAGAAGGTCGGCTGCGACGGTTTCCTTTCCAAGTTCCAGCCGGACAAACTGGTGGATGTGATCCGTGACCGGCTGCTGCGCGGTGCGGCCGGGACCTGATTGGTCGCTTGGAGGGCTCTGCGAAGGGCTTGTGGCGACGGCGGGCAGCTCGTATAAGAGCGTTTTGCCTGAACAGGAAGTCGGTCCATGCGTCTCTCCGCGCTCTATCGTTATCCCCTCAAATCCTCCCTCGGCGAGCCCCTGCAACGGGCGGAGCTGGATGCCCTGGGGCTGGTCGGCGACCGACGCTGGATGGCGGTCGACGCGGAGAGCGGACGCTTCCTGACCCAGCGCCTGCTGCCGCAGATGACGCAATTGTGCGCGCGCTGGCAGGGGAGTGAACGCTTGCTGTTGAGTGCGCCGGGGCTGGAATCGCTGAGCGTCGCCGTGCCAGACGAAACGGCGTCGCTGCGGAGGGTGATTATCTGGCGCGATACGCTGCAGGTCCCGGATGCCGGCGATGCCGCGGCGGCCTGGCTGAGCGATCTGCTGGGGCGGCCGTGCCGCTTGGTCTACGTGCCGGAGGCTCGCGCCCGGCAGGTCAATACGCACTATGCCGAACCGGGCGAGAAAGTGGCGTTCCCCGATGGCTACCCGCTGATGGTGATCGGCCAGGCGTCCCTCGACGACCTGTCGCGGCGGGTCGGCCGTCCGCTGGAAATGCTGCGCTTCCGGCCGAATCTGGTGGTGGAGGGCAGCGAGCCTTATGCCGAGGACAGTTGGAAGCGCATTCGCATCGGCGGCCAGACCTTCCGCGTCGCCAAGGGCTGCTCACGCTGCATCATCACCTCCATGGACCCGCGCACCGGCGAACGCAGCGCCGACCGCGAACCGCTCACCACACTCAAGACCTACCGCGAACGTGACGGCGAGGTGTACTTCGGCCAGAACCTGATCCACGGCGGCAGCGGCGTGCTCGAGGTTGGCATGGACGTCGAAGTGTTGGAGTGAGATGAGGGGAAGTTCTGGCGTGGCGGTCCCGGATTGCGCTGTAGGGGCGAATTCATTCGCCCGCCGTGGCTTGGATCGTCAGAAACCGCCTGCCCGCATCACTGGTCGTCGAAGAACCGCTCGTGCCAATCGACCAGCGGCTGCGGTGCGTTGAGCTTCTGCCCGTAGATCACCGAATAGGACAGCACGTTCTGCACGTACTGGCGGGTTTCATCGAACGGAATGGTTTCCACCCAGACGTCGAAGGCCAGGTGGTTGGCCCCACGCAGCCACTGGCGGACCCGGCCGGGGCCGGCGTTGTAGGCGGCGGAGGCGAGGATGCGGTTGCCACCGAACTGCGCATGCACCTGGCTAAGGTAGGCCGCGCCGAGCTGGATGTTGACGTTGGGATTGAGCGCCTGCTGCGGCGAACCCAGGGGGATGCCGAACTTGCGTGCGGTCTGCTTGGCGGTAGCCGGCATCAGTTGCATCAGCCCCATGGCGCCCACCGGCGAGCGGGCGTCGGCCATGAAGGCGCTTTCCTGGCGGGTGATGGCGAAGACCCAGCTCGAATGCAGTCCGCGCGCCCTGGCTTCGCGCACCAGGCTGCTCTGGTAGGCCATTGGGAAGCGTACCTCCAAGTCATCCCAATACTGCGCCTGGCTGATGGTGCGGATGGCCGGGAAATACCATTCGAGGTCGTAGGCCAGGCGGGCCTGGGCCACCAGTTCTTCGCGGCTGAACAGGCGACTGACGTGATACCACTCGCGGCGCCCGTCGACGATCTGACCCCGGGCATGGAATTCCAGGGCGCGGCGGATGCCGGCGGTGTTGCGCACCTTCTGCACGACTTTCGGGTCGAGCGGCAGCGGCCGGTTGTTCAACTGGTAGGGCACCTGGATGCGATCGGCGGCGAGGAAACCGTAGAAGTCGCGCTCGGCAGCCACTGGCTGGTAAAGCGTGACCGCCTGCTGGTTCTGCGGCTGGGCCAATTGCAGACTGCGCGCCTGCCAGTAGCGCCAGCGGTTGCTGGTCGCAAGCTCCTGGGGCAACTGCCGGGTCAACTGATGGGCCTCGTCCCAGCGGCCGAGGCGCAACAGCAGGCGGGCACGCCATTCGGAGACGGTGTTGTCGCGCAGTTCCGGGTCGTACTCGGCCATTACCTGCAATGCCCGGCCGTCGAAGCGCTTGGCCAGGGTCAGGCCGATCTCGCGGGCGATCGCCACTTTCTCTTCGGCGGAGAAGGGCAGTCGCTTGGCATAGACATCCAGCAGGGGCAGGGCCTTCTCCGGGTCCTGGCGGGCCAGCCGGCGCAGGCCGAGGCCGACCACATCGGCCATGGCGCGATCAGCGGGTGCGAAGCGGGCGGTCTGGCCGAGCAGCTCGGGCTTCTGCGCCACATCCACCAGTAGCTGTCCCTGTTTGGAGAGGGTCGGCAGCTTCTTCACCAGGAAGCTGGCCAGCCCATAGTTACGGGCTTCGGCCGCCAGCTTGGCGCGTTTCCAGCGCTTTTCCTCGGTCAACTGGCCTTCGGCGGCCCAGCGGTCGAACAGGCGGTCGCAGGCTTCCGGTTGCGACTTGCCGACCAGCCAGAGCTTCTCGGCGGTGGCGAAGCCTTCGGCACGCATGCCATGGCCCAGCTGGTACTGGCCGTAGAGACAGTCCAGTTCGGTGAAATTCATCGAGGGATCGTAGTACTTGATGAAGGTCTGCCACTCGCCTCGTTCGGCCAGCCAGCGTAGCCAGCGCAATTTCATCCAGTTGGCCTGGGGCAGGTCGCCGTGCTCGGCGAGGAACTTCTCGATTTCGTCGTTGCTGGCCCATTTCAGACGGGCGGTCAGCTCGTCGTACGCGAGGTACGGCTCAAGGGGATAGTCGCGCAGGGCGCTGGCGTAGCGCTTGTACGGGCCGCTATCGCCCTTGGCCAGGGCGCGCTTGGCTTCGTCGTAGTACTGGCGTTGCTGGGCAAGACTGACGGCTTGCGCGGTGTCGAGGGTTGCAGCGGAGAGCAGGAAACAGGAAAACAGGCAAAACAGACGACCGCGCATGACACTTCCGAACGGATAACCAAAGGAGCGCCACCGAGGGCGCAGACAGCCCTAGCTTAGCCGTTGCCAGGGGGAGGTGAAAGCGTTCCTCGGCGGAGAAAAGCCGGTCTGTCGACCCTTCAACTCGGGTAGAATGCGCGCCCTGTTTCAGGAGATGCCCATGACTCTGCTCAAGTTCGCCGATGTATCCCTCGCCTATGGTGCCATGCCCCTGCTGGACCATGTGTCCTGGCAGATCGCCCGGGGCGAGCGGGTCTGCATCATTGGGCGCAACGGTACCGGCAAGTCGAGCTTGCTGCGCTTGGTCAAGGGTGACCAGGCCGCCGACGATGGCGAAATCTGGCGGGCGCCGGGGCTGAAGATCGGCGAGCTGCCGCAGGAACTGCCGCGGGCCGACGAGCGTACTGTGTTCGACGTGGTGGCCGAGGGGCTTGCGGGCGTCGGCGAGTTGCTCGCGCAATATCACCACCTCAGCCAGAACATCCGCGACGACGCCGATCTGCAGAAGCTCACCCAGGTCCAGCACGAACTGGAGGCGAAGGATGGCTGGCGTCTTCAGCAACTGGTGGACAGTACCCTGAGCCGCCTGCAACTGCCGGCGGACAAGACCCTGGCGGAGCTGTCCGGCGGCTGGCGCCGGCGTGTCCTGCTGGCCCAGGCGCTGGTCGCCGAACCGGATCTGCTGCTGCTCGACGAACCGACCAACCACCTCGACATCGGCGCCATCGCCTGGCTGGAAGAGGCGCTGCTCGGTTTCCAGGGAGCCGTGCTGTTCATCACCCACGACCGCGCTTTCCTGCAGAACCTGGCTACCCGCATCCTCGAACTGGATCGCGGCCATCTGATCGACTGGAACGGCGACTACGCCAGCTTCCTGGTGCACAAGGAACAGCAACTGGCGGCGGAAGAAACCGCCAATGCGCTGTTCGACAAGCGTCTGGCCCAGGAGGAAGTGTGGATACGCCAGGGCATCAAGGCCCGCCGGACCCGTAACGAAGGCCGTGTTCGCGCGTTGAAGGCGATGCGCGCCGAGCGCAGCGAGCGGCGCGAGCGCCAGGGCAAGGCCAACATCCAGCTGGAAGCGGCGGACAAGTCCGGCAAGCAGGTGATCGTCGCCGAACATGTGAGCTTCGCCCATCCGGGCGGCGAGCCGCTGGTCCGTGATTTCTCCATCGTCATCCAGCGTGGCGACCGGATCGGCCTGCTGGGCGCCAACGGTACCGGCAAGACCACGCTGCTCAAGTTGCTGCTCGGCGAGTTGCAACCGACCAGTGGCACCATCCAGGCCGGTACCCGCCTGGAAGTGGCTTATTTCGACCAGTTGCGTCACCAGTTGGAGCCGGAGAAGACGGTCATCGATAACCTCGCCGAAGGGCGCGAGTTCATCACCATCGACGGCCAGAACCGCCATGTACTCAGCTATCTCGGCGATTTCCTGTTCAGCCCGCAGCGCGCCCGCACACCAGTGAAGGCACTGTCCGGTGGCGAGCGGGCACGCCTGTTGCTGGCCAAGCTGTTCAGCAAGCCGGCCAACCTGCTGGTGCTGGACGAACCGACCAACGATCTCGACGTGGAAACCCTGGAGTTGCTCGAAGAAGTGCTGCTCGGTTTCCAGGGCACTGTGCTGATGGTCAGCCACGACCGGGCGTTCCTCGATAACGTCGTGACCAGCACCCTGGTGTTCGAAGGCGAGGGGCGTGTCCGCGAGTATGTCGGCGGTTACCAGGACTGGCTGCGCCAGGGCGGTTCGCCGCGTCTGCTGGGTGTGGGCGAAGCCAAGCCGGAGAAAGCCGCTGCGCCGGCGAAGACAGAGGCACCGGCCGCCGCGTCGAGCGAGACGGCGGCGCCGGCCCGGAAGAAGCTGAGTTATAAGTTGCAGCGCGAGCTGGAAGCGATTCCCGGACAGATCGATGCCCTGGAGGCCGAGCTTGCCGTGTTGCAGGGCCAGATCGCCGACCCGGCGTTCTACCAGAAGCCGTCGGCGGAAACCGGGGCGGTCCTGGGTCGGATGGAGAGCCTGCAGCGCGATTTGGATGCCCTGCTGGAACGCTGGGCTGAACTGGAGGAGTGATCAGGGAACGGTTATGGCCATCGAATATCGCATCACGCTCGATGACGAACATGAGTTCAGCTATCGGATCGAGTTGGATCGCCAGTACGACCAGGAGCGTGCCGCCATCGCGCCGAAGTGGACGCGCCTGGATTACCAGCAGTGCAGCAACTGCCCGCTGAATAAGGAGCAGTTCAGCCATTGCCCCGCGGCGGTGGACCTGTACCGGGTCATCGAGGACTTCCACGGCCTGCCGGCCATTACCAAGGCGCAGGTCTGGGTGCGCACGCCGGAGCGCGAGTACAGCAAGCTGGTCGGCTTGGAAGAGGGGTTGCGGGCACTGCTCGGGGTGATCATGGCCACCAGCTCCTGCCCGGTGCTCGGCCGGTTGAAGCCGATGGCGCAGCATCACCTGCCATTCGCCAGCAACCAGGAATTCATCCTGCGCACGGTTTCCCTGTACCTGGCGCGGCAGTACTTCAACTACCGCGAAGGCCGCCATGCGGACTGGGAACTGAAAGGCCTCGTACGCCTGTTCCAGCAGTTGCAACTGGTCAACCAGGCGTTCTGGCAGCGCATCCACGACACCTGCGAAGGCGACTCGAACCTCAAGGCGTTCCTGACCTTCTTCTCGATGTCGTCGAGCATGACCTATTCGCTGGAAACCCAGCTGCAGAAGATCCGGCCGTTGCTGATGAGCCCGGGGGACCTTCTCGAATAATCTCGGCCGTGCGGGCAGGGCGAGCCTGCCCGCCGGAACCTCACTCGGGTTTCTTCAGACGCACGGCAAGCACGTCGCAGGGTGCGCCATGCAGGACGTCATTGGCGGTGGAGCCCAGCAGCAGGGCGAGGCCGTGCCGGCCGTGGCTGCCTACCACGATCAGGTCGCAGCCCTGTTCGGTGGCCAGGCGATGGATTTCCTGGCGCGGTTGGCCATAGGCGAGATGGCGCTGGTCGGCGGTCAGCTCGGGATAGCGACCGGCAAAGGTATTGAGGCGTTCGCGGGCCTGTTCGAACTGCTGCTGCTGCAACATCGACAGGTCCATGGGGACATCGCCGCCGAACGCCATGGCCATGGGCTCCACGATGTGCACCAGGGACAGACGGGCCTGGCAACTGTTGGCCAGGGCCTGGGCGCGTATCACCACCGGGTGGCATTCCTCGGTCAGGTCGACGGCGACCAGAATGTGCTGGTAGGTCATGGCGAAGTTCTCCTCCAAAGTGTGGGGATTAATCACAAGTATGGCTGTATTGGCTGCTTGTAACAGCTTTCGGGTAACAAGGATTTCCGTCGTGACGCTCTGGTTGACTCTCGTACTCCTGGCTCTCCTGCTCAGTCCGCTTGCCTGGCTGCTGCCTTCGCACCGCCAGCGGGGGCAGATGGAAATGCGCCTGGCTGCGCGCCGGATGGGCCTGGCGATGCAGTTGTCGCGCCAGGAATGGCCGCACTGGCTGGGCCGGCAGCCGCCGAACCCGTGCCCGCAGTATCACCGTCCGCGCCGCGCCGGTCGTGGGGACAGTTGGTGTTTCTGGCGATCCGAATCCGGCGAATGGCTGAATCAGTGGCGCGAACCTTGCGCGGACGAGGCGTTGGCGGGGCGGCTGGCTGAGCTTCCGATGGATGTTTACAAGATCGAAGCGAATTCGCAGATGATAGCCCTCTGTTGGGGCGAGCGGGGCGATGCGGAGGCGTTGCAACGGGTTGCGGATGTGCTGGCTGCGCTCGCCTGAGGCGCAGAAAAAAGCCCGGTGGGTTGCACCGGGCCGTAGCGTATGGCCAGACAGGCCGGAAATCGTGTTGCGCCGGGCCGGGTTCACAGGCTTTGCGCGGCATATTGGGCAGAGAGTACTTCAAGCGCTTCGATAATTCGATCCGAATATTTGCTGATGACGAAAGGAACGCTGTTTTCATTGTAGTTTTTCAGCGACTTCTCGATGTAACGCCATTTCGTGCCGACGGCCTGCAAGCCCTGTCGGGTTTCCGCGGTGTTAGCCGGCGCCTCCTCCAGGCGCGCGAGCCCGGCCGAGAACTGTTCGGCCAGTTCATCGATCGCCTTGCCCTCGTTGCCGCCGAAGAATGTTGCCCCGACTGACGCGCTGCGTGACGCGTAGTCCAGGGCGATGTCCTGCATCAGCAGGCTCTGCTCGCGGCTTTGCTGGGTCAATGGCGGAACGCTGAAGGCGCTCTCCCGCTGGATTCTGGCATGCAGCTCCCCGCTCAGTTCCATCAGTTGCCGATTGCGTTCGGCCAGGTCGGCGACCGGCTGGAGGTCGGTGAACCCCTGGGTTTTCAGCGTACTGACCAGCGTCTTGAGGTCGTTCTCATAGCCTTGCCATTCCTGGGCGAGGCGGGTGGCGAGCGCTTTCGAGCTTTCGCCGGGCAGTTCGCCCAGCTTGTCGAGGCGGCTGCGGGCCAGTTGCAGCGATTCATCGATCATGCGCGCGTAGCGCTGGTCGCCTTCCATGCCATTGAACATGAAGAACGCCGCCAGGCTTCGTTGGGTGGCGAGGCGTTGCTGATGCAGGTCGAGCAACGTGGCGCTCGGGTCGGCCGCCCAGGCGGGCAGAGCCAGACAGAGGGCAAGGAGGGCGCTCAATGAAAAAGTGCGCAGACGGTTCGGCATGGACGACTCCGTTGGCCCGTTGATTCTCGTTTGTTGTTCTTCTGTTCGCGGGCCTGGGCGGGCCGTGCGGGGCGACTCTACCCGTAGCCGGCAGGTTTGACCAGCTAGCGGGCGGGCAGGGTGCCAGTATCGGTGGGGCTGGCGAATGTATGCCCATAGGTCTCGTGAATGCCGCTATCCAGAGCCCTAGCGACTCTGTTGTCGGTCACAAGCGGGCGCACAGCGGTGGCGCCCTCCGATTGACAACGGTCGGTTTTTACCCGATGGTGTGCACACCCAAATCAAACGGGCGTATGAATTGAGCGTTTGCCCCAGGCGGCGGCTCTAAAACAAAACCCGATTATCACGTCGGCGGGTGTACCAGACAGTTCGGGGCTATGCTCCGGCTGCACCGCAGGTAAGTCCGCGGCTGGTGTCCGATGTGCACTGTTCAGCTTCCATACCGTGGAGATCAGTTGATGATTTACGAAGGTAAAGCCATCACGGTTAAGGCTCTTGAGGGCGGCATCGTCGAATTGAACTTCGACCTCAAGGGTGAGTCCGTCAACAAATTCAACCGTCTCACCCTGAACGAGCTGCGCGAATCCGTGGATGCCATCAAGGCGGACGGTTCGATCAAAGGCGTGGTCGTCGCCAGCGGCAAGGACGTGTTCATCGTCGGCGCCGACATCACCGAGTTCGTCGACAACTTCAAGCTGCCCGACGAAGAGCTGGTTGCCGGTAACCTCGAAGCCAACAAGATCTTCAGCGATTTCGAAGACCTCGGGGTGCCCACGGTCGTCGCCATCAATGGCATCGCCCTCGGCGGCGGTTTCGAGATGTGCCTGGCCTGCGACTACCGCGTCATGGCGGACAGCGCCAAGGTCGGCCTGCCGGAAGTCAAGCTGGGCATCTACCCGGGCTTCGGTGGCACCGTTCGCCTGCCGCGCGTGATCGGCACCGACAACGCCATCGAGTGGATCGCTTCCGGTAAGGAAAACAAGGCCGAAGACGCGCTGAAAGTGGGTGCCGTCGATGCCGTGGTCGCCGCCGACAAGCTGCAAGCCGCTGCCGTTGATCTGATCAAGCGCGCCATCTCCGGCGAGCTGGACTATAAGGCCAAGCGCCAGCCGAAACTGGAAAAGATCAAGCTGAATGCCATCGAACAGATGATGGCATTCGAAACCGCCAAGGGCTTCGTCGCCGGCCAGGCCGGTCCGAACTACCCGGCGCCGGTCGAGGCGATCAAGACCATCCAGAAGGCCGCCAACTTCACCCGTGACAAGGCGCTGGAAGTCGAGGCCGCCGGTTTCGTCAAGCTGGCCAAGACCTCTGTTGCGGAAAGCCTGATCGGCCTGTTCCTGAACGACCAGGAACTGAAGAAGAAATCCAAGAAGTACGACGAGCTGGCCAAGGACGTGAAGATGGCCGCCGTGCTCGGCGCCGGCATCATGGGCGGTGGCATTGCCTACCAGTCCGCCGTCAAGGGCACGCCGATCCTGATGAAGGACATCCGCGAAGAAGCCATCCAGCTCGGCCTCGGCGAAGCCTCCAAGCTGCTCGGCAAGCGCGTCGAGAAAGGCCGCCTGTCTCCCGAGAAGATGGCTCAGGCGCTCAACGCAATCCGTCCGACCCTGTCCTACGGCGATTTCGGCACCGTCGACATCGTGGTCGAGGCCGTGGTTGAGAACCCGAAGGTCAAGCAGGCCGTGCTGTCGGAAGTGGAAGGGCTGGTGAAGGAGGACGCGATCCTCACTTCCAACACCTCGACCATTTCCATCAGCCTGCTGGCCCAGGCGCTCAAGCGTCCGGAAAACTTCTGCGGCATGCACTTCTTCAACCCGGTGCACATGATGCCGCTGGTGGAAGTGATCCGTGGCGAGAAGACCGGCGAAACCGCTATCGCCACTACCGTTGCCTACGCCAAGAAGATGGGCAAGACCCCGGTCGTGGTCAACGATTGCCCCGGCTTCCTGGTTAACCGCGTGCTGTTCCCGTACTTCGGCGGTTTCGCCAAGTTGCTGGAGCTGGGCATCGATTTCGTTCGCATCGACAAGGTGATGGAGAAATTCGGTTGGCCCATGGGCCCGGCCTACCTGTCCGACGTGGTCGGTATCGACACCGGCCACCATGGCCGCGACGTGATGGCCGAAGGCTTCCCGGATCGCATGGCTGTCGAGGGCAAGACTGCCGTTGACGTGATGTACGAAGCCAATCGCCTGGGTCAGAAGAATGGCAAGGGCTTCTACGCCTACGAAACCGACAAGCGCGGCAAGCCGAAGAAGGTCTCCGATCCGCAGGCCTACGAAGTGCTCAAGCCGATCGTCCGCGAGCAGCGCGAGCTGACTGACGAGGACATCGTCAACTTCATGATGATCCCGCTGTGCCTGGAAACCGTCCGCTGCCTGGAAGACGGCATCGTCGAAACGGCTGCCGAAGCTGACATGGGCCTGATCTACGGCATCGGCTTCCCGCCCTTCCGTGGGGGTGCGCTGCGCTACGTCGATTCCATCGGTGTAGCCGAATTCGTGGCCCTGGCCGATAAGTACGCCGACCTGGGTCCGCTGTACCACCCGACCGCGAAGCTGCGTGAAATGGCCGCCAAGGGCCAGAGCTTCTTCGGTTAATCGCGGACAGATGAGAGCGAGAGTAGAACTATGAGCCTGAATCCGAGAGATGCCGTCATCGTCGACTTCGGTCGTACCCCGATGGGTCGTTCCAAGGGCGGCATGCACCGCAACACCCGTGCCGAGAACATGTCGGCGCATCTGATCAGCAAGCTGCTGGAGCGCAACCCGCTGGTCAACCCGGCGGAAGTGGAAGACGTGATCTGGGGCTGCGTGAACCAGACCCTGGAGCAGGGTTGGAACATCGCCCGCATGGCGTCGCTGATGACCCAGATTCCGCATACCAGCGCTGGCCAGACCGTCAGCCGCCTGTGCGGTTCGTCCATGAGCGCCCTGCACACTGCCGTGCAGGCGATCCAGACCGGCAACGGCGATGTGTTCGTCATCGGTGGCGTGGAGCACATGGGCCACGTCGGCATGATGCACGGTGTCGATCCGAACCCGCACCTGTCGCTGTACGCCGCCAAAGCGTCCGGCATGATGGGCCTGACTGCCGAAATGCTCGGCAAGATGCATGGCATCAGCCGTGAGCAGCAGGACGCCTTCGGTGAGCGTTCGCACCGCCTGGCGCATAAAGCCACCGTCGAGGGTAAGTTCAAGGATGAAATCATCCCGATGCAGGGCTACGACGAGAACGGCTTCCTGAAGGTGTTCGACTACGACGAGACCATTCGTCCCGACACTACCCTGGAAAGCCTGGCGCAACTGAAGCCGGCCTTCAATCCGAAGGGCGGTACCGTGACTGCGGGCACCTCTTCGCAGATCACCGACGGCGCGTCCTGCATGATCGTCATGTCCGCCCAGCGTGCCAAGGACCTCGGCATCCAGCCGATGGCCGTGGTTCGTGCCATGGCGGTGGCGGGTGTCGACCCGGCCATCATGGGTTACGGTCCGGTGCCGTCGACCCAGAAGGCACTCAAGCGTGCCGGACTGACCATCGACGACATCGACTTCGTCGAGCTGAACGAAGCCTTTGCCGCTCAGGCCCTGCCGGTGCTGAAGGACCTCAAGCTGCTCGACAAGATGGAAGAGAAGGTCAATCTGCATGGCGGCGCCATCGCCCTGGGTCACCCGTTCGGTTGTTCCGGTGCGCGTATCTCCGGTACCCTGCTGAACGTGATGAAGCAGAACGGCGGTACTCTGGGTGTGTCTACCATGTGCATAGGCCTTGGCCAGGGCATCACCACCGTCTTCGAGCGCATCTGAGCGTCCTAAGCAATCGGTGGTAAGAGCCGGGGCCTGGTGCCCCGGCTTTTGTTTTTGTGCAAAGAGGGAATCCGTGATGCGAGTTCAACCCGGCCTCTATCGCCATTACAAAGGGCCCGAGTATCGGGTATTCGGTGTGGCCCGGCATTCCGAGACGGAAGAAGAGCTGGTGGTATACCAGGCGCTGTACGGCGAGTACGGGCTCTGGGTGCGCCCGCTGCGCATGTTCACCGAGACCGTCGAGGTGGATGGTGAAAGCGTTCCGCGTTTTGCATTGATCAAGGCGGAAAAGGCGCTGTTCGAGCAGCCTTGACCTCCCATCGCCGAGCCGGGGCGCTTGACCTTGCCTCGGCCACCACTATATATAGCGGTGCCGCGCCAGGCGGCTCCCGCCTTTCATTTACCGAATTCAGGAATTTTCCGATCCATGGGCAAATCGCTGGTCATCGTGGAATCCCCGGCCAAGGCCAAGACCATCAACAAGTACCTGGGCAGCCAGTACGTGGTGAAGTCGAGCATCGGCCATATCCGTGACCTGCCCACCAGCGGTTCGTCCAGCAATGGCAAGGAGCCGGCGAAGCGCGGCAAGACTGCGGCCGAGGCTCCGGCGTTGTCGGCGAAAGAAAAGGCCAAGCGCCAGCTGTTCTCGCGCATGGGTGTCGATCCCGAGCACGGCTGGAAAGCCAAATACGAAATTCTGCCGGGCAAGGAAAAGGTGATCGACGAGCTTCGCCGCCTTGCCAAGGATGCCGACACCATCTACCTCGCAACCGACTTGGACCGCGAAGGGGAGGCCATCGCCTGGCACCTGCGCGAGTCCATCGGTGGTGACGAGAGCCGCTACAAGCGCGTGGTTTTCAACGAAATCACCAAGAAGGCGATCCAGGAAGCGTTCTCCGCACCCGGCGATCTGGACATCAATCGGGTCAACGCCCAGCAGGCGCGGCGATTCCTTGACCGCGTGGTCGGCTACATGGTGTCGCCGTTGCTCTGGCAGAAGATCGCCCGCGGTCTTTCCGCCGGCCGCGTCCAGTCGGTCGCGGTGAAGTTGGTGGTGGAGCGTGAGCGCGAAATCCGCGCCTTCGTCCCGGAAGAGTACTGGGAAGTGCATGCCGACCTGTCCACGGCGAAGAATGCCCAGGTCCGCTTCGAAGTGGTTCGCGAAAGGGGCGAGGCCTTCAAGCCGCTCAACGAAGCCCAGGCCATGGCGGCGCTGGAGAAGCTCAAGGCTTCCAGCTACCGCGTGGTCAAGCGCGAGGACAAGCCGACCAGCAGCCGTCCGTCGGCTCCGTTCATCACCTCCACGCTGCAGCAGGCGGCGAGCAACCGTCTCGGCTTCGGCGTGAAGAAGACCATGATGATGGCCCAGCGTCTCTACGAGGCGGGCTATATCACCTATATGCGTACCGACTCGACCAATCTTTCGGCGGACGCCATCGGCATGGTCCGGGGCTTCATCGAGGGCGAGTTCGGTCAGAAATACCTGCCGGCGAAGCCGAATGTCTATTCCAGCAAGGAAGGCGCTCAGGAGGCTCACGAGGCGATCCGTCCGTCCGATGTCAATCTGCGGCCGAATCAACTGTCCGGCATGGAGCGTGACGCCGAGCGCCTCTACGAATTGATCTGGCGCCAGTTCGTCGCCTGCCAGATGCCGCCGGCCGAGTACCTATCGACTACCGTCAGCGTAGCGGCGGGCGACTTCGAGCTGCGTGCCAAGGGTCGCATCCTTAAGTTCGACGGCTATACCCGGGTACTGCCCCAGCAGAGCAAGCCGGGCGAAGACGACGTGCTGCCGGAAATGAACGAAAGCGAGATGCTCAAGCTGATCAAGCTCGATCCCAGCCAGCATTTCACCAAGCCGCCGGCGCGCTACTCCGAAGCCAGCCTGGTCAAGGAGCTGGAAAAGCGGGGCATTGGCCGGCCGTCGACCTACGCGGCGATCATTTCCACCATCCAGGAACGCGGTTACGTTACCGTGCATAACCGTCGTTTCTACGCGGAGAAGATGGGCGATATCGTGACCGACCGTCTTTCCGAAAGCTTTTCCAACCTCATGGACTACGGCTTTACCGCCGGGATGGAAGAGCATCTGGACGACGTTGCCCAGGGCGAGCGTGACTGGAAGCACCTTCTCGACGAGTTCTATGCCGATTTCAGGAAAAAGCTGGAAACCGCCGAGGCCAGCGAGAAGGGCATGCGGGCCAATCAGCCGACACTGACCGACATTCCCTGCCGCGAATGCGGGCGGCCGATGATGATTCGTACCGCCTCCACCGGGGTCTTCCTCGGTTGTTCGGGCTATAGCCTGCCGCCGAAAGAACGTTGCAAGGCGACCATCAACCTGATTCCGGGGGACGAAATCGCGGCGGATGACGAGGGCGAGTCGGAATCCCGCGTTCTGTTGGGCAAGCATCGTTGCCCGATCTGCTCGACGGCGATGGATGCCTATCTGCTGGACGAGAAGCGCAAGCTGCACATCTGCGGCAATAACCCGGACTGCAGCGGCTACGAGATCGAACAGGGCCAGTACCGTATCAAGGGTTATGAAGGGCCGAGCCTCGAATGCGACAAGTGTGGAAGCGAGATGCAGTTGAAGACCGGCCGCTTCGGCAAGTTCTTCGGGTGCACCAACCCCACTTGCAAGAACACCCGCAAGTTGCTGAAGAACGGCGAGCCGGCGCCGCCGAAGATGGACGCGATCAAGATGCCGGAGCTCAAGTGCGAGAAGGTCGACGACGTCTATGTGCTGCGCGACGGTGCGTCCGGTTTGTTCCTGGCGGCCAGTCAGTTCCCGAAGAACCGCGAAACCCGTGCACCGCTGGTCAGCGAGCTGATCCCGCACAAGGACGAACTGGATCCGAAATATCACTTCCTCCTGGATGCACCACAGAAGGACCCGGAGGGCCGTCCTGCGGTAATCCGTTTCAGCCGCAAGAGCAAAGAGCAGTACGTACAGTCCGAGGTCGACGGTAAGCCCACCGGCTGGCGTGCGTTCTATGACGGTAGCCGTTGGAAGGTCGAAGACAAGCGCTGATCGGACAAAACGTGCCTCCGGTTTCTGCCGGAGGCGCGTATAGTCCGGTAAGTTGCTCCGGCACTTTGCGCGTATCTCTGGAGGCGCTGTATGGCCCATGAGCTTTATACCCGTACGAACCAGAAGCTCTACTTCGCTGGTCTGGCGCTTGAGGCGTGGAAACGTGCCGAAACCGGGCAGGCGATGAACGCCCAGGCACTGATCCAGGCTGAACGCGAGTCCGCCTTGTTTCATCTGTATGGCGCGGTTCTGGGCCTTTGCCATGAAATTGCCGGTTTCTATCGTTTGCCCGAGGCGCGCGCGCCCAGGGTCGATATGCTGTTGAATCAGGTGGTCCTGAATGCCGCGCCCAGCCCTGAGCTGGCCGAGTTGGTGGAGTTGGCGCAGCAACCCGAAACATGGCTTGGGCGTCTCCTTGCGGCCTATGCTGCGCTATTTCAGCCGCCACAGGCGCCGAAGAAGGCCAAGGTCGACCCGACCGTTCCATTGATCGAATCGGTCGATCTGGAAGCGGAAGAGCCATCGCTCGGTCGCGATGAGCTGGAGGAGTGGCGCAAACAACTGAAAGGTCTGGCGCTGCGTTTCCGTGAAACGCTGACAGAATGCTGAGCCGAACGGTTAGAGACGTATCCCTTCAGGCTGGTACAATGGCCGGCCTTTGCTTGAGATTGACTTATGCCTACTTCCTTCCTCGAAATCGTTGAGCTGCCCGATGGGCGCATCGCCTTGCGCCGAGCGGAGGATGAGGAAGCGCTGGTAATCCTCGACTTCTCGGCAGATGCCAAGGCCTTCCTGCAGGGGCACCATGTGGAAGTCGCCAAGGCCATGCTGAGCGTTGGCGTGCAGATGGCTGGCCGATTGGCCGAAGGTGATTTCGAGCGGGATGAAGAAGGGCCTCGCGTCCTGCACTGAGCCAGGCTTCCTGCCCATTGACCGCCTTGCTGCATCGAGGCGGGTGGCACCTCCGTGTGCCGCTGTGATCAACCCAGACGAATATTCAGGCTTTGTGCGCTACCCAGGCGGGCGGCGGAGGCAAGGTTCTGGCGTGCCTTGTGATCGAGCGGGTTCAACCAACTGACAACAGTGTGGCTGCGGCCCAGGCGAAGGGCTTCGCAGGCCAGTTCAAGGCTGGTTTGCTGACCGCGTGGATGCAGCAGGAGAATCCGCTCACGGTTCAGACCGGCTTCGCGCAGCCAGCTATGGGTCAGGCTGGAAGGCGGAGCGATGAGCGTAAGCCAGCGTGGATCGGTTTCTTCGCTCAGCTCCCGAAGGATGGGCGCCAACAGATGGAGGCAGTGCCCGGCCGCTCCGCTCAGCGACAGTTCGCTGAAGGCCTCGGGTTCGGGCCAATGGGGCTCGGCTCCATCGGCCAGTAATGGCGCGGCGGGTTGGCCGAGAAAGGCCTCGAACAGGGGGAGCTGGGGAAGGTCAAGCGGCTGCGAGAACTGCATAACGTCTCCTTAGCGGCGGATTACGCCGACACTCAAGCCTTCGATCGTCAGGTTCTGCTGTTCTAGATCGACTTCGATAGGGGCGAATTCCGGGTTTTCCGCGATGAGCCAGACCTTGTTGCCCTCGCGCTTGAAACGCTTGACCGTGACGTCGTCATCCAGGCGGGCGACCACGACCTGGCCGTTGCGGGCCTCACGGGTGGCATGCACGGCCAGCAGGTCGCCATCGTAGATACCGATGTCCTTCATGCTCATGCCGCGGACACGTAGCAGATAGTCGGCGCGGGGATGGAAGAAATCCGGATTGATCCGGCAGGATTCTTCGACATTCTGTTGCGCTAGAATCGGCGCACCGGCAGCGACCCGGCCAATGACCGGCAAGCCGTCTTCCTCGTTGTTGTTCGGCTCGAAGCCGGGGATGCGAATGCCTCTGGAGGCACCGGGAGTCATTTCGATGGCGCCTTTGCGGGCAAGGGCCTTGAGATGTTCCTCGGCGGCATTGGGAGACTTGAAACCGAGCTCCTGGGCGATCTCGGCCCGGGTGGGCGGATAGCCATTGTCTTCCAGGCAACGCTTGATGAAGGCGAGAATCTCGGCTTGGCGGGGCGTCAGTTTCAGCATGTCTTGGCTCTGTTTTTTTATACAGTGACTGGGATTATATACAGTGAACGGCGCTTGGCAATCCTTCGCTTGCCGGTTCATACCGGTCCGGTCGTTCTGATGGTGATCGTCGCCAATCGTGACCGGCCGGCCAAAAGTCGGCTCGTGCGACTTGACAAGGCGGTACGCTGAAACGTATGTTTCAAACAAGTGTTTGTCAGGTGGAGGATCCATGGCACAGTCAGAAACCGTCGAACGCATCCTGGATGCTGCGGAACAGCTGTTCGCGGAGAAAGGCTTCGCCGAAACCTCCTTGCGCCTGATCACCAGCAAGGCCGGGGTCAACCTGGCTGCGGTGAACTATCACTTCGGCTCCAAGAAGGCCCTGATTCAGGCCGTCTTCTCGCGGTTCCTCGGGCCGTTCTGCCTCAGCCTCGAGCGTGAGCTGGATCGCCGCCAGACCAAGCCGGAAAGCCATGCCAGCCTGGAAGAGTTGCTGGAAATACTGGTCGAGCAGGCTTTGGCGGTGAAGCCGCGCAGCGGTAACGATCTGTCTATCTTCATGCGCCTTCTGGGCCTGGCTTTCAGCCAGAGCCAGGGGCACTTGCGTCGCTATCTGGAAGACATGTACGGCAAGGTATTTCGGCGCTACATGCAGCTGGTTCACGAAGCCGCGCCGAAGATGCCGCCCATCGAACTGTTCTGGCGCGTTCACTTCATGTTGGGTGCCGCTGCGTTCAGTATGTCCGGGATCAAGGCTCTGCGCGCCATCGCCGAGAATGATTTTGGCGTGAACACCTCGATCGAGCAGGTGATGCGCTTGATGGTGCCGTTCCTGGCCGCTGGCATGCGGGCTGACAGTGCGGTGACCGATGAAAAGCTGGCCAGCGCTCAACTCAAGCCGCGCAGCAAGACCGCCCCGGCGCCTGCCAAGGTTTGATCCGTCTGGGCGGCTCCGGCCTGATCGGCTAAGCTAGCCGCCCATGCGAACCCTCGATTTCCTGCACATTTCCATCGCCGATCAGTGCCTTTATGGCTTCGCTGAGGGGCGGTTGGTGTTGCGTCTTCTTGTTTCCACGGCCTTGAACGGTGCTGGCGAGTTGAATGGCTCCGGTTGTACGCCGCGGGGCTTGCATCAGGTTCGCGCGAAAATCGGGGACGGGCTGCCATGCGGCGCCGTGCTGAGAGGGCGGCGCTGGACCGGCGAGGTCTGGTCGCCAGCGCTGCACGAACAGTTTCCCGGCCGCGATTGGATACTGACCCGGATTCTCTGGCTCAGTGGCTGCGAGCGCGGCCGGAATCGCCTGGGACACGTAGACAGTTTTCGCCGTTATATCTATCTCCACGGTACGCCTGACAGCGAGCCGATGGGCGTGCCGCGCTCCCATGGCTGCATTCGCCTGCGTAACACCGATCTCCTGGATCTATTCCCTCGCGTGCCGCTGCACTGTCCGGTACGTATCGATGAAGCGGCTTGCCCGGACTGGGCCCAGGCCGAACTTGACTAAGGACCATTCATGCAAGGTTCCCTGATGCTGGATATCGCCGGCACGTGGTTGACTGCCGAGGATCGTTGCCTGTTGCGGCAACCCGAGGTCGGCGGCCTGATTCTCTTCGCCCGCAATATCGAGCACCCGCGCCAGGTACGCGAACTCTGTGCTTCGATACGCGCCGTGCGACCGGATCTTCTTCTCGCGGTGGACCAGGAGGGCGGACGTGTTCAACGCCTGCGCCAGGGTTTCGTGAGGCTGCCGGCGATGCGGGCGATTGCCGATAACGCCGACGCCGAGATTCTGGCCGAGCACTGTGGCTGGCTGATGGCGACAGAAGTGCTGGCGGTGGGCCTGGATATCAGCTTTGCGCCGGTTCTCGATCTGGACCACCAGCGCAGTGCGGTGGTCGGTAGCCGTGCTTTCGAGGGGGATGCCGAGCGGGCAGCACTACTCGCCGGGGCCTTCATTCGGGGTATGAACGCAGCAGGCATGGCGACGACCGGCAAGCATTTCCCCGGCCACGGATGGGCCGAAGCCGACTCCCATGTGGCGATACCGGTCGACGAGCGCAACCTGGATGAGATCCGTGCGTGCGATCTGGTTCCGTTCGCACGTTTGTGTGATCAATTGGCCGCCGTGATGCCGGCCCACGTGATCTACCCGGCAGTAGATGGGAAGCCGGCGGGTTTCTCGCGGCGCTGGCTGCAGGACATTCTTCGTGGCGAGCTAGGTTTCGACGGCGTGATCTTCAGCGATGATCTGTCGATGGCGGGCGCACATGTGGTCGGCGATGCAGCCGATCGAATCGAGGCTGCGTTAGGTGCGGGGTGCGACATGGGACTGGTGTGTAACGATCGGGGCTCTGCCGAGTTGGCTCTGCAGGCGTTGCAACGGCTCAAGGTCGAGCGCCCGGCACGTCTCGCACGCATGCGTGGAAGGGGCTTCGCAACCACCGAGTACCGGCAGTATCCGCGCTGGCTGGCAGCCGTGGCGGCCCTGCGGAATGCTCAATTGATCGACTGAGGACGATAACAACGATGACTGTCTACGCCATTATCGGCGGCACTGGCCTGACCCAACTGGAAGGTCTGACCATTCGCCAGGCCCAATCCATGGATACGCCTTATGGCGCCCCGTCTGCGGACATCATGCGTGGCGAGTATGCCGGCCGCGAAGTGCTGTTCCTGGCACGGCATGGCCAGCCGCACCGTATCCCGCCCCATCAGGTCAATTACCGGGCCAACCTCTGGGCGCTGAAACAGGCGGGAGCCAACGCGATTCTCGCGGTGAACGCCGTGGGCGGTATCCATGCGGCGATGGGCACCGGGCATTTCTGCGTCCCGCATCAGATCATCGATTACACCTCGGGCCGTGCGCATACCTTTTACGAGGGCGAGCTGGAACACGTTACCCACGTGGATTTCAGTCATCCGTACGACGAGACGCTACGCGGCCGGCTCGTCGCGGCGTTGGCGGCAGAAGGTTGTGCCTATAGTGGCCACGGCGTCTACGGCTGCACCCAGGGACCTCGGCTGGAAACGGTCGCCGAGATCACCCGCCTGGAGCGTGATGGCTGCGATATCGTCGGAATGACCGGCATGCCGGAGGCAGCGCTGGCGCGGGAGTTGGCCCTGCCTTACGCCTGCTTGGCGCTGGTGGTGAACCCCGCGGCGGGCAAATCCGCAGCGTTGATCACCATGGCGGAGATCGAGCGCGCGCTGAACGAGGGGATGGGGAAGGTCAAGGCCGTGTTGGCGCGGGTGCTGGCGGACTGATCGAGGGTCCAGGTTTCGGCAGCTCGAGCCCGAGCTGCCGCAGTTGCGTCCTCTTTCGCCTCAGAGAGGGGACACGCGGATCAGCAGCCCCAGGCTGCCGTGATCCAGATAGGTCAGTTCGCCGTTCTTGAGCCGGCTGCCCTGCTTCATGTATTCACTGCCGACCAGCACGCCATCCGCATCGAATTGATTGACCCAGAACTCGGCTTCCAGATCCACCAGGCGGTTTTGGTTCATCGACAGTGTGCCCTCCACCGGAAAGTGCCCGAATTGCTCTTGCCCCGTGCTGACGATGATCTTGCTGGGCGTAGTGCCGAGCATCTGTTGCCAGGCCTGGTGTAGCAGCACCTGATAGCCGTTGGCGGGGGTGAGCTTGGCCGCTTCGTTGTTCAAAGCCGTAGCTCGTTCGCTGCCGGCTCCCAGACGTTGTGCCCCGGCGGCCCAATCCTCGGGAGCGGGCTGGCTGGAGGGAATCGTCTCGCCGGCCTGGCGGAACAGGATCAGCTCGACCTGGTAGAGCCCGTCGGCGAAGGCCGTTGGCGCGAGGAAAATGAACAACAGTGCGATGTAGCGAAGCGCAGGCATGGCGGGTCCTTAAGCGGATTGTGGAGTCAGGCGCTCGATCAGCGCCTCCAGGGTATTGAAGCGCTCTTCCGGGCGCTCCATTGGCACCTGGAACTTGAAGAGGGTGGCCCCTTCGAACTTGTAGCGATTGGGTTGGCTTTGGATCAACTTGATCAGCACCAGCGGATCGACCACGGTGTCGGCGGCGAATTCGATGCGTCCGCCTTGCGGGCCAGCGTCGACCTTGAGGATGCCGAGCTTCTCCGCCTGCAGTTTGAGCAGGGTCAGACGCATCAGGTTCTTGGTCGCCTCCGGCAGCAGGCCGAAACGGTCGATCATCTCCACTTGCAGCTCCTTCAGGCCGTCTTCGTCCGTGGCCGAGGCGATGCGCTTGTAGAGGATCAGGCGGGCATGCACGTCGGGTAGGTAATCCTCCGGGATCAAGGCCGGAACGCGCAGATTGATCTCCGGACCAGCACCCAGCGGCTGTTCCAGATTGGGCTGCTCGCCCTTGCGGATGGCCTTGACCGCCCGCTCCAGCATTTCCATATAGAGCGTGAAGCCGACTGCCTGGATCTGCCCGCTCTGGCCCTCTCCGAGCAGTTCGCCGGCGCCGCGGATTTCCAGGTCATGGGTGGCGAGAACGAAGCCGGCGCCGAGATCCTGGGCATTGGCAATGGCTTCCAGGCGCTTCTCGGCATCCGGCGTCATGGCCTTGCGGGGTGGTGTCAGCAGATAGGCGTAGGCCTGGTGGTGACTGCGCCCGACACGGCCGCGGAGCTGGTGCAGCTGGGCCAGGCCGAACTTGTCGGCACGTTCGATGATGATGGTGTTGGCGCTGGGCACGTCGATGCCGGTCTCGATGATGGTCGACGCCACCAACACGTTGAAGCGCTTGTGGTAGAAGTCGCTCATCACCTGTTCCAGTTCGCGCTCGCGCATCTGCCCATGGCCGACAGCGATACGCGCCTCCGGCACCAGTTCGGCGAGGTCGCGGGCGCATTTCTCGATGGTCTTGACCTCGTTGTGCAGGTAATAGACCTGGCCGCCGCGCAGCAGCTCGCGCAGCAGGGCTTCTTTGATCACCGCGTTCTGCTGCTCCATGACGAACGTCCGCACCGACAGGCGCCGGGCGGGCGGGGTGGCGATGATCGACAGGTCGCGCATGCCGGCCACGGCCATGTTCAGGGTACGGGGGATCGGTGTGGCGGTGAGGGTGAGAATGTCGACTTCGCTGCGCAGGGCCTTGAGCTGTTCCTTCTGGCGAACACCGAAACGGTGCTCTTCATCGATGATCACCAGCCCGAGGTTCTTGAACTTGACGTCGTCCTGCAGCAGCTTGTGGGTGCCGATGACGATATCCACCTTGCCTTCGGCGAGCTGTTGTATTGCGCCTTCGACTTCCTTGGCCGACTTGAAGCGGCTCATCACTTCCACCGTTACCGGCCAGTCGGCGAACCGGTCGCGAAAACTGTTGTAGTGCTGTTGGGCGAGCAGGGTGGTCGGTACCAGCACGGCCACTTGCTTGCCGCTGTGTACCGCGACGAAGGCGGCACGCATGGCGACTTCGGTCTTGCCGAAGCCCACGTCACCGCAGACCAGGCGATCCATCGGCTTCTCGGCCAGCATATCGGCGAGCACCGAGTCGATGGCGACCTGCTGGTCGGGGGTTTCCTCGAACGGGAAACCGGCGGCGAAGGTGGCGTAGTCGGCGGCCGGGTCCTTGAAGGCATAGCCCTTGCGGGCGGCGCGACGGGCGTAGATATCGAGCAGTTCGGCGGCGACGTCGCGCACCTGTTCGGCCGCTTTGCGTTTGGCTTTCTGCCATTGCTCCGAGCCCAGTCGGTGCAGCGGAGCGAGAGCGTCGTCGCTGCCGGTATAGCGGGCGATCAGGTGCAGGCTGGCCACCGGCACATAGAGCTTGGCTTCGTCGGCATATTGCAGGGCGAGGAATTCGGCGCTCTGTCCGTCGATTTCCAGGGTGATCAGGCCCAGGTAGCGGCCGACGCCATGGTCGATGTGTACCACCGGCGCGCCTTCGCGCAGCTCGGTCAGGTTCTTGATGACGTTCTCGCCACCATCGCGGCTCTTTTCGCGGCGCCGGCGCTGCATGACGCGTTGGCCGAACAATGGACTTTCGGCGACCAATGCAACGGCCGGCTCGTCGAGCAGAAGCCCCTCATCCAGCGGTGCGATGCTGATGGCCAGGCGTTCCTGGCTTTCCAGGAATTGTGGCCAGCCGTCGACTTCCTGAGGCTTGAGTTTCAGGCGTGCCAGCAGTTCCAGCAGGACTTCGCGGCGGCCAGCGGACTCGGCGGTGAACAGCACGCGTCCGGGGAATTGATCGAGGAAGCGGCGCAGGGCGCCGAGCGGTTCGCTGGCCTTGGCCTCGATGGCCAGCTCGGGCAGCGGTTGAGCAGGGAAGCGTTCGCGGCCAACGCCGGGCTCGATGTCCTTCTGGTCAGCGACAATGCGTGGCCAGCTCTTCAGGCGAGCGAAGCAATCTTCCACCGGCAGGAAAAGCTCGGCTGGCGGCAGAATCGGTCGCTCGGGGTCGACACGGCGATCTTCGTAGCGGTTACGAACGTCGACCCAGAATTGTTCCGCCGCCTGTTCGATGCCGGGCAGGGAAAAGACCTGGGTGTCCTGAGGCAGGTAATCGAAGAGCGTGGCTGTCTCTTCGAAGAACAACGGCAGGTAATACTCGATGCCCGCCGGGGTGATGCCGCTGGCAAGATCCTGGTAGATCGGGCAGCGACGGAAATCGACGTCGAAGCGCTCGCGAAAGCGCCCGCGGAAATCGGTGACGGCTTTCTTGTCCAGCGGGAATTCGCGGGCGGGCAGCAGGCGGATGGATTCCACCTTGTCGATCGAGCGCTGGGTTTCCGGATCGAAGGTGCGTAGCGTTTCGATTTCATCGTCGAACAGGTCGATGCGGTAGGGCAGGGGGCTGCCCATGGGGAACAGATCGATCAGTGCGCCGCGCACGGCGAACTCGCCATGCTCGTAGACGGTGTCCACGCATCGGTAGCCGGCCGCCTCGAGGCGCAGGCGCATCTGTTCGACGTCGAGCCTCTGCCCTACGTCCAGCACCAGGCTCGAGCCGAGCAGGAAGCGGGTCGGCGCCAGGCGATGTAGGGCGGTACTGATCGGCACTACCAGGACGCCGTGCTTCAGCTCGGGAAGGCGATACAGGCTGGCGACGCGCTGCGAGATGATGTCCTGGTGCGGAGAAAACAGATCGTAGGGCAGCGTTTCCCAGTCTGGGAAATGCAGTACCGGCAGGTTTGGTGCGAAGAAGGCCAGTTCCTGCTCCAGGCGCTCGGCGCTCTGGCTGTCGGCGGTGAGCAGCAGGGTGAAGCGTCTGGCCGCGCTGGCGGCTTCGGCAATGGCCAGGGACAGGGCGGCACCGGGCAGATTGCCCCAGTGCTGTTTACCGGTCGCAGCCGGCAGGGTAGGGAGGCGCAGTACGGATACGGACACGTGCAGTCGTGACTCCGGTCTAGTTTTGGCCGGAGCGATTGTAACTATCCGGCCGTTTCGCTGTCAGTGTTTCGTCCGCTGCAGATTGCCGCCGAATGAGCGCGCCGTCATAATGTAGCCCCTTTTTTCAGCCCCTACATGTGGAAGGTATTGCCCGTGACTCAGAAGCCCGACCAGTGTCTCGGTGAATGGATTGATCGTGAAGCCCTTGCGGAAGCGATGATTCCGCTGATCGGTCAGCTCTACCGTAACAACAACGTGGTGACGTCGATTTACGGCCGCGGCCTGATCAATCGCTCGGTGATCGCGATTCTCAAGGCCCACCGCTTCGCACGTCACCGCCTGGTGGACGAGACCGAGCTGTCGGTGCACGAGACGTTCCCGATCCTGAAGATCATGAGCGAGCTCAAGCTGGGGGCCGCATCGGTCGACCTGGGCAAGATGGTCGCCAAGTTCAAGGCGGAAGGTAACGGTCGCAATATCGAGCAGTTCGTGCGTGATGAGCTGGCCGATGTAGTCGGCAAGCAGAACAGCGTTCCTCGCGAGGGCACCGATGTCGTTCTGTACGGCTTCGGCCGTATCGGTCGCCTGCTGGCGCGCATCCTCATCGAGAAGACTGGTGGCGGCGACGGGCTCCGTCTGCGGGCCATCGTCGTGCGCAAGGGGGCCGAGAACGATCTGGTCAAGCGCGCCAGCCTGCTGCGTCGTGATTCCGTGCATGGTCCGTTCGACGGCACCATTACCATCGACGAAGCGAACAATACCCTGACCGCTAACGGCAACCTGATCCAGATAATCTACTCCAACGACCCGTCCTCGGTGGATTACACCCAGTACGGTATCAAGGACGCCCTGCTGGTGGACAACACCGGCAAATGGCGTGATGCCGAAGGTCTCGGTCAGCACCTCAAGTGTCCGGGCATTGCTCGTGTCGTATTGACCGCTCCGGGCAAGGGTGCCCTGAAGAATATCGTGCATGGCATCAACCATGCCGAAATCACCGACGACGACAAGATCGTTTCCGCGGCGTCCTGCACCACCAACGCCATCGTTCCGGTGCTGAAGGCGGTGAATGACAAGTTCGGTATCGTCAATGGTCATGTCGAAACCGTTCACTCCTACACCAACGACCAGAACCTGATCGACAACTTCCACAAAGGAAGTCGTCGTGGCCGCAGCGCTCCGCTGAACATGGTGATCACCGAGACCGGTGCCGCCACTGCCGCCGCCAAGGCGCTGCCGGTACTGAAAGGCAAGCTGACCGGCAATGCCATCCGTGTTCCGACGCCAAACGTCTCCATGGCCATTCTCAACCTGAACCTGGAGAAGGCCACCAACCGCGAGGAGATCAACGAGTACCTGCGCCAGATGGCCATGCACTCGGATCTGCAGAAGCAGATCGACTTCGTCAGCTCGCAGGAAGTGGTATCCAGTGACTTCGTGGGCTCGCGTCACGCCGGCGTGGTGGATGCCGAAGCGACCATCTGCAACGACAACCGTGTCGTTCTCTATGTCTGGTACGACAATGAGTTCGGCTACAGCTGCCAGGTGGTGCGCGTGATGGAAGAGATGGCTGGCGTCAACCCGCCCGCTTTCCCGCGTGCCTGACGGTTGAGTCGGTAAGACGGAACGGGAGCCTTGGGCTCCCGTTTTGTTTTTCAGGGGGTGGATTTTGATTGGGGTGCCAGCCAAGCCGAGGGGTTCGGCTCGAGAAGCTCTTGCTGGGGGGGGGGCTATGCCGCGGGGGGGGGCTCAGAGTGACCCGAGTCGCTCCGGTCACGTCTTTCCGGGCATTGTGGCTCCGGCCTCTTGGTGTCCTCTGCTTGTCCTCATATGAGGACATGGGCGGGGATTCGACCAATGGATAAGAGAAAAAATCAAAGGAATCGGATAGCTGCGGGCGCGGTTTTTCGTGATGTCTTTTTTCTGACCTTCTCCTTGCTTTTGGTCAAGACCCAGATGCCTGACGGCTTATGGAAATCATAAAAAAAGCAAGCGCTTGGGTGGCCAGTGTGGGGGACGACCTCTATAATCGAGCGGATTTTTTACCTGGGTTCGAATACATCATTCATGTCGATAACGCCAGCGGCACGATGTCGCGGCGTTCGGCTCGAGGGTGTCGTTCGTACCTGAAAAAGCTTTCTAAAATCAGTGGTTAGGCAAACCTATGATCAAAATAAAACGTGGGCTCGACTTGCCCATAACAGGTGCGCCGGCGCAGCGTATCGAGGCCGGAAGGCCGGTTCGCAGCGTCGCCGTCATAGGCTTCGATTATCACGGGATGAAGCCGACCATGCAGGTACAGGTCGGTGACCGGGTCAAGCTCGGTCAGGTTCTCTTCTCCGACAAGAAGACGCCGGGTGTGCATTACACGGCGCCGGCTGCCGGGGTGGTGAGTGCCATTCATCGTGGTGAGAAGCGTGTCCTGCAGTCGGTGGTGATCGACATCGACGGCGATGAACAGGAGACCTTCGCTCAGTATCCGGCTTCGCAGTTGGACAGCCTGAGCAGCGAGCAGGTCCGCGAAAACCTGCAACAGTCCGGTCTATGGACTGCATTGCGCGCCCGTCCGTTCAGCAAGGTGCCGGCGATCGATGCCACACCGAGCTCCATCTTCGTGACGGCTATCGACACCCATCCGCTGGCTGCCGATCCGGCGGTAATCATTGCCGAGCATGCTGCCGACTTCGAGAACGGCCTAAAGGTGCTGGGCAACCTCGCCAAGGTCTTCCTCTGCAAGGCAGAAGGGGCCAGCGTGGCGGGCGAGAAACTGTCGAAGGTCCAGACTGAGTCCTTCTCCGGGCCACATCCCGCCGGCCTGCCGGGCACCCACATTCATTTCCTCGATCCGGTCAGCGCATCCAAGAGCGTCTGGACCATCAACTATCAGGACGTGATCGCCGTCGGCAAGCTGTTCACCACAGGGCAGTTGTGGATGGAGCGTGTGGTGTCGCTGGCCGGTCCGGTGGTCGAGAAGCCTCGCCTGGTCCGTACCCGCGTCGGTGCCAACCTGGATGAGCTGACCGCCGGTGAGCTGCAGCCCGGCTACAACCGCGTCGTATCCGGCTCGTTGCTGGGCGGCCGTACCGCCCACGGTGCGTTCGCCTACCTGGGCCGCTACCACCTGCAGGTGTCCTGCCTGCGCGAAGGTAACGACCGTGAAATGCTGCATTACCTGCGCGCCGGGGTCGACAAGCACTCCGTGTTGAATATCTTCGTTTCCAAGCTGATGGGGGCGAAGAAGTTCGCCTTCTCCACCACCACCAACGGCAGCCCCCGCGCCATGGTGCCGGTCGGCAACTACGAAGAAGTGATGCCGCTGGACATCCTGCCGACCCAACTGCTGCGTTCGCTGATCGTTGGCGACACCGAAGTGGCACAGAAACTCGGCTGCCTGGAGCTGGACGAAGAAGACCTGGCGCTCTGCACCTACGTCTGTGCCGGCAAGTACGAATACGGCCCGATCCTGCGGGATAACCTGACCCGTATCGAGAAGGAGGGTTGATCCATGGGTATTCGAGCATTCCTCGACAAGATCGAGCACAACTTCGAAAAAGGTGGCAAGTACGAGAAGTGGTATGCGCTTTACGAAGCCATCGACACCTTCTTCTATCGCCCCGGCAGCGTGACCAAGACGACTGCTCACGTGCGCGACGGCATTGACCTCAAGCGCATGATGATCACCGTCTGGATGTGCACCTTCCCGGCGATGTTCTTCGGCATGTGGAACGTCGGCTATCAGGCCAACCTGATCTTCGCAGCCAACCCTGAGCTGCTCGCGGCTCAGGACGGCTGGCGCTTTGCGCTGACCGGCGCTCTGGCCGGTTTCGACCCGAATAGCCTGTGGGACAACTTCGTCCAGGGCGCGGCCTACTTCCTGCCGATCTATGCGGTGACCTTTATCGTCGGTGGCTTCTGGGAAGTGCTGTTCGCATCGATCCGCAAGCATGAGGTCAACGAGGGCTTCTTCGTTACTTCCGTGCTGTTCGCTCTGATCCTGCCGCCGACCATCCCGCTCTGGCAGGTCGCCCTCGGCATCAGCTTCGGCGTGGTGATCGGCAAGGAAGTCTTCGGCGGTACCGGCAAGAACTTCCTCAACCCGGCACTGACCGGCCGTGCCTTCCTGTTCTTCGCCTATCCGGCGCAAATGTCCGGCGACGCGGTGTGGACTGCCGTTGACGGATTCGCCGGCGCCACGGCGCTGAGCTTGAGCGCTGCGGGTGGCATCGAGAACGTGATTGGCCACGGCATCACCTGGATGGATGCCTTCATCGGCACCATGCATGGCTCGGTAGGTGAAACCAGCACGCTGGCTATCTTCATCGGCGGCGCCGTGCTGCTGATGACCAAGATCGCGTCCTGGCGCATCGTTGCCGGTGTGATGATCGGTATGATCGGGCTCAGCCTGCTGTTCAACGCAATCGGCTCGCAGACCAATCAGATGTTCGCCATGCCCTGGTACTGGCACATGGTGGTGGGCGGCTTCGCCTTCGGCATGGTCTTCATGGCCACCGACCCGGTGTCGGCTTCCATGACCAATGTCGGCAAATGGATCTTCGGTGCCTTGATCGGTGTGATGGTCGTATTGATCCGTGTGGTCAACCCGGCCTTCCCGGAAGGCATGATGCTGGCGATTCTGTTCGCCAACCTGTTCGCACCGCTGATCGACCACTTCGTCGTTCAGGCCAATATCAAGCGGAGGCTGGCACGCAATGTCTAGTCAAAAAGAATCCACCGTCCGTACGCTGACGGTGGCGGTCCTGGTCTGCCTGGTGTGCTCGGTATTCGTTGCCGGCGCAGCCGTGGCTTTGAAACCGACCCAGCTCGACAACCGCCTGCTGGACAAGCAGCGCAGCATTCTCTCCATCGCTGGCCTGGGCCGGCCGGGAATGCCGGCTCGTGAAGTGAAGGAACTGTTCAACAGCCGCATCACGACCAAGGTAGTCGACCTCGAGACCGGCAAATTCACCGATGCACAGGACCCGAAGACGTTCGACCCGTTGAAGGCAGCCAAGGACCCGAAGCTGTCCAAGGTACTGTCGGGTGAGGAAGATATCGCCTCGATCAAGCGCCAGGAGCGTTACACCACTGTCTATCTGGTGGAGAAGGACGGGCAGCTCGATACCCTGATCCTGCCTGTTCGCGGTTACGGCCTGTGGTCCACCCTGTATGGGTTCCTGGCCATCAAGGGCGATCTCAACACCGTGATCGGTATGGGCTTCTACCAGCATGGCGAGACGCCCGGCCTGGGTGGTGAAGTCGACAACCCGAAATGGCGCGGCCAGTGGCCGGGCAAGACCCTTTTCGCCGAAGACGGCACGCTTGCCGTGGATATCGTCAAAGGCGGTGTAGACCCGCAAAGCCCGAAAGCCGTGCACCAGGTCGATGCCTTGGCCGGTGCAACCCTGACCAGCAAAGGGGTGAACAACCTGTTGCATTTCTGGTTGGGCGAGAACGGCTTCGGTCCTTTTATCGCTAACCTGCGCGCCGGGGAGGCCTGATCATGTCGCAACCGACTATCAAAGAAGTACTGTTCAATCCGGTTCTGAACAACAACCCCATCGGCCTGCAAATCCTCGGGATCTGCTCGGCGCTGGCGGTGACGTCGAACCTCAAGACCGCTCTGGTGATGTCCATCGCCCTGTCGCTGGTAACCGGCTTCTCGAACCTGTTCATCTCGATGATCCGCAGCCAGATCCCCAGCTCGATCCGCATGATCGTGCAGATGGTGATCATCGCGTCGCTGGTGATCGTGGTGGACCAGATCCTCAAGGCCTACGCCTTCAGTCTGTCCAAGCAATTGTCGGTATTCGTCGGCCTGATCATCACCAACTGCATCGTGATGGGGCGTGCCGAAGCCTTCGCCATGCAGAACCCGCCGATCCTGTCGTTCTTCGACGGTATCGGTAACGGGCTCGGCTACAGTGCCATGCTGATCGTGCTCGGCACGTTCCGCGAGCTGTTCGGCGCCGGGAAGCTGATGGGTTACGAGATCATTCCGGTAGTCAACGACGGTGGCTGGTACCAGCCGAACGGGCTGTTGCTGCTGCCGCCTTCGGCATTCTTCCTGATCGGCCTGATCATCTGGGGCCTGCGCTCCTGGAAGAAGGAGCAGGTCGAGCCCGCTGCCTTCAAGATGGCCCCGCAGGTATCCAATAAGGAGGCCTACTAATGGAGCATTACATCAGCCTGTTCGTGCGGGCCGTGTTCGTCGAGAACATGGCGCTGGCCTTCTTCCTCGGCATGTGTACCTTCATCGCCATTTCCAAGAAGGTCGAAACCGCCATCGGTCTGGGCATCGCGGTCATCGTGGTGCAGGCCATCACCGTGCCGGCCAACAACCTGATCTACACCTACCTGCTCAAGGACGGTGCGCTGGCCTGGGCCGGTCTGCCGGAAGTCGATCTCAGCTTCCTCGGCCTGCTCAGCTACATCGGCGTGATCGCGGCGATCGTGCAAATCCTCGAGATGCTGCTCGATAAGTACGTGCCCAGCCTGTACAACGCGTTGGGGGTCTTCCTGCCCTTGATCACCGTGAACTGCGCCATCATGGCGGGTTCGCTGTTCATGGTGGAGCGGGACTACAACCTTGCGGAGAGTGCCACCTATGGCGTGGGTTCCGGTCTGTCCTGGGCGCTGGCAATCGCCACCCTGGCGGGCATCCGCGAGAAGCTCAAGTACAGCGACGTGCCGGAAGGCCTGCGCGGTCTGGGCATCACCTTCATCACCATCGGCTTGATGTCCCTGGGCTTCATGTCCTTCTCCGGTGTCCAGCTGTAAGGAAGGGATGACTACATGAATTACGAAATTTTCCTGGCCATCGGAATGTTCACCGCCATCGTACTGGCATTGGTGGTGATCATCCTGCTGGCGCGTGCCAAGCTGGTATCCAGCGGCGACGTGACTATCGAAATCAACGGCGAGAAAACCATCACGGTGCCGGCCGGCGGTAAGCTCCTGCAAACCCTGGCGGCAAACAACATCTTCCTCTCGTCCGCTTGTGGTGGCGGTGGTACCTGCGCTCAGTGCAAGTGCGTCGTCGAGAGCGGCGGCGGCGAAATGCTGCCGACCGAAGAGTCGCACTTCACCCGCCGCGAAGCGGGCGAGGGCTGGCGCCTGTCCTGCCAGACTCCGGTCAAACAGGACATGAAGATCGAGGTGCCGGAAGAAGTCTTCGGCGTGAAGAAGTGGGAGTGCACGGTGGCGTCCAACCCCAACGTCGCCACCTTCATCAAAGAGCTGACTCTGAAGTTGCCTGAAGGCGAGAACGTGGATTTTCGTGCGGGCGGCTACGTCCAGTTGGAATGCCCGCCGCACGTGGTGAACTACAAGGACTTCGATATCCAGCCCGAATACCGCGGCGACTGGGACAAGTTCAACATGTGGCGCTACGTGTCCAAGGTCGACGAGACCGTGATCCGTGCCTACTCGATGGCGAACTACCCGGAAGAACGCGGTCTGGTGAAGTTCAACATCCGTATCGCATCGCCGCCGCCAGGCAAGGACCATATTCCGGCGGGCAAGATGTCCTCTTGGGTATTCAATCTGAAGCCGGGCGACAAGGTCACCGTATACGGCCCCTTCGGTGAGTTCTTTGCCAAGGATACCGACGCCGAGATGGTGTTCATCGGTGGTGGTGCCGGCATGGCACCGATGCGTTCGCACATCTTCGACCAACTGAAGCGCCTGAAATCCAAGCGCAAGATCAGCTTCTGGTACGGTGCGCGTTCGTTGCGCGAAGCCTTCTATGTCGAAGAGTACGATCAGCTCCAGGCGGAGAACGAGAACTTCCAGTGGCATCTGGCGCTCTCCGATCCTCAGCCCGAGGACAACTGGACCGGCCTGACTGGCTTCATCCACAATGTGCTGTACGAGAACTACCTGAAGGACCACCCGGCGCCGGAAGATTGCGAGTTCTACATGTGCGGCCCGCCGATGATGAACGCGGCGGTGATCAAGATGCTGACCGATCTGGGTGTAGAGCGGGAGAACATCCTTCTCGATGACTTCGGCGGCTAAGCATGATTGCTGCAGTACTCAAGCCCGTCAGCGTCGCCGCACTTGCGGCGGCCCTGACGGGCTGCTTGTTTTCCGACACGGTAGAAACCTTCGGTGGCCCCACGATGGGCAGCACCTACTCGGTCAAGTACGTACGCGGCTCGGGTATGCCGGGTGCCGAGCAGGTACAACCCGAAGTGGAGCGCATCCTGGCCGATATCGACCGCCAGATGTCCACCTACCGCAACGATTCCGATATCGAGCGTTTCAACGAAGCGCCTGGCGGCACCTGCATGGCGATGCCGGAACCCATCCTGACCTTGGTGAGGGCCGGTGACCGATTGTCGCGACTCAGCGAGGGCTCGTTCGATCTGACGCTGGAGCCGCTGCTCAACCTC
This sequence comes from Pseudomonas indica NBRC 103045, assembly GCF_002091635.1. Classification (GTDB taxonomy): domain Bacteria; phylum Pseudomonadota; class Gammaproteobacteria; order Pseudomonadales; family Pseudomonadaceae; genus Pseudomonas_M; species Pseudomonas_M indica. The sequence goes on along the minus strand of NZ_BDAC01000003.1, from coordinate 41,908 downwards.
TGGGGCTTCGGACCCAAGGCCAGGGCAGAAAAAGTCCCCAGTGCCGAAGAACTTGCCGCGGTACGCGAGCAATTCGGCTATCAGCATCTTTCCATTCAGGGCGATCAGCTTTGCAAGGACGCCCCGGTCCAGGTCGATTTCAACAGTATCGCCGCGGGTTATGCGGTGGATCGGATTACCGAACGGCTTCAATCCCTGGGGTTGACCAGTTATCTGGTTGAGGCGACAGGTGAACTGAAAGCGGTGGGCAAGAAGCCGGACGGCTCATCCTGGCGAATCGCCATCGAGGCGCCGCAGAGCGGCGAGCGCGTGGCGCAGAAGATTCTTGCCTTGGATGGCTATGGGGTTTCCTCTTCGGGGGATTACCGTAACTACTTCGAGGAAAACGGGCGCCGTTATTCCCATACGCTCGATCCACAGACGAGGGCTCCGATCAGCCACAAGCTGGCGGCGGTCACCGTGGTGCATGCAGAAACCCTGCAGGCGGACGGGCTGTCTACTCTTTTAATGGTGCTCGGTCCCGAGCGCGGCTATGCCTTCGCCGAGCGCGAGGGGATAGCGGCATTCTTCGTGACCCGCGAGGGAGACGGCTTCGTCACCCGGAGCACTCCCGCATTCGATGCGCTGTTCGCGGCGCAAGGAGAAACACCATGACGTGGTTGATCGTATTCGCGGTCATGCTTCTGGTCGTCCTGGGCATGGCCATCGGCGTGATCATGGGGCGCAAGCCGATCGCCGGCTCCTGCGGCGGCATTGCTAACCTCGGTATCGAGAAAGAGTGCTCGATCTGCGGTGGCGATTTCAGTAAATGCGAAGAGGCGAATGCCGACAAGGCTCCGGGCAAAGCCGGTGTCAGCGATCTCGCCTACGACGCCAGCAAGCGTTGAACGTTTCATCCATCCGACCAGCGTCGGATGGGATCTGCCGGAACACATAAGAAAGCGATGGCCGGGATCGTTGCGATCCCGGTTCTGCCGAGGCAGCGGTTGCGCTTCGGCCTGTCCTCAAGGAGTAATCATGGCGGTCTACAACTACGATGTCGTGGTGCTGGGTTCGGGCCCGGCGGGTGAAGGCGCGGCGATGAATGCCGTGAAAGCGGGGCGCAAGGTTGCGGTGGTTGACAACCGTCCGCTAGTCGGAGGCAACTGTACGCACCTCGGCACCATCCCCTCCAAGGCGCTGCGACACTCCGTGCGGCAGATCATGCAGTTCAACACCAACCCGATGTTCCGCCAGATCGGTGAGCCTCGCTGGTTCTCCTTTCCCGACGTGCTCAAGAGCGCGGAAAAGGTCATCGCCAAGCAGGTCACGTCGCGCACCGGCTACTACGCCCGAAACCGCATCGATACCTTCTTCGGCACCGCGAGCTTCTCCGACGAGCAGACGATCGAGGTGGTGTGCCTCAACGGCATGGTGGAAAAGCTGGTCGCCCAGCAGATCGTGATCGCCACGGGGTCGCGGCCCTATCGTCCGGCGGATGTCGATTTCACTCACGCACGAGTCTACGACAGCGACACCATCCTGACCCTCAGCCATACGCCGCGTCGCCTGATCATCTATGGAGCCGGCGTGATCGGCTGTGAGTATGCGTCGATCTTCAGTGGCCTGGGGGTGTTGGTCGATCTCATCGATAACCGCGACCAGTTGCTCAGCTTCCTCGACGACGAGATTTCCGATGCGCTTAGCTACCACCTGCGCAATAACAATGTGCTCATCCGCCATAACGAGGAATACGAGCGCATCGAGGGCGTGGATAACGGCGTTGTCCTGCACCTGAAGTCCGGCAAGAAGATCAAGGCCGATGCCTTGCTCTGGTGTAACGGCCGCACCGGCAACACCGACAAGCTGGGGTTGGAGAACATCGGTATCAAGGTCAACAGCCGCGGCCAGATCAAGGTCGATGAGCATTACCGGACCGAGGTCAGCAACATTTATGCGGCGGGCGACGTGATCGGTTGGCCCAGCCTGGCCAGTGCGGCCTATGACCAGGGGCGTTCGGCAGCAGGCAGCATCGTCGAGAACGATAGCTGGCGCTTCGTCGACGACGTGCCGACGGGTATCTACACCATCCCCGAGATCAGCTCCATCGGTAAGAACGAGCGTGAACTGACCCAGGCTAAGGTGCCTTATGAAGTGGGCAAGGCTTTCTTCAAGAGCATGGCGCGCGCCCAGATTGCCGTTGAGCCGGTGGGTATGCTGAAGATTCTGTTCCACCGAGAGACCCTGGAAATCCTCGGCGTGCACTGCTTTGGTTACCAGGCCTCGGAGATCGTCCACATTGGCCAGGCGATCATGAACCAGAAGGGCGAGGCGAATACCATCAAGTATTTCGTCAACACGACCTTCAACTACCCGACCATGGCCGAGGCTTATCGGGTTGCTGCGTTCGACGGTCTCAACAGGCTTTTTTGAGCCGCTCCGACCGGTGGCCTGAGCCGGTCGGAGAGGAACCTCTCGGTGCGCTCCGGGATTGGCATTGGCCGAATCGGGAGAGTTTCTGAGCAGGCAGTTGGAAAAAGAAACCGGCCCTTGCGGCTAATGCCAGTCAGTTAAGCCCGCCGCCTTGACCTTTGGCGAACGGGGAGCAGAATCCGATGCCTGTTTCAGGCATCGGATTTTTTATGCGACTTTCCCGCGCGCTCGCACTGACCCATGACGTCGCTGCTGGCACCCAGTCCCTTGAAGGGCTCGGAGCGCTGCTCGACCCCGAACTGGTCAAGTCGGCCTTCGAGTCCGCGGGGATCGCCACGATCCGCAAGCGGCGCCTGCCCTTGGAGGCGATGATCTGGTGTGTGATCGGCATGGCCTTGTGCCGCCGCATGTCGACCTGGGATGTCGTCAACCACCTGGACATCAGGTTGCCCGGGCAGCGGCCGCTGGTGGCGCCCAGCGCGGTGGTGCAGGGGCGTCAACGCCTGGGCAGCGAGGCGGTCCGCGAAGTGTTCGCGCTAACCCAGCGGCGCTGGCATGAGACGGCCCATCACCCGACCTGGGCGGGACTCCGTTTGCTCAGCGTCGACGGGGTGGTCTGGCGCACGCCCGATACACCGGAGAATCGCGAACGCTACGGCAGTGCCAGCAACCAACATGGCGACACGGGGTTTCCTCAAGTCCGCATGGTCTGTCAGATGGAGTTGACCAGCCACCTGTTGGTCAGCAGTGCCTTGGCCGGCTATCACAGCAACGAAATGAAACTGGCCGAGCAACTGATCGAGAGCACGCCCGACCACTCGCTGACGCTGTTCGACCGGGGTTTCTACTCGCTGGGCTTGCTGCATCGCTGGCAACGGACAGGCACCCAACGCCATTGGTTGCTGCCCTTGCGCAAAGACACTCAGTACGAAGTCGTCCAGCGTCTGGGACGCCAGGATGCCCTCGTGACCCTGCACACGTCACCGCAGGCGCGCAAACAATGGCCCGATCTGCCGGAAACGCTGCAGGCGCGGCTACTGAGCAAGACGATCAAGGGCAAGGTGCGTCAGATACTGACTTCGATGACCGACCCCTTGCGCTTCCCGTCCGATGAAATCGTTGACCTGTACAGCCAACGCTGGGAAATCGAGCTGGGCTACCGGGAAATGAAACAGGGCCTGCTGGCCAGCCACTACACGCTGCGTAGCAAGACGCCGGAAATGATCGAGCAGGAACTCTGGGGCGTCCTGTTGGCCTACAACCTGCTGCGCTATCAGATGCTGGAGATGAGTCGCCACTGCCCTGGCATCTACCCTTGCGAGATGAGCTTCACGGCCTGCACCTGGGCGATCCTGGGGTTCCTCAACGGCACCTCCCTGAACCATCCCGGCAACATCCCCCGCTATCTGGCCGAACTGCAGGCCTCAGCCAGGCATTACGTCCTCCCGCATCGCCGGGAAGATCGCCGCTATCCCCGGGTCGTCAGGCCCAAACCGTCCAAGTACCCGACCAAAAATAAAAATGCCAGTCAGCTTAACTGACTGGCATTAGCCCTTGCGGCCGGTTTTCTTTTATCTGCGGTATCGCTCAGCGCGTCAGAGTGGCTACTGCCAGGCCGGGGAAGTCGGTGATCAGGCTGTCGACACCGAAGTCGGCGAGCCGGCGCATAAGGGCCGGTTCGTTCACTGTCCATACCGATACGTGCAGTCCCTGTTTCTGTGCTTTCTCGAGACGTTCCGGTGTGCACAGCGTCCAGTTCAGGGCCAGGAGTTCGCAGCCATTGTGCTTGGCGACTTTCAGCGGATCGAGCCAGGCGTACTCGGCCACCAGGCCGCGGGATAGTTGGGGTGTCAGGCGGTTCAGGGCTCTCAATACTTCCCGCGAACTGGACGTTACGGTGACTTTGTCGAGCAGACCGTATCGCTCCGCCAGCGCCTGGATGGCCAATACCGTACGGGCGGCGCGCACGCGCGAAGCGCTTTTCACCTCGAGTTGCCAATGCTCGAAATCGCATTTTTCGAACAGTTCGCTGAGTCGAGGGATGGGGCAGGGATGGACCCAGCCTGGACCACCTTGGCGTGCGTCATAGCCCACCAGTTCCTCGGCGCTGTGCTGCACGACCTTACCGTGACGACCGGTGGTGCGCTTCAGCGTCGGGTCGTGGATGACCATCAGCTCGCCGTCGCGAGAAAGATGGAGATCCAGTTCGCAACGGCGGACACCATGCTCCAGGCACTTCTGGAAACTGGCGAGGGTGTTTTCCGGTGCTTCGCCTTTGGCGCCGCGATGGCCGTAGATCAGAGTCAACTCATTCTTCCTTCGGATGACGGGGCTGGTGATGGCGGACGCTGTCGATGACGCGACCGCTTTCGAAATAGACGGAAAAGTCCCGGTAATCCCAGCGGGTGATCGGTGGTCGGCCGACCGGAGGATGCTCTTCATCGGCCAGACCGAAGCGCTCGAGAACGGCGCGCTGCGACTCGCCGCGGCTGGGCATCGCAATGTCCGTGGCGCCTTGTTGCCCGACCGGGATTTCCAGAGTGTCGGCGAAGCAGGGCAGGGTAGTGGTGAACAACAGGGTGAGCAGTAAGCGGCGTGGCATGGTCATCTCATCATTGCGGGTCGGGGCGTTCGCGGGCCTGGCGGCGTTCCAGGGCCTGCTTCTGCAGGATATGACGAGCCAGCAGTTGCCGCTGTGCATCGGTCAACGCTTCGAACTCGGCGCCGATTTCGAATGATCCGTCCGCGCGGGATTGGCAGTGGACGACCCGTCCTTGCAGCAGCATGCCCAGGGCCTGGGGCATCAACACCATGCGCAGGGCGAGCAGCGTTCCCGCAGGAAAAGCCTCGGAGTGGGTGAAATTGATGCCGCCCTCGGATAGCACTACGGTCTTGCGCGTGCCGATCTCGCGAAGGAGCCCTTGTGCCAGCGCCTGGCCCAGGAGATCGATGCGTTTGTTGATGACCTTCAGGTAGTTGGCGAGGGTTCGGTCGCGCTCGCTGATGTGTCGTAACAGATGTTGCGATTCGAAGTCCATCAGGTGTAGTTCGCTGAGCAGATTGAACAGCGGCGGGGTATCGGGAAGATCGCCGGCCGGTCCGTTACCGGAGTTTTCGGCAGGGCGAATTTCCAATGCGATCGTATCCGTGATGCGATAGTATTCGCGGCGATCGTCTACATCTTTGGTCGACATGGCGAACCCATGGCTGCAGTAGTGTTCAGAGTGTAAAGCCGCTATCCGGGCCTCGCCACAAGGACGTCCCTTCTTTCGCCAGCGAATCAACTCCTCTATGTTCAGACCGCTGTCCGTCTACATCGGCGCGCGATACACGCGTGCCAAGCGCCGTAACCACTTCGTATCCTTTATTTCTCTCACTTCCATGATTGGTCTGGCGCTGGGCGTGCTAGTGATGATCGTGGTGCTGTCGGTGATGAACGGATTCGATCATGAGATGCGAACCCGCGTGCTGGGCATGGTGCCTCATGCCACCATCGAGGGCGACCAGCCGATCGACGACTGGCGTGATATCGCCCAGCGGGTGATGAAGAACCCGCAGGTGCTGGCGGTGGCACCCTTCACGCAGATGCAGGGCTTGCTCACCCATGACGGTAAGGTGCAGAAGGTACTGATCAATGCCATCGATCCGGAGGAAGAGCGCAAGGTATCGATCATCGGCGACTTCTTCCGCGAAGGCAGCCTGGACGCGCTGAAAGCCGGCGAATTCGGCATCGTCATCGGCGACAAGGCGGCGAGCAAGCTGGGCGTTGGTCTGGGCGACAAGATTACCTTTGTCGCGCCCGAGGTCACGGTGACGCCGGCGGGCATGTTTCCCCGGATGAAGCGTTTCACCGTGGTGGGCATTTTCCATGTCGGTGCCGGCGAGCTGGATGGCTATGTGGCCATGACTCATCTGCAGGACCTGGCGCGGCTGCATCGCTGGCAGGGGTCGCAGGTCCAGGGTATTCGCTTGAAGTTCGACGATCTCTTCCAGGCGCCGCGAACGGCCTGGGAGCTGGCGCTTTCCCTGGGGCGCGACGAATACTACGCCCGCGATTGGACCCGCACCCACGGCAACCTATATCAGGCGATCCGCATGGAAAAGGCCATGATTGGCTTGCTGCTGCTGCTGATCATTGCGGTGGCCGCGTTCAACATCATTTCCACGCTGGTCATGGTGGTCACCGACAAGAAGGGTGACATCGCCATCCTGCGGACCCTCGGCGCGACGCCACGGCAGATCATGGGCGTCTTCATGGTGCAAGGTACTGTCATCGGCGTGGTCGGCACACTGATCGGGGCGGTGCTGGGCATCTTCGCAGCCCTCAATATCAGCGCCTGGATCGCTGCGCTGGAGCGCTTGCTGGGCCACAAATTCCTCAACGCCGACGTGTACTTCATCGACTACCTGCCTTCCCAGCTGATGGGCGAGGACGTGCTGTTGATCTGTGCCGCCGCGTTGGTCCTGAGTTTCCTCGCTACCCTTTATCCGGCTTGGCGTGCCGCGCGCACCCAGCCTGCGGAGGCCTTGCGCTATGAGTGATATTTCCGTGCAGGACAAGGCTGTCCTGAGTTGCCGCGATCTGGGCAAGAGCTATGAGCAAGGCCCGCAATCGGTCGAGGTGTTAAGTGACGTGCAACTGGAACTGCATCCCGGTGAGCGGATCGCCATTGTCGGCAGCTCCGGGTCCGGCAAGAGTACCTTGCTCAATCTGCTGGGTGGTCTGGATACGCCGAGCCACGGCAGCGTGTGGCTGGCGGGCCAGGAGTTGTCCGCGCTGAGCGAGAAGGCCCGTGGTCTGTTGCGCAATCGTCAGTTGGGGTTCGTCTATCAGTTCCATCACCTGTTGCCTGAGTTCACGGCACTGGAGAACGTCTGCATGCCACTGCTGATCGGTCAGGCGCCGATCGCCGAAGCCCGCCAGCGGGCCCAGGCGTTGCTGGAGCGGGTCGGCCTCGGTCATCGTACGGCGCACAAGCCGGCGGAGCTGTCCGGCGGCGAGCGTCAGCGGGTAGCCATCGCCCGCGCATTGGTCAACCAGCCGGCCCTGGTCTTGCTCGACGAGCCGACCGGCAACCTCGATCAGCATACGGCCCACGGCATCCAGGAATTGATGCTGGAGCTGAGCAAATCGTCGCGAACCGCCTTCCTGGTAGTGACCCACGACATGCAACTGGCACGGCAGATGGACCGTGTGCTGCGCCTGGAAGAAGGCCGGTTGGTGGCAGCCTGATATGTTCAAGCCTCTCGCGATATTCATCGGTACCCGTTACACCCGGGCCAAGCGACGCAACCACTTCATCTCGTTCATCTCGCTGACCTCGATGATCGGTCTGGCGCTGGGTGTCCTGGCGATGATCGTCGTACTGTCGGTGATGAACGGGTTCCAGAAGGAGATGAGTTCGCGCATTCTCGGCATGGTGCCCCATGCGACACTCTCGGGCGTCCAGCCGTTGGATGACTGGCAGCCAGTGGCCGCCGCTGCGTTGAAGAACTCCCAAGTGATAGCCGCGGCGCCGATCAGCGAACTGGAAGGTATGCTTTCTTATCGTGGTGGGATGCAGCCGATTCAGGTGAACGGTATCGATCCGCGGATGGAATCGAAGGTTTCCATCATCGGTTCGCATATGCAGCAGGGGAGCCTGGAAACGCTCGCGCCCGGTGAGTTCGGGATGGTCATTGGTGACATCACGGCACGGCGTTTTCGCCTTAACGTGGGGGACAAGCTGACGCTCATCGTTCCCGAAATCAGTTCCGCTCCGGGCGGCATCACACCACGCATGCAGCGGTTCACCGTGGTCGGCGTGTTCAAAGTCGGTGCCGAGCTGGATGGTTCGTTGGCTTTGATCGATCTGGAGGACGCGGCCCAGATACAGCGCTGGCAGCCCCATCAGGTGCAGGGTGTGCGTCTTGCGCTGAAGGATTTGTACCAGGCGCCTCAGGTATCCAGCGCGATTGCCGCCCAGTTGGGTGAGGGCTATCGGGCGGATGACTGGACCCATACCCAGGGCAGCCTGTTCAGTGCGATGAAGATGGAAAAGACCATGATCGCACTGCTGCTGCTGCTGATCATTGCCGTGGCAGCCTTCAACATCATCGCGACTCTGGTCATGGTGGTCGCCGACAAGCGTGCGGACATCGCCATCCTACGCACCCTGGGTGCCACGCCGGGCTTGATCATGGCTGTCTTCATGGTTCAGGGGACGGTCATCGGTCTTGTCGGTACCCTGATTGGCGGTGTGCTGGGCGTGTTGGCCGCGTTGAATGTGAGCAACCTGATCGGATGGCTGGAGCGTGTCACTGGCCAGCAGATCCTCAGTTCAGACGTCTACTTCATCAACTATCTGCCGTCCGACCTTCAGGCGTTCGACGTGCTGCTCATCTGTAGCGCCGCGCTGATCCTGAGCTTCCTGGCGACCCTCTATCCCGCCTGGCGCGCATCGCGTACCCAGCCGGCGGAAGCGCTGCGCTACGAGTGACCCGATGCGGGTGGAGACTGAGTTTCTCTGCCCGCGATGTCACAGAAGTCCCGAAGGTGGGCGCGCTAGACTCCGGCAGCTCTGATACCTAAGGATCAGGCGTTGCGCTGCCGGCGAGCTTCCTGGCGTTTGCGCCAGTTGTGCCGAACCCACCAGCGCCAGTAGGTCATGGTGAGAAAGTAGCCCAGGATCGCAAACACAAGCCCTGCTACCAGCGAGCCGACCAGCAATGGTTCCCAGAGCGAGGCGAGCTTGGCGCTGATCCAGGCCATCGTCAGTTCGGCGGGCATGTTTTCCGAAGGTGTCTGCAGAATCCAGGTACCCAGCTTGTAGGTGCAGAAAAATACCGGCGGCATGGTGATGGGGTTGGTCAGCCACACCAGGCCCACGGAAATCGGCAGATTGGCTCGCATCGGTACGGCGAGCGAGGCGGCCAACAGCATCTGCATGGGGATCGGGACGAAGGCGGAGAACAGGCCGACCGCCATGGCGCGGGCGACCGAATGACGATTGAGATGCCAGAGGTTGGGGTCGTGGATCAGCTTGCCGAGAAAGCGCAGGGACTTGTTCCCTTTGATGCTCTCTGGATTGGGCATGTAGCGCTTGAAGAAACGACGCGGCATGAAGGCTCTCTGGCAAACGGAAGCGGGCTTATTATGCACCCATTCACTACAGGCTGCTGTCAGAGTTTGTGACAACGAATAGCAGGCACAGGTCGGCCGACGTCGGCCGGCGCTGCCTGTTGAGGAGCTTCACTCAATGCGCACAGGGATTGTCGCGTTCGTTGCCGGGCTGCTCGCCCTGCGCTTTCTTCCGGCGTTACCGCCGACGTGGCTGCTGTCCGTCCTCGCCTTGTTCGGCTTGATGCTGTTGCCATTCCGCAGCTATCCCCTGGCTTTCTTTCTGTTGGGTTTCAGTTGGGCATGCACCTCGGCGCAATGGGCGCTGGATGATCGGCTACCGCCTTCGCTGGACGGCCAGACCCTCTGGTTGGAAGGGCAGGTGAGTGGTTTGCCGGAGCATCGGGACGGCGTGGTGCGCTTCCAGTTGGACGAAGCCGTCTCGCGACGTACCCGACTGCCGCGGAGTATGCGCCTGGCCTGGTATGGCGGGCCTCCGGTACATGCCGGTGAGCGTTGGCGCCTGGCGGTACGCTTGAAGCGGCCCCATGGCTTGGTCAATCCCCAATCGTTCGATTACGAGTCCTGGCTGCTTGCCCAGCGGATCGGTGCGACCGGCACGGTGAAAAGTGGTGAGCGGCTACGGGCGGCACAAGGGCCCGCGGCGTGGCGCGATTCGCTGCGTCTGCGCATGCTGCAGGTCGATGCGCACGGCCGCCAGGGCGGCGTCGCGGCGTTGGTGCTGGGAGACGACTCCGGCCTGGCGCCGGCGGACTGGCGTCTGCTGCAGGATACCGGCACCGTTCATTTGCTGGTCATCTCCGGTCAGCATGTCGCGCTCCTGGCGGGCCTGGTCTATGCCTTGGTTGCTGGCCTGGCGCGCTGGGGCTTGTGGCCGAGGTCCCTGCCTTGGCTGCCATGGGCTTGCAGCCTCGCTTTCGCCAGCGCCCTGGGGTATGGGCTGCTGGCCGGCTTCGAGGTTCCGGTGCGACGTGCCTGTCTGATGGTAGCGGTGTTGCTGATCTGGCGGCTGCGGTTTCGTCACCTTGGCGTCTGGCTGCCGCTGCTCCTGGCGCTGGCCGGGGTCCTGTCACTGGAGCCCCTGGCCAGTCTCCAGCCGGGTTTCTGGTTGTCTTTCGGTGCTGTAGCGATTCTCTCGCTGGTATTCAGTGGGCGTCTTGGTGCCTGGTCCTGGTGGCGAACGCTCGGACGGGCGCAGTGGACGATGGCGGTGGGCCTGTTACCTCTGTTGCTGGCGCTGGGGTTGCCGATCAGTGCCAGCGGTCCTCTGGCCAATCTGCTGGCGGTACCCTGGGTCAGCGTGATCAGCGTGCCATTGGCCTTGCTGGGTACCTTGCTGCTGCCGGTTCCCTGGCTTGGCGAGGGCCTGCTCTGGCTGGCGGGTTGGTCGCTGGAATGGCTGTTCCTGATCCTCGGGGTTATCGCCGATTGGCTGCCCGCCTGGCTTCCGCCAAAGCTGCCGTTGTGGTGCTGGGCGCTGGCCGCGACGGGGACACTGCTGGTGCTGCTGCCAGCGGGCGTCCCTGTGCGTGGTCTTGGTCTGGCGCTACTCGTGCCCTTGTTCTTTCCGTCCCTGGAAAGACCTGAGCCCGGCAGAGCGGAGGTCTGGATGCTGGATGTTGGCCAGGGGCTCGCAGTGCTGGTACGGACGAATGGGCATGCGCTTCTCTATGACACGGGACCGCGTTTCGGCGAATTCGATATTGGTGAGCGCGTTGTCCTGCCGTCCGTGCGTAGCCTGGGGGTGCAGCGGCTCGATGTCATGCTGCTGAGCCATGCGGACAACGATCATGCCGGCGGTGCCTTGGCAGTCCAGAGGGGAATGCCGGTGGCCAGGGTACTGAGTGGCGAGCCGTCGCGTCTGTCCGCCCGGCTGGAGGCGGATGCTTGCGTAGCGGGCGAGAGCTGGGAGTGGGATGGTGTGCGTTTCGCCACTTGGCGCTGGGCCGATGCGGACAAGGGGAACGCGACATCCTGCGTGTTGCGCATCGAAGCCAATGGCGAGCGCCTGCTGCTGACAGGCGATATAGATGAGGCCGCCGAACGTGCCTTGGTCGGCAGCGGCATGACCGTACGGGCCGACTGGTTGGTAGCGCCTCATCACGGTAGCAGGAGCTCTTCGTCTCCGGCCTTCCTGCAGGCGGTTGCTCCCCGCGCCGTGCTGATTTCACGGGGGCGGCACAACGCCTTCGGTCATCCACATCCTTCCGTACTCGCCCGCTATCGCCGGTTTTCGCTCGAGATCCATGACAGTGCGCTGACCGGGGCCGTACGGGTACATCTGGGCGAATGGCTGCCCGCGCAAGCGTTACGTGCACAGGGGCGATTCTGGCGGGAAAAATGAGAACCGGAGCGGTCGGCGGAGGGATGTCCCTATGCTAGAGTGTCGCCACTTTTTCGAGGGGGATTCATCTCGTGTGGGAACTGGTCAAAGCAGGCGGCTGGATCATGCTGCCGATCATTCTCTGTTCCATCGCAGCCGCCGGTATCGTCGCCGAACGTCTATGGACACTGCGGCCCAGCCGCGTCACGCCGCCGCATCTGCTCGGACAGGTCTGGCGCTGGATCAAGGACAAGCAACTCAGCAACGACAAACTCAAGGAACTGCGTAACAATTCGCCGTTGGGGCAGATTCTTGCGGCGGGCCTGGCCAACTCCAAGCATGGTCGCGAGATCATGAAGGAATGCATCGAAGAGGCCGCCGCCCGGGTCATCCATGAGCTGGAACGTTATCTCACCGCGCTCGGTACCATCGCGGCTGTGGCCCCGCTTCTTGGCCTGCTCGGCACCGTGCTGGGCATGATCGAAATCTTTAGTGCCTTCATGGGTGCCGGTATGGCCAATGCCCCAATGCTGGCGGGCGGGATCGCCAAGGCGTTGATCACCACGGCGGCTGGTCTGATCGTGGCGATCCCGGCGTTGTTCTTCCATCGTTACCTGCAGCGTCGGGTGGATGAGCTGGTGGTCGGCATGGAGCAGGAAGCCATCAAGCTGGTGGAAGTGGTACAGGGTGATCGCGACGTCGACCTGGGTGAGGGCAAGGCGTGAAATTCCGGCGCAAACCGCGGGAAAACATCGAGATCAACCTGGCTCCGTTGATCGATGTGGTGTTCATCCTGTTGCTGTTCTTCGTGGTGACCACCACGTTCACTCGTGAGACCCAGCTCAAGGTCGACCTGCCCGAAGCAGCCAGTGGTACGCCGCCGGAAGAAGCCGAGGTGAAGCGGCTGGAAGTCCTGATCGATGCCGAGGGCAACTATTCGTTGAACGGGCAGGCCCTGCTGAAGAGCGACCTGGCCAGTCTGATGGCGGCGTTGAGCAAGGAATCGGGCGGCGACAACAGCGTGCCGATGGTCATCAGTGCCGATGCCAAGACGCCTCACCAAGCGGTGATCACGGCAATGGACGCGGCCGGCAAGCTCGGCTTCGCCCATTTGCGGATCACTACGATCGAGGCGCAGCCGGCTCCGTGAGTCTCGCCGATCGCCTGCAGGAGGCTTGGTACCGGGGGCACCCCGCACTCGGCCTCCTGCGCCCGCTGGAGGCTCTCTACCGTCGCGTAGTGACACGGCGTCGGGAGCGTTTCCTGGCCGGCGAGGGGAATATCTACCGTCCGCCTGTTCCGGTGGTGGTAGTTGGCAATATCACCGTTGGCGGCACCGGCAAGACGCCGCTGATCCTCTGGCTGATCGAACATTGCCGGGCGCGTGGGTTGAGGGTCGGCGTGGTCAGCCGCGGCTATGGTGCCCATCCTCCGCAACTGCCTTGGCGTGTCAAACTGACGGACGCCGCGGAGCAGGCTGGCGACGAGCCCTTGTTGATCGTCCAGCGCACAGGCGTACCCCTGGTGATCGATCCCGACCGGCCCCGGGCGGTGCGCGCCTTGCTGGAAACCGAGTCGCTGGATCTGATCCTATGCGACGACGGGTTGCAGCACTATCGCCTGGCGCGCGACCTGGAGTTGGTTCTGATCGATGCCGCCCGTGGCCTGGGTAATCGCCGCTGCCTTCCGGCCGGTCCTCTGCGCGAACCTGAAACTCGCCTGCTCAGTGTGGACGCCTTGCTCTATAACGGTGCCGCTGAGGACCGGCAGGATGGTTTCGCTTTCCAGCTGCGGCCCTCCGCACTGATCAATCTGGCCAGTGACGAACGGCGGGCGCTGGACAGTTTTCCTTCAGGGCAAGCAATGCACGCGGTTGCTGGCATCGGTAATCCACGGCGTTTCTTCGCTACCCTCGAAGCGCTACACTGGCGCCCGATTCCGCACGCCTTCGCCGACCACGCCCGATACAGCGCCGCTGAGCTGCATTTCAGCCCGCCGCTACCCCTGGTGATGACCGAAAAGGATGCGGTGAAATGCCGAGGTTTCGCGGCTGAAGACTGGTGGTATCTGGCAGTGGATGCCATGCCATCGGCCAGCTTCGTTGCCTGGTTCGATGCGCAACTGGTCCGTCTGTTGCCCGACCGTCTCTGATCCTGCCTGTCCATCTGGCTTCGGATGCAGACGAGGCCGGCGCCGGAGAGGGCGCTTCGAGCCGGCATATCCGGATGACTAGACCACCTCAGGAATTTCCCATGGATCCGAAACTGCTCGATATTCTGGCCTGCCCTTTGTGCAAAGGGCCGCTCAAGCTCACCGACGATAAATCCGAACTGATCTGCAAGGCGGATGCTTTGGCATTCCCTGTGCGCGACGGCATCCCGGTCATGCTGGAAAGCGAAGCCCGTACCCTCAGTGTCGATGAGCGTCTGGACAAATGAGTATCGACTTTACCGTTGTCATCCCCGCTCGTTTTGCCTCCAGCCGCCTGCCCGGTAAACCGCTGCAGGATATCGCCGGCAAACCGATGATTCGCCACGTCTGGGAGCAGGCCGGGCGTAGCGGCGCCAGTCGTGTGGTTGTGGCCACCGACGATGCGCGTATTGTCGAGGCGTGTCGTGCGTTCGGTGCGGAGGTGTTGCTGACCCGTGTCGAGCATAACTCCGGGACTGACCGGCTGGCCGAAGTGGCGGCTCAATTGGGCCTGGCCAGCGACGCCATCGTCGTCAACGTACAAGGCGATGAGCCATTGATCCCCCCTTCGATCATCGACCAGGTGGCCGGCAATCTGGCTGCTCATCCCGAAGCGGGGATCGCGACACTGGCTGAGCCGATCGAAGACGTGGCCTCGTTGTTCAATCCCAATGTCGTGAAGGTCGTTGCGGATCTTGATGGTCTCGCGCTGACATTCAGTCGTGCCCCGTTGCCTTGGGCGCGTGATGCCTTTGCGCAGAGCAAGGAAAGCCTGCCTGTCGGCGTTCCGTATCGCAGGCATATCGGAATCTATGCCTACCGTGCCGGTTTTCTCCATGACTTCGTTTCCTGGGGGCCCTGCTGGCTGGAAAACACCGAAAGCCTGGAACAGTTGCGTGCGCTCTGGCATGGCGTGCGCATCCATGTCGCCGATGCGTTGGAAGCGCCGCCGGCCGGTGTGGATACGCCGGAAGACCTGGAGCGGGTGCGCCGCCTGCTGGGGGCGTGATGCGCGTTCTGTTCGTATGTCTCGGCAATATTTGCCGTTCGCCGACTGCGGAAGGCGTCTTTCGCCATCGCGTGCGTGAAGCAGGCCTGGAAGAGCGAATTCATATCGATTCGGCGGGGACGGGCGACTGGCACGTGGGAAAGGCTCCGGATAGCCGTACCTGCCGGGCTGCGCGTCTGCGTGGGTATGACCTGTCCGGGTTGCGCGCCCGTCAGTTCCAGCGCGAAGATTTCGAGCGCTTCGATCTGGTCCTGGCAATGGATCGCAGCAACCTTCGGAATATCCAGGCGGTGCGGCCTGCGACTGCCCGGGCCGAGTTGGATCTTTTCTTGCGCCGCTATGACATGGCGTTGGACGAAGTGCCTGATCCTTACTATGGCGGTGAAGACGGCTTCGAGCAGGTTCTGGACCTGATCGAGAGGGCCAGCGATGCGCTTCTGGCAGAGATCAAGGGGCGGCTGTGAGTTTGCATTTTCAGGAAAACCAGTCGCTGAAGCCGTTCAATACGTTCGGCGTGGACGTATCCGCCCGCCTGTTCGTAGAAGTGCGGGGGGAGCAAGAACTGCGCAAGGCTTTGAGTGATGCCGAGCAGAAAGGGCTGCCTTTGCTGTTGATCGGCGGAGGGAGCAATCTGCTGCTGACGGCTGATGTCGAGGCCTTGGTAGTGCGGATGGCCAGCCGAGGCATTCGCATTCTTAGCGACGATGGTGAACAGGTAGTCGTCGAGGCGGAGGCGGGAGAGCCGTGGCATCCATTCGTGCTGTGGAGTCTGTCCCAGGGCTTGATCGGCCTGGAAAACCTCAGCCTGATTCCCGGCACCGTGGGGGCTGCACCGATGCAGAACATCGGTGCCTATGGTGTGGAAATCAAGGATGTCTTTGCCGGGCTGACCGCGCTCGATCGTCATAGTGGCGAGCTGCGGGACTTCATGTTGGAAGACTGCGCGTTCGGTTATCGGGATAGTCTGTTCAAGCGACAGGCAGGACGGTGGCTCATTCTGCGGGTGCGCTTTGCCTTGAGTCGCCAAAAGCGCCTGCATCTGGACTATGGGCCGGTGCGGCAGCGATTGGCTGATCAAGGTATTTCCGATCCCACGGCTATCGATGTGAGCAATGCGATCTGTTCCATTCGCAGGGAAAAATTGCCAGACCCTGCCGAGCTTGGAAATGCCGGTAGTTTCTTCAAGAATCCGCTGGTCAGTGCGGAGGTCGCGGTGCATTTACAAGCTGAGCACCCGGATCTGGTGGTCTATCCCCAGGCCAATGGGCAAGTAAAGTTGGCAGCGGGCTGGTTGATCGAGCGGGCTGGCTGGAAAGGCTTTCGAGACGGTGATGCGGGCGTGCATCGCTTGCAGGCGTTGGTCCTGGTGAATTATGGCAATGCCAGCGGGGCACAATTGTTGGGCTTGGCGCAACGGATACAGGCGGATGTCGCTGCACGCTTCGGCGTGGCGCTGGAGATAGAGCCGAACGTGATTTGAACTTGCTGATTCCAGTGGTGAGGCGGTGGTTCGGAGCCATCAATAAAAAGGGATGCCTAGGCATCCCCTTTTATTGGCAGTGTGAAATCAAGCGTGTGGCTTGATTTCATCACTCTGCTGGTCTTCCGTTTTTTCGGTTTCGGTTTCGGTTTCGGTTTCGGTTTCGGTTTCAGGCGTGGCCGCGCTTTCCGGCTCGTTGGTTGCCTCGGCTATGGTCTTTTCGGCTTCAGGCTCGACCGATTCCGGTTCTACGGTCGGAGCGATCGGCTCGATCACCTGGGCTTCGTCCACCGGTTGAACGGCTTCGGTGCTCGGCTCTGCAGTGGCTTCTGCTTCCACTTCTACATTCGCTTCGGCTACTGGTGCCTCGACCTGTTGTGTGGCTTCGGCTGCCTTGGCGGCTTCCGCAGCTTCCCGTGCCAGGCGTTCGGCCTCGCGTTGACGGCGACGGACCTCACGGGGATCGTTCGGTGCGCGGCCCGTGCTCGGAGCGACCGGTGCGGCTGGTTGCTCCAAAGCGGCTTGCGGAGCTTCGGGGGCAGTCTCGGTCGCAGGTGTAGCGGCGGTTTCCTCGGGCGCTTGGGCTGCAGGCTCTTCCGGTGTGGCGGTAGCTACCTCGGCCTCTGCCTGGGGCTGCTCGGTAGCAGCCTGCTCGGCGACGAAAGTAACGACCTCGGCTTCGGCAGGGGCGCTGGTTTCTGCTTCTGGCTGAACGCCTTGCTCGGCTGCTGCGGTTTCCGCCTGGATTTCGCTGGCGATCACGCCGGAGGCCTCTGCTGCCGCAACCACTGCAAGACCGGAGACCTGCGGTTCGTTGCGTTCGGCACCGTCTTCCTCGGTGGTTTCGATTTCGTTGCCTTGGGCGTCGCGCTGGCGTTCACGACGGTTGCTGCGGCGGCGTTGACCACGAGAGCGGCGGCGGGGGCGTTCGCCATCGCTGCCTTCCTGGGACTCTTCGTGCTGCTCTTCACCCTGCAGCAGTTCTTCTTCGTTCGCGGCCTGCTCGGCGGCGCGGGGCTGACGCTCTTCGCGCGGAGGGCGCGGCGGACGGGCAGGGCGCTCTTCGCGCGTGGTTTCCTGCTGGGCATCCAGCGGTTCGCGCAGCTCACGCTTGCGTTCCTCGCGCGGTTGACGCTCTTCGCGCGGCTGGCGTTCGCGACGGCTCTCCTGGCCTTCGGCTACTTCGCGGTCACGCGGGCGTTCCTCGCGGGGCGGGCGCGGCTGGCGCTCTTCGCGTTGCTCGCGGGGTTGACGTTCTTCGCGAGCCTGGCGTTCTTCGCGCGGCTTGCGCTCGTCATCGCGGCGACCACCTTCGCGGCCATCGCGGCGGCGGTTCTGCTGGCGGCTGGAGCGCCGCTCCTCGCTACGCGCCGGACGTTCGCTGCTCGGCTTGCCGGTGGTTTCGGCGGGTTTCTCTTCCGGCTTGCCGGCGAACAGGCTGACCAGCGACTTGACCAGGCCCTTGAACAGGTTCGGTTCCGCGGAGGGTTTGGCGGCGGCTGTGGGTTCGCTGGCCGGTACCGGTGCGGGAACGGTGCGCTGCGGCGCGGTCTTCACCGCGGCTTCCTGACGAACCAGGGTGCGGGTGGCGCTGATGGGGTGGGCTTCTTCGGCCTCGCTCGGCGCCATTTCGTAGCTCGATTGACCGGCCAGGACTTCCGGGCTGTCGTCGCGCAGGCGCTGCACTTCGAAGTGCGGGGTTTCCAAGTGGTCATCCGGCAGGATAAAAATGCGAGCACGGGAGCGCAACTCGATCTTGGTGATGGCGTTGCGTTTTTCGTTCAGCAGGAAGGCTGCAACCTGGAAGGGCACGCGCGCGCGCACTTCGGCAGTGCGGTCTTTCAGCGCTTCTTCTTCGATCAAGCGCAGGATCGCCAGCGACAGGGATTCGACGTCACGGATGATGCCTTGACCGTTGCAGCGCGGGCAGACGATACCGCTGGTTTCGCCCAGGGAGGGGCGCAGGCGCTGGCGGGACATCTCCAGCAGGCCGAAGCGCGAGATGCGACCGATCTGGACGCGTGCACGGTCGGCTTCCAAGGCTTCGCGCACCTTCTCTTCGACGGCGCGCTGGTTCTTGGCCGGCGTCATGTCGATGAAGTCGATGACGATCAGACCACCGATATCGCGCAGGCGCAGCTGGCGGGCGATCTCTTCAGCGGCTTCCAGGTTGGTTTGCAGCGCGGTTTCTTCGATATCGCCGCCCTTGGTCGCGCGAGCGGAGTTGATGTCGATGGATACCAGGGCTTCGGTCGGGTCGATGACGATGGAACCACCGGACGGCAGTTTGACTTCGCGCTGGAATGCCGTTTCGATCTGGCTTTCAATCTGGAAGCGATTGAACAGCGGGACGCTGTCCTCATACAGCTTGATCTTGCTGGCGTACTGAGGCATCACTTGGCGGATGAAGCTGAGCGCTTCTTCCTGGGCCTCGACGCTATCGACCAGCACTTCGCCGATGTCCTGGCGCAGGTAATCGCGAATCGCGCGGATGATGACGTTGGATTCCTGGTAGATCAGGAACGGGGCGGCGCGGTCCTGGGACGCTTCCTTGATGGCAGTCCAGAGCTGCAGCAGGTAGTCCAGGTCCCATTGCAGTTCTTCGCTGCTGCGGCCCAGGCCGGCAGTGCGAACGATGAGACCCATATCGGCGGGGGCGTTGAGACCGTTGAGGGCTTCGCGCAGCTCGTTGCGTTCTTCGCCTTCGATGCGGCGGGAAATGCCGCCGGCGCGCGGATTATTGGGCATCAGCACCAGGTAGCGGCCAGCCAGGCTGATGAAGGTGGTGAGGGCGGCGCCCTTGTTGCCGCGTTCTTCCTTTTCGACCTGGACGATGACTTCCTGGCCTTCGCTCAGCACTTCCTTGATGTTGATGCGGCCTTCGGGGTTCTTCTTGAAGTATTCGCGGGAGATTTCTTTGAGGGGGAGGAAGCCGTGGCGCTCGGCGCCGAAATCGACGAAAGCGGCTTCGAGGCTGGGTTCGACGCGGGTGATGCGGCCTTTATAGATATTGGCCTTCTTCTGCTCGCGGGCGCCCGATTCGATGTCCAGGTCGTACAGGCGTTGGCCGTCGACCAGTGCAACACGCAACTCTTCGGGCTGAGTCGCGTTAATCAGCATTCTTTTCATGTAGTACCGTTCGGTTTCCGGTGCTGCCGGAAACGGCGTTCGGCACACACGACTCTCGCGGTCGGTGTCAGGGCGCGTCAGGAATGGTTGTCGGCCGTTCCAGTGTCTAGCAACGTTCGGCCGAAAGGCCGGGGTCGCGACTACGTCTCCTGCTTGCTGTTGTGACAGAAAGCACTTTCTCAGGGGAGGAATCAACCATCGGCAGCGGACGAGATGAAGCGTCTTGAATAAAGCGTGCTGCTACACAGTCCGATGGTCGTGCATCTCCACCCTACACGTATCCCTTGAAAATCGGGTGCCGCTCGCAGAATCCGCAGCGGGTTGGCATTTACCGCGACTGCCCGTTCGGGCGATCGCGCGTCATGGCTCGAGGCTTGGGTTTCCGGGAAGATCGCGGCCTTTCGCGGCGAAATCCCGTCGGACGGCCTCGCGTCCTGAATGGGTTTGCATATGGTCGGGATGGCAGTTTTGGCGATCATCCGCGGACCAGGCCGCTTTTGGCGGCGTTCGCGACTATAGCAGCAATGATTAAGTGCTTCAATTGCATGAAAAATTGTTATGATGCCGGCCATGACGACTCCCTCCCTTCCGACCTCCGGCGTTCAGCTGCTCGAGGTCGCGCCGGAATTTGCCGGCCAGCGCATCGACAATTTCCTTCGTACCCAGCTCAAGGGCGTGCCCAAGACGCTGGTTTACCGCATTTTGCGCAAGGGCGAAGTGCGGGTGAACAAAGGTCGAATCAAGCCTGAATACAAGCTTCAGGCGGGCGACATCGTGCGCGTGCCGCCGCTGCGTCTGGCCGAGCGCGACGAGCCGGCACCGCTTGCTCAGGGGCTCCTGGAGCGCCTTGAGCAGGCGATCCTCTATGAGGATAAGGCTCTCATTGTTATCAACAAGCCGGCGGGTATCGCCGTGCACGGCGGGAGCGGGCTCAGCTATGGGGTGATCGAGGCTTTTCGCCAATTGCGCCCGGAGGCCAAGGATATCGAGCTGGTACACCGCCTGGATCGGGATACGTCCGGTTTGTTGATGATCGCGAAGAAACGCGGCATGTTGCGCCATCTGCATGAGGCGCTGCGTGGCGATGGCGTGGATAAGCGCTACATGGCGCTGGTGCGAGGCAGTTGGCCGACGTCGAAGAAGCAGGTTCGCGCGCCGTTGATGAAAAACAACCTGCGCTCCGGCGAGCGTATGGTCGAGGTCAATACCGAGGGCAAGGATGCGTTGACCGAGTTCCGTGTCCTGCGTCGCTTCGGTGATTTTGCCACTTTGGTCGAGGCCAGTCCCATTACCGGGCGTACCCACCAGATTCGCGTACATGCCAAGCATGCTGGGCACGCGATCGCGGGGGATGCCAAGTATGGTGATGAGGCATTTACCCAGGAAATCCGTGCCTTGGGAGGCAAGCGCCTGTTCCTTCATGCCTATTCGTTGACCGTGCCGCTGCCTGAGGGTGGCGAGTTGCGTCTGGAGGCGCCTGTCGACGATATGTGGGTACAGACTCTGGAGCGTCTTGGTGCGTGACTATCGGCTGTTGATTTTCGATTGGGATGGCACTCTGGTCGACTCCATCGGGCGGATCGTTGAATCCATGCGTCGGGCGGCCGAGTCTTGCTCGTTGCCGCAGCGTGCGGAGGCGGCAATCAAAGGGATTATCGGTCTTTCGCTGTCGGAGGCGATCCGGACCCTGTATCCCGAGCTTGAGCGGGACGCGGGGCGTGTGGAGCGCTTTCGCCAGCAATATAGCGAACATTACCTGGCTCTCGAAAACGAGCCTTCGGCGCTGTTCCCGGGGGTGGTCGAGTCGCTGGGGGCGTTCAGGCAGGCGGGGTACCGCCTGGCTGTGGCGACGGGCAAGAGTCGCCGCGGTCTGAATCATGTTCTGGCGGGTCATGGCTGGCTGGATTATTTCGACGTGACTCGCTGTGCCGATGAGACTGCTGGTAAGCCCGATCCGCTCATGCTGCATGAAATTCTCGCGCATTGCGGCATGGTGGCGGAGCAGGCCCTTATGGTGGGGGACTCTTCCTTCGATCTGCTGATGGCTCGGCGGGCGGGGCTGGATGCGGTGGCGGTCGGCTATGGTGCTCAGCCGCTGGAGGTTCTGCTCGAGCATGAACCATTGCTGGCGATTGAAGAGTTTTCAGAATTGCGCGCCTGGCTTGGGGCTGGGGTGGCGAAATAAATGATCGAGGTGGAATGAGATGTCGGATGAATGGAAGGCGCCGGCTTCTGGGGCGGATGACGAGAGAAGCTGGAAACTGCTCGAAAAAGCCCTGCTGGCAAGCGTGCAGGAGCAGCGGCGTTCCCGTCGTTGGGGGATATTCTTCAAGCTGCTGGTATTCATTTACCTGTTCGGAGCGCTGATTGTCTTCTCCCCGGCCTTGAATCTTGGTTCGTCCGCTGGGCGAGCTGAGAGCCATACGGCGTTGATCGAGATTCGGGGCTTGATTGCGGACAAGGAGGCGGCCAGTGCCGACAACGTCGTTGGTGCCTTGCGAAAGGCATTCGAAGATCCGAAGACCAAGGGGGTGATCCTGCGGATCAACAGCCCCGGGGGTAGCCCTGTTCAGTCCGGTTATATCTATGACGAGATTCGTCGCCTGCGTGGCTTGCACAAAGACATCAAGCTCTACGCGGTGATCGCTGATGCCGGTGCGTCCGGTGCTTACTACATCGCCAGTGCGGCGGACGAGATCTATGCCGACAAAGCCAGTCTTGTCGGCTCCATCGGTGTGACGGCGGCCAGCTTCGGATTTGTCGATCTGATGGAAAAGCTCGGTGTCGAGCGGCGCGTCTACACGGCGGGTGAGCATAAGGCTTTCCTCGATCCGTTCCTGCCGCAGAAAGAGGACGAGGTTCGTTTTTGGCAGGGTGTGCTGGAAACGACCCATCGACAGTTCATCGATAGTGTCAGGCGAGGGCGGGGTGATCGTCTGAAGGAAAGCCCGGAGTTATTCTCTGGTCTGGTCTGGTCCGGCGAACAGGCGCTGCAGTTGGGGCTGGTCGATAGCCTGGGAAGCAGCAGCTACGTGGCGCGGGAGATCATCGGGGCCGAGGAGATGGTGGATTACACCGTTCAGGAGAGCCCTATCGACCGCTTCGCCAAAAAGCTGGGTACGGGCGTGGTGGAGCAACTGTCCTTGTGGATGGGGTTGCAAGGAGCGCAGCTGCGTTGATTCGATAACGAAAGGCCCGGTTTTCCGGGCCTTTCGTTAGGGTATTTCGATACTTTCGGCAAGCAGCATGTCGATCAATCGGATCAACGGAAGCCCGATCAGGCTGGTGGCGTCTACCCCGTCGGTTGCGCGAAACAGGCTGATGCCCAATCCCTCCGACTTGAAGCTGCCAGCGCAATCGTACGGGCGCTCCGCTTCCAGATAGCGCTCGATGCTGGCTGGCTTCAGGGGGCGGAAGTGCACGGTGAAAGGAATGCAATCCGTCTGGCAGCGGCCTGTCGCGGTGTTGAGCAGGGCCAGGCCGGTGAGGAAGGTCACGCTGTTACCGCTGGCGGCCTGCAGTTGTTCCCTGGCTTTGGCGTGTTCGTGGGGTTTACCGAGAATCTGCTCTCCGAGTGTGGCTACCTGATCGGAGCCGATGATCAGGTGGTGCGGGTAGCTGTCTGCGAGGGCTCTGGCCTTTTCTTCTGCGAGCCGACGGACCAGGGCTTCGGCCGGCTCTTCGGGGTGTCTGGTTTCATCGATGTCGGGTGATTGCCAGGTAAAAGGCAGGCGCAAGCGGGCGAGGAGCTCTCGCCGGTAGGGAGAGCTGGAAGCGAGTACAAGGGGTTGCATGAAGGTTCTCCTTGATAAGCGGAGATTCTAGCTGTCGGTTTCGATGGCGGACAGGCCGAATTTCCTTTGACAGGGGGGAGGGGCATCCCTAGAATGCTGCGCCTATGTTGAATGGGCCTATTCCACCTCATGTCGATCCGCGCAAATTGGCTGATCGCGACGTTACCCTCGAAGGGGAGTTGTCGCTGGCCGATTTGCCGAGACTTTGCGAGCCCTTGGCTGAAAATGCCGGGGTCGTGCGCGCGAAGCTTGCTTTCGGGCGTAACGAGCAAAGGGCTGTGGTTATCCATAGCGAACTCGACGTAGAGGTAAAGATGGTTTGCCAGCGCTGTCTTGAGCTGGTCGCTCTGCCGATCCATAGCGAGTGTGATTACGCTGTGGTGAAGGCCGGGGCGAACACCCAGTCTCTACCCAAAGGTTACGACGTGCTGGAAGTGGATGAGGATCCTTTGGATCTGCTGACGTTGGTCGAGGATGAGCTGTTGCTCGCCCTGCCCATTGTTCCGCTCCATGACCCTGAAGTTTGCCAGCATCCGGTCGGTCTCGAAGAGCCTGAGCCGAGCGAGGACGAGGTATCGCGGTCCAACCCGTTCAGCGTACTGGCGCAGTTAAAGCGTGACCCAAACGTTTAGGAGTTAATTAGTTATGGCTGTTCAGCAGAACAAAAAATCCCGTTCCGCGCGCGACATGCGTCGCTCCCACGACGCGCTGGAGTCCAACGCTCTGTCCGTCGAGAAGAGCACCGGTGAAGTGCATCTGCGCCACCACGTGTCCCCGGACGGCTTCTATCGTGGTCGCAAAGTGATCGACAAGGGCGCTGACGAGTAATCCTTGTCCGCTCCGATCATCGCGATTGACGCAATGGGTGGGGACTTCGGTCCCCACTGCATTGTTCCGGCCAGCCTTGCCTGTTTGGCCTCTTTCCCCTCGCTGCACCTGACCCTTGTCGGTCAAGCCCCCCTCCTTGAAGAATTGATTGCCCGTGGCCGGGATGTGGATCGCGTTCGTCTGCGCATTCAGCATGCCGGTGAAGTCATCGGGATGGATGAGCGGCCCGCACAGGCCTTGCGCGGCAAGCCGGACTCTTCCATGCGCGTGGCTCTGGAACTGGTGCGTAACGGCCAGGCTCGTGCCTGTGTCAGCGCCGGTAATACGGGGGCGTTGATGGCGCTGTCCCGTTATGTCCTGAAAACATTGCCAGGTATCGATCGACCGGCGATGGTGACGGCGGTGCCTACCGAAAAAGGGCATTGCCATCTTCTTGATCTCGGCGCGAATGTGGATTGCAGTGCGGAGCATCTCTATCAGTTCGCTGTCATGGGAGCTGTCGCGGCGGAGGCGCTCGGCATCGATCGCCCTCGAGTGGCTTTGCTCAACGTAGGCACCGAAGACGTCAAGGGCAACCAGCAGGTCAAGCTGGCTGCGAGTCTGTTGCAGCAGGCCTCTGGGATTAACTACATCGGCTACGTCGAAGGGGATGGGCTGTTTCGTGGGGCGGCCGATGTGGTCGTTTGCGATGGCTTCGTCGGCAACATCCTGCTGAAGTCCAGCGAGGGGTTGGCTGCCATGATCTCCGCTCGGATGGGCGAGCTGTTCCGGCAAGGGGTCGTTGCTCGCATGGTGGGGGCGCTGGCGCTGCCGTTCCTGCGTCGTCTGCAGGCTGATCTTGCGCCGGCGCGCTACAACGGCGCCAGTTTTCTCGGCTTGCAGGGAATCGTGATCAAAAGCCACGGCTCCGCAGGGGCGGAGAGCTTCCAGAGTGCCATTCGGCGGGCTCTCAAGGAGATTGAGGAAGATCTCCCGGAGCGTCTTCACGGCCGTCTGGAGCATCTCTTGCTGTAGGATGATGTGACTGCGCCCGAAGGGCTGTCATCCAACTGTCAGTTCGTTCCGTTTGGCTATGCCAAGCGTGAATGTCACGACGATAAGATCAATAGGGAACTGTTTACATGTCCGCATCCCTCGCATTCGTCTTCCCTGGCCAGGGCTCCCAGTCGCTCGGCATGCTGGCCGAGCAGGGCGCTCAACAGCCGCTGGTGCTGGATGCCTTCGCTGAGGCTTCCGAGGCGCTTGGCTACGATCTCTGGGCATTGACCCAGCAGGGGCCGGAAGAGCAACTCAACCAGACCGACAAAACCCAGCCAGCCATTCTCACCGCTTCGGTGGCGTTGTGGCGCCTGTGGCTGGCCCAGGGCGGCGTGCGTCCCGCTTTCGTGGCCGGTCACAGCCTTGGCGAATATTCGGCGCTGGTCGCTGCCGGCAGCCTGGGGCTGGCCGATGCAGTGAGGCTGGTCGAGCGTCGCGGCCAGCTGATGCAGCAGGCGGTTCCGGCCGGGCAGGGCGGTATGGCCGCGATCCTTGGCCTGGAAGATGCCGATGTGCTGGCTGCTTGTGCCGAGGCGGCCCAGGGCGAAGTGGTCAGCGCAGTGAATTTCAATGCGCCGGGCCAGGTTGTGGTGGCCGGCGCCGCGGCGGCGGTCGAGCGGGCGATCGAGGCATGCAAGGCACGCGGTGCCAAACGTGCCATGGCGCTGCCGGTCAGCGTGCCGTCGCATTGCGAATTGATGCGTCCGGCCGCAGAGCGCTTTGCCGAAACGGTGAATGCGATCGACTGGCAGAAGCCTGAGATTCCTCTGGTCCAGAATGTCAGCGCCGCCGTGGTATCCGATCTCGACATTCTGAAGCGCGACCTGTTGGCCCAGCTTTACAGTCCGGTGCGTTGGGTGGAATCCATGGTCCGTCTGGCTGAGAGCGGTGTGACCGAGCTGGTCGAATGCGGCCCTGGCAAGGTGCTTTCCGGCTTGAACAAGCGCTGTGTCAAGGGCGTGAATACGCATAATCTCGATACCCCCGAAGCTTTTGCGGCTGCTCGTGCCGCTTTGGCTTGAACAAGGAGAAGGACTATGAGTCTGCAAGGTAAAGTTGCGCTGGTTACCGGAGCGAGCCGAGGCATCGGTCAGGCCATTGCGTTGGAGTTGGGGCGCCAGGGAGCTGTCGTGATCGGCACCGCCACCAGCCCGAACGGTGCCGAGCGTATCGCCGAAACCCTCAAGGCCAATGGTATCGAAGGTGCCGGCCTGGTGTTGGATGTCGCCAATGACGAATCGGTTGCCAGTACCTTGGAGCACATTCAGCAGCATCTCGGTCAGCCGCTGATCCTGGTCAATAATGCCGGCATTACGCGCGATAATCTGATGATGCGCATGAAAGACGACGAATGGCATGATGTCATCAATACCAACCTCAACAGCCTGTTCCGTCTGTCCAAGGGCGTGCTGCGCGGCATGACAAAAGCCCGTTGGGGGCGGATCATCAATATTGGTTCGGTCGTGGGTGCCATGGGTAATGCCGGCCAAGTCAACTACGCGGCCGCCAAGGCTGGGCTCGAGGGTTTCACCCGGGCGATGGCGCGGGAAGTCGGATCGCGTGCAATCACCGTCAATGCGGTGGCTCCTGGCTTCATTGATACCGATATGACCCGCGAATTGCCCGACTCCCAGCGGGAAGCGCTGTTGACCCAGATTCCGCTGGGGCGCCTGGGGCAGGCCGAGGAAATCGCCAGTGTCGTGGCCTTCTTGGCTTCCGACGGTGCGGCTTACGTAACAGGAGCTACCATTCCAGTGAATGGCGGTATGTACATGGCTTGAATGTGACGTCTTCCTTCAGAAAACTGTCATAAGGGCTGTCTAGAATCCGTTACAAAAGTGCAATGGGTGAGACGGCTTGTTGATGTGTTGCTGAAGGGGAGCGGCCGTTTGGCTTGAAAGTTTGAAAACCCTTTCTATACACTGCAGCCCAGCTGCACGGATTTTCCCATAGGAGTGAAAACAAGGTATGAGCACCATCGAAGAACGCGTCAAGAAAATCGTCGCCGAGCAACTGGGCGTCAAAGAAGAGGAAGTCACCAACAGCGCTTCCTTCGTTGAAGACCTGGGCGCCGACTCCCTTGACACTGTCGAGCTGGTGATGGCTCTAGAAGAGGAATTCGAGACCGAAATTCCGGATGAGCAGGCTGAGAAGATCACCACCGTTCAGGAAGCCATCGATTACATCAACGCTCACGCGCAGTAATGTAATCGTCGGGTTCCCGACACGGAAAAGCCGCACTGCCCTAACAGGCGTGCGGTTTTTCTTTAAGTGTTGCAAACGTGCAAGAGGAGATAGCTGTGTCGCGTAGACGCGTCGTGGTAACCGGCATGGGCATGTTGTCGCCCCTGGGGACCGATGTGCCGAGCAGCTGGCAGGGCATTCTGGCCGGCCGTAGTGGCATTGGCCCCATCGAGCATATGGACCTTTCCGCCTATTCCACCCGCTTCGGTGGATCGGTGAAGGGCTTCAACGTCGAGGAATATCTTTCGGCGAAAGAAGCACGCAAGCTCGACCTGTTCATTCAATACGGCTTGGCGGCCAGTTTCCAGGCGGTCCGTGATTCGGGTCTGGAAGTGACCGATGCCAACCGTGAGCGCATCGGTGTGGCGATGGGCTCCGGTATCGGTGGCCTGACCAATATCGAAAACAACTGCAAATCTTTGATCGAGCAGGGACCTAGGCGCATATCGCCGTTCTTCGTGCCCGGTTCGATCATCAACATGGTGTCCGGTTTCCTGTCGATCCACCTAGGGCTTCAGGGGCCGAACTATGCAATCGCCACCGCCTGTACGACGGGTACCCATTGCATCGGCATGGCGGCCCGTAATATCGCCTATGGCGAGGCTGACGTCATGGTTGCCGGTGGCTCCGAGATGGCGGCCTGCGGTTTGGGCCTGGGTGGCTTCGGCGCTGCGCGTGCCTTGTCTACCCGCAATGACGAGCCGACCCGTGCCAGCCGTCCCTGGGACAAGGGGCGTGACGGCTTTGTCCTATCCGACGGGGCCGGTGCGCTGGTGCTCGAAGAGCTGGAACATGCCAAGGCGCGTGGAGCCCACATTTATGCCGAGCTGGTCGGTTTCGGCATGAGTGGCGATGCCTTCCACATGACGTCGCCGCCGGAAGATGGAGCCGGTGCCGCGCGTTGCATGAAGAATGCGCTTCGCGATGCCGGGCTGAATGCTGAGCAGGTCCAGTACATCAATGCCCATGGCACATCGACGCCTGCTGGCGACCTTGCCGAGGCGGCCGCGGTCAAGTCGGTATTCGGCGATCACGCTTATCGCCTGTCCGTCAGCTCGACCAAGTCGATGACCGGGCATCTGCTCGGTGCTGCAGGCGCTGTCGAGGCGATCTTCAGTGTGCTGGCGATTCGTGATCAGGTGGCTCCGCCGACCATCAACCTGGATGATCCGGATGAGGGCTGCGATCTCGATTTCGTGCCGCATGAAGCCAAGAGCATGCCGATCGATGTGGTGCTTTCCAACTCCTTCGGTTTCGGTGGTACCAACGGTTCGCTGCTGTTCCGCCGGTTTGCCGGCTGATGCTGACCTGGGTCGACGGCCTGCCAGCGGGTGATGTGCCCGTTACGGACCGTGGGCTCGCCTACGGCGATGGTCTGTTCGAGACCATCGCCGTCAGGGCGGGGCGGCCGCGCCTGCTGGAGCGGCATTTGCGGCGTTTGAGCGAAGGTCGTACCCGGTTGGGAATGGCCTGCGATGAAGCGCTGATCGAGTCTGAGTTATTGGCATTCTGTTCCGTGTTGGGTGACGGAGTAGTCAAGCTGATTCTGACTAGGGGCGATGGTCTGCGTGGCTACGCGCCTCCGGTGGGTGGGCAAGCGCGGCGTATTCTTCAGGGCGGCGCCTTGCCGGCCTATCCTCTTGCCAATGCCGAACGGGGCGTCAGCCTGTATTCCTGTCGGACCCGACTCGCCGAGCAACCGGCACTCGCCGGTCTGAAGCACTTGAATCGACTCGAACAGGTCCTGGCCCGTTCCGAGTGGCAGGACCCCGCCTTCGCCGAAGGGTTGATGCGCGATGTATCGGGGCGTGTGATCGAAGGGGTCTTCAGCAACCTGTTCATGGCCCGGCTCGGGCGGCTCGTTACCGCCGATCTGTCCCGCTGCGGTGTGGCTGGAGTCATGCGGGCAGAAGTGCTGGCGATTGCGCAGGCTGCTGGCATATCCGTCGAGGTAAGAGACATTGCCTACGAGGAGTTGCTGCAGGCTGATGAAATCTTCCTCTGTAACAGCCTCTATGGCGTCTGGCCTGTGATCAGGTTGGAAGAGCGCGACTGGCCCGTTGGTCCTCTGACCCGTAAACTGCAAGCCCTTGTCTGCGACGTCCTGGGTTCCTGATTCGTGATACGCAAATTACTGTTGCTGCTGGAGAGTGGCCTGCTGTTGGCTGGCTTGCTGCTGGCTTTCGCTGTCTGGCAGCAGCACGAGAGTCTCGAGCAGCCTTTGCAGCTGGCGGAGGAGCAGTTGCTCGACGTGCCTGCCGGCGCGACGCCCAGCGGATTGCTCAACCGTCTCGAAAGCGAAGGCATTCTTCGTGATGCCTTCTGGTTGCGTCTCTACTGGCGGTTCAATCTGGCCTCTCACGCGCTGCACAGCGGCGAATACCGAATGGCGCCGGGCATGCGTGCGATCGACCTGCTGGGGCTCTGGCAGCGTGGCGAAGTAGTGCAATACAGCCTGACGCTGGTGGAAGGCTGGAATTTCCGGCAGGTGCGTGCAGCATTGGCGCGCCAGGCCAAGTTGGAACAGACCCTGGACGGATTGTCCGATGCTGAGTTGATGGCGCGTCTGGGGCAGGCCGGGCTGCATCCCGAGGGGCGTTTCTTTCCCGATACCTACCGTTATGTTCGCGGGATGAGCGACATGGACCTGCTCAAGCAGGCCCATGCACGACTGGAAAGCGTGCTCGCCGAAGAGTGGGGGAAACGGGCGGAAGGCTTACCCTACCGTGATCCCTACGAGGCGTTGATCATGGCCTCTCTGGTGGAAAAGGAAACCGGGGTACCGGAGGAGCGTAGCCAGATCGCCGGGGTCTTCATTCGGAGACTGAAACTGGGAATGCTGCTGCAGACGGACCCGACCGTGATTTATGGCCTGGGCGAGCGCTATAACGGCAAGTTGACGCGGGCTCATCTGCTCGAACCGACTCCGTACAACACCTATGTCAAGGCGGGCCTGCCACCAACGCCGATTTCCTTGGTGGGACGCGAAGCGATTCATGCGGCGCTGCATCCGGCGGAAGGCAAGAGCCTGTATTTCGTCGCCCGGGGCGACGGTAGCCATGTGTTCTCCAGCAGCCTGGAGGAGCACAACCGGGCGGTGCGCGAATTTCAGCTCAATCGCCGCTCCGATTACCGTTCCAGCCCGTTACCCATTCCGCCGGCCGTGAAGCCGGATGC
This sequence comes from Pseudomonas indica NBRC 103045, assembly GCF_002091635.1. Taxonomy (GTDB): domain Bacteria; phylum Pseudomonadota; class Gammaproteobacteria; order Pseudomonadales; family Pseudomonadaceae; genus Pseudomonas_M; species Pseudomonas_M indica. The sequence goes on along the minus strand of NZ_BDAC01000003.1, from coordinate 11,164 downwards.
GCAATGATCAAGGACTGCCTGTGACTGGCCTGTTTATCACCCTCGAAGGTCCCGAAGGGGCCGGCAAGAGTACCAATCGCGATTATCTGGCCGAGCGCCTTCGTGCCCACGGTATCGATGTCCTCATGACACGTGAGCCGGGGGGAACGCCTCTGGCCGAGCGTATCCGCGAATTGCTTCTGGCTCCGTCCGACGAGCCGATGGCCGTGGATACCGAACTGTTGCTGATGTTCGCCGCCCGTGCCCAGCATCTTGCCCAAGTGATCCGTCCGGCTCTGGCCGAAGGGCGAGTGGTGTTGTGTGATCGTTTCACCGATGCCACCTATGCATATCAGGGCGGCGGGCGCGGTGTGCCCGAGGATCGCATCGCCATACTGGAGCGTTTCGTACAGGGGGACGTTCGTCCCGATCTCTGTCTGATTTTCGATCTACCCGTGGAGGTTGGGTTGGCGCGTGCCAGTGCACGTGGTCGTCTCGATCGCTTCGAGCGTGAAGGGCGTGCGTTCTTCGATGCTGTCCGCCAAGCCTACCTGCGTCGTGCCGCCGAGCGTCCGGAGGGGTATTGCGTCGTGGATGCCTCGCTGCCCCTTATCGAGGTACAGGCTTCGCTCGATGCATTGTTGCCACGGATTCTGGAGCGTGTTCGTGGATAAGGTATTTCCCTGGCAGGCCGGGCTCTGGCAACAACTGGCCGGCCGTTCCCGGCATGCACATGCCTATTTGCTGCATGGCCCCGCCGGGATCGGCAAGCGGCGATTGGCCGAGAGCCTGATGGCCCGTCTGCTTTGCCAGCAGCCGGCCGGGTTGGATGCTTGCGGTCAGTGCAAGGCGTGCCACTTGCTGGCGGCCGGTACTCATCCCGATAACTTTGTCCTAGAGCCTGAGGAGGCCGACAAGGCGATCCGGGTCGACCAGGTCCGCGAATTGGTCGAGTTCGTCGTGCAAACGGCCCAGCTCGGTGGGCGAAAGGTCGTACTGCTGGAGCCGGCTGAGGCGATGAACCTGAACTCGGCCAACGCTTTGCTGAAAAGCCTGGAGGAGCCATCGGGGGATACCGTCCTGCTGCTCATCAGCCATCAGCCCAGCCGGTTGCTTCCGACCATCAAGAGCCGGTGTGTGCAGCAGGCTTGCCCTTTGCCGGACCGTTCCCAGAGCCTGGCGTGGTTGGCTCAGGCCCTGCCGGAGAGCGGCTCGGATGATCGAGAGGAACTGCTGGTACTTGCCGGTGGGTCGCCTTTGACCGCGTTGCGGCTGCATGAGCAGGGGGCACGGGAGCAGCGGGCCCTGGTGGTCGAGGGCGTAAAGAAACTATTGAAGCAACAGGTGGCGCCCAGCCAATTGGCAGAGGGCTGGAATGCGGTCCCGCTGTTGCTGCTGTTCGACTGGTTCTGCGACTGGGCGCATTTGATGTTGCGTTATCAGTTGACTCGTGACGAAGAAGGATTGGGTCTGAACGATATGCGCAAGGTTGTCCAATACCTGGCGGACAAGGCGCCGCAGCCGAAAGTGCTGGCGATCCAGGACTGGTTACTGGCTCAGCGGCAAAAAATATTGAGCAAGGCGAATCTCAACCGTGTGTTGCTTCTCGAAGCCTTGCTCGTGCAGTGGGCAAGCCTGCCCGGACCGGGCTAGAATCGGCCCACCGAAATTCAGCCGGGAAACGTCGTATGAGTCTGCCACCGAATCTGGGGCCACGTAACGGAATCCTGTCCTTGACCATCAAGGACAAATCCGTTCTGTACGCTGCCTATATGCCTTTCATTAAGAACGGTGGCTTGTTCATTCCGACCAACAAGAGCTACAAGCTCGGCGATGAAGTTTTCATGCTGCTCAATCTGATGGATGAGCCTGAAAAGATTCCGGTAGCCGGAAAGGTGGTCTGGATCACCCCGAAAGGCGCCCAAGGCAATCGTGCCGCAGGTGTTGGTGTGCAGTTCAACGACGGCGACAATACTGCCCGCAACAAAATCGAAACCTATCTGGCCGGCGCCTTGAAGTCCGATCGGCCGACCCACACGATGTAAGTGACACGCCTCAAGCCGCAAGCCGGGAGCGCCAGCCGAGAGCTTGGGCTTGCGGTCTTTCGTATTGAGGTTTCTCCATGCTCGTCGATTCCCATTGCCATCTCGATCGCCTCGATCTGGGTGCCCATGATGGCTCCCTCGATAAGGCGCTGGACGCTGCGCGAGCGCGTGGTGTCGGCCATTTCCTCTGCATTGGCGTGAGCGCCGACAACGCTGCAGCGGTCAAGCACTTGGCTGAGCGATATGCCGATGTGGACTGTTCGATCGGCGTGCACCCTCTGGACCTCGAACCGGGTGCGGAGCCAGCGCTGGATTGGCTGCTGCGCGAGTTGAACCACCCTCGGGTGGTGGCGATTGGCGAAACCGGGTTGGATTACCACTACGAGCCGGAGGCCGCGGAACGCCAGCAGCAATCCTTCCGACTGCATCTGGAGGCCGCGAAAGTTACCGGTAAGCCGGTCATCGTGCATACCCGGGAAGCTCGAGCCGATACGCTTGCCCTGCTTCGCGAGGCGGCGTTGCCGCAAGCGGGCGTTCTCCATTGCTTCACCGAAGACTGGGAAATGGCCAGGGCTGCGCTGGATATCGGTTTCTATATTTCTCTGTCCGGAATCGTCACGTTCCGCAATGCCGAGGCTCTGCGCGATGTCGCGCGCAAGGTGCCGGCTGATCGTCTGTTGGTGGAAACCGATTCCCCTTATCTGGCGCCCGTGCCTCACCGTGGCAAGCCGAATTTGCCACAGTACGTTCGAGAGGTCGCCGAGTTCATGGCGGAGCTGCGAGGGGTTTCTTTCGAGGAGTTTGCCGTGCAAACCACCGCGAATTTCAGGCGACTGTTTCCGCTGGCTCATCTGACTGAGTAACACAGGTCAAGCCAGGCGCATACGCAAAAAAAACCCGGGTTCTGGGGGATGAATCCGGGTTAAGACCATTAGGAGTAAAACAAAGGTACGCGATCCACGGTACCTTGACTGGCGGGGCACTTGGGGGGAGATACCGCGCACCAGTACCTTGAAGTATTGGCGAAGATTCCCGAACGTCCAGATTGGTTTCGCTCATTTTTTAAACAGATTTGGAATACCCCCGTCCCTGCTGAGATTCAGGCGTTGGCCAGTCTATGCAGGAGTGCCAGCGTTTCTTCGATCACCTGGGCTTCGGTATAGAAGTGTGGGGAAAGGCGAATACCTCCTCCGCGCTGGGCGCAGATGACCTGTTCAGCCTTGAGGCGTTCGAACAGCGCTTGGTTATCCCAGCCGTCCAGGCTGAACGTCAGGATGCCGGCGCGTCGGGCCGGATCGCTCGGGCTGTGCAGGCTCACGCCGACAATGTTCGTCAACCCGTCATACAGCCGTTGGACCCGGTCCGCCAGCGCAAGGCCCACGGCATCCATTCCAACCTCTTCGAGCAGCGAGAGGCTCGCCTCCAGCGCCATGGCTCCGAGCATGTTGGGGCTGCCGCATTCGAAGCGTCTTGCCGTTCGTGCGGGCTGCCAATCGCTGCGATCGTAATCGCCGGCGTGTTCCAGCATGTGCCAACCGTACTCGTGCAGCGTCAGTTGTTCCCGCATGTCGCTGCGGCAATAGAAGACGCCAAGTCCTTCCGGCCCGAGCATCCATTTGTGGCCGTCGGCCATGGCGAAAGCACAGTCGCATGCCTGGGCGTCGAAGGGCAGGGCGCCGAGATGCTGGATAGCATCGACGCAAAACAGCACGCCCCGGGTCCGGCATGCATGGCCGAGTCGTTCGATATCCAGGCGCAGGCCGCTGGCGTACTGCACGGAGCTGATCGATAGCAGCCGGGTTCGTGGGCCGCAGGCGGCAAGCAGATCCCCCTCCGGGTCCGATCCTTGGAGGCCGATCTGCTTCACCACGACCCCGCGTGGCTTCAGCGCCTCCCATACCACCCGGTTGGAGGGGAATTCTTCGTCGCTGATGACGATTTCGTCACCGAATCGCCAGTCGAGACCGAAGGCAACGAAAGACAGCGCTTCTGATGTATTCTTGACCAGCGCAATATCTGCGGTGCTGGGTGCATTGAGCAGGTGCTTGAGGCGTTCGCGTAGTCGTCGCTCGGTCTGCAGCCAGTCTGGATAATCACGTGCGCCCAGGCGTGCGTTCTCTTCGGCGAAGGCTGTAACCGCCAGGGTCGCGCGTTTCGGCCAGGGTGCGACAGCGGCATGGTTCAGATAGCGCAGTCCATGAGCTTGCGGAAATTCGTCTTGAAAGCCGTACATGATTGGTTGTTCCGTGCAATTTCCTGCTATTTAGGCATAATACGCGGCTTCGAGTTTTGACCCTTCAGTCTCTTTATGCAGAAAGAACCCCGTAAGGTCCGTGAGTTTCGTCGTCGCGAACAGGAAATTCTCGACACCGCGTTGAAACTGTTCCTCGAGCAAGGAGAGGACAGTGTGACCGTGGAGATGATCGCCGACGCCGTCGGTATCGGCAAAGGCACCATCTACAAGCACTTCAAGTCCAAGGCGGAGATCTACCTGCGCCTGATGCTCGACTACGAGCGGGATTTGAACGAGCTTTTCCACTCGGAGAACGTCGCCAAGGACAAGGAGGCTCTGTCACGCGCCTACTTCGAGTTCCGCATGCGTGACCCGCAGCGCTATCGGCTGTTCGATCGCCTGGAAGAGAAGGTGGTCAAGGGTAACCAGGTTCCGGAGATGGTGGAGCAATTGCACCGGATCCGCGCCTCGAACTTCGAGCGACTGACCCAGCTGATCGAAGGCCGCATCGCCGAAGGTAAGCTGGAGGACGTGCCGCCGTACTTCCACTACTGTGCCGCCTGGGCTTTGGTCCATGGTGCCGTGGCGCTGTACCACTCGCCGTTCTGGCGCGAAGTTCTGGAGGATCAGGAAGGTTTCTTCCAGTTCCTCATGGACATTGGAGTGCGCATGGGCAACAAGCGTCGGCGCGATGGAGAACATCCAGCGGCTGGCTGATATTCAGCGCCTGAATGGCGCTGCCAGGCATGCGGGCCGGTAAGTCGAGGGATATACTCGGGAACATCAGCCTCCGGAGTCGTCCATGATCGTCGATCGCCAGGGCAGGCGTTTCCGCAACCTGCGGATCAGCCTGACCGCCGCTTGCAACTATGCATGTACCTATTGCGTGCCGGACGGCAAGCGTCTGGTTGCCGCGCAGGACGAACTTTCTGCCGAAGCCTTGATTCGCGGGGTCGCCTATCTGATCGAGGCAGCGGGGATCGAGCGCCTGCGTATCACGGGTGGTGAGCCGCTGGTAAGCCCCAAGCTTGAACCTTTCATGCGCGCGGTCGGCACGCTGGGGCTGTCGGACATCAGCCTGACCACCAACGGCCAGCTGCTGACGCGCAAGCTTCCCTTATTGCTGGAGGCCGGCATCCGTCGCCTGAACGTATCCCTGGATACACTGGATGCCGAGGCGTTCCGCCATATCGCACGTGGCGGCGATCTGGCGACGGTTCTCGATGGCCTCGAGCAGGCGCGTGCCGCCGGACTGAAAATCAAACTGAACATGGTGCCGCTGCGCGGCAAGAACCTCGATCAGGTACTGCCGTTGCTGGACTACTGCCTGGAGCGAGGGTTCGAGCTGCGTTTCATCGAGCTGATGCGCATGGGGCACCTGGCCCGCGATCCCAGCGCGTTCAACCAGCAGTTCGTCGGTATGGGCGAGTTGCTCGAGCTGATCGGTGAGCGTTACGTCTATCAGCAGGCTGAGGCGCCGCTGGATGCCACGGCCTTGCGCTATGAAATTCCCGAAGGCGGCTTTTTCGGCGTGATTGCCAACGAGAGCGTGCCTTTCTGCCGTACCTGTTCGCGTCTGCGCCTGTCCTCCACCGGCTGGCTGCATGGGTGTCTGTCTTCCAGCAATCGTCACTACATCGGCGATCTGCTCGATAAGCCGCGCCACCAGGCGCTTCCGGCATTGCAGCGGCTTCTGGTCAGGGCGCTGGCGGATAAGCAGGACCTGGCATTCTCCGGTGGCGTCACGGTGATGAAGATCATCGGTGGCTGAGCACATCGCTTCTTTACTTACAGAAAACGATGGCCGATTTCTCATTCGCTATATCGAGCCGGTATTCCGTTCTCCGTGCGAGGCGCGTTCGCTGGTCCTCTCGACTGTCAACGGTTGGAGCCGGTGCACATGGCAGTGTGGGCTCTGATGGCGCGGATGCTGCATCTGGCGTCTGTCTGCCGGTTTTCCGTCGCCGGCACAGGAGTGTTCGATGCGAAGTCTGATTCTATTGCTGGTCTTTTCTGCCTTGGCGGGCTGCATGAGTGTCAGCGATCTTGCCGAGGGTACCCGTTATCACTTGGGTGATGCGGGGCTCCTCGATCATAGCGAGACTCGCCGGATCAACAATCTGCGCTTGCAGCCCGACTCTTTCATCTACATCGCGCAGGGCCATTTCGTGCCGCCCGGCAAGGCCTATCCGCGACCCAACGTCGTGGCCGAAGAGGCCTTCAACGGTTTCGTGGAGTATTTCCCCATGATTCGCCGCGCGAAGGCACCGGTCGGGCTGGAGGAGGCGATGGGGCAGGCGCGGTCCGCAGGTGCCCATTATCTTCTCTACTGCCGGTTCGCCAGTGCCGACGACCGCATCGGAACCTGGGAGGAGTGGGAAGACCAAGAGGCCCTGGATCGTCTCGGCACCGACCGTGGGGTGATCCAATTGATGCTGGTGGAAACCAACACCCGCTATCTGGTGGATACTGCGCGCATTCGCAGCCGCGGCGGTTTACTGACGCTCTATGACGCCAAGCCGGAAGACCTGCTGGGCCCGCCGCTGCGTGACTATGCTCGGAGTTTGCTCGGCTTGAGCCGTTAAGGAGAACCCAAACATGTCCGATTCCGGCAAGGCGAGCGACCTGCTCGCTCAGATTCCCAAGACCGAAAAGAAGGGCTTGCCACCGGTACATCTGTGGAATCCCGATTTCTGTGGCGATATCGATATGCGTATCGCTCGTGACGGCACTTGGTATTACATGGGAACGCCGATCGGGCGAAAGCCGATGGTGCGCCTGTTCTCCACCATCATTCGGCGCGATGGCGACGATTACTTTCTGGTGACGCCTGTAGAGAAGGTGGGTATCAAGGTGGACGATGCGCCATTCGTGGCTGTGAGCGTCGACGTCGAGGGGCAGGGGGAGCGTCAGGTGTTGCGCTTCGTCACCAATGTCGAGGACGAAGTGGAGGCGGGAGGCGAGCACCCGATCCGAGTCGCCCTGGATGCCGAGACTCAGGAACCTGCGCCGTATGTGCATGTGCGCGCCAATCTGGAGGCGCTGATTCACCGGAATGTGTTCTACCAGTTGGTGGAATTGGCTGTGCCACGGGAAATGGATGGCCGCACTTGGCTGGGTATCTGGAGCGGGGGACAGTTTTTCCCCATCGGGCCGCAGGATGAGTGACGCCCGGACATGAAAAAGGCTCCCGAAGGAGCCTTTTCTTTCTTACATGTTGGGGTAGTTCGGACCGCCGGTGCCTTCCGGCGCAACCCAGGTAATGTTCTGGGCCGGGTCCTTGATGTCGCAGGTCTTGCAGTGCACGCAGTTCTGCGCGTTGATCTGGAACTTCTTCTCGCCGTTTTCCTGGGTGACCACTTCGTAGACGCCGGCTGGGCAGTAGCGCTGAGCCGGCTCGTCATACAGCGGCAGGTTCTTGGTCAGCGGAATGCTTGGGTCGGTCAGCTTCAGGTGGCAGGGCTGTTCCTCTTCGTGGTTGGTGTTGGAGAGGAACACCGAGGACAGTTTGTCGAAGCTGATCTTGCCGTCCGGCTTCGGGTATTCGATCTTGGTCGATTCCGCTGCCGGTTTCAGGCAGGCGTGATCCGGCTTGGTGTCATGCAGCGTGACCGGGATCTTGCCGCCGAAGATGTTCTGGTCGATGAAGTTGAACGCTCCGCCCATCAGCGCACCGTACTTGTGCAGTGCCGGGCCGAAGTTGCGGCTGCGGAACAGTTCGTCGTACAGCCAACTGCCCTTGAAGGCGTCGACATAGTTGGTCAGCTCGTCACCGCCTTCACGGCCGGCTGCCAGGGCTTCGGCGATGGCTTCGGCAGCGAGCATGCCGGATTTCATCGCCGTATGGCTGCCTTTGATCTTGGCGAAGTTCAGCGTGCCCAGGTCACAACCGATCAGCGCGCCACCGGGGAAAACCATCTTCGGCAGCGAGTTCAGGCCGCCCTTGCAGATCGCGCGGGCGCCATAGCTGATGCGCTTGCCGCCTTCGAGATACTGCTTGATCACCGGGTGGTGCTTGTAGCGCTGGAACTCGTCGAACGGCGACAGATGCGGGTTGCTGTAGGACAGGTCGACGATCAGGCCCACGACCACCTGGTTGTTTTCCAGGTGATAAAGGAAGGAGCCGCCCATGTTCTCATCGTCCAGCGGCCAGCCGGCGGTGTGCACCACCAGGCCCTGCTCGTGCTTGGCCGGGTCGACTTCCCACAGTTCCTTGATGCCGATGCCGTAGTGCTGGGCATCGGCTTCCGACGCCAGGTTGTAGCGCTTGATCAGTTGCTTGCCGATATGGCCGCGGCAACCTTCGGCGAACAGGGTATATTTGCCGCGCAGCTCCATGCCGGGGGTGTAGTAGCCTTCCTTCGGATTGCCTTCGCGATCGACGCCGAGATCACCGGTGATGATGCCGCGAACCACGCCGTTTTCGTCGATCAGGGCTTCCTGGGCGGCGAAGCCCGGGTAGATCTCGACACCCAGGCCTTCGGCCTGCTGGGCCAGCCAGCGGCACAGGTTGCCCAGGGAGATGATGTAGTTGCCTTCGTTGTGCATGGTCTTGGGCACAAAGAAGTTCGGAATCTTGCTGGCGGTTTCGGCGCTCTTGAACAGATAGATGTCGTCACGCTTGACCGGTGTGTTCAGCGGGGCGCCGAGGTCTTTCCAGTCGGGGAAGAGTTCATTCAGGGCTCGTGGCTCGAAAACGGCACCGGAGAGAATGTGGGCGCCGACTTCGGAACCCTTCTCGACCACACAGACGCTGATCTCCTGACCAGCTTCGGCGGCCTTCTGCTTCAGTCGGCAGGCGGCGGACAGACCGGCAGGGCCGGCGCCGACGATGACGACGTCGAATTCCATGTATTCGCGTTCCACAGGCTATCTCCTACTCGAGGCACTCTTGATGTTATAGGGGGAAGGCTATGATCATTGCCTGACCTGAGCTGCGGGGCATTATATCTACACCCTTTGTCGGGTCCAATACAAACGTTTGTTTGAATTTCGTGGAGCCCTGATAGAATCAGGCTCCGAGGCTTATAGCGAGGTATTTTGCCGTATTGACCCAAATGGGCGTTACGGTCAAGATACGGGCGGTTTTGCGCTTGCCGTCTAGGCTGACAGTCGGTTCCGGCCGACCTGCATCACTGGCCAGGCTTGCCTTGGCGACATTCTTATTCACCGGAGAGTAACGAGGAATCCATGAAGGTTCTTGTAGCTGTCAAACGAGTGGTTGACTACAACGTCAAGGTCCGCGTCAAGGCGGACAACTCCGGCGTTGATCTCGCCAACGTCAAGATGTCGATGAACCCCTTCTGCGAAATCGCTGTGGAAGAGGCGGTGCGCTTGAAAGAGAAAGGCGTTGCCAGCGAAATCGTCGTCGTCTCCATCGGCCCCAATGCCGCTCAAGAGCAGCTGCGTACCGCTCTGGCCCTGGGGGCCGACCGTGCGATCCTGGTCGAGTGCAACGATGAGCTGAACTCCCTCGCCGTGGCCAAGCTGCTCAAGGCGGTGGTCGAGAAGGAACAGCCGCAACTGGTGATCATGGGCAAGCAGGCCATCGACAGCGACAACAACCAGACCGGCCAGATGCTCGGTGCGCTGACCGGCATGCCACAGGGCACTTTCGCCTCCAAGGTGGAAGTGGCTGGCGACAAGGTCAACGTCACCCGCGAAATCGACGGCGGCCTGCAGACCGTGGCCCTCAACCTGCCGGCGATCGTCACTACCGACCTGCGTCTGAACGAGCCGCGCTATGCGTCTCTGCCGAACATCATGAAGGCCAAGAAGAAGCCGCTGGACGTGCTCACCCCGGATGCCCTGGGTGTTTCCACCGCTTCCACCGTCAAGACCCTGAAAGTCGAAGCGCCGGCTGCCCGTAGCGCCGGTATCAAGGTCAAGTCCGTGGCTGAACTGGTCGAGAAACTGAAGAACGAGGCGAAGGTAATCTAAATGACTATCTTGGTTGTTGCTGAACATACTAACACCGCTCTGGCGCCTGCCACCCTGAACGTCGTGACCGCTGCGCAGAAGATCGGTGGTGACATCCACGTCCTGGTCGCCGGCAGTGGTTGCTCCGCCGCCGCCGAAGCCGCCGCCAAGGTTGCCGGCGTTTCCAAGGTTCTGGTTGCCGACAACGCCGCCTATGCCCACCAGCTGCCGGAAAACGTCGCTCCGCTGATCGCCGAGCTGGCCAAGGGTTACAGCCATGTGCTGGCCGCTGCCACCACCAACGGTAAAAACTTCCTGCCGCGCGTTGCCGCGCAACTGGACGTCGACCAGATCTCCGAGATCATCGCCGTCGAGAGCGCCGATACCTTCAAGCGCCCGATCTATGCCGGTAACGCCATCGCCACCGTGCAGTCTTCCGCTGCCATCAAGGTGATCACCGTGCGTACCACCGGTTTCGATGCCGCTGCCGCCGAAGGCGGTTCCGCTGCCGTCGAAGCGGTGAGCGGTCCGGCCGATGCCGGCAAGTCCGCTTTCGTCGGCGAAGAGCTGGCCAAGTCCGACCGTCCCGAGCTGACTGCCGCCAAGATCGTCGTTTCCGGCGGCCGCGGCATGCAGAACGGCGAGAACTTCAAGCACCTGTACGCGCTGGCCGACAAGCTGGGCGCTGCCGTGGGCGCTTCCCGCGCCGCGGTCGACGCCGGTTTCGTTCCGAACGACATGCAGGTCGGCCAGACCGGCAAGATCGTCGCGCCGCAGCTGTACATCGCCGTCGGTATCTCCGGCGCGATCCAGCACCTGGCCGGTATGAAGGACTCCAAGGTCATCGTCGCCATCAACAAGGACGAAGAAGCCCCGATCTTCCAGGTCGCGGATTACGGCCTGGTGGCTGACCTGTTCGAAGCCGTCCCGGAACTGGAAAAGCTGGTCTGATCCGGCTGCTCCGTCCAAAACGAAAAACCCGCTCATC